>NZ_JAAGPR010000018.1 GCF_017104965.1 Paraburkholderia sp. Ac-20340
TGCCACCACCGCCACCGCCACCGCCACCGCCACCGCCACCGCCACCACCGCCACCACCACCGCCGTTACCACTGCCGCCCGAGCCGCTGGAGCCGCTGGTCGAGCCGCCGACACCCGAAGTGCCTCCGCCGTGTCCGCTTCCCGAACTGCTGCTCGAACTCGTGCTGCCGGACACGCCTGCGCCAACACCACCCGCGCTGGCGGAACTCGACGATGAACCGCCGCGTCCGCCCTGGCCGCAATTGCCGTTGTTGTTGCTGCCGAAGCAGTTCTTCGGCAGGAAGACCGTGGCCGCGTCCGACGCTTCGCTCACGGTTTCCGTGCCTGGCGCGCTGCCGGTCGTGGCTGCGGTGCCGGGCTTGGCGCCCGAGCCTGCACCCGCGCCAGCCGCACCGCCCACGCCGACCGTACCGGCCGATCCGCTTGCGGGCAGGGGAGCGTCCGCGCTGAATGGCGACGCGCCCGGAGTGGAAGACAGCTTGCCCGCCGTGCCCGCCGTGCCCGCCGTGCCGGCGGAACCCGGCCCAGAGGCATCGACCGGCATGCCGGCATCGTTGACTGCGCCACCGCTTGCCGGCAAGGCAGCATCGGCGACGACAATCCAGGTCGGGGACGTGACGTTGCTCTCGGCGTGTGCGCCGATGGCGGGCAGGAGCACGCTGGCTCCTGCCGCGCCGATTGCGACGATTGCGAGTCCTCGGCCAACCCCGTAGCAGTACTGATGAAATGATCTGTTCTTCATGACTTCCTCCCGGGAAGCGATGGCGCGTGTCCGCTTCGCTTCTCTTGCGCCTTGTGTCTGACGCTGCGCAACGACTGCGCGGGCGCCGACCCCCGTCAGGCTGAATCCGCCTTGCGCCGGTGTGCGTCCTTATCGTGGGAGCGCGTTGTCATGCCAGCCGAAGCGGTACACGTGGCACACGGCGGCTTTCTGATCGGATGGCCGGCTTATACAGGAGTCCTTTCCGATTGTCGTATCCCCGTGAAGGGGCGGCAGACCGCAGGACGTCCATGCATGTTGTGGGGCCGGTCATCCGATTGCCCGCTGCGACGCTGTGCGCTATACGCCCCGAAACGTCGCTGGGCGGCTACCGGATGCCTGATATCGATGTAGCGAGTTCTATGCCATCGGCCTGAAAAGCCCATGTGTCGGGGACTTTACAATCGACCTATGGTGTCGGCGCTGAAAAAATCGCTGAAAACGTATCGGCGGTGAAACGTCTCAGTGTGGAATGGCGAAATCCGTTGCAAATGCGGACAGCACAACGAATTCGTCTGATTTTCAGCGCGTGGCCGGCGGGGTATTGGCGTGCTGCAAGGCGCGCAATTCGTCGGCGGGAATGTGGCAACGGATGCGGTGAGCATCGACATCCGCGTTGCCTGCCGCTGTTTCCGCAAATGGCGGAGCGGTGTTGTCGCAGATTGCGCCGAGCTTGCGCGGGCAACACGCGCTGAAGACGCAGCCAGTGCCTGCTGGCGAAGGCGACGTACCGGCAGTGGACTCATAATCCACCGGATGCTCACGCGCCAACGAGCCCGCATTGAGCAGCGTCTCGGTGTACGGATGGCAAGGGCCGCCGAGCACCGCGCTCGCCGGGCCGCTTTCCACCACGCGGCCCGCGTAGAGCACCATGACACGGTCCGCGAGATAGCGCACCACGTCCAGATCGTGGGAAATGAACAGATAGCTCACGCCGCGCTCGCGCTGCAGACGCGCGAGCAGATTGAGGATCGCCGCCTGCACCGAGACATCGAGCGCCGAAGTCGGCTCGTCGCAGATCACCACGCGCGGCTCGCCCGCGAAGGCCTGGGCGATCGCCACGCGTTGCTTGAGGCCGCCCGAAAGCTGCCGCGCCCGCGCGTTGAGATAGCGGATGGGCACGCGCACCGCATCGAGCAGGCTGGCGATGCGGGTCGCGTTGTCAGCGCCCGGGTGTTCGTCGGCGGCACGCACGAGCGCCCGGCTCACCAGCCGGTTCACCGGCAAGGCGCGATTGAGCGAGGCATCGGGATGCTGGAACACCATGCGCAGCGCCCGCAACGCCTGCGCATTGCGCCGCGCGAGGCGCGCCGCGAGCGGCTTGCCGTCGAGTTCCACCGTGCCGCCCGCATCGGCGGTATGCACGCCTAGCAGCAGCTTCGCGAGCGTCGTCTTGCCGCTGCCCGATTCGCCCACAAGCCCCAGCGTTTCGCCCGCACGCAATTCGAGCGAGACATCGTCGAGCACGCGCAATGCCCGCTCGCCATGGCCGAAAGTGCGCGAGAGATGCGTCGCGCGCAACACGACCGGCGCGTTTTTGTCTGTTTGTTCGTTTGTCTGTTGTATGCCGACTTCGGGCGCGCGCATTGCTGTCGGTGCGCTTGCGTACGCATCGATCGATGCATCGGCTGCGATCGAATCGCTTGCATTGGCCGCATCCGAGGCGGGCAGCGCGATGGCGCGCTCGTGATAGTGGCAGCGCGACATCTGCTCGCCATGCGTGGCTTCCATGCGATGCGGCGGCGGCGCGTGTTCGCGGCAGCGAGCATCGGCAAGGCGGCAGCGTGGCGCGTAGATGCAACCGTGCGTGAGCGTGCCGGGCGCGGGCAGTTCGCCGGCGATCGTGTCGAGCATGCCGTGCGCCTTGGTGCGGCCAGGCGCCGGCAGGCAGCGCAGCAATCCCACGGTGTACGGATGGCGCGCGCGCTCGAACACGTCCTGCGTCGCGCCTTCTTCCACCAGCCGTCCCGCGTAGAGCACGCCCACGCGTTCGCACATGCGCGCGATCACGCCGAGATCGTGGCTGATCAGCAGCACGGCCATGCCCAGTTCCGCGCGCAGTTGCGCGACCAGGGCGAGCACTTCGGCTTCGACAGTGGCGTCGAGGCCCGTGGTGGGTTCGTCGAGGATCAGCAGGGCGGGGTTCGAAGCCAGCGCCATGGCGATCACCACGCGCTGCTGCATGCCGCCCGAAAGCTGATGCGGCCAGCTTGCCAGCACGCGCGCCGGATCGGCGATCCGCACGCGCGCGAGCATCGCGTGGGCCTGGGCGAGCGCGTCGGCGGCGCTCGCGCCTGCGGCTTCGAAGGCTTCGCTCAACTGGCGCGCGATCGTGAGCGTGGGGTTGAGCGCGCTCGCCGGGTCTTGATAGACCATCGATACCTTATGCGCGCGCAAGCGGCGCAGGCCCTCGCGATCGAGCGCGAGCACGTCCTCGCCCGCGATGGCGATGCGCCCGGATCTCACGCGGCCGTTGTGCGCGAGATAGCGCAACGCGGCGAGCGCGACCGTGGATTTGCCGCAGCCCGATTCGCCGACCAGCCCATAGGCTTCGCCGCGTTTGATGCGCAGCGAGACATCGGTGAGCACGTCGCGTTCGCGGCCGCGCACGCGGTAGGTCACCGTGAGGCCGACGAGCGCGAGCGCGTCGTCGGCGCGCGGCGCGCTGAAGGTCGCGAGGGCGGGGCGCTTTTCCGCTGGCAGGTCCGCGTTTTTGTCGACGCTGCTGGCCACGTTCTTGCCCGCGCTGTTGTCAGCATGATGCCGATTCACGATTCGAGCACCTCGCGCAGACTGTCGGCGATCAGGTTCACCGCGACCACCAGCGAGCCAATCGCGAGCGCATCGAACGCCACGGTCCACCACGCGCCGCCCGCGAGCAGCGCATACGATTCGGCCAGCGCGAGGCCCCAGTCGGCGGAAGGCGGCTGGATGCCGAAGCCGAGAAACGACAGCGTCGCCACCGCGAAAATCGCGTAGCCGAGCCGCACCGTGGCTTCGACGACAATCGGCGGCCAGACGTTGGGCAGGATCTCCGCGAACATCACAAAGAGCGCGCTTTCGCCGCGTAACTGCGCGCCGCTCACGTAATCCAGATGACGTTCCGCGAGCACGGCCGCACGCACGGTACGTGCGACGAGCGGCGCGAAAGTGATGCCGATCACCAGCACGACGGCAAGGTTCGATGCGCCCACGCCCGCAAGCACCAGCAGCGCGACGATCACGAGCGGCAGCGCGAGCACGGCGTCGAGCGCACGCGCGACCAGCGTGCCGGCCCAGCCTTCGAGATAGCCGGTGACGAGGCCGAGCGCCGCGCCCGCGAGCGTGCCCGTCAAGGTGGCGAGCGGCGCGATCGTGAGGATGTCGCGCGCTCCGACGATCACGCGCGAGCAGATATCGCGGCCGAGCTGGTCGGTGCCGCACCAGTGCGTGCGATCGGGCGGCATCAGCGAGCTGAGCGGATCGGACGCGTAGGCGTCGTAAGGCGCGATCCACACGCCTGCAATCGCACAGACGATCCACGCGAGCAGGATCAGCGCGCCCAGCACGAAGGCGGGCGAGCGCAGCAGCAGGCGCAGCGTGGCCGTGAATCTCGCCGATGCGCGTGAATCGTCGATTGATGCGGATACCGTATCGTTCATGCGGGTTTCATCGGCTGGCAGGGTTGCGCAGGCGCGGATCGAACAGCGCGTGCAGCAGATCCGCGCCCAGATTCGCGAGCGTATAGACGAGCCCGACCGTGAGCACGCCCGCTTCGAGCAGCGGAAAATCCTTCGCTTTGGCCGCGTTGTAGATCAGCGAGCCAATGCCCGGATAGCGGAAAAGCGACTCCACCACCACCAGTCCGCCGATCAGATAGCCAAGCTGCGTGGCCGCGACCGTCACGCTCGGCAGCAGCGCGTTGCGCAGCACGTGGCGCACGATCACGGTATGACGCGGCAGGCCCTTGAGGATCGCGGTGCGCGTGTAGTCGGCGTCGAGCGCGTCGAGCATGCCCGCGCGCGCGATCCGCGCGAGATAGCCGAAGAACACCAGCACGAGCGGCAGCACCGGCAACACGAGATGGCGCAGCGTTTCGAATACGCCTGCATCCGGCGGCGCGACGGCCTCGATCGGCAGCCAGCGCAGCCACACGCCGAACACGAGAATCAGCGCAATCGACGAGACGAATTCCGGCACCGCGCTCGCGCACAGGCCGAGCGTGCTGATGAGGCGGTCGAGCCAGCGTCCGCCGTACAGCGCGGCCAGCACGCCGCCGCCGATGCCCAGCGGCACCACCACGATAAACGCGAAAAAGCCGAGTTTCGCCGATTGCAGCAGCGCGTCGCCCACCATCGGCGCGACCGGCTGGCGGAAGGTCCACGAACTGCCGAAGTCGCCGCGCAGCGCATGGCCGATCCACGCGAAGTATTGGTCGAGCAGCGGGCGGTCCGCGCCCAGTTGATGATTGAGCGCGGCGACGGCGCGGGCATCGGCGAGCGGGCCGAGCACGGCGCGGCCGATATCGCCCGGCAACAACTGGCCGCCCGCGAACACCAGCACGGAAAGCAGCCAGAGCGTGAAGAGCGCCCACGCGGCGCGCTGGGCGAGAAAGCGCGTCGCGCCGCCGCCCGGCGTGAGGCGTCGAGACAGGCCGGGCGGTTTCGTCAGCGGTGTAGCCATGAGTGTGGCAAAAGCTGCAGGGTCCAATGCGGGCGCACGGCGAAATGCGCCCATGACGTCGCGACGACTCAGCCCGAAAGCGTGGCGCGATCGAAATACAACTGCGCGAGCGCGGTGAAATGCACGCCCGACAGCGTGGTGCGTTGCGCGATCAACTGGTCGTAGAAGTACGGAATGATCATCGGCGTTTCGTCGAGCAGCAGCGTCTGGATCTGCGCGGACACCTGCTTTTGCGCGGCCACGTCGAGCGTCGCGACGAATTGCGCGACCAGCTTGTCGTACTGCGGATTGCGAAAATGCGCCGCGTTCCACGTGCCGCCGCTCGTCAGCGGCGCGTTGAGGAACACGTTCGGCACGCCGCGATGGCCGTAGTCGGTGATGCCGAGCGGCGCGTCGAGCCAGTCCGATTTGCCGTAGGTGCCCGCGCCGTAATACTGCGACTGGCTTTCGACTTTCAGCGCGATACGCACGCCAATCGCCTTGGCCGCGTTTTGCACGACCACGGCCAGATCGGGAATCTCCATGTACTTCTCGGTCGTGAGGGTGACGTCGAAACCATTGCCCACGCCCGCCTGCGCGAGCAACTGGCGTGCCTTCGCGAGATCGACCTTGCGTTGCGGCACGCTCGTGGCCGTCGAGGGGAAGATCGGCGCGAATGGGCTGTCGTTGCCCACCACGGCGCGGCCCTTGAAGAGCCCGCGTACCATCACGTCGCGATCGAGCGCGAGCGCCAGCGCCTGACGCACGCGCTTGTCCTTGAACTGCGCGACGTCGTTGCGCATGTGGATCTGGCGATGCGCGCTCGAACGCACGCCGATCACCTTGAAATCCGGGTTGTTGAGAATGCCGATGCCGCCCTGCACGGTGAAGGTGCCCATCACATCGGCTTGACGGCCTTGCAGCGCGAGAATCTGCGCCTGCTCGTCGGCGTAGAAGGCGAACTGCACGCGCTCGGGCAGCGCCTTGTCGCCCCAGTAGCCGTCGTGGCGCACGAAGCTCGCGCCGCGCCGCGCCTCGTATTTTTCGAGCTTGAACGGCCCGGTGCCGATAAAGCTTTTCTCGTAGTTGCCCGCGTAATTGGCAGGCAGCAGCACGGCGTTGTAGTTGTCCGAAGAAACGTAGTAGGGGAAGTTGCCGTTGGGCGCGTCCAGATGAAACGCGACGGTGTGTTCGTCGACGAGCTTCGTGCCGCCTTTCGAGAGCACGCCCTTGAGCACCGAAAGCGCCGCCGAGCCGCTGGCCGGATCGGCGAGACGGTCGAAGGTGGCCACCACGTCCTTCGCGCCGAACGGCTGGCCGTCGTGGAATTTCACGCCGGGGCGCAGCTTGAAGGTCCAGACATCGGCCTTGGCGTTCGGTTGCCAGGAGAGCGCGAGCGCCGGTTGCAGATGGCCGTCGGCGTCGTCGTTGACGAGGAATTCGCCGGTCTGGTTCAGCAGACACAGCGCGCCCGCATCGGTGACGGTGAGCGGGTCGACGGCGCCCGCGGGCATCAGATGCGCCACGCGGATGGTCTGGTTGCCGGGCTTGCCTGCGCTCTGGGCGCGCGCGGTGCGTGGCGCGAGCAGGCCGCCGCCCGCGAACGCGAGGCTCGACAGCCCGAGCACGCCCGCGTAGCGCAGCAGTTCGCGCCGTGTGAGGCGGCCGGCGAGCAATTCGTCGAGGGCGTGATTGCCATAATCCCCGGCGCTGGCGCGCCAGGATTCGAGATCGGGGGAGACGTTGGACTGCGGACGTTTCATCGGCGCGTATTTCCGTGCGGTTCCGTGGATGGGCGTGGCCGCGGGGAAGCGGGGGAAGCGGTCACGACGGCGGCATGCGGTGCGGCTGACGACGAATGAAGCTGGCGACGATCCGGCGATCGCCATGGTTGGCAGGCCAGTTTACGCGTTTTCCGGGATCGGCACGAGGCCAGGGTTCTGCGGGGTTGCGCTCGCGCGCGGCGCATGGCCGCGCTTTCGCCGGAACAGCTGTAGCAGCGGCGCGAACCTCCGCTATCGCGCGGGAGGCGTCAGAGCGCGCCCGAGGCGGCGGCAGGCCGACGCCAGCGATGGAACAGCACCGAGCCGATCCAGCAGGCGATAAAGAGCGCGACGATGCCATAGCCCAGTTCGCCGAAGCGGTCGTTGAGGCTTGATGCGAGCGTCCACACGCCGCCGCTCGCGCCGAGCTTGTCGCCGATCAGACCGATCGCTTCCACGCCGCCGATCACGATCGCCACCAGCGCGGACACAAAGGTGATGCTCGCGTTGTAGTAGAGCTTGCGTCTGGGGTCGTCCATGGCCCAGCCGTAGGCGTGCACCATCAGCACGTTGTCGGTGGAATCGACGAGCGTCATGCCGGCCGTGAAGAGCGCGGGGAACACGAGGATCGAGTACATCGGCAGGCCCTTGCCGGCCTCGGCGGCGGCGATGGCGAGCAGGCCGATTTCGGTGGCCGTATCGAAGCCCAGACCGAACAGCACGCCCACCGGATACATGTGCCAGCTTTTCGTCACGAGCTTGAAAAGCGGACGCAGCGCGCGCGAAAACAGGCCGGCGGGCGCGATGTCCTGTGCCGCGAGCGCGGCGCTTTCATCGCTATTCGGCGTGCGCCCGGCTTGCCGGTAACGCCGCCACACGTCGCGCAGAATCACGAGATTCACGCCCGCGAGCACCAGCAGAAAGCCTGAAGACACCAGCGTGCCGATAGTCGAGCCGATCTCGTGAAACTGCTCGAAGCGCCCGTGCAAGGTCAGCGCCGACAACGCGATGCCGATGGTCGCCGCAATCACGATGCTCGAATGCCCGAGCGAAAACGCGAGGCCCACGCCCAGCGGCTGCTGGCCGCGCTGCATGAGCTTGCGCGTGACGGCGTCGATGGCGGCGATGTGATCGGCGTCGACGGCGTGGCGCAGGCCGAAGCCATAGGCGAGCAGCGCAGTGCCGAGCAGCAGCGGATAGTGGCGAAAGGCGATCAGCGCCCATGCCCAGGCGCCGAGGTTCGCGGCGATCAGCACGGCGTAAAGCGGAATCAGGCGGGTGAGCAGGCGCTGGGCGGGCTGTGTCATGCGTTCAATGATCGTGCGGGTGGCGATGGATCGGATCGACCCAGTAGACGGTTTCGGGGGCTTCGACGGCGTCGATGTTCAGATTCACGACGACCGCCTCGTTGTCGCTGCGCACGAGCACGCATTCGAGCGGATCGTCGGTGCTCGCGTTGATCTCCTGGTGCGGCACATAAGGCGGCACGAAGATGAAGTCGCCGGGACCGGCTTCGGCGGTGAACTCCAGATGCTCGCCCCAGCGCATGCGCGCGTGGCCGCGCACCACGTAGATCACGCTTTCCAGTGCGCCGTGATGATGCGCGCCGGTCTTCGCGTTCGGATGAATCGTCACGGTGCCGGCCCAGATCTTCTGTGCACCCACGCGCGCGGCGTTGATGGCGGCGGCGCGATTCATGCCGGGCGTCTGCGCGGTGTTGCTGTCGAGTTGATCGCCGCGGATCACCTTGACGCCGTTCTCGCGCCAGTCGACCGGCGCGCTTTCGTCGTGATCGTCGTGATGATGTTCGTGGTCGTGACTCATCGTCGTGTCTCCTTGCGGTGGCTTGCGTCGTGCGAGCCGCGCGCAGCGTTGTCGCTGCATTGTGTCATGGTCAAAATTTCGCCGCGCGCGCGAAAAAAAAGCCCGTCCAGCAGGGGACGGGCTTTCGTGTGAGACCTCAGGCGCGTTACGACTTCTTCGCGTTGATGACGGCTTCGGCCACGTTCTGCGGCGTTTCCGAGTAGTGCTTGAACTCCATCGTGTACGTGGCGCGCCCTTGCGTGAGCGAGCGCAGCGAAGTGGAATAGCCGAACATTTCCGAGAGCGGCACTTCGGCGCGCACGATCTTGCCGCCGCCGCCCGCAATGTCTTCCATGCCCTGCACGATGCCGCGACGGCTCGACAGATCGCCCATCACGTTGCCCATGAAATCCTCGGGCGTTTCCACTTCCACGGCCATCATCGGTTCGAGCAGAATCGGCTTGGCCTTGCGCATCGCTTCCTTGAAGGCCATCGAACCGGCCATGCGGAAAGCGTTTTCGTTCGAGTCCACGTCGTGGTACGAACCGAACGTGAGCGTCACCTTCGTATCGACGACCGGATAACCCGCGAGCACGCCAGCCTTCAGCGTCTCCTGGATGCCCTTGTCGACAGCCGGAATGAATTCGCGCGGAATCACGCCGCCCTTGATCGCATCGACGAATTCGTAGCCCTTGCCCGGCGCCTGCGGTTCGAGCGTGATGACCGCGTGACCGTACTGGCCGCGCCCGCCCGACTGCTTGACGAACTTGCCTTCGACATCCTCGACCTTGTTCTTCACGGTCTCGCGATACGCGACCTGCGGCTTGCCGACGGTCGCTTCCACGCCGAACTCGCGCTTCATGCGATCGACCAGAATTTCCAGGTGCAGCTCGCCCATGCCGGAAATGATGGTCTGGCCGGACTCTTCATCGGTCTGCACGCGGAACGACGGATCTTCCTGCGCAAGACGATTGAGCGCGATGCCCATCTTTTCCTGGTCGGCCTTGGTCTTGGGCTCGACGGCCTGCGAGATCACCGGTTCCGGGAAGATCATGCGTTCGAGCACGATCGGGTTGGCGGGATCGCACAGCGTGTCGCCCGTCGTGGCTTCCTTCAGGCCCACGGCAGCGGCGATGTCGCCCGCGCGCACTTCCTTGATTTCCTTGCGCTCGTTCGCGTGCATCTGCAGGATGCGGCCCAGACGCTCGCGCTTTTCCTTGATCGCATTGAGCACCGTGTCGCCCGATTCCACCACGCCCGAATAGACGCGGAAGAAGATCAGCTGGCCGACGAACGGGTCGGTCATGATCTTGAAGGCGAGCGCGGAGAACGGCTCTTCATCGTTCGGATGACGCTCGATTTCCTTGTCGTGCAGGTCGTGGCCCAGAATGGCGGGCACATCGACCGGCGAGGGCAGATAGTCGATCACGGCATCGAGCATCGCCTGTACGCCCTTGTTCTTGAACGCGCTGCCGCACAGCATCGGCACGATTTCGCCGGCGATGGTGCGCTTGCGCAGCGCGGCCTTGATCTCGTCTTCGGTCAGGCTTTCGTGATCTTCGAGATACTTTTCGAGCAGCGCTTCATCGGCTTCGGCGGCGGCTTCGACCATCTTGTCGTGCCACTCCTTTGCCGTCGCGACGAGATTCGCCGGAATCTCTTCGTACTCGAACTTCACGCCCTGGCTTTCGTCGTCCCAGACGATCGCCTTCATCTTCACGAGATCGACCACGCCCTGGAAGTGATCTTCCGCGCCCACGGGAATCTGGATCGGCACCGCCACGCCTTTCAGACGCTCGCCGATCTGCCGCTGCACGCGGAAAAAGTCCGCGCCCACGCGGTCCATCTTGTTGACGAACGCAATGCGCGGCACCTTGTACTTGTTCGCCTGGCGCCACACGGTTTCCGACTGCGGCTGCACGCCGCCCACCGAGTCGTACACCATGCACGCACCGTCGAGCACGCGCATGGAACGCTCGACTTCGATCGTGAAGTCCACGTGCCCCGGGGTGTCGATGATGTTGATGCGGTGTTCGGGATAATTGCCGGCCATGCCTTTCCAGAACGCAGTCGTCGCGGCCGACGTGATCGTGATGCCGCGTTCCTGCTCCTGCTCCATCCAGTCCATGGTCGCCGCGCCGTCGTGAACCTCGCCGAGCTTGTGATTCACACCGGTATAGAAAAGGATGCGTTCGGTCGTGGTGGTTTTGCCGGCATCGATGTGGGCGCTAATGCCGATATTGCGATAGCGCTCGATGGGAGTCTTGCGAGGCACGGTGATCTCCTTGGAAAGACGCGCCATGGAAAGTGCCGGGCGGCGCGCGGCGCGGCCTGCGCGCGGTCCGGCGGCCCGCGCGGACGGCTTGCCCGGATGGAATCGGGCAAGCCGGTGCCGCGCGGCGGATTACTAGGATAGCGCTTGCGCGTGGCTTTTGCTGGTAACGGTGCCGCAGCGGCCCGGCGGGCCTTGCCAGCCGGCGCGCGGACGTAAAAAAACCGGCGCCGCGCGCAGCGGGGCCGGTTTTTCGAGGCAGGCGGAGGGCGCGCGTGCGGCGACGCCGGATGCCGCGCTTACTGCATCGGCGGCAGGCCTTCGATCTTCATGCCGGGCTTGATGCCCTTCGACGTGAAGAAGCCCTTGCTCATCTCCAGCGCATACACGCCGTTGTTGCGCGGGCAGTGGTTGTTGGTGGTTTCGGCCTGCATCTCGTCGATGTCGGTGATCGTGCCGTCGGCGCGCATGAAGGCGATCGACAGCGGGATCAGCGTGTTCTTCATCCAGAAGCAGTGCACGGCGTTTTCGCCGAACACGAACAGCATGCCTTCGTTAGGCGCGAGCTGCGTGCGATACATGAGACCTTGCTCGCGGTCCTGATCGTTCGCGGCCACGGCGGCGTCGATCACGAACATGCCGGCCGTGAGCTTCAGACGCGGAAAATCGCCGGGCTGCTTCGCGCCGGGCGGCATCTGCTGGGCATGCGCCGGCGTGCTGATCAGCGCCGTCGACAGCGTGAAGGTCGAGACGGCGGCAAACGCAGCGGCGAGCGCGCAACGCGCGATAAACGGGCGCAGGGAAAATCGCACGAGAAAGCTCCTGGGTAGGGATTAGTCCGCGCATGTTACGCGAGTCGGTCGGCGCGGGTCAAAACTCGCAGCAGCATGACGACGCGTCGCGATGTTGCAGCGTGCATGCGCACAGCTTTTAACAGCGATATGTCGAGACGACATAAACAAAAAGGCAGAGCGCCTTGCGACACTCTGCCTTTCGAACGAAGCGAAGATCGGCGCTGAGCGCAGTTCTTCGAAACGTCTTACAACAAGCTTACTCCGAAGCTGCCGAAGCTGCTTCAGCCTTAGCTGCTGCCTTCTTGTGCGACTTCTTGTGCGACTTCTTGTGCGAAGCCTTGTGTGCCGACGAAGCAGCAGCTGCCGGAGCAGCCGAAGCAGCTTCCGGAGCCGAAGCTTGTGCGAATGCAGCCGATGCGAAGAGGCCAGCGACCAGAGCAGCGATCAGTTTGTTCATTTTGTGAATCCTCAGCTTGAGTTAATTAACCAAGTGACCCGGTTATTGGATCAGGTCGGTAAACGTGCCATCCACCTTTCGGTTGACAGTCGGATCGACAAATTCGTGCGAACTTGCAATTCGTGTCTGCCAGCGGTCGGGACCGTGCATTGCTGCGAGGACCCTGAAGGCTGAATGCCGGATAGCTTCGGCGGCATCTGCGTGGTTTAACGCATGGTCCGCACAGTCGGTTGACGCGAAGTTTTCATTTGCTTCGCGTTTTTTTGACGATGCGCGGCAACTGAAAGGCGCAGGGTTTTAGCCTGCATTTACAGGCCAAAAACAGGAAAAGTGCTTGTGCAACAGTTACTTGTGCGTGCGTGGCGCATGCGGGGCGGGTTTCCACGGCGCATCGGTGGGCACATCGACGCTCTCGCCGGGCGCAAGACCCAGCGAAAAAATATCGAGCGAGCCGATCGCAACACGCACGAGACGCAGCGTCGGAAAGCCAACGGCCGCCGTCATGCGCCGCACCTGGCGATTTTTGCCCTCGCTGATGGAGAGTTCGATCCAGGTGGTGGGAATCGCGGCGCGAAAGCGGATCGGCGGCGTGCGCGTCCAGAGCAGCGCCGCATCGGCATCGGAAATTTTTCGTGCCCGACACGGCTGTGTCACATAGTCGCCGACATCGACGCCGCGTTCGAGCGCGGCCAGCGCGTCGTCGCCGGGCGCGCCTTCGACCTGCGCCCAGTAGCGCTTGACGAGCTTGCGCTTCGGTTCGGCGATGCGCGATTGCAGGCCGCCATCGTCGGTGAGCAGCAGCAGGCCTTCGCTGTCGGCATCGAGACGGCCAGCGGGATAGACGTTCGGCGTCTTGACCCAGTCGGCCAGCGACTGACGGGTCTCGTGCGGCGAAAACTGGCAGATCGTGCCGAACGGTTTATTGAGGGCGATCAAGCGCATGGCAAAAGAAACAAAAGGCAAATCAGGAATAGGGTAGCGACGCGATCTTAAAGCATCTCGCCGATCCGCCTGTCATGAGTCTTATATAAGACATGAGACATCATCGGCCGATGCGGGCGGCTTGAGGGCATCGGCACGGGCGTTCGGGGCGTGGGCTAGAATAACGGCCAGACCGGGCGCCGCGCAGCAGATTGTGTGCCGCGCGCTGCCCGAAGGCTGCACGCAAAATTAACGCATAGCGATCCGTTCGCGCTCCACAGACGATCCCCCTTCTGGAGTTGATCATGCCGTATCAGCACATCAAGGTCCCGGCGGGCGGTGAGAAGATCACCGTCAATCCGGATTTCTCGCTCAATGTCTCCGACCAGCCGATCATTCCGTATATCGAAGGCGACGGCACCGGCGTCGATATCACGCCGGTCATGCTCAAGGTGGTCAACGCAGCCGTCGAGAAAGCCTACGGCGGCAAGCGCAAGATTCACTGGATGGAGATCTACGCGGGCGAGAAGGCCACGCGCGTATACGGCCCGGATGTGTGGCTGCCCGATGAAACGCTCGACGTCGTGAAGGATTACGTCGTGTCGATCAAGGGCCCGCTGACGACGCCGGTCGGCGGCGGCATCCGCTCGCTGAACGTGACGCTGCGCCAGCAGCTCGACCTCTACGTGTGCCTGCGTCCGGTGCAGTACTTCAAGGGCGTGCCTTCGCCGGTGCGTGCGCCGGAGAAGGTCAACATGGTGATCTTCCGCGAGAACTCGGAAGACATCTATGCGGGCATCGAATGGCCGGCGGATTCGGAAGGCGCGAAGAAACTGATCGCGTTCCTGCGCGACGAAATGGGCATTGCGAAGATCCGCTTCCCGGAAAGCTCGGGCGTGGGCGTGAAGCCGGTGTCGCGCGAAGGCACCGAGCGTCTCGTGCGCAAGGCGATCCAGTACGCGATCGACAACGAACGCCGCTCGGTGACGCTGGTGCACAAGGGCAACATCATGAAGTTCACCGAAGGCGCGTTCCGCGACTACGGTTATGCGCTCGCGCAGAAGGAATTCGCGGCGGAACTGATCGACGACGGCCCGTGGATGAAGATCAAGAACCCGAAGACGGGCGCCGATATCGTCATCAAGGACGTGATCGCCGACGCCTTCCTGCAGCAGATCCTGTTGCGCCCGGCCGAATACGACGTGATCGCCACGCTGAATCTGAACGGCGATTACATCTCGGATGCGCTGGCGGCGCAGGTGGGCGGCATCGGCATTGCGCCGGGCGCGAATCTGTCGGATTCGGTGGCGATGTTCGAAGCGACGCACGGCACGGCGCCGAAGTACGCGGGCAAGGACTATGTGAATCCGGGCTCGGAGATTCTCTCGGCGGAGATGATGCTGCGTCACCTCGGCTGGACCGAGGCCGCGGATCTGATCATCGCTTCGATGGAAAAGTCGATTCAACAGAAGCGCGTGACGTATGACTTCGCGCGGCTGATGGAAGGCGCGACGCAGGTGTCGTGCTCGGCGTTTGGTCAGGTGATGATCGATAATATGTGAGTTGGCTTCGATTTAGCTTCAGCACACACTGCCAGACCCCGGTGAGCACGCGTGACGCCGGGGTTTTTCTTTTGCGCTCCGATCCCGATGAAACATCAATACCTCGAAAGCCTGCGCCGCGGCACGCGCGAATATCATCGCCGACATCAATGGCGACTTGAGAATGGCCTGTTCATTCCTCACCTGTACCCCGAAGAAAATCAGGAAAAACTGTCCTGGTGGGACGATGTTGGCTTCATCCTGGGCGGCAGACGCGTGATCGTGAACTGGGTTCATCCGCGCTGTGCGTACGAGGATGCGATCGAGCAGCAGGTGCTGTCAGAAGTTGCCTCGCCTGAGGACTGGCCGCCCCGGGGTGCAGACGGCGAGAAAACCTATCGGAAGTTGGGGCGCTCGCGCAAGAAAGTCGCGACCATTGCTTTTGGGCCGCTTTCGCAACCGTGGGAAGACTATTACTCAGCATTCGAAGCCCGTCAGGACGAACTGATGCGCAGCGGGATCGATCTGGAAATTCGGCCTTCCATGAAGATTGGCTGGTGCTACCACGCGATGCTCGTGAGCCTGACGGCTCCTCTCGAAGTGCGTTCGACAGAGGGCATTGAGTCGCTGGCGGCACTTGCGAGACGGCTTGTGAAGCGCGAGACCACGATCGAGCAGGAATGGCCCGAGTATCGCTATGGTCGGGAAGACTGGCTCGCTGAAGCCACGAAACGCGTCTAGTTTCGCGGCGATAGCGGGAGCCCTGGTGCGCAGCAGGAAGTTTGATTCGGATGTCAAACTAAATGGACGGCCCTTGAATCGCGAACATAGAATCGCGAACCAACTCTCCGCTAAACGATGCCGGTTGGCAGGATGGTCGCGCCATGTTTGGGCACTTTGTCTGCGCTATCATGGCAACCATCCATCGCACGTCGTTTCTCTTTCATGACGGTTCTGTGTCGCCTTCTTCTCGTTTGCGTGTTTGCGCTGCTCGGCATGCGCGGTGCGAACGCGTGCGAGCAGATGACACATGGCACGCACGCGATGCCCATGACGGCGCAGATCGACCACGGCGTCGCTCATAGCCTCGATCGCCTCGATTACTCCAATCGTCCCGATACCTCCGATTGCCGCCACCATGCGGGTTGTTGCAGCCAGGGCTGCGGCAGCCATTGCGGCGCGCCGCCGCTGGCGTCGCACGTCGATCACTACACGCGCGCGCACGACGCGCCATCCGTGCCGGTTGCCGCCTTGCGCGCCGGCATTACGCACGCGCCTCCTTTGCCTCCTCCGATCGTCTGAACGCAGGCTTCAGGCCATCCATCGTTCGACGAGACTTCGCACGCCATCACGCCATTGCGCACCATCACGCACCAGCATGAATCGCGTGCGAAAGCGATATACGCCAGCGCCGCGTGCCAAAGCTGCACGCCGCGCCGGTAGACGTATTTGAGGAATTCATCGATGAAACGCAGAGAATTTTTGTCCGGCGTGCTGGGCGCCGCAACGGCGACGCTGTTCGCGCGCGCGTCCGTGGCGGGCGAGGCCATGCCGGGCATGGGCAACATGGGCAACATGGGCGGCATGGCCGGTATGTCGGGCACGTCGGCCGAAATGCCCCACGCGCCCGCGCCGCTAGCCGCCGCTGACGCCTTGCCCGCAGGCGCGCCGCTGGCCGCCTTGCGCACGCTGGCGAACGACAGCCGCGAAGCCGGCGTCTTCCGCGCGACGCTGATCGCGCAGCCCGCGCCCCACGCCTTGCTCCCAGGCGTTGCGCCCACCACCTTCTGGCAGTACGACGGCGCGCAATCGTCCGATCATCGCGGCCCTGTGATCGGCCCGCTGATCGACGTGCGCGAAGGCGATCGCGTGGAGATCCGCTTCGTCAACCGTCTCGCCCAACCCTCGACGATTCACTGGCACGGCCTGCCCGTGCCGCCCGATCAGGATGGCAATCCGTCGAAGCCGATCGAACCCGGCGCGGAGCACACCTATCGCTTCACCTTGCCGAAGGGCAGCGCGGGCACGTACTGGTATCACCCGCATCCGCACATGCTGTCGGCCGAGCAGGTGTTTCGCGGGCTGGCGGGGCCGATCGTCGTGCGCGCCGCCGACGATCCGCTCGCGGCCTGGCCCGAGCGTCATCTGTTCGTCTCCGACCTGAAGCTGGCCGCCGACGGCACGATCCCGGCCAACAGCATGATGGACTGGATGAACGGCCGCGAAGGTCAGTTCGTGCTCGCAAACGGCGCGCGCGAACCGCACATCGAAGTCGTGCGCGACGAGCGCTGGCGCGTCTGGAACGGCTGCAACGCGCGCTATCTGCTGCTGGCATTCGACGATGGCCGCGCCTTCGCGCAGGTCGGCACCGATGGCGGCTTGCTGGGCGCGCCGCGCGAAGGCGTGAGCTCGCTGCTGCTGGCGCCCGGCGAGCGTGCCGAGCTGATCGTGCGCGCGGGGCAGGGCGCATCGGCCGCACGCCTGCTCGCGGCGCAATACGACCGCCGCAAAATGGCGATGACACACGGCAGCCTGCCGCCCACGCCCATGGCCACGCTCGCCCAGGTGAAATTCGCGCCACAGGAAGCGAGCAAGGCGTTACCGGCGCAACTGCTCCCGATCGAGCGGCTCGTGCCGTCGGACGTCAAAAAATCCGTGGTGTTCAGCGAGGAAATGGATATGCACGCGATGCACCAGCCGGGTGCATCGAAACGCAGCATGCCCCAAGGCATGCATTTCATGATCAATGGCGAGTCATACGATCCCGCGCGCGTCACGCTCACGAGCCGTCGCAATGAAGTCGAAACCTGGACGATTGCGAACCAGACGGACATGGATCATCCCTTCCATCTGCACGGCACGCAGTTTCAGGTGCTTGCGCGCGAGTCGGGTGGCCAGCGCATCGAGGAAACGCTGCTTGCGTGGCGCGACACGGTCAACGTGAAACCCGGCGAAAGTGTGCATCTGGCGACCGTTCAGCACGAGGCGGGTGATCGCATGTTTCATTGCCACATCCTCGAACACGAGGACCTCGGCATGATGGGGACGCTGCGCGTGATATGAGGCACGGCGTAATTACATCGATTCATATCGATTCATGCGCGTATCTAATGCCTCATTAACACGCGCGAGTGAAATCAATGTGAAAAATTGTGAGTTGCGCCAGGTGTTTTATTCAAAATGCGTAGTGTGGAATATCACAGTCAAAAAAATCCGACGGACTCCACATTAACAAAAGCGTTTGCCCAAAAAAGAAACCCGGCCGAAGCCGGGTTTCCAAGGTACAGATATCGAACAGATCAGGCTGCAGACTGAATGTTCGATGCCTGTTTACCCTTCGGGCCTTGCACGACCTCGAAGCTCACCTTCTGACCTTCTTTGAGGGTCTTGAAGCCATTCATTTGAATAGCCGAAAAGTGAGCGAACAGGTCCTCGCCGCCTTCATCCGGCGTGATGAACCCGAAACCCTTCGCGTCGTTGAACCACTTGACCGTACCGGTTGCCATACCAACTTCCCCTGTAACTCATGTCACTACCACGAGCAGTTCGAAAAGCTAAACGATCGCGAAATGCGATCGCCCCCTCCTCACAAGCTCACCAACGGCATTTTTTCGAAATTAAAGGCGGTTGAAAAAAGTGCCAGCTTGATTGTTGAGGCTCTTTATTCTGGTGTCAAGAATATTTTGAGACGTGCTCGGACGCGTTGTAAAGATCGCATTTCCAGGGTTTTTCCGGCTTTTCTAGCGGCCATTGCTGCTGCGGCGCGCAACACGTTGCCTCAGCACGCATCCGGTTCGTTTTTTGTCCCTACCCGCACGATGGCGTTGAACCACGCATCTTGAAAAGTCGCATAATCGACTCACATGGGGAACACGCGGTTGCGAAGGCAGCGAGGGCAACGGCGGCGAGGCAGGGCGCACACGTGGCACGAAATCTGTTTGCATGCGTGCGCAGGCCGACAAAGCGTCGACGATAGGCCCGTAAGCGCTGCCCACGTGAGCGCGCAGGTTGTGCGATACTCGATTCGACGGTGGCCCGAAAGCTGCTGGCAGGAAGATTCGAACCGGCCCCGCAGCCGGGCGCCCATGCGAGACACTGATCTGGGCGAAGTTGATCGAGCCCGGAACGGGAAGGCGCAGGGATTGCTCGCAGTGATGAGGGCGCCGGAGCCAGCGTCACCGGACGGCCGGTCGGGTTTCGGCAGGATTGCGGGCCTGTCCGAGTTGTTTAGAATGGGTGTATGGCGATTATCCCGGACAAGCAGGATTCAACCGTACTGGAGCGGCAGGAGCAAAAGGTCAAACCGCCCTCCATGTACAAGGTCGTGCTGATGAACGACGACTACACGCCGATGGAATTCGTCGTGATGGTCGTGCAGGAATACTTTAATAAAGACCGCGAGACCGCAACGCAGATCATGTTGAAGGTCCATCGCGAGGGCAGGGGTGTTTGTGGGGTCTATACGCGGGACATCGCGTCGACCAAAGTTGAGCAAGTCGTTACCCACGCACGGCAGGCCGGGCATCCGCTGCAGTGTGTGATGGAGGAAGCATGATTGCCCAGGAACTGGAAGTCAGCCTGCACATGGCGTTCATGGAAGCACGTCAGGCGCGGCATGAGTTCATCACGGTCGAGCACCTTTTGCTGGCGCTGTTGGACAACCCAACAGCAGCGGAAGTGCTGCGAGCGTGCGCCGCGAATATCGAAGACCTGCGACAGAACCTGCGCAACTTCATTCACGACAACACCCCTACCGTGCCCGGCACGGATGATGTCGATACGCAGCCGACACTCGGGTTCCAGCGCGTGATCCAGCGCGCCATCATGCACGTTCAGTCCACTTCCAACGGCAAGAAGGAAGTGACCGGCGCGAACGTGCTCGTGGCGATCTTCGGCGAGAAGGACTCGCACGCGGTGTACTACCTGCAACAGCAGGGCGTCACGCGTCTGGATGTGGTGAACTTCATTTCGCATGGCATCGCGAAGACCGGCAGCGGCGAAGCCGCCAAGTCGAGCGACGCCAGCGCGGAAGCCGAAGACGCCGCAGGTCAGAAGGAAACCCCGCTCGCCCAGTTCACGCAGAACCTGAACCAGATGGCGAAGGACGGCCGTATCGATCCGCTGATCGGCCGCGAGTCGGAAGTCGAGCGCGTCGTGCAGGTACTCTGCCGCCGCCGCAAGAACAATCCGCTGCTCGTGGGCGAAGCCGGCGTAGGCAAGACCGCTATCGCGGAAGGCCTCGCCTGGCGCATCACGCGCGGCGAAGTGCCGGACATCCTTGCCGATGCCCAGGTCTACTCGCTCGATATGGGCGCGCTGCTGGCCGGCACGAAATACCGTGGCGACTTCGAGCAACGTCTGAAGACGGTGCTCAAGGAGCTCAAGGAGCGTCCGCACGCGATCCTGTTCATCGACGAAATTCATACGCTGATTGGCGCGGGCGCGGCATCGGGCGGTACGCTCGACGCATCGAACCTGCTCAAGCCGGCGCTTTCGTCGGGCACGCTCAAGTGCATTGGCGCGACCACGTTCACGGAATATCGCGGCATCTTCGAGAAGGACGCGGCGCTGTCGCGGCGCTTCCAGAAGGTCGACGTGATCGAGCCGACGGTCGAGCAGACCGTGGCGATCCTGCGCGGGCTGAAGTCGCGCTTCGAAGAGCACCACGGCGTGAAGTATTCGTCGGGTGCGCTCAACGCGGCGGCTGAGTTGTCGGCACGCTTCATCACGGATCGGCACTTGCCCGACAAGGCGATCGACGTGATCGACGAAGCGGGCGCGGCGCAACGCATCCTGCCGAAGTCGAAGCAGAAGAAGACCATCGGCAAGAGCGAGATCGAAGAGATCATCTCGAAGATCGCGCGCGTGCCGGCGCAAAGCGTGTCGCAGGACGATCGCAGCAAGCTGCAGACGCTCGACCGCGATCTGAAGGCCGTGGTGTTTGGCCAGGATCCGGCCATCGACGCGCTGTCGGCTTCGATCAAGATGGCGCGCGCGGGTCTGGGCAAGACGGACAAGCCGATCGGCTCGTTCCTGTTCTCGGGTCCGACGGGTGTCGGCAAGACCGAAGTGGCGCGCCAGCTCGCGTTCACGCTCGGTATCGAGCTGATCCGCTTCGACATGTCCGAGTACATGGAGCGTCATGCGGTGAGCCGTCTGATTGGCGCGCCGCCGGGCTACGTCGGTTTCGACCAGGGCGGTCTGCTGACTGAAGCCGTCACGAAGAAGCCGCATTGCGTGCTGCTGCTCGACGAAATCGAGAAGGCGCACCCGGACATCTTCAACGTGCTGCTGCAGGTGATGGACCACGGCACGCTGACGGACAACAACGGCCGCAAGGCGGATTTCCGCAACGTCATCATCATCATGACGACGAATGCGGGCGCCGACACGATGAACAAGTCGACTATCGGTTTCACGACGCGCCGCGAACAAGGCGACGAAATGGCCGATATCAAGCGCCTGTTCACGCCGGAGTTCCGTAACCGTCTGGATGCGACGATCAGCTTCCGTGCGCTCGATGAGGAAATCATCATGCGCGTGGTCGACAAGTTCCTCATGCAACTGGAAGATCAGCTGCACGAGAAGAAGGTCGACGCGCTCTTCACCGACGCACTGCGCGCGCATCTGGCCAAGCACGGTTTCGACCCGCTCATGGGCGCGCGACCGATGCAACGCCTGATCCAGGACACGATCCGCCGTGCGCTCGCCGACGAACTGCTGTTCGGCAAGCTCATGACCGGTGGCCGCGTGACCGTGGATGTGGATGCGGACGACAAGGTGCTGCTCACGTTCGACGAGCAACCGGCCACGCGTCCGCCGGAGGCGGTCGAAGTAGAATAAGCGGTTTCCGCTTCAGGCCAGCCGGAACGGCGCGGACTTCACGGTCCGCGCCGTTTTGTTTTGTGCGCGCAAGTTCGTCGATTGACGGTGAACGTGCGCGCATTATCGGCGATATGGCCGCATGCCGTAGAGGGTGAAGGTGAGTTCAGATAAAAAGGGTGCGTTCGATTCGATCGTCGAGCGCGAACGCGGTTTGCGCCGCGGGCTGTCCGCCGGTCAGATGACGATGATCGCCATCGGCGGTGCGGTCGGCACGGGCTTGTTCCTTGGCAGCGGTTTCGCGATCAGCTTCGCCGGGCCCGGCGTGCTGATTTCCTACGCGATCGGCGCGCTGATCGCCTTGTTGCTGATGGGCGCGCTCGCCGAGATGACGGTGGCGCATCCGACGTCCGGTTCGTTCGGCGCGTATGCCGAGCACTACATCGGGCCGCTGGCGGGTTTTCTCGTGCGCTATGCCTACTGGTCGGCGTATGTGCTGGCGGTGGGCACCGAGGTATCGGCCATCGCCGTGTACATGAAGTTCTGGTTTCCGCATGTGCCGGGGCTGTACTGGATCGTCGGTTTCTCGGCGGCGTTGATCGTCGTGAACGCGATGAGCGTGCGCGCCTACGGCTCCATCGAATATCTGTTCTCCAGCCTCAAGATCGCCGCGATCGTGGCCTTTATCGTGCTGGGCGCGTGGTTCGTCTGGCATGCGCCGGCGGATTCGGGTGTGGGCGTGGCCAACTACACCTCGCACGGCGGCTGGCTGCCCAAGGGCTGGTGGGGCGTGTGGGTGGGCACGATCGTGTCGCTGTTCAGCTATCTCGGTCTGGAAACCATCGCGGTGGCCGCTGCCGAGGCGCAAGACCCGCAGCGCGCCGTCACGCGCGCGTTCCGTGCCACGGTCGTGCGTCTGGTGCTGTTCTATCTGCTCACGCTCGCGCTGATGCTGGCCATCGTGCCGTGGACGCAGGCGGGCGGCAACGAAAGCCCGTTCGTGAAGGTGATGGCCGAAACCGGCGTGCCGTACGCCGCGGGCGCGATCAACTTCATCGTGCTGGTGGCCGCGCTCTCGGCCATGAACAGCCAGCTCTACATCACCACGCGCATGATGTTCAGCCTGTCGCGCGCGGGTTACGCACCGGCGGTGTTCGGGCGCCTCACGCGTCAGGGCGTGCCGACTGCTGCGCTGTCGCTGTCCACCATCGGCATTGCGGTTTCAGCCGTGCTCAATGCGCTCTGGCCGCAAACGGCGTTCACGCTGATGATGTCGATCGCCATGTTCGGCGCGATGTTCACGTGGCTGATGATCTTCGTGACGCAGATTTTCTTCCGCGCGAAGCAAGGCGGCGAGCCGCTGACATTCCGCATGTGGGGCTTTCCGTTCACGAGCGTGCTGGGTGCGTTGCTGATGCTCGGCATTCTGGTGGGCACGGCGTTCACGCCGGAATTCCGCATGACGATGGCGTATGGCGTGGCGTTCCTCGTGGTGCTGACGATCATCTACGCGCTCTGGTATCGGCGACGTGAAACACCGGACGCCACGTCTGGCGTGGCCCGCTAGGCGCCCCCCCGTTAAAAGCAAAAAAGCACGCTCCAGAGCGTGCTTTTTTGTTGTCGCAACGGCGCGGGGAGTCAGTGCTTGCCCGTGCTGCCGAAGCCGCCTTCGCCGCGCTGGCTGGCTTCGAAATCATCGACGACATTGAACTGCGCCTGCACGACCGGCACGATCACGAGTTGCGCCAGACGCTCCAGCGGATTCAGCGTGAAGGTGGTGTGGCCACGGTTCCAGGTGGAGATCATCAGTTCGCCCTGGTAGTCCGAGTCGATCAAACCGACCAGGTTGCCCAGCACGATGCCGTGCTTGTGGCCCAGACCCGAACGCGGCAGGATCAGCGCGGCGTAGCCCGGATCGGCGAGGTGAATCGCCAGACCCGTCGGGATCAGCTTGGTTTCGCCCGGTTCGAGCGTGACCGGCGCGTCGAGGCACGCGCGCAGATCGAGGCCCGCGCTGCCCGGCGTCGCGTAGTGGGGCAGTTGGTCGCGCATGCGTTCGTTGAGGATTTTGACGTCGATTTTCATGGGGTGTGCGGTTGAGTCAGTGTGGATCGAGGCGCGTTATCGGGATAACTCGAACGCCTCGGCGAGCAATTCGTAGGAGCGCAGGCGTGCCTTGTAGCTGCCCGCGACGGTGAGCACGACGAGTTCGTCGGCGTGAAAACGGTCCTGCAATGTGCGCAGCCGTTCCGCCACGCTTTCAGGCGTGCCGATGATGCTGCGCGGCTTTTCGCGATCGATCACGAGCTGTTCGCGCTCGCCGTATTCCTGCGCGCGGCCTTGTTCGAGGCTCGGGATCGGCGCGTTCAGGCCGTAGGCCATCTGCACGCGGCGCAGATCGACGGCTTTTTCCAGCTCGGCGGCTTCGGCTTCGGTGTCGGCGCAGATCGCGAACACGGCGCAGGCCAGATACGGCCGCGCTTCGTGGCCCGCCTGGAAGCGCTCGCGGTACGCATTCGCCACCAGATGCCCGAAGTGCGCGTTGATGAAATGCGCGAACGAGAAACGCAGGCCCAGTTGCGCGGCCAGCTCGCCGCCAAAGTCGCTGGAGCCAAGTACCCAAAGCTGCGGGCGCGTGGCGATCTGCGGCTGCAGCACGACGCCTTGCGCGAGGTGATCGTCGGCGAGCGTGCCGTCCATCAGGCCGACCAGATCCTGCACCTGCTGCGCGAACTGGTCGCCGCGATTGTAGGCGCCTGCCGCGACGGCCTGTGCCGTGCGCATATCGCCGCCCGGCGCGCGGCCCACGCCCAGATCGACGCGGCCCGGAAACAGCGCCTCGAGCATCATGAACTGCTCGGCGACCTTGAACGGGCTGTAGTAGGGCAGCATGATGCCGCCCGAACCGATGCGGATGCGCTTCGTCACGCTGCCCAGACGCGCCAGCATGACTTCGGGGCAGGGGTTGCAAACGCCCAGCAGGCCGTGGTGTTCGGCGCACCAGTAACGCGTGTAGCCGAGGTCGTCGGCGAGCTGGGCGAGTTCGATGGTGGCGGCGATGGCGTCCGCCGCGCTGTGCCCGGCGATCACGGGCGACTGGTCAAGTACGGAAAGCAGTGTCATGGCGGGACTGCTCCTTCAACTACGGGCGGCAAGGTCGATACCTTGCCGCGTGCATCAAGACAATTTCAGGACAACCTCAGGACAGGATGCCCGTGTCCGGCAGGCGCTTGGCGATTTCCGCGATCAGCGTCTGCGCGAGCGTGACTTTCGCCGCGCGCGGCAGCGGCGTGCGACCGCTGGCTTCGAACAGCACGACTTCATTGTCGTCCTGACCGAAGGTGAGCGGGCCCAGATTGCCGATCAGCAACGGCACCTTCTTGCGCGCGCGCTTTTCTTCGCCGTGCACTTCCAGGTCGCCGCTTTCGGCGGCGAAGCCCACGCAATACGGCGGATTCGGCAGTGCCGCGACCGAGGCGAGAATGTCGGGGTTCTCGACGAAGGAGAAGGTGGGCATGCGCTGCTCCGCCGTCTTCTTGATCTTGTGTTCCGCGACATGATCGACGCGCCAGTCGGCGACCGCCGCCACGCCGATAAAGACATCGGCATCGGGCACGCCGCGCATCACGGCGTCGTACATCTGCTGCGCGGTCTGCACGTTCTCGCGGTACACGCCCCAAGGCGTTTCCAGCGCGACTGGACCGGCCACCAGATGCACTTCCGCGCCGGCCTGCTGTGCGGCGCGGGCGAGCGCAAAACCCATCTTGCCGCTCGAACGATTGGTGATGCCGCGCACCGGATCGAGCGGCTCGAACGTCGGCCCGGCGGTGATCAGCAGCTTGCGGCCAGCCAGCACCTTGGGCGCGAAGAACGCGACGATCGCTTCATAAACGGCTTGCGGCTCCAGCATGCGCCCGTCGCCGACTTCGCCGCAAGCCTGCGGACCGGAATCGGGGCCGAGCGTTTCGATGCCGTCCGCGCGGATCTGCGCGACATTGCGCTGCGTGGCCGGGTTTTGCCACATCTGCCGGTTCATGGCCGGCACCACCAGCAGCGGACAGTCGCGCGCGACGCACAGCGTCGAGAGCAGATCGTCGGCGAAACCGTGGGCGAGCCTGGCGATAAAGTCGGTCGAGGCGGGCGCGATGACGATGGCATCCGCTTCGCGCGACAAATCGATGTGCGCCATGTTGTTGGGCACGCGGGCGTCCCACTGGCTCGTGTAGACGGGGCGGCCCGAGAGCGCCTGCATCGTCACGGGCGTGATGAACTGCGTGGCCGCTTCGGTCATGACGACCTGCACGGTCGCGCCGGCTTTGGTCAGCAGACGCGTGAGCTCGGCGATCTTGTAGCAGGCGATGCCGCCCGACATGCCGAGCACGAGATGCCGCCCGGCCAGCTCGCCGGACTTGTTTTCCAGATCGGCTGCGGAGGTGTTCAAGGCCAGTCTCCTCGGTCTCTTGGCGTCACGCGTGCGTTAGCGCGAGCCGCGCACGCGGCGCAGTTCGTCGAACACCAGCAGCACGGCGCCGACGGTGATCGCGCTATCCGCGACGTTGAACGCCGGCCAGTGCGACGCGCCCAGATGGAAGTCGAGGAAGTCGATCACGTGGCCGTACATCAGACGGTCGAGCACGTTGCCGAGCGCGCCGCCCAGAATCAGCGAAAGCGCCGTGCAGAACATGCGCTGACCCGCATGACGCTTGAGCAGATAGCTGATCACCAGCGCCGCCACGACGCCCAGCGCCGTGAAGGCCCAGCGCTGCCAGCCGCCTGCCGCCGCGAGGAAGCTGAACGCCGCGCCCTTGTTGTACACAAGCACGAGGTTGAAGAACGGCGTGATGACACGGCCTTCGCCGTAAGCGAAGACCTTCGAGATCGCGATTTTCGTG
Source organism: Paraburkholderia sp. Ac-20340 (assembly GCF_017104965.1). Taxonomy (GTDB): domain Bacteria; phylum Pseudomonadota; class Gammaproteobacteria; order Burkholderiales; family Burkholderiaceae; genus Paraburkholderia. Next base: position 26,667 of record NZ_JAAGPR010000018.1, read on the forward strand.
AGTTGATCCGCGAGGATCACGATCACCGCGATGCCGAGCCACGGCACGAGCGTGCCCTTGGCACCATTGGCGCCGTTCGGCTTGACCTGCTTCGACAGGGTTTTGGCCATTATGCGGCGCTCCGGTTTTCGCCGTTACCGAACAGATTCACCACGCAGCGGCCGCACAGGCCCGGGTGTTCTGCGTTCGCGCCCACGTCGTCGCGATAGTGCCAGCAGCGCTCGCACTTGAGGTACTTCGACGTGACCACTTCGACGCCTTCGTCGGCTTCGCTTTCCACCTTCACGACTTCCGCCGCCGAGGTGATCAGCACGAACTTGAGGTCGTCGCCGAGCGAGGTGAGGGCGTCGTAACGCGCGCCGCTCGCGAGAATGCGCACTTCGGCCTGCAGCGACGAGCCGATCTGGTTCGCCACACGCGCTTCTTCCAGCGCCTTCGTCACGTTGCCGCGCACTTCGCGCAGCAGCGTCCACTTGGCGATCAGTTCCGGCGCGTTCGCGACATCCGGGAACGCATGGAAGGTTTCCGTGAAGATGGTTTCGGTGTTCGGCTGGAACACCTTCCACGCTTCTTCGGCCGTGAACGAGAGGAACGGCGCGAGGATGCGCAGCAGGCTGTGCGTGATGTGGTGCAGCGCCGTCTGCGCGCCGCGACGGGCGGCCGAATCCGGCGCGCTCGTGTAGAGGCGGTCCTTCAGCACGTCCAGATAGAAGCCGCCGAGGTCTTCCGAGCAGAACGTCTGCAGCTTCGCCACGACCGGGTGGAACTCGTAGCGGTCGTAGTGCGAGAGCACGTCGTTTTGCAGCGTGTGCGTGAGCGCCACCGCGTAACGGTCGATTTCGAGCCACTGATCGGCCGGCAGCGCGTGCTTGTCGAAGTCGAAGTCCGACAGGTTCGAGAGCAGGAAGCGCAGCGTGTTGCGGATACGGCGATAGCCTTCCGTCACGCGCTTGAGAATTTCTTCCGAGATCGCCAGTTCGCCCGAGTAGTCGGTCGAAGCGATCCACAGACGGATGATTTCCGCGCCCAGACGGTTCGCGACTTCATGCGGATCGACGCCGTTGCCGAGCGACTTCGACATCTTGCGGCCTTCGCCGTCGACGGTGAAGCCGTGCGTGAGCAGCGCGTTATACGGCGGGCGGCCGTCGAGCATCGAGGCGGTCAGCAGCGACGAGTGGAACCAGCCGCGGTGCTGGTCCGAGCCTTCCAGATACAGGTCGGCCGGGAATTGCAGTTCTTCCGCGTGCGAGCCGCGCAGCACGTGCCAGTGCGTCGTGCCCGAGTCGAACCACACGTCGAGCGTGTCGCGGTTCTTCTCGTACAGGTTGGCGTCGTCGCCGAGCAGTTCGCGCGGGTCGAGCGTCTGCCAGGCTTCGATACCGCTTTGTTCGACGCGCTTCGCGACTTCTTCGAGCAACTCCAGCGTGCGCGGATGCAGTTCGCCCGTTTCCTTGTGCACGAAGAAGGCCATCGGCACGCCCCATTGGCGCTGGCGCGAGAGCGTCCAGTCCGGGCGGTTGGCGATCATCGAGAACAGGCGCTGCTTGCCCCACGACGGGTAGAACGCGGTGGCTTCGATGCCTTCGAGCGCGGTTTCGCGCAGCGTCTTGCCGCCGTCATTGGGCGTGACATCCATGCCCGCGAACCACTGCGAGGTGGCGCGGTAGATGATGGGAGTCTTGTGGCGCCAGCAGTGCATGTAGCTGTGCAGGTACTTTTCGCTGCGCAGCAGGGTGCCGGCGGCGTCGAGCGCATCGACGATCTTCGGGTTTGCGTCCCAGATCGACAGGCCGCCGAACAGCGGCAGCGATTCGACGTAGCGGCCATCGCCCATCACCGGGCTGATGATGTCCGAGTCGACCATGCCGTGCGCCTTGCACGACACGAAGTCTTCCACGCCGTAGGCGGGCGCCGAGTGCACGATGCCGGTGCCGGTGTCGGTCGTCACGTAGTCGCCCAGATAGATGGGCGAGGTGCGCTTGTAGCCTTCGTGCGCCGAAGCGAGCGGGTGGTTAAAGCGCAGTTCCGAGAGCTTGTCGCCCAGCGTCGTGGCGATGACCGTGCCTTCGAGACCGAAGTCCTTCAAGCAGGCTTCGACGCGCTCCTTGGCGAAAATCAGCAGGCCGCGCGGCGTGTCGACCAGCGCGTACTCGATTTCCGGGTGCACGTTGAGCGCCTGGTTCGACGGGATCGTCCAGGGCGTGGTGGTCCAGATGACGATGCCGCCTTCTTCGCGCGGCAGCGCGGGCAGGCCGAACGCCGCAGCCGTTTCGGCGGGCTGCGCGAACGTGAACAGCACGTCGATGGTCGGATCGGTCTTGTCCTTGTACTCGACTTCCGCTTCGGCCAGCGCCGAGCCGCAGTCGAAGCACCAGTTCACCGGCTTCAGGCCGCGGAACACGTAACCCTTTTCGATGATCTTCGCGAGCGCGCGGATTTCGCCGGCTTCGTTGGCGAAATTCATCGTCTTGTACGGGTTGTCCCAGTCGCCGAGCACGCCCAGGCGCTTGAAACCCGCCTTCTGCGTTTCGATCTGGCCGGCGGCGTACTCGCGCGCCTTCTTCATCACTTCCTGCGCGGGCAGCGACTTGCCGAACTGCTTTTCGATCTGGATTTCGATCGGCATGCCGTGGCAATCCCAGCCCGGCACGTAGACCGCGTCGTAGCCCGCCAGATTGCGCGCCTTGACGATCATGTCCTTGAGGATCTTGTTCACCGCGTGGCCGAGGTGGATGTCGCCGTTCGCATACGGCGGGCCATCGTGCAGGATGAACTTCTTGCGGCCCTTCGAAGCGGCGCGGATCTTCTTGTAGAGCCCCTTTTCTTCCCACTCCTTGACCCATTGCGGCTCGCGCTTTGGCAGATCGCCGCGCATCGGGAACGCGGTATCGAGCAGGTTGACGGGGTACTTCGATTCGGACTTCTGCGGCTTGCCGGAGGATGCTTTCTTGTCGCTCATGGTGATATCACGGTGAATTCGGGGATGCACGGCGTCAGCATTGCGGCCAGGCCGCGCAACCGTCGCCTCGCGCGCCATGTGCGGCACAGGCCGCGTGGCGCGAAGGGGCGAAGCGGTCCGTTCGGATGTCGCGCTGGCAGAAAGTGCAGAAGCCGGCGCGGCGCCCGTGGACCGCAAGTCACCTAATTCGGTCGGTCGCCGAGGTGGCGAAACCGTTGGAACGTCCGCCGGGTGTATCCGCGCTCGCGTCGACACCCGCCGCGGCGAACCACGCGCGGGCATGCGTCACGTCGCGCGCGATGGCGGCGGTCAGCGTTTCGAGGTCGGCGAACTTCTCCTCGTCACGCAATTTCTTGAGGAACTCGACGCGTACGAGCTTGCCGTAGGCGTCGCCATGCCAGTCGAGCAGATGCACTTCGAGCAGCACGCGGCCCGAATCGTCCACCGTCGGGCGCAGGCCGAGGCTGGCGACGCCGGGCAGCGGATGATCGGCGATGCCATGCACCTGCACGACGAAAATGCCTTTGAGCGCGGGGCGCTTGTGGCCGATCGGCAGATTCAGCGTGGGGAAGCCCAGATCGCGGCCCAGCTTCAGGCCGTGCGTGACGTGCCCGCTGATTTCATAGCCGCGGCCCAGCGAGGCGCGCGCCGCGTCCAGATCGCCGGCCGCGAGCTGCGTGCGCACGGCGGAACTGGAGATACGCACGCCGGATGGATCGGCGACGGTAGCCATCTGTTCGACTTCGAAACCATGTTCCGCGCCCGCCACCTGCAGCGAGGCGAAATCGCCCGCGCGCTTCGCGCCGTAGCGGAAGTCGTCGCCGATCATCATCCAGCGCGCGTGCAGGCCGCCCACGATGATGCGCGAGACAAAATCGTCCGGCGACTGACTGGCGAAGGTGTGGTTGAAATGCTCGACTACCACGCGGTCCACGCCGTTCTCGCGCAGCGCTTCGAGCTTGTCGCGCAGCATGGCGATGCGCGGCGGGGCGCTCGCAGGATTGAAGAACTCGCGCGGATGCGGTTCGAAAGTCATCACGCAGACGGGCAGGCCGCGCGCGTCGGCCGCTTCGCGCACGCGCGCGAGCAATGCCTGATGCCCGCGGTGGACACCGTCGAAGTTGCCGATGGTGAGCGCGCAGGGCGCGCGGCTTTCGGCATTGGGAAGACCGCGGAAGACTCTCACGATAACGGGACCTGAGCGGACGCCAGCCTGGCGTCCTGAATTTGACCGAATGAGACCACGAATGTGACTGGTTCGGCGGCGATTAGCCGCGACGGAACAGGAGATTATAAACGCACGCGACGCCGATCGCCGCCGCCCGAGCGTGAGGAGTGCCGCCCGATGATAAAATCCGCGGATGAAAAATCTCGTCATCCTGATTTCGGGACGGGGAAGCAACATGGAAGCCATCGTGCGCGCCTGCGCGCACGAAGCCTGGCCGGCGCGCATCGCCGCCGTGATTGCCAACCGCCCGGATGCCGCGGGGCTTGCGTTCGCAGCCTCGCACGGCATCGCCACGGCGGTCGTCGATCATCGCCAGTATCCTGATCGGGTCAGCTTCGACGCGGCGCTTGCGCAAACCATCGACGGCTACGCGCCGGACCTCGTCGTGCTCGCCGGCTTCATGCGCGTGCTGACGGAAGGCTTCGTCCAGCATTATTCGGGCCGGATGCTCAACATCCACCCGTCGCTGCTGCCGAGCTTTCCGGGCCTCAAGACGCACCAGCAGGCGCTCGACGCGGGTTGCCGCGTCCACGGCGCGACGGTGCATTTTGTCACGCCCACGCTCGACCATGGGCCGATCGTCGCACAGTCGGCGGTGCCGGTGCGGGCGGGCGACGATGCCGCCGCGCTCGCTGCGCGCGTGCTGAAGACCGAACATGAGATGTATCCGCGTGCGGTGCGCTGGTTCGTCGAAGGGCGCCTCGCGCTCGACGGCGAACGCGTGACGCTCGCAGCACCCGAGCCGCAATGGCTCTTCCTTGACGACGCAAACGAAGCACAAGCACACACCGCCGGGGAGGGCGCATGAGGCTGCATGGTTTTTTGATTGGACAAACTGAGACGTTGCTTGCCGACGTTCTGAAATTCACGGGTCCCGCTGACGCGGCGACGAGCCGTTTCTTCCGCGAGCATCCGAAGCTCGGCCACGCCGAACGCGGTGTGATCGCCGAAGCCGTGTTCGCGGTGCTGCGCCGTCGCATGGAGTTCGCGCATCTGGCCGAAAGCGGTACGGGCAACCCGACGCGCCGCCTCACGCTGCTCGGCCTGATGGCCACGGCGGGCCGCAACGCGATTCGTCCCTTTGTGTCGGACGCCGAAGCCAGCTGGCTCGAGCACGTCGCGAAGATCGACCCGGCGAGCCTGCCGCTGCGCCAGCAGCTGAACCTGCCCGACTGGATCGTCAAGGCGCTGGATTCGCGCTTCGACGCCGCCGAGCTCGCTCAACTGGCCGCCGCGCTGAACTACCCGGCGCCGCTGGATCTGCGCGCGAACCCGATCAAGGCGAACCGCGAAGAACTGATTCGCGCGCTGTCGGAATCGGGCATCGAAGGCGCTGAAACGCCGTTCGCGCCGTTTGGCGTGCGCGTGACGGGCAAGCCGGCGCTGTCGAAGCTCGACGCGTTCAAGAACGGCTGGTTCGAAGTGCAGGACGAAGGCAGCCAGCTGCTGTGTTCGCTGCTCGCGCCGCGCCGCGGCGAAATGGTGGTGGACTTCTGCGCCGGCGCGGGCGGCAAGACGCTCGCACTCGGCGCGATGATGCGTTCGAGCGGCCGTCTGTACGCCTTCGACATCTCCGAAAAGCGTCTGGCCAAGCTCAAGCCGCGTCTCGCGCGCAGCGGCCTGTCGAACGTGAATCCGGTGCTGATCGATAGCGAACACGACGCCAAGATCAAGCGCCTGATCGGCAAGATCGACCGCGTGCTGGTGGATGCGCCGTGCTCGGGTCTGGGCACGCTGCGTCGCAACCCCGACCTGAAGTGGCGTCAATCGCCGGAATCGGTCGCGGAACTCGCGCCCAAGCAACTGTCGATTCTCACCAGCGCCGCGCGTCTGCTCAAGCGCGGCGGCCGTCTCGTGTACGCAACCTGCAGCATTCTGGAAGCGGAAAACGAAGCAGTCGTGAAGCAGTTCCTCGAAGCGCACCCGGACTACGCGCTGGTGCCCGCGCGTGAGGTGCTGGCGGATCAGCGCGTGGGTCTCGATACCGGCGATTACCTCTCGCTGTGGCCGCACCGCCACGCCACGGACGGCTTCTTCGCCGCCGTGCTGGAGCGTCGCGGCGATGCGCAGCCGAAGACGAAGAAGGCCAAGGCTGAAACGACGCCTGACGAAGCCGCAGCGGTCACGGAAACTGCCGATGCGATCGCCAAAGCGCAGCAGCCCGAAGCCGCCGAGCCGGACGCCGCGCTCGAATAAGCTTCAGCGTTGCAGCCAGCCGCACTGAAAAGTCCGGCTGGCAGGCGCGCGGGGCCGTCCGGTGAAGACCGGGCGGCCCCGCGTCGCTTGGGTCGTCGTTTCTGGCAACGGAACTTGAAGCAGGACTTGATTCACCAGAATTACCGGACGCGAAAGCGCTCATGATGGAAAACCGTTTGTTCTCACACATGCTGGGCGGCGTGATCCGCGACTTCGGCCAGCCGGTCATGCTCTGGCAGGCCGCCGTGCTGATCGGCGCGCTGGTGCTCGCGTGGCTGATCGCGCGCCTGTTGCGTCACGCGCTCGAAGCGCGCCGCCAGGTCCGCTACGAGGCGCTGCGCTTCGGCGCCGAAAGCCTCTCCCGCGCGCTCTTTCCGCTGATCGGCGCGGGCTGCGTCTGGGCCGCGCGCGAGATCTCCAGCAACTTCATCCACACCTCGCTGCTGAATCTGGCCCTCGTGCCGCTGTTCGGCATCGGGCTGATTTACATCGCGTTCTTCTTCGCGCGGCGCGTGTTCAGCCGCGACGGCCAGACGCACGCGTGGCTCTCGATCGCCGAAAAGCTGGTGTCGTTGATCGTCTGGCTCGGCATGCTGTTTACCGTGCTCGGCATTCAGGACGACGTGCTCGCGTGGATGGAGAGCGTGCGCTTTCGCATCGGCACGGCGCATGTGACGCTGTTGTCGCTCGCCACCGGCGTGCTGTGGGTCTGCGTGACGATGTTGGTGGCGATCTGGGCGGGCGCGGCGCTCGAAGACCGTCTGATGCGCGCCACGACCATCGACGCCAATCTGCGCGTCGTGCTCGCGCGCGTGGGCCGTGCGCTGCTGGTGTTCGCGGCGATTCTGTTCAGCCTGTCGATCGTCGGCATCGACATTACGGTGCTGGGCGTGTTCGGCGGCGCGCTGGGCGTCGGGCTCGGGTTCGGCTTGCAGAAGATCGCGAGCAACTATGTGTCGGGCTTCATCATCCTGATCGACCGCTCGTTGCGTCTGGGCGACACCATCAACGTGAGCGGGCTCGCGGGCAAGGTGACGCAGATCCGCACGCGCTACACCGTGGTGCGCGGGCTCGACGGCGTGGAAACGCTGATTCCGAACGAAAAACTGATCACCGATGTCGTACAAAACCAGTCGTCGTATCTGACGCGTGGCTACGCGAAGGCGGCGGTGCAGGTGGCCTACGACACGAATATCGAACAGGCGATGGCGCTGCTTGCGCGGGCCGCCGAGGGCGTGGACCGGGTCTTGAACGATCCGGCCCCGACCCCATATCTGGCAGGCTTCGGCGCCGATGGCATCAACCTGGAACTGGGTTTCTGGATCGCCGATGCGGCCAACGGCACGTCGAGCGTGCGCTCGAACGTGAATCTGAACATCTGGCGCTTATATAACGAGCACGGCATTTCGATTCCGTTCGCCCAGCGCGAGGTGCGGATCATCGGTCAAGGCCTGCCGGTTGGACTGCCGGTCGTCGCGAATGACGCTTTGAACGCCGCCGAAGCGGGAGACGCAAGTGGGGCGGCCCAGACGCGCTGACGGCATCGAATCGAGGCTAAAAGGGCCGAAAGGCTGAGGCGATTCTGGAGGGGCAAATCAGGTGCGGCAAAGCGCCTCCAGGGGCCAAAATTCAGCCTCATAGCCGTTGACTCAGACGTCATTAGGGAAAAAAATCTTCATTTGTTACAAACACTTGGAACGGTTCTAGTAGAATGCCGTCCAAACTCTCCTGAACGCTTTCACTTTTCTGACAACGGCGTAAGGCTCCCGGGCCGGCACGCTTCGTTTCACGGGTACGAACCTTGTTGAATTCCCTGCTTGATTTTCTCGCCCACGGGGTGCTGCATTTCTCGTGGTGGCAGATCCTGCTCTGCGCGCTGGCTGCGACGCACATCACGATCGTCGGCGTGACGGTGTATCTGCACCGCTGCCAGGCGCACCGTGCGCTCGAACTGCACCCGATCGCGAGCCACTTCTTCCGTTTCTGGCTGTGGATGACCACGGGCATGCTGACGGGCCAATGGGCGGCTATCCACCGCAAGCACCACGCCAAGTGCGAGACCGAAGAAGATCCGCACAGCCCGCAAACGCGCGGCATCTGGAAGGTGTTCCTCGAAGGCGCAGAACTCTATCGCGCCGAAGCGAAGAACGAAGAAACGCTGCGCCGTTTCAGCCACGGCACGCCTAACGACTGGATGGAGCGCAACGTCTACACGCGCTTCCCGATCCTCGGCGTGAGCATCCTGATGGTCATCGACGTCGCGCTGTTCGGCGTGCTCGGTCTGACCGTCTGGGCCGTGCAGATGGCGTGGATTCCGTTCTGGGCCGCCGGCGTCGTGAACGGTCTGGGCCACTTCTGGGGTTATCGCAACTTCAACTCGTCGGATGCCAGCACGAACCTGTTCCCGTGGGGCATCATCATCGGCGGCGAAGAGCTGCATAACAACCACCACACCTTCGCGACGTCCGCGAAGCTGTCGAACAAGTGGTACGAGTTCGATATCGGCTGGATGTATATCCGTCTGATGTCGGCAGTGGGTCTGGCCAAGGTCAAGAAGGTCGCGCCCACGCCGCGTCTGGCCAAGGAAGGCAAGCTGATCGCCGACCACGAAACGCTGCAGGCCGTGCTCTCGAACCGCTACGAAGTGATGGCGCGCTACGCCAAGGCCGTGAAGCAGGCCTATCGCCAGGAACTGGCGCACCTCAAGGAAGTGGGCGAGCGCGAGAAGTACAAGATCATGCGCGGCGCCAGCAAGTGGGTCGCCAAGGAAGAAGCCAGCCTGAACGAGCCGCAGAAGCGTCAGCTGCCGCAGATTTTTGCGAACAGCCAGAAGATGCGCACGTTCATCGAACTGCGCAACGAACTCGCGCAGATCTGGGATCGTTCGAGCGCTTCGCGCGAACAACTGCTCACGCAGCTGCAGGATTGGTGCCATCGTGCCGAACAAAGCGGCATCAAGGCGCTGCAGGAATTCGCGTCGCGTCTGCGCCGCTACGCCTGATGCACCCTGCGTGATCTGAAGAAAATCCATTAGAATTCAGATACGTCACAAAACCCCGCGCTGGCGGGGTTTTTCTTTTTGGGCCGCGGATTTCAGTGGTGCCGCGGCGGTTGGCAGGGCAGCAACGATGCATGGGATCAGGGCAGGCCGCTTGCGCGGCAATCCTGGTCGACAGAGGAGATCATGAGTCAGGCGATTAAAGCGGTCGAATACGACCGTCCGCAGGGCGCGATGTGCGGTGTCGGACAGGCGTGGGCGAAGGTGCCCGACGCGCCTTCGATGGCCGAGCGCGCTGCGTTGAAGGAGCGCATCCGCGCATTGCTCAAGCGCGAGAAAGCGGTGCTCGTCGCGCACTATTATGTCGATCCTGAATTGCAGGAGCTGGCCGACGAAACCGGCGGCTGCGTGGCCGATTCGCTCGAAATGGCGCGCTTTGGCCGCGATCACGAGGCCCAGACGCTGGTGGTCGCCGGTGTGCGCTTCATGGGCGAGACGGCGAAGATCCTGAGCCCGAACAAACGCATTCTGATGCCGGACCTCGACGCGACCTGTTCGCTCGACCTCGGCTGCCCGGCCGACGAATTCTCCGCGTTCTGCGACCAGCATCCCGACCGCACCGTGGTCGTCTACGCCAATACCAGCGCCGCCGTGAAGGCACGCGCGGACTGGATGGTGACGTCGTCGATCGGTCTCGAAATCGTCGCCGATCTGCACGCGAAGGGCGAAAAGATCCTGTGGGCGCCGGACCGCCATCTGGGTAGCTACATCCAGAAAAAGACGGGCGCCGACATGCTGCTCTGGCAAGGCTCCTGCCTCGTGCACGACGAATTCAAGGGCGTCGAACTCGATCTGCTGCGCGCCGAATATCCCGATGCCAAGGTGCTCGTGCACCCGGAATCGCCCGAAGGCGTGGTGGCGCTCGCGGACGTGGTCGGCTCGACCACGCAGCTGATCGACGCCGCCGTGAAGCTCGACGCGCAGCGTTTCATCGTCGCGACCGATCTGGGCATTCTGCACAAGATGCGTCTGGCGGCGCCCGGCAAGACCTTCATCGAAGCGCCTACGGCCGGCAATAGCGCAACCTGCAAGAGCTGCGCGCATTGCCCGTGGATGGCCATGAACGGCCTCGCGAATCTGGCCGATGTGCTGGAGCGCGGCCACAACGAAATTTTCGTCGATGCCGCCATCGGCGAACGTGCGCGTCTGCCGATCGACCGCATGCTGGCGTTCGCGGCCGAGCACAAGCGTCGCGTGCAGGCGAGCGGCGATCTCGCGCGTGACACCGCGCTGTTCTCTCAAGTGGGGCCGGCGTAAATGGGTGCTCTGGAATTGATGGCAGTGAACGCGGTCTCGACCGTGCTGCCCGAAGTGCGTGCGCAATACGGCGCGGCGTTCGATGACGCGATTGCGCGCAATGTGGCCGATGCGCTGGCGGAAGACGTCGGCAGCGGCGACCAGACCGGGCGTCTCGTGCCCGCCGACGATGTGCGCGACGCGCGCATCATCGTGCGCGAAGACGCGGTGCTGTGCGGCGTGCTGTGGTTCGACGGCGTGGTGAAGCAGGTCGATCCGCGCATCGAAGTGCGCTGGCACTATCGCGAAGGCGATCGCATGACGGCGGACACGCCGGTCTGCTCGCTGCGCGGTCCGGCGCGCTCGCTGCTCACGGCCGAGCGCAACGCGATGAACTTCCTGCAACTGCTTTCGGGCGTGGCGAGCGCGACGCGTCGTTACGTCGATGCCATCGCGCACACGAAAACGCGCATCCTCGACACGCGCAAGACGCTGCCGGGCCTGCGCCTCGCGCAGAAGTACGCGGTGCGTGTGGGCGGCGGCGCGAATCAGCGTCTGGCGCTTTACGACGGCATCCTGATCAAGGAAAACCACATCGCGGCGGCGGGCGGCGTGGGCGCGGCGATGAACGCGGCGCTCGCGCTCGACGCAGGCGTGCCGATCCAGATCGAAGTTGAAACGCTCGAACAGCTCGACACGGCGCTCGCCCACGGCGCGACCTCGGTGCTGCTCGATAACTTCTCGTTCGAGATGATGCGCGAAGCGGTGACGCGCACGGCGGGCCGCGCGGTGCTCGAAGTTTCGGGCGGCGTGAACTTCGATACCGTGCGCACGATCGCGGAAACCGGCGTGGACCGCGTGTCGATCGGCGCGCTGACGAAGGACGTGCGCGCCACCGACTACTCGATGCGGATCGTCTGAGCGGCAAGTCCACTCGCGCTTGAAAAGCAAAAAGGCCGTCTCGCGAGAGACGGCCTTTTCTATTGCGCCGGGCGTTTGCGCGGGCGTTGCCGGCGCGCTTACGACACCGTGCGATTGCGCACGTGCTGCGGCGACAGCACGCTCGGCAGCGCCTTGGGCAGCGAATTCGGCCAGTCGCGGCTGTAGTGCAGGCCACGGCTTTCGCGACGCGAACGCGCGCTTTCGACGATCAGCGACGCCACTTCCACGAGGTTGCGCAGTTCCAGCAGATCGCGCGTGACGCGGAAGTTGGCGTAGTACTCCTGGATTTCGTCGCGCAGCAGCGAAATGCGATGCTGCGCGCGTTCGAGGCGCTTGTCCGTGCGCACGATGCCCACGTAATTCCACATCAGGCGGCGCAGTTCGTCCCAGTTGTGGGCGACCACGACTTCTTCATCCGAGTCCGAAACGCGGCTCTCGTCCCAATCGGGCAGCGGGGCGTGCGCGCCGGCTTCGAAGCCTTCGGCCTCGATCGCTTCAGCCGCCGAGCGGCCGATCACCAGACATTCGAGCAGCGAGTTGCTGGCCAGACGGTTCGCGCCGTGCAGACCCGTGTACGACGTTTCGCCGACGGCATAGAGGCCCGCGAGATCGGTGCGGCCCGCCAGATCGGTGACGACGCCGCCGCAGGTGTAGTGCGCGGCAGGCACGACCGGAATCGGCTCTTTCGTGATGTCGATGCCGAACTCGCGGCAACGCGCCAGCACGGTGGGGAAGTGCTCTTCGAGAAACGCCGCCGGTTGATGGCTGATATCGAGATGCACGCAGTCGATGCCGTGTTTCTTGATCTCGAAGTCGATCGCGCGCGCAACGATGTCGCGCGGCGCGAGTTCGGCGCGCGCATCGTGTTCGGGCATGAAGCGCGTGCCGTCGGGCAGACGCAGCAGGCCGCCTTCGCCGCGCACGGCTTCGGTGATCAGGAAGGACTTGGCGTGCGGGTGGAACAGGCAGGTCGGGTGGAACTGGATGAATTCCATGTTCGCCACGCGGCAGCCCGCGCGCCAGGCCATGGCGATGCCGTCGCCGGTGGCCGTGTCGGGGTTGGTCGTGTAGAGATAGACCTTGCCCGCGCCGCCGGTCGCCAGTACGGTGTGCGGCGCCTGGATCGTCACCGTGCGGTCGTTTTTCAGGTCGAGCGCGTAGAGACCGTGGCAGCGGCGGCCCGGCAGGCCAAGGCGGTCGGACGTGATGACGTCGATCGCCTGGTGATCTTCGAGAATCGTGATGTTCGGATGCTGGCGCGCGCGTTCGAGCAGGGTCTGGACGACGGCGTGGCCGGTGGCGTCGGCGGCGTGGATGATGCGGCGATGGCTGTGGCCGCCTTCGCGCGTGAGGTGAAAGCCCAGTTCCGCGGCGGCGTCCTTCGTGAACGGCACGTCCTGCGCGATCAGCCATTCGATGGCGGCGCGGCCGTGCTCGACGATATAGCGTGTCGCGCTTTCGTCGCAGAGTCCGCCGCCGGCGACGAGCGTGTCATCGACGTGGTTTTCCACGCTGTCGGCCGAGTCGAGCACCGCGGCGATGCCGCCTTGCGCACGATCGCTCGCGCCTTCGGTCATCGCGCGTTTGGCGATGATCACCACGCGGCGCGATTCGGCAAGGTTCAGGGCGACGCTCAATCCCGCCAGCCCGCTGCCGACGATCGCTACATCGAAATTCATGGTCCTGCTTCTCCGTCTCTTTTGTTCTGCGCTGACTGCTGTCCGCTGTCATGTGCGTGCCCAGGTTGCATGGTAGGCGCGCCGGCGGCGGGTGAAGCGGCAAGCATACTCCGAGAGGGGAGCGTAGGAAAAGCCGCACTTGCGGCGAGAGGCAGAAAAGGTACGGAAAAGCGGTACGGAAAAGCGGCACGCAAAAGCCTGTTACGCGATGTGCGAAAGAGGCATGACGAAATCTGGGCCGGAAAAGGAAAAGCCCCGCTGGAAGCGGGGCTTTTCTTGTCTTCGTCAGGCTCGAAACCGGATCAATTACTTGATCTTGGTTTCCTTGTACTCGACGTGCTTACGAACAACCGGGTCGAACTTCTTGATCGACATTTTTTCCGGCATGTTGCGCTTGTTCTTCGTCGTCGTGTAGAAGTGACCCGTGCCTGCGGTCGACTCGAGCTTGATCTTGTCGCGGATACCCTTGGCCATGATTTACTCCTTACAGTTCGCCGCGTGCGCGCAGGTCTGCGAGCACGGAATCGATGCCGTTCTTGTCGATCAGGCGCAGGCCTGCGTTCGAGATGCGCAGACGCACCCAACGGTTTTCGCTTTCAACCCAGAAACGGCGATTTTGCAGATTCGGGAGGAAACGGCGCTTGGTTTTGTTGTTAGCGTGGGAAACGTTGTTGCCGCTCATCGGCGCTTTCCCAGTGACTTGGCATACACGTGCCATGAGTGCACTCCTACGGAATTCGGAGTTCGAGAGCCGCTGAAGGTTTCCCAGGCGAGAAATGGCCGGAATAAGAGCGCGCTCACGTATGGATGAGAGACAACCTCGAACCCAGGCCGTATTTCCCTTGGAACGCCTCAAAGGGCTTCAGAACAGGGTTGGAAATAGGCAAACCGCGATTCTAGCAGAAAAAATCCAGGAAAATCAAACGCAATTTGCGGATATCGTGGTGGCGGTGTCGGCTGGACGCCTCAGTCCAGGCCATGGCGGGCAAACGAAAACGTCTCCTGCGTGCCGATGATCAGGTGGTCGACCAGCTGGACGTCCACGAGTGCGAGCGTTTCGCGCAGAACCCGGGTGAGGCGCCGGTCGCTCGCGCTTGGCTGGACCGCGCCGGACGGATGGTTGTGCGCCACGATCAGGTGCGCGGCGTTGAGCATCAGCGCCCGTCGCACGATTTCACGAGGATACACCGCCATGCGGGTGAGTGTGCCGCGCGTACTTTCCTCGGTGCGGATCAGCCGGTGCCGGATATCCAGAAAGAGGCAGATGAACACCTCATGGGCGCGCCCGCCGATCAGCAGGCGCAAATAATCCTCCACCGCGCCGGGCGAATCTATCAGCGGTTTTTCCTCGATCTGCTCGGCGAGCGCGCGCCGCGCCAGTTCCAGCACGGCCACGAGCTTCGACGCCTTGGCCGGGCCGATGCCGCGCAGCCCTTCGAACTCTTCGCGCTGGGCGTCGAGCATCGCGCGCAGCGAGCCGAAGTGCTTGAGCAGCGAGCGCGCGACATCGAAGACATCGTGGCCGGGCAGGCCGGAGCCGAGCAGCAGCGCGACCAGTTCGAGGTCGGAAAGCGAGCCGGGGCCGGCTTCGCGCAGCCGCTCGCGCGGCATGGCGAGGCGGCGCGGCACGCCGGGTTCGGGCGGCGCGAACGACACCGAAGGCAAAGGCGCCGCAGACCCCACTGGCGTCGCGGGTTTCAGGCCCGGCAAGGGCGGCAACGGCGGCAGGGGATTCGCGCTCGCGGCCTCGCTGCCGCGATGCGGTTTGTCACAGGCGATTTCGAACATTCGACCTCCTCAAGACCGGCGGGGCACGCCTTGCGCGCGGCGTCCGTCGATGATCTATGTGGCTTACAATAGGCGTTTTCCGACCGCTGGAACGCCAGGCGGCCGGGCCGGCCCTTTCGGGCGCTTGGGGCGAGCACGCGCGGCGGGCGCGCCCAGACGAAAATGAGTACCGCATGAGCATCATCGACATCTCCGAGGTGAAACCCGGTTCCCACGTCACGTTGCACTACCGGCTTTCGCTCGCCGATGGCACCGAGATCGTCAACACCTTTGTCGACCGGCCCGCCACGCTGTTGCTGGGCGCCGGCCAGCTCGCGCCGCCGCTTGAAGACATTCTGCGGGGTCTGAAGGTTGGGCACCACTCCACCTTTCAGCTAGAACCGGGTGTCGCCTTCGGTCAGCGCAATCCCGACCTGATCCAGCGCATCTCGCTCAAAACGCTGCGCGACAATGCGGTGATCGGTGAAAGCTTCCGCCCTGGCGACCTCGTCGAATTCAACGCACCTAACGGCGACCGTTACGCCGGCGTGCTCAAGGAAGTCAACGAGACTTCCGCGCTCTTTGATTTCAATCACCCGCTCGCTGGCCAGGCGGTTGCGTTCGAAGTGCAAATCATTGGAATCCTGTAAAGAAAGCCCATGACCACGGATACGTCCTTTCTCGCCAACGCTGAAATTCTGCTAGCCCAGCCGCGCGGTTTCTGCGCCGGTGTCGACCGCGCCATCGAGATCGTCGAACGGGCTATCCAGATCCATGGCGCGCCGATCTACGTGCGCCACGAAATCGTCCACAACGCGTATGTCGTCGAAGACCTGCGCAAGAAAGGGGCGATTTTCATCGAGCAGCTCGATGAAGTGCCGTCCGGCAACACGGTGATCTTCAGTGCGCACGGCGTCTCCAAGGCGGTGCGCGCCGACGCCGAATCGCGCGGCCTGCGCGTCTACGACGCGACCTGTCCGCTCGTGACCAAGGTGCACGTCGAAGTCGCGAAGATGCGCGACGAAGGCCTCGACATCGTCATGATCGGCCACAAGGGCCATCCTGAAGTCGAAGGCACGATGGGCCAGGTGGGCGAGGGCATGTATCTCGTCGAAGATATCGCCGATGTCGCGGCGCTCACGCTGCGCGATCCGCAACGCGTGGCGTTCGTCACGCAGACCACGCTTTCCGTGGACGATGCGGCCGACATCATCGCCGCGCTCAAGACGCGCTTCCCCGCGATTCGCGAGCCGAAGAAGCAGGACATCTGCTACGCCACGCAAAACCGTCAGGACGCCGTCAAGTTCATGGCGCCGCAGTGCGACGTCGTGATCGTGGTGGGCAGCCCGAACAGCTCGAATTCGAACCGTCTGCGCGAAGTCGCGGAAAAGCGTGGCATTCCTGCCTATATGGTGGACGCGCCCGACCAGATCGATCCGGCCTGGCTCGAAGGCAAGCGCCGTATCGGCCTGACGGCTGGCGCTTCGGCGCCCGAGGCGCTCGCGCAGCAGATCATCCAGCGTCTGAACGAGCTGGGCGTGCGGAACGTGCGCGCGCTCGATGGCATCGAAGAGAACATCGCGTTCCCGTTGCCGCGCGGGCTGGGTCAGCCTGCCTGAGACAGAAAGATCGACAGACGCTTTGCCGCTCCCCTAAAAGCGCGCCGATGGCGCGCTTTTTTATTGCCTGCGCACCAGGACGGCGAAGCGCTGGCCGTTCAATAAATGGGGCTCCATCGTCGGAAATGTGCGGTGAACCGCGTTGCTACACCCTGTTCGTATTAGTGTTTTCGCTATAGGGCAGGGTGGATTTTGGTGGTGTGACCCCGTTTAATGGGGCCATCGGAGTCCTGAATAATTCATCTGCACCAAAGCGGTGCTGTCACTCAATACCCATTTAAATGCTCGCCCTCAGACAGGCGATGCCCGCCCCATAAGGCGTAGCGGCGCACGCCCGCAACACTTGATGCGAATTGCGGCGAATTCTGGTGCAACTGATGCACGAAAATGCGGCGCAACCAAAGGTGCAACCTCTGACGGCTTCTTCTTTCAGGGAGTGGTTGCAATGCAGGAAAACCCTGTCGGTTCAACAATATTGCCGGCTGCATAATTGGAGTTACAATGCGCGCGTTCTGAGGGCCGGACATCCGTGCGAGGCCCACCAGACAAGCATTTCGGAAGGCGCAGGAGACCTGTTTAATGCAATTCGAGTTTGCTTTTGCCGCGTCGTCGGCACCTGCGGTTGCGCCACGCCTCGCGTGGTTCTCCTGTGGTGCCCGAACGGGCATGAGTGCGACATCGATGACCGTTGCGCTCCCGGAGGAAACCGATATGCGATCCGGAAACGACGATGACAACGGACGGAAGCGCCTTGGGGAAAGGCGCTTCAGCCACATGGGCCTGAAGCAGGGCCATGCTGCCGAGCCGACCGGAATCGCAATCGCCTCTGTAGTCATGAAAACTGGCACGCATGTTGCATACAGCAGCAGCGCCGCGAAACCCGCAAAAGTGGATTTCGTAACGGACCCAAAAGTTGTCGCCGATGTTGCCGTAAAAGGTGGCGCGGCTTCGACTCAAAATCTGTCAGCCGGTTTGCCCGCCGTACTGCGCGGCTCCACAGCGTCGCTTGACGCCGTGTCCGCAGGTGCAGTGGGCCGCCCGGGAAAGGGAGTCATGACGCATGGTGCAAACGTGGCTGGCCGCAAGGCTCGTAACGTGCGCGTCGCAGCGAATGTGACAGGTAGTTGAACCCGACGGCACCGAACCATCCGACGGTGCCGTTTTTGCATCCGCCCTGGCGAGCCTGCCGCTGCAACACAGCGGCAACGCGAACCGGAGGTGGCCAACCGTTACCGGTCTTTTACTTCAGTACCCGAGAGTGTCGTTGCGGTTCCGTAAAACATCGCCCACCGGCCGATGACAAGCGCGAATCCGGTCGCACGGGCAAAGGAGCATTAAATGGATATTTTCATCCAGCAGATCCTGAATGGGCTGGTGCTTGGCAGCATCTACGCCATCATCGCGCTGGGCTACACGATGGTGTACGGGATTCTGGGCATCATTAACTTCGCGCACGGCGACGTGCTGATGGTCGGCGCGATGGTTGCGCTGTCCGCGATCACGGTCCTCCAGAATCACTTCCCGGGCCTCGGGAACATCCCCACGCTATGTATCGCGCTGGTCATTGCCGCCGTGGTCTGTGCGTTCGTCGGGTACACGATCGAACGGATCGCTTACCGGCCGCTGCGCCGCGCGCCGCGTCTCGCACCGCTGATCACCGCCATCGGCGTGTCGATCCTGCTGCAGACGCTCGCGATGCTGATCTGGGGCCGCAATCCGCTGCCGTTCCCGCAGCTCATCTCGACCGATCCGCTCAACGTCATCAAGCCGACCGAAACCGGCGTGGGCGCGGTGATCTCGCCGACTGAAATCGTCATCATCATCGTCGCGTTCCTGGTCATGGCCGGCCTGCTGCTGCTCGTGCACAAGACCAAGCTCGGCCGTGCGATGCGTGCGATCGCCGAGAACCCGAACAACGCCTCGCTGATGGGCGTGAACCCGAACTTCGTGATTTCGGCCACCTTCATGATCGGCTCGGCGCTCGCGGCGCTGGCTGGCGTGATGATCGCCTCGGAATACGGCAACGCGCACTTCTACATGGGCTTCATCCCCGGTATGAAGGCGTTCACCGCAGCGGTGCTGGGCGGGATCGGCAACCTCGGCGGCGCGATGGTCGGCGGCGTGGTGCTCGGTCTGATCGAGCAGCTGGGTGCGGGCTACATCGGCAATCTGACCGGTGGGGTGTTCGGCAGTAACTATCAGGACGTCTTCGCATTCGTCGTGCTGATCGTCGTGCTCGTGTTCCGTCCGTCGGGGCTGCTGGGCGAACGTGTCGCGGACCGCGCATAAGAGGGGGTAGAACAACATGACTTCCATTCAACCGATCGAGCCGTCGACGACGCTCATCCCCGAAAAGAACATGACGAAGACGCTGACCGTGGGCATTCTCACGGCGGCTTTCGTGATCGCCCTGCCGATGGTGGTGGGCGCAACGGGCGGCAACTACTGGGTGCGCGTGCTGGACTTCGCGATGCTCTATGTGATGCTCGCGCTGGGCCTGAACGTGGTGGTGGGCTTCGCCGGTCTGCTGGACCTGGGCTATATCGCGTTCTACGCGGTGGGCGCCTACGTTGCCGCGCTGCTGTCCTCGCCGCACCTGACCTCGCAGTTCGAGTGGATCGCGCACATGTTCCCGAACGGCCTGCATGCGCCGTTCTGGGTCATCATTCCGTGCGCGATGGCGCTCGCGGCCTTGTTCGGCGTGCTGCTCGGCGCACCGACCTTGCGACTGCGCGGCGACTACCTCGCGATCGTGACGCTGGGCTTCGGGGAAATCGTTCGTATCTTCATGAACAACCTCGACCGTCCGGTGAACATCACCAACGGCCCGAAGGGCATCACGGGGATCGATCCGCTGACGGTGGCGGGCTTCAATCTCTCGCAGACGCACACCTTCTTCGGCTTCTCGTTCCCGTCGGTGTACATGTACTACTACGCGTTCGTGGTGTGCGCGCTGTTCGTGATCTGGGTCTGTACGCGTCTGCAGCATTCGCGTATCGGCCGCGCATGGGCCGCGATCCGCGAAGACGAAATCGCCGCCAAGGCGATGGGCATCAACACGCGTAACGTCAAGCTGCTGGCCTTCGCCATGGGCGCATCGTTCGGCGGTCTGTCGGGCGCGATGTTCGGTTCGTTCCAGGGCTTCGTGTCGCCGGAATCGTTCACGTTCTGGGAATCGGTCGTGGTGCTGGCCTGCGTGGTGCTCGGCGGTATGGGCCACATTCCGGGCGTGATTCTGGGCGCCGTGCTGCTCGCCATCTTCCCCGAGTTCCTGCGCTCGACCATGGGTCCGCTGCAGAACGCCATCTTCGGTCACGAGATCGTCGATACGGAAGTCATTCGCCAGCTGCTCTACGGTCTCGCCATGGTCGTGATCATGCTGTACCGCTCGGAAGGCCTCTGGCCCGCGCCGAAGCACGAAGACAAGATCGCGAAGATCGCCAAACGCGGCAGCAAGAAGCCGGTGCGCGCTTAAGGGGGCCACACATATGAGCAACAAGCAAATCCGCCTCTCCGTGAGCGGCGTGAACAAGCGCTTCGGCGGCCTGCAGGCGCTGTCCGATGTGGGCCTGCAGATCGAGGAAGGCACCATTTACGGCCTGATCGGCCCGAACGGCGCCGGCAAGACCACGTTCTTCAACGTGATCACGGGTCTCTACACGCCGGATTCGGGCGAGTTCAAGCTCGACGGCACGGCCTATACGCCGACCGCCGTGTACCAGGTCGCGAAAGCCGGTATCGCGCGCACCTTCCAGAACATCCGTCTGTTCGGCGGCATGACGGCGCTCGAAAACGTGATGGTCGGCCGTCACGTGCGGACGAAGCACGGCCTGCTGGGCGCGGTGTTCCAGACGCCTTCGGAGCGCAAGGAAGAGCGCGAGATCAAGGAACGCGCGCTCGAACTGCTCGAATACGTGGGCATCGCGCAGTACGCGGACTACACCTCGCGCAATCTCTCGTACGGCCACCAGCGCCGTCTGGAAATCGCGCGCGCGCTGGCCACCGACCCGAAGCTGCTCGCGCTCGACGAGCCGGCGGCCGGCATGAACGCGACCGAGAAGGTCGAACTCACGCGCCTGCTCGACAAGATCCGCGCCGATGACAAGACCATCCTGCTGATCGAGCACGACGTGAAACTGGTGATGGGCCTGTGCAACCGCATGACAGTGCTCGACTATGGCAAGGTGATCGCCGAAGGTCTGCCGCAGGACGTGCAGAAGGACCCGAAGGTTATCGAAGCATATCTGGGCGCGGGAGTTCACTGATGTCTACACCGATGTTGAAAATCAAGGGCCTGCAGGTCAATTACGGCGGCATCCAGGCAGTGAAGGGCGTGGACATGGAGGTCCAGCAGGGCGAACTCGTCACGCTGATCGGCGCGAACGGCGCCGGCAAGACCACCACCATGAAGGCCATCACGGGCCTGAAGGCTTACTCGGCGGGCGATATCGAGTACATGGGCAAGTCGATCAAGGGCATCCCCGCGCACGAGCTGCTGAAGAAGGGCCTGGCGATGGTGCCGGAAGGCCGCGGCATCTTCGCGCGCATGTCGATCGTCGAAAACATGCAGATGGGCGCGTATCTGCGCAACGACAAGGACGGCATCCAGAAGGACGTCGATCGCATGTTCGGCTTCTTCCCGCGCCTGAAGGAACGCGCCACGCAGCTCGCAGGCACGCTCTCGGGCGGCGAGCAGCAGATGCTGGCGATGTCGCGCGCGATCATCAGCCGTCCGAAGCTGCTGTTGCTGGACGAGCCGTCGATGGGTCTCTCGCCGATCATGGTCGAGAAGATCTTCGAAGTGGTGCGCACGATTTCGAGCGAAGGCATCACCGTGCTGCTGGTCGAGCAGAACGCACGTCTGGCGCTGCAGGCGGCCAATCGCGGCTACGTGATGGACTCCGGTCTCGTCACGATGGAAGGCGACGCGAAGCAGATGCTCGACGATCCGAAGGTGCGGGCTGCGTATCTGGGTGAATGATCTGAAACGGTCTTTCTGACCCGAGCGCCAGAAGTACAAAAGCCGCATGAGCGTAATGCTCATGCGGCTTTTTTATCGCGTGCGTACTACAGACGCTTGCCTCAGGCGATCGCTTCGGGCTCCTGCACGCCCAGCCGTTTGCCCAGACTCACGACGGCATCGGCCCGATAACCGAGCGCGTCATAGAACGCGATCACTTCGGGCTTGTCGCTGAGCACCTGGAGATTGAGCTTGAGGCAGCCCATCGCCGCCAGCGCGTTTTCGGCATGGCGCACCAGCCGTGTGCCGATGCCCAGACGCCGCGCCTGCGGCGCCACGGCCAGCGAGTAGAGCCAGCCGCGATGTCCGTCGTAACCCGCCATCGCCGTGCCGACCACCGCATCGTTGTCATCGACCGCGACGAAAAACAGCTCCGGCTGCGTGCCGAGCTTGTTCGCAATCGACAGACGCGGATTGCGATGCGGCCGGCTCGCGTCGTTGTACTCCGGGAAAGCCAGCAGCCAGAGCGCGAGCACGGCGTCGGTATCGGCCGGATCGAACGCGCGGATCGTCATGGACGTCATCGGCGTGGCGGACATCGCGTGGATTTCCCTGGCTTACAGCGAATCGAGGATGTTGCGCAGCATCGCCATCATCTGGTCGATTTCCTCGTTCGTGACGTTGAGCGCCGGCATGAAGCGCAGCAGGTTCGGGCGCGCCGCGTTGAGCAGCAGGCCGTCCGGCTGCATGACGCGCGCCTTTTCGACGATTTCCGGGCCGATGTCCTTGCCGAGCATCAGCGCGCGCAGCAGACCTTCGCCGCGCTCGCCCTGGAAGCCGCGTTCGGCCGACAGTTCGAGCAGCTTTTCGCGCAGGTATTCGCCGCGGGCGCGCACGCCTTCGAGGAAGCCCGGCGCGACCAGTTGCGAGATCACCGAGTAGCCGACCGCCGTCATCAGCGGATTGCCGTTGTAGGTGCCGCCCTGATCGCCCGCTTCGAACACGCAGACTTCCTTCTTCGCGCACAGCGCCGCGAGCGGCACGCCGCCGCCGATGCCCTTGCCGAGCGTCATGATGTCCGGCTCGATGCCCGAGAGTTCGTAGGCGAACAGGGTGCCCGCACGGCCGCAGCCGGTCTGCACTTCATCGACGATCAGCAGGATGCCGTGCTTCTTCGTGAGCGCGCGCAGTTCCTGCATGAATTCGCGCGTGGCGGGAATCACGCCGCCTTCGCCCTGGATCGGCTCGAGCATCACGGCAACGGTCTTGCCGGTGATGAGCTTTTCGACCGAAGCGATGTCGTTCAGATCGGCCTTCGGGAAGCCCGGCACTTGCGGTGCGTAGATCGTGTCCCAGCCCGGCTTGCCGCTCGCCGACATCGTCGCGATCGTGCGGCCGTGGAAGCTGTGGTCGAACGTGATGATCTCGAACGCGCCGTCGCGATGCTTCTTGCCCCACTTGCGGGCGAGCTTGATCGCGCCTTCGTTGGCTTCGGCGCCGCTGTTGGCGAAGAACACCTTGTCGAAGCAGCTATGTTCGGTGAGCAGACCGGCGAGCTTCGCCATCGGCTCGTTGTAGAACGCCGGCGACGGGTTGATGATCAGGCGCGCCTGCTTTTCGAGCGCTTCGATCATGCCTTCGTTGCCGTGACCCAGGCTGTTGACGGCCCAGCCCTGGATGAAGTCGAGGTAGCGCTTGCCTTCGTTGTCGTAGAGCCACGACCCCTTGCCATGCGTGAAAACGATTTCGGGCCGGTTGGTGATGTACATCAGCGACTCGATCGGGTACTCGGAAAAATTCATGGCAACGGGCTCCGCGGTGAGGCTGCAGTTGAGGCTGCAAAAAGGGGTGGATAACGATACGGCAGAAAAACAAAAAGCCACGGGCTGGCCGTGGCTTTCGTGATTCGAACTTCCTGTGCGCTGTGGGGATGAAACCCTTTGCAACGCGCGTCCGCGACTAAGCCAGGCCCTAAAGATGGGGCGAGCGGCGACGTCGGAGTTCGGACAGGATGCGGTTCATGGGCGCAAGAATACGACAAGCGGATCGGCGATGTAAACCGTCAATGTGCTGCG
Source organism: Paraburkholderia sp. Ac-20340 (assembly GCF_017104965.1). GTDB lineage: Bacteria > Pseudomonadota > Gammaproteobacteria > Burkholderiales > Burkholderiaceae > Paraburkholderia. Next base: position 50,386 of record NZ_JAAGPR010000018.1, read on the forward strand.
CGGCGAAGAAATTTTCGTGACGGCGGGGCGCGGCGGCTGGTTATTGCGGGGTATTGCCGGTTATGGCGGGGCATTGCGCGCGCAACGACCCGCCTCGCCGTGTCTTAAACCGGATTCGCCAGATCGGCGGCGCTCGTGAACGAGTCCGCGTAGAACTCGTCTTCGGGCAGGCCGTGATGCTGCGTGAAATCGCGCTGGGCCGACTCCACCATCACCGGCGCGCCGCATGCGTAGACCTGATAACCCGACAGATCGGGCAGATCCTCGATCACCGCGCGATGCACGAAGCCCGTGCGGCCGCTCCAGGCGTCGTCGTCGGCGGGCTCGGAGAGCACCGGCACGAAGCGGAAGTTCGGGATCTCCTTCGCCCATTGTTCGGCGAGTTCCATCAGGTACAGATCCTTCTTCTGGCGCGCGCCCCAGTAGAGCGTCATCGGGCGGTCGAGCTTCTTGTGGACCGCATGCTCGACGATCGCCTTGAGCGGCGCGAAACCGGTGCCCGACGCCAGCAGCACGATGGGTTTAGCCGAATCTTCGCGCAGGAAGAAGGTGCCGAGCGGCGCCTCGAAGCGCAGGATGTCGCGCTCCTTCATCTGCGTGAAGACGTGATCGGTGAACTTGCCGCCCGGCATGTGGCGGATGTGCAATTCGAGCGGACCTTCCTCGTGCGGGGCGCTGGCCATCGAGTAGCAGCGGCGCGTGCCGTCCTTGAGGATGAATTCGAGGTACTGGCCGGCGAGGTACTGCAGACGCTCGTTGGCGGGCAGTTGCAGCTTGAGGACGACGACGTCGTTGGCGCGGCGCTCGATCGCGGCGATGCGGGTGGGCAGCTTGCGCACCTGCATGTCGCCGACACCGGCGACTTCGCGGATGTCGACTTCGAGGTCGGTCTGCGCCGTCGCGCAGCACAGCAGTGCCATGCCGCGGGTTTTTTCGTCGTTCGACAATGCCGATGCCGCGTGCGCGCGCTGCTCGACTTCGCCGCTACAGATCGAGCCCTTGCACGAGCCGCAGGCGCCGTTCTTGCAGCCGTAGGGAATGCCGACGCCCTGGCGCAGCGCCGCGTTCAGGACGGTTTCGTCGGGTTCGACCTGGAATTGCCGGCCGCTTTGCTTAAGCGTTACGTTGAAAGCCATATTCGAAAAAACGTGAGTCTGTGATTCGGGGTGAACCGGCTTGGGGCCGGTTCGGGCCGTCGCCGGTAGGGGCTCTGCAGGTCGCGGGCGTCATCGGCCGCTAAAATGGGTCCATTATGATTGCCACACGAACCTTGCGCCGTGCGCGCATCCTTATCGTCGGTTGCGGCGACGTCGGCCTGCGCTGTGTCGCGCAGTTGCAGGCGCGCCGCGCCAAACCGCGCGTATTCGCGCTGACGCGCCGCCCGGAACGCGTCGATCTGCTGCGTGCCGCAGGCGCCGTGCCGGTAACCGGCGACCTCGACCAGCGCGCGCGCATCAAGCGTCTCGCGGGTCTGGCCAATACCGTGCTGCATCTCGCGCCGCCGCAGAAAGACGGCAACGACGATCTGCGTACCCGCCGTCTGATCGCCGCGCTCAAGACGCGCCGCAGTGGCGCTTCGCGCGTGCGGGCAGGGGGCATATCCAGCCGTCTGATGCGCCCGGCATTGCGCCCTGATCTGACGCCAAAACCCTTCGCGAAAACCTCCGCTATTGTACCCGAGCGCACCTGGCGAGCCCGGCCCGCCCACAGCGCCGCGCCGGGTCGTCCGACGCTCGTGTACGCCAGCACGACGGGCGTCTACGGCGATTGCGGCGGCGCGCGCATCGACGAAACGCGCACGCCGCGTCCCGCCAACGTGCGCGCAAAACGCCGCGTGGCCGCCGAGCGTCAACTGCGCCGCGCCACCGCGCGCGGCGCGCTCAAGGCAACCATCGCCCGCATCCCCGGCATCTACGCGGCCAGCCGCCTGCCGCTTGCGCGGCTGGAAAAGGGCACGCCCGCGCTTGCGGCCAGCGACGACGTCTACACGAGCCACATCCACGCCGACGATCTCGCCGCCATTCTGCTGCGCATGGCCACGCACGGCCGGGCCGCGCGCATCGTGCACGCAAGCGACGACAGCGAACTGAAGATGGGGGAGTATTTCGACCACGTGGCGGATGCCTTCGGCCTGAACCGCGCGCCGCGCGTGAGCCGCGACATCGCCGAGCGCGAACTCGACCCGGTGCTGCTCTCGTTCATGCGGGAATCGCGCCGGCTCGACAATACGCGGCTCAAGCGCGAATTGCGCGTGAGCCTGCGTTACCCGGATGTGGATGCGTTTTTGCGCACGCTGCCGCCGCGCCCGTAAGCCCGGGCGGGCGGCGCGGCGCAAAGCGTGCCGTTCACGTGATTGCCGGCAGCGCCTCGATAAGGAGGAAGCACAACAGCGCCCCGATGAGTGCGCCGATCAGGTTCGGATGGTATTGATGCCGAAAATGCATCGAGGCCAGCAGGCCGCCGATCAGAATCACCCCTAGACCCATGAAAGCCATCAGCACGAATGGGATCTCGAATGTGCCGTTGATGTCCATGATGCCCCTCCTTGAAACTTGTAATCGTTGTTTAAACGAGTATAGGGCGGAACGTCAGGCAGGGCATGCTGCGGCGCGGCATAAAAAGGGCGCATTCATGCGTTGAATCGGGCGCCGGCCCGGCGGGACAAGCCCGCGCGCGATGCGTGGTGGTTTACCCCGTGTTGCGCAGCGCGTCGAGGGCGGCCGCGTCGAGCCACTTCCACTGGCCCGGTTCGAGGTCCGCCGGCAGCGAATATCCGCCGATGCGCTCGCGATGCAGCGCTTCCACGCGATTGCCCGCCGCCGCGACCATGCGTTTGACCTGGTGATATTTCCCTTCGAGCACGCTCAGCTCAAGTTCGTGCTCGCCGCGTGCATTCGCCGCGAGCGCCACGCTCGGCGCGCGTTCGCCGTGCAGCAGGACGCCTTCGCGCAGCGCCTGCAACTGCGTATCGTCGATGGCGTGGCGCGTGGTCGCCACGTAGATCTTCGGCACCTTGCGTTTGGGCGAGGTGAACGCGTGGACGAACTGGCCGTCGTCGGAGAGCAGCAGCAGGCCGGTGGTGTCCTGATCGAGCCGGCCGACGCACTGCACGTTGCGCTCGGCGAACTGCGGCGGCAGCAGATGAAACACGCTCAGATGATGCTGCGGATCGCGCGAGCACTCGTAGCCCGCAGGCTTGTTGAGCACCACGTAAGCGCGCTCGTGAAACGGCCAGGACGCGCCGTCGACGCTGAACACGAGAGCGGCGGTGTCGAAATCGGCGTGCGGATCGGTGCAGGTGTCGCCTGCGACGGCAACGCGCGCATCGGCGATCAGCCCGCGGCACTGGCGGCGCGTGCCGAAGCCTTGCGAGAAAAGAATACTTTCGAGATTCATGGCGGAACGCCGATGGCGTGAAAACCGCAGCATTTTAGCGAACCGCGTCGCGGCAGGCGTACGACGGCCTGGCCCGCTTGACGATCGGCTTGCTGTTTCCATCCATTCTCGTTGCGGTTAAGCGCTGTTCGCGACGTGTTTCGCGAGGATGGCGTAACGTAACGCGATGCAGCGGCGATGGACTGTGTTCGGTGCCGCTCGCTTCCCCTTTCATCGCGCGCAGCGTCGCGTGCCGCCGCCATGCGGTGCGCGCTGCGCCTGACCGCTTACGTGGAGGACAGCATGGCGAAGACGATCGCGGATTTTCTGGCGAAAACGCTCGAAGCAGTGGGTGTCGAACGCATCTGGGGCGTGACGGGCGATAGCCTGAATGGGCTATCGGCGAGCCTGCGCAAGCTCGGCACCATTCGCTGGATGCATACGCGTCACGAGGAAGTGGCGGCCTTCGCGGCCGGTGCGGAAGCCGCGGCGACCGGCCGGCTCGCCGTCTGCGCGGGCAGTTGCGGCCCGGGCAACCTGCACCTGATCAACGGTCTCTACGATTGCCATCGCAATCACTCGCCGGTGCTGGCGATTGCCGCGCATATTCCGTCGACGGAAATCGGCCTCGGTTATTTTCAGGAAACGCATCCGACCGAACTGTTTCGCGAATGCGCGCACTACGTCGAACTGGTGACGAACGCCGCGCAGTTTCCGCGCGTGCTGGCCACGGCGCTGCGCACGGCGATCGACCAGAAGGGCGTGGCGGTGATCGTGCTGCCCGGCGACGTCGCGCTGCTCGACGCGCCCGACGAAGAGCCGGCGTGGGCGCAGGCCGCGCGACCCGCGACGCTGCCGGCGGCCGCGGACCTCGACCGGCTGGCGGACCTGCTCAACCAGTCGAAGGCCGTGACGCTTCTGTGCGGCAGCGGCTGCAAGGGCGCACACGACGAAGTGGTGGCATTCGCCGACACGCTCGGCGCGCCGACCGTGCATGCGCTGCGCGGCAAGCAATACGTCGAATGGGATAACCCGTTCGACGTGGGCATGACGGGGCTGATCGGCTTCAGTTCGGGCTATCACGCGATGATGTCGTGCGACACGCTGGTGATGCTCGGCACGGATTTTCCGTATCGCAATTTTTATCCCGATCACGCGAACATCGTGCAGATCGATCGCGATGCGGCGGCGCTCGGCAAGCGTGCGCCGCTCGCGCTCGGCCTGATCGGCGACGTGCGCGAAACCTTGCGCGCGCTCGCGCCCAAACTCACGCGCAAGACCGATCGCCAGTTCATCATGCACGCGCGCGGGCACTACGCCGAGGCGCGCAAGGGACTCGACGATCTCGCACGCCCGGCGCCGGCGGGCAAGCCGCTGCATCCGCAATATGTGACGGCGCGCCTCGACGCGCTGGCCGCCGACGACGCGATTTTTGCCGTCGATGTCGGCACGCCCACGCTCTGGGCCGCGCGCTATCTGACGATGAACGGGCGGCGGCGTCTGCATGGCTCGTTCAACCACGGCTCGATGGCCAATGCGATGCCGCAGGCGCTCGGCGCGCAGGCTGCGCACGTGGGGCGGCAGGTGATTTCGCTATCGGGAGACGGCGGCCTTTCCATGTTGCTCGGCGACATTCTCACCGCGCGCCAGCTCGATCTGCCGATCAAGATCGTCGTCCTGAATAACGGTTCGCTCGGTTTCGTGGCGATGGAGATGAAGGCGGGCGGCTACGTGGAAACCGGCACCGATCTCGCTGCGACCAATTTCGCGGATATCGCCAAGGGCGCGGGGCTATTCAGCGTGCGGGTGGAGACCTCCGAGGAACTGGACGATGCGCTGCGCGAAGCGTTCGCGCATCCGGGGCCGGCGCTCGTGGACGTGGTCACCGCGAAGCACGAACTGGCGATGCCGCCGAAGCTGCAATGGGCGCAGGCGAAGGGCTTCAGCCTGTATATGCTGCGCGCCGTGCTGAGCGGCCGCGGCGACGAAGTGGTGGAACTCGCGGAGACGAATTTGCGCTGACTCAGCCGCGCGCCTGGATGGGCAGAGAGTAGGAAGGACAAAGCCTCGCGAATGCGGGGCTTTGTACGTGGGTTTGCTGGAAAGCAAAGGCTGGTGGCCCGGTTGACAGCAAAGGTCCTCGTCTGCGGGAGAGGACGCCATCGTGCCTTAGGGCACTTGCCGGAAGGGCGGCGACGCAACGCAACGTTACGATGAGCGCCGCCGCTGCTGATAAATTCGCCAACGGCGTAATGCAGCGATGAGCAGCGTTGCGAGCAGGACGCCCGCAATAATATCGACGAGATAGTGCGCGCCAACCGTGATCGCCGAATAGATCATGACGGCGTTGAGCACCGCAGAAATCGGGAAGAGCCAACGAAGGTGCCGCAGCGCGTAGACAAACAGCACCGCGTTGGCCGCGTGCAGCGAAGGCATCGAGATAAGCCCCTGCTCGATGTCGAGATCGAAAACCCTCATCGCGCCTTCGCGCAGCGCGTAGAACTGCGACCAGGGCGAATCCGCAGGCGTGCGATAGACACCAAAATGGATGAGCGGGTTCGACGCCGGGAATGGCGCAGAGATCAGGATTGCGGCAACGACGCTCACCATGAACAACAATACAAAGTCAGCGAGATCGTCGGTTCGCTTCGCCACGCCCAGCGCAATGATCGTGAACGTCACCTGAACGGTGTACGTCACATAAACAAAGCCAAGCGCGAAATTCAGGTCATGGTGTTTTAGCTGCCACGCAAAGAGATCCGGCCAGTGGAAACCGAGTGCGGCGTCGAGTGCGATCAGCTGGCTGTCGATCACAGGCGGGGCGAGCGCAACACAGAGGTTTTGCAGGATGATGGCGGCCTGGGTGAACAGCAGCATGACCGCGAATCCGTTGACCAGCGCGCAGCCATGGCGAATATGTCTGCTCGCCGCCAGTCGCGAATAGCGCGGCATGCGGGCGATGCCGCGGAGGATCAGCACTGAAACTGCAAGCATCAACGGCGGCCACGTATTGCGTGCGAACGAAGCGGATGTGACAGCGAATCCGGCGCGCTGCATCCAGACATAATCGACGGCTGCGACGCCAGCGGCAATGGCCCAGGCGGCGAAATTCAGTCGCGCGGATGCAGACGACGGATTGCCATCTTCATAGACTGCGATCGCGCGCTCGGAGATGCCGGTTTCGCTCACTCGTCCCCCGTCGTTCACAGCGCCGGTCGCGCTGCGCGAACTCTCACGGTTTTTTCTTGCTCGAATGGCGCGACGCGTGCCGGTCCGGCCATCCCCTCGCAATGCTTTCAGTTATCAAACGACATTATTTCGCCGTCATCGATTCGTCAACTATCGATATCGATAAAAAGCGCGCGAGAGATGGTTGGTGGGCGGGGTTGTGCGAGTTCACGAACAACGGACGCAGAAAAGAAAAAACCCGCGAAGCATGAAGCTTTCGCGGGTTTCAATCTTTCGCCAGACTTTGCCGGAATATTCTTTGGTGCCTCGGGCCGGAATCGAACCGGCACTCCTTTCGGAACCGGATTTTGAGTCCGGCGCGTCTACCAATTTCACCACCGAGGCAGCTCTCGCAACCCGTCAGATAAATGGGCGCTCGAAGTAGCCGTAAATTATGACGTAAAACCGCAGCCTCGGCAAGCCGTGCTCAGACGGTGCGCGAAAAGCGCTCGGCCTGCTGCGTGCCGAGGTAGCGGTCGAACACCATTGCGATGTTGCGCACGAACATGCGCCCGGCGGGCAGCACTTCCAGCCGGTTGGGGCTGCGCGCGACCAGCCCGTCGGCTTCGAAGGCGCGCAGGCGCTCGAGCTCGGGCGCGAACGTCGTCAGAAAGCGCACGCCATAAGCGGCCTCGAACTCGTCGAAGCGCAATTCGAGATTGCACATCAGCTCGGTGATGATGTCGCGGCGCAGGCGGTCGTCGGCGGTGAGGCGCACGCCGCGCGAGATCGCCAGCCGCCCGGCGTCGATGGCCGCGCCGTAACCCGGCAGATCCTTCGCGTTTTGCGCATAGACATCGCCGACCTTGCCGATCGACGACGCACCGAAGCCAATCAGATCGCAATCCGCGCGCGTGCTGTAGCCCTGGAAATTGCGATGCAGCGTGCGTTGCTGCTGGGCGCGCGCGAGTTCGTCGGTGGGCAGCGCGAAGTGATCCATGCCGATGTACACATAGCCGGCGTCGGTCAACTGCTCGACCACGAGTTGCAGCAGCGCAAGCCGCGTGGCGGGCGTGGGCAGCGCGCTGGAATCGATATGGCGTTGCATCTTGAAAATCTGCGGCATGTGCGCGTATCCGAACACCGAAATGCGCTCGGGCGCGAGCAGCAGCATGGTGTCGAGCGTGCGCCGGAAACTGGTCACGTTCTGATGCGGCAAGCCGTAGATCAGATCGACGCTGATCGATTCGAAGCCTTGTTCGCGCGCGGCGTTCATCACATCGACGGTCATTTCCAGCGGCTGCACGCGGTTGACGGCGTGCTGCACGACCGGATCGAAATCCTGCACGCCCAGACTGAGCCGGTTAAAGCCGAGGCCGCGCAGATGCGCGATCGTCTCGGCCGAGGCCTCGCGCGGGTCGATTTCGATCGAGTACTCGCCCTGGTCGCCGGGCAGCAGCGCGAAGTGTTCGCGCGTGGCCGCCATCAGCGTGCTCATTTCGTCGAGCGAGAGGAAGGTGGGCGTGCCGCCGCCCCAGTGCAACTGCGACACCGGGCGTTTCGTGTCGAACAGCGCCGCCTGCAATTCCATTTCGCGCACGAGTTGCTTCACGTAAGGTTTCGCGCGCCCGCGGTTTTTTGTCGCGATCTTGTTGCAGCCGCAATAGAAGCAGACGGTGTCGCAGAACGGAATGTGGAAGTAGAGCGAGAGGTCGGTGTCGGCGGCGCCGGCGTCGCCGGCTGCGCGGCGGTAGTGGTCGAGGTCGAAATCGTCGCGGAACTGCAGGGCGGTCGGATAGGACGTATACCGTGGGCCGTTGGTGCCGTATCTGGCGAGCAGGTCGGGGCGGAAGAGGAGATCGGCGTCGCTCATGCGGGGCTCTCTGGGATGGGGCGCGGGCGGCGTCGCGGTACGCATCGCAATCGCATCACTTCGCATCGTGAGAGCGGGCGTGGCAGGCGGCTCCGACAGCGCCGGATAAACCCAGTGTAAGAGGCCGATGGGCCGCACCGTTTGTGTAAAAAGGTCGCAGCGGGGGCCGTGCAGCGCGAAATGGCACAATGCGGGGTGACTGGCGCCGCGCCTCCTTCGCGTTGCCGCGCGCCCTGTTTTGAATCCGTAACAGTCCCGTTTCAGGAAGCCGATGTGAGTGCCGTTTCCCCCTCCAGCGCCTCTGCGCACGCCTGCCGTCCCGGTTGCGGCGCGTGCTGTATCGCGCCCTCCATCAGCTCGCCGATCCCCGGCATGCCGAACGGCAAGCCCGCCGGCGTGCGCTGCGCACAGCTCGGCGACGACCTGCAGTGCAAAATATTCGGCTCGCCGTTGCGGCCGGCCTGCTGCTCGGGCCTGCAGCCGCAGGCAGACATGTGCGGCGAAACGCGCGAAGCGGCGCTGCTTTGGCTCGACCGGCTCGAAGCCGCCACGCAGCCTGTGCTGAAAACGCCGCTTGCGCACTAGACGCGCCTCACCGTATCCCGCTGTTCTTCAAGGAGATTTCGCATGATCCGACGCGCGCCGCGCGCCCCCCAGATCTCGCGCAGCCCCGATGCGCCCCGCGCCACGCGGCGCGCTTTCCTGCTCTCGGCCTGCGCTGCGGCGGGCGCGGCCATGTCGCTCGGCGCGTGCGCGACGGGCACGTTTCCGTTCATCCCCGATCACTACACCTTCTCGCAGCAGCAGGTGCAGGACGCGGTGCAGTGCAAATTCCCGTATCACCGCTCGGTGCAGCAGTTGTTCGAAGTCGCGCTGGCGAATCCCGTCGTCACCTTGCTGCCGGATCGCAACCGCGTGGCCGTGCATGTCGATGCGCACCTCGAAAGTCCGCTCATGCAGCAGCCTGTGAATGGCGCATTCACGCTGTCGAGCGAGCTGGCCTACGATGCCGCGAGCCGTTCGGTCGTGCTGCGCTCGCCGAGCGTCGATAGCGTCGATATGTCGGGCAATGCCGCCGCCTACGCCCAGCAGGTCAACGCCGTGGCCGCGCTGGCCGCCACGCAGTTGCTGACCAACTATCCCGTCTATACCTTCAAGCCCGATCAGCTTCAGTTTGCCGGTGTGAATTACGAACCCGGTACAATCACCATCCTTACAAACGGCATACGCGTGCAGATCGTCGAGAAATAGCGACATCGGCCAGGTCAGGCCCGGCACGCGCGGCGCCACTTCAGCAAGGAGCAGGGATGGACTGGATCGTGACGTGCAAGGCCCTGATTCTGGGCATTGTCGAAGGGCTGACGGAGTTTCTGCCGGTTTCCAGCACGGGACACCTGATCGTGGCCGGCAGCGTGCTCGGTTTCGACGGCGAGTACGAAAAAACCTTCGACGTGGTGATCCAGTTCGGCGCGATCCTCGCGGTGTGCTGGGAATTCCGCCGCAAGATCGGCACGGTGGTGGGCGGTTTGCCGACCCGACCCGATGCGCGGCGCTTCGCCCTCAATGTGATCGTCGCGACGATTCCCGCCGTCGTGCTCGGGCTGATGTTCGAGAAGGCGATCAAATCGGCATTGTTCTCGCCGGTGCCGGTGGCCTGCGCGCTGGTTGTCGGCGGCTTGATCATCCTTTGGGTGGAAGGGCGCATGCGCGCGGCGGCCGGTGTTGCCGGAAGCGCGGCGGGCAGTGTCGCCGTTTCAACCGCCAGGCCCGCGCGCGTGAATTCGCTCGACGAAATCACGCTGCTCGACGCCTTCAAGGTGGGCTGCGCGCAGTGCTGCGCGCTGATTCCGGGCATGTCGCGCTCGGGTTCGACGATCATCGGCGCGATGCTGTTTGGTGTCGAACGGCGCGTCGCCACCGAGTTTTCGTTCTTTCTCGCGATTCCGGTGATCTTCGGCGCGACGCTCTACGAACTGCACAAGACGTGGCAGACGCTGTCCGCCGACTGGCTCGGCCTGTTTGGCGTGGGCTTTATCGCCGCGTTCGTGAGCGCGTTCGCCTGCGTGCGCTGGCTGCTGCGCTACGTGGCTTCACACGACTTCACTGCGTTTGCCTGGTATCGCATCGTCTTCGGGCTGGTGATCCTGCTGGTCGGCTATGGCGGCGGGCTCGACTGGGGCGATTGACGCCGGTTTTTCGATATTCCAGAAATGCAAAACGGGCGCCGCGAGGGCGCCCGTTCTGTTTGCTGGCTGTGCGCGCAGACGGCTATCAGACCACGCGACGCTTGAACACCAGATCCCACACGCCATGGCCGAGGCGCAGACCGCGGCGCTCGAACTTCGTCACCGGACGATAGTCGGGGCGCGGCGCGTAATCGGCGGCCGTGTTTTCGAGCGCGGCTTCGGCGCCGAGCACTTCGAGCATTTGTTCGGCGTAGTTCTGCCAGTCGGTCGCGCAGTGCAGATACGCGCCCGGCTTCATGCGCGAGATCAGCAACTGGACGAACTTCGGCTGGATCAGGCGGCGCTTGTGATGGCGCGCCTTGTGCCACGGGTCGGGGAAGAAGATGTGCACGCCGTCGAGGCTGTCGGGCGCGATCATCTGTTCGAGCACTTCGACCGCGTCGTGCTGGATGATGCGGATGTTCGTGAGTTCCTGCTCGCCGATCAGCTTGAGCAGCGCGCCCACGCCCGGCTCGTGTACTTCCACGCCGAGAAAGTCGTCGTTCGGACGCAGCGCGGCGATTTCCGCTGTGCTCGCACCCATGCCGAAGCCGATTTCCAGAATACGCGGCGCCTGACGGCCGAACGTGGTGTCCCAGTTGGCGGCTTCGGGCGTGTACGGCACCACGAAACGCGGACCGAGTTCGTCCATCGCGCGGCGCTGGCCGGTCGACACGCGGCCGGCGCGCGTCACGAAGCTGCGGATGCGGCGATGGTGCAGGGCGTTTGCTTCGGTACCTTCTTCGGTACTGTCTTCAGCACCTTCTTCGGCACCGGTTTCTGCATCGGCAGCGGCCGGTGCTTCGTGCGTCTCGTCCGCAGGGTCGGACGGCGTGCAGCCAGGACGGGCTGCGTCGTTCGGATCGTGGTTCATCTTCGAGGATGGCAGGTGAAGGCAGCGCAGGGCGGCTGAACTCGCAGGCCCGACAGGCTGGCGGTCATGCCCGGTTTATTCAGTCGCAGGCGGCGCTTGACGGACGCAATGCCGCCGATGATCGCTGTTGGTCACTGTTGGTCGCTGCAAGCGGGCTCAAGGCGACAAAGGCCAAAGGCCGCGGATTCGGGCAGGTCGGTGTCCACTGGCAGTCAGCGGGGCACGACCGGGCGACGCGCATTATATCAGTGCGGCCGGTGAGGCCAGGCGCGTGCGGCGTCGGCGCGAGGCCAGTCCGGGGTCAGTCCGAGGAAATGGTCACGTGCATCCGCGTGGGATCTCTCAGCTCGAATTCGCCGATGCGGCCCGCGCGCACGTCGAACAACAGGCGCGTGAGATCGGCGGCGCGTGCCTGCTGACGCTGCACTTCGGCAGGCGGGCGGTCGTCTTTATTGGCGAGCAGTGACGTGCGTATTTTCACAATCAACGCAACGGCACTGCGGCGGGACATGAAGAATCGTTCCATCGATGAAGTCCTGCGCGCGGGCACGCAGGGGAAAAGCGCGGGTGATTTGCGGGTATTTTTGCGGGCGGGTCGATCGCCGAGGCACAGATGCTAGCGCAACGACCCCGATCCACGCAGCGAAGCGCGCAGGCGCAACGACGGCTGAACGCACGAAGGCAGCAGCGCAACACGACAAAAGAGGGGAACGGTGCAGCGAAGGCGCGGCCAGCGTGGCGCTTGATGCCGACCTGCTGCGTACTGACTGCGGCAGGGAACGGCGTGAAAATCAGCGTGAAATTCTGGAGCGGGCGATGGGAATCGAACCCACGTCATCAGCTTGGGAAGCTGAGGTAATGGCCATTATACGACGCCCGCAGAGCGCGCCATTTTACGCGGATTTCGCCGGGTTGCGCAAATATGGGCAACCCGGCGCAGTGATTTCACTGGGTGTTACGTCAAAGCCGGACGTCAAACCCGGCTTCGATTACGCATCGGATCAGCCGTCAGATCCCGAACAGCGTCAGCGACACCGCCGCGCGCGTGACGACCATCAGCAGCACCTGCACGATCACGAACAGCAGGATCGGCGAGAGATCGAGGCCGCCGAGGTTCGGCAGGATGCGTCGCAGCGGGTTGAGAAACGGCGCGGTCACCTGGAACAGCACGGGCATGGCGGGCGAGCGCGGATTCAGCCACGACAGCAGCGCCATCAGAATCGTCAGCCAGATCAACAGGTTGAGCGCCCACTTCACCAGCGTGAGCACCGCGACGATCAGCAGCGTAGGCAGCAGGCCGATCGGGTCGACGCCCACGAGCCAGACCATCAGCAGCACGTACACCACGGACGCGAGCAGCGCCGCGACCACGCTCGCCCAGTCGATGCCGCGCACGCCAGGAATCACGCGGCGCAGCGGCAGCACGAGCCAGTTGGTGGCCTGCTGGATGGCGTGCGTCACCGGGTTATACGGTGGCACGCGCACGTACTGGAGCCAGGCGCGCATCAGCAGCGCGGCGCCGAACAAGGTGAAGACGGTATTGAGCAGAAAACGGGCGATATCGCCGAACATCGGTGTCTTTTCCTTCTTGTGGTGAATGACGGCACGCGGCGACGCGTGCGGGCGAATCAGACCTCGATCTTGATCTCGCTGATCAGGATCGTGCCGTTGCCGCCGTCGGTGTAATTGGGAATATCGTCGATGAGCACCTTGTCGTGCGCTGCGAACACCTCATAGAAGGCGTCGAGCGTTTCGAACAGGAAGTGCCCGGCCGCCACGTAGGGCGGCGGCGTGCCCGGCGGGCCCGCGTTGATGCCGATGTCGACCGACCAGCCTTTGCAGGCTGCCCCGAACAGCTGCGCAGCGAGCGGCATATGCCGCGTGGTGTAGTACTCGCTGTCGAACCGGCCGTTTTCCCGATACGGATAAAGGATGCTGACCTTGATCATTGTGCGTTCTCGTCGATGAATCCTGAAGCGTATAGCGCTGTGCGGTCCTGTGCCGGCAAATGCGCGCCGGCCACTGGCGTTGCCACATTACCACGGCTTACGCCTCGTCAGTATGGGCGCAGGACGCGGCCGCCCTTGCCGGCGTATTGGCGTCGCGCACACGATTCTGACAGTGTTTTTGGTAAACCGTTACAGTGGTTCGGACGATCGCAGCGTCGCGCAATGTTCGCTGACGAACCGAAGCGATCCGCATACTGCAGTTAAAAAGAGTGCGTGGGCAAATGGCGGCGCGCCAGAACGACAGATAGCGCCGGATAGCGGCAGTCAGCCGCTGACAGAATTCATGAAAGATCCGTGGCACGGATTCTGCTGCGCGAACGTGGGCGCGCATATTTGAGGTGACGATCGCAGGACGCAGCCGGCAGGCGCAGATCGAACGATCTGCGCGAGTGCCAGGCGCGCGCGGTCGAAGCCCCGGGGCGCAGGCGGCGAATCTCAAGGCCGCCCATGCTTGTCGGCTGTATCAAGCCGATAAGTATCCGCAAGCACCCGCGAGCGCCAGCACGGCCGGCGCGCCACGAACAGGTGTCCAGCGATATGTCCGGTGTGCCCGGCTATCTCGCCACAGCGCGGTCGCGGTTCGCCGACCTGCGCACAATGATTTCCATGACTGCGGTTTTCCTGTTGCTGTCGTGCAATTGGGCTGTTTCCTGGCGGTAGTCCGATTCGGGAGGTCACCATGAGCATCTTCGCTTACCGTAAACATCTGCGGTTTCTCACGCCCCATCAACGCCGTCGTTGGTGGGATCAGAAGAAGCGCCTCACGCCCCGCGTGCAGATCAGCGGCGCGTATGTGCCGCCAAGCGTCTCGCGTGAATTTGCCTATGTGAAGGTTGGCTAGTACGCGACATCCCGTTTGATCGACGTATTTGAGACGAAGCCCGGCCGTTGCGCCGGGCTTCGTCGTTTCCGGGCGCCGATGCGCGTTCGCGACACGCCGGGCCGCGTTCCCCCAGTCAATTTGTAATCAAACATTACCTGAGTATCAGACGCCTCGACGCGCAGGTCCGGTAACTCTGACCGGGCGTGCGGCCTGCGCCGTCTGGACGGCGCGATGCGGCGCCTTTTGTGTCGATTCGTAGCAGAAATTTTCCTGTTTGCCTTGATGCGTCGCACTGAACGCACTTTAAGCAATTGCAATTTGCAACAAATGCTGACCTTTGGCGACGTCCGATTTAGATAGAGTAAGGACGTGGGCACTGCCCGTTATGTGGAGCGACGCTGTCGTCGGCCGCCAGGAGAAGAGAAGTGAAAAAGACCGTTCCGTTTATCGTTGCTGCTGCGCTGGGTTTGGGGTTGGTTAGCGCGGCGCAGGCACACGTTTCGGTGGGTATCGGCATTGGCATTCCGGTCGCACCGGCTTATCCCGTCTACGCCGCGCCGGTGTATGCACCGCCGCCGCCGCCCGTGTACTACGCACCGCCGCCGCCGGTGGTCTACGCGCCGCCGCCCGCCGTTGTCGTGGGCGGTTACGGTGGCTATGGCTACTATGGCCGTCCGTACTATCACCATGGCTATGGCTACCGCGGCTATCACGGCGGCTGGTATCGCCACTAAGGTTTGAGGGTGAGGCGGCGGATGGCGGGGGCCATCTGCCCGTCTTGATCACCTGATTTGCAAAGGCGCAACGCCGGTTCATACCGCGTTGCGCCTTTGTCGTTTTTGCGCTGATTTTGCGTCGAATTCGCGCCGATTCAGCGTACTTCCCGCCGCCACGCTTTACGACGCGCCCGTGCCGTGCAGGATCAGATCGCGATAGCCATGCACGATCACGCTATAAGAAAACCACGCAAACAGCAGCGCCGACAGCACGTGACACGCGCGCAGCAGCCCGGTGCCGGCGCGCTTGCGCCCATGGCTCGCCAGCCCGCACAGAAACAGCGTCCAACCCAGCCCGCCGAGAAAAAATCCCGACAGAAATAGCGCGGCCGAACCGGCGCTCGTCGCGCCCGATTTGGCGATCAGCGCGCCGCCGACCGCCGCGAACCACAAAATCGCGCTGGGCGACGAAATCGCCAGCAGCACGCCGCGCATGAAACTGCGCCACGGGTGCGGCAGCGGCGAAGCGCTGTCTTCCTCGCCCTCGACGGGCGGCGCCTTGGCGGGATTGAGCGCCTCGCGCGCCATCTTCCAGGTGAGCATCAGCAGCACCGCCGCGCCGCCGATCCACACGATCCAGCGCACCGGCTCGAACTGCAGCAGCGCGGCCATGCCGGCCAGCGCGAGCGCGGCGTAAATCAGATCGCCGAAACACGAGCCGAAGCCGAGCCAGAAGCCCGGCCGGAAACCATGCGAGAGCGTGAGCGAGAGGATCGCGACGTTGACGAGACCAATATCGAGGCACAACGAAAGCGACAGAAAAAAGCCGTCGGACAGCAGAGAAACGTGAGACATAAAACCCGGTTTGTTGTTGTCGTGCGCCGCGTGCCGTCATGGCGGTCACGCGGCGGTTGCGTCATCGTGCGGTCGCGCCTTCAGACGCCGATGCACAGATACTTCAGTTCGACATATTCGTCGATGCCGTACTTCGAACCTTCGCGCCCGAGGCCCGACTGTTTCACGCCGCCAAACGGTGCGACTTCGTTCGAGATCAGCCCGGTATTGATGCCGACCATGCCGTATTCGAGCGCTTCGGCCACGCGCCAGATGCGGCCGATATCGCGGCTATAGAAATAGGAGGCGAGGCCGAATTCGGTGTCGTTGGCGAGTTCGATCACCTCCGCTTCGTCCTTGAAACGGAACACGGCGGCGACCGGCCCGAAGGTTTCCTCGCGCGCGATCAGCATGTCGCGCGTGACCTCGGCGAGCACGGTCGGCTCGACGAAACGGCCCGCGCTGGCCTGACCGCCCGCGATCAGTTTTGCACCTTTCGCAGTGGCGTCTTCCACGTGTTTCGCGACCTTGGCGACGGCGTCGTCGTCGATCAGCGGGCCCTGATTCACGCCCGCCTCGAAGCCGTTGCCCACCTTGATCTTGCGCGTGGCCGCGGCCAGTTTGTCGACGAACGTGTCATAGACCGAATCGTGCACGTAGAAGCGGTTCGTGCACACGCAGGTCTGCCCGGCATTGCGATATTTCGAGATCATCGCGCCTTCGACGGCGGCTTCGATATCGGCGTCGTCGAACACGATAAACGGCGCGTGACCGCCCAGTTCCAGCGCTATTTTCTTCACCGTCGGCGCGCATTGCTGCATCAGGATGCGGCCCACCGGCGTCGATCCCGTGAACGAAAGATGGCGCACGACATCGCTTTCGCAAAGCGTTTTGCCGATCTCGATCGAGTTCGCCGAATCGGCGGTAATCACGTTGAACACCCCCTTGGGCACGCCCGCGCGCTGCGCGAGTTCGGCGAGCGCGAGCGCACACAGCGGGGTCTGTTCGGCAGGCTTGACGACGATCGTGCAGCCCGCCGCGAGCGCCGGCGCGACCTTGCGGGTGATCATCGCGATCGGGAAATTCCACGGCGTGATCGATGCGCACACACCGATCGGCTGCTTGAGCACGACGAGCTTGCGGTCGGCGGCGGGGCTCGCGAGCACGTCGCCGTTCACCCGCTTGGCTTCTTCTGCGAACCATTCGAGAAATGATGCGCCGTAGATCACTTCGCCGCGCGCTTCGGCGAGCGGCTTGCCTTGCTCGGCGGTCATGATCGCGGCGAGATCGTCGGCGTGTTCGATCACGAGGTCGTACCAGCGGCGCAGCACGGCGGCGCGTTCCTTGCCGGTCCTGGCGCGCCACGCCGGCAGCGCGGCATGCGCGGCGCCGATCGCGCGGCTCGCCTCGGCCGCGCCGAAGTCCGGCACGCGCGCGATCTCCGAGTTATCGGCGGGATCGAGCACGGCGAAGGTCGCGGCGCCGCCGCTCCACTCGCCGTCGATCCAGGCGCGCGTCTTGAAGAGGGCAGGATCGTTTAGCTGCGTCAGGCGTTCGGATGCCAACTGGCTCATCGTCGTTACTCCTCAATGCATGAGCGCTGCGGCTCACGGCGAGCCGCAGCGGGCGCGGCGTCGCAAAGGCGTCGCGGATGAAGGGCAGGGCGCGCGCCGCGGCCCGTTGCGGGCCACGACGCTTCGCGCCTCAGGCGCGGCCGAGTCCGAGTTCGTCGTAGAGACGGTCTACGCGCATTTTTACGTCCTGACTCATCTCGATGGCCTGGCCCCACTCGCGGTCGGTTTCGCCGGGCCATTTGTTGGTCGCGTCGAGGCCCATCTTCGAGCCGAGACCCGCCACCGGCGACGCAAAATCGAGATAGTCGATCGGCGTGTTTTCGACGAGCACTGTATCGCGCGCCGGGTCGATGCGCGTCGTAATCGCCCAGATCACTTCCTTCCAGTCGCGGATATCGACATCTTCATCGACCACGACGATGAACTTCGTATACATGAACTGGCGCAGG
Organism: Paraburkholderia sp. Ac-20340; assembly: GCF_017104965.1. GTDB lineage: Bacteria > Pseudomonadota > Gammaproteobacteria > Burkholderiales > Burkholderiaceae > Paraburkholderia. The sequence continues at coordinate 68,306 of NZ_JAAGPR010000018.1, forward strand.
AAGCTCCAGACGCCGAACATCACGCGTTTGGCGTGGCCGGCGTAGCTCTTCTTCATCTGCACGATCGCCATGCGATAGCTGCAACCTTCGGGCGGCAGATAGAAGTCGGTGATCTCCGGAAACTGCTTTTGCAGCAGCGGCACGAACACTTCGTTGAGCGCGACGCCGAGCACGGCGGGCTCATCGGGCGGCTTGCCTGTATACGTAGAGTGATAGATCGCGTCGCGGCGCATCGTGATGCGCTCGACCGTGAAGACGGGGAACCACTCCTGCTCGTTGTAATAGCCGGTGTGATCGCCGTACGGACCTTCGAGCGCGTGCTCGTACGCGGCGCTCGCGCCTTTGACCGGACGCGGCGGCGCGCCGGCCGGGGCGGGCGACGGTGCGCCTTCCTGCGGATAGATGAAACCTTCGAGCACGATCTCGGCGCGCGCGGGCACCTGCAGCGTGTCGACGCCGGGCGTCAGGCACTTCGCGAGTTCGGTGCGGCCGCCGCGCAACAGGCCGGCGAACTGGTATTCGGAGAGCGTGTCGGGCACCGGCGTGACCGCGCCGAGGATCGTCGCCGGATCGGCGCCGAGCACCACGGCCACGGGGTAAGGTTTGCCAGGATTACGCAGCGCAAACTCGCGGAAATCGAGTGCGCCGCCGCGATGCGCGAGCCAGCGCATGATCAGCTTGTTACGGCCGATCAACTGCTGGCGGTAGATGCCCAGGTTCTGGCGCGTCTTGTTCGGCCCGCGCGTGACCGTGAGACCCCAGGTGATCAGCGGACCGGCATCGCCGGGCCAGCAGGTCTGGATCGGCAGCTTCGCGAGATCGACATCGTTGCCTTCCCACACAATTTCCTGGCAGGGCGGCGCGCTCACCGTCTTCGGCGCCATGTCCCAGACGGCCTTGGCGAGCGTGAAGAGCTTGCCCGCGTCCTTCAGGCCGCGCGGCGGTTCGGGTTCTTTCAGCGCGGAGAGCAGGCGGCCCACGTCGCGCAGCGACTCGAGCGCGGCGCTGTCACCGTCGCTGCCGGAAGCCGGCGCGTCGATACCCATGCCGAGCGCAACCCGCCGCGGCGTGCCGAACAGATTGCCGAGCACGGGGAACGCATGGGTCGAGCGGTTCTCAAACAACAGGGCCGGGCCACCGGCGCGCAGCACGCGGTCGCACAGCTCGGTCATTTCCAGTACCGGAGAGACGGCCTGCGGCACGCGGCGCAGTTCGCCCATCGTCTCCAGGCGACCGACGAAGTCGCGCAAGTCTTTGTATTTCATCAGGATAGGGTCGGAGCCGCAGCGCGCGGCAGTGCAGATATCAAAGCGGGGCTTTTAAAAGGGACTTAACAGACTAAAAAGCATCCCAAACCAGCCGGATTCGATTGTCGATTTTACCTGCGTTACCTGACGCACGTTGGCAGGCAGATCCGGCAACTGGCCGCAGACGCGCGTACCACGCGGGTCTGCCCGGATTGAACACTGTTCATTATTACAATTAGTTATAGATTTGACATTCTATAGTGTTGACGGTCTATAAATCCCTGCTAGAATTCGCCCACATTGGTTGCAGGGCTTGCAATTTTTAACCACCGTCCCGGTCCTTCAGACGCAACGCGTCACCGTTAGCCGATTCCCTGCACGGCTTTTTCACGGTCTAGATTGGCTGTCCTCGCCGGCGCCTTTGCGCCGGCTGTTCGCGTGAGAACCCCCACGCGCCGCTCACGGCGTGTCAGTTGTTCCTGAGGGGTTCCACCCACGGCGTACTTTGCCGTTTTCCCGACGTCGCTGCCGCACCAGCCAGGGCGCGCGGCGTCTTGATCCTGCGATTGGCCTTCGGCCTCGCGCCGACTTCGGTCGTCGGATCATGCACCATGGGGAGATCTGTTAGATGAATACCTGGTTATCGTGGTGGCGCGCCGATGAGCGTCTCGCTCTTGGCTTGCGTGCGCTGCTGCGGCGTGGCACGCGTCTGAGTCATCACCTGTTCAGCATCGTCGGCGGTTGCGCCGTCGTACTCGCGCTCGCTGTGTGGCTTCTGCCCACGTGGCGCGGCACGCTGGCCGCACGCATGATGCCTTTCGTTTCCGCCGCCGTGCAGGCTGGTCCCGCCCGCCTGCTGCAAGGCAATCCGCTGCCTTCGCTGATGCCCTCGGGCACGGCGTCCAGCGACGACAACAACCCAGCCGATGGCGCGACCCTGCCCACGGCGCTCGTCCCGGATACCGGCCTGCATGGCGCGGGTATCTCGCCGGCCGGCTCGAACGGCGCAGTCGCCCATGTGGCGAGCAGCGTCTCGAACGGCGGCATGGCCACGCTCGACGCGGTCACGCTCAACGGTCTCGATCCGCGTTCGCTGCCGAGCGTCGGCACGCTGGCGCGCATGATTCCGTCGCAACGCATCACGCCCGACGCTCGCGACGACCGCGTGCTGGTTTCGGCGCGTGAACAGGCGATGGTCGCCACCTATATCTCGCGCCGCTACCGCGTGGCGCAGGAGCCGGTGGGCGAACTCGTGAAGGCCGCCTTCGACACGGGCCGCGAAGTGGGGCTCGATCCGCTGCTGCTGCTCGCCGTGATGGCGATCGAATCGGGCTTCAACCCGTACGCCGAAAGCGGCGTGGGCGCGCAAGGCCTGATGCAGGTCATGTCGAAGGTGCACTCGGACAAGTTCCAGTACTTCGGCGGCCAGAGCGCGGCGCTCGATCCGCTTGCCAACATCAAGGTTGGCGCGCTGGTCCTGAAGGACTGCATCGCGCGCGGCGGTTCGCTGCCGGGCGGTCTGCGCCTGTACGTCGGCTCGACCTCGCAGGACGACGGCGGCTACGGCGCCAAGGTGATGGCCGAACGCTCGCGTCTGCGTGATGTCGCGCACGGCCGCAATGTGCCGATAAACGGGCCGCAAGCGCCCACCACGACGGCCAGCACCACGGGCACGCAGAAGGTGGCGAGCATCAACGGCACGAACGGCGACAAGCGCGTGCACATGACGCTCGAAGGCGCCCACGCGCTGATCGAAAAGACCTCGGCTTCGACTGCGCCTTCGCAGGACGATGCCAGCACCAGCGGTGCGGCGGCCCAGAAGCACGGCCAGCCCGAGCTTGGCGCTTAAAGTCTGAGCATCGAGCCCAGCCACTGGAAAGACCGGACGTAACGAAAAAGGCACCCTCGGGTGCCTTTTTCCATTGCTGAACCGACGGCGGATCAGCGCTCGAACAGGGTGCGCAGTCGCGCGACGGCTTCTTCCAGCCGTTCGTAGGCCGTGGCGTAGGAAAGCCGCACATATTCGCGTGGCCAGGCCACGCCGAAGTCCATGCCCGGCACCATCACCGTGCCGGCGTCGTGCAGCATCGCGCGGGTGAGCGCGTCGCTGTCGCCGGCGGCGGGATGGTTGACCTTGGTGCAATCGGCGTAGACATAGAACGCGCCGTCCGGCATCACGGGCACCGTGAAACCGAGCGATTCGAGCGCGGGCGCGATGAAGTCGCGGCGGCGCTTGAACTCCAGCCGGCGCGCTTCGTAGATCTTGAGCGTGTCGGGCTCGAAGCAGGCGAGGGCCGCGTGCTGCGCGAGCGCCGATGCGCAGATAAACAGGTTCTGCGTGAGCTTTTCAAACGCGCCGACCAGCGAAGGCGGCACCACGAGCCAGCCCAGACGCCAGCCCGTCATATTGAAGTACTTCGAAAAGCTGTTGACCGTCACCACGTCGTCGCCGAACGAGAGGGCCGAGACCGGCGGTTCGCCGTACGACAGCCCCTGATAGATCTCGTCGACGATCGTAAAGCCGCCGCGCGCGCGTACGGCGTGCACGATGCGCCTGAGTTCGTCGGCTTCGATCGAGGTGCCGGTGGGATTGGACGGCGAAGCCAGCAGCACGCCGCGGGTGCGCGGCGTCCACAGACGCTCGACATCGTCGGCGGTCAGCTGGAAACGCGCTTCGGGGCCGCTCGGCACGAGTACCGGCTTGCCTTCCGCGGCGGCCACGAAGTGGCGGTTGCACGGGTAGCACGGGTCCGGCATGAGCACTTCGTCGTCGCGATCGACGAGCGCCGTGCAGGCGAGCAGCAGCGCAGCCGATGCTCCAGCCGTCACCACGATGCGCGCCGGATCGATCGTCAGCCCATAAGCGTGCTGATAATGCGCGGCGATCGCCTCGCGTAGCGGGTGAATGCCAAGCGAGTTGGTGTACTGCGTGATGCCCTGGCGCAACGCGGCGGCCGCGGCTTCTACGACAGGCTCGGGCGCCGTGAAATCCGGCTCGCCGATACCCATGTGGATGATGTCGCGTCCGGCGCGTTCGAGCTTCGCAGCTTCCTTCGCCAGTTCCATGACGTAGAAGGGCTGGATCGCGTCGACGCGCGCGGCAAGCCGCAGGAGCGGTTCGGCAACGGTGTTCATGCGGGAAATTCCAGTGCTGGCGCGCATGGCGGGCCGCTGGGCGGGCGCGGGCCTCAAGGCCCGGCGCCACGCCAGCTACGCCATGTCACGCAATGACGAACTGCGACGGCTTACGACTTGCGGGCGTTCTGCGCTTCGGTGGCGCGCAGTTGCGCCGCGAGCTTGTCGAGCACGCCGTTGACGTACTTGTAGCCGTCCGAGCCGCCGAACGTCTTCGTGAGTTCGACTGCTTCGTTGATGACGACGCGATACGGGATATCGACGTGATGCTTGAACTCGTAGGTCGCCACGAGCAGCACCGCGCGTTCGACGGGCGAAAGCTGCTCGATCGGACGGTCGAGGCAAGGCGCGATCGCGGTGGACAGTTCGTCCGCTTCGCGAATCACGCCGTGCAGCAGCGCGTCCAGATGCTCGTGGTCGGCCTTGTCATAGCCCTGCGAACCGCGCAGTTGCGCATCGACTTCACCGGCGGGCACACCCGACAGTAGCCACTGATACAAGCCCTGCGTGGCCAGTTCGCGGGAGCGGCGGCGCGCGCTCTTCATTGCTGTTCCTCTTCGTCTTCTTCCTCGTCGTCGTCACCGCCGTCGAGTTGTTCCAGGGCGACCGTCAGGTTCGCCATTTCGACTGCGACGCGTGCGGCGTCACGACCCTTTTCGGTCATGCGCGCGACGGCCTGCTCGTCGTTTTCGGTCGTCAGGACCGCGTTCGCGACCGGCACGCCGAAGTCGAGGCCGATGCGCGTGATGCCCGCGCCGCTCTCGTTCGAGACCAGTTCGAAGTGGTACGTTTCGCCGCGCACGACCGCGCCGAGCGCGATCAGGGCGTCGAACTGGCCGCTTTCGGCGAGCTTTTGCAGCGCCAGCGGGATTTCGAGTGCGCCCGGCACGGTGACGAGCAGCACGTCTTCGCCCGTCACGCCGAGGCGTTCGAGTTCTTCGATGCAGGCGTCGGCCAGGCCGTTGCAAACGGGTTCGTTAAAGCGCGACTGGACGATGCCGATGCGCAGGCCGTCGCCGTCGAGGTTCGGTTGGTATTGTCCGATTTCCATGTGATATCCGTAGGTTCGGTTGAGCGTGGTGACGCGTGAAAGTGTGCGTGCGACGCGGCGTAGTGTATCGGGCTTTGCCGGCCAGGCCGATTTCGCGGCCTGACTTCGACTGACTGGGCTTGCCTTACTGCGCCGTGCGCTCGGCCGTTTCCGGCGGGCAGGGCGCTTCGGCGCCACCGCCCGGCATCGGCACGAAGCCGGTGACTTCGAGACCGTAGCCGGACATACTGCCCAGCCGGCGCGGCTTCGAGAGCACCTGCATGCGGCCCACGCCGAGTTCGCGCAGGATCTGCGCGCCGACACCGTAGGTCTTGAAGTCCACGGGCCGGCGTGCGAGCGCCTCCGCGCGCTCTTTCTGGTCGAACGCCTTGAAGACATCGACCAGATGTTCCTTGCTCTCGCCGCAGTTGAGCATGACGATCACGCCGAGATCGCGTTCGGCGATCTCGCGCATGGCGGCGTCGAGCGTCCACGAGTGCGTGGACGAGCCCGTTTCCAGCAGATCCAGCAGCGACAGCGGTTCGTGCACGCGCACCGGCGTTTCCGTATCCGGCGAGGGCGTGCCGCGCACCAGCGCGATGTGCGGCGTGCCCGTCGGGCGATCGACATACATGATCGCGCGGAAGGCGCCGTGAGCCGTGTGCATGGTGCGTTCGGCCACGCGCTCGACGATCGATTCGGTGCGGCTGCGATAGTGGATCAGGTCGGCGATAGTGCCGATCTTGATGCCGTGTTCCTGCGCGAACTCCATCAGGTCGGGCAGGCGCGCCATCGTGCCGTCGTCCTTGATGATCTCGCAGATCACCGAAGCCGGCGTCAGACCCGCGAGCGCGGTGAAGTCGCAGCCCGCTTCCGTGTGGCCCGCGCGCACCAGCACGCCGCCCGGTTGCGCCATGATCGGGAACACGTGGCCCGGCTGCACGATATGCTCGGCGCGGGCGTCGTGCGCCACGGCCGTCTGGATCGTGCGCGCGCGGTCCGCGGCGGAAATGCCCGTGGTGACGCCTTCGGCTGCTTCGATACTCACCGTGAACGCCGTGCCGTACTGCGTGCCGTTGCGCGAGGTCATCAGCGGCAGGTTCAGCAGCTTGCAGCGCTCCTGCGTGAGCGTGAGGCAGATCAGCCCGCGGCCGTACTTCGCCATGAAGTTGATGGCTTCGGGCGTGACGAATTCCGCCGCGATGACGAGGTCGCCCTCGTTTTCACGATCTTCTTCGTCAACGAGGATCACCATCTTGCCGGCTTTCAGTTCGGCGATGATCTCAAGGGTGGAGGCGAGCGTCATGGTGGGATTCTGACTGGAAAGCGCACATTTTACGCCAGGCGGGCGGGCGCGTCGCCCAGAACGGGGGCGATGCGGCGGGTTTTCGGCGCCGCGCACGCTCCCGGCGGCCTGTGCCCGCGCAACGGCGGCGTGGCCTCACGGGCCGCCGCCCGCGCCAGCATTGGCCGAACGGCTAGCGCGTCGAGTCGTGGCGCGGTCGCGACAATAGTAACGTTTTGCGTTATTAACGCAGAGCGTTACTATTCATGGCGATGACATGACAGGCGGCGCGGCCTTGCAGGCGCGCGTTATCGACTATCAGCAGGGAGGTTGAACATGGCACGGGACGTTCCGCTCGCCACGCCGGGCGCGATCCTCAACGAAGACTGGCTCAAGCCTCTGGGCATCAGCCAGTACGCGCTCGCCAAGGCGATTGGCGTGCCGCCGCGCCGCATCAACGAGATCGTGCTCGGCAAGCGTGCGATCACGGCCGATACGGCGGTGCGTCTCGCCGTCTACTTCGGCACCGACGCGCATCGCTGGATGGAACTGCAGGCGCACTACGACACGGAACGCGCGCGCGAGGCGCTGGCGGACGTGCTCGCCGGCATCCAGCCGCACGTGCGCGCCGAAGCCGCCTGACGTACCGCGCGGCTTCGGCTGCACGTTTAGCGCAGGATCACATCGTCGTCGGCGAGACCCTTCGTCAGCTCCAGCGCCTGGCGCTCGAACAGGCGTCGATACAGCCCGTTCTCGCGGCGCACGAGCGCGTCGTGCGTGCCTTCTTCGGCCACGCGTCCGCGCTCCAGCACCAGCAACCTATCGAGCGAGCGCACGGTCGACAGCCGGTGCGCCACCACCACGGTCGTGCGGCCTTCCATCAAGCGCTCCATCGCGTGCTGGATCAGCACTTCGCTTTCGCTGTCGAGGCTCGACGTGGCTTCGTCGAAGATCAGGATCGGTGCATCCGCAAGGAACGCGCGCGCAATCGCCACACGCTGGCGCTCGCCGCCGGAAAGCTTCACGCCGCGCTCGCCCACCAGCGTGTCGTAGCCGCGCGGCAGCGCCATGATGAAATCGTGCGCGCTCGCCAGCTTCGCGGCGTGGACGATTTCGGCATGCGTCGCGCCGGGCCGCGCGTAGGCGATGTTCTCCGCGAGCGTGCGGTGGAACAGCACCGGCTCCTGCTGGACGATGGCGATCTGCGCGCGCAGCGAAGCCTGCTGCACGCGCGCGATATCCTGAGCGTCGATCGTGATGCGGCCTTCCGAGGCGTCGTAGAGGCGCTGGATCAGCTTGATCAAGGTGGTCTTGCCCGAGCCCGAATGGCCGACCAGACCCACGCGCTCGCCCGGCGCGATCCGCAGATTCAGGTTCGCGTAGAGCGGCCGCTCCAGCGCGCCATAGCGGAACGTCATGTTTTCGAAGCGGATATCGCCGCGATCGATCACGATGGGCGGCGCGCCCGGCACATCCTCGATACCGAGTGGCTGCGCGTCGAGCATCACCAGTTCTTCCATGTCGTTGACCGAGCGCTGCAGATTGCGCACGTGCATGCCCACATCGCGCAGATAACCCTTGAGCAGGAAGAACAACGTGAGCGCGAACGTGATGTCGCCGACGCTCGCCAGCCCGCGCGACCACAGCAGCAGCGCCGAGCCGAGAATCGCCGCCTGCATCGCCACCAGCAGCGCGCCCTGCACGCCGCCGTTGAAGGTGCCGCGCCGCCACGTGCGCCGCGTGCGGCTATCCCACTTGTCGATCACGCGCGCGAGCCGGGCTTCTTCGCGCGACTCGGCGCCGAAGGCCTTCACGACCGGATTGCACGAGACCGCATCGGCGAGCGCGCCGCCCATCTTCGTGTCCCACTGGTTCGCCAGCCGCGCGGAAGGCGCCACGTAGAACAGCGACAGCGAGACCGTAATCGCCAGATAAAGCGCCGAGCCGATCCCCACCACGAGCCCCATCAGGTGCCACTGCACCGCGAGCAGCACCGTCGATCCCACCAGCATCACGAGCGACGGGAAGAGGGCGACCAGCAGCGTGTCGTTGAGCAGATCGAGCGCCCACATGCCGCGCGTGATCTTGCGCACGGTCGAGCCCGCGAAGCTGTTGGCGTGCCAGTCGGTCGAGAAGCGCTGCACGCGATGAAACGCGTGCGTGGCGACTTCGCCCATCATGCGCAGCGTGAGCACGATGATGTTCTGGAACGCAGCCTGACGCATCAGCGTGCCGGCGAGTCCGAGCGCCGTGAGCGCCCAGAACGCGAAGACGGCCGCATGCCAGGCGACATCGTTGCCGCTGGCGGCGTCATGTGCCAGAGCATCGACGAGCTGGCCGGCGTAGTGCGGCGTGAAGACGTCGGCGAGCGCGCCGAGCAGCGCGGCCAGCGCCACCGCGCTCACGCGCCACGGCTGGCGCGACCAGTGCCGGAAAGCAAAGCCCAGCACCTTGCGGAAGGTGTGGCCGCCGGAAACGGAGTGTTTGTCTTGATCTGTCATGGACAGCGTGCCCCGGCCAAAAGACCCGGAGACTTCCCTGAAAGAGAGGAAAAAACGAAGAGCGACGGCAACGCATTCCGGCAGGAATGCACCGGACGCCAAGCCACAAAAAATCGCTGGAAAATGACGCGGCGGGAACAAGCCCGCTGCGCCGCGACAACCTACGGCTGCGGTCGACCCGCTCGACGGAGGATGCCGGCGCCGATAGCGCCACGAGACATCACCCAAACCGGCGGCATGACAGCAGCCATCTCGATCGTTGCCATCTGTGCCTCCTTGCGAAGTTCGGGTGAATAAGAGTGCGGCATGCTGGCGCATACCGCGAGAGGAATAGTCCGAATATTAGCAGCGCGATCGATCTTGCGCTTGCTGGTTGCGCGCTGCGTGAGACACGGCGCGCGCTTCAACTAACCGTCAATCAAGCACCAACCAAGCGGCGATCAATCCTGCGCCGCGCCGGTCTTCGCGCCGGCCGAGAGCATCCGCTCCACATAGCGCGCGATCAGATCGATCTCCAGATTGACCTGGGTGCCCGCCGCGAGATGCTTGAGCGTTGTGACTTCCACCGTATGAGGAATCAGGTTGATCGAGAACTCGCAGCCATCGCCGCGATCGTCGACGGAATTCACCGTCAGGCTCACGCCGTTCACGGTGACCGAGCCCTTGTAGGCTAGATAACGGCCGATTTCCACCGGCGCGAGAATGCGCAGTTCGTGCGACTCGCCCACCGGCGCGAAACGCGTGACCGTGCCCAGACCGTCGACGTGGCCCGAGACGATATGGCCGCCCAGGCGGTCATGCGCGCGCAGCGCCTTTTCCAGATTCACTTCGCCCGTTTGCGCGAGGCCCACGGTGCGGTTCAGGCTTTCGCGCGAGACGTCGACGTCGAAGGTCGTCGCGGTCTTGGCGATCGCGGTCATGCACGCGCCCTGGATGGCGATGCTGTCGCCCATCTGCACGTCGTCGAGGTCGAGGCCGCCCGCGTTGACGGTGAGGCGCACGCCGGCATCGGCGTCGGCGCCGAGGGGCTTGATCGATTCGATGCGGCCCACGGCCGCGACGATTCCGGTAAACATCTGGCTGTCCTTTGACGGTTCGTTCAGTACGTTCAAGAGATTCATTGTGCGTCCTCGCCGGCGTCCTGCGCGGCCTCGTCGGCGCCGGGGTTCGGCACGAGGCGCGCGAGAATGCGCAGATCGTCGCCGACGCGATCGATCGTGTGGAAGTTCAGGCGCGTGCGCGCGTCGAGCGAGCCCGGCGCGGCCAGATCGACCATGCCGAGCGACTGCGTGCCGAGCAGCGAAGGCGCGAGATACACCAGCAACTCGTCCACGCAGCCTTCGCGCAGCAGCGAGCCGTTGAGCTTGTAGCCCGCTTCCACGTGCAGTTCGTTCACGCCGCGTGCGGCGAGTTCGCCGAGCATCGCGGGCAGATCGACCTTGCCGTGCTCGTTGCCGAGCGCGACGATTTCCGCGCCGCGTGCGCGCAGCGCTTCGGCGCGTTCTTCGGTGCTGGCGTCGAGCTTCGAGCAGAACACCAGCGTAGGCGCGCCCACGAAGATCTGCGCGAGCGGCGAGGCGTCGAGACGGCTGTCGATCAGAATGCGGCGGGGCTGGCGCGGCGTGTCGATCGCGCGCACGGTCATGCGCGGATCGTCTTCCTTCACCGTGCCGATGCCCGTGAGAATGGCCGAAGCGCGGGCGCGCCAGGCATGACCGTCGGCGCGTGCGGCTTCGCCGGTGATCCACTGGCTTTCGCCCGAGGGCAGGCCGGTGCGGCCGTCGAGCGTGGCGGCCACTTTCATGCGCACCCACGGACGCTTGCGCGTCATGCGCGAAACGAAGCCGATGTTCAGCTCGCGCGCTTCATTGGCGAGCAGCCCGCAGCGCACGTCGATGCCCGCATCGCGCAGGATCGACAGGCCGCGCCCGGACACCATCGGGTTCGGATCTTCCATCGCCGCAATCACGCGTGCGACTTTCGCCTCGATCAGCGCGTTCGCGCAGGGCGGCGTGCGGCCGAAGTGGCTGCACGGTTCGAGCGTCACGTAGGCGGTCGCGCCGCGCAGGTCGTGGCCGCGCGCGCGGGCATCTTTCATCGCCTGGATTTCGGCGTGATCGAAACCGGCGGGCTGGGTGAAACCTTCGCCGATCACCACGCCGTCCTTCACCAGCACGCAGCCGACGCGCGGGTTGGGATCGGTCGTGTAAAGGCCGCGCACCGCGAGGGCGAGCGCGCGCTCCATATGGACGAAATCGGATTGCGAGAACATCGTCGAACTTTCTCCGCGGCGGCGGTCGGGTGGAACCGGCGAGGCACGCGCCTCGCCTGCGGCTGATTTGTTACGGCGCTTCGAGCTTGCTTTTCGGCTTACTTCTCGGCGAACGCGCGGCGTGCGGCGGCGATCGTTTCGTCGAGGATCGCGTCGTCATGGGTGCTCGACACGAAGCCCGCTTCGTATGCCGACGGCGCGAAGTACACGCCCGCGTCCAGCATCTGATGGAAGAAGCGGTTAAAGCGCGCGACGTCGCTCTTCGTGACTTCGGCGAAGCTGCCCGGCACCTTCTCGGCGAAGTAGAGGCCGAACATCGCGCCCACGGAATCGGCGACGAACGGCACGCCGGCTTCGCGCGCGGCCTGCGACAGACCTTGCGCGAGGCGCGTGGTCTTTGCCGTCAGGTTCTCGTAGAAGCCCGGCGCCTGGATCAGTTGCAGCGTCTTCAGACCGGCGGCGACGGCGATCGGGTTGCCCGAGAGCGTGCCCGCCTGGTAGACCGTGCCGTTGGGCGCGAGATGATCCATGATTTCGCGACGACCGCCGAAGGCCGCCGCCGGCATGCCGCCGCCGATCACCTTGCCCAGACAGACGAGGTCGGCTTCGACGTTGTAGAGCGCCTGCGCGCCGCGCAGACCGACGCGGAAACCGCACATCACTTCGTCGAAAATCAGCACGCTGCCGTGCTTCGAGGTCAGCGCGCGCAGCGTGTTGATGAATTCGGGCGTGGCCTTCACGAGGTTCATGTTGCCGGCGACCGGCTCGATGATCACGGCGGCGATCTCGTCGCCGAACGCCTTGAACGCTTCTTCCAGCGCCGCGACATTGTTGTATTCGAGCACCGTGGTGTGCTTCGCGATATCGACGGGCACGCCCGCCGAAGTCGGGTTGCCGAACGTGAGCAGGCCGGAACCGGCCTTCACCAGCAGGCTGTCGGCGTGACCGTGGTAGCAGCCTTCGAACTTCACGATGCGGTCGCGCTTCGTGTAGCCGCGCGCCAGACGCAGCGCGCTCATGGTCGCTTCGGTGCCGCTCGACACCATGCGCACCTGTTCCATCGACGGGACGATCTTGCAGATTTCCTCGGCGATCTCGATTTCGGCTTCGGTCGGCGCGCCGAACGAGAAGCCGTTGGCCAGCACGCGCTGCACGGCTTCGAGCACTTCCGGGTGCACGTGGCCGAGGATCATCGGGCCCCACGAGCCGATGTAGTCGATATAGCGTTTGCCTTCCGCGTCCCACATGTACGGCCCTTGCGCGCGTTCGATGAAGCGCGGCGTGCCGCCCACCGAACGGAACGCGCGCACGGGCGAGTTCACGCCGCCCGGAATGGTGCGCTGGGCGCGATCGAAGAGGGCCTGGTTCGTGGTCTGGGTGCTGGACGTGGAAGACATGAGTGCTGGACCTGCGAGAGTGGTGTCGGATGTCGGTTGCGGCGCGCGGGGCGAACGGGTCGGCGGCGTGCCGACGCCCGGCGTCGTGCGGTTGCGCTCGGGCCTGCGAGAGGGCGGGCCGGCGCGGGCCGCGGGCGAGGGGCGTTGCGTCTGAAATTGTACCGGACTCACGCCGAACGGGCCGGGGGCCGGACTGGACGGCGCGCCGCGCGTTGCCGGCTCAGGTTACGCCGCGCGTTCGGGCGGGGGCGGCGCGTTTGCGGGGTTTCGCTGGCGGCGCTTTGGCGTGGGCTTGTGCCTGCATTTGTGTCTGGGCTTGCGCTTCGGCCTGTTCCTGCGCCATGCGCGCGTTCTCCGCCGCATGCATGGCCGCGACCGCCAGCGCGGGCATCGGCCGCTTGCCGGTCAATTCGGCCCAGCGCTTTTCCAGCGCGCCCAGCGCGATCGGCTTGATGACGGTGCCCGAGCTTTGCGCGTCCCAGGTCTGTACCGACCACGGATGCACGCGCATCGCGTCGCGCGCGATCACCACTTCAGCCGACGCATCGACCAGCCAGTCATAGACGAAGTCGATACAGAGCCGATAGCCGCGCTTATACGCCGCATCGGGCACTTCATACGGCCCGCGCGTGACGTAGCCGGAGCCGAACAGACCGCGCGGCTCGGCGGCGACGCGATGCACGAACACGCGGTCGCCCGGCAGGATGCCGCGCGCGAAGCCGCAGCCCCAGGTATCGGTGACGGTTTCGCCGGCCTGCACGCGGCGCGCGAAGTCGGGCAGTTCGGGCCAGGGCCACTTTTTGGGGCTCCAGATCAGCAGATAGGCGCTCATGGGTTTCCGATGATGTATTTCGATGCGGCGTGCCGCGAGGCAAAGCGCGCAGCTTAGCGCATGGCGGGCCTGCGCGGTCCGGCCCACGTAAGCGGGTTGAAACCCTCGGGTACAATGTTCGCGCTACGTTGGCGCCGCGCTTCGCCGGGCTTGACGGCCCGCACCGCGCGATCCGGCCAATGACATCGAACCATCCAGAGCGCGCCTCACGCGCGTTCCGCTCCCAGCCGACTCCCATGTCCCATTCCCCGCGACGCCGGCCCGATGGCCGGCTGATCCTGCTGCTCGGCGCGCTCGCCGCCTGCGGCCCGCTCGCCACCGACATGTACTTGCCGAGTCTGCCCGCCATCGCCCAGTCGTTCGGCGTGTCGGCGTCGGCGGCCGCTGCCACGCTCACGAGCTTCATGGCCGGTTTCTCGATCGGCATGCTGCTGTACGGTCCCGTTTCCGATGCCTATGGCCGCCGTCCGGTGCTGCTCGGCGGCATCGCGCTGTTCACGCTCGCGAGCATCGCGTGCTGGCTGTCGTATTCGGTGGGCGAACTGACCTTCGTGCGCTTTTTGCAGGCGCTCGGCGCGGGCGCGGCTTCGGTGCTCGCGCGGGCCATTGCGCGCGATGCGCACGAACCGTCGGATGCGGCCAAGGTGCTCTCGATGGTGGCCATCGTCACGTCGATCGGGCCGCTGCTCGCGCCGTTGATCGGCGGGCAGTTGCTGCTGCTGGGCGGCTGGCGCATCGTGTTCGTCGCGCTGACGCTGTTCGGTCTCGCGTGCGGCGCCGCCGCGTGGTGGCGCGTGCCCGAAACCTGGCCGCGCGAAAAGCGCGAAAGCGCCGCCGTGCTGCGTTCGTTCGCGGCCTATGGCCGGCTGCTGCGCGATCCGCTGGTGTGGGGGCACATGCTCTGCGGTGGCATGGCGTTCGCGTCGATGTTCACCTATATCTCGGCCACGCCCTTCGTCTATATCGAGTACTTCCACGTTTCGCCGCAGCATTACGGGCTGTTCTTCGGCATGAACGTGTTCGGCATCATGCTCGGCAACTTCCTGAACACGCGCTTTATCGGCCGGCTGGGCACGCTGAAGATGATCTCGATGGCGTCGACGGTCAGCATCGTCGCGTCGTTCTTTGTCGCGCTGATGTGCGTGACGGGGTGGGGCGGGCTGTGGTCGATCGTGTTCGGGCTGTTCTTCGTGGTGAGCGTCGTCGGTTTGCTGGGCGCGAACTGCGCGACCGATCTGATGTATCGCTATCCGAAGAATGCGGGCGCGGCGGCGGCCGTGTTCGGCGCGGCGCAACTCGGGCTGGGCGCGTTTGCGAGCGCGGTGGTCGGCTGGTTTCCGGGCGTGTCGCCGCTGGGCATGGGCATCACGATCGGCAGTTGCGGCGCGCTCACTTGGGTGGGCCGCGTGCTGGTCGTGAAGTGGCACGCGCATCCGGCGCCAGGTGCGCCGGTGGCTAGTTCCACGCAGGCCTGACCGAGATCGGCTGGAACGCGGCTGGAAAAC
The DNA here is from genome assembly GCF_017104965.1 of Paraburkholderia sp. Ac-20340. Classification (GTDB taxonomy): domain Bacteria; phylum Pseudomonadota; class Gammaproteobacteria; order Burkholderiales; family Burkholderiaceae; genus Paraburkholderia. The sequence continues at coordinate 83,510 of NZ_JAAGPR010000018.1, forward strand.
AAAACGGGACGTCATGCGACGTCCCGTTTTCATAGGTGCAGCGCGAACGATTATTCGCGCGGCGAAGACGACGCCCCGTGGCTCAGCCAGTCGAGCACGGCCGATGCATCGTCGTCGGCCTGTTCGCGCGCCTGCGCGACCGCATTGCTCACGTCGTTATCCGGCGAAGCGCGACGGATCGCGACGCCCACGGCGAGAATGTCGATCATCAGCAGATGCAGGATGCGCGAGATCATCGAGAGCTGCGACTCGCGCATTTCGATGTGATCGGTTTCCAGCGCCACGGTTGCGCGCTTGGCGAGCGGCGTGTTGCTCGACGTGATGGCGATCACCTTCGCGCCCGACTGCATTGCCACATCGAGCACGCGCAGCAGTTCCGGCGCGCGGCCCGACTTCGACACAGCCACGATCACATCGCCCTTGCCGAGCAGCGCGGCCGACGCCGCCTGCATGTACAGATCGCCATAAGCGATCGTCGGGATGCCGAAGCGGAAGAACTTGTAGTGCGCGTCCTGCGCGACGATGTGCGAGTTGCCGAGGCCATAGAACTCGATGCGTCGCGCGCCGTTGAGCAGCGTGATGGCCTGCTCGACCTGCTCGAAGTTCAGATGCTCGCGCAGCTGCAAAATGGCGGACACGGTGTTGTCCAGCACCTTCGCGCCGAAGTCGGTGGCCGTATCGCCCAGATGCACCTGGCTGTGGCTGACCGGAATCGTGCCGGTCAGGCCGGTCGCGAGCTTGAGCTTGAAGTCCGACAGACCCTGGCAGCCCAGCGAGCGGCAGAAGCGGATCACGGTCGGCTGGCTCACATCGGCCTTGCGCGCGATATCGACGATCGGATCGTTGATGATCGAGCGCGGATGATTCAGCGCGAGATCGGCCACGCGTCGCTCGGCGGGCGTGAGCGCGTCGCGCATCTGGCGGATGCGCTCGAACACCGCCGACGATCCACCGCCCGCGCGGTTCGACAACTGTTCCGCGAGAATCGCGGAAACGCCCAGAAACGCGGGGTATTCCGCGGTGATCACGTACGTGGGCACGTTCGACAGATAGACGTCGAAGCGGCCCTTGGCTTCGAAACGCTGACGGAACGACGAGCGCATGAACAGCTCGCCCAGACGTCCCACCACGCCGCCGCCAATATAGATGCCGCCGAGCGCCCCGAGCGTCACGGCGATATTGCCCGCGAAGCTGCCGAGAATGCCGCAGAAGCATTCGACCGTTTCCAGCGCGAGCGCTTCGCCGTCATGCGCGCGCTTGACGACTTCGGCGGGGTTGAGATCGGCGGGCACTTTCTTCTTGTCGCGCGCAGACAGCGCGCGATAGATCAGCTCGACGCCAGGCCCCGCGCACACGCGCTCGAACGACACATGCGGCCATTTCGTGCGCGCGTACTGCAGCACGATGTCTTCTCGCTCGTCCTGCGGCGAGAAGCTCGCGTGGCCGCCTTCGCTACCGAGCGCGATCCAGCGGTCGTCGGCGGGAATCAGGCCCGACACGCCCAGACCCGTGCCCGGCCCGAGCAGGCCGATCACGCTGTTCTGGCGGCGCTGGCCGCCGCCCACCTGAACGCGCTGCGCGTCGGTGAGACCCGGCAGCGCCATGGCGAGCGCGGTGAAGTCGTTCACGACCAGCAGCGTATCGAAGCCGAGCGCGCGGCGCGTCGCTTCGATCGAGAAGGTCCAGTCATGATTGGTCATGCGCACCTGGTCGCCGTCGACCGGGTTCGCGATGGCGATCGCCGCATGGTTCACGCGGCCGATCTTCGTATCTTTCAGATACTGCTGGATCACCTCGGCGACGCCCGGATACTGCGCGCACGGATAGACGCGCACCTGGCCGATATCGCCGGGTGCGGTTTCCAGCGCAAAGCGCGCGTTGGTGCCGCCGATATCGGCGAGCAGCCGTGCTCCGTCGGCGTGCTGGCCCGCGCCAGGGGCGGATTTGTTAGGCGCACCAGTAGACATCGAGTCTCACTCCCTTGTCGTTCGCCAGCTTCGAGATGGCGTTGTTTTGTTCTGTTGCAGCAGCCTGTTGCAGCACGTCGAGCTTGCGTTGTCCCGCGATCAGCAGGAACAGGCGATCGACCTGGCGCAGCGCCTGCATCGACCACGACACGCGCGCGTGCGGCGCGGCCTGCGGATGCACGGCCACGAACGGGCGCGCGGTGGTGATGGCTTCGTGCCACTCGGGGGCATCGGCGAAGATCGAGGCGGTGTGGCCGTCCTCGCCCATGCCCAGCACGGCCACGTTCGGCACAAAGCGCCGCGGATCGGCGTTGAGCGCGGCGACGTGCGCGTCGAGATCCTGATTCACGTCGACGAGCGGCAGGAAGTGCGCATGCGCGGCTTCATGCTGCAGCAGCGTGTCGCGCACGAGACGCGCGTTGCTGGCGGCATCGCTTTGCGGCACCCAGCGGTCGTCGACCAGCGTGACGTCGGTATGCGCCCAGTCGAAGCGATGCGTCGACAGATTCTCGAGAAACGGACGCGGGCTCGTGCCGCCGGAGACGGCGAGCGTCGCACGGCGCGCACCGGTGCCGGGCGCGGCTGCAAGAGCGGTGAGCGACGCATGTAACGCGTCGCCCACGGCTCGCGCCAGCGCGTCGGATTGGACGCGCGGGTCGTCGAATACGTGAAGCTCGATCACTTCTCCTCCAGGCTGCTTTTTTGTAGGTCTTCGGGGTCGTTCATCTGTCCGTTACGGTGTGCGCCGATGTCCTGCATCGATCCATCATGGCGCGGCTAACGCCTACGAAAACCTGCCGCGCCTTGCGCACTTACAACTGCGTCTGCATCAAGGCGTCAATTCTCTTCTTCGAGCCAGCAGGTGCCGTGCTGCGCGAGCATCGCGCTCGCCGCCGCCGGTCCCCACGTGCCCGCCGCGTACGGCTTGGGCGGTCTCGTGGACGCGTTCCACTCGTTGAGAATGGGCTCGACCCATTTCCACGCGGCTTCCTGTTCGTCGCGGCGCACGAACAGCGCCAGACGACCGTTGATGACGTCGAGCAGCAGACGCTGGTACGCCTCCATCTGCCCTTCGCGGAAGAAGCGATCGAAGGCGAGATCCAGATGCACGCTCGCGAGGTTCATGCCTTCGCCGGGCTGCTTGGCGAGGCAATAGAGGCGAATCGTTTCGTTCGGCTGCAGGCGGATCACGAGGCGGTTGGAGCCCGGACGCAGCGCCGTGGGCCCAAGCGCCGAATGCGGCACCGGCCGGAAGTTCACGACGATTTCCGCGACGCGGTCGGCCAGCCGCTTGCCCGTGCGCAGGAAGAAGGGCACGCCAGCCCAGCGCCAGTTTTCGATTTCCACCTTCAGCGCGACGAAGGTGTCCGTTCGGCTGTCGGGCTTGACGCCTTTTTCGGTGGCGTAGGCCGGCACCGGCGTGCCGCGGATCACGCCCGCGTGATACTGGCCGCGCACCGCGACCTTGCTGATTTCGTTGGGATCGATGGGCTTGAGCGCGCGCAGCACGCGCAGCTTTTCGTCGCGCACCGAATCCGAATCCATCGAGTGCGGCGGCTCCATCGCGACGATGGAAAGCAACTGCAGCAAGTGGTTCTGCACCATGTCGCGCAGCGCGCCGGTGTTGTCGTAGAAGTCGCCGCGCGCTTCCACGCCCAGTTCTTCGGCGATGGTGATCTGGATGCTTTCGACCCATTCGCGGCGCCACAGCGGCTCGAACAGCGCATTGCCGAAGCGCAGCGCCAGCAGGTTCTGCACCGGCTCTTTACCGAGGTAATGGTCGATGCGGTAGATCTGTTCTTCCGCAAAGATTTCGCCGACCGCATCGTTGATCGCATTCGACGACTTCAGGTCGTAGCCCAGCGGCTTTTCCAGCACGATGCGCGAGTTCTCGTTCAGGCCGACCGCGGCGAGCGCGCGGCAGATCGGCACGAACAGCGACGGGCCGGTGGCCAGATAGAACACGCGGATGCCGGGCAGACCGGCGATGCCGTCGCGCAGCGTGCCGAAGTCTTCGGCGCGCGACAGATCGAGCTTTACATAGACGATGCGTTCCAGAAAGCTCGCCCACGCGGCTTCGTCCAGACCGTTCTTCGAGACGTGCGGCTTGACGTGTTCCTCGACCCACTGGAGATAGTGATTGCGGTCGTCTTCATGACGCGCGACGCCCACGATCTTGCCGGACTCGGCCAGCATGCCCGAGCGGTGCGCTTCGAACAGTGCCGGAAGGATCTTGCGCATCGCCAGGTCGCCGGTGGCGCCGAACAGCACGAACGTGAAGCCTGAATCGGTAGGGAATTGCATAGTCTCCGTCACAGTCCAGATGGGCCGGAAGCGGTCCGCGGAAGCCGCGCCAGCCAGGCGCGGGCGAGGGTCCGTCGAGCGGCCGTAGTCCGATAAAATTTTTTTTGACACTGAATTGTAGTTTAACTACAATCCAAATCAAGAGGTAACGTTCATTCGATGAAAAAAGCGTGGGGAAGCGCGGCCCGGTGAGGGTTTGCGGCGGTCTTCAGGCGAATTTCGAGAGTGGGACGGAACGTCTCTCATGTTAATGGACAATGAAACCGTCCATCGGCGAGCCCGGCGAACCACGCGGGCAAGCGGCAGGGAAACGTTGGGCTGCACGCGCATGAAAAATGCGGGCGGCACCTCGACTGGTCGCGCATCAACCTGGCGGGCGCGGCCGGAGAAAATCAAAAGAGGAGACAGTCAGTTGCATCCCGAACCACTCATCTCTTGAGCGTCCAGCGGCCGGACACCGGCCCGCGGCCCGCGCGCATCCAAAGACAACACGCGCGCGTGGTACTCCGGCGCCAGTCCGTCCAGTGTTTTGCCTGTTTGAACTACACCGCACCCTGGGTATCAGGGGCCAACCGTCTTTTTTGTTCAGGTGTCTGGAGGAGATAAGCAATGAAATTCCGAGCGATCATGGGCGCCCTGTGCGCAGCAGGTCTGATGGGCGGCGTTGCCACGGCGCAAGCTGCCGAGTCGATCGAAGTGCTGCACTGGTGGACGTCGGGCGGCGAATCGAAGGCCGTCGGCGTGCTCAAGGACGACATGCAGAAGCAGGGCTACACCTGGAAGGACTTCGCCGTTGCCGGTGGCGCGGGTGCGGCTGCAATGACCGCACTGAAGACCCAGGTGATCTCGGGCAATGCGCCGAGCGCAGCCCAGATCAAGGGTCCGCTGATCCAGGAATGGGCGGAGCAGGGCGTGCTGGTGCCGATCGACTCGGTCGCCGGCGACTGGAAGGCCAATCTGCCGCCGCAGATCGACAAGATCATCCACGCAGACGGTCACTATGTTGCCGCGCCGTTCTCGGTGCACCGCGTGAACTGGCTGTGGATCAACAAGGCTGCACTCGACAAGGTTGGCGCCAAGCCGCCTGCAACGTGGCCGGAATTCTTCGCACTGGCTGACAAGCTCAAGGCCGCCGGCATCCAGCCGGTCGCCGCTGGCGGCCAGCCGTGGCAGGACCTGACGCTGTGGGAAGACGTGGTGCTCTCGCAGGGCGCGGACTTCTACAAGAAGGCCATCGTCGATCTGGACCAGAAGACGCTCACTTCCGCGCAGATGGTCGGCGTGTTCGACACGGTCCGCAAGATCGAGTCGTACATGGATAACGGCCGCACGGGTCGCGACTGGAACCTCGCCACGGCCATGGTCATCAACGGCAAGGCCGGCATGCAGTTCATGGGCGACTGGGCCAAGGGCGAGTTCGCCAACGCGAACAAGAAGCCGGGCGCGGACTACATCTGCGCACCGGTGCCTGGCACCTCGAAGGGCTACACCTTCAACGTCGACTCGTTCGTGTTCTTCCAGCAGAAGGGCCAGAAGACGGCGACGCCGGGTCAGCTCGCGCTCGCCAAGACCATCATGAGCCCGGCTTTCCAGGAACAGTTCAGCCTGTACAAGGGCTCGATCCCGGTGCGTCTGGGCGTCGATATGAGCAAGTTCGACGATTGCGGCAAGCAGTCGTACGCGGATGAGCAGACGGCCATCAAGGCCGGCGGCTACGTGCCGTCGCTGGCTCACGGCATGGCGCAAGCCGATGCCACGGCCGGTGCGATCACCGACGTCGTCACGAAGTTCATGAACTCGACGCAGGATTCGAAGAGCGCGGTCGAAGCGCTCGCGAAGGCTGCGAAGACGAAGTAAGAACGCAGTGAGCGTGTGAAGCAAGACGGGGTGGGCCGCTCAGGCGGCGCACCCCGGGCATGACGGTTCAACCCGAACCCCATCATCGTGCGCAGAATCCCCTTCGATTTTTCGCACCGTAACAGGAGTTGCGCAGTGACTGCTTCTCTTAGCGGCAACGGCAAGGCGGCATCGCCTGCTGAATCGCGCCGCGCGTCGCCGATGGCGGCGCTTGCAGACCGCTGGATTCCGAAGCTGGTGCTTTCGCCCAGCATTCTGATCAGCCTTGTGTTCGTCTACGGCTTCATCGCCATCACCGGCTATATATCGCTGTCCAATTCGCGATTGATGCCGCGTTACGATTTCGCAGGCTTCGACCGTTACAGCGAGCTGTTCTCGAACGACGTGTGGTGGACGTCGGCGCAGAACCTCGGCTGGTTCGGCATTCCGTTTATCGCCATCTGCGTGTTTCTCGGGCTTTTTCTCGCGATCCTGCTCGACCAGCAGATTCGTCAGGAAGGCGCGCTGCGCGCGGTGTTCCTCTATCCGATGGCGCTCTCGTACATCGTGACGGGCACGGCCTGGCAATGGATCTTCAATCCCGATCTGGGCATCCAGCAGGTGCTGCACGACTGGGGCTGGACGAGCTTCCAGCTCGGCTGGCTCAACGACCCGGACAAAGCCATTTTCTGTATCGTGGTCGCGGCCGCATGGCAGTCCACGGGCTTTTGCATGGCGCTGTTCCTCGCGGGCCTGCGCGGCGTGGATAGCGAAATCTTCAAGGCCGCCCAGGTGGACGGCGCGACGCTGCCCACGATCTATCGCAAGATCGTGATTCCGAGCATGCGTCCGGTGTTCTTCTCGGTGCTGCTGATTCTCTGCCACATCACGATCAAGACGTTCGACCTGGTGGTGGCGCTCACCGCGGGCGGCCCGGGCACGTCGTCGTCGCTGCCGGCCATCTTCATGTACACGTTTTCGTTCAACCGCGGGCAGCTTGGCGTCGGCGCAGCGTCGTCGATGATGATGCTCGCCACCGTCGTGGCCGTGCTCGTGCCGCTGATGTACCTGGAATCGAGGAGCACGCGCAATGCAGCCTAAGATGACGGTGAGCCGCGTGTTTATCTACGCGGTGCTGATCCTGTTCGCGTTGTACTTCCTGTTCCCGCTCTACGTGATGCTGTCGACGTCGTTCAAGACGCTCGACGAACTGCACACGGGCAACATGCTCACGCTGCCCGCGCACCCGAGTTTCGCGCCGTGGGTGAAGGCGTGGAGCGAAGCCTGTACCGGCGTGCGTTGCGACGGCATGCAGCCGTTCTTCATGAACTCCGTGAAGATGGTGATTCCGGCCGTGCTGATCTCGTCGATCATCGGCGCGTTCAACGGTTATGTGCTCACGCACTGGCGCTTCCGTGGCGCGGACGCCCTGTTCACGATGCTGCTGGTGGGCTGCTTCATCCCGTTCCAGGCGATCCTGCTGCCGATGGCGCGTCTTGAAGGCATGCTCGGCCTGTCGAACACGATCGGCGGTCTGGTGGTCGTGCACGTCGTCTACGGGATTGCGTTCACCACGATGTTCTTCCGCAACTTCTACGTGAGCGTGCCGGCTGAACTCGTGAAGGCCGCGCGCATCGACGGCGCCGGCTTCTTCATGATCTTCACGCGCATCATGATGCCGATCTCGCTGCCGATTTTCATGGTGTGCCTGATCTGGCAATTCACGCAGATCTGGAATGACTTCCTGTTCGGTATCGTGTTCTCGGGCGTCGATTCGATGCCGATCACGGTGGCGCTGAACAATCTCGTGAACACGTCCACGGGCGTGAAGGAATACAACGTCGACATGGCCGGCGCGATCATCGCCGCGCTGCCCACGCTGCTCGTCTACGTGATCGCCGGCCGCTACTTCGTGCGCGGCCTCACGGCGGGCGCGGTGAAGGGCTAAGAAGCTCTATTCGATTAAAAGGATTCATAGCATGGCAAGCCTTTCCATTCGCGACGTCTACAAGACCTACCCGAACGGGGTGCCCGTCCTCAAGGGCGTGAACATCGACATCGAAGACGGCCAGTTCCTGATTCTGGTCGGCGGCTCGGGCTGCGGTAAGTCGACGCTGCTCAACATGATCGCGGGTCTCGAAACCGTGACCAAGGGCGAAATCATGATGGACGGCAAGGTGGTGAACAACCTCTCGCCGAAAGATCGTGACATCGCCATGGTGTTCCAGTCGTACGCGCTTTACCCGTCGATGACGGTGCGCGAGAACATCTCGTTTGGCCTGAACATCCGCAAGGTGCCGAAGCAGGAACAGGCGCAGATCGTCGATCGCGTGTCCAGCATGCTGCAGATCCAGCATCTGCTCGATCGCAAGCCGGGCCAGCTGTCGGGCGGCCAGCGCCAGCGTGTGGCGATGGGCCGCGCGCTCGCACGCGACCCGATCATGTTCCTGTTCGACGAACCGCTCTCGAACCTCGACGCCAAGCTGCGTATCGAGATGCGTTCGGAAATCAAGCTGCTGCATCAGCGCGTGGGCAAGACCATCGTCTACGTGACGCACGACCAGATCGAGGCGATGACGCTCGGCGACCGCATCGCGGTCATGAAGGACGGCATCGTGCAGCAGTTCGGCGCACCGCAGGACATCTACGATTCGCCGTCGAACCTGTTCGTGGCGGGCTTTATCGGCGCGCCGCCGATGAACTTCATCAACGGCCGGCTGGTGGAGCAGGGCTCGGGCGTCGGTCTCGAACTCGACACGGGCGTGGCGCGCAACGTGCTGAATCTGCCGTTCGAGGCGAACAAGGTGCGCGGCCATATCGGCCAGGAAGTGGTGCTGGGCCTGCGCCCGGAACGCATCACCGACGCGCGCAGCTCGCACGACGGTCACGGCCACGAACTGCAACGTCACACGGTCAAGGTCGATGTGATCGAGCCGACCGGCCCGGACACGCTGGTGTTCGCGCAGGTCAACGGCAAGCGCGTGGTGAGCCGCGTGCACCCGGGCGCGAATCCGCAGCCGCTGAACAACATGGAACTGCTGTTTGACGTGTCGAAGGCCGTGCTGTTCGATCCGAAGACGGAAGAGCGGATTGCCTGATCGCGCTTGAACCGGCTTGATCCGGCGGTTGCTGTAATAGAAAAACCCGTTCGCTGCGCTAGCAGGAACGGGTTTTTTGTCGGGCTGACGTCAGGTCGAACGTCGAACGTCGAACGTCGAAGATCAGGGATGACCGTGCTGGCCGTGCCCATGCGTGTGCGGCTGCAGCAGCACGAGCACCGCGCCGGCGCCGCCGTCATGCGGACGCGCCTGGCAGAACGCGATCACTTCTTCCTTCTGCACGAGCCACGCGCGCACCTTGCCCTTGAGCACCGGTTCCTTGCCCGCGGAGCCCAGCCCCTTGCCGTGAATCACGCGCACGCAGCGCAGCCCGCGCTTGCCGGCTTCGCGGATGAAATTCTGCAGCGCCTCGCGCGCTTCTTCCCGGCGCATGCCGTGCAGGTCGAGTTGCGCCTGCACGATCCACGTGCCGCGGCGCAGCTTCTTGACCACTTCCTCGCTGATGCCGGGGCGGTGGTAGTACAGCGAATCGTCGGTTTCGAGCAGCGCTTCGGGATCGAATTCGTCGGAAATCGCTTCGTGCAGGACCGCTTGCTCGTCGAGTTGCGTCTGCAACGGCAACGGCACGGGCGCCTGGCGGCGCGGCTGGGCGCGCGGCGGCGCGTTGAGCGGCGCGACCGAGCCGATCTCGCGGCGGAACAGATCGCTGTCGGCGGCGGCTTCGACGCGCGCGGCCTGAGCGACGACGCGTTCGCGCTCGCGCTGGCGCGTCTGGGTCTTGAGCGCGTCGCGCAGGCTGCCGAGGCCCGAAAAGCCGCTGGCTGGCTTGCCGGGTTCGAGCACGGGCGCGGGCGCGACGGGCGCCGCGACCGGACGGGCAGAAGCGGGGCGCTTGGGTTCGCCCGGATGGGGGACGTTCTTGGGCATGACGAATGAAACGCGAGGCGCTGGTTGAATCGGATCGTCGAGCGTGTCCATGCACGCTCGCGGCAAATGAAAAAGGGCCGCCGGCTGGCTGGCCGCGGCCCTCTTGCGAAGCGCCGCCGGGCTAGATCTAGCCGCAGCGCGCTATTTTACCGGTTGACTGGCGAGTGGCCAGACGACTGGCTGAACGGCTTAACGATCCGCTTCGGCGCTCATCACGTGCGCCTGGCCCAGTTCGTTCACCGTTTCGAGGTAACGCTGCGCGTCGAGTGCGGCCATGCAGCCCGTGCCGGCGCTGGTGATCGCCTGGCGATAGACGTGATCCTGCACGTCGCCTGCCGCGAACACGCCCGCCACGCTCGTGCCGGTGGCGTTGCCGTTCAGGCCGCCATTCGTGATGATGTAGCCGTTCTTCATCTCCAGCTGGCCTTCGAAGATGTCGGTGTTCGGCTTGTGGCCGATCGCGACGAACACGCCTTGCAGATCGAGATCGGTCGTTTCGCCCGTCTTCGTGCTCTTGATGCGCAGACCGTTCACGCCGCCTTCGTTACCCTTGACTTCGTCGAGCACGTGATCCCACTTGATCTCGACCACGCCTTCCTTTTCCTTCTCCAGCAGACGGTCGATCAGGATCGGTTCGGCGCGGAACTTGTCGCGGCGATGGATCACCGTGACCTTCTTCGCGATGCCCGAGAGGTACAGCGCTTCTTCGACCGCCGTATTGCCGCCGCCGATCACGGCGACGTGCTGGTTACGGTAGAAGAAGCCGTCGCAGGTCGCGCAGGCCGACACGCCGCGGCCCATGAACAGCTCTTCGCTGGGCAGGCCGAGGTATTGCGCCGATGCGCCGGTGGCGATGATCAGCGAATCGCAGGTGTACTCGCCCGAATCGCCGATCAGGCGGATCGGCTTTTCGTCCAGCTTGGCCGTGTGGATGTGATCGAACACGATTTCCGTGTTGAAGCGCTCAGCGTGTTCGAGAAAACGCTGCATCAGTTCCGGGCCCTGGACGCCGTTCGGGTCGGCGGGCCAGTTTTCCACGTCGGTCGTGGTCATCAGCTGGCCGCCCTGGGCGAGACCGGTGACGAGCAGCGGCGAGAGGTTCGCGCGTGCCGCATAAACGGCTGCCGTGTAGCCGGCGGGGCCGGAACCGAGAATCAGGACTTTGGCGTGTTTGGTTGCGGACATGGTCGAATTCCGTAGAAGGCGCTGCGCGGCGGGTAAGCCTGCGCGGCTGCCGGGGTTCGCGTGGGCCGCCCGCAGTGCGGCGGGGCTCAGGCAAGGTAGTTGGGTATCAGCCCGCAATTATAAAGGCCGGGGGAGTTCGATGCGTCATGAGGGTTTCTCATCGCGGCGATAGCCTGGCGGGGCCGCGCCTGCGTCGTAAAGCCCGCGCCCACGCCGTTGTCAGTTACCGTCATTTACAGCGTGGGGCCGCCGGGGCCGAAACAACGCGTTTACAATAGGCCGCATCGGACGGCCGCCGCGCCCGTCTGCCGGGGCGTTCCGGCAGCGCGCCCGCGCCGCGCAAGCATCAAGAATCACCGGGATTCAATGGCCAAAACTCCCTTTTCCGCGCAGGCGCAGGCATTGCCTCACCGCATGTCGCGTCTTTTCACCGAAATCCGCTGGATCCTGCAGGTCGCGCTAGGCGTGTTCCTGCTGATGGCGCTCATCAGCTACAGCCGGCGCGATCCGAGCTGGACCCATGCCGCCCAGGTCGACCATATCTCGAACTGGGCCGGGCGCGTCGGCGCCTGGACCTCGGACATCCTGCTGCTGCTGTTCGGCCTGTCCGCCTACTGGTGGGTGGTGATTCTCGCGCGCCACATCTCGAAGAACTACCGGCGCATCACGCGCCACGAAGCGCTGCCCGACGACGATGAAGACAAGCCGCGCGACCATAGCTGGGTCGCCGAAGCCTTCGCCTTCGTGCTGGTGCTGCTCGCCTGCGATGGCATCGAAGCGCTGCGGATGTGGTCGCTCAAGGTGCAGTTGCCGCGCGCGCCCGGCGGCGTGGTGGGCGAGGCCGTCGCGCGCGGCGTCTCGCATGCGCTCGGCTTTACGGGCGGCACGCTCGCGCTGCTGCTGGCGCTGGGCATCGGCCTGTCGCTGTACTTCCGTTTCTCCTGGCTTTCCGTTTCCGAGAAAGTCGGCGAATCGATCATCAATGCCGTGACGATGGCGCGCCTGCGCCGCGAAGCGCGCAGCGACCGCAAGCTCGGCGAAGCCGCGGCGGTCAAGCGCGAAGGCAAGGTCGAGCGCGGCCGCGTGAAGATCGAGGAGCACGAGCCGGTCACGATCGTGCCACCGGTGGTCACGCCGCAGCGCTCAGAGCGCGTCGAGAAAGAGCGCCAGGTGCCGCTCTTCACCGACCTGCCGGGCGATTCCACGCTGCCGCCGATCTCGCTGCTCGACCCCGCGCCGGCCGCCCAGGAAACCATTTCGGACGACACGCTCGAATTCACCTCGCGCCTGATCGAGAAGAAGCTCAAGGACTTCGGCGTCGATGTCGCGGTGATGGCGGCTTATCCCGGCCCGGTCGTGACGCGCTACGAAATCGAACCCGCGACCGGCGTGAAGGGCAGCCAGATCGTCAATCTGGCCAAGGACCTGGCGCGCTCGCTGTCGCTGGTGTCGATCCGCGTGGTGGAGACGATTCCGGGCAAGAACTGCATGGCGCTCGAACTGCCGAACCAGCGCCGCCAGACCGTGCGCCTGTCGGAAATTCTCGGCTCGGCGGTGTATGCCGATGCGTCTTCGGCGCTCACCATGGGGCTGGGCAAGGACATCGGCGGCAAGCCGGTGTGCGCCGATCTCGCCAAGATGCCTCACCTGCTGGTGGCCGGCACGACCGGCTCGGGCAAGTCGGTGGGCATCAACGCGATGATTCTCTCGCTGCTCTACAAGGCCAGCGCCGACCAGGTGCGCATGATCCTGATCGATCCGAAGATGCTCGAAATGAGCGTCTACGAAGGCATTCCGCATCTGCTTTGCCCGGTCGTGACCGACATGCGCCAGGCCGGCAACGCGCTGAACTGGACCGTCGCCGAGATGGAGCGCCGCTACAAGCTCATGAGCAAGATGGGCGTGCGCAATCTCGCGGGCTACAACAACAAGATCGAGGAAGCGAACAAGCGCGAGGAGAAGATTCCGAACCCGTTCAGCCTCACGCCGGACGACCCGGAACCGCTCCAGAAGCTGCCGAATATCGTCGTCGTGATCGACGAACTGGCCGATCTGATGATGGTGGTCGGCAAGAAGGTCGAAGAGCTGATCGCACGTATCGCGCAGAAGGCGCGCGCGTCCGGCATCCACCTGATTCTGGCGACGCAGCGGCCTTCCGTGGACGTCATCACCGGTCTGATCAAGGCCAACGTGCCGACGCGGATGGCCTTCCAGGTGTCGTCGAAGATCGACTCGCGCACGATTCTCGACCAGATGGGCGCGGAATCGCTGCTCGGCATGGGCGACATGCTCTATCTGCCGCCGGGCAGCGGCCTGCCGGTGCGCGTGCACGGCGCGTTCGTCGGCGACGACGAAGTGCATCGCGTGGTCGACAAGCTCAAGGAACAGGGCGAGCCGAACTATATCGAAGGCATCCTCGAAGGCGGCGTGTCGGGCGAGGGCGACGAGGGCACGGCAAGTGCTTCCGGTACGGGCGACGAGTCCGATCCGCTCTACGATCAGGCCGTCGAGGTGGTTATCAAGAACAAGCGCGCGTCGATCTCGCTTGTGCAGCGGCATCTGCGCATCGGGTATAACCGTGCTGCGCGGCTGCTCGAACAGATGGAGCAGTCGGGGCTGGTTTCGGCGATGTCGTCGAGCGGCAACCGTGAAATCCTCGCGCCCACGCGCGACGCCGACTGAAGACGCCCCCTATTTCGCTATTGGAGAACGATAGATGCAGTTTTTCGCAGGACATACGGCCCGTTTGAATGGTTCGACGCTGGGCCGCGCGGCGCGTGCCGTGACCGTCGCGCTGGGCACGACGCTCGTGATGGCGGGCCACGCCTACGCCAGCGGCACCGATCAACTCAAGCAGTTCGTCAGCCAGGTGCACGCCGCGCGCGGCGCGTTCGTGCAGCGCGAACTCAAGACGCCGTCGAACGCCAAAAACACCAGCGACGCCATCGCCACGGCCACGCTCAACGCCAAGGTGTCGAGCGGCACCTTCGTGTTCTCGCGTCCGGGCAAGTTCGTCTGGTCGTACGAGAAGCCGTACCAGCAACTGCTGCAGTCGGACGGCGACAATCTCTACGTCTACGACAAGGACCTGAACCAGGTCACCGAGCGCAAGCTGGGCGGCGCGCTGGGCGCGAGCCCGGCGGCGATCCTGTTCGGCAGCAACGATCTGGACAAGAACTTCACGCTGTCGGATGCGGGCGTGAAGAACGGCATCGACTGGCTGCAACTGATTCCGAAGTCGAAGGACACGCAGTTCAAGAGCGTCGGCATTGGTTTTCGTGACGGCAATCTCGAAGCGATGGAACTGCACGACGTATTCGGCAACGTGACGCTGCTGACTTTCTCGAACATCGAGAAGAACCCGTCGCTGCCGGCTTCGACGTTCAAGTTCGTGCGTCCCAAGGGCGCCGACCTGATCACGGGCGGCGCGAACTGATACGCGTAGCGTGCGGATGACATGCAAAGGGGCGGCTTGAAACGAGTCGCCCCTTTGTTTTTAGCCGCCGTGAATCACGCGGAAAAACGGATCACGCCGTCTTCGCCGATCCGGCGCGTGAGCTGGCCTTCGAACCACAGCAGATGCAGATGCGCGAGCGCTTCGCCCATCGCAAAGGTGAGCTGGTGCATGTCGAGCTTGCGCTTGAACATCAGCGGCACGATATCGGCGGCGCTTTGCGGCGCGTTCGTGCAGGCTTCCAGCACTTCGGCCAGCCGCGCCACGTGGTGCTCGCGCAATTGCGCGATACGCGTGCGCACGCCGCGGAACGGCTTGCCGTGCGAGGGCAGCACGAGCGTGTCGGCGGCCATCGTTTCGTAACGGCCCAGCGATTCGAGGTAGAGGCCGAGCGGATTGCCTTCCGGCTCCATGTCGAACACGGACACATTGGTCGAGATGCGCGGCAGCACCATATCGCCGGAAATCAGCACGCCGGTTTGCTCGCACAGCAGCGCGCAATGCTCGGGCGAATGGCCGAAGCCCGTCACCACGCGCCAGTCGCGCCCGCCGATCTTCACGACATCGGCGTCGCGCAGACGGCGATATTGCGACGGCAGCGCCGGCACGAGATTCGAGTAGTAGTTGCGGCGCGTGCGCAGTTGATCGAGCGAGGCTTCGTCGGTGACGCCGTGACGCGCGAAGTGGCGCGCCGCGCCTTCGCCGCCCGCGTTCGAGCCATTGCCCGAAGCCAGCACCGCCGCGCTCATGTATTCGCCGAGCGTCGTCCACAGGCGCACGTCCCAGCGCTTTTTGTCGCCGCCCGCGCAGATCCAGTGCGCCAGCCCGATGTGGTCGGGATGGCTGTGCGTGACCAGCACGCGCAGCACCGGCAAGCCTTCGAGCTGGCTGTCGAACACCTTTTCCCAATGCGCCTTGATGGTGTCGTCGGTGATGCCGCAGTCCACCACGGTCCAGCCCGGCTGACCGTCGATCTCATCGCGCAGCAGCCACAGATTGATGTGATCGAGCACGAACGGCAGCGGCATGCGCAGCCATTTCACGCCGGGCGCGACATCGAAGGCGATGCCCGAATCGGGCAGGGTATCGGCGAAAGGGTAGTCGAGCTGGTGTTCGAGGGCGTTCATCGTGGAGGGTGTCTCGTGTCGTTATGTGGGTTCGGCTGTCATTGTCGCCGCATTGCGCCATTTCTGCTGGCGGACCGGCGGACTGTTCCGGCTGGCGGAACAAAGACCGGCGCGCGGGCGCTTTTCATCGACGGTTGCACAAGCTTGCGCTTGACGATAACGTAAACGTCGATTCCAACGAAATAAAGCCAGGCTGCCCGGCCAGAATCTCTGGCCCTCGCGAGCTGCGCCTCCCGACATGAACCAGTACACGATTACCGAACTCGCCCGCGAATTCGACGTGACGCCGCGTGCGATCCGTTTCTACGAAGACCAGGGCCTGCTCGCGCCGAGCCGCGAAGGCGCTGGCGGCCTCAAGCGCGTGTTCTCGGGCCGCGACCGCACGCGTCTGCGGCTCACGCTGCGCGGCAAGCGCCTGGGCTTCACGCTCAACGAGATTCGCGCGCTGCTCGATCTCTACGAATCGCCCACGGATACCTTGCCGCAGCTTCAGGCCTTCCTCGACACCGTCGTGCGCCACCGCGAAATCCTGGAGCGCCAGCGCGACGACCTCGACGCCACGCTCGAAGATCTCGCGCAGTACGAAGCGCAGGCGCGCGTGCTGCTGGAAAAGAACGCGCCGGGCGATCCGCGCAAGGCCGCCGAAGCCGCGCCGGCCAGCACCGCCGACACGAAGTAAGCGACCCCGCACGCCATCGACACACGAAGCCAGGATCGCGCCATGAGACATTTCCCGAAACTGCTCTCTTCGCAGATCGGCTTCGACGTGGCGCAGACCATCCTCGACGGTTTCAACCTCCATTACCGCAGCTTCGGTGCGGCCGCCGTGCAGGCGCAGGCGTGTTTCGAAGCGGCGGACTGGCGCGGCCAGCAGCAACTCGCGCGCGAGCGTATCGCCTCGTATGACCAGCGCGTGCGCGAATGCGTGCATGCGCTCGAAGACGAATACGACGCCGAAAGCATCGACGATGACGTCTGGGAGCAGATCAAGCTGCACTACATCGGCCTGCTGACCACCCACCGTCAGCCCGAATGCGCCGAGACGTTTTTCAATTCGGTGTGCTGCAAGATCCTGCATCGTTCGTACTTCAAGAACGCGTTCATTTTCGTGCGGCCCGCGATCTCGACCGAATATATCGAGAACGACGAACCGGCCGCGCGGCCGACCTATCGCGCGTATTACCCGGCCAAAGACGGGATGGCTGTCACGCTTGCGCGCATCGTCACGAACTTCCAGCTGGAGACGCCGTTCGAAGATCTCGAACGCGATGTCGCCTGCGTGATGCAGAGCATGCGCGACACCTTCGGCGTGGTCGAGCCCAAGGCCAATCTGCAGATTCACACGCTGGCTTCGCTGTTCTTGCGCAACCAGTCGGCGTATATCGTCGGGCGCATCATCAACGGCGATATCGTCGTGCCCTTTGTCGTGCCGATCCGGCATGTCGCCGAAGGTGCCGGGAAGGGCAAGCTCGCGCTCGATACCGTGCTGCTGCGTTCGGACCCGGTGCTGATCATGTTCAGCTTCGCGCACTCGTATTTTTTCGTCGATATGGAAGTGCCGTCGGCGTATGTGGCGTTTCTGCGCAGCATCATGCCGCGCAAGGCGAAGGGCGAAATCTATACCTCGCTCGGGCTGCAAAAGCAGGGCAAGAATCTGTTCTATCGCGATCTGCTGCATCACCTTTCGCATTCGAGCGATCTGTTCGAGGCGGCGCCCGGCATTCGCGGCATGGTGATGATCGTGTTCACGCTGCCGTCGTTTCCCTATGTGTTCAAGGTCATCAAGGACCGTTTTCCCGCGCCGAAGGAAACCACGCGCGAGCAGGTGGTGGCGAAGTATCAACTGGTGAAGCGGCACGATCGCCTCGGGCGTCTGGCCGATACGCTCGAATATTCGAGCGTCGCGCTGCCCATCGCGCGGCTGGACGCAGCGCTCGTGAAGGAGCTGGAAACGCACGCGCCTTCGATGATCGAGTACGACGGCGACAAGCTCGTGATTCGCCATCTGTACATCGAGCGGCGCATGGTGCCGCTCAATCTCTGGCTGCAGAACGGCAGCGACGAGCAGGTGGAGCACGGCATCCGCGAATACGGCAACGCGGTGAAGGACCTGATGCGCGCGAATATTTTTCCGGGCGACATGCTCTACAAGAATTTCGGCGTGACGCGCCATGGCCGCGTGGTGTTCTACGACTACGACGAAATCGAATATCTCACCGACTGCAACGTGCGCGCCGTGCCCGCGCCACGTTATGAGGATGACGAACTATCGGATGAGCCGTGGTACGCCGTCGGACCGCGCGATATTTTTCCGGAAACGTACGGCACGTTTTTGCTCGGCGATCCGCGTGTGAAGCGCTATTTTCTCGCGCATCACGCGGATTTTTTCGAGCCCGCGATCTGGCAGGACAGCAAGACGCGGCTGCTCGCGGGCGATGTGCCCGACTGTTTGCCTTATGAAGAAACGGAGCGTTTTTGTATGCGCTTTCCGGAGCGGTTTTTGAGCGCATAGCGCGCGGCAACCGATCATCGAACCGAACACAAGGAGGATGGACATGAGCGAGACAAACACACAGACGCAGACACAGACACAGACACAGACGCAGCAGGACGCAATCGTGATCGTCGCGGCGGCACGTACGCCGATGGCCGGTTTTCAGGGCGAACTCTCAGCATTGACGGCGCCGCAACTCGGCGCTGCGGCGATTGCGGCCGCTGTCGAGCGCGCGGGCCTCAAGCCCGAACAGATCGAAGAAGTGGTGATGGGCTGCGTGTTGCCCGCGGGCCAGGGACAGGCGCCCGCGCGCCAGGCGGCGTTGGGTGCGGGCTTGCCGCTTGCCGCGGGCGCGACCACGGTGAACAAGATGTGCGGCTCGGGCATGCGCGCGGCGATGTTCGCGCACGACATGCTGCTGGCCGGTTCCGCCGATGTGATCGTCGCGGGCGGCATGGAGAGCATGTCGAATGCGCCGTATCTGTTGCCGAAAGCGCGTGCGGGCATGCGCATGGGCCACGGCCAGGTGCTCGATCATATGTTCCTCGACGGTCTGGAAGACGCCTACGACAAGGGGCGTCTGATGGGCACGTTCGCCGAGGAATGCGCGGGCGAATACGACTTTTCGCGCGAACGCCAGGACGCCTTCGCCATCGAATCGCTCAGGCGCGCAAAACGCGCCAACGAAGACGGCTCGTTCGGCTGGGAAATCGCGCCGGTGAAAGTGGCCTCGCGCGCGGGCGAGACGACCATCGAACGCGACGAGCAACCGTTCAAGGCCAACATCGACAAAATCCCCACGCTCAAGCCCGCGTTCAGCAAAACGGGCACGGTGACGGCGGCGAATGCATCGTCGATTTCGGATGGCGCGGCGGCGCTCGTGATGATGCGCGAATCGACGGCGAAGCGCCTGGGCGTGCAGCCGATCGCGCGCGTGACCGGCCACACGACCTTCGCGCAGGAACCCGCGAAGTTCACGACCGCGCCGGTGGGCGCGATTGCGAAGCTGTTCGACAAGACCGGCTGGAAAGCCGAAGACGTCGATCTTTTCGAAATCAACGAAGCCTTCGCCGTAGTCACGATGGCGGCGATGAAAGCGCACGATCTGCCGCACGAGAAGGTCAACGTGAACGGCGGCGCGTGCGCGCTCGGCCATCCGATCGGCGCTTCGGGCGCGCGCATTCTCGTCACGCTGATCGGCGCGTTGCGCGCGCGCGGCGGCCGGCGCGGCGTGGCGAGCCTGTGTATCGGCGGCGGCGAGGCGACGGCAATGGGCGTCGAACTCATGTAGGCTCATGCCTGACGTGCGCCGCAGGGAGGCGGCGCATCGCAACACCCGCATGCGGCGCTGGGCAAAGGCCGCGGCACACCAGACAGGTGCAAGATGAAGACAGCGTTGATCGTGGGTGCGTCGCGCGGGCTCGGGCTCGAGTTCGCGCGCCAGTATGTGAAAGCCGGTTGGCGCGTGCTGGCCACGGCCCGTTCGGAACAGGCGCTCGCGGATTTGCGCGCGCTCGGCGCGCAGACTTATCCGTGCGATATCGCGCGGCCCGAGGACATCGCGGCGCTCGGCTGGAAGCTCGACGGCGAGCGGCTGGATGTGGCGCTGATCGTCTCGGGCGTTTACGGGCCGCGTACCGAAGGCGTGGAAACCATCACGGCCGAAGACTTCGAATACGTGATGAACACCAATGTGCGCGGGCCGATGCAACTGATCCCGATCCTGCTGCCGCTCGTCGACGCGGCGCATGGCGTGCTGGGCGTGCTGTCGAGCCGCATGGGCAGCATCACGCAGACCACCGGCACGACCGGCTGGCTCTATCGCGCGAGCAAGGCCGCCGTGAACGACGTGCTCAAGATCACGTCGCTGCAGACGCGCCGCGCCACCTGCATCGCGCTGCATCCGGGCTGGGTGCGCACCGAGATGGGCGGCGCGCACGCGGCCATCGATCCGCAGGCGAGCGTGGCGGGCATGCGCGAAGTGGTGGCGGAAGCCGCCGCCGCGCGCGAAGTGTTCAACGGCCGCTTCTTCCAGTACGACGGCACTGAACTCGACTGGTAAGCCGGGCAGTGGATAATCAGGGCCGCCTCGCGTGAGCGGGCGGCTTTTTTATTTTGCAGAAGGAATGGTTTTTCCATGAGCGCAGACAACACACGTCCCCTCGAATGTCCGTGCGGCGGCGCGGTGCCCAATCAAAAATCGGGCGCGAAGACGCCGCGTTTTGCCGACTGCTGCGGCCGTTTTATCGACGGCGGGGCGCTGCCGGCGAGCGCGCTCGAATTGATGCGCTCGCGCTATTCGGCTTACGTGCTGGGCGATGTCGCCTATCTGCGCGCGACGTGGGCCAGCGAGACCTGTCCCGCCGATCTCGATGTCGATCCCAACGAGCCGGGCGCGCCGCGCTGGCTCGGTCTTGCGGTGAAGCGCCATGAGCCGCTCGACGAAACGCATGCGCGCGTGGAATTCGTCGCGCGTTACAAGAGTGCAGGGCGCGCGTACCGGCTGCATGAATTGAGCCGTTTCACGCGCGGCGACGATGGCCGCTGGCGTTACGTAGACGGCGACATCATCGAAGGTTGAATGCGTGGGCGCCGAAGCAAAAGCGCGCCGGATTGCCTGAATCCGCGCTTTTGCAAACACGCGCTTACTGAAAAAGCACCGCGAAAACCCTGCAATCACGCCGCAAAAAACGGGGACGTTGGCGCTGCGCGACACGTCTCATCCGTCATTATTTTCGCCTTCCGTTACCTCGCATTACCTCGAAATCCGCCGATCCGCCGTGGCTCAAGGGCTGCGCGCGCCTGGCACGTGTTATGCCGGGTTACCCCTGAATTGCACAACAATTATTTGTCGTGCGAGTATCCAATCACGGTGTCCGTTTCGCCATTAAGAGCTTGTTGAAAAACATCTTCACGGCGACTTCAAAAGCGGATGCTGGCGGCGAGTCTGATCGATGACAGAAAGGCGCCGCTAAGGTGTTCCGATCGGTTTTACTTCCCTGCAACGGGTCATGCCACGCCAGGCTTTCGGGCCAGGCGCGCCAGTGTTCCGTTGTGTCCGCAAAGGACGGGGACAGTTGCTCGGTAGTCAGATTCACAGCGGGATTTTCGCAGGCGGGTGTAGCGCATGGCGTTCAGGAAGCTTCTTACCGGATTTGCGGTGGCCAGCACGGCATGTGTGCTGTCGGTGGCACACGCAGCCTCACTTTCGGATCAGGCCGCTGTGGCGGGTGCGCAAGTTCCCGCTCAGGTTTCCACGCAGATTTCAAACGCTGCGGCGCGCGCCAGCACCGCTTCGCAATCCTCGCTCCCCAGCAACGCAAGCGGCCCGCTCGGCAGCGCACGCGTGCCGCGCCTCGCGCTCGACGACGCGTATCTGCCCATGGTGCACGCGGGCATGAACGCCCAGATCATCCAGATTCCGGTTCCCGGCGAATCGGACGTCACGCTCGAAACCACCGTGTATCGCCCGGACGGCCCAGGCCCGTTCCCGATGGTGATCTTCAACCACGGCAAGATTCCCGGCGATCCGCGCATGCAGCCGCGTAGCGACCCGATGTCGTTCGCGCGCGAATTCGTGCGTCGCGGTTACGTCGTGGTCGCGCCGAATCGTCGCGGCTTCGCGGGCTCGGGCGGCACCTACGAACAGGACGGCTGCGATGTAGCGAGCAACGGCATGGGCCAGGCCGCCGATGTCGCCACGACGGTCGATTACATGTCGAAGCAGCCGTACGTGGACGCGAACCACATCGCCGTGGCGGGCACCTCGCACGGCGGTCTCGCGACCATGGCCTACGGCACCGAAGCCGCGCATGGCGTGCGCGCGCTCATCAACTTCTCGGGCGGTCTGCGTCAGGACGCCTGCACGGGCTGGCAGGACAACCTGAGCCAGGCGTTCGGCGATTACGGCGGCAAGGCCCGCGTGGCCTCGCTCTGGCTCTACGGCGACAACGATTCCGTGTGGACGCCGGAACTCGTCACGAAGATGTACGCGGCGTTCCGCACCGCTCAGGCGGGCGACGCGCATACGGGCTCGGCTGCAAAGCTGGTCGATTTCGGCGCCTACAAGAACGACGCGCATCGCCTCGTGGGCGACCGCGACGGCGTGCAGGTCTGGTGGCCGCAGGTCGAAGCCTTCCTCGCGAATCAGGGCATGCCCACTTCGGTGCAGTACCGCGTGGAAACGCCGGCCGCGCCGCGTGCGAGCGGCTATGCGTCGATCGATTCGGTGGGTGCGGTGCCGTTCCTCGATCAGTCGGGCCGCGACGGTTATCGCAACTTCCTCAAGCAGTACCCGAGCCGCGCGTTCGCGGTGTCCGATTCGGGCGCCTGGTCGTGGGCCGAAGGCGGCGACAACCCGATGGACGTGGCGATTGCGAACTGCCAGAAGCACAGTTCCGATCCGTGCCGCCTCTACGCGGTGAACGGCAACGTGGTGTGGGCGAACGAGAACGCCACGACCGCACAGAACGATGCCCGCGACGAAGGCCATGCCGTGGCCGACAACAACGGCAGCGGCGCCAGCAACGCAATCAACGCAATCAACGCAATCAACGCAATCAACGCCGCCGATACCGCGCACTCGCTGGCGAGCCGCTAAGCGCGTCCGGCTCGTTCGCGATCACCTCGAAAGGCGCCACGCGGCGCCTTTTTTCATGCCCGATCCTGCGGCGATCTCATGTTCAATCCCCAATTAATCAGGTCGATGCCGCCCGCGAGCCGCTGGTTCGCCTGCACGAGCGCATATTTTTTTGCATAAGCGCGCGTCACTTTGTCGTCGTCATCTACGCGCATTTCCGCACTTTGCAAACGAAGTGCGCGTAGCTGCCGCAAACCCCGCCGAACCCCGCTGCCACGGGCCTCGAAAGCCCATTTTGGGGGTAGTGCATTGCGCGAACGAACGCGCTAAATTCGGCTGCGCTGTCGTATCGGGAGCCGTAATTGGACTCGCAAAACAAGAACTTGCAAAACAAACCAGGCAACGATGACTGGATCGCGCGCAGCCTGCGCGCCGTCTGGCACCCTTGCACCCAGATGAAACACCACGAGCGTCTGCCGCTCGTCGCCGTCTCGCGCGGTGAAGGCCCGTGGCTCTACGACCACGAAGGCCGGCGCTATCTCGACGCGATCAGTTCGTGGTGGGTGAATCTGTTCGGCCATGCCAATCCGGCCATCAACGCCGCGCTCAAGGCGCAGCTGGACACGCTCGAGCACGTGATGCTCGCGGGCTGCACGCACGAGCCGGCCGTCGAACTGGCGGAACATCTCCAGGCGCTCACCGACAACGTGCTCGGCCACGCGTTCTTCGCTTCGGACGGCGCGTCGGCGGTCGAGATCGCGCTGAAGATGAGCTTCCACGCCTGGCGTAATCAGGGCGCGAGCGACAAGCGCGAATTCGTCTGCCTCGCCAACAGCTATCACGGCGAGACCATCGGCGCGCTCGGCGTGACGGATGTGAAGCTCTTCAGGGATGCTTACGATCCGCTGCTCACGCACGCGCACGTAGTCGGTTCGCCCGACGCGCGCCTCGCGCGCGAAGGCGAAAGCGCCGCCGATGTCGCCCGCCGCGCCCTCGCCGATGTCGAAAAACTCTTCGCCGAACGCGAAGGCCGTATCGCTGCGCTGATCGTCGAGCCGCTGGTGCAGTGCGCTGCCGGCATGGCGATGCATGATGCGTCGTATCTGCGCGGCCTGCGCGCGCTGTGCGACCAGTACAAGGTGCACCTGATCGCCGATGAAATCGCCGTCGGCTGCGGGCGCACCGGCACGTTCTTCGCCTGCGAGCAGGCCGGCATCTGGCCCGATCTGCTGACGCTTTCGAAGGGCATCAGCGGCGGCTATCTGCCTTTGTCGATCGTGCTTTCGCGCGACGAAATCTACGCGGCGTTCTACGACGACGACACCACGCGCGGCTTCCTGCATTCGCACTCGTACACCGGCAATCCGCTCGCGTGCCGCGCGGCGCTCGCCACGCTCGACCTGTTCGCGCGCGAAGGCGTGCTGGAGTCGAACGCGCGCAAATCCGCGCAACTGCGCACGGCGTTCGCGCCGCTCGAAACGCATCCGCTCGTGCGCAATCTGCGCCAGTGCGGCACGATTCTCGCGTTCGACGTGGCGCTCGACGATCCCGCACGCGCGAGCACGTTCTCGCGCCGTTTCTTCGAAAACGCCTTGCAGCGCGAGTTGCTGTTGCGCCCGATCGGCACCACGGTCTACGTGATGCCGCCATATATTCTGGACACCGAAACGCAGGCGCTGCTCGCGGCGCGCACGCGCGAGACTTTCGACGCGACCGTCGCGGAGGACCTCTGATGCATTTGCTGGACACGCTCGAAGCGAGCCTGCGCGAGATCGACGCGCACGGCCTGCGCCGCCGCCGCCGCACCATCGATACGCCGTGCGACGCGCACATGACCGTCGATGGCCGCGAGACGATCGGCTTCGCGAGCAACGATTACCTGGGCCTCGCCGCCCATCCGCAACTGGTTGCCGCGCTGGCCGAAGGCGCGCAGCGCTACGGCGCGGGCAGCGGCGGCTCGCATCTGCTGGGCGGCCATTCGCGCGCGCACGCGCAACTCGAAGACGATCTGGCCGCGTTTGCGGGCGGTTTCGTCGACGCGCCGCGCGCGCTGTATTTCAGCACCGGCTATATGGCGAACCTCGCCGTGCTCACCGCGCTCGCGGGCCGCGGCACGACGATCTTTTCCGATTCGCTGAACCACGCTTCGCTGATCGACGGCGCGCGTCTGTCGCGCGCCGAAATCCAGATCTATCCGCATTCGGATATGGACGCGCTCAGCGCGATGCTCGACGCCAGCGACGCTAGCGCCAGGCTGATCGTGAGCGACACCGTATTCAGCATGGACGGCGATGTCGCGCCGCTCGCGCGTCTGGTCGAACTGGCGGAGCAACACGGCGCGTGGCTGGTTGTCGACGATGCGCACGGTCTGGGCGTGCTCGGCCCGCAAGGGCGCGGCGCGATTGCCGAAGCGGCGTTGCGCTCGCCGTATCTCGTGATGGTGGGCACGCTCGGCAAGGCGGCGGGCGTGTCGGGCGCATTCGTTTGCGCGCATGCGACCGTGATCGAATGGCTCGTGCAGCGCGCGCGTCCGTATATCTTCACGACGGCGTCGTCGCCGGCGGTGGCGCATGCGGTGTCTGCCAGCCTGCGCCTGATCGCCAGCGAAGAGGGCGACGCGCGGCGCGCGCATCTGAATCATCTGATCGCGCGCACGCGTGCGATGCTCAAGGCCACCTGCTGGATGCCGGTCGATTCGATCAGCGCCGTGCAGCCGCTCGTGATCGGCTCGAACGATGCGACGCTGGCGCTGCAGGCCACGCTCGAAAGCGATGGCCTGTGGGTGCCGGCCATTCGTCCGCCGACCGTGCCGGTGGGCACGTCGCGGCTGCGCATTTCGCTTTCGGCCGCGCATGCGGATGGCGATCTCGACCGACTCAACGAATCGCTGCAACGCGCAAGCCGCGCGGCACAGGAGGGCGCGTAATGAGCCAGGCCAAGGTTTCTTTTTTCGTCACCGGCACCGATACCGAGATCGGCAAGACCTTCGTGAGCGCGGCGCTCTTGCGCGGCCTCACGCACGCGGGCCTGCGCGCCGCGGCGCTCAAGCCGGTCGCGGCGGGCGCGTATGAGCGCGACGGCGTCTGGCACAACGAAGACGCCGATCAGCTCGACGCCGCCGCCAGCGTGCTGCTGCCGCCCGACATGCGCACGCCTTTCCTGCTCAAGGAGCCGGCCGCGCCGCATATCGCCGCTGCGCTGGAAGGCGTGACGCTCGATATGGCGCGCATCGTCGATTGCCATCGCGCCGCCTGCGAGCGCGCCGATGCAGTCGTGGTCGAAGGCGTCGGCGGTTTCCGCGTGCCGCTCACGCCGCGCGAGGATACGGCCGATCTGGCTGTTGCACTCGGTCTGCCGGTCGTGCTGGTGGTCGGCATGCGGCTGGGCTGCATCAGCCACGCGCTGCTCACAGCCGAAGCCGTTGCCGCGCGCGGGCTGAAGATCGCGGGCTGGGTCGCGAACCGCATCGACCCGAACATGACTTTCCCCGAGGAAAACATCGATACCTTGCGCACGCTGCTGGCGGCGCAATTCGACGCGCCGCTGCTCGGCGTCGTGCCGCATATGCGCGGTGCGAGCGCCGACGACGCGGCCGGACATCTGAACATCGATCTGTTGCTTGCACGCCTGTCCGCTGTGGCGGCGCGCTAAAAAAGCAGCAAGACGAAGCGAACAACACAGTCAAACGTCACGAAGGACTTCGACACCATGACGCAAACCCACATCGACCTCACCTCGCTGAAGGCCACCGCGCCGAGCGCCCACGCTGCCGCTGAAGACGCTGCACGCTGGAAAGTCGCCGACGTTGCGGCGCTTTACGAGCTGCCGTTCAACGACCTGATGTTCCGCGCCCAGCAGGTCCATCGCGAGCACTTCGACGCCAACGCCGTGCAGCTTTCCACGCTGCTGTCGATCAAGACCGGCGGTTGCGAGGAAGATTGCGCGTACTGCCCGCAGTCGTCGCATTACGAAACCGAACTCGAAGCCGGCAAGCTGATGGCGGTCGACGCCGTGCTCGACGCGGCCCGCGCGGCCAAGTCCAACGGCGCGACGCGCTTTTGCATGGGCGCGGCGTGGCGCAATCCGAAGGATCGCCACCTCGAGCCGATCAAGGACATGATCCGCGGCGTGAAGGCGATGGGTCTGGAAACCTGCGTGACGCTCGGCATGCTCGAAGATCACCAGGCGAAGGAACTCGCCGATGCGGGCCTCGACTACTACAACCACAACCTCGATACCTCGCCGGAGTACTACGGCAAGATCATCACGACGCGCACGTACGAAGACCGTCTGGAGACGCTCGAGCGCGTGCGCGACGCGGGCATCAACGTGTGCTGCGGCGGTATCGTCGGCATGGGCGAGTCGCGCCGCGAGCGCGCGGGCCTGATCGCGCAGCTGGCGAACATGGAGCCGTACCCGGAATCGGTGCCGATCAACAATCTCGTGCAGGTCACCGGCACGCCGCTCGAAGGCACGGAGCCGATCGATCCGTTCGAATTCGTGCGCACGATCGCGGTCGCGCGTATCACGATGCCCAAGGCGATGGTGCGTCTGTCGGCGGGCCGCGAGCAGATGGACGACGCGCTGCAGGCAATGTGCTTCATGGCCGGCGCGAACTCGATTTTCTACGGCGACCAACTGCTGACGACCAGCAATCCGCAAGCCGAAGCCGACCGCAAGCTGCTGCAACGTCTGGGGATCTCGGCGCAGGCTGCGCAGCATCTGCCGTCGGACGATCATGGTCACGCGCATGGTCACGATCACTCGCACGGCGGCTGCGGCCACTGCGAATGAAGCGCGAATAAGCCTTCGTTCAAGGCCTGAAAGCAAAAACGCCACGCTGGTTGTCTCAGCGTGGCGTTTTTTTATTGCGCTTTTAAAGCGTGCGCGTCAAGCGTAAGCCGCGCGGCTGCGCCCCGCGAGCACGAGATAGCAAAGCGCGCCGATCACGAGCGAAGGCAACGTCGCGCCCAGATTCGGCAGCCACTGGTTGAGCGCCTGATACGCGCCGAAGCCCACCACCCACGCGGCGAACGCGCTCACGTGCCAGCCGCCCGAGTAGCCGTAGACGCCGTTGATATCGGCGAGCGCCTGGGTGTCGATGCGGCGGCGGCGCACGATGAAGTGATCGGCGAGCACCACGCCAAACAGCGGCGCAAACACCGAGCCGATAAACAGCAGGAAGTTTTCGTACTTCGCCATCGGCACGATCAGGGCGATCAGCGTGCAGATCGCGCCGAACGCAGCCGAGAGAAACGGCACGCCCGCGCGCGTCCAGACCGTGCCGGTCGACACAGCCGCCGAGTGGATATCGGCGAAAGCGTTGTCGATTTCGTCGATCAGCACCAGCAGCAGCGCGAGGCCGCCACCGGCTTGCGCAAGCGCCGTGGTGAGCAGCGCATCGCCGCCACCGGCCGCGAGACCGTAGATCGCGCCCAGCGCGTAGAACCACAGATTCGCGATGCCATAGCCGAACAGCGTGCCGCGGAAGGTTTCGCCGGCTTTACGGCCGAAGCGCGTGTAATCGGCGATCAGCGGCAGCCACGAGAGCGGCATTGCCACCACGAGGTCGATGGCGCTGCCGAACGGCATATCGCCGGTGCCGGGGCGCTTCATCAGCGCACCGATGTCGTGCTGCGCCAGCAGGCTCCACGTGAGCCAGGCGGCGCCCGCGAGCAGCAGCCAGATGCCCCAGGTGCGCAGGAAGCGGCGCACGAACGAGAGCGGGCCGCTCACGGCCAGCAGCGTCGCCAGCACGCCGAAGATCACGGTCCAGACCAGCGGCATCGAGAGATTGAAGGCCTGTTTGGCGAGCGCATCGGCGGAATCGCGCATCACGATGATCTCGAACGAACCCCAGCCCACCAGCTGCACCATGTTGATGACGGCGGGCACCGAAGCGCCGCGAATGCCCAGCGTCGGGCGCAGCGAGGACATCGCCGCGAGACCCGTGTCCGTGCCGATCACGCCCGCGAGCGCGAGCAGCGCCACGCCGATCACGCTGCCGATGCCGATGGCGAGCAGCGCGTGCGGCAGCGACAGGCCCGGCACGAGCAGGGCGCCCGCCTGCGCGACCAGCAGGCCGATGCCGAGGGAGAACCAGAGCGCGAAGGCGTCGCCGGTGCGGAACTGGCGGCGCGCGTCGGGCACCGGCACATTGGGCGCGTAGGCCGAACCGGCTTGCGTGTTTTCAGTCATGGGAAAAGCTGTCCTCTGCGTTGTCTATATTGAATCTGTATTGAATTCGTATGGTGTGCGTAGGGTTCACGCAAAGTTCGAGCTGACCCCAGACATCGCGCGGCGGCGCGGACTGTCATAATGCACGACTACATCCGGCGCGGCGGGCCGTTTTCAGGGGCGCGAACAGCCTGTTCATGGCGCTGCCCAGACCCACCCGCCGGAAAAGCCGACATTATCGCGAAAACGACATGTTTGAAGAAACCCGTGGCAACGTTCCGCTCGCCGAACGGTTGCGTCCGCGCACCATCGACGAAGTCATCGGCCAGAAGCATCTGCTTGGGCCCAACAAGCCGCTGCGCGTCGCCTTCGAGTCGGGCGAGGCGCATTCGATGATCCTGTGGGGGCCGCCGGGCGTGGGCAAGACCACGCTCGCGCGCCTCATGGCCGACGCGTTCCACGCCGAATTCATCGCGCTTTCCGCCGTGCTGTCGGGCGTGAAGGATATCCGCGAGGCCGTCGAGCAGGCGCAGATGCACCGCGCGCACGGGCATCAGACGCTGGTGTTCGTCGACGAGGTGCATCGCTTCAACAAGAGCCAGCAGGACGCCTTCCTGCCGCACGTCGAGTCGGGCCTGTTCGTGTTTATCGGCGCGACTACGGAAAATCCGTCGTTCGAGGTGAACAGCGCCTTGCTCTCGCGCGCGGCGGTCTATGTGCTGCGCAGTCTCGACGAAGACGAGCAGGGCGAACTGCTCGCGCGCGCCGCGCAAGAACTGGGCGGCCTGACGTTCACCGACGAAGCGAAGGCCGCGCTGATCGGTTCCGCCGATGGCGACGGGCGCAAGCTGCTCAACAATCTGGAGATCGTCGCGCGTGCGGCGGCCCAGCAGAAAAAGACCGAAATCGACGGCGAACTGCTCGGCAGCGCGCTCGCCGAGAATCTGCGCCGCTTCGACAAAGGCGGCGACGCCTTCTACGACCAGATCAGCGCGCTGCATAAATCGGTGCGCGGCAGTAACCCGGACGGCGCGCTCTACTGGTTCTGCCGCATGCTCGACGGCGGCGCCGACCCGCGCTATCTGGCGCGCCGCATCGTGCGCATGGCGTGGGAAGACATCGGTCTGGCCGATCCGCGCGCGGCGCGCATCACGCTCGACGCTTCGGAAACCTACGAGCGGCTGGGCTCGCCCGAAGGCGAACTGGCGCTCGCGCAGGCCGTGATCTATCTGGCCGTCGCGCCCAAGTCGAACGCCGGCTACAACGCCTATAACGAGGCGCGTCGCTTTGTCGGCAAGGACCAGTCGCGCGCGGTGCCGATCCATCTGCGCAACGCGCCCACCAAACTCATGAAGGAACTGGGCTACGGCCACGAGTACCGCTACGCGCACGACGAACCGGACGCCTATGCCGCCGGCGAGACCTATATTCCCGATGGCATGCGCGAACCGAACTGGTATCGGCCCACGCCGCGCGGGCTCGAGGGCAAGATCGGCGAGAAGCTTGCGCGGCTGGCTGAGCTCGACGCGCAATGGCGCGAGGAGCATCGCGACGAAATCCGCGAGCGCAAGCGCAAAGGTTAGCGGCGGGCTGACGGCGGCAGCCTAAAACCGCCACGGCGCACGGGCCGCCCGCGCCGGTGCGCTAAAATCGACACTTCACACAACGAAACTGCGTCTCACAATCCCATGCTCGACATCCAGCTGCTGCGCAAAGACCTCGACGGCGTCGCCAAGCGCCTCGCCGACCGCGGCTACACCCTCGACGTCGCGGCTTTCTCCGCGCTCGAAGCGGAACGCCGTGACATCCAGACCCGCACCGAAGAACTCCAGGCACGCCGCAACAGCCTGTCGAAGCAGATCGGCGCGATGAAGGGCCGCGGCGAGGACACCTCGGCGGTCATGGCCGAAGTGGGCGGCATCGGCGACGAAATGAAGGCGTCGGCCGCCAAGCTCGACGAGATCCAGGCGAAGCTCTCGGATCTGCTGCTCGGCGTGCCGAACCTGCCGCACGAAAGCGTGCCGCTGGGCCGCGACGAATCCGGCAATGTAGAAGTGCGCCGCTGGGGCACGCCGCGCACGTTCGAATTCGAAGTGAAGGATCACGTCGATGTCGGCACGCCACTGGGTCTGGACTTCGAGACGGGCGCGAAGCTCTCGGGCGCGCGCTTCACGATGCTGCGCGGCCAGATCGCGCGCCTGCATCGTGCGCTCGCGCAGTTCATGATCGACACGCACACGCTCAATCACGGCTACACGGAAACCTACACGCCGTACATCGTGAACCCGGAAATCCTCTACGGCACGGGCCAACTGCCCAAGTTCGCCGAGGACATGTTCCGCGTGGAGAAGGGCGGCGCGGAAAACACCGTCACGCAATATCTGATCTCGACGTCGGAAATTTCGCTGACGAACACGGTGCGCGAAAGCATCGTCGAAGGCAACGCGCTGCCGATCAAGCTGACCGCGCATTCGCCGTGCTTCCGCTCGGAAGCGGGCTCGTATGGCCGCGACACGCGCGGCATGATCCGCCAGCATCAGTTCGACAAGGTCGAAATGGTGCAGATCACGTCGCCGGAAACGTCGTACAACGCGCTCGAAGAGATGGTCGTCCACGCCGAGACGATCCTCCAGAAGCTCGGCCTGCCGTATCGCCTGATGTCGCTGTGCACGGGCGACATGGGCTTCTCGGCCGCCAAGACCTACGACCTCGAAGTCTGGCTGCCGGCGCAGAACACGTATCGCGAAATCTCGAGCTGCTCGAATACCGAAGCGTTCCAGGCGCGCCGCATGCAGGCGCGCTTCCGCAACGCCCAGGGCAAGCCGGAACTCGTGCACACGCTCAACGGTTCGGGTCTGGCCGTGGGCCGCACGCTGGTGGCCGTGCTGGAGAACTATCAGGAAGCCGATGGCTCGATCACCGTGCCCGAAGTGCTGCGTCCGTATATGAACGGCGTGGCTCGCCTGTCGGTGGCTGGCTAAGGTTCGGATCGGTTGCGAAGGTTGCTGGAACAAGGATTGCGCAACCCTCGAAAATTTTTTCGAAAAAGGGCTTGCAAGATCTGATTTATGTTCTATAATCTTCGCTTCTCCGGTCGACGACCAAGACCGAAGAAGCAGTAACCAGCAGTACCCCGGAGAGGTGGCAGAGTGGTCGAATGTACCTGACTCGAAATCAGGCGTACGGTAACCCCGTACCGTGGGTTCGAATCCCACCCTCTCCGCCAAATTTAGAAAACCCCGTAAGCCGAAAGGCCTACGGGGTTTTTGCTTTTCAGCGCCTGTTTTCAGGCGCTTTTGCACGCATTGCATTCACGCGGCATCAGCCCGGCACATGTCCGCGCCGTTCCAGCGAACGCATGAAGGTGCCCGAAATCGCCGAGGCGCCGTGATGAACGATCTTCTCGTCGATCAGCGCCCACACGCTCATTCCGGCTGCCCGCACGCGCTGGCAGAACGACAGATCCTCCGAGAGATACACGCCTTTTTCGCCGACGGTGTCGAAGAACGCGTAGAAGCGCCCGTCGGGCAGATAGCCGGCGTATTGCGCAGGCGGCCGGTAAAGCTGCGTGAGCGGCGCCATCGCCTCCATGGCGTCGCGGCGAACGAGAAAAATACCCGTGCCGATGTGGTTCACCTCGACCCAGCCCTGATCGACGCTGCTATTGCCGTTCGCATCGGTGCGGATCGCCGTGTTGTAGTCCACGGTCTTTTCCTGCCACTCGCGCAGCGAGAGGCCCGCGTCGTCGGCGCTGATCTTCTTTTCCACGTCGAAGTAGCGATACGGGCAGGCGATGCCCGCTACCGGCTTGTCGCCGGCCAGCAGGCGCGGAATGGCCTCGCGCGAGAAGTCCATGTCGGTGTCGAGGAACAACACGTGCGTGAATTGCGGATGGCTCAGGAAATAGTTTGCAAAGAAGTTGCGCGCGCGGATGATGTGCGACGACGCCGTATGGATGTACTCGAAGCCGATGCCGCGCGCCTTGAAGGTTTCCATCAGGCCGGCCAGCGCCATGGCGAAGTCGAAGTGCACCGAGTTGTCGTAGGTCGGCAGCGCGATGAGGATGTTCAACGGCGCTTGAACCGGTGCGGCGATGCCGGCATCGGCGCTGGAAGAAAGGGGTAAGGAAGAGGGCGATTGGGTCATGATCTGGCGTTCTGCTCACGTCGTTGTAAGATATTTCCCATTCTTGTTGCCGGCTTGCGCCCAGACAATCGGACGTATCTGAATATTCGCGGTCCGGCCCGCGCGGGTCGCCCGGTACAATGGCGCCTTCGAGCGGCGCTCCCATGAATTCGCGGCGAGGCGCTACGCGCGCCGTCGCGCCCACTTTGGTTCTCAGATGGCTATCACCTACAAATCCGCCGACGACATCGAGCGTCTGCGCATTTCCGGCCGGCTTGCCGCCGATGTGCTCGCCATGATCGGCGAACACGTCAAGCCCGGCGTCTCCACCGACGATCTCGACGCAATCTGCAACGACTACATCGTCAAGACGCTCAAGGCGGTGCCCGCCAACGTCGGCTACCTCGGCTTTCCCAAGACGATCTGCACCTCGGTCAATTCCGTGGTCTGCCACGGCATTCCGAGCCGCAACGAGGTGCTCAAGGACGGCGACATCATCAACATCGACGTGGCCGTGATCAAGGACGGCTATTTCGGCGACACGAGCCGCATGTACGCGGTCGGCACGCCGAGCTCGGTGGGCCGTCAACTGATCGACACGACCTACGAGGCGATGCTCGCGGGCATCCGCGAAGTGAAGCCGGGCGCGACGCTCGGCGACGTTGGCCACGCGATCCAGAAGCGCGCGCAGGCCGACGGCTTTTCGATCGTGCGCGAGTACTGCGGCCACGGCATCGGCAAGGTCTATCACGAAGAGCCGCAGGTGCTGCACTACGGCCAGCCGGGGCAAGGCGTGCGCCTGAAGCCCGGCATGGTCTTCACGATCGAGCCGATGGTCAATGCGGGGCGTGCGGGCACGGCCGTGCAGCGCGACGGCTGGACCGTCGTGACGAAGGACCGCTCGCTGTCCGCGCAGTGGGAACACATGGTCGCCGTCACCGACGACGGCTACGAACTGCTCACGCCCTGGCCGGACGGCACGGGTGCGTACGAGGCTCCGTGAGTGACCTGAGCGGCGTGAGTGCCGCGATACAGCGGCCTGTGCGGCGCATCGACCAGTCTGTCAAGTCCTGCGCGCGCGGCGTGCAAGGAACTTTTTTGTCAAATAAGGATTTGACTCTCTGGCCAGTTCGGTTAAAGCTACGCGTTAGTGCTTTATTGGGGTTTACGACTGCATGAGTCCGTCACTGACCGTTCGCCGTATCGTTGCCGATCAGGGTGCCGTGCTCCGCGAGCTTCGAACTGCTTCGCTGCGCGACGCACCTTACGCGTTCGGCGACTCGCTCGAAGACGCCTTGTCTGCCGATGCAGCCGTCTTTGACGCCGCGGCCGCCCGTCATGCGGATTCGCATACCGCCACCACGTTCATCCTCTACACGGAAGGCCATCCGGCCGGCCTGATCGGCGCGAACTTCGAGAGCGCGCCTGCGCGCCGGGCGTTCGTGTTCGCGTTGTGGGTGGCGCCGGCGGTGCGGCATCTGCGTGGCGGCGAGCTGCTCGTCAATGCGGCCATCGACTGGCTCGCGAGCGAAAATGCCACCCAGGTCTATGCGTGGGTGACCGATACCAACATCACCGCGATGCGTTTCTACGAGCGTCTCGGCTTTGTCGCCACCGGCGACCACGCGCGCAGCGCGCAGACGCCCGAGCAATGGGAAACGCTGCTGATGCGCGATCTCGCCGGTGCAGCGCCGCGTGCTTCGGCACAGTAGGCGCGCGGCATTTTTTTCGCGCTGATTCCCGCTTTGCCTCGCCGGGTTTTGCTGCCCTGATGCGCGCACCGCGCGTCATGCGGCGGCTTCTCCTGGCGGTTCGCACGCTGTTCCTTCATCATTCCCTTCGCTGCAGCATTTTGCGCCATTAAAAATAATGGCCGTGCGCGTCGACGCCTGTAAAATACGCAAAATTTTTCGCCGATCGCCATGTCGCCCAAGAAATCGCCATATTTTGAACTGAAGAGCGGTTCAGTCGATACGCTCCTGTTCGTCGTCAAAACGACGGAACTCGATGCGATGCGCGCCGAACTCACGCGGCGCTTCGAGGCGACGCCGGAGTTCTTCGCCAATGACACGGTAGCCATCGACCTGCGCCGTCTCGCCGATGGCGAGCAGGTTGCGCTGGGCGACATCGCGCGCCTGCTCGAAAGCGTGCGCATGCGCCCGATAGGCGTGGTGGCTCATCCCGAACAGCATGGCTGGGCCGCGGAAGCGGGCCTGCCGTTTCTCGAAGCGCGCGACAAGCGCGTGACGGGCGGCGCGGCCAAAGCCGAAGCGCAGATCGAAGAGATCGCCTCCGACGCCGCTGGTAAGTCTACAGGCGCGCCCAGCGCCGCCACCCAACCCGAACTGTTCGACCAGGACGCACTCGAGCGCGTGCCGCAAGCCGGCAACGACGATGCCGACGCCGACACGCGCGGCGGCGCGCCGCGCGAAGCCACGCTGGTGGTCGACCGTCCGCTGCGTTCGGGCCAGCGCGTCTACGCGAAGGGCGATCTGGTGGTGCTCGGCATGGTGTCGAATGGCGCGGAAGTGATCGCCGAAGGCAACATCCATATTTATGCGCCGTTGCGTGGCCGCGCCCTCGCGGGTGTGCACGGCAACCACGACGCACGCATTTTTTGCACGAGCCTCGAAGCGGAACTGATTTCGATTGCGGGCATCTACCGTACCACTGAAGTTCCTCTCTCAGACGACGTGCGTGGCAAGCCGGCGCAGATCCGGCTCGACGAAGAAAAGCTGTTGATCGAACCGTTGAGGCTCACCTGAGTCGCCGCTGACGCGTCGCGAACTGCGCGCGCGTGCGAGCGGCACGCGATGAGACCAAACTGGGAAACTGACGAACGCAAGGTAAGGGAATGGCAAAAATCATTGTGGTGACTTCGGGCAAGGGTGGCGTTGGCAAAACGACCACGAGCGCGAGTTTCGCATCGGGCCTCGCGTTGCGTGGCCATAAGACCGCGGTCATCGACTTCGACGTCGGCCTGCGCAATCTCGACCTGATCATGGGTTGCGAGCGCCGCGTCGTGTACGACCTGATCAACGTGATCCAGGGTGAAGCGAACCTGAACCAGGCGCTCATCAAGGACAAGAAGTGCGAAAACCTCTTCATCCTGCCGGCCTCGCAGACGCGCGACAAAGACGCGCTGACGAAGGAAGGCGTGGAGAAGGTGATCGAAGACCTGCGCAAGATGGACTTCGAATACATCGTCTGCGATTCGCCGGCGGGTATCGAATCGGGCGCGATGCTGGCGATGCATTTCGCCGACGAAGCGCTGATCGTGACGAATCCGGAAGTGTCGTCGGTGCGCGACTCGGACCGCATTCTGGGCATGCTGTCGTCGAAGACCAAGCGCGCGATCGACGGCAAGGACCCGATCAAGGAACATCTGCTCATTACGCGCTACAGCCCGAAACGCGTGAACGAAGGCGAAATGCTTTCGCTCGCCGATATCTCGGAAATCCTGCGCATCGAGCTGATCGGCGTGATTCCGGAATCGGAAGCGGTGCTGCACGCATCGAACCAGGGCCTGCCCGCCGTTCATCTGGACGGCACCGACGTCGCTGAAGCCTATAAGGACGTCGTTGCGCGCTTTCTCGGCGAAGACAAGACGCTTCGCTTCACCGATTACCAGAAACCGGGGCTCCTGCAGCGCCTGTTCGGTAGCAAGTAAGGGAGGCGCACGTCATGTCGTTTCTTTCGTTTTTTATCGGCGAGAAGAAGAAGTCCGCCTCGGTAGCGAAGGAACGCCTGCAGCTCATCATCGCTCACGAGCGCGCAGGCGGTCATCCGCCCGCCGATTATCTGCCGGCCCTGCAACGCGAACTGGTTGCGGTGATCTCGAAGTACGTGAAGATCTCCGATGAAGACATCCGCGTGAGCCTGGAGCGTCAGGACGATCTCGAAGTGCTCGAGGTCAAGATCGAAATTCCGCAGGCCTGAGCCTCGCGGCGAGCGCGGCGCCGATGTTTCCGGTGCGCCGCGTTCCCACGCTGCGCGCGTTCCCGCCTTCGTTCGAAGGCGGGAACGCGCGCAGCATTCCTTACCTTACCGAAATATTCAGTTTCACTTGACCCGCAGCGGTTACACGGCCGTTGTCAGCCCAGGTGCGCGCTCGCGCATTGATCGGGTAACGCCACTCATGGCGTCCAACTCGAAGGGTGATCAACATGAATAATTCCATCCGCCTGCTGATTGCGAAGGCCGCTATCGTCGCTGCCGGCACGTGCGCTGTCGCCGCTCCCGCTTTCGCTGAAATCGTCGTGGTCGAGCCGAGCGCGCCGCCGCCCGTCGAGCGCGTCGAAGTCGTGCCCGCACCGCGTGTCGGCTATGCGTGGGACAAGGGCCACTGGCGCTGGGACCACGGCCGCTATGTGTGGATCGCCGGCCACTGGCAGGCCGAGCGCGTCGGCTATCACTGGGTACCGGGCCACTGGATCGCACACGGCCCGAACTGGCGCTGGGTCGAAGGGCACTGGGCCGCTTGAGTTCGAGATCGCTTGAGATCGCTTGAATCCGCTTGAGCGTGCATAAGCGGTTCCATCGGCAAGGAGAAACACCATGAGCAGAAAACTGCTCGCTGCGGCGGCGCTGGCCATCGTGCTGGCGGGTTGCGTCGTCGTTCCGGCGCGGCCGATGTACATGCGGCCCGCGCCCGTCGTGATCTATTGATTCTGGTGCAAGGCGCGCTGGCGTAGATCAGCCATGCCACACCCGGCCCGGCGCATGTTGGCGGTTCGAGCAATCGGCTGTCGACATGTCGCCGGGCTTTTTTTCGTTCTCGCCAAAGCGGGGTCCGATGAAATACGCAAACGTTCGCAGATTTCGCCTCTGACGGACGCCCCGGTCCGCTAAAATCTCGGGAAAAATGCCGGCAAATCATCGAAATCGGATCTCGCGGTCCGCAGCACAATGAAACGAGTTTTGATAGTCAAGGTGACCTCGCTTGGCGATGTCGTCGAGGCCCTTCCCGTCGTGGCCGATGTCCAGCGCAAATTCCCCGGCGCCAAGGTCGATTGGGCCGTGGACGACGCTTTCGCGGAGATCGTGCACTGGAATGCGGGGATCGACCGCGTGCTCTGCGCGCCGCTGCGCCGCTTCAAGAAGGCGCGCCGCTGGAGCGATTTCAAGGCGATCTGGGATTCGATCGCCGAACTGCGCGCCGAACGTTACGACGCCATCATCGATATTCATGGTGTCTACAAGAGCGCGATCATCGCCTTCATTGCGCGCGGCAAGCGGCGTTTTGGCTATCTCGCGCAGGATCTGGGCGAGCAGGGCGCGGCGTTCGCGTACAACGGCCGTTTCGGGCCGCGTCCGAAGTGCGATGCGTGGCTGGGCATGCGCATCAGCACGGGCGAGGCGCTCGGCTACACCATCGATACGCCGCCCGATTTCCAGATGCGCATTCCGCGCGACGGTAACGCGCTGCCCGCGCCCGATGCGCCTACCGCGCTGATCTTCCACGCGACGTCGAAGGAAGAGAAAAAATGGCCGGTCGAGCACTGGGGCGAGCTGTGCAATGAACTCGTCAAGCGCGGCCTGCGTATCGAGCTGCCGTGGGGCTCGGATGCCGAACACGAGACGGCGAAGCAGATCGCCGCGCTCGTGCCCGGCGCGACGATCCTGCCGCGTCTGAGCGTGACGCAGGTGGCGCAGCGCATCGAAGACAGCGCGCTCGTGGTGGGCACGGACACCGGCTTCGTGCATCTGGGCCACGCGCTGCTCAAGCCCACGGTGATGATCTTTATCGCGACCAACGCCGAGCATCTGGGCGTGCGCGCGCCCAACCGTTCGATTTCGATCGGCGACGGCCATCACGTGCCGCCGGTTTCCGTGGCGCTCGATGCGGTCGATCGCGTGTATCCCGCGCGTACCGGCGGCGACGCACAAGGACCGCTCGATTCGGTGCATTGATCGGCTCGAATCGCTATTCGTACGCCGAACGGCCCGCTCGTCTGATGCAGACGGCGGGCCGTTTTCGTTGGGCGCGAGCGATCTCTAAGTGCTTGCTCGTGCAGTCACTCGCGCCTTAACTCGCGCCGTAACTCGATTACGAAGTTGTTAAAAGTGTCGCCGTTGCGTGCAGCATGCGGCGTGAATAGCTCGTAGCGGCGGGCTGGCGCGCGCCGGCTGTAACACAGGCCACACTGCTGCTTACAAATTGCAACGCCTCAGGGGATCGCCGTCGTGTTCAATCTGAACTGTCCGCAGCCCGCAACGCCAATCACGGCCGGGCAGGACACCAGACATTGACTCGATGGGAGAACGAAGTGAAACGATTGACGCTTACCCTGATTGCGGGTGCAGTGCTTGCAGCGTCGCTGGCCGGATGCATCGTTGTTCCGGGCGGCCCCGGCTACTACGGCGGCGGCTATCACCACGGCTACTACTATCGATGAGCGCCTGCCGGGATGCGGCTGGCAATGACCGTTACGCCAGCAGCATCTCGACGGCGACGACCGCTGCGACAGCCGCGACGTTAGCCACCAGCGCTTCCAGCACCACGGCGCGCCAGGTGGTGGTGCGCAAACGGAAGGCGAGAAACAGGGAGATGCCCAGCGCAAGGGCGATCATCAGAACGACATCGGCATTGCTCAGATGCAGGTTCATCGTCGGCCTCCCGTGCGCAGATGCGCTGACCTCGTTGAATCGAGTATAGCCACGCCGCGCGCGCGTCCCTAGTGATCAAAAAGATCAAAAAAAAGCGGAGTCTGCCGATGCGGACTCCGCTTTTTCGTTTCTGCGATGCAGCGAATCAGGTCAGCGAGGTATGACGCGTCTCGCGCATGCAGAGCACGCCCACGAGGCTCACGCAGGCCGCGATCGACACATACGCGCCGACCCACGACAGACCGCCGCGCGCGGCCAGTTGCTGGGCGATATACGGTGCCACCGACGCGCCCAGAATCCCGCCCAGGTTGTAGGCCACGCCCGCGCCCGTGTAGCGCACGCTGGTGGGGAACAGTTCCGGCAGCAGCGCGCCCATCGGGGCGAAGGTCGCGCCCATCAGGAACAGCTCGATCACGAGGAACAGCAGCACCAGCGGCAGCGAGCCGCTACCGAGCAGCGGCTGCATCGTGAAGCCCGAGAGAATCGCCAGAATGCACCCGACGATCAGCACCGGGCGGCGGCCGAAGCGATCGCTCAACGCCGCCGAGATCGGCGTGGCAATGCCCATGAACACCACCGCGATACACAGCATGCCGAGGAAAGTCGGACGCGGAATATGCAGCGCCGTTACGCCGTGCGAAAGCGAGAACACCGTGGCGTTGTAGAACAGCGTGTAGCAGACCACCATCGCCAGCGCGCCGAGAATCGTCGGCCACCAGTAGCTGCCGAGCAGCGTCGCGACCGGCACCTTGACGCGTTCTTCGCGCTCGATCGCGGCCTTGAACGCGGGCGTTTCGGCGATCTTCAGGCGCACGTAGAGCCCCAGCGCGACGAGCACCGCCGAGACGATGAACGGCACGCGCCAGCCCCAGTCGCGGAACTGCTGGTCGGAGAGCGTGGAGGCGAGGCCGAAGAACAGGCCGTTCGAGGCGAGAAAGCCCACCGACGGCCCAAGCTGCGGAAACATGCCGAACCAGCCGCGCTTGCCCTGCGGCGCGTATTCGGTGGCGAGCAGCGCCGCGCCGCCCCATTCGCCCCCCAGACCGATGCCCTGGCCGAAGCGCAGCACGCAGAGAAGGATCGGCGCGAGGCTGCCGATCGAGTCGTAGCCGGGCACGAAACCGATCAGCGTGGTGGAGAGGCCCATCACGAGCAGCGAAGCCACCAGCGTCGATTTACGGCCGATACGGTCGCCGAAATGGCCGAACAGGAACGAGCCGATCGGACGCGCGATAAAGGCGATGCCGAAGGTGACGAACGCCGAGAGCGCCTGCGCCGTGGCCGAACCGTGCGGGAAGAACACCGGACCGATCACGAGCGCGGCGGCCGTTGCGTACACATAGAAGTCGTAAAACTCGATCGCGGTGCCGATAAAGCTCGCGAAGATCACGCGTGCGGTGCTCTGCTGGCGGGCGGCGTCGGGCTGATCGGCGCTCGCCGACGAAAGCGGTGAGGTGGACATCGAAGGGTCTCCAGTCGTTGTGACGCGCGCTGACGTGCCGGGCGTCGCCGTTTGATGAGGCGGCGGCGGGCGCGGTGGGTGCGCTTTGCGCAATCGGCACGGCGCGGGCGTCTTTGTTCATGACTCGAAGCGGCAGGGCGGGCGAGGCGCAGCGTGCGCGACGGCGGCATCCTTGATCCGGCAACGATTCGTCAGTATGCATCGCACAGCGGCAACTGTGCGCGCGAAAGCGGGACCGGCTGGCGCGCGCGCCGGATAGGCGCAAGGCTCGCGCAAGGCGAGCGGGATCCAGCTTTACATCACGGTCGGGAGGCGCTGCGCCGCCACGCGGATGGGCGCGGCACACAGGCAAAGCCGGCGCGAAGCCGGCAGGGGATAGCGAAAAATTATAACGATCGGATGCGGCCCGCAGCAAGGCGGCTGCAAGCCTGCGCGTTGCGCGGATCGACGCCGGTTCAGTTGTAGTTCTGCGCCTGCGGCGAGGCGAGCGTGCGCAACTGGAACTTGCCGTCGTCGTTGAAGAGCCAGTCTTCGAACAACTCGATCTGGCCGACCGAGTTGAGCAGGCGCGGCGGCGGCGCGGGCAGCGGCTGCGCGTGGCGCAGCGTGGCGAGCGCGGTGGTTTCGGCATCGTCGTCGCCGTTGGTGCGATAGACCGATGACTTCACAACCTGTCCCTCGCGGTTCACGGTGAACGACACCACCACGAGCGAGCGCAGCATCGCTTGCGGCG
This sequence comes from Paraburkholderia sp. Ac-20340, assembly GCF_017104965.1. GTDB lineage: Bacteria > Pseudomonadota > Gammaproteobacteria > Burkholderiales > Burkholderiaceae > Paraburkholderia. Next base: position 125,548 of record NZ_JAAGPR010000018.1, read on the forward strand.
AGCCGCGCAGCACGCGGGACGGATTGCGCTCGACGATGCGCTTCGCAACCTGTGCGCGATAGTCGTCGAGTGTCGTGCTGTTGATCGCTTGCGGCGGAATGATGAGCAACGGCCGAGGCGGCGGCGTGACCGTGCAGGCGCTTGCAAGCGCGAGCAGCAGAGCCGGGCCAAGACGGCGGAAGGCGGCGCTCACGGCCACAAGGCCGCTGCGCGTACGGACGCGGATGAGCATGTCGACCAGGCTCGGAGGCGAAACCAGATTCGAGCTTAGTCGATACGGGAAGGGAATCAATCCCGAGTCACCCGTGGGCTGCGCTGCGAGCGCGAAAGCGGGCAGACGCATTGGCCTGGAAGCGCGGCGCCGTGGGCGCGCGCGGCGAATTCAGCGCGGTGTCTGAAGTCGCGTGTTACTGCATTTCGAAAACTTACTCGACCGGGAATTGCGCGCAGGGATCGGCCGTCACGGTCGAACAGGCGTAGGTGTATTCGCCGCTCTTGAGGAACAGTTCCTTGCCCACCTGGACGTTCTCGCGCAGATCGGGCGAGCTTTCCCACGCGATGTAGCTCGAGCACATCACGGCAAACATGACGACGATGGAAAAGGCAAACTTTTCAAGTAGTTGGAAACGGTGCGGCATAGCGGTTGATCCCTTCGAAGGTTGGGATTTTACCGCAATCCTAGGGTTTTCACCTACTTAAATACTGTGGAGCAGGTATGGCGTATGAACGCTAAAAATCGCTTGCGACCCCTGACGCGAGAGGCGCGCGTACCGATGCCGTGCTCGAGGGCCGCCATTGCTGCCGCCTGGTAAAAGACGAATGCGGAGGTCGCGGCGCGAAACAGTGTTTTAGCTGCGACGTTGTGTCGCTAATCGGAATGCGGGAAGGGGAGTCGGCAGACCGCCAGGACGGCGTCGGCTGAAAGCAGGGAGAGGTGCTGGACAACGAGCGGTGTGGACGTTGCGCGATGCTGGCGGACCAATTATCCGTGAAAACTTAATACACGAATTTCGGTGCAACTCAATAAAAATCAAGTGAATCAGCGGATTGTAGTCATATCGCCACCGGGACAGGCTGCAGTATTCCGGCTCTATCCATCATTTTTCGATGGGCCAATCGATGGGCTCAGATGGCACTTACGGACAGGCAGGCGAAAGCACTGCAACCCGGCGACAAACCGGTTTTCGATGGCAACGTAACGGGGTTGATGCTTACGCCCGGCAAGACGGCTGCAAATGGACGTTGCGCTTTACCAGCCCGGCAACGGGCAAGCGCCGCGATGCGGGACTCGGCGTCAATCCCGAGGTCACCATTGTCGACGCGCCAGAGAAGGCGCTCGCAATGCGCGGTCAGCGCGACGTGGGCAAAGTCCCCCCGATTGACGAACGCAACCGCGAACAGGCGGCCGCCAGCATCGCCGTCGTCGCGCTCACTTTCGAGAAGGCTGCGCGCAGCGTTCACGAGGAACCGAAACCGGGCTGGCGAGATGAAAAGCACGCGGTTCAGTTGATCGGCACGCTAGAGGCTTACGTGTTTCCCCAAGATCGGCACGAAGCCGCGTGATGCACTTACGCCCGGCGACTGCGCCGACGTGCTGCGGGCTCTCTCGCTGGAGAAGGCGGAAACCGCCAGCCGCACCCGCCAGGGTATGCATCGCCGTGATGCAACGGGCTTGGGCGCACGGCCCTATCGCTGCGAACCTGGTCGGCGTGGTCGAGCACCTGTTGCCGAAGCAGAACGCCACGAAAGAGCATCAACCGGCGATGCCTTGGCGCGAAATTCCAGCGCAAAGGCGCAACTTCGCGATATCGAACCCGGCGACAGCACCCGCGCGGCGATGCTGTTCGCAATTCTCACGACAACCAGCAGCGGCAAAGTGCGCGGCGCGACATGGAGCGAATTCGACCTCGAGGCCGGTATCTGGACCGTGCCGGGTGGACCTTAAAGGTCTACGAATCGTGGCAACAGGTCCTGATCGGCAAGACGGATTTCAATGTCGTTCGCAGCCTTGACGTGAGCCCGGTTGTTCACATCGAACACTTCATCCGTCACGCTGACAATGATTGTGCCTTGCTGCTGGCCGTCGCGCATGACCGGAATCAGGGCGCGCGCTTCGGGGACCTGGGCCGGTGTGAGAGCGTGGGGCAGGTAAAGCATCCAGCTTACGCCTGGACGGTCTTCGAATACCTGATTTTCAAAGTATGGGCGAGGTCCAAACGTTGCATATGGACAGGCATAGACTATGGCGACCTCAGTCACAAGTTTTGCTACGGGATCGAAGAGACCCAGCCGAGACTCTCCCGCCTTTGGTTCGCTAATGGAAAATTCAAACCTATTTGCAAGGCTTCCACAATCAATCAAGATTGAAAATGAAGCCGCTCTGCCGCGACCGGGCGAACCGTTCCAAAGGTCAACGATTTTCGGCTGACCGGACTCATCTTGGCTCCGCTTCGTTAATTCTTGAACGGCAGCCAAGCGCGGCTCAGGGCCATCAAATACGGGTATTTCTGACGAGTCGTCTTCGAATGCCGCACGCAAATACCACGGCTCTCCGAGCGTTCGCTCTCGCTTAGAAAGCTCTTTGATAATCGGATGCAATCGGCGCAGTTGGAACAAGAAATCCGCCTCTCTTACGGTATTGCTATCTCTGAACGAAGCATTCAAGTACATGATCTAGCTTTATCCTGTGCAGACAGATGGAACCCCGGCTTCGGTAAGTACCGGCAGCATATACCGTCGAAAGCGGGGAGTTTCGAAATACCACATCAGGCGGCTAGGCGGATTGCTTTTAACTGCCCGACCTTGCGTATAAACCTGCTTCGTCGTGCTGCTAAATCCATCGAATTTATAGATTGGCGTCCCTTCTTCATCAAAGAATTTATCTAACAATTAGTCATAGTTTCCTTTTGCTTCCTGCAAAAGACATTGCGGCTTTACAAAGCCATCAAAATTTATTGGCGTTGGTTCTCCCGTAGGTTGCCACGCCCATTCCATGTTCCAGCCTTGATTGGTCTCACGGCCCTTATCATCCGTCGTTATCCCGTACTCGTATCCAGTGATGCGTGCCTGATAACGTCGCGGCTCGGGATTCATACTGTGGTTTCTCCGTAATTTTTCGCCGGTCTTCTCCGGCGGGCACTTGCACGGCCTCTCGCGCTCGCGGGTCCGGTCGCGTGGAAGGCTGTCCAGACCACCATCGGCGCTCGTGCCAGCACCAGTGCCACCGGCAGAACCCGTAGCCGGAACCGGCGAAGGTAGCGGCACGGGCGTGGTCTGAAGAAGTGAGTTAACGGCGCTTGCAAGCGTAGCGGGAAAGGGAATACCCATCAGTGATCCTCCTTTTGTTCCTGTTGTTTTTTTCGTGTGACCTGCAACAGCATTTCGAAGCGCTGCTCACCTGATGCGCCTGGTTTGTCCAGCCATGCGGCAATGGCCGGAAGCAGGTAAAAGCCGGGCGTGGTCGCTTCCAGGTAAAGAAAATCGACGGTTGGCCCGTCGTGGGTAAATCCAAGCTCCTTCGTTCGCGCATAGGCCTCGTTAAGCCAGCCGCTCAATCTCGGATCATCGGCAAGCCAGGGGTAGTCGCGCACAATATCCTCGCGAACAGCCTCCACATAGTTGCGATCCTCATGAGCCTTCAGGATGGCCCATTGCTGTTCAGTTAGACGGTTCATGGTCGGTGATGTAGCGCCGTTGTCCTTCGTGAAGGTATTGCCATTCGAATGCGGTCCTGAAAAGGTCGCGGTCGTCCGCGCTTCGGTACGCTTCGTTCAGTGCATGGATGACCCTGGGATCCCAGAAACGCAACAGGGCCGCGCGCCCGTTCGGCAATAGGGTGTTCAGGTGCGGGCGCAGCCTCGCTGCCTGTTCCTCGATATCTCGCCAGGCAATCAGCCAGATAACGCCGGGACGAGCCAGTTCGAATTTGCCCATGTCCACCTTAATCTAGTGCACGCCAGTCCATAGGGCATTACCCCCTACGGCTTGCACATCACGCCATCAATCAAAGTGCCCTGAGAAGTTGCCAGGTCACTACTCGGCCGTCGATTTCGGGCATCGGTACACCGTGAGCGATCGTCTGTGGGCCTAAGTGCTTGGCCTCCTCGCACAGCCACACGCCCGGATATGGGCACGGCGTACCCGACCTGATGCGGAGATAAAAGGATTCGGCCTTGACTTTGGTCGCCGATGGATCATCAGCGCTTTCTTGTTGCGATGGTGGCGGGGCATCAAAGCGCCGTAGCCATAGATTGCTGGTGCGCTGATTAAAGCGCATTTCACCTCCCACCGAACCGTAGTGCAGTGAGCCGATGTCATCTACGCGCAGCGGCCTGATGGCTTCATTCACTTTGACGTAAAGTTCAGGTTTTGGATCGACATCGGCTTTGCCTAATTGTGGCCAGTTGCCTGCCCGAATCATGCTGCCCCATTCGTAAGGGATCACTTCGATTCGATCGTCATCGAGCTTGGCTTTCAATTCTTCGGGCGTGCCGAGTTTGGCGAGCCAATGGTGAGCGATGAAGGTGTACCAGTTGAGGGAGCGGTAGCCGGTTTGCCCCGTCTTCGGAGCGAAAGGGCCGCAGATATCAACCCCGCGATATGCCCAAGCGGTTTCGTATTCGGTATGTTGGAAGTCTTCCCACTCGAAAGATTCTTGGACACCGAATCCTGCTGCTCCGTGCAGTGGGCGAAGCAGTTGACAGTACGCTTTTAACATCTCTCTTAGCTCTCTGCGTCCATCCCCTTTAAGCACGTCAACGGGAAGATAGATACGGATGCATGTCATATCTTTGTGCGTTCTTTCAAACCAGCCGGCGGGAGAATAAGCGGAAAACAAGTAGCTGCTTGTTTGTGAAAATCCCGCATTCGATGACCAACGAAAAGACAGCGGCGTATTGGGACCGCAGTTTTCAATGAAATGAATGCATTTTTTAATGGCATCGTCAGTGCATGCCTGTTCGATCATTTTTTCTTCCGGCGACAAGACGAAGCCCCAAGTCAGTTCGTTACGGAATGAGTTGTGGAATGTCTTTAGCGCTTCGGCTATGTGCTTGCGTCGAATCGGCAAATAAGCGTCCACCAGATAGAACACAGCTACTAGCCCAACCTGCTGCACAGGCTTGGCCGTGTCGGCTTCATCCATGAAGGTGACGTGCCAGCGTTCGGCGTCAAACGCATCGAAGAATTCTTTTTCGTTCATCTTGTGCTTCCCGGTGCATCAGGCCAGAAGAGATAACGCTTCTCGCTTTGGAGTTGATATTGCTGCTGTCTTTCCCATTCCCGGTAAGCCTCTGAACAGCGCTGTTGCTCGGGCGTCAGGGCAGGCGTTACTCTCGGCACGTTGGCGGGTTGCGCCGCCAACTTGTCGGTGGCAGTGGCCGCTGCTCCTGCCGTTCCCGCCGCGCGGGCTACGCGGGCGGCGCGCAGGTAGCGATCAAACTGAATGACCTTGGCTCCCGCACTAGCCGAAACAACGCGGCGGATTTCCTCGACCATGCTCGCATCGCCGGTCTGCCTTGATTGACGGTAGCTGGACGCGACAGTCGTGCCGATACGTTCGAGCGCGACACGCCGATGACTTCACAGAGCAGCTTCCCTGGTTGTCTATATGAACGTCTCCCGTTTGAGCAGGTTTTCGCGTGTTAACGGACAGGTTGGGTTGCGGCTCTATATTCGGCCTGTTTGCAGCCAGTACTACCGCTGCGGGCCCCTATGAGATCCGCTGGCTCGTGCCTCACTCCTCCGGCGAGCTCAAGGCTCTACGACCAGTTCAGGCTTGACGAGTCACGGTCCTACCTGGTTTGTCATCACAGTTGACCTTAAAGGTCTACGAATCGCGGCAACAGGTCCTGATCGGCAAGACGGATTTCAATGTCGTTCGCAGCCTTGACGTGAGCCCGGTTGTTCACATCGAACACTTCATCCGTCACGCTGACAATGATTGTGCCTTGCTGCTGGCCGTCGCGCATGACCGGAATCAGGGCGCGTGCTTCGGGCACTTGGGCCGATGTGAGCGCGTGCGGTAGGTAGAGTATCCAGCTTACGCCGGGGCGATCTTCAAACATTTTTTCCTTGAAATAATAATACGGACCAAATGTGATGTAGAACGAGCCGTAAATTTCTACAACTTGAGCAATAACATCTGCAGCTGATTTGTAGTCGCCAAGACGGGAATCCCGATTTTCACCTCCCTCGTTCAGAGAGATATCAAGCGATTTTGGGAAAACATCTCCGCCATCGATTTCCACTGTTATTGATGCACCAACTCGGTCCGATTTAATTCCATTCCATATTCCAATTGATTTTGGGTCATCTTTGTTTTTTCTCGCATACTCTTTTGATAGAACATCTACGGCGGTTGATGATGGATCTTTGTCATCATAGGCTCGATACTGAAGTGCTTCCTGTTCGCTTTCGCCCTGTAGATACCATTCGCCCAACGTCCGATCCTTATTTTTCAATAAATCTATGATTGGCCGCAGGCGGCTCAAGTGAAACTGCCAATCTGCATTAGTTAGATCGGTGCGATCACGATGTTGCTCTGACAGATTCATTATTTCCTCACTGCTGAAGAACGGAAGAAACGCCAAACCTTTGCAGTATTGGCAACATATATTCTCTCGTTTTTGATGTCTGAAAATACCATATTAATTTGGCGGGTGGATTGCTGCGTACGATTGCTCCTTGCTTCTTAATTTGTTCGGCCATGCTTGTAAATCCCTTAAAGAAATCAAACGGCTTCCCATTTGCACCGATAAATTGATCGTAGTTTCCCTTGGCTTCCTGCAAGAGGCATTGGGAAGCCTGAAATCCATCAAAGTCGATGTCAAGCCAGTCCCATTCCATATTCCAGCCTTCGTTGGTCTCGCGGCCTTTTCCATCCGCTGTTACTCCATACTCAAAGCCCGTAATGCGCGCTTGATAGCGCCGTGGCTCCGGGTTCATGCTGTGGTTCCTCCGCACCTTCTTGCCGGTCTTCTCCGGCGGGCACTTGCACGGCCTATCGCGCTCGCGGGTCCGGTCGCGTGGAAGGCTGTCCAGGCCACCATCGGCGCTCGTGCCAGCACCAGTGCCACCGGCAGAACCCGTAGCCGGAACCGGCGAAGGTAGCGGCACGGGCATGGTCTGAAGAAGTGAGTTAGCGGCGCTTGCAAGCGTAGCGGGAAAGGGAATACCCATCAGTGATCCTCCTTTTGTTCCTGTTGTTTTTTTCGCGTGACCTGCAACAGCATTTCGAAGCGCTGCTCACCTGACGCGCCTGGTTTGTCCAGCCATGCGGCAATGGCCGGAAGCAGGTAAAAGCCGGGCGTGGTCGCTTCCAGGTAAAGGAAATCGACGGTTGGCCCGTCGTGGGTAAATCCAAGCTCCTTCGTTCGCGCATAGGCCTCGTTAAGCCAGCCGCTCAATCTCGGATCATCGGCAAGCCAGGGGTAGTCGCGCACAATATTCCCGCGAACAGCTTCCACATAGTTGCAATCCTCATGAGCCTTCAGGATGGCCCATTGCTGTTCAGTTAGATGGTTCATGGTCGGTGATGTAGCGCCGTTGTCCTTCGTGAAGGTATTGCCATTCGAATGCGGTCCTGAAAAGGTCGCGGTCGTCCGCGCTTCGGTACGCTTCGTTCAGTGCATGGATGACCCTGGGATCCCAGAAACGCAACAGGGCCGCGCGCCCGTTCGGCAATAGGGTGTTCAGGTGCGGGCGCAGCCTCGCTGCCTGTTCCTCGATATCTCGCCAGGCAATCAGCCAGATAACGCCGGGACGAGCCAGTTCGAATTTGCCCAGGTCCGCAACGTGGTCGCCCGAGTTTTCGGGGTCGATCAGCCACGGTCCCGCGGGTGCAAGTGCCGCTTCTTTTGTTCCCGCAAAGAGCGATGCCACATAGTCGCCGTGCGGATCCAGCGTCTGCCCCGTGTGCTGCTGATACTGGAGCCCGTCCACAAGCGCCAGCACGCGCAACGGGCCGTTAAAGCACTGCGAATGGCGCTGTAGGTGTTCTGCTACCGAAATGGGGATCATTAGCGCTCCAGGGTCATCGCGCCATTTGCGGCAGCGTGGATAAGACACTCCAGGCAGATATCGCTCGCTACACCAGCATTGGGCTGGCCGTTGAAACTGAATACATTGCCCTTGCCCTCACCGCCGCCCTCAAGCGGCCCCTTGAACGTGATAGCAATCCCTTCAATCGTGATGCCGCCATCGTCCACGGTAATCGACCCGCCCGGCCCACGAAACACGGCCCGGTCGCCAGCCTTGAGTTCGAAGTGCTGCGTCTGATCCCGAATGCTCTGGCCTGCACTGAGCCTGTGGTGGCCTTGCACGGTCTGCTCAACATGCCCGCCCACATCGACGATGTGATTGGCCGTAGTCTGGTCCTTGCGGTGATTACTGACCTGCTCGATGCGGTCCTTGCCAACGTTGACCGTGTGATTGCGTTCGATGAATAGAGACGCATCCTGTCCAACTGTGTGGCGGCGGTTGCGCCCGATGCTCACCTGCTCATCGTTGCCGACGCTCTCGGTCCGGTCGTGCCCGATATCGATCGTTTCGTCATGCTCGACGTTTTCCTTCCGGTCATTGCCCACAAATGTGGTTTCATCGTGGTTGACGTGAAGGTTCTGGTCCTTCTGCGCATGAACGAAAATCTCTTCCTGTCCCGCCTCGTCCTCAAATCGTAATTCGTTGTAGCCTTCGCCCTTGTGCGTTTGACTTTTGATCGTCATGCGCGTCTTGTGGCGCGGCAGTTCGTAGGGCGGCAGGTTCAGCGCGTCGTATACGCGGCCGATGATGATGGGCTGATCGGGGTCCCCATCCAGATATGAGACAAGGACCTCCTGCCCGATGCGCGGTATCGCCATGTGCCCCCAGGTCGCGCCTGCCCAGTTCTGCGCTACGCGTATCCAGCACGTGCTGTGCTCGTCGTTCCTGCCCCTGCGGTCCCAGGCAAACTGCACAACCACGCGACCATCGTTATCGCAATAAATTTCTTCGCCAGCGGGACCGGTGACGAACGCGGTCTGCGGACCCTCAATCACGGGCCTGGGCAGCAGCGCCGGTTTCCATTCGACATCGTCAGGGATCACTTCGGCCTCGTAGCGATAGCTTGTGCCGTGTTCCGCGCTCGCGCTCTCTTCCTCCTGGCTCACGTGCTGCACGCCGTAATGCGTCATGCGCACGGGACGCCAGCTACGGTTCCATTCTTCACGCGGATGGCCTTCCAGTTTGAAGGCCATGCCAGGAATCAGACGTGCGTCGTCGCCTTCGATGAGGGCAAGCCGCGCGTCGTTACGCAGCGCCAGCAGCCGCGTCTGGTTCATCGGCTTGCCAGCGGCATCCTGCTTGTATCCTCCCGGATAATGGAATTTTTCGTAGCCACCTTGCCGGTCGAAGCTCGCGGCTTCGCTACGGTGTTCCTGCGAATATCTCGGATTCCGGTATGTGTAATCCCTTGACACGCTACGGCTGGTTCGCACATTTTCCGCGTACAGGAAGTTCCACAAGCATGGTTCGGGCTGGTCAGCGCCCGGCGACGGGTTATAGACGACCGGTTCGCGGCCGATGGCTCCATGCACGATCAGGCGGTCGCCGTGAATCAGCCGATGCCCTTTTTCTGAGAATTCATACGCCGCATAGATCCCTTCGTCTGCCGCCACGCGATTGATGAAATGCCACGTGGTTTCACCAGGCTGAACGCAATATTCGCGCGTCAGGTGCTCGCCAAACATGCGCTGTTCGTAATCAGTGATTCCCAGTTCCTTGATGCGGCTCGCCAATATCTGCGCAATAGAGACCTGCTGGTGGATACGCCAGTCGCTGCACAACTCGGCGCGACTGAGCATCGGGCTGATAACCACCCGATAGCGTGTTCGCCTGAACCCGGTTGCGCCTTGCTCGAAGAGGCTGACGACCCCGTTCACATACCGCACAGGTGTCTCGCCGCGCCAGATGGTGAGCGTCGCGGGCTGATCGAGGACTTTCTGAAAATCGACAGCGGGATTTTGACTGGACAGTTCGACGGTAAGTTTGAAGGACTCTGAAAGACCTTCAACAAGTTCAAACTCCACAACTTCAAAAGGCACGCGGGCGGTGCACATCTCGAAGGTAAAACGCACGTCGCTTTGTCGAGGCATACGCGTTTTCCTGGCTGGACAATGGTGAAGTTGTCCGAAGCTGGTGGCATTGCCAATGCTTCGGGCGATCGCGCCATTAAGTGCGCGAACAACCACTTGAAGCTAGCAGCGCATGGCTGGGGGCGAAATGGGAAAATTCCGATTTGGGGTGTCGGCTTTTTGATTTCCCCGATTGGCAATCAACCGCGCGGAACATGGCCCGGCGCTCGGCTGGCTTCGCCGCACTGCTCGACCGCTCCGCGCTCGGCAGGGCGGTGTGCAGCGATTTTCGCGCCGCGCTTCATGAACGCGTTGCGTGCGACCAGTATCTCGGCCTCAACGTCTGTAAAGATGGGCTTCAGTTCGACCGCTCCCGGCGTCATAGCTCACCCGCTGATGCGTTCCGCCACCGCTGCACGAAGCGAAGCGCGGTGTTTTCCTCGATCCAGGCGCGATGTCCGGCTCATTGCTCGGGTGAGTTGCGCGGGCGCGCGTGACAGTAGGGGCTTTTCAGGTTGCGTCGATATTGCGGTTGGTAGCAGCGAAACGTTCCTTACGCGTGCGCCTGGAGATACCGGGGTTGGACTCGAACGCCGTGAATAAGACCTCTATGAGCGCTGCCCGGCTGGCGTAACGTGCACCCGAGAGGTCTCGATCGTGCGATGGCGTCAGCAGGCGCAGCAGGGCTGCAGTGATATTCGGGTAGGTTTCTTCGGAGTGCTCGCGGGGAGGTGCACCTTTGATCTGCCACTCATTTGGTCCACGATACCCTTCAGGGAGTCGCACTCGGCTTCTGTGCGGGCCTTCGCTTCTTCGAGTTCGCGGATGTGCGATTCCAGGCAGGGCAGGTAGGAGTGTCGCAGGATGGCACGCGCCAACGCGTTGCTTTGTCCCACAGGAACCGCGCGTCGCAGTTCTTCAGTAACTTCTTCGGCGGGCACGCCGCACCATAAAGCCGCCGCAACCGGAACCGCGTAGACGGCATAGCAGGCTTGCACCGTTGCACAGGAGTCGTCTTCCCACGGCTTGCGCATCTCAGCCGCCATCGGAAAGCAGACATAGGCGGATTCTAGCGGACGGCGTTGGCACCATTGCGCAAATGCGTCGACCTGGGGAGCACGGAGGGGACGTGAGTTTGTGCGCCCTGATGGGCTATTTAATGGGCTGAGAAATGGAAAACCCCCGTAAGTCATTGAACTTACGGGGGTTTGTATTCATCTCTGGCGGAGGCGGTGAGATTCGAACTCACGGAAGGGTTACCCCTTCGCCGGTTTTCAAGACCGGTGCATTCAACCACTCTGCCACACCTCCGGAGGCGCGCATTGTAACCTGGAATATGCGCACACCGGCAGCGTTGCCGATGGCGCACATCAAAAGATCACATCGGGATCACGCAAAGATCATCGAATGATCACTGCGCGTCCTTCAAGAACAGCTCCTGCAGATCGTTGAGGAAGCGCTGCCCCAGCTCCGTCGGCACGATCTTCTCGTAATCGCGCGTGATGAGCCCGCGCTTTTCCGCTTCCTGCAACTGCGGCTCGATCGTCGTGATCGGCAGACCGGTGCGCTCCGCGAAGCGATAAACCGGGAAACCTTCCACCAGCCGCAGCGCATTGAGCATGAACTCGAAGGGCAGATCCTTCGCGCTGACTTCGTGCTCTTCCTGGATCGGCTTGCCCGCACGCGCTTCTTCGATGAACGTCGCCGGATGCTTGTAGCGCATCTGGCGCACGATGCGGTTCGGGAACGACAGCTTTGTATGCGCGCCCGCGCCGATGCCCAGGTAATCGCCAAAACGCCAGTAGTTGAGGTTGTGGCGGCTCTGGCGGCCCGGCTGCGCGTACGCCGAAACCTCATAGCGCCCATAACCGGCTTCGGTCGTGCGTGCGTGAATCCATTCCTGCATGTCCGCCGACTGGTCGTCGTCGGGCAGCACAGGCGGAAACTTCGCGAACATCGTGTTCGGTTCGAGCGTGAGGTGATAGAGCGACAGATGCGGCGGCGCGAAGGCGAGCGCCGTTTCGATATCGGCCTGACATTCGGCGAGCGTCTGTTGCGGCAGCGCGAACATCAGATCGAGATTGAAGTTGTCGAAGGTGTTCGCCGCCACTTCCACCGCATGGCGCGCCTGCGCTGCATCGTGAATCCGTCCGAGCGCTTTCAGATGCGCCTCGTTGAAACTCTGGATGCCGATCGACAGGCGGTTCACGCCGCTCGCGCGAAACTGCGCGAATTTATCGGCTTCGAAGGTGCCGGGGTTGGCTTCGAGCGTGATCTCCGCATCGGCGTCGAGCGGCAGCAGCGCGCGCACGTCCGACAGCAGGCGATCGAGCCCCTTCGCCGACAGCAAGCTGGGCGTGCCCCCGCCGATGAAGATCGTGTGCACCTGGCGGCCCCACACGAGCGGCAGCGACTGTTCGAGGTCGGCGCGCAGGGCGTCGAGGTAATCGTCCTCGGGAAAGCGCTCGCCTTTCCATTCGTGCGAGTTGAAGTCGCAGTACGGGCACTTGCGCACGCACCACGGAAAATGCACGTAAAGCGAGAGCGGCGGCAGCGCGTTCAGGCGAATGCTGCCCGGCATCGTGAACGACTGCACGACGTCGAGGCCGGTCTGGTGCTGCTGGCTCACGCTTCTTCCTCCAGCCGTGCGAGCAAATGTCGCAAGGCGATGGCGCGATGGCTCGACGCGTTCTTGAGCGCCGGATCGAGTTCCGCAGCCGTGGCTTCGAGGCCCGGAATGTAGAAGTACGGATCGTAGCCAAAGCCGTTGTCGCCGCGCGGCGTGTCGATCACTTCGCCGTGCCAGCGGCCTTCGGCGATCAGCGGTTCGGGGTCGTCGGCGTGACGCACGAGCGCCAGCACGCAGAAGTAATACGCGCGGCGATCGGCGTGTTCCTGCAGGTTCTGCACGAGCAGCGCGTTGTTCGCCGCGTCGCTCTTTTCGCCGCCCGCGAGTTGCGCATAGCGCGCCGAATACACGCCCGGCGCGCCGCGCAGCGCGCGCACGCACAGGCCGGAATCGTCGGCGATGGCGGGCAGGCCAGTGAGTCTCGACGCATGGCGCGCCTTGGCCAGCGCGTTTTCGACGAAGGTGACGTGCGGCTCTTCCGCTTCGGGCACGTTCAGCGCGCCTTGCGGCACGAGTTCGATCCCCGCGGCTGCGAGCAGCGCCGCGAATTCGCGCAGCTTGCCCGCGTTGTTCGAGGCCAGCACGACGCGGCCGAGCGCCGCGCCGTTGCCGGTGATATCAGGCGTAGCGGCCATTACGCGACTCCCAGCGCGGCCTTCTGCATGCCGATCAGCGTGGCGATGCCGCCTTGCGCGAGGTCGAGCAGCGCGTTGAGTTCGTTGCGCGAGAACGGCGCGCCTTCGGCCGTGCCCTGGACTTCGACCATGCCGCCCGAACCCGTCATGACGACGTTCATGTCGGTGTCGCATTGCGAATCTTCGGCGTAATCGAGGTCGAGCACCGGCAGGCCTTCGTAGACGCCCACGGAGATGGCGGCGACGTAATCGGTGATCGGCGAGCGTGCGATGCGGCCGTCGGCCAGCAGTTTCGAAACGGCGTCGTGAGCGGCGACGAACGCGCCCGTGATGCTGGCCGTGCGCGTGCCGCCATCGGCTTGCAGCACGTCGCAGTCGAGGTTGATGGTGCGCGCGCCGAGCGCTTCGAGATCGAACACCGCGCGCATCGCACGGCCGATCAGGCGCTGGATTTCCTGGGTGCGGCCCGTCTGCTTGCCGCGCGCGGCTTCGCGGTCGCTGCGCGTGTGCGTGGCGCGCGGCAGCATGCCGTATTCGGCGGTGAGCCAGCCCCGGCCCTTGTCGCGCAGGAACGGCGGCACGCTTTCGGACACGCTCGCGGTGCACAGCACCTTGGTATCGCCGAATTCGACCAGCACCGAGCCTTCGGCGTGCTTCGTGAAATGGCGGGTGATGCGAACGTCGCGAAGCTGGTCGGCGGCACGGCCGGAGGGGCGCAGGGTGGTCTGGGTCATCGTCGGATGTGCGCGAGGGCACGGCAAGGAAGGAGAGAAAACGCAATTTTACCGCCTTCGCGCGACCGGCGAGATGCACGGGCGATGGCCGCGCCATCGCGTGAATCAGGCGCTAATTGCGCGGGCGGCTGCAGGACAGCCGTGCATTGTGCGCCGGCGCGTTCGTCAGCGCGCAGAGCGAGACCGCTGCTGCGGCGGGCGCGCGGCCAAAAATGGGATAATACGGTTTCTCCGCCCCGCGTCATTGCGCGTCATCGATAACGCGCGTACACGCCGGGCGCCTCGAATACCTTCGCCGTGACCCGCGCCCATGAAGCGCGCCGCCGCGGCTTTATCGCGAGACGAACCATGATTTACAGCATGACCGGCTATGCCAGCGCCACGCGCGAACTGGTTGCGGCATCGGGCACGGGCGGCGCCAGTGTCTCCGTCGAATTGCGTACCGTGAACTCGCGCTTTCTCGACCTGAATTTCCGCATGCCCGAAGACGTGCGCGTGATCGAACCCACGCTGCGCGAAATGCTGATGACCAAACTCTCGCGCGGCAAGGTCGACATCCGCATCAACATCCAGCGCAGCGAGCAGGCCGCCAACGCCGGTTCGCTCAACCGCGATGCGCTCGAACAGCTCGCCGTGCTCGAGCGTGCGGTGCTCGAAGCGTTCCCGGAATCGGGTCGTCTGCGTACTGGCGAAATTCTGCGCTGGCCCGGCGTGCTGGCGGAAAGCGGCGTCGCGCCCGAAGTGCTGCGCGATGCGGTGCTCGGTTGCGGCAAGCAGGCGATTGCCGATCTGATCGACGTGCGTGCGCGCGAAGGCGCGCAACTCGCCAACATGCTGCTCGCCAATGTCGCGGAGATGGAAGCGATCGTCACGAAGATCACGCCGCTCGTGCCGGACCTGATCGTCAAGCATCAGCAGAAGATCGTCGAGCGTCTGCAGGAAGCGCTGGGCATTGCCGCGCCGGACGCCGCGAACGGCAACATCGGCAATGTGTCGCGCGAGGAAATCGCCGAGCGCATTCGCCAGGAAGTGACGATGTACGGGATCCGCATCGACATCGCCGAAGAACTCTCGCGCCTCACCGCGCATCTGAACGAAACGCGCCATGTGATCGAGAAGGGCGGGCGCGTCGGCAAGCGTCTGGACTTCATGATGCAGGAGCTGAACCGCGAAGCGAACACGCTCGGTTCGAAGGCCGCGGCGAAGGAACTCGCCGATGCGTCGATGACGCTCAAGCTGCTCATCGAGCAGATGCGCGAGCAGGTGCAGAACCTCGAATAAATGCGTGAGCGCATGCACTCATGCGCTCACCGATGAAGGCATTTAACGCTGTAAAAAGCAGTAAAACAGGAAGCAACGAACATGACCGACCAGACCAGCGCACCCGGTGCGCACAAGGCTGAAACGAAACCGCGCAATCCGTACGCGGGCGTTTATCCGGGCAATCTTTTCATGGTGGTCGCGCCTTCGGGTGCGGGCAAGTCCACGCTCGTGAACGCGCTGCTCGCCGAAGACAACGCGATCCTGCTGTCGATTTCGTACACCACGCGCGCGCCGCGTTCGAAGGAACGTGACGGCGAGCACTATCACTTCACGACCGTCGACGATTTCCTCGCGCGTCATGCAGAAGGCGAGTTCCTCGAAAGCGCGGAAGTGCACGGCAACTACTACGCGACTTCGCGCGTGTGGATCGAAGACCAGATGAAGCAGGGCCATGACGTACTGCTCGAAATCGACTGGCAAGGCGCGCAACAGGTGAAGAAGCAGTTCCGCAACGCCGTGGAAATCTTCATCCTGCCGCCGTCGCTCGACGCGCTCGCGGATCGCCTGCGCAAGCGCGGCGAAGACGAGCCGAACGTCATCACGCGACGCCTGCTTGCCGCCGGTAGCGAGATGGCGCACGCGAGCGAATCGGAGTACGTCGTCATCAACGAAAATTTCGATACTGCGCTGCAGGAGCTGCGCAATATCGTTAGCGCCACGCGTATGCGCTTCGCTTCGCAATACGCGCGACACACCGAGCTCTTCGTACAGCTCGGCATCCACCTGCCGCAGCCCGGCGCATCGGGCACATAAGGTAGAATAAGAACCTGCTGAGAATGAGAAGGAACCGACATGGCCCGCATCACCGTCGAAGATTGTCTGAAACAGATTCCGAACCGCTTTGAACTGGCGCTCGCCGCAACGTATCGCGCACGTCAGCTCGCCCAAGGTCACACGCCGAAGATCGAAAGCCGCGACAAGCCGACCGTCGTCGCGCTTCGCGAAATCGCGTCTGGCCAGGTAGGTCTGGAAATGCTGAAGAAGGTGCCCGTTTAACGGCGCCTTGTAGTCCCGTAGTAGTTGAAGCTTGAGTTTTACTCGTCGTGTAATTCGTGCTGGGCGTCACACCTCGTGCGCCAAACGTCAACGCCTGACCTGAAACGGAGGGGAACATGAGCACTACGCCCTCGCCGGCCACGGATGTGGACCAGGAAGCGGAGACCGCGAGCCCTGCGCGCAATTACATCGACGCGGTTCTCGAACAGTCGTTTCGCCATCTGTTCGGACCGACCGCCACACCGGAACAGCCCCGCAAACACGGGGTCGTCTCCATCGCCAATCTGACCGCTGCGCTTTCCGGTTACCTCACACCTGAGGAAATCAAGGAGATCAAGGCGGCGTTTCACTTCAGCGACGAAGCCCACCTCGGGCAATATCGTCAGAGTGGCGAACCCTATATTACGCATCCCGTCGCCGTCGCAGAGATCTGCGCCGGCTGGAAGCTCGACGCCCAGGCCATCGAGGCGGCGCTGCTTCATGACGTGATCGAAGACCAGGGCGTGACCAAGGCGGAAATCGCCGAGCGCTTCGGCGCCAAAGTCGCGGAACTGGTCGATGGCCTGTCGAAACTCGACAAGATGGAGTTTCGCAATCGCGAAGAGGCGCAAGCGGAAAACTTCCGCAAGATGCTGCTCGCGATGGCGCGCGATGTCCGCGTGATTCTCGTCAAGCTCGCCGACCGCCTGCACAACATGCGCACGCTCGGCGCGGTGCCGCCCGAAAAGCGCCGCCGTGTGGCCCGCGAGACGATCGACATCTACGCGCCCATTGCGCACCGTCTTGGCCTGAACAATACCTATCGCGAGCTGCAGGATCTCAGCTTCCAGAACTTCAACCCGAACCGCTACGCCACGCTCGAAAAGGCGGTGAAGGCGGCGCGCGGCAATCGCCGCGAAGTGGTCAGCAAGATTCTGGAATCGGTGCAGCGCGCGCTCGCCGACGCGAAGCTCGACGCCGAAGTCACCGGCCGCGAAAAAACCATCTTCAGCATCTACAAGAAGATGCGCGACAAGCAGCTGTCGTTTTCGCAGGTGCTCGACGTTTATGGTTTTCGCGTGGTGGTGGATTCGGCGCTCGAGTGCTACACCTGCATCGGCGCGCTGCATGCGCTTTACAAGCCCGTGCCCGGCAAGTTCAAGGACTACATCGCCATTCCGAAAGTGAATGGCTATCAGTCCCTGCACACGACGCTCGTGGGCCCGTTCGGCGCACCGATCGAATTCCAGGTGCGCACGCGCAAGATGCACGAGATCGCCGAAGCGGGCGTGGCCGCGCACTGGCTCTACAAGAACGGCGGCGCCGATCTGAACGACGTGCAAAAGCGCGCGCATCAGTGGCTCAAGTCGCTGCTCGACATTCAGAGCGAGGCGGGCGACTCCAGCGAATTCCTCGAACACGTCAAGATCGACCTGTTCCCGGACGCCGTCTATGTCTTCACGCCGAAGGCGAAGATCATGGCGCTGCCGCGCGGCGCCACGGCACTCGACTTCGCGTATTCGATCCACAGCGATCTGGGCAACCAGTGCGTCGCCGTGAAGATCAACAACGAACTCCTGCCGCTGCGCACGGAGCTCAAGAGCGGCGACATCGTCGAAGTGATCACCGCGCCGTACTCCAAGCCGAATCCCGCGTGGCTCGGTTTCGTGCGTACCGGCAAGGCGCGCTCGGCGATTCGTCACTATCTGAAGACGATGCGTCTCACGGAATCCGTGCAGCTTGGCGAGCGTCTGGTCGATCAGGCGCTCAAGGGCTATGGCTACCAGCTTTCGGAAGTCACGCCGGAAACGTGGGAAAAGCTGGTTCAGTGGACCGGCAACAAGAATCGTCAGGAAATCTTCGCCGATATCGGTCTCGGCCGACGCGTGGCGGCGGTGATGGCCAAGCGCATCGAAGTGCTCATGAAAGGCCTCGACGCCGACGACGAGGAACATCATTCGCAGCGCGACCCGAACGCGCCGCATGCGCCGCCGGTGGTCATCACGGGCACCGAGGGCATGTCGGTGCAGCTCTCGGCATGCTGCCGTCCGATTCCGGGCGACGACATCATGGGCTATATCGGCATCGGCTTGGGTATGGCGATTCATACGACCGATTGCCGCGTGGCGCAGCGTATTCATCGCCGTGATCCGGGTCGCTGGATCGACGTCGCGTGGGCGCCGCAGCCGGGCCGTCTGTTCGATGTGGCCGTGAAGGTGCTGGTGAAGAACACGAAGGGCGTGTTCGCGCGTGTGGCCGCCGACATTACCTCCGCCGATGCCAACATCGTGCACATCGCCATGGACGACGATCTCGCGCAGGAGTCGAACATGCTGCGTTTCGTGATCCAGGTGAGCGATCGCGTGCACCTCGCGAACGTCATGCGCCGCGTGCGCACGAATCCCGACGTCATGCGCATCACGCGCGAGCGGCCGAGCGAGGAGGGGCATCATCGCCATGACGGCGGCATGCGCATCGATCGCGAGCGCGCCGACTATTGATAGCGGTTTGACGGGCGGCACCCTTGCGGGCCGCCCTTGTTGTATCTGGCATCTCTCTGCGGCCCGACTTTCTGCGGCCATCTCCGGCGTTGCCCGTGTCTGCCGGGTTTCCTGACACTCTTCTGGCTTTCGTCAGGCATCGGCACGCTCCCTCGAAACCTTTTCAGGCACACACGAGGACAAGCCATGAACGTAGCTGAACTGAGCGGCTTCGCGCTCGATTACTGGGTGGCGCGCAGCCTGCCCGATTTCGTGCGCGAGATCTACTTCACCGATAGCGGCGAGACCGTCGCCGTGCGCGGCAACGACCGTGGCAAGCCCTGGGACGGCCGCTTCGAGCCATCGACATCGTGGGAAGCCGCCGGCGTCGTGCTCGATCGCGCACAGCGCTTCGAATTGCGCGAACGTCGTGCGGGCGAGCCTGCAGTTTGCACGGCCGAATTCGAGGGCGGCCACCGTGCGGCGCAGGCGCATGGCGCCACGACGCGCGAGGCGCTATTGCGTGCGTTCGTGCAGAGCCGCTTTGGCGAGACGGTGGAGGAGGTGCTGCGTCAACCGCAGGCATTGACGGGCGTGTTCACGGAACTCGTTGCCGAGCCGGGCGATATTGGCGATGTGGAGGATTTGCCGCGTCCGGACGCGCAAATCGGCGATATCGGAACCGCGCCGCGTTGAATCGCGGATTGCAGAAGAAAGAAGCGGGCGCGCAAAAATCGACGCTAGAAAGACAAAGGGCCTTCCTGAATCAGGAAGGCCCTTCGAGAGGTGGCGCGGCTGGCAGGATTCGAACCCACGACCCCTTGGTTCGTAGCCAAGTACTCTATCCAACTGAGCTACAGCCGCACGCTAAAACGATACTACATACTGCAGTGTTACTGGAGACTTGCGCCGATCAAACTAACGCAAAACTCTTAATAGGTGGCGCGGCTGGCAGGATTCGAACCCACGACCCCTTGGTTCGTAGCCAAGTACTCTATCCAACTGAGCTACAGCCGCACACAGAAAGGAGAGTATAGCAGGGATTTCGGAAAAAGGAAGCCCCTTATCGCGATTTGTTTGAAAGCGTGCTTCGTGTAACCTCGTGGGAAGGGCGCTGGAATCTTTATAGGCCCCGGTTGCGGTTGCATCAAAGCTGCAGCGGCGCCATTTCGAAGTCACGTAGTGACAAGCAAACGCAGTCAATCGAACCATCATGAACAAGGCCTTTGTCAAAGAATCGACCGACAACGACGATGACGATCTCGAAGCCGGTCAACCCGCCATTCCTGCCGGCGCCAAGAACTACATCACGCCGGCCGGCTACGAACGCATGCGCAACGAACTGCTGCATCTGATCGACGAGGCGCGGCCCGAGGTGGTCAAGCTCGTTTCGTGGGCGGCGTCGAACGGCGACCGCTCCGAGAACGGCGACTACATCTACGGTAAGCGACGATTGCGGGAGATCGACCGGCGTATCCGCTTTCTGACCAAGCGGCTGGATCTGGCCGAGGTCGTGGATAGCAGCCGTCAAGAAAGCGTGGATCAGGTGTTCTTCGGTGCGACGGTGGAATACGGCACCGAGGACGGCGAGGTGCACACCGTCACGATCGTGGGCGTGGACGAGGTCGATCTGGATCGCGGCTTCGTGAGCTGGGTGTCGCCGGTTGCGCGGGCGCTCATCAAGGCAAAGATCGGCGATCAGGTGATTCTGCACACGCCTGCGGGCCCGGCGCCGATCGACGTGCTCGATGTGCAATATCCGCAGCGAAGCGCCTGAGCGCACTCGGGAAGCGTTCAGGACGCATGCAGGCGCGGTAGAAATGAAAAAAGGCGCCGCAAGCGGCGCCTTTTCAGCTGCACAGCTGGCCGCAAGGGCCAGCGAGGTGCATCTTAGAAGCGGTGACGCATACCAACCGTCACAGCAACCTGGTCTTGACGGGTCGAAGCCGAACCCGTGCCCAGACCGTTCAGGTTTGCGCCGACTTCCGAGTTCGACGACACGTGTTGCCAGTCGCCTTGCAGGTAGACATCCGTGCGCTTCGACAGTGCGTAGTCCGACTGCAGAGCAACCGTGTTGTAGTTCGGGTTCACGCCGCCGCCGAAGTTTGCGCGGGTGTACGTGTACGCGCCAGCCAGGCTCAGAGCCGGCGTCAGAGCGTAACGGACGTTGCCTTCAAAGTTCTGGAAGCGTGCGCTGTTAGCACCGAAGCCGAGCGTCGAGCTGCGGCCCGATTGAGCTGCCGAGATGCCGACTGCGTCGGTCAGGTTCGTCTGCGTGTAGACGAAGCCAGCCGTTGCCGGGCCGAACGTGTAGTTCACGCCGCCGCCGAACGTGCGTTGACGGCCAGCTGCGAACGTCCATTCGCCCGTCTGTGCGCCCGAACCCGAAACCGTGTTCGCCAGGTTGTTGACGTCGTTGTTCATCTGCAGGTAGCCCGCAGCAACGTTCAGGCCGCCCCAGTTGTACGATGCGCCGATGCTGTATGCACGGTTGTTCGCGAATTCGGTGCTGTTCGAGAACGAGTACGTACCGCCGAACTTGAAGCCAGCGTAGTTGACGCTCGAGTACTTGACCGTGTTGTTGAAACGAACCGAGTTGTTCAGGTTGTCGTTATCGAACGGGTGAGCAGCGATCGTGCCACCGTATTGCGAGCCGGTGTTCGACAGCGGTGCCAGGTAGTCGACGACGGAGTCGTACTGACGGCCGAGGGTGACAGCACCGTACTGGTTGCTTGCCAGACCGACGAAAGCTTGACGGCCGAACATGCGGCTCGACTGACCTGCCGTGCCGTTCATGATGTTGAAGCCGCTTTCCAGGGTGAAGATTGCCTTCAGGCCGCCACCGAGGTCTTCAGCACCGCGCAGGCCCCAACGGCTGCCGTTGACCGTGCCGCTCGAAGCCTTCCACAGGCTGTGGCCGCCCGAGTTGTTCACGTAGGTCAGACCAGCGTCGACCAGGCCGTACAGCGTAACGCTGCTTTGTGCGTGAGCAGCCGTTGCAAAAACGCCCGTGAGGGCAGCGACCATGAGAGTCTTTTTCATCTTTGTAAACTCCGAGAACAGAGGTGGGTTTCGTCGAACCCTGTTTGGGAAACCGTCCACGCGAATCGCAGCGAGAGGCAAAGCCCGCGTGGCGCGTTAAATCCATCGCAGTCGGTTTCCGGACAGGCAGAGTGTAGAAGAGGGTGCCTGCGATCAAGGCATTCCGATTTGCGCAATAAAGTATTGCGAATTCGGAAATGATATTTGGGCCGGCTTCAAGCCTTACTGGTCAAGGCTTTCAGCGGATTTACATGCATGGGTGAAAGAAGTGTCAACCGAATGGCGTTGTGCGATCGCTACAATAATCGATTGCACAAAACGGTGGTAATCCGTGTCAACCTGGATTATTGCGTCTCACGTAACAGATGATTGTGTGCCGCAGAGTTAATGGGCCAGAACCCTGCGGCTATACTGAACTCGCTGCTTTCCGAAGCAGACTTTTTCGTTGACGAAAAAGATCTCCAAACCTTTGTCGGCGCGGCCTTGGCTGCGCTTTTTTTTTGCCTGCCGCGCATGCACGACAGGCTGCTGGCTCCGCTTTCTGCCCGCCCGGTCTTACCTGGCGTGGTCTTCCGGCGGTTCAGGTTGCAGGCTCCAGTCTTCCATTACGTAATGCCGGGCGTCCATTGGGGAACACAGCAGGTTCTGCCAGTGATCGCCATGCCATGACCCGTAAGTCTCAATATCGCTTGTGGATTCCGGACCGTCGATTTCGACGAGCCAATGAAACCAGCGTCGCAGTAACGTCAGCATGATTGCCTCCCATTGCACGCGAACTCTATTCATCATGGGTCGATTGGTTCACGCGAACAACCGGTAAAAACACTTACGTTTGACACTGATTGTTACATTTGCGGTAGCTTTTCCCGATTCAATCCAAAGGCACCCATTAAATGTGTAAAAAACGGTGTGCGCCCGCGTCCATTTACTTTGCATATGTTTTTGCGGGTTTTTTGATGCACGCCGGTTTATCTCGGAAACGGGAATGCTGTTATAAAAAATTCGCTTGACTGCCGATTGGCGTTCCCCGTATAACGGCAATTCTGAATTGGCCTTTCAGCTTCAATTGCATTGACATAGCGGTGAGGGCGAGTCAGTTTGAATTCGGCGTGAGGGTATTGCCCGCGTCATTTAATTTCGAGGGAAACGGAAACATGGAAACCGGTATTGTCAAATGGTTCAATGATGCTAAGGGCTTTGGCTTCATCACGTCGGATGCCGGCGGCGACGACCTCTTCGCGCACTTCTCCGAGATCCGCTCGGAAGGCTTCAAGTCGCTGAAGGAGAACCAGCGCGTCTCGTTCGACGTCAAGGTTGGCCCGAAGGGCAAGCAGGCCGCGAACATCCAGCCGCTGTAAATTCTTGCAGCAGCACCTGGCCGCGTCGTGCGGACAGATCAGGCAAGCGGCAGTGTTGCCCGCTGCCTGAAGCAGGCCCTGGTTATCCAGGGCTTTTTTATTTTCTGGCGTAAAACAATCATCGCGGTCATTGCCTGAAAATATCAGGCGGCTTTATAAAGGTAGTCGTTTTAACGGGGAAAACCCCAATTAAAAAAATCCGTCAATTGCGCCATTAAAATGCAATCCCGATGCAATATTGACGCAACCTCGCCGTAACCCAATCGCCACTTCAAAAAAGCCGTCGCGCCGCGAAAGCGCTGCGCGCTTTGCCCAAACGGTGCATACTTGGGCCGATTTCTTCTCTTTGTCTTGCCGTTTCTCCATGTCCGACACCCTCTTGAGCGCCGAACCCACGTCCGGCGGCGTCCCCCTCGTCTTTGTTGATCTGGAAACGACGGGGGGCTCGGTGGGCGAACACCGTATCACCGAAGTCGGTATCGTCGAGGTGATTGATGGGCAGGCCACGCGCTGGAGCTCGCTGGTCGATCCGCAGCAATCGATCCCGCCCTTTATCCAGCAGTTGACCGGCATCAGCAATGCCATGGTGCGCGGCGCGCCCACCTTCGCCGAGATTGCCCCCGCACTGTTCGAGCGCCTCGCGGGCAAGCTTTTCGTCGCGCACAACGCGAGTTTCGACCGGGGCTTTCTGCGCGCCGAGTTCGAACGCGCCGGGCTCTCGTTCAATCCCGATGTGCTGTGTACGGTGCGGCTTTCGCGCGCGCTCTTTCCTGCCGAAAAGCGCCACGGCCTGGATGCGCTGGTCGAGCGCCATGCCCTTGTGGCGGCCGATCGCCACCGCGCGCTCGCCGATGCCGATCTGCTCTGGCAATTCTGGCAGCGCCTGCCGGGTCTCGTGCCCGAGGACATGCTGGCGACGCAGATCGAGCGTCTGACGCGCCGCCATCGCCTCGCGGGCGATATCACCGACGATCTGATCGAAACCGCGCCCGCCGGCCACGGTGTCTACGCGTTCTTCGGCGAAAACGACGCGCCTCTATATGTAGGACGTAGTGTGCGCGTGCGTCAGCGTGTGCGTTCGCATCTGTCAGGCGAGCGCCGTTCGTCGCGCGAGCAGCGGATGGCGCAGCAGATCCGCCGGGTCGAATGGCAGGCGACGGGTGGCGAGCTTGGCGCCTTGCTGGTCGAGGCGCGCTGGCTCGCACAACTGCGGCCGTCGTTCAATCGCGCGCAGAAGGTGTCGAAGCAGGACCCCGTTTCGATGCCTTGGCCGTTTGGCGCAGCGGTGCTGGTGGAAGAGCAGGACGCCGTGCGCGGCACGGCGGTGTTTCATGTGATCGACCGCTGGTGTTATCTCGGTGCGGCGGCGAGTGTGGTCGAGGCGGGCACGCTGGCCGCAGCGGCAATGGCAGCCGACGCGCCGTTCGAGCTTTCCACGTGGCGCATCCTGCAAACGCGTATCGAGCGCGGTCTGAGCGTGCTGCCGCTCGAGCCGTCGGTGGCTGACGGCGTGGCTAGCGCGATCTGATCGCGCTTTAATTCGAGCTTTCGGCGTTCAGGCCATGCCGCCCACGCCGCCCGCCTCGCAGACGTGCCCGAGCGCGCGCGTCATCGCGTCCGCGCGGGTGGAGTCGTAGCGCGTCAACTCTTTCCAGTTTGCGACGGCCCGCGCGACCCGCGCCGGGCAGTCGTCGGCTGCGCGCGTCGTTTGTACGCGTGCGAGTGCGCCGATCAGTTGCCCCGTCAGACGATCGAGTTGCGGACGCGTGACGCTCGCCAGATCCGGCGCCGGATTCGCCGGCGGCTGCGAGTTGCGCCAGTTCGCGAACAGCGCCTGTTGCATCTGAGTGCTCGCATCGATCTGATCGCGGAAGAACTCGCGCGCGAACACCGGATCGACGCCCGCGGTTGTGGCGCGCTTTTGCACATCGGCGAGCAGCGCATTTTCGCGTGGCGTATCGGTGATCGGCTTGTGGTTGAGCCACTTCCAGTGCGCGACGGGCTCGGCCAGCGCGAGACGCTGCGAAACCAGGGCGACAAGATTGGTCAGGGCGGTATCGTCGCCGTCGGCGTGCGCCGTAACGGCAGGCAAGGCGAAGAGCAGGGCGGCGGCGCAGGACGCGAGCGCGCGAAAGCGAAAAGTCATTGCGTGATAAGTGGCCGGCTGGCCGAAAAGGCAAAAGCAGAGGATAGCCGGTTATCAGGCAGACGTTGTGTGACGGCGGAACATCGGCTTGAGGCGCGCACAGCTGCGCTTCTCACGCAGCGCCGCGGCCGGGCGCGCGTTGAAGCGCTCAGCCGTTCCCACGCGCCATGACTGCATGGCGCGCAATTGAAGCAAGCGTGCGTAATTGGTCCTGTAGACGGCGCGAAAAAACCGCGGCAGATGGTCGGCCTGCCGATTTTTCTGGTCCGTCAGCGCCGTAGCGCGTCCCCATTACTTCTGTTCGTGTGACTTGCG
Source organism: Paraburkholderia sp. Ac-20340 (assembly GCF_017104965.1). GTDB lineage: Bacteria > Pseudomonadota > Gammaproteobacteria > Burkholderiales > Burkholderiaceae > Paraburkholderia. The sequence goes on from NZ_JAAGPR010000018.1 coordinate 151,294, forward strand.
TTGCTCGTCGAGAAATGCGCGCACATGCGAGGGCAATTCGTCGCCGAGAAACTCGACGGCCACCGGTTCCGGATCCGGGCTAAAAACTTGGTCCGGGGTCGGAATCCTTGGCGGTTTGGCATCCATGATCTTTCTCCTGTGTAAGACGATTATCCGGCTCGCTCCTTCACGCGCGCTAGTGGTGCCCAACGTAAAAGTGCTTTTCAGGTCCGTGTGTTGCTTTATTTGCACAGCGCACAGATTTATTAAGCGAGCAGGAATATACTTATTCGGTTGATCGCTAAACCGATGAAAGCCCTCGCATTCAGTCGAGGGCTTTTTTACGTCTGACGAGTTGTGCATCGCAGCAATACGCTGCGGTGCGCAAAGCCCGCCAGTCGGGCGTTTCCGGTGCCAGTTCCAGAACGCCTGCTTCGCTCGAACCGCTTGCCCGCGCCGATGTGGGCACTGCCGCAATCCGTCCTTCCGTTCGTTGCCGCTCGTAAAACATCACCATTCCACTAGAACGGACGATTATGCGCATCCGTTGACCGCTGCGTGGTTAACATAATTAAACGAATGTAAGCGAGCGTTTCTTTCTAAATCACTGATTAAAAGTGGACGAAAGCGTTCGGGCTCAGATTTAACTGAAAGTGCGAGTCGCCAAAAGAATGAGAATGCTTCGCACATCCCGACAGAATCGCCTTCCGGCGCGCGCGGCTTTTCGGAATCGTCCGATTCGATCAGACCAGGCATTTCGCTATCTTTAAAAGATCGTGCGGTGTCAGGCAGGCCAGATCGCCTGGTCGCCATCCTGCACATGCCCCTTTCTCCCAGTCGCTCCGACGATGAACCCATCCGATACCGCGCCGATCTCCGCCGTCTCCGATCCCACCGACGATCTGCTAACGCTTGCCGATCGACACCTCGCCGCCGGCCGCGCAGACGACGCGATCCAGCAATACGCGCAGTGTCTGGCGCGCGATCCGCGGCATTCTGGTGCTTTGCATCGTGCCGCGCTGGCCTGCATGCAGGCAGGGCGCGCCGACGACGCACGTGCTTATCTCGATCGGGCGATCCACGTCGAGCCGACGAACGCCGCGCTCTGGGAGCATCGCGGTCTGATGGCGGCCTTGGCGCGCGAACATGTCGTGGCGGAAGCGGCCTACCATCGCGCGCTTGCTCTCGCGGGCAGCACGTCCACGCTGCATCGCAATCTCGCCGATGTGCTGAAACTCGCGGGCCGTCAGGACGAAGCGCGCCATCACTATGAGCAAGCGCTCGCGCTCGATCCTGATCTGCATCATGCGGCGCGCCGGTTGGGCGATCTGGGCATCGAAGCCGGCCGGGACCGGGACGCCGTCCGCTATTTCGAGCACGCCTGGCGTCTGGGGAATGCGCGCCTCACCGATGGACTGAGCTTGCTGGAGCTTCACTCGCGGCTCGGTCATCGCGCGCAGGCTGAAGCCGTGATTGCGCAACTACGTGCCGAATTCGCTGCCGATGCCTACGCGCTCAAGGAACTCGCTTTCGCGCTGAACAAGCTCGATCGGTTCGATCTCGCGCTCGACGTGGCGAAGCAGGGCCTGGCGGTCGATCCGTCGATGTGGCTGCTGCATCACAACGCTGCGTACGCATCGCACATGCGCGGCGATTTCGGGAGCATGCACCGATACAACGTCGAGGCCGCGCGCGTCGCGCCCGATAACGCGCCCATCCAGTTCAACCTGGCCGTTTCGCTATTGCGCGAGGGGGCGTTCGAAGCGGGCTGGAAGCAGTACGCGTGGCACGAGCAGTTGCCGGAAAACAGCACGCTCGCGCGTCCGCCGTTTGCCGAATGGCGCGGCGAACCGGTGGTGGGCAAGCGTTTTCTGTTGCTGGGCGAGCAGGGCCTCGGCGATCAGATCCAGTTGCTGCGTTGCGCCGCGTGGCTGCATCGCGCGGGCGCACAGGTCGATGTCTGGGTCGATAAGGCGCTGGTTGGCGTAGCGCGGTGTGCGAGCGGCGTGCATCAAGTATTCGAGACATTGCCGCGCGGCGATTACGACTTCTGGTGCCGCATGTTCCGCATGCCCGAGCATATGAAACTCGCGTTGAGCGATCTTCCGCTTGAGATGCCGTATCTGCGCGCGCCGCAGCCGGAAATCGCGCGCTGGCGTGAGCAGCTGGAAAAGAGCGGCCGCCTGCGCGTGGGACTGGTGTGGAGCGGCAATCCGCATTATCACCTCGACCGCTATCGATCGGTGACGCTGGATGGCTTGCTGCCGATGCTCGAACAACCGGGCGTGTCGTGGTTCTCGCTGCAAAAGGGCGACGCGCAACATGCGCTCGAAGGCTTGCCCGCCGGGATCGACATGACGCCGCTCGGCACGCGTATCTCGACTTTCGAAGACACCCTGGCGATCGTGCATTCGCTCGATCTGGTGGTGACGGTCGATACCTCGGTGGCGCATCTGGCCGGTGCGGCGGGCGTGCCGGTCTGGGTGTTGCTGCCGGCGTGCACCGACTGGCGCTGGATGGCGCAGCGCGCGGACAGTCCGTGGTATCCGTCGGCGCGGCTTTTCAGGCAGCGTGAACTGGGGCAGTGGGGACCGGTGCTGGAGGACGTGAAGGCAGCGCTGACGCTGGAAGCCGCCCGCTGAGCGGCTTCAAGTTGCGGGTGATTTCGTTCGTCATGTCGAAGCGACGAACGAAATCCTCGCTGCAAAGCAAAAAGCCCAGTCCGAAGACTGGGCTTTTTGTTGAATCTTTGGTGCCGGAAAGAGGAATCGAACCCCCGACCTTCGCATTACGAATGCGCTGCTCTACCGTCTGAGCTATTCCGGCCGCACATCAGAGAAGAAAGATTATAGGAAAGTGCTCAGAAGAATGCAAGCCCTTTCCTCATCTTTTTTATTTTTTCGCTTCGTGGTGATAGCGGGTGACGCGCTCGACCTCGTTCTTCGAGCCGAGGAACACCGCGACGCGCTCGTGCAGGCTCGTCGGCTGGATGTCGAGGATGCGGTCTTCGCCGTTGGTCGCCACGCCGCCGGCCTGCTCGACGATGAACGACATCGGGTTCGCTTCGTACATCAGACGCAGCTTGCCCGGCTTCGACGGATCGCGCTTGTCGGCCGGATACATGAAGATGCCGCCGCGATTCAGGATACGGTGCACGTCCGCGACCATCGAGGCGATCCAGCGCATATTGAAGTTCTCGCCGCGCGGGCCGTCCTTGCCTTCGTTGAGCTCGCCGATGTACTTCTGGACCGGCTCATACCAGTGGCGCGCGTTCGACGCGTTGATCGCGTATTCGCGCGTGTCTTCCGGGATACGCATATTGCTTTGCGTGAGCACCCACGAACCCAGTTCGCGGTCGAGCGTGAAGCAGTTCACGCCGTTGCCCGTGGTCAGCACGAGCACGGTTTGCGGGCCGTACACGGCGTAACCGGCGGCAACCTGCTGCGTGCCCGGCTGCAGGAACGATTCTTCGGTGGCCTGCTTGCCGTCCGGGCAGCGCAGCACCGAGAAGATCGTGCCGATCGACACGTTCACGTCGATGTTCGACGAGCCGTCGAGCGGATCGAACACCAGCAGATATTCGCCCTTCGGATAGTTGGCCGGGATCGGGAAGAAGGTTTCCATTTCCTCGGAGGCCATGGCTGCGAGGTTGCCGCCCCATTCGTTGGCGTCGAGCAGGATTTCGTTCGACAGGATGTCGAGGTTCTTCTGCACTTCGCCTTGAACGTTCTCGCTGCCGGCGGTGCCCAGCGCATCGCCGAGCGCGCCCTTGCTGACGTTGAAGCTGATCGCCTTGCACGCACGCGCGACGACTTCGATCAACAGACGCAGATCGGCGGGCAGGTTCTTGTGTTCGCGCTGCTGCTCGATCAGGTATTTCGTGAGAGTGGTACGACGTTGCAATGCCATTGCAGTACTCCGGGGAGCTTGGGGAATAGCGCAATTCTACCCGCTGGGCCGTGTCAGCCCGCGGCGCGAAGCTGCAAAAAAGCCGTGGACGCGCGCGCTGGCGGGCCGGGCAGGGAATGTGGCGCGGAAAAATAATCGGAAAAAAGCGCAAAAAAATCGAGCAGAAAAAAGCCGGCCCATCGGGGCCGGCTTGCGGTGCGACATGCTCAGGCGCGCTGGACGCGTCAGGCGAGCGCTTTTTCCACGATCTCGCGCACATCGCGCGACTTCACGCGTGCGGCGACCTGTTCGAGCGCGGCGCGCATCTTGTCGCGCAGGGCAGGCGTAAAGCGGCGCCACAGTTCGAGATTGCGCGCCAGACGGGCGGCCACTTGCGGATTGATGGCGTCGAGCGCGATCACCTGTTCGGCCCAGAACGCGTAGCCCGAGCCATCGGCGGCGTGGAATTGCGCCGGGTTGGCCGCGCAGAAGCTGAAAATCAGCGAACGCGCGCGGTTCGGATTCTTCAGATTGAAGGCCGGATGGCGCATCAGCGCGCGCACCGTGTCGATCACCGGACGCTGCGCCGTGCCGCGCTGCGTGGCCTGCAGCGAGAACCACTTGTCGATCACGAGCGGTTCCTGCTCGAAGCGCACGTAGAAGTCTTCGAGCGCCTTCTTCGCGTAGCCCGCGCCCGTGGCCGCCGACGCGTTCATCAGCGCCGACAGCGCCGCCGCGCGATCCGTCATGTTGTTGGCGTCGTCGTACTGCGCGGTGGCCAGACGCACGGCATCGGCGGGATCGTCGAGTTCGCTCAGATACGAAAGCGCGAGATTCTTCAGACCGCGATGACCGGCGGCTTCCGGCGTCGGCTCATAGGCGCCCGGCGTCAGGTTGGCCTGATACGCCGCCAGCCATTCGGCCTTGAGCGCGTTGGCCAGACGCTTGCGCACGAACTGGCGCGCGGCGTGCACGGCGGCCGGATCGGATTGCGCCATCTGCTCGGCGAGATAGGTTTCCGACGGCAGCATCAGCGCGAGTTCGCGGAACGAGGGCGAGAGCGTCGAGTCGGTCAGCACGCGGCTGAAGGCCTGCACCAGCGCGTCGCTGGTTTCGAGCGGCTGGCCCGCCGATGCGCGCGCCGCCAGCGAAAGCAGTTCGCGCGTGGCAAGGCGCTGGCCCGCTTCCCAGCGGTTGAACGGATCGCTGTCGTGGGCGATCAGGAAGGCCAGTTCGTCGTTGCCGTAGTCGTACTCGACGATCACCGGCGCCGAGAAGTTGCGCAGCAGCGAGGGCAGCGGCCTGGCATCGACGTCGACGAAGGTGAAGGTCTGCTGCGTTTCGGTGACTTCGAGCACGCGCGTGGTCGCGCCCGCTTGCGCTTCGCCTTCGAGCTTGAGCGGCAGATCGCGGCCGTCCGGGCCGATCAGGCCGATCGCGAACGGAATCAGCAGCGGGCCCTGCTGGGTTTCGCGCGCGGCGGGCGAGCCGTTCGCATAGCCTTGCGAGAGCGTCACGCTGTAACGCTTCGCGGCGGCGTCGTACTGCGTCGTCACGCTCACGCGCGGCGTGCCGGCCTGGCTGTACCAGCGCTCGAACTGCGCGAGGTCGCGGCCGTTGGCATCGGCCATGGCGGCGCGGAAATCGTCGCAGGTCACGGCCTGGCCGTCGTGGCGCTTGAAGTACAGATCCATGCCCTTGCGGAAGCCGTCGCGGCCGAACAGCGTCTGATACATCCGCACGACTTCCGAGCCTTTCTCGTAGACCGTCATCGTGTAGAAGTTGTTGATCTCGACGTAGCTTTCGGGGCGCACCGGATGCGCCATCGGGCCCGCGTCTTCGGCGAACTGCATCTGGCGCAGCACGCGCACGTCTTCGATACGCTTGGTGGCGCGTGCGGCTTCGTTTTCATCGCCGCCCGACATCGCCGCCGAGAATTCCTGGTCGCGGAACACCGTGAGGCCTTCCTTCAGGCTCAGCTGGAACCAGTCGCGGCAGGTCACGCGGTTGCCGGTCCAGTTGTGGAAGTACTCGTGACCGACCACGGCTTCGATGTTGGCGAAGTCGACGTCGGTGGCCGTTTCGGGGTTCGCCAGCACGTACTTCGTGTTGAAGATGTTGAGCCCCTTGTTCTCCATCGCGCCCATGTTGAAGTCGCTCACGGCGACGATCATGAAGCGGTCGAGATCGAGTTCGAGGCCGAAACGCTGCTCGTCCCAGCGGATCGAGTGGATCAGCGAATCCATCGCGTGGCGCGTCTTGTCGAGATCGTGCGGCTCGACCCACACCTGCAGCAGTTTTTCCTTGCCCGAACCGCTCTTGATGCGCTCTTCCAGCGCAACCAGCTTGCCCGCGACCAGCGCGAACAGATAGCTCGGCTTGCGGAACGGGTCTTCCCACTTCGCATAATGGCGGCCATCGGGCAGATCGCCTTCGGCGATCAGGTTGCCGTTCGAGAGCAGCACGGGGTAGGAGGTTTTGTCCGCGCGCAGGGTGACCGTGTAGGTGGACATCACGTCCGGGCGGTCGAGGAACCACGTGATACGGCGGAAACCTTCGGCTTCGCACTGCGTAAAGAAGTTGCCGCTCGATACGTAGAGGCCGGAGAGCGTGGTGTTCGCCGCCGGATCGCACGCGCCGGTGAGCGTGAGCGTGAAGCGCTCGGGCACGTTTTCGATCGTCAGGCCGTGTTCGTGCGCGCGCACCTGTTCCCACGGCTGGCCGTCGATGGTCGCGCCGATGAACTCCAGCTGCTCGCCCATCAGGTCGAGGTGGGCGGCGGGCGTCGTGCTGGAACGGGCGTCGGGATTGCGGCGCACGGCGAGCGTGCTCTTGACGATGGTGCGCTCGGGCACGAGATCGAATTCGAGATCGACGGTATCGATCAGGAAGGCGGGCGGCGCGTAGTCTTCGCGGCGGATCACGGTGGGCGTGGCGGTATCGGACATGGTCTCGTGCGGGGGAACGTCGGTCGGAGAGTCGGATGAGGTGGCCGCCGGCTGGCGGCCGATCGTCCCATTGTACAAAGGCGCGGGCGGCTTGTCCGAAGCGTGGGCGCTGGCCGGCTCCGGTCGGGCGATGGCGGCGAACTTTCACGCTGCCGCGCGAGTCAGTATGATCGGGCCTGCCGCGACGCATTGCGCGTGCCCGCGTAGCCGGGCGGAGCACGTGCGGAGTACGCCGATAGCGTAGAAGATCGCCGCAATCGCAGGGCGACGCCCGCTCGACGGAATAAACGCCGCGGCAGATACGTATCAGCCTTATGCCCGATATGTACGAGAAGGAGCGGCCCCCACGACTGCGCTTTCACAACCACTGGCAAGACTGCAAGAGAAGACCATGATTTCCGACCGATGGACCCGCCGCGCCCTGCTGATGCTGGCCGCGCTTGCCGTGACGCTGTCCGGCTGTACGACCTACGTGACGAGCCAGGTGACCGCGTTCTCCGCGTGGGATGGCGGCAGCGACGCCACGCGCACCTACGCGTTCACCCGCAACCCGGACCAGCAGCACAGCATCGAGCAATCGACCTATGAAAACCTGGTCGCCGATGGCCTGTCGGCCCAGGCGTTCCGTCAGGTGCCGCAACCGCAGGCGCACTATCTCGTGGGCCTCGCGTACGGCAGCCGCATGGATACGGTGACGGTCGCCCAGCCGGTGTTCTACAACCCGTGGCCGAGCCCGTACTGGGGGCCGTTCAATCCGTGGGGCCCGTGGGGTCCGTACGGTCCGGCCTATGTGAACCAGAGCTATCCGGTCTATTCGCACGTGCTGGCGGTGCGCATTACGGACAAGGTGTCGGGCAAGGAGCTCTATAACGTCTCCGCGCGCGCTTCGGGCGACGATCCTTCGCTCGTGCGCGTGATGCCGTATCTGGTGCGCAGCGCGCTGGCGAACTTCCCGCTGCAGAACGGCACGGTCACGCAGGTGAAACTGCCGGTCGACAAGAACGGCGGCGCGCCGAACGAAGCGCCGGCCGCGCCAGCGTCCGCGGCATCGATGCCGGCGGCTGCGCAGGCGAAATAAGCGGCGTTAGCAAAGCGGCGTTAGCGTCGCAAGACGGACAAAAAAGCGCGCCGGACCTTCGCGGTCCGGCGCGCTTTGCTTTGGTATCGACGCTGACGACGATCGGATAAAGCGTTACGCAGCCTCGCGGCTATGCACGCGTGCGCCTGCTGCGTAGGTCTCGAACACGGCGCGATCGTCGCCGAGCAGCGCGAACGCAAACAGCAGTTCTTCGAGCGATTCCGCGCGCGCCGTGCGGCGGGCGAGCAGCGGCGTGGCCTTCGGATCGAGCACGACGAAGTCGGCTTCGGTCTGCGGCGCGAGCGTGCCGATCTTGTCGGCGAGATCGAGTGCCTGCGCGGCGCCCGCCGTCGCCAGCCAGAACATGCGCGTGGCCGTCAGATGATGGCCGCCCATGCGCGCGACCTTGTGCGCTTCGTTCATGGTCTGCAGCATCGAGAACGAAGTGCCGCCGCCCACGTCGGTCGCGAGCGCGACGGGCATCTCCGATTGCGCCGCCTTGTCGAAATCGAACAGACCGCTGCCGAGGAACAGGTTCGACGTGGGGCAGTGCGCCGCGACCGCGCCGGTTTCGGCCATGCGGCGGCGATCTTCCTCGTCGAGCCAGATGCAGTGGCCGTACACGGCGCGGCGACGCAGGAGTCCGTAGTGATCGTAGACATCGAGATAGCTGCGCTGGCGCGGGAACAGTTCCTTCACCCACTTCACTTCATCGAGGTTTTCGGCCACGTGGCTCTGGATGAAGATGTCGCCGTGCGCCTTCGCGAGCGCCTGGCACGCTTCGAGCTGCGCTTCCGTCGAGGTCGGCGCGAAACGCGGCGTGAGCGCATACATCTGGCGGCCCTTGTTGTGCCAGCGATCGATCAGCTCCGCGCTGTCGTCGTAACCGGTTTGCGGCGTGTCGCGCAGGAACTCGGGGCAATGGCGGTCCATCAGCACCTTGCCCGCGACCATGCGCAGATTCTTCGCTTCGCTCGCCGTGAAGAGCGCATCGGCGGATTGCTTGTGCACCGTGCAGTAGACCAGCGCCGTGGTCGTGCCGCTCTTGAGCAGTTCGTCGACGAAAAACTGCGCGGTGTCCTGCGCAACCGCTTCGTTCTCGAAACCGCGTTCGGTCGGGAATGTGTAGGTGTCGAGCCACGGCAGCAGACCCGGCGCGGGCGAGGCGATCATGTCGGTCTGCGGGTAGTGGATGTGCGTGTCGATGAAGCCCGGCACGATCAGCTTGTCGCGCAGGTCGTGCACCTGCGCGCCGTCGCTCACGCGGTCCTTGAGGGCGGACCACGCGCCGGACGCGGCCACGCGGCCGTCCTCGACGATCACGACGCCGTCTTCATGGAATTGCACCGCGTCGGGCGACTGCGCGGGGTCGCCGGTGAAGGTCAGGAGTTGTGCGCGAAAAGCCGATTGAGTCATGGGAACATCGTCTCCGGAGAATTCAGGTATTCATGAGCAGGATGCGTGCGCGCTTCGTCATCGCACTGGCGCGCATCGCGGGCGCCGCTCCTGAAAACGCGGCGCGTAAAACTCGGCCCGATCTGCATCGGATAACCATCCGATTCATGTCCGAACGGCGTCAGATAAACGTCAGATCGACAGGCGGTTAATCGGGCCTTGAAAATCCAGGCGCTAAATCCGGGCGCTAAATCCAGGCGTAAAAGCGCCCCGGGCGCGGCGCGCGGTGCGCCGTTCCCTCAAGTCATTCACGGTCTTGGGCGATGCCCGGGCCGAAAGATCCGCGCCGCCCAACTGCGGCGCGCGGCGGCTTTCGCTCCTGCTTTAAGCCCAGTAAGCGTCGAGCTTTGCGATCAGCGCGGCGCGTTCGTCGGACGTCACGAACGACGCCTCGAAGCCGTTGCGCAGGATCGTGTACACCTCTTTGTCGTCGAGCTCGAGCGCTTCGATGATCGCGCGGTAGTTCTCGTTGACGTAGCCGCCGAAGTAAGCCGGATCATCCGAATTGACGGTCACGGCCACGCCTTCGTCGAGCAGTTGCTTGAGCGTGTGCTGCGTCATGTCGTCGAATACGCAGAGCTTGGTGTTCGACAGCGGGCAGACCGTCAGCGCCACGCGCGAATCGGCCAGACGGGCGACCAGCGCCGGGTCCTCGATGCTGCGCACGCCGTGATCGACGCGATCGACCTTGAGCAGATCGAGCGCTTCGTAGATGTAGGCGGGCGGGCCTTCCTCGCCGGCATGCGCGACCCGCTTCAGGCCCTTGGCGCGCGCCTTTTCGAACACGCGCTCGAACTTCGAAGGCGGATGGCCGCGTTCCGACGAATCCAGGCCCACGCCGATCATGCGCGGATAACGCTCGAACGCCGGCTGCGCCGCGTCCCAGGTGGCCAGCGCGTCTTCTTCGCTCAGATGGCGCAGGAAGCACAGGATCAGCTTGCTGGTGAGGCCGCGCTTTTCGGCGTCGGCGAGCGCGCGGTCGATACCCGCGACCACGGTGTCGATCGACACGCCACGCTCGGTGTGCGTTTGCGGATCGAAGAAAATTTCGGTGTGCACGACGTTGTCCGCGAGCGCGCGCTCGCAGTAGGCCATCGTCATGTCGTAGAAGTCCTGCTCGTGCAGCAGCACGCTCGCACCGGCGTAATAGATGTCGAGGAACGATTGCAGGTCGGTGAACGCGTAGGCCGCGCGCAGGGCGTCGATCGACTCGTAGGCGAGCTTGACGTTGTTGCGCTGGGCGAGCGCGAAAATCAGCTCGGGCTCGAGCGAGCCTTCGATATGGATATGCAGCTCGGACTTGGGCGCGCCGAGGACTTTCTGGACTAGCGGATTAGCAGCGATTGCGGTGGTCGTGATCGTCATGATCTGGTCGGTCAAAATTTTCTGGTGGGTGACATCACGCGGAATGGGGCGCCGCCTGGGCATGCGTGGCATGCGCATGCGCCGTGGCGGCCTCGATGGCCTGCAGCATCTGGGCGGCAGCCGATATCGCAATCACCTCGGGCGATTTGTCGACGATGCCGTCCACGCCCAGCGGGCAGTTCATGCGCGCGATCTGCATCGGGTCGATGCCGCGCGCGGCGAGCCGGTGCTCGAACTGCTGGCGCTTGCTGTGCGAGCCGATCATGCCGAAGAACACGAAGTCGCCGCGTCGCAGGATGCGTTCGGCCAGATCGAGATCGTGCGCATGATCGTGCGTCATCACGATGAAGCAGGTGCCGGGCGGCGCGGCCTCGACGGCCTGGTCGGGCGCGTCGCTGGCGTCGATGACGACGTTGGGCGCGCCAAGCGCGGCGAATTCCTCCGGCGAGGGAAACGCGGCGTCGCGCTGGTCGACCCAGCGCACCCGGCAGGGCAGCGTGCCGAGCACGCGCACCAGCGCCGCACCGACGTGTCCCGCGCCGAACAGCACGACCGGAAAGTCGTTGGGCGCGATCGTTTCGGTGAGCAGCAGCGCGGCGTCTTGCGCGCCAGCGGCGGTATCCCAGAGCAGGCAGTCGGCGGCATCGACGCCCGGTTCCGGCTCCGAGAGCATCACGGCGCCGGCATCGGCATCGGTCAGCATGGCCCCGTTCCGCGAGGAGCGGAATGATACGCTACGAACCGTCGATGCGCCTGCGGCGAGCCGGCGCGAGAGCGTGGCGAGCCAGCCGAGATCGGCGACATCGAGCCGCTCGAACGCCAGCACGACCGCGCCGCCGCAGCACTGACCCAGACTCGGGCCGAGCGACAGCCGCTCCAGACGCCGCGCGTGCGACATGCGCATGCCGTCGCGCAGCACCTGGCGCGCGATTTCGATGGCTTTCCATTCCAGATGACCGCCGCCGATGGTGTGGCGCGCGGCTTCGCGCGTGACGATCATCTTCGTGCCGGCTTCGCGCGGCACCGAGCCTTCGGCGCGCGCGACCGTCACCAGCACGGCGGCATCGCCATGCGCGAGCAGTTGTTGGAGATCGGTGACCCAGGCTTGCATCGGACAGGGCTCCTACGAAGCGAGCGGCAAGGCGCGTTCGTCCACGGCGTCATGCGCGCGGTGCACACAGCGGTCGAGGCGAAGGAGAGTCGGGGCGTGCGCGCACGCATGGCGCTCGATGGAGCGCTGGGAGGGCGCGCCATGAAGCTCAAGGGCGGCGCCGCGAAGGACGTATCGGATGGTTTGCGTTGTCATGTGAAACCCGGGAGACATTGCGGATCAGGCGCGCGTTACGCAGGAAAACCGGGCGGGCCGAAGCCGGCCTCGCGCACGTAGATCGCCATCCAGTTGGGACTGTAACACTGACAGCGCGAGGAAAGTATTCCCTGCGGATGATGGGGGTTATGTGACGGCGCCCATGACCGGAGGATGAAGGATTTGGCCCTTTACTGCGTAGGAGCAGCAAGAAAAGCCGGGAGAAAAACAGGGGGACGATGGGCCGCCCGCTGACGGGGCGGCCTGCTCTGACGGTCTGGCCCGCTGGCGGCTTAGCGGCGGATGCCGGGCCACGACACCTGACGGCGACGGTTACGCCACAGACTCGCCAGCACGGCGACGAACACGACGACAAACGCCACCACCGACCACAGCGGCAAGGTCAGGCCAAGAATCGGCGGATAAGTGGTTTCGCACAGACCCTGCACCTTGAAGACGCCGGGCAGCCAGTGCGCGGGCGGCAGGGCGTCGACGATCGGCTGCAGGGTGTCGAAGCCGCAGCTGAAGCTGGGGAAGGCTTGCACCCACGCAAGACGCGCCGACGCCACGATGCCGCCTACCGCCGAAATCACGATCAAGCCTTCGAGCGCACGCACGCCGCGCCAGCTCGTGAAGCGCGCGCCGAGGAAGGCGAACACGGCGATCAGAATGAAGAAGTAACGCGTGAGAATGCACAGCGGGCAGGGGTCCTGACGCTCGAAATACTGCATGTACAGGGCGCCGGCCAGCAGCGCAAGGCAGATCAGACCGAGAAGCACCAACAGGCTGCGTTCGCGGCGCAACAGCGCGTTATCGTCGTTCATGTGTTCGTTTTGTTCGGGTTGGATGACGCAGCGGCGCTCCCGCGGCGCGGCTGCAACGGCGTGTCGGGATTCTAGCGCGAAGGGAATGCGTCGCGAGAAAGTGCACGGGGCGACATGCGGCGGCGCAAGCGCCCCGTAGAAGTCTCGATCAGCGCAGCGGCGCGAGTACGGCTTCCACACCGCGGCCGATGGCGAGCAGCGCGTCGTCGGCGTAGGGCGCGCCGGCGAGCATCAGCCCGACCGGCGCGGCGCCGTGGCGGTGGATCGGCAGCGACAGGGCGCAGGCATCGAGAAAGTTGAACGCGGCCGGGTTGCGCAGCACGAGCGCGTTGGTGCGCGCGAAGGCTTCATCGTCGGCGACGAGCGGGGCGACGGCGGGCGGGGCGATCGGCACGGTCGGCGCGATCACGGCGTCGAAGCGCGACCAGAGCGTGGCCTGCGCTTCCTCCAGCACAGCGGCGCGTGCGGCGATCAGGTCGAGATAGTCGGCGGCGCTGGCCGGCTCGCCCTTGAGAATGCGCACGAGCACGCGCGGATCGTACTGGTCGCGATGCTGCGCGATCAGCGCGCGATGCCACGCGTAGGCTTCCATCGGCGAAAAGCCGATGCGGTTGATCTCGCCGAAACGCTCGAACGCCGAAAAACGCACTTCGTTGACGATCGCGCCCGCGGCATCGAGATGCTTGAGCGCGGTATCGAGCGTTTCCGCCACTTCGGGATCGACGCCGTCGGTCACGTAATTCGTCAGCACGCCGATGCGCACGCCTTCCAGATGCCGCGCGGCCGGTACATGCGGCGCGACACCGGCGAGGATTCGGTCGACCAGCGCGCAGCACGCCACCGTATTGCCGATCGGCCCGAACGAGTCGAGCGTGGTCGACAGCGGCACGCCGCCCGTGCGCGGAATGCGCGCGGCGGTGGGCTTGAAGCCGGTCAGGCCGCAGAACGCGGCCGGAATGCGGATCGAGCCGCCCGTATCGGTGCCGAGCGCGATGGCGGCCATGCCGTCCGCGACCGAAGCGGCCGCGCCCGAGGACGAGCCGCCCGCGACGCGCTCATCGCCCTTCACGTGGCGCTGCCACGGCGAAAGCGGCGTGCCGTAATGCGGATTCAGGCCAAGCCCCGAAAACGCGAACTCGCTCATATTGGTACGGCCGACCAGCACAGCGCCCGCGCGGCGCAGGCGGGCGACCACGGGCGCGTCGCCGCCGCGTTTCCCGCCGACCTGCTCGCGCGCCTGAAGGGCGCGGGCGCGCAATCGGACATGCCGGTGTTCGTGATCGGCATGCCGCGCTCCGGCACCACGCTGATCGAGCAGATTCTG
>NZ_JAAGPR010000019.1 GCF_017104965.1 Paraburkholderia sp. Ac-20340
GAAACAACTCCACGCCGATGATAGTGCGGATTGCCCGTGTGAAAGTAGGTAATCGTCAGGCTCCTTATGCAGTACGTCCAGAACCCCGGTCTCTCACAGCGAGAACCGGGGTTCTGGCGTTTACGCGCGTGGAAAAAGCACGCATCTGCGCTCACGATGCATGCTCCCAAAAGTCTGACGGCAAAACCGTAGGCACAATCGCCCACATGCTCACAAATCAGCGAGCAAAAAACCGTCGCGCATCAGACCTGAAGAGCGGGTCGACCGCTCTTCCAGCCACCACTCAATGCCTGCGCCGCACACGCTCCAGCACATGATGCTCGGCGAGCCAGTGATGCATCATCCCTTCGCCGTTGTGCTCTTTCCGATAGGCCCTCGACTCGAAAATCGATAGCCCAAACAGCACGAGCAGCCCAACAGCCAGCCCGATCAGTCCCGCAATAGTTTCCGCATCCATGGCAGCCTCCTTGGGTCGCAGCCATCACTTCATCTTAGGACAGTCAGAGACGGAAAAGCAGGCGGAAAAATAGCGCTGCTGGCAAGCCGCCAGAATCGGCGGACAGACGCTAGACTGTTGCGCGGCAACATTTCTTGAAGGAGTTTGTGCTGATGTCTCGAATGTCTCGAGCCTGGCTGGCCATTGCGATGGCCGCATTGCTTTCTGCGTGCGCCAACGATACGACGAACAAGCATCACGGTCCGCCGCCGCATGATCCGCCCGATTATCATGGCGTGCCGACGGACGATCGTCCGCCCATGATGATGGACGCACCAAAGCCGGCACAGTAACGAGCCGGCAAAAAAACAGGCGCCTCAGGGCGCCTGTTGTGTTTCCCGCGGAGTAATCGTATCGGTGACGCGCCCAAGCAGCGGCATCAGCGTGAATCCGCGTGCCGCCATGAAGATCAGCAGCGCGATCCAGAGACCGTGGTTGCCGAACGGCCCCACGAGTGCCCACGAAGCAGCGAGGAAGATCGCGAGCGACACCACCATCGCCTGCATCAGCTCACGCGTGCGCGTGGCGCCGATAAAGACGCCGTCGAGCAGAAAGCCCCACACGGAAACGAGCGGGGAGAGCGCGGCCCAAGGCAGAAAAGCCAACGCGGCCGCGCGCACGGCGGGTTGATCCGTTAACTTATCGATGATCCACGAACCGGCGCCCCAATAGACCAGCGAAAATCCGAGCGCGCCCAGCACGGACCAGAACAGATTGACCTTCACAGCCTGCCGGAAAGCATCGCGATCGCGCGCGCCGATGGCCGCGCCAACCAGTGCCTCCGCAGCGTGCGCGAACCCGTCGAGACCAAAGGCCATAAAGGTCTGGAAATTGAGCAGCAGGGCATTGGCGGCGAGCACCGCATCGCCTTGCCGGGCCCCGACATGGGCGAACCACGCAAACGAGCCGAGCAGGCACATGGTACGCAGAAAGATGTCCCGGTTGATGACGATGAGACGCCTGAGCGCGGCAGGCTCGAACACCGACGACCAGCCGAGCGGACCAAGCCCGCGCGGCCAGAGACGCCACAACACCACCGCCCCGAACACGAAACCCGCTGCATCGGCAGTGGCGGTCGCAGCGCCGATTCCGGCGATGCCCCAGCCGAAGCCGTAGACAAACGCGAGCACCGCGACCACGTTCACTGCATTGATGAGCACCTGCGAAGCCAGCGCGATGCGCACCCGCTGTGTACCCAGCAGATAACCAAGCACTACGTAATTTGCCAGCGCAAACGGCGCCGAACCGATACGCGCGTGGCAATAGCGCTGCGCGTTGCGCTGCACCTCGTCACTGCCGCCGATCAGTTCGAGCGCATAGCGAATCAGCGGCGTCTGCACGAGCAGAATCAGCGTGCCGATACCGAACGCCAGCAACATCGCGCGCACGATATTCAGACGCAGCGCCGCCCGATCGCCGGCGCCGTGTGCCTGCGCCACGAGCCCGGTCGTGCCCATGCGCAGGAAGCCGAAGCCCCAGAACACGAAACTGAAGAAGAGCCCGCCAAGCGCCACGCCGCCGAGATCCGCGGCGCTGCCCAGATGACCGGCCACCGCCGTATCGACGGCGCCGAGAATCGGCTGCGTGAGATTCGCGAGAACGATCGGGAACGCCAGCATCAGCACACGCCGATGCCAGCCGCCGCGCGTCGGCAGCGCGTGTGGATCGCTCAACTGCGTTCCTGCACGCAGACCCAGGGCGACACCACAACAGCCCAAAGCTCGGGCTTGCGCTCGGCGAAGTCGGCGGCGGTTTCGGCCTGCATGCGCTCGACGTGGCCGGCCGACAGCCATTGGGCGACTTGCGTGCCGTCGTCGCTGGCGATGGCTTCGGCGACGCTCACGAGGTCGAGGTCGCGCGCCACGTGCAATAGCTTGCCCTGGGCGAAGAATCGTTCGAGGTCCTGCCAGTCGATCTTGGCGGTTTCGCCGAGCAGTTTGGCGTAAAGGGAACTGGGAGTTGCGTCGTCGGTAATCATGATGCTGGGCCTGAAGGTGCGGCCGATACTATAAACGATAGGCCGCGTCGGGATGGAGCGCGCGAGTGCGTATCGAGTGCCGACCAAGGACAGGTCGGCCCGCCAGTCGCATCGCCGGGGAATCGAAATACGTTATTGACCACCTCGATTAAAGGCAATTAATCCGACAAATAGCAGCGTAAAGACAACCGCCAAAGCGTCGAATAAATGCTCATCGATTTCGGCAAAACGAGTGTTTCAAAAATCCCACTCGCGCGGATAATTGCGTGGATACGTGCGTTTGCACACCAAATAACGGGGGCCGTGCGAACGCGCAAAACGGCGTATTGCAGCGCGACAGAAAGCGCTCCCATATGCGCTAAAACGCATGATCGCTATCGTCGTGAAGTGCCCGCTGGACAAGCGTTTGCGACGATTTCAACCGATTGCGCAAAGAGCGCTGCAACGCGCATTTTTATGCGCAAATGCGGCGATGTCCGCACGTCAATTCGTCATCGGGAATTGTTACGACACACAAACCGTGCGCCGCGTCACATTTTCCGTTGAATTAAGTGATTGCGCCGGGTTAAGCCGATTGATAGATTGCCATTCGGCGCATGGTAAACCGGTCCTTTGCCGATATGCGCCAAACCCCCGTTAGCCCGGCGCCATGCCGGGCTTTTTTTTGTTTCGGAGATCGAAGCGCATGGACTTGCTGGTCGTCTGTCGCTTCGATGGACATCGATCAGCGCGGCGGCAGGTCGCGCGCCGGGTCGATCGATCGGCCCTGATAACGCAGCTCGAAATGCAGCATGACGCGATCGTTGTCGCTGCTGCCCATCTCGGCGATCTTCTGGCCTTGCGAAACGGCCTGGCCTTCCTTCACGAACAGCGACTGATTGTGCGCATAAGCCGTGAGGTAATCGCCCTCGTGTTTGATGATCAGCAGATTGCCGTAGCCGCGCAGCCCGTTACCCGCATAAACGACCGTGCCCGGCGCCGCCGCGACGATCGGCGTGCCCGCGGTGTTGACGATGTCGATACCCTTCGAGTCGCGACCGTCGAAGCTGCGGATCACCTGACCGGCGCTTGGCCAGACGAGGGAGATCGGCGCGGCGGCCGCCGGCGAAGCACTCGCGGTGGTGTCGGCGGCGCTATCGCGCGGCGCCGATGCCGCAGCGGATGCCGATGAAGACGCGCGCGGCGTCGTGCGTTGCGCACCGGCGCTCGAACCGGCAGGCGGCGAGACGCGCAGCACCTGACCGACTTCGATCGCGTCCGGGTTCGACAGATTGTTCCAGCGCACGATGCTCGACACCGATTGCCGGTTGCTGCGCGCGATCTGGTAGAGCGTGTCGCCGCGTTCGACGCGATAGAAGCCGGGGCCGACCGGCGCCGAGCCGCACGCAGCGAGCAGCGCGACCAGCGCTGCGCATGCGACACGTTTGAATCCTTGTCCAAATTCGAGTTTGAGTCTGGAATTGAGTCCTGTAGCCAACGGTCAACCTCGCTAGACGCTGCCGGCGGCTGGCCCGGCAAGGGGCGCCGCGACGGCAAAACGTCCGATTTTAGCGGGTTTGAGGCCGCGATTGGCTTTCAACCGACGAATCGGTTGATATCCGCTGGCTTTGGCTGACTTCTCGCGGCGATCAGACGCGATGTATCAGCCCAGCGACTCGACGCGCAGTTGCAGCGTGGCCGATTCGCTCGCGCCCGGCGCGAGCCAGCGCAAACCCTGGCCGTTGTGGATCGCATCGGGCAGGCCGAGCCACGGCTCGACGCAATAGAAGTCCGAATCGGCGGCTTCGGTCCAGGTCGTCACGGCAAACCAGGGGAGCGAGTCAGGTCGATCGAGATCGATCGTCACCGCACGCTTGAGACCCGGCGTGACAAGCCGCACGGGCGTCGCGGGCGGCGTGCGTTCGAGCACATGGAAACGGTCGATGATGCCCGCATCGTCGAGACGATAGTGCGTCTCGCCCGCTTCGGGCGCGCTGATGGAACCGTCGGGCAACTGGTGGCGGCGCTGCGCGGGCGGCATCTCGACCGTGCTCTGCGCGCGCTGCGTGTGGGGCAATTCGAAGTAGAAATGATGGCCCGCGTACCAGGGCAGCGGCACATCGCCGGTATTGGTCGCCGTGAGCGTGACGTCGAGCGCGTGATCGCCAGCGAGCCGGTAAAGCGCCTCGAAGCGAAAGGCGTACGGATAACCCGCGCGCGTGGCCGGCGAATCGGCGAGCGTCATGCGCACGCCGTGACCGTCTGCATCGACATCGGCGGAAAAGGGCAGATCGCGCGCGAAACCATGCGTCGGCAGCTCATGTTCGACGCCTTGCGTGTCGCGCCAGCGGCCGATCTGTCCATCGACGAAATGACGCCCGAGAAACGGGAACAGCAGCGGATTGCCGCCGCGCACGCGCGCAGGCTGATCCCAGTTGGCGTTGTCCGGCCAGCGAATCACGGGCTCGCCACCGACCTGCCAGGACAGCAGCCGGCCGCCGGCCCACGGCGCGAAACGCAGCGTCGAAGCGCCGCGGGTGAGTTCGAGGATGTCGTGCGGGGGACGGGATTCCATGTCGAGGCGTCGTGAGAAGGTGGAGGGAGCCGGCGGCGCCGGAGTGCCTGGCGATTGTGCGCTGCTTTCGGATGCGTGAAAACCCTCGTCGGGAAATCGTGGGTGTTGTGTGCGTGAGGGCGCGCCCATAATCCGTGACGACCGTGCGTTTTCGCACATGCCGAAGACGATACGCCGTAGCAATGTGCAATAAGGAAGGAGGGCGCAGGAATGGATCTCGCAATGGCCATGGGTATGGGACTTTTCAGCCTGTTCGTTGGAAGCAGCGCTTACTTCTTCTACAAAATGGCGCGTTAAAAACGCGCGCGAATTACCCCTTCGGCAACACGCAGGTCTTTCGCTTTCGATTGTCTTTCGCCGGCCTTCGCGCCGGTTTCCGCACGAATTCTCACGCATGGGTTTGAGGCCGCCAGAGCGCGGCCATCGGCATTTGCACCCGCCGTTTTCCTACACACGTCTCGCTTATCGCAGCCTTATTTTGTTGCGACGCGGTAACTTTTCCGACAAATGCGGCTGGAAGCTTGGCGCTGCAATTCGGGCCAGGCATAATCGGGGCGCTTTGCCGCGCCGTCCGCGCGATGGTCCGGCGTTCTGTCCAACCCTTCCGAGGATCCCCGCGTGAGTCTCTCGTTTCTGTTGTTTCTGAGCGTGCTGCAAGGCGTCACAGAACTCTTCCCCGTCAGCAGCCTTGGCCATACGTTGCTCGTGCCGGCGCTGTTCGGCATGCACATCGATAAACACGCACCGCAACTGCTGCCGTTCCTCGTCGCGCTGCACCTGGGCACGGCTGTCGCGCTGCTCTGGTATTTCCGCGCACGCTGGGTTGCGCTGATCAGCGGTTTCTTCGCGTCGCTGGGCGGCCGCAAGAACGACGACGGTCACATGATGTGGGCGTTGATCATCGGCACGATCCCGACGGGCATCGTGGGTCTCGTGCTCGAAAAGCGCATCGAAGCGATCTTCCACGACCTGCGCATCGTGGCGGCAGCGCTGATGGTGAACGGCGTGCTGCTGTGGGTCGGCGATCGCCTGCAGCAGGCGCGTGCGCATCGTGCGCCCGAAAAGCTCACGTTCCGCCAGGCGTTTCTGGTCGGCCTCGCGCAGATTGGCGCGCTGATTCCGGGTTTCTCGCGCAGCGGCCTGACGATGATCGCGGGCAATGCCGCCGGTCTCACGACGGAAAAGGCGGCTGAATTCTCGTTCCTGCTGGGTACGCCGATCATTTTTGCTGCGGGCGTGCTCGAACTGCCGAAGCTGTTCCATGCGCGCGATCAACTCACGACGGCGCTCGTCGGCGGTGTGCTGACCGGCATTGCGGCGTGGCTCAGCGTGAAGTTCCTGATGCGCTATTTCGAAGGCCGCGGCCGTCTGGCGTCGTTCGGTCTGTACTGCGTGATCGCAGGCGCGATCTTTCTTGGCTGGTTCGTGATGCATCCGCAACCGGTTTGATCAGGCATCCGTCGCGCAGGGAGAGGGCACGGCGCGTGGTCGATCGCGGTATAATCCACGCCCGTTGTTGTTCGCGAGGCGTTTAATCCGCGCCAGACGCCGCTCAACACGCAGATTTCCCACGCGACAGTAGCTCAGCTGGATAGAGCATCGGCCTTCTAAGCCGAGGGTCGGGGGTTCGAGCCCCTCCTGTCGCGCCAAACGAAAAAGCCCGCATTTTGCGGGCTTTTTGCTATTCGCCGCGCAGCATCGCCGCTGCCTCAAGCGGCCATCCTCATCTGCGCAAGCAACGCATCGCGCAACCTCGCCAGCCTTTCGCGAAACATAAAAGGCTTCTCGATCCCTGCGATCCGCAGCGCCGGTGCGCCTCCACGTCCGATCACCAGCGTGCCGTAATCGAAAATCCCGCCGACCGGACCCTGGCGCACATGCACGCGGCGCACCTCGCCGAGTTCGAACATCACGCGTCGCGGCCTGAAAACGCCAAACGTGGCGATCAGGCGCTTGCGCGTGAGCGCCAGTTGCGTCGTCAGCAACAGCGCAATCGCGAAACCAAACATCAGCAAACCGCCGCCGAACAGCAGCAGCGCCGAAAAGACCGCATCGCCGAGCGACCCCACCAGCACGCCCCAAACCATCAGCACGATGCCGAGCACGAGCCACGGGCTCATCGCCCACATGCTCAAGTGCCCCTCATAAACGACCCGCTCGCCGGGCGGCAATGTCGATTCCACGCGCCTCATATTTGATCTCCATCAAAACATGCCTAAGCAACTAAATTCAGGTTAGGCGATGGCGAAGATCAATGGCTGTGGTCAAAAGTCGCGTTCGAAGCGTGCTTCAAAAGGGCGCAAACGAGCGGAGGAACAGCAAAAAAACGGGCAGCCCGAAAGCTGCCCGCGAAAAAAGCTGGACGTACCCTGATGTCCAGCCGTCGATGGTCGTATTGGCTTAGAGCTTCAGGTCCAGCGAGTTGGTCAGGTCGCCCATCGCCTGGCCGCCGTTGCTCTTGAGTGCGGTGTCGCGCGCGGTCAGACCCGGCAGCGTCGGCAGGGAGAAGCGGCGCGTGATCAGGCGCAGGATCGAGGTCGTGTCGTACTGCGTGTGATCGACGAAACCCTTCTTCGCATACGGCGAGATGACGAGTGCCGGAATACGCGAGCCCGGGCCCCAGCGGTCGCCCTTCGGCGGCGCGACGTGATCCCAGAAGCCGCCGTTCTCGTCGTACGTCACGACGATCACCATGTCCTTCCACTGCGGGCTCTTCTGCAGATGCGAGATGACATCGGCGATATGCTGGTCGCCGCTTGCCACGTCCGTGTAGCCTGCGTGTTCGTTCAGGTTGCCCTGCGGCTTGTAGAACGACACGGCCGGCAGCGTGCCCGCGTCGATCGCCTTGATGAACTCGCTGCCGTCCATGCCGCCGTCCAGCAGGTGAGTGGTACGCGCGGTCGTGCCCGGTGCGTAATTCACGAAGTAGTTGAACGGCTGGTGGTGCGGCTGGAAGTTCGGCGCCGTCATGTTCGCGCCGTAGATCACGTTGCTCGTGCTGTTCTGCACGGCGCTCACGGCTGCGCCCCATGCGCCGCCGTACCACGCCCACGACACGCCCGCGGTCGAGAGCAGATCGCCGATGTTCTGCGCCGTTTGCGGCGGCAGCGTCGAGGCGTTGTTCGGATCGGCCAGATTGGCGTCGCCGCCCGACGCGGCGGAGTTGCCGCTCGGCTGATACGGCGGCTGCATCGTGTTGACTGCGTAGAAGTCGGGCGTGAGGTTGCCGGACTTCACGAATTTCGGCACGCCGGTCAGCGCCGATGCCGGCGAGTTCGAGGCGAGCGTGAGCGAGACGCCGTCGGCGTCGACCGTCGAGATGGTCGGCTTGGCGGTGACCGTGTCGGCGTTCGCGTAGTACGGCGTGCACGCGCAGATCAGCCATTGGTGATTCAGGAACGAGCCGCCGAATGCGCCCATGAAGAAGTTATCGGCGAGCGTGTATTGCTGGGCGATCTTCCACAGCGGCAGTTTTTCGGCGCTGGTCGTGTAGTGGCCCATCACGAGGCCGCCCGAATCGCCCCACGCGGCGAACATGTCGTTCTTGCCGCCGTGGATCTGCATCTGGTTCTCGTAGAAGCGGTGATACAGGTCGCGCGTCGTCGTCGACAGCGGGACGTTGTAGCCATTCGGATCGTCGATGGCGAACGGCGCGTTGGCCATGTTTTCGGTCATCGCGGCCGTAATGGCGGGCGTGATGCCGGTTTGCGTGAGACCGTTCCAGACCGTCGGCAGCGTGGCGAGCACGGTGCCGTCGCGGTCGAGCTGCTGGGCGCTCGCCGTCGTTACGTTCTGCAGACCATTGGCGTTCGGGAAGCTGCCGTAGAGATTGTCGAAGCTGCGGTTCTCTGCATAGATCACGACGATATTCTTCACCGACGCAAGGCCGGGCTTGACGTCGTTGCCGCCGCAGGCCGCGACGGCGAGCGCCGCTGCCGCCGCTGCGATCGGCGTCGCATAGAACCATTTTTTGTTGATCATTTTTTCTCTCTCGCGTTGGGGTCCCCTTGGGCCGACGCGGGAGGGGCGCCTGCCATTGGGCGAGGCGAAGTGTCTCAACGCAATTTGACAGCCATATGTAAATAATTACATTTAGCTTTTCTATTCCCTGTGATTGCATGACGTTCGTATTACGTTGCGTCATCTGAACGTCACATCGTTGACATACGCTTTCGCGACTTCGATGCGTGATGAGACGCATCGGCAATCGCGGCGAAAGGGCGCTGTGCAGCGCGCGCCGCCATGTTCCGGGGATCAGTTCATGTTGCGTAGATTGGCGCGTCGTTCGACGCGAATGGGGACTCCCGCGCGTTCGGCGCGGCTGATGCTGGCGGCCGCGATGTGCGCGGCACTCGCGGCATGCGACGGCGGCACCACGCAGCCGGATAGCGCCGATAGTCGCAACGCAGCCGGCGCGAGCGCGCACGACGCCAACGCAACTTCAAACAGCGACGGCGCCAGGCTGATGAAGATCTCGACGAATGCCGCCGCGGCGACGCACGGCCAGTCGCGCGCCGAGGTCTACGCGCAGGTGCGCCGCATGACGGCGCTCGGCAAGCAGATGTTCTTCGATCCGTCGCTGTCGGGCTCGGGCAAGATGTCGTGCGCGACCTGCCATAGCCCCGACCGCGCGTTCACGCCCACCAATGCGCTCGACGTGCAGATCGGCGGCGCCGATATGCATCGCCCCGGCATGCGCGCGGTGCCGACGCTCAAGTATCTGCAGGCGGTGCCGGCGTTCGCCGAGCACTATCACGACTCCGACGACGAAGGCGACGAAAGCGTCGATGCCGGCCCGACCGGCGGCCTCACGTGGGACGGCCGCGTCGATCACGGTGCGGATCAGGCGCGCATCCCGCTGCTTTCGTCGTTCGAGATGGCGAGCACGCCGCGCAAGGTCACCGACGCCGTGCGCGCAGCGCCGTACGCCAACGCGTTTCGCGAGGCCTTCGGCGAGCACATCTTCGACGACGAGGACGCCACCTTCAAGGCCGTGCTGAAGTCGCTCGAAACCTTCGAGCAGGCGCCGGACGTGTTCTATCCGTATTCGAGCAAGTACGACGCGTACCTCGCGGGCAAGGCCACGCTCACGTCCGCCGAACTGCGCGGGCTGCAACTCTTCAACGACGAGACGAAGGGCAATTGCGCGAGTTGCCATATCAGCCAGCGCGCGAAAGACGGTTCGCCGCCGCAGTTCAGCGATTTCGGTTTGATCGCCGTGGGCGTGCCGCGCAATCGCGCGCTTGCCGTGAATCACGATCCGCGCTTTTTCGATCTGGGCGCGTGCGGTCCCGAGCGCACGGATCTCGGTCATCGCGATGAATTTTGCGGCCTGTTCCGCACGCCGACGCTGCGCAATATCGCGCTGAAGAAAACGTTCTTTCACAACGGCATTTATCACTCGCTGGAAGACGTGATGCGTTTTTATTCGCGTCGCGATACGAACCCGGAAGAGTTCTATCCGGTGGTGAAGGGCAAGGTGAACAAGTTCGACGATCTGCCGCGCCAGTACTGGACCAATCTCAATACCGACGCGCCGTTCGATCGCAAGCGCGGCGATGCGCCGGTTTATACCGATGCGGAAATCAAGGATGTGATTGCGTTTCTGGGCACGCTCACCGATGGCTGGCAACCGGCGGCGCATTGAAGCGTAGTGGAGCGATTGAGGCGCTTGAAGCGTGAGATCTCGCGCTTCAATTGCCCGCGATCAGAAGACAGGTGGCGGTCAGGATCACGAAGGAAATCAGCAGGCACAGCGCACCGCCGCGCATCACGGTTTCGGGCCAGCGCGGCGCGTTATCGAAACGGATCGCGAAGGCTTCGCTAGCGTGATCCGTTTGCGGCGTGTGCGTATGGTGGGCGATCAGCGCCATCAGACCGATGCAGAGCAGGGCCAGCAAGACCGCGAATACCTGAAGTGCGATGGCGTAACTCATGACAGATAAGTCCTACGAGCGATTAAGCGGATGACAGTGAAAGATTAGGGTTTCGCTGTCGGGCGCTCCATCGGACCAATCCTAAAATGCCGCGGGCAGGCCAGGAGTGCGTGGCGCCGCGCCGCACAGATGGCCAAGGCAGAAATAGGGCGCGTGCTATTCTTTTTCAGATAGTTGGACGAGATAGCAGACCGTTGCCCTACAAGGAGAATGTTCGATGTCGAAATTGCCCCGTGTTCTGTCCGGCCTTGCCGCCGCGTGCCTGCTCGCGATCGGATCGAGCGCCCACGCCGCCAATCTGGGCTTTCTCAACGACACGCCGGCCGCGTGGATGAAGCAGGCCGACTACAACTCGCTCGCGCAAGCCGTGCGCGAAGCGGTCGCCACGAAGCAGGACGGCGAGACGGTCAACTGGAACAACGACGGACTGCGCAGCGGCGTGAAGATCGATGCCGTCATCACGGTCGTCAAGACCGAAAAGGATGGCGACAAGACCTGCCGCGATTCGGATGTGACCGTCAACGCCAAAGGCCAGTCGATGAGGCTGCGTCCGCAGTTCTGCCGCGTCGGCGAGGGCGCCTGGGTCTATCAGAAGAAGCATTGAGGAGCGCGGTGAACGGCAAGATTGTTTCCTGCGGCATCGTGCTGCTCGATGAGCATGGCCGCGTGCTGCTCGCCCATGCGACCGGCACCGGCCATTGGGATATTCCGAAGGGACATGGCGAGCCCGACGAGACCGCGGCGCAAAGCGCATTGCGCGAGATGGTCGAGGAAACCGGCATCGCCATCGATGCGGCGCGCCTCGTCGATCTCGGCCGCTTCGCGTATCGGCGCGACAAGGATCTGCATCTGTTTGCCGCGCGGGCGCTGGCAAGCGAACTCGATCTGTCGCGCTGCGTGTGCGTGTCGATGTTTGCGCGCCGCCACGACGGCGTGATGATTCCCGAGATGGACGCGTGGCGCTGGACCGCGCCCGCCGATGTCGATCAATACGCGAGCCGCAGTCTCGCGCGTCTGTTCCACACGACGCTTTCGCTGGCGGCGCTGCACGAGCGCATCTAGCGGCGCAATGAAAAAAGCCCTGCAAATGCAGGGCTTTTTGACTTTCGGTGACGCGGGTGAGGGCGGATTTGGCGCTTACTTGCCCCAGCTGTCACGCAGACCGACGATGCGGTTGAACACCGGCGCGCCCGGCTTCGAGTCGTAGCGGTCGGCAACGAAGTAGCCGTGACGCTCGAACTGATAGCGGTCTTCCGGCGCTGCGTTTTTCGCGGCCGGTTCGACGTACGCCTGGACGATGCGCTTCGAATCCGGGTTCAGCGCTTCGAGGAAGTCGCGGCCGCCTGCGTCCGGCTGCTCTTCGCGGAACAGACGGTCGTAGAGACGCACTTCGGCCGGCACGGCGTTGTCCGCGCTGATGAACTGGATCGTGCCCTTGACCTTGTAGTTGCTCGAGCCTTCGGTGCCCGATTTGCTGTCCGGGAAGTAGTTGCAGTGCACGGCGACGATATTGCCGTCGGCGTCTTTTTCCGCGCCCGTGCATTCGACGACGAAGCCGTACTTCAGGCGCACCTTGTTGCCCGGGAACAGACGGAAATAGCCCTTGGGCGGCGTTTCCTGGAAGTCTTCGCGCTCGATCCACAGTTCACGCGAGAACGTGAATTCGCGGTTGCCGCGCTCCGGGTGATGCGGATGCACCGGCGCGCTGCACAGCTCGGACTGGCCTTCAGGATAGTTGTCGACGATCAGCTTGAGCGGATCGAGCACGGCGGTCGCACGCGGCGCCTTGTCGTCCAGATCGTCGCGCAGCGCGCCTTCGAACACGCTCATGTCGATCCACGAATCGACCTTGGTCACGCCGATACGCTCGCAGAACAGCTTGATCGCATCGGGCGTAAAGCCGCGACGACGCACGCCGACGATGGTCGGCATACGCGGATCGTCCCAGCCGTCCACGTGCTTTTCGGTCACGAGCTGCAGCAGCTTGCGCTTGCTGGTGATCGCATACGTGAGGTTCAGGCGCGAAAACTCGATCTGTTGCGGCAGCGGACGTGCGAACACGCCGGCGTCGGCCAGTTCGTTGAGCACCCAGTCGTACAGCGGACGGTGATCTTCGAACTCCAGCGTGCACAGCGAATGCGTGATGCCTTCCAGCGCGTCCGAAATGCAGTGCGTGTAGTCGTACATCGGGTACACGCACCACTTGTCGCCGGTGCGATAGTGGTGAGCGAAGCGGATGCGGTAGATGACCGGGTCGCGCAGATTGAAGTTCGGCGCCGCCATGTCGATCTTCGCGCGCAGCACGTGCGCGCCTTCCGCGAACTCGCCGGCCTTCATGCGGCGGAACAGGTCGAGGTTTTCATCGACGGAGCGATCGCGGAACGGCGAATTCTTGCCCGCTTCCGTGGCCGAGCCGCGGTTCGCGCGCATCTCTTCCGGCGACTGGCTGTCCACGTATGCACGGCCGCGCTGGATCAGCAGTTCGGCGAATTCGTAGAGCTTGTCGTAGTAGTCGCTCGCGAAGAAGAGGTATTCCTTCTCTTCTTTCTTCCACTCGAAGCCGAGCCAGCTGACCGCGTCGATGATCGAGTTGACGTATTCGACGCTTTCCTTTTCCGGATTCGTGTCGTCGAAGCGCAGATGGCAAACGCCGTCGTAGCGCTGTGCGACGCCGAAGTTCACGCAGATGCTCTTCGCGTGGCCGATGTGCAGATAGCCGTTCGGCTCCGGCGGGAAGCGCGTTTCCACGCGCTGAGCCCACTTGCCCGAGCGATTGTCGTCGTCGATGATGTTGCGGATGAAATTGGATGCCGCAGGCGCGTCCGTGCGGTCGGCGTCTTTACGTTCGGTATTCATGCGAAAAGGGAAGTCGTTCGAGGGCGCGGTGCAAGTGGCCAGCCTGTCGGCGGGCGAATGTTCATGGACACTCGACCCTGCCGAAGCCGCACCGGGCGCCGGTGGTGCCTTCCATTCTACCTGACGCGACCTTTCCCGCCAGTCCTGGCGCCGGGGTGTCGCATCGGGCTCACTTTGGCGGAGAACAAATGTCGATCAACGAGCCGCGCGTGCTGGTCCTGCCGGGCTATATGAACTCCGGGCCGGGGCACTGGCAAACGCGCTGGGAGGCCGGGCACACGGGCTTCGAGCGGGTGTCGATGCCCGACTGGATGCGGCCGGATTGCGATGCCTGGTGCGCGACGCTGGAGGCGGCGCTGGTGGCGGATCAGGTGGCGGCGACGGGCGGCGAGCGCAGCGTCCTGCTGGCGGCGCACAGCCTCGGCTGCCTGACGGTGGCGCACTGGGCCGCGCGCCACGCCAGCGCGGCGACGCGCGCGAAAGTGGCCGGCGCGCTGCTGGTGGCGTTGCCGGACCCGCATGGCCCCGCCTTCCCGCGCGACGCCAAAGGGTTCGATCCGGTGCCGATGGCGGCGCTGCCGTTCGCAAGCGTCGTCGTCGCCAGCAGCGACGATCCCTATGGCGGCGTGGCCTTCGCGCAGCGCTGCGCGCAGGCGTGGGGCAGCCGCTGGATGGAGATTGGCGCGCGCGGACACATCAACGCGGAAAGCGGCCTGGCCGACTGGCCACAGGGTTTCGACTGGCTGATGTCGATGAAAGCGGGCGCGGCCGCCTGAATTACGTCACTGAATTACGTCACTTAGACCACGCCCTTGTCGCGCAACGCCGCCACCTGCGCGCCGTCATAGCCGAGCACCTCGCGCAGCACCGCTTCGGTATGTTCGCCGAGCGTCGGCGGATGGCCCGCCACCGTGGGCGGCGTCGCGCTCATGCGGATGGGATTGCGCACCAGCCGCGCCGTGCCGCCCGACGGGTGCGGCACATCCACCTGCATCTCGCGCGCGATCACCTGCTCGTTTTCAAACACTTCGGCGAGATTGTTGATCGGCCCGCACGGCACGCCTGCGCCCTCCAGCGCGCCGATCCAGTCGGCCTTGCTGCGCGCGCGGATCAGCTCCGCGAGGATCGGCACCAGCGTGTCGCGATGGCGCACGCGTTCGGGATTGGTCGCGAAACGCACGTCGTCGGCGAGATCCGGGCGGCCCGCCACCTCGACGAACTTGCGGAACTGGCCGTCGTTGCCCACCGCCAGAATGATCCAGCTATCGCGGGTCTGGAACGCCTGATACGGCACGATATTCGGATGCGCGTTGCCCCAGCGCGCGGGCGGATTGCCGCTCGCGAGGAAGTTCGAATTCATGTTGGCGAGCATCGCCACCTGCACGTCGAGCAGCGCCATGTCGATGTACTGGCCCGCGCCCGTGCGGTCGCGATGCGTGAGCGCCGTGAGGACGGCGACGGTCGCGTACATGCCGGTCATCAGATCGGCGATCGCCACGCCCGCCTTCTGCGGGCCGCCGCCGGGCAGGGCGTCGCGCTCGCCGGTGATGCTCATGAAGCCGCCCATGCCCTGCACGATGAAGTCGTAACCGGCACGCGACGCATACGGGCCGGTCTGGCCGAAGCCCGTCACCGAGCAGTAGACGATGTCGGGCTTCACTTCGCGCAGCGAGTCGTAATCGAGCCCGTACTTTTTGAGCTGCCCGGCCTTGTAGTTCTCCAGCACGACGTCGCTTTGCGCGGCCAGTTCGCGCACGATGCGCTGGCCTTCGGGCGTGGCGATATCGACGCTCACCGAGCGCTTGTTGCGGTTCGCCGCGAGGTAATACGCGGCTTCCGCCGTATCTTCGCCAGCGGGCGTTTTCAGGTACGGCGGCCCCCAGTGGCGCGTGTCGTCGCCGGCGCCCGGGCGCTCCACCTTGATCACGTCGGCGCCGAAATCGGCGAGAGTCTGCGCGCACCACGGCCCGGCAAGGACGCGGGTGAGATCGAGTACGCGGATGTGGCTCAGAGCGCCCATGCGATGTCTTCCAATGTCGTTTTACGTAGGACTCGCCGATGCCGGCGGCCGGTTGAGGCCCATCTTAAGCGATCCGCACGCTGCATGGTAAATTTCGGTACAAGGTTTCGCACAGCGGAACCTGGCGTGCCGAAGATGATCCGTGACAGGCCGCTGTCGCAAGCGCGCCAACCGCGCCGAGCGGGCCGCCGCGAGCGTGCGGCGATCCCGTATAATCGTTCGATTCAGCATCACGGAAACTGCGCGTTTCCGTGTTCAAACAAGATTCAGCACTGACGCCCCGAAGGTAAATACAGCACGCCATGAAAGCCTCCGAAATCCGCGAGAAATTCCTCAAGTTCTTCGAGTCGAAGGGCCACACGATCGTGCGCTCGTCGAGCCTCGTGCCGGGCAACGACCCCACCTTGCTCTTTACCAATTCGGGCATGGTGCAGTTCAAGGACGTGTTCCTCGGCGCCGAATCGCGCCCGTACTCGCGCGCCACGACCGCGCAGCGCAGCGTGCGCGCAGGCGGCAAGCACAACGACCTCGAAAACGTCGGCTACACCGCGCGCCACCACACGTTCTTCGAGATGCTCGGCAACTTCTCGTTCGGCGACTACTTCAAGCGCGACGCGATCCACTACTGCTGGGAACTGCTGACCAAGGTCTACGCGCTGCCCGCGGACAAGCTCACGGTCACGGTCTATCAGGAAGACGACGAAGCGTTCGACATCTGGGCGAAGGAAATCGGCGTGCCGGTCGAGCGCATCATCCGCATCGGCGACAACAAGGGCTCGCGTTACGCGTCGGACAATTTCTGGCAGATGGCCGACACCGGCCCCTGCGGTCCGTGCTCGGAAGTGTTCTACGACCACGGCCCGGAAATCTGGGGCGGCCCTCCGGGCTCGCCTGAAGAAGACGGCGACCGCTTCATCGAGATCTGGAATCTCGTGTTCATGCAGTTCAACCGTGATGCGCAAGGCAACATGACGCCGCTGCCCAAGCAGTGCGTCGACACGGGCATGGGTCTGGAGCGTCTGGCCGCCGTGCTGCAGCACGTGCACAGCAACTACGAAATCGACCTGTTCCAGAACCTGATCAAGGCCGCTGCGCGCGAAACCGGCATCAGCGATCTGGAAAACAACTCGTTGAAGGTGATCGCCGATCACATCCGCGCTTGCTCGTTCCTGATCGTCGACGGCGTGATTCCGGGCAACGAAGGCCGCGGCTACGTGCTGCGCCGTATCGTGCGCCGCGCGATCCGCCACGGTTACAAGCTCGGCAAGAAGGGTTCGTTCTTCCACAAGCTGGTGAACGATCTGGTCGCGGAAATGGGCGCGGCTTACCCGGAACTGACCGAAGCGCAGCAACGCGTGACGGACGTTCTGCGTCAGGAAGAAGAGCGCTTCTTCGAAACCATCGAACACGGCATGTCGATTCTCGACGCCGCGCTGGCCGATCTCGATTCGAAGGGCGGCAAGACGCTCGACGGCGAACTCGCATTCAAGCTGCACGACACCTACGGCTTCCCGCTCGACCTTACCGCCGACGTCTGCCGCGAGCGTAACGTCACGGTCGACGAAGCGGCCTTCGACGAAGCCATGGCACGCCAGCGCGAACAGGCGCGTGCGGCCGGCAAGTTCAAGATGGCCGCGGGCCTCGAATACTCGGGCGCGAAGACCACGTTCCACGGCTACGAAGAAATCGCTTTCGACGATGCCAAGGTGGTCGCGCTTTACGTTGACGGCGCATCGGTCAACGAAGTGAAGGCCGGCCAGGACGCCGTGGTCGTGCTCGACCACACGCCGTTCTACGCGGAATCGGGCGGCCAGGTGGGCGACCAGGGCGTGATCTCGAACGCGAGCATCCGCTTCGCCGTCGCCGACACGCTCAAGGTTCAAGCCGACGTTTCGGGTCACCACGGCACGCTGGAACAAGGCACGCTCAAGGTGGGCGACGTCGTGAAGGCGGAAATCGA
Source organism: Paraburkholderia sp. Ac-20340 (assembly GCF_017104965.1). Lineage (GTDB taxonomy): Bacteria > Pseudomonadota > Gammaproteobacteria > Burkholderiales > Burkholderiaceae > Paraburkholderia. The sequence goes on from NZ_JAAGPR010000019.1 coordinate 17,801, forward strand.
CGCGGTGCGCCGCGCCCGCACGCAGCGCAACCACTCGGCGACCCACCTGATGCACAAGGCGCTGCGTGAAGTGCTGGGCGCGCACGTGCAGCAGAAGGGCTCGCTCGTCGACGCGGACAAGACCCGCTTCGACTTCGCCCACAACGCGCCGATGACCGACGACGAAATCCGTCGCGTCGAACAGATCGTCAACGCGGAAGTGCTGGCCAACGCGCCGGGCATCGTGCGCGTGATGTCCTACGACGACGCGGTGAAGGGCGGCGCCATGGCGCTGTTCGGCGAAAAGTACGGCGACGAAGTGCGCGTGCTGGACCTCGGCTTCTCGCGCGAACTCTGCGGCGGCACGCACGTGCATCGCAGCGGCGACATCGGTCTGTTCAAGATCGTGATGGAAGGCGGCGTGGCAGCGGGCATCCGCCGCGTGGAGGCGATCACGGGCGATAACGCCGTGCGCTTCGTGCAGGACCTCGACGCGCGCATCAACGCAGCGGCCGCGGCGCTGAAGGCTCAGCCTTCGGAACTGACGCAACGCATCGGCCAGGTGCAGGATCAGGTCAAGGCGCTGGAGAAGGAACTGGGCGCGCTCAAGTCGAAGATGGCGTCGAGCCAGGGCGACGAGCTCGCCGGCCAGGCCATCGAAGTGAACGGCGTGCACGTGCTCGCCGCCACGCTCGAAGGCGCAGATTCCAAGACGCTGCGCGAAACCGTCGACAAGCTTAAGGACAAGCTCAAGAGCGCGGCGATCGTGCTGGCGGCCGTCGAAGGCGGCAAGGTCAGCCTGATCGCAGGCGTGACCGCCGAGGCCAGCAAGAAGGTCAAGGCCGGCGAACTGGTGAACTTCGTTGCCCAGCAGGTGGGCGGCAAGGGCGGTGGCCGTCCGGACATGGCGCAGGCTGGTGGCACGGAACCGGCGAACCTGCCGGGCGCGCTCGCAGGCGTGAAGGGCTGGGTCGAAGCGAAGCTGTAAGCGCTCAGACTTGCCGTTAGAAAAGGGCTGCTCGAAAGAGCGGCCCTTTTTGTTTGGCGCGCCGGGCGCTCATGCCGTGGCGATGTCGGCCGGCGCGGGCGTTTCGCGGCTGGCGTGTTCCAGCAGCGCCGATTTCAGCGCATCGAGCGCCGGCGAAAAATGCCCGCGCCGCCACACGAGCAAGGTATCGATACGGCCAAGCTTGCCGAGCGAATGAATCGTGATGTCGTCGGCGCTGCGTTGCAGATCGAGCACCGAACGCGGCGCGACCGCCACACCCGCGCCCGCCGCCACGCAGGCGACGATCGCGTGATACGACGCCAGCTCCAGCACGCGCGTGGGCCGGATGCCGTGCTCCAGATACCACGCCTCCACGTAGCTGCGATACGCGCAGCCGCGCTCGAACGCCACTAGCGTCGACAGCGCGACATCGCCGGGCTGGCGGATCGGCCGATGCCCGCGCGGCGTGATCATCACCAGTTCCTCGCGATAGACCGGCACGCATTCGAACACCTCGGCGTCGGGCGTACCGGCCAGCGGCGTGGCGATCAGCGCGGCATCGACTTCGAATTCGCGCAGACGCTCGATCAGACACCCAGTCGTACCGGTTTCGAGTTCGAGCGTAACCTCGGGCCAGCTCTGGTGATAGCGCGCCAGCACGCCAGGCAGGCGGCTTGCCGCGACGCTTTCCATCGTGCCCAGGCGCAGCCGCCCGGACGGACGCCCGGCCTTGAGCGCGTGGCGCGCTTCATCGGCGAGCGCGAGCAGGCGTTCGGCGTAGGGCAGCAGCGTTTCGCCCGCGGGCGTGAGTACGAGCCGGCGGCCATCGCGCGTAAAGAGCGGCGTGCCAAGCTGTTCTTCTAGCTGCTTGATGCGCGTGGTGACGTTCGACTGCACGCGGTTGAGCTTGGCGGCGGCGCGCGTCACGCCGTTTTCGCGCACCACGGCACGGAAGATCGCCAGCGCGGCCAGATCCATGATTCTCTCCTCGGGATGGATTGGATCATCATAATTCATTTTTCGTGAACGGTTGGCTTGACTAAGATGATCGGAACGGTGTCGTGCGCGATGCCGCTCATCCTCTGTTTTGTCCCTGTATTTGTCCCTGTTTGAATCGCCGATCATGACTAACGCTGCTTCTGACGTGAACGCTCGACCCAGCGCTTCGGATGCGCCGCTGACGCACCCGCAGCACCGTCCCCACGAGGCGCGCCGCGCCGCGCTGGCCTGCATGCTGACGCTGGCGGCGGCGCTCGGCATCGGGCGCTTTGCGTTCACGCCGCTGCTGCCGCTGATGCTGCATGGCGGCGGACTGGACTTGCGCCACGGCAGCTGGCTGGCGTCGCTGAATTACGCGGGCTATTTCGTCGGCGCGATGGGGTGTGCGGCGCTGCGCTTCGCACCGGCGCGAGTGGTGCGCGCCGGGCTGGTGGCGACGGCGCTGCTCACCGTCGTCATGGGCGTGACGCAGCAGTTCTGGCTCTGGGCGATCGTGCGTTTCGTGGCTGGCGCGGTGAGCGCGGCGACCTTCGTGTTCGCGTCGCAATGGGGCTTGCGGCGGCTTACGCAACTCGGCGCGCATGCGTGGAGCGGCGTGATCTACACGGGGCCTGGCGTGGGTATCGTGGCGACGGGTTTGCTGGTCAGCGCGGCTGGCGGCCTGGGCGCGCGGGCAGGATGGATCGGCTTCGGACTCGTGTGCGCGCTGATCGTCGCGATCGTCTGGCCGGTGTTCGTCGAAACGCCGCCGGTCGCGCCTGCTGCCGCGGCAACGGCAAACCCGGCGAGCGCGCAGAGCAGCACCCGGGCAAGTCGCGCCGATGCCTTCTGGCTCGTCGCGCTCTATGGCGTGCCCGGTTTCGGCTACATCATCACGGCGACCTTCCTGCCGGTGATCGCCCGCCATGCGTTGCCGGGATCGATCTGGCCCGACCTGTTCTGGCCGATGTTCGGTGCGGCGCTGATCGTCGGGGCGTTGTGTGCGGCGCGTTTGCCGCTGCATTGGGACAACCGCTTGCTGCTCGCCGCGTGCTATGTGCTGCAGGCGCTTGGCATTGCGTCGGGCATCGTCTGGCCGAATGCGCTGGGTTTTTCGCTCGGCAGCGTGCTGATCGGTTTGCCGTTCACGGCGATCACGCTGTTCGCGATGCGCGAAGCGCGCATCATGCGTGGCGATCATGCCGCCGCGCTGATGGGTTACGCGACGGGCGCGTATGGAATCGGCCAGATTCTCGGGCCGCTGGTAGCCGCGCCGCTTGCTGCGTCGAGCGGATCGTTTTCGCCATCCTTGTGGCTGGCGGCGCTGACGCTGGTGGCGGGCGCGGCGGGGCTGGTGTGGCGCACGGTGCGATCGGGCCAACAAGTTCGATAAGTCCAATAAGGCCCACGAACCGGCGCACCCGGAAAAGCCGTCCCGCGAAGGACGGCTTTTTGCGCTTAACGGAAGTAGTAGTGGACGCCCACCGTGAAGCTGTTGTTATTCCAGCTCGTGTTTTTCGAACTGGCGTGATCCGCCGTCCATTCCGCGGCCACGCCAAGATTGCGCGTGACGGCGTATTCCGCGCCCAGACCCCAGTGCGGACGCGTGGAAGGCCAGTCGACCGTGAAGCCCGCGCGCGCATACGGCATGATCCGGCCGATCGGCATGCCGATCTTCGCGTCGACACCGCCGTCCTTGAAGGTCGCGGAACCGTGATGGAAATCGGCGAAGGCTTCGGCGCCGATCATCAGCGAACCGACATCGACACCGTAGCCTAGCGTCAGGCCCGGGAACAGGGTAGTGTGCGTCGGTTTGTTGACCGCGCCCGAAGCATTCGAGATATTCGCGCCGACCTTGAAACCCGCGTAAGGGCCCGCAAACAGGCTGCTGCTGCCCGTGGCGTAATCGAACGGCTTTGCAGGCGCGTCCGCATGGGCGAGCGACATGCACGATGCCAGGGAAATAATAAGGATGCCAAACAGTTTCTTCGAAAGCATGATGCGTTGAGGTAATCCAGCGAATTCAGGCGTTGTTGCCTCGCCGATAACGCTGGGCATTTCGCGACGGTGCACATTCGAGACGTCAACAAATGTCAGGCTTCGACGTTACGCGGCAACGCACGATTGCGCCCCTGAAAACTCGCGCTCGCACGCTGTCATCGATAGCGCACTAAAATAGCCGCTTCGTGCTTTTTTGCGCCTTCCATCGATCCATGAGCGATTATCAGTTTTGCCCGCGCTGCGCCTCGCGTCTCGTCGAGCGCGCCGACCCCGCCCACGAGGGCGGCCGTGTGCGCCTGGCCTGTCCCGATACCGTCTGCGCCTACGTGCACTGGAACAATCCGCTGCCGGTCGTGGCGGCCATCGTCGAATATGAAGGGCGCATCCTGCTGGCGCGCAACGCCGCCTGGCCGGAAGGCATGTTCGCGCTGATCACGGGTTTCCTCGAAAACGGCGAGACGCCGGAAGAGGGCATCGCCCGCGAAGTGCTGGAAGAAACCGCGCTGCACGCGCAGAGCGTCGAGTTGATCGGCGTTTATGAGTTCATCCGCAAGAACGAACTGATCATTGCGTATCACGTGAAGGCGTCGGGCACGGTGTCGCTGTCGCCCGAACTGCTGGAATACCGTCTTGTCGAGCCCGCGAAGCTGCGTCCCTGGCGCGCGGGCACGGGGCAGGCGCTCGGTGAGTGGATGCGCCGACGCGGCCTGCCGTTCGAATTCGTCGAGCGTCCCGGCGACTGAGCGCCGCTGCATTTACTGACGAATTACGCGCGCCTTCGTCTGCCCGGTCTGCCTCGATTCTCTTTCTGAACTTCGTCCCTACGATCCGATGAACCGACCCGTCGCCATTGCCCGCTCCGACTATCGCCACTTCCTGTCCATCACCACGCGCTGGATGGATAACGACGTCTACGGCCACGTCAACAACGTCGTCTATTACAGCTACTTCGACACCGTCGTGAACGAGTACCTGATCCGTGCCGGCGCGCTCGATGTCGAGCATGGCCAGACGATCGGGCTGGTGGTCGAGACCCAGTGCAACTACTTCGCGCCGCTGGTGTTTCCGGAGCGTGTCGAAGCGGGTTTGCGCGTGGCGCGTCTGGGTTCGTCGAGCGTGCGCTACGAGGTGGGTCTCTTTCGCGAAGGCGAAAGCACGCCCGCTGCGCAGGGGCATTTCGTGCACGTCTATGTCGATCGCGAAACGCGCCGGCCGGTGAGCGCGCTGCCCGAAGCGTTGCGCGCCGCGCTTGCGCCGCTCGCGCTTGCGCCGCTCGCGCTTGCCGCCACGGACGGCTGACGCGTTCCGGTTGCTGCCCGTGCAGGCCTTCGTTATCGATACGCTCAACGGCGCGAGCTACGGCTTGCTGCTGTTCATGCTGTCCGCCGGACTGACGCTGATCTTCAGCATGCTCGGCGTGCTCAACTTCGCGCATGCGAGCTTCTACATGCTCGGCGCGTATCTGGGCGTGACGCTCGCGGGGAGCTTCGGTTTTGGCTGGGCGCTGGTGCTCGCGCCGCTGCTGGCGGGACTCGCGGGCGCCGTGTTCGAGGTGGCGCTGCTGCGGCGCGCGCGACCGGGCGGGCCGCTCAATGCGCTGCTGCTGACCTTCGGCGCGGCGTGGGCGATCGGCGAACTGGTCAAGCTGGGCTGGGGGCTTCAGCCGCTCGCCGCGGCCGTGCCTGGCTGGCTCGACGGTGCGCTGTTCACCTACGGCGGCGCGGCGTTTTCGCGTTATCGCGCTTTCACGATGGCCGTGGCCGTGGCGATGTTCGCGCTGATCTTCGCCGCGCTGCGCGTCTCGCGCACGGGGCTGGTGGTGCGCGCCGCGCTCACGCATGCCCAGGCCGTGGAAGCGCTCGGCCATAACGTGCCGCGCGTGCAGACGCTGGTGTTCGCGCTCGGCACCGCGCTCGCGGCGCTGGCAGGCGCAGTGGCCGCGCCGCTCTTCGTCGTCGAACCGGCGATGGCCGAATCGGTCGGCTCGATCATCTTCGTGGTGGTGGTGACGGGCGGGCTCGGTTCGCTGGGCGGCGCGCTGCTCGCGTCGCTCGCAGTGGGCTGGCTGCAGACCTTCGCGGTGGCGAGCGATGTGTCGTTCGGGGCGCTGGCCACGCGGCTCGGCGTGACGATCGCGCCCGCCTGGAGCGCGCTCACGCTCGCGCAGATCGCGCCGCTGCTGCCGTATCTGCTGATGGTCGCGATGCTGGCCGTGCGCCCGCAAGGGCTGCTCGGACAGCGTGGCGAGGACGCCTGAAGCGCCATGGCCAGCCTCAAAAACAGCACGCGCGCGTCATGGCTCGCATTGGCGGCGTTACTTGCGGTGCCGCCGCTCGTATCGGCGTGGCTTTCGCCGTCTGGCGCGCCGCAAGGCTGGCTGCTCGCGTGTCTCGCCCAGGCCGCGACGATGATTGTGTTCGCGCTCTCCTATAACCTGCTGCTCGGCGAAACCGGGCTGCTTTCGTTCGGCCACGCCGCGCCGGCCGGGCTGGGCGCGCTGGCGGCGGCGCAGGTCTTCAACCATGTCGGCCTGCCTTTGCCGCTTTTGCCGATCATCGGCGGTGCGGCGGGCGCGGCGGTCGGCGCATTGATCGCGCTGGTTGCGGCACGACGCGCGGGCACGGCCTTCGCGATGATCACGCTCGGCCTTGGCGAACTCGTGGCCGCCGCCGCGTGGGCGCTGCCCGACTGGTTCGGCGGCGAAGCCGGTGTGGGCATCGATCGCGCGAGCGGCCCAGCCATCTTCGGCTGGACCTTCGGCCCGGATCGCCAGGCGTACTGCGTGATCGCCGTCTGGTGTCTCGCGGCGAGCGCCGCAATCTACGCGATCTCGCGCACGCCTTATGCGCGCCTCGCCAACGCCGTGCGCGACAACCCGCTGCGCTGCGCCGCACTGGGCGCGTCGCCTGCGCGCGTGCGGGCCACGATGATCGTGCTGGGCGCCTGCTTCGCGGGCGTGGCGGGCACGCTTGCGCTCATCAATGTCGAACTGGCCGCTGCGGAGAGCGTGGGCATGACGCGCTCCGCCGCCGTGCTGATCGCGACGATGACGGGCGGCGCGTCGTCGTTCTTCGGCCCTGTGCTGGGCGCGCTCGTCTGGGTGGCCTTCAGCGTGGGCGTGGCGAGCGTCTCGCGCGCGTGGATGCTTTACGTGGGGCTCTTTTTTATCGTCGTGGTGTTGACGGCGCCGGATGGACTCGCGGGTGTGGTGGCGCGTCAGCGCGCGACGCTCGCGCAACACGGCTGGCGCCGCTGCCGCACGCACTGGACGATGGTTGCGCTCGCAACGGCATGCGGAACGCTCGCACTCGTGCTGGCGGTGCAGTGGGCTTACGCGCTGCGTTTCGGCGACGACGATCCGGCGGCATGGCTCGTCGCGCTTTCTCCGCGCGCATCGGCGGCGCTCGCCGCGGCCATCGTCGTCTTGTCGATCGCGGCGATAGGGTTGACGCGCCGGGCGCACCGCGCCGCCCGTTCGCTCGCCGACGCGCAAAAGGCGGCCGCATGACGACGCCTGCACTCCAGCTTCGCGGTATCGAAAAGCGCTTTGGCGCGACGCGCGTTCTGCAAGGCGTCGATCTCGACGTGCTGACCAGCGAGCGCCACGCGCTGATCGGCCCGAACGGCGCGGGCAAATCGACACTCTTCAGCCTGATCGCCGGCGAGCGCCGCGCGAGTGCGGGGCGCATTGCCTTGCGTGGCAAGGATGTCACGCGCCTCGCGCCGCCTGCGCGCGCCCGACGCGGCCTCGCGCGCAGCTTCCAGACCACGAGCGTGTTCGCGGGCCTCACGGTGCGCGATAACCTGCGTTGCGCGGTGCTGGCTTCGCTCACCGGCGTAGCGGGTTTCGCCGCGCGCTGGTCAGGCTCCACACGCGCCGATCGCCGCGCCGCGGAACTACTCGACGCACTCGATCTCGCCCACGTGGCCGATCGCGCTGCGGCGACGCTGAGCTACGCCCAGCAACGCGCGCTCGACCTGGGCCTCGCGCTCGCGGGCGGCGCGCACACCTTGCTGCTCGACGAACCCACGGCGGGTATGAACCGCGCCGAAGCCGCGCGCGCCATCGACCTGATCCGCACGATGACGGCGGGCAGAACCGTGCTGCTGATCGAGCACGACATGGACGCGGTGTTCGGTCTGGCCGATCGCGTCTCCGTGCTTGCGCAGGGTCGCGTGATCGCCACTGGCACGCCCGATGCCATTCGCGCCGATGCCGCCGTGCGCGAGGCCTATTTCGGCGCGAATCCGGAGTCGCCCGATGCCTGAATCCGGCACGATGCATCCGCTGCTCGAAGTCGCAAATCTGCGCGCGTGGTACGGCGCGAGCCAGGTGCTGCATGGCGTCGATCTGCGCATCGGCGCGGGCGAAGTGGTGGCGCTGGCGGGGCGCAACGGGTCGGGCCGATCGACCTTTGCCAAGGCGCTGATGTCGATGGTCGCCGCCGACGGCACGCGCCGTTTCGCGGGCACCGATCTCGCGCCGCTGCGCACCTTCGAAGTCGCGCGCGCGGGCCTGGGCTACGTGGCGGAGCAGCGCGACATCTTCCCGACCTTGAGCGTCGACGACAACCTGCGGCTGGGCATGACGAAGCGCCGCGAAGCCACGCGCTTCACGCTCGCCGACGCCCACACGCTGTTCCCGATCCTGCGCGAGCGCCGCGCCGCGCGCGCGGGCGTGCTCTCGGGCGGTGAACAGCAGATGCTGGCGCTGGCGCGCGCACTGCTGGGCAATCCCGCGTTGCTGATCGTCGATGAACCCGCCGAGGGCTTGTCGGCGCCGATGGCCGCGCGCGTCGGCGCGTGTCTGCGCACGCTGCGCGAACGCGGTGTGGCCGTGCTGCTGATCGAGCAGCGTCTTGCGCTCGCGCCGCAACTGGCGGATCGCATCGCGGTGATGGGACATGGGCGCATCGTGTTCGACGGCACGCCAGCGCAACTCGCGCAACGCGAAGACGTGGCGCGCGACTGGCTGGGCGTGGGCTGAACGCGTGCCTCAGCGTAGCGGCTGGGCGACGCGCGAAAGCGCCGTCATCGGCCCGATCTGCGCGAGTGTTGCGAGTTGCTGCGCGTCGCGCACGAATAGCGATCTGGCGAAACCCAGCGCGTTCAGCGAAATGCCTTCGACACGTTCAGCCGAGCGCGGCACGACCAGCATCCAGCGGCGCGTGACCAGCAGGTTGTACGGCGCGCTCTGGTGCGCGAGACCGTCTACATCGATTGCGCCGATGCCTGCTGCGTGCAGCAACGCGCGATAGCACGTGAACGCGGCGTGTCCGGCATCGTTCGCCATGAGATCGAGCGATGCGAACGCATGTTTGAAAGGCAAGGCAACCGAATTATTTGCTACGGATGCCGAATTAAATAACGCTTCGATTGGCGCCCTGAAACCCGAATCGTCGAGCGGCAAAGGCACCGCTTGCAGATGTTTATGCGCCTGGCTCGCGCCAGCTTCCTCGCCGCCGTTGTAGAAGCCGAGCGCATCGCGGCCACGAAGCGCCACGAGCAGAGCCGCGAAATCGGCCTGATCGAGCAGCGCGGTTTGCGGCACGAAGCGGCGCGTGACAATCAGCAGATGATCGTCGATCACGTTGTACTTGTTGAGCAGCGCGACGTGGGTTGGCGAGATGTCGCCGACGCATAGATCGGTTTCGTAAGGCAAAAAGGGATTGCGGCGTGGCGTGTTCGGCGCGCTCGCCGTGGACGCATCCGTGCGCCGCGCCGCTTCCTTGCGCGCAAGGCTCGACACCTGGCGCACGGCGAAGCGCACGCCGTCCTCATCGAGATGCGTGAGCGCGGTTTCGATCGGCTGCAGTGCGCCGCATTGCAGGGCGTGGCGCGTCTGGGCGCGCAGCGCGGGCCAGAGCGTTCGAGTGTCGAGCACCGTCATCGGCATCACGCCTTGTAGCCGATGGCGCGCAGCAGATCCTTGCGCCAGCGCACATCGTCATCGGTTTCGACGCCGAGCGGCGGTGCGCCATCCACCACGCCGACGATGCCGCGTCCCTGATCCGTTTCGGCGATCAGCACCTGCGTGGGATTTGCTGTGGCGCAGAAGATGCGGCACACCTCGGGCACCGCCTTGACGGCGTTGAGCACGTTGACGGGGAAAAACCCATCGCCGAGAAAGACGGTGAAGCTGTGGCCCGCGGCAATGCGCAGTGCGTTGTCCGTGGCCATCGTCACGAGCGCGTCGTTTGTGCCCGAGCGCCGCACCAGCCGCTTGCCCGACGCTTCGCAGAACGCCAGCCCGAAGGCGAGGCCGGGCACCGCGCCGAACAGCGCTTCGTGCAGATCTTCGACGGTTTTGATGAAATGCGACTGGCCGAGAATGAAGTTGGTGTTCTCAGGCTTGACGATATCGACGGTGGACAGTTGCATGGCGCACCTCGCGCGGACGTCTCGAAGGTCGTCGCCATGCTCGTTGTGCGGCGACGTGGTTCAAGCCTGGTACGAAGCGGCTGAATGTTCAAGGCGGTGTTAAAGACTCCGCGCGTGCGCCATGAAAAACGGCCGGCGCCCCGCAGGGCAGCCGGCCGTTTTGCCGTTTAACGCTCAAGCGTCAAGCCGCTTTCTTCGGCTGTTTTCGCTCGACGTTCGGCAGGAACACCGTGAGGATGCCGATCAACGGCAGGAACGAGCAGACCTTGTAGACGAAGCCGATGCTGGTGGCATCCGCGAGCTGGCCGAGCACGGCCGCGCCGATGCCGCCCAGACCGAACGCGAAGCCGAAGAACAGACCCGCGACCATGCCCACCTTGCCCGGAATCAATTCCTGCGCGTACACCAGGATCGCCGAGAACGCCGACGCCAGCACCACGCCGATGATCACCGTCAGCACGCTGGTCCAGAACAGGTTCGCGTAGGGCAGCAGCAGCGTGAACGGCGCGACGCCCAGGATCGAACCCCAGATCACATATTTACGGCCGATACGGTCGCCCACCGGCCCGCCGATGATCGTGCCCGCCGCCACCGCTGCAAGGAACACGAACAGATGCACCTGGGCCGTCTGCACCGGCAGATGGAAGCGGTCGATCAGATAGAAGGTGAAATAGCTGTTGATGCTGGCGAGATAGAAGTACTTCGAGAACACCAGCAGCACCAGAATGCTGATGGCCATCGCCACGCGGCCACGCGAGAGCGCGACTTGCGGCGCCTCGGCGCGCTTTTTCTTCAGATTCGGATGCGCCTTGTACCAGCGGCCGATCTGCGTGAGCACGAAGATCGCCACGAGCGCGGCCACCGAGAACCACGCGATGCTGCGCTGACCGTGCGGAATGATGATCGCAGCGGCGAGCAGCGGCCCGAGCGACGAACCCGCGTTGCCGCCCACCTGAAAGAGCGATTGCGCGAGACCGTGCTTGCCGCCCGACGCCATGCGCGCCACCCGCGACGATTCCGGGTGAAACACCGACGAGCCGCAACCCACCAGCGCGGCGGCGACCAGCAGCACGCCAAAGCTGGGCGCCACCGACATCAGCAGCAGACCGCAGAGCGTAAAGCCCATGCCGACGGGCAGCGAGTACGGCATCGGCTTTTTGTCGGTATAGACGCCGACCAGCGGCTGCAGCATCGAGGCCGTGATCTGGTAGGTGAGCGTAATCAGGCCGATCTGCGTGAACGACAGCGAGAAGTTGTCCTTGAGCATCGGATAGATGGCCAGGATCAACGACTGGATCATGTCGTTGAGCAAATGCGAAAAGCTGATCGCGCCGAGTACGGAGTAGACGGTGCGCTGCGCGCCGGAGGCGGCAGGCGTCGGCGCGGATTGCGCGGACGCAGGGGCGGCGCCGGACACGGCGCGCTTGTCGATGCTGGTTTCCATGATGTCGATAAGCAGAGGAGCCGCACGCGGGCGCCGCGCCGCTAGTGAGCCAGCGGACGACGGCGATGGCGTGACGTTGTCATGTATAGGAGTTATGAAGCGCAGTGTAATGTGTCTTGAGCGAATCGTCCTGACAACATTTGTCGCGAATCGGACATGGCGATGAAGGTGCAACCCGCGCTTGTCGCTGCGACGGCTTGCCGCACGGTGCTGACGGGCGCGCGCGATTTGTCGATTTTTGTCTCTAAAGCGCTGCGCTTTTTTTGATCGCCGATTTTGGCCGGGTATAACCCGGTGATACCTGTGCGCGGCAAGGATCCCGCGCACGTCGGGCTACGGGGCCGGAACGCGGATTGGGTTAGCGCACGACTAAAGATTGCGCAACGCCATGCCGTTGACCGGAGTTGAGGCGTTACGCAGTGCGCATGATTTCATCGACGGCCATCTGACCGATGGCGGCGTGACGCCGGACAACAAAAGCAGCGACAGCCTTGCAACAAATCTGCCGCGGCGCCAAAAGCGCCAAGGCAGGCCAACGGCTTTGCACGGGGACAGACCGAAGATGAGAGCAATCAAAGAGGCGAGCCTGCACGCGGGTTTCGTGCCGGAAGTGGATGGGGCAGCAGGACCAGGCGCTGCAGGCGCATCACGCCGGCGCAAGCGCGGCACAGCGGGGGAAAGCAGCAAACTGTCGGTCAAGTCGATGCTGCGCACCGCGTTCGCGGTCGTGCTGATCGGCACGCTGGTGATTGGCGCGTTTTCACTTGCGCAGATCAGCCGGCTCAACGATTCCACCCAGTCGATCTACGATCAGGGCCATGTCGCCAGCCGCGCCGCCGAGGAAGCGCGCGGCCATGTTCTGCGCGCGAGCCGCGCGCAGAAAATGCTGCTCACGGCCACCACGGCGAAAGAGCGCGACGAACTCGGTCAGGACATCGAAAAAGACCTCGGCACGCTGGTGACCGAAATGCAGGCGCTCAATCAGTACGCCGCGCAATCGGGCAGCGACGCGCTCGCGCAGCAAAAGCAGTTCGCGACGGCGGCGCAAACCTGGAGCGGCCATCTGCGCGATTTCGTGACGCTCGTGAAGGCGCAACCGCTCGATCTTTCGCAGATGAGCTGGCAGGTCGGCACGCAGGATGTGTCGCTGCTGGTCGAAACCGGCAAGCTCGAAACGCTCGTCGATCAGATCGTCGAGCAGCGCGGGGCGGCTGCGAAGGCAACGATTGCGAAATCGGCGTTCATCTACAAATCGTCGTTCGTGATGATCGCCGTGGCGACGGTTGGGCTTTTCGTGCTCGCGTTCGTGGTGAGCGAATGGGTCGTGCGGCGCATCGCGCGGCAACTCGGCGGCGAGCCGGCGCATGCCAAGGCGATTGCCGCGCGCATCGCTTCGGGCGACCTCGCGCAGCCGGTGAGCGTGCATGCGCGCGACGCTTCCAGCATGCTCGGCGCGCTGCGCGACATGCAGACCGGACTCTCGACCACGGTCGCCGAAATCGCCGCGAGCGCCGAGGCCATCGCCAGCGCATCGAGCCAGATCTCGACCGGCAATCTCGATCTCTCGCATCGCACTGAGGAGCAGGCCGTCGCGCTCGAACGCACGGCGAGCAGCATGGAGCAACTGACCTCGACCGTGCGCCTGAACGCCGAAAACGCGCAGCAGGCCAGCACGCTGGCGGGCAACGCATCGCAGATCGCGGAAAAGGGCGGCACGGTGGTGGGCCGCGTGGTCAACACGATGAGCCAGATCAACGAGAGCGCGAAGAGTATCGCGGACATCATCGGCGTGATCGAGGGCATCGCGTTCCAGACCAATATTCTGGCGCTGAACGCGGCCGTGGAAGCGGCGCGTGCGGGCGAGGAAGGGCGCGGGTTCTCGGTGGTCGCGGGCGAAGTGCGCAATCTGGCGCAGCGCAGCGCGGCGGCGGCCAAGGAGATCAAGACGCTGATTACGGCATCGGTCGAGCGCGTGGAAAACGGCTCGACGCTCGCCACCGACGCGGGCCGCACCATGGAGGAAGTGGTCAAGGCCGTGAGGCGCGTGAACGACATCATCGGCGAGATTTCGGCGGCTTCGAGCGAGCAGCGCGCGGGCATCGAGGAAATCAGCCGCGCGGTCTCGCAGATGGATTCGGGTACGCAGCAGAACGCGGCGCTGGTGGAAGAGGCGACGGCGGCGGCGCAGTCGCTCGACGATCAGGCGAAGGTGCTCAAGCGCCTGGTGGGGAAGTTTCAGTTGGGTTGAGGCATCCTGATCGTCGCACGAAAAAACGCCGCTTTTCAGCGGCGTTTTTTCATTCCAGCGTGCTTGTCAATCCTTCTATTTCGCATCCCGCTCGATAATCCACTCATGCGCGGGATCGTTATGGAAATGCCACTCGCGCGTGGGACCGGCCATCACGTTCAGATAATACGAGTCATAGCCGTACGGCACGACGACCGGGTGATACCCGCGCGGCACCATCACCACATCGTGGTCCTCAACCGCCATGGTTTCGTCGAGATCGCGAGCATCGGTATAAACGCGCTGAAACGCAAACCCCTGACTCGGGTTCAGCCGATGGTAATACGTCTCTTCCAGCGCGCTTTCCTGCGGCAGGCGATCGGCATCGTGCTTGTGCGGCGGATAACTCGAAGAATGTCCCGAAGGCGTGCGCACCTCCACCACCAGCAGCGATTCCGCCGCTTCGGTCTGCGGAAGAATATCGCAGACGTAACGCGTATTCGCGCCTTTACCGCGCGTGGAACGCTTCATCTGCGCAGGCCCGATCAGGCGAATCGGCAATGTACCTTGCGCGGGCGCGCTGGCCACGCCCACCTCCGCATCGCGTTTCGCGCGCACGGTTGCCTTCACGCCGGGCGGCACGTAAAGCGCAGTCGGCGCGGCATCTTCGAACACGCTGTCACGCGAACCGAGATTCGAATAACGTTGCCCGTTCGCCTCGATATCCACCGCGCCCGCCATCACCACGATGCAGCTTTCGCGATTCGTCTCGTAGACATGCACGACTTCTTCCGCACCGAGCCGATACGCGGCGAAGCCCACATAACGCCAGCCCGCCGTAGCGGGCGTCACGCGCGCGATCGTCTGGCCTTCGCGCGAGGCTTTGACCAGCAAGCTCATGCTGCCTCCTTTGCTTCGGTATCCTGTGCATCGACCAGCGTGCGCAAGGTGCGATAGCCCTTTTGCGCGTACTCGTAAGACGGCGCGATCACCGGGTCCTGTTCGGCTTCCACCACGAGCCAGCCGCGATAACCATGCCGCTTGAGCCGGGCGACGATCGCCGGAAAGTCGACGCAACCGTCGCCCGGCACCGAGAACGCGCCTGCCAGCACCGCGTCCAGAAAACTCCAGTTGCGATTGCGCGCGAGCTTCACGACGGCGGGGCGCACGTCCTTGCAATGCACGTGGCACACGCGCGCGATGTGCTTGTCGAGTTCCTTGACGGGATCGCCGCCCGCGAACGTGATATGCCCGGCGTCGAACAGCAGGCCGACGGCGTCGCTCGTGCGCGCCATCAGCTTGTCGACATCGGCGGGCGTTTCCACATACGCGCCCATGTGATGGTGATACGCAAGCCGCACGCCGCGCGACAACGTATGCTGCGCGAAGCGATCGAGACGCGCGGCGTATTCGTCCCATTGCTGCTCGCTGAAAAACCGCGGACGCTGATAAAGCGGACGCGGCGCGCCCTGGATCGAATCGGCGACTTCGCCGTAGACCATCACCGTCGCGCCGTTCTGCGCGAGCAGGTCGAGATGCTTGTCCACGGCGGCGATCTCTTCCTCGACGCTGCGCTTCGCGAGCATGCCCGAATACCAGCCCGACACCAGCGCGAGATCGTATTGCGCGAGCAGCGCCTTGAGCGCCTGCGGTTCGCGCGGAAACTTGTTGCCGAGTTCGAAGCCTTGATAGCCGATCTCGCGTCCTTCGGTCAGCGCCGTCGAAAGCGGTGTTTCGCCGCCGAGCGAGGGCAGGTCGTCGTTCATCCACGACAGCGGATTGATGCCAATGCGTACGTCAAATGCGCTCATGTGCGTGCCTCGATCTGGGGATCGTGAATTGCGTCATGCGTTGGATGTGGGGTCGCCGGGGGTGTCGCCCATCGTGTCGCTTATCGTGTCGTCGGCCTTCGGCGTTTTGGTCGATGCAGCGTGCTCTGCGCGTGCGCCGCGTTCCGCAAGCTTGCCGTCGTAACGCTCGCGCGCTTCGCGCACGGCCGCTCGCGGCGAGACTTCCGGCACCGCGACTTCCCACCACCAGCCGCCGTCTTCGGTTGTGCGGGCCGGGTCGGTATCGATGCTGATGAGGTACGTGCGCGAGGCCGCGCGGGCGCGTTGCAGCGCCGCTTCGAGTTCCGCGACATTGGCGACGTGCTCGGCCTGCGCGCCCAGCGAACGCGCGTGCGAAGCGAAGTCGATACGCGGCGCACCGAGCGGCCCTTGCGCGCAATCCTCGAACAGATTGTTGAATGGCGCGCTGCCGCAAGCCTGCTGAAGCCGGTTGATACAGCCATAACCGCGATTGTCCAGCACGACGACGATGAGCTTCGCGCCCAGCATCACCGAAGTGGCGATTTCGCTGTTCATCATCAGATAGCTGCCGTCGCCGACCATCACGATCACTTCGCGTTCGGGCCGCGCGAGCTTGGCGCCGAGTCCGCCCGCGATTTCGTAGCCCATGCACGAATAGCCGTATTCGACGTGATACGCGCCGGGCTGGCCCGCGCGCCAGAGCTTGTGCAGTTCGGCGGGCAGCGTGCCGGCGGCACAGACGACAATATCTTCGGTGTACGAACGGCTCGATGAGCGCTGCACCGCGCCGATCACATCGGCATCGTAGGGCAGGCAGTTGCGTTCCTGCGGCGCGTGCGTGAGCTTGTCGACGCTCGCGCGCCATTCGTTGGCCAGACGCAGGGCTTTGGCGCTCCAGTCGGCTTCGGCGCGCCAGTGCACGAGCGCTTCGTCGAGCGCGTCGAGCGCGAGCTTTGCATCGGCCTGCACGGCCACACTATTGAGCTTGAGCGTGTCGAAACCATTGGCGTTGATGCTGACGATATGCGCTTTCGCGAACAGCGAGTTCGAGCCGGTCGTGAAGTCCTGCAGACGCGTGCCGACGGCCAGCACGCAATCGGCCTCGCTTGCGAGCGCATTGGCAGCGGGTGAGCCCGTCACGCCGATCGCCCCCGCGTTGAGCGGATCGTCCCACGCAAGCGCGCCTTTGCCGGCCTGCGTTTCCACCACCGGAATGCCGTGCGCAGCCGCAAAGGCCTGCAATTGCGGTGCCGCGCGCGAATAAAGCACGCCGCCGCCCGCGACGATCACCGGCCGCTTCGCGCGATGAAGCTGTGCAATCGCGGCATCGATTTCCGTCTGCACCGGCGCGGGCGCATGGAAACTCACGAGACGCGGCGTGAAAAAGCTCGCGGGATAATCCCACGCCATCGTCTGCACGTCCTGCGGCAGCGCGAGCGTCACGGGGCCGCACAGCGCGGCATCGGTGAGCACGCGCAGCGCGCGCGGCAGGGCAGTGAGCAACTGCGCGGGATGCACGATGCGATCGAAGTAGCGCGAAACGGGCTTGAGCGCGTCGTTCGCGGAAAGGCCGCCATCCTGCAGATCTTCGATCTGTTGCAGCACCGGATCGGGTTCGCGCGAAACGAAGATATCGCCGGGCAGCAGCAACACCGGCAAGCGATTCACATGCGCGAGCGCGGCGGCGGTGACGAGGTTGGTCGCGCCAGGACCGATCGACGTGGTGACCGCCATCATGCGGCGGCGAAAGTGCGCCTTCGCGTAGGCAATTGCGCTGTGCGCCATGGCCTGCTCGTTGTGCGCGCGCAGCGTCGGCAATTCATGCCGATACTGATAGAGCGCTTCGCCAAGCCCGGCCACGTTGCCATGCCCGAAGATCGCGAATACGCCGCCGAACAGCGGTTCGGTGCGGCCCGAGCCGTCTTCGCACGCCACGCGCTGCGCCGCGAGATAGCGCACCAGCGCCTGCGCGGCGGTGAGGCGCACGGTGGCGCTCTGCGTGTGTTCCTGCGCCGCGCTGGAGATGGGAGCGATGCGTTGATTCATGCCGCTTTCTCCTCGTGCGCCATCGCCGAAGGGGCGTGCGTCTGGCCCGCCGCCGCGCCGCGCGCCGAACGCCACGCGGCGATCAGCGTTTCGAACGCGTGCCGCACGCGCGCGATGACTTCCTTATCGTCGATTTCGCCTTTGAGCCACGCGAAGCTCGGCTCGTAGAAGATCGTGCGGCCGACGGTAAAGCCCCGGCAGGTGTCCGATGCCGCCGCTGCCGCGAAGCCGTTCATGAGCTGATCCATCGGCGCGGAAAGTCCCAGCAGCACCACGCCACGGCAATGTGGATCGCGCTCGGTAATCAGCGCGTCGATCTCGCGCCATTGCGACGCTTCCATCGGTTCGAGCTTCCACCATTCCGGATAAAGGCCGATGTTGTAGAGCCGCTTGAGCGCGCGATAAACCGTGTCGGGCGCGTTCGGCTTGCCGTTGAGTTTGGGCGGAATCACTTCGAGCAGCAGTTCGTGGCCGCTCGCCTGCACGGCGTCGTAAAGCGCGCGCAGTTGCGCTTCCTGTTCGAGGCGCTGCTCGATCGGCTCGTCGGGATGGAACTGCACGAGGCACTTGACCGTGTGACCGATCGGCCAGGCCGCGAGCGTCGTGCCGATCGAGCGGCCATGATCGAACACCAGCGGCACGGAGCCCGGCAATTCCACCGGACGCCCGATCCACCAGTCGCGCCCGGTCGCGGCATTGAGCGCATCCTGGCCGTAACGATCGTCGATCAGCACGCCAATCTTGCCTTGCAGGCCCAGTGCGCTTTCGGTCTGCGCGACGGCTTCCACGAAGAGATTCTTCAGGTGCGAGATGCGCGTTTCGCTCGCGCCGGTCTGCTGCGCGAGATCGAAGAACTGGTTGCGATGATCGAAGGCGAAACCCAGCACTTCGTCGTACTGCTTGCGCGCGGGTGTGACGCGATGCAGGCGGGCAAGGGTGGCGTCGCGGTCGGGGCGGCGCATGCGCACGGGATCGGCTTTCGCTTCGCTCAGGAAGTAGTCGAGTTCGGCGGGCGTGGGCATCGCGGGCGCGCAGCCGTGACGCGAGACCACCAGCGCGCCGCAGGCGTTGGCCGCGCGCGCGCAGTCTTCCAGCGGCGCATCGCGCAGCCAGCCGGACAGAAAGCCCGAGGCAAATGCATCGCCCGCGCCCAGCACGTTGAGCACGTCGACTTCGACGCCGCGCTGCATCGGCAGATCGTCGAGCGAGGCGGGCACCGCGCCTTCCACGATCTGGCAGCCCAGCGGCCCGCGTTTGACCAGCAGCGTGCCCGCCGTGACTTCGCGCACACGACTGAGCGCCGCGACCAGATCGTCCTGACCGCCCGCGATGCGGAATTCTTCTTCCGTGCCGATCACCAGATCGAAGTTCGGCAGAATGCGCTGCAGATGCTCGCTCACGCCCGCGCTGGCGACAAAGCGCGTTTCGCCGTCGGCCTTGCCGGTGAGGCCCCAAAGCACCGGGCGATAGTCGATATCGAGCACGGTGCGCACGTTGTTGCGGCGCGCGTAGTCGAGCGCTTTCAGGCTGGTGCGGTTGACCTGTTCGGTGGAGAAGTGCGTGCCCGTGATCAGCAGCGCCTTCGAGGAAGCGATGAAGGCTTCGTCGAAATCGGTGGCATCGACGGCCATATCGGCGCAATTCTCGCGGTAGAAGATCAGCGGAAACGTATCGCGATCCTTGATGCCCAGCAGCACGAGCGCGGTGAGGCGTTCGTGGTCGATGCGGATATGGCTCGTATCGCAGCCTTCCTTGGCGAGCGTTTCGGTGAGAAAGCGGCCCATGTGATCGTCGCCGACGCGCGTGAGCATGGCCGATTTCAGCCCGAGGCGCGCGCAGCCAAACGCAATATTCGCCGACGAGCCGCCCAGATACTTCGAGAACGTCGATACGTCTTCGAGCCGCGCGCCCACTTGCTGCGCGTAGAGATCGACGCCGAGGCGGCCGAGGCAGACGATATCGCGGCTGCGCCCGGACGCGAAGCGCGACGACGGATTCGTGACAGAGCTTGTCATTTGCATTCCTGATGAATTCGGTATCAGATCGTGGCGCCGTCGAGTTCGGCGATCATCTTCTGCATTTCCGCGCCGCCCGCCATCATGTCGAGGACTTCGTTCTTGGTGATCGTGTCCTTCGTGTAGGTGCCGAGCGAGCGGCCGCGATTGAGCAGCGTGAACGAATCGCCGATCGGGTAGGCGTGGTGGACGTTGTGGGTGATGAAGATCACCGAAATGCCCTTGGCGCGCGCCGCGTGTATCAGCTTGAGCACGTTGAAGCTCTGCTTCACGCCCAGCGCGGCGGTCGGTTCGTCCAGAATCAGCACGCGGGCGCCGAAGTGAATCGCGCGCGCAATCGCCAGACACTGGCGCTCGCCGCCCGACATCGTGCCAATCGCCTGATGCGGATCGCGCACATGAATGCCCATTTCCGCGAGACGATCCTTGGCGATGGCTGCGCTCGCATCGAGATCCATCACGTTGATAAAGCCGAACAGCTTTTTCTGCGGCTCGCGGCCCATAAAGAAGTTGCGAGCGACAGATAGCAGCGGCACCAGCGCGAGATCCTGATAGACGGTTGCGATGCCAAGGTCGAGCGCGTCTTTCGGCGATTCGAAGCGCACCGGCTTGCCATCGACGTAATACTGGCCGGTAGTGGGCGCGTGCACGCCGGCCAGCGTCTTGATCAGCGTGGACTTGCCCGCGCCGTTATCGCCGAGCAGACAGTGGACTTCGCCACGCTTGAGGCGCAGCGTGACGCCGTTGAGCGCAATGACCTTGCCGAAGTGCTTGCTGACGTTATCGAGCGCGAGAATGTAATCCGCATTCGCGTCGTTGGCATTCGCTTGAGTGGTATCCGACATGTTGGCCTCCGTCTTACGATTGCGCGACGCGGCGGCGCACATAATGGTTGAAGAGCACGGCCACCAGCAGCATGCCGCCGAGGAACACGCGGAACCAGTCCGAATCGATATTCGTGTACGTGATGCCGATCTGCACGACGCCGAAAATCAGCGCACCGAATGCAGCACCGATCACCGATCCATAACCGCCCGTGAGCAAGGAGCCGCCGATCACCGCAGCGATGATCGCTTCGAATTCCTTTTGCAAGCCACGATCCGCCGCAGCCGAACCGATGTCGCACACTTGCAGCACAGCGAACAGGCACGAGCAGAACGCGGTCAGCATGAAGAGCGAAATCTTGACGCGCTTGACCGGCACGCCGACGTTTTTCGCGGCGTTCGCATCGCCGCCCACGGCGAAGATCCAGTTGCCGTAGCGGGTGCGGGCCAGCGTGAAAGCACCGATGATCACCAGCGCGATCCACCACAGAATCACTTTCGGAATGCCCGGCACGAGCGGCTGGCCGTTGTCGAGCATCTTGCCGATGCCGACATGCGCGAGCGCCACGAACAGGCCTTTGAACGCCGTGCCATGAAACAGCAGGTTGGTCACGTAATCCGCTTTCGCGACATCGCCCACGCCGGAGACGATGGTGCGATCGGCGAACATGATCGAGAGCGCGAGCGTCAGGCCGCGCAGGATGAACAGGAACGCGAGCGTGACGATGAACGAAGGCAGCCGCGTGCGCATCACGAGGTAGCCGTTGAGTGCGCCCAGCGCCGTGCAGCCCGCGAAGGCGAACAGGATCGACAGCGCGATCGGCCAGTGAAAATACATGGTCGGAATGGCGACCATCATGCCCGCGAAGCCGATCATCGAACCGATGGAAAGATCGAACTCGCCGGCGATCATCAGCAGACAGGCGCCAACCGCAAGGATGCCTAAATAAGCAGCCACTTGAGACCAGTTCATCACGCCATCGAGGTCGAACATCCCGGACCCGCCTGCGCCAATCGCGAATACGGCGAACACGAGCACGGTCCCCGAAATCGCGGCGAATTCCGGCCGGCCGAGCAGAAGGCCGAACCACGATTCATGGCGTACGCGTTCGTCGGTGGCCGCGGCGTTCGCGGTCGGCGGCGTGGCGGCATCGCTGCCGTCCGGTGCGTGCGAGGGAAAGTGTTTGCCGGCTACACCCATGATGTCTCCTATCTACCCGGATCACTGCGATGCAGGTTCGATCCGGTAATTAGACGCGCGGCGTTGCATGCGTTTGACGAGGCAGGTTCGCGCGGTGTGGACCGCCGCGTGCCGCGCCGCGCGTGACTGACGAAAAGAACAGATCAGCGGTACTGACCCGCGTACTTCACGACCTTGTCCAGATTCTCCCTGGTGATGAAGCCCGGGCCCGAGCGGATATTTTTCGGGCCGTAGGACGGTTGCAGGCCATAGGTATCGAGGCGCTGCTTGAATTTCGGATTCGCTTCGAGGATCTGGCGAATCTTCGCGGGATCGGTGGTGTGATCCTTCTTCACGATCGCCAGCACGGCCACCGGGATATAGCCCTGCAGGTAGGGCTGCTGGTCGATGGCGAACTGGATCGTGCCCGCGCGAATCGCCTTGGCGATTTCATCCGAGAAGTCGAAGGTGCAGAAGTAGATCTTGCCCGCGAGGCCCATTTGCTGGACCGCCTTGAGCGTGGCTGCGGCCGGCACGGGGCCGAGCGTGAGGATCGCGCCCGTGTTCGGATGGTTGCGCAGATAGGCGCTGACCTTCGACTGGATTTCCGTCGGGTCCTGGCCCGAGTCGATCGTCGAGGTCTTGTAATCGACGCCAATCGCATCGGCGAAACCGCGGCAGCGATCGAACGACACCGTGTTGGTGGCGATGTGATTCACGCACAGGAACGACTTCACGCCGGCGGCCTTGGCCTTTTCGCCAGCGGCGTGGCCCGCCACATATTCGGGCTGACCCACGTGCATGATCGCGCCGAGTTGCGCGCTTTGTTCTTCAGTGCCGGAATTGATCGTCACGAGCGGGATCTTCTTGGCCGTGACCTTGCCGATCGAGCTCTTGAGCACGTCGAAGTCGGCGATGGTGGTGATGACGCCGTCGTAGTTACGCGCAGCCGCCTGCTCGATCAGACGCGCCATGTCCGCGATGTCGCCGTTGGGCGGATTGCGGTAGTCGGTTTCGACGTTGAAATCTTCGTCGGCCTGCTTGATGGCGTTCTTGATCACGTTCCACCACGAGTCCGAATCCGGCGCGTGGCTGATGAGGACGAAGTGCGCGTCGGCGGCCTGCGCCGTTGGTGCGGCCATTACGCTCAAGCCGGTCAAACCCGCTGCCAGCGCGAGCGCCGCAGCCAGCCTTCGGAGCATGGTCTTGCCCTTGCGTTGCGTCATTGTCTCCACCTTTCTCGGTCTGTCGTTCGTTTTTGGGGTGAGCCCCGCGAGCGAATTCTCCGGCGCTCATCGACAAGATTAGGCGATCGTCCGAGGGCTTGCAACAGAAATTTCATTACAAATAAAAATGGAAAATCTGTTCCATTCCGTGCGGGCGCTGCCTATAATCGGCTCCGTTAGCCTCGTCCGTATCGCCCGCCCAGCAAGGGTTTGCGGCAGTGCGGCAAAGGGCAGGGGTAAAAGCAGGGAAAACGATCATGGCGGATGAAACCAGCGACGCTGTAGCAGGCGTGGACGATTTGATGCAGCGCATCGCACACGATTACGAGGCGCTGCCGCGGCAGCTCAAAAGCATTGCCACGTATATCGAGCAGAACCGCGCGAGCGTGATGATGGACCGCACGAGCGACATCGCCGCGAGTTGCGGCGTGCATCCTTCGGCGGTGGTGCGCTTTGCGCAGCGCTTCGGCTTTTCGGGGTTTTCCGATCTGCAGGCGGTGTTTCGCCAGGCGTATGCGGGACAGGGCGTATCGGCGACGAGCTATCAGCAGCGCATCCGCCAGTTGATCGACGCAAAGGATGGCGAGGCGAGCCCGGAAATGGGCGGTTCGGTGGCGCGCGAGTTTATCGGCGCGTGCCGTAGCGGGCTGGACGAACTGGAAGCGGGTCTCGACGACGCGCAGTTCGACGCCGCCGTGCAGATGCTCGAACACGCGGACAACATCTACGTGATTGGCGTGCGCCGCTCGTTTCCGGTCGCCAGCTACATCGTCTATGCGCTGCAACACACGCGCAAACGCGTGCATCTGGTTTCGGGCCTCGGCGGCATGTATCACGAGCAGATTCGCAGCGTGAGAAAGGGCGACGTAGTGGTCGCCATCAGTTTCGCGCCGTACGGCAAGGAGACGCAGTATTGCCTGCGCACGGCGCAGCAGCATCAGGCGAAGACGCTGGTGATTACCGATAGCCAGCTCTCGCCGCTCGCGCGTCACGCCGATGCGCAACTCTATGTGAAGGAGGGGAGCGCATTTGCGTTCCGCTCGCTGACCAGCACGTTCTGTCTGTGCCAGGCGCTGTTCGTGGCGCTCGCGTACCGGCTCGAACTCAACGTAGAAGAATCGACCGACCCTGGAGGATACGATGACTGATGGAAAGACGCTGAACGTCGCGGTTTTTGGCGCGGGCCGTATTGGCCGCATTCACGCGGCGAATCTCGCGCGCCAGCCCGGCGTGCGTCTGAAGTACGTGATCGACGTGAACCGCGAGGCCGCCGCCGCGCTTGCCGCGCAGCATGGCGCGCAGGTCGTCGATGTCGATAGCGCATTCGGCGACAAGGAAATCGACGCGACGGTTATCTGCTCGTCCACCGATACGCACTCCGAACTGATTCTGAAATCGGCGGCAGCGGGCAAGCATATCTTCTGCGAAAAGCCCGTCGATCTCGCCATCGGCCGCGCGCGCGAGTGCGCCGAAGCGGTCGCGCGTGCAGGCGTGGTCGCGATGATCGGCTTTCAGCGCCGTTACGATCCCACGTTCGCGGCGCTCAAGACGCGGCTGGATGCGGGCGAAATCGGCACGCCGGAAATGCTGATCGTGACGAGCCGCGATCCGGGCGCGCCGCCCGTCGAGTACATCAAGCATTCGGGCGGCATCTTCAAGGACATGCTGATTCACGACTTCGACATCTTCCGCTGGATTCTCGACGACGAAGCCGAAAGCGTGCACGCCACCGGAAGCTGCCTGTCCGATCCGGCGATCGCCGATGCGGGCGATATCGATTCGACCGCCGTGACGATCCGCACGAAGCGCGGACGCCTTTGCCAGATCAACACGGCGCGGCGCGCGGCCTATGGCTACGATCAGCGCTTCGAGATTCTCGGCAGCGAAGGCATGTTGCAGGCGGGCAATATGAAGCCGACCGAAGTGGTGGCGTGGTCGAAGACTTCGGTGGCGCAGGATGTGCCGGAAGCCTTCTTTCTCGAACGCTATCGCGCGGCGTACGCGCGCGAAATGGCGCATTTCCACGAAGCGGTGACGCAGGGCGTGCCGGTGCGCACGAGCGTCGCCGATGGTTTGAAAGCGCTCGAACTGGCCGAAGCGGCGGCGTTGTCGTGGCGCGAAGGACGTGTGGTGAAGCTGGGCGGTTGATAGACGGATCGAGCGGGCGCCGCTTTTCATGGTATGAAGCGGCGCTTTTTCTATGCGAAGGATTCCGAATCAAAATCGAAGGAGACGGACCATGCAATCAAACGATCGTGCCCGGCCATTGCGCGTGGGTGTGGCGGGACTCGGGCGGCTGGGGCGGCGGCACGCGCAGAATCTCGCTTACCGCGTGCCCGGCGCCACGCTGGCGGCCGCGTGCAGCCCGCTCGAAGACGATCTGACGTGGGCGCGCACGGCGCTGCCCGAGGCGCGTCTTTATGGCGATTACGCCCAACTGCTGGCCGACGATCAGATCGACGCCGTCTGGCTGGTCACGCCGTCCGCGCTGCACGCGCAGCAGATCGTCGAGGCCTTGCGTGCCGGCAAACACGTGTTCTGCGAAAAGCCCTTGTCGCTCGACGTGGCCGAATGCGAGCGCGTGGTCGAGGAGTCGCGCCGCTTTGCGGGCCAGCAGGTCACGATCGGCTTTATGCGCCGTTTCGATCCGAGCTATCACGACGCCTTCGAGAAGCTGCGCGCGGGCGCGATCGGCCGGCCGTTTCTGGTGCGCTCGCAAACCTGCGATCTCAACGATCCCGATGGTTTCTTCGTGCGCTTCGCGCCGGGCTCGGGCGGCATTTTCCTCGATTGCACCGTGCACGATATCGACGTCGCGCGCTGGCTGCTCGGCAAGCCGCGCGCCACGCGTGTGTTCGCGGCGGGCGCGGTGGCGTTGCACGACGGCTTGCGTGAATTCGGCGATGTCGATAACGGCGTGGCGATCTGCGAGTTCGAGGGCGGCAAGCTGGCGATGTTCTACGCCTCGCGCACCATGGCGCACGGCAACGATACGTCGAGCGAAGTGATCGGCACGGCGGGGGCGCTGGGCATCGGCCGGGTGCCGCGCACGAATCGCGTGGAGATTTACGACGCGCACGGCGCGCGCAGCGAATGCACGCCCACCTTCTTCGACCGCTTCGAGGAGGCGTTTCTGATCGAGGCGCAGGCGTTCGTTGCGGCGGTGCGCGCGCGGCTGAACGGCGCGGCCGCCAGTGCGGGCGAGGGCGCAACGCTGGAGGATGCGCTGGAGGCGACTCGCATCGGCTATGCGTTGCGGCAGTCGCTGCAGACGGGGCAAGCGGTGACGCTTTGAATCTTGACGGAGCGTGGCATGAGCGGGGCGCGAGCGTGGCACGAGCGGTGCGGCGTGCGGCTGCGGTAAAATCGCAGCAATCTGACGTACCGAGCAGATGCAAAACAGATGCACAGCGCCAGCAAACGTGTCGGAAACTGACCGCACGTGCTGACGCGCCACCGAAGGATGCAACCCCGATGCAGATTCAGGTTCACAAGGAAGTGGATGCACGCGGGCTGAGCTGCCCGTTGCCGATCCTGCGCGCCAAGAAGGCGCTCGCCGATATGGAAAGCGGCCAGATTCTCAAGGTCCTCGCGACCGACCCCGGCTCGCAGCGCGATTTCGCCGCGTTTGCGAAGCAGACGGGCAACGAGATCGTCGAAAGCACGCAGCAGGACAAGACGTTCGTGTTCCTGATGCGCCGCCGCTAAAGCGCGTTAAAACCGCGTTTCAGGCATAAAAAAAGCCCGCAATCGTGAGATTGCGGGCTTTTTCGTTGCGGAAGGAAAACTTAGCCTTCCAGCACCGGGTTGCGCGTGCGCAGGTATTCCTCGAAGTCGGCGGCGACTTCCGGGTGACGCAGCGCGAATTCCACCGTCGCCTTCAGGTAGCCGAGCTTGCTGCCGCAGTCGAAACGCGTGCCGTGATACTTGTACGCCAGCACTTGTTCGTCGGCGAGCAGCGACTGGATCGCGTCCGTGAGCTGCAATTCGCCGCCCGCGCCCGGCTTGAGCGAGCGCAGGTGGTCGAAAATACGCGGCTTGAGCACGTAACGGCCGACCACGCCCAGATTCGACGGCGCGACTTCAGGCGCCGGCTTTTCGACGATGCCCGAGAGCTTGACGATCGAGTCTTCCCACTCCTTGCCGTCGACGATGCCGTACGAACGCGTTTCCGAGGGCGGAATCTCTTCCACGCCCAGCACCGAGCTATGGTAGTGGTCGAACACTTCGACCATCTGCTTCATCACGGGCGGCGTGCCGTACAGCAGGTCGTCCGCGAGGATGACGGCGAACGGGTTGTCGCCAACCAGCTTTTCCGCGCACAGAACGGCGTGGCCCAGACCGAGCGCTTCCGGCTGACGCACATAGAAGCAGTCGACGTTGGCCGGCTTGATGCTGCGCACGAGTTCAAGCAGCTTGGCCTTGCCGCGGGCCTCGAGTTCGGCTTCGATCTCATACGACTTGTCGAAATGGTCCTCGATCGCGCGCTTGCTGCGGCCCGTCACGAAAATCATCTCCGTGATGCCCGCCGCAATGGCTTCTTCGACCGCGTACTGGATCAGCGGCTTGTCGACGACCGGCAGCATTTCCTTCGGGCTGGCCTTCGTTGCCGGAAGGAAGCGCGTGCCGAGGCCCGCCACCGGGAATACCGCTTTAGTCACTTTTAGCATGTCTGTTGTCCTGGTCCTCTTGGGGTCCGGCGCCGCGCGCGCC
The DNA here is from genome assembly GCF_017104965.1 of Paraburkholderia sp. Ac-20340. GTDB lineage: Bacteria > Pseudomonadota > Gammaproteobacteria > Burkholderiales > Burkholderiaceae > Paraburkholderia. The sequence goes on from NZ_JAAGPR010000019.1 coordinate 45,614, forward strand.
GCCAGACCTCACCTTAGCCGAATCAGGCAGGCAGGCGCGCGAGTTGCGCGGTCAGCTTGCCCAGCGTTGCCTGGAATTCTGCCAGTCGTTTCTGCTCTTGTTCAACCACAGCAGGCGGCGCTTTTGCTACAAAACTGTCATTTCCCAGCTTGGCATTGCACTTCGTCACTTCATTCGACAATCGCGTGATCTCTTTCGAGAGGCGTTCGCGTTCGGCGGCCACGTCGATTTCGACCTTCAACACCAGCTTGTCCGTACCTACGATAGCAACTGGCGCGCCCGCCGAGGCGGCGTCGAGCGCGGCTTCGTCGGCGATCACCTGGACTTCCGACAGCTTCGCGAGCGCCTTTGCATAGGGCGCGAACGATTCGAGGCGTTCGGCGTTGCCCGTGACCAGCAGCGGCACCTTGGTTGCGGGCGAGAGGTTCATCTCGCCGCGCAGGTTGCGGCACGCGTCGATCACGGCCTTCAGGTCCGTCGCCCACTGTTCGGCGGACTCGTCGATCTTCTTCTGTTCGGCGACCGGGTAGGGCTGCGTCATGATCGACGCTTCGCCTTCGGCCTTGCCTGCGGGGTAAGCGTCGGTCAGCGGCGCCACCTTCTGCCACAGCGCTTCGGTGATGAACGGAATCACCGGATGCGCGAGGCGCAGGACCGTTTCCAGCACGCGCAGCAGCGTGCGGCGCGTGGCGCGCTGCTGCTCCGGCGTGCCGGTCTGGATCTGTACCTTCGCCAGTTCCAGATACCAGTCACAGTATTCATCCCAGACGAACTTGTAAATGGCATTGGCCACATTGTCGAAGCGATAGTCGGCAAAGCCCTTGGCGACGTCGGCTTCCACGCGCTGGAGCTGCGAGACGATCCAGCGGTCGGCCTGCGAGAAGTCGGTGTAGCCGCCCGGGCCGCAATCGCCCGGCTGGCAGTCGCCCGGCTTGCTGAAGCCGCAATCGTGGCCTTCGCAGTTCATCAGCACGAAACGCGTGGCGTTCCAGAGCTTGTTGCAGAAGTTGCGATAGCCTTCGCAGCGCGCGAGGTCGAAGTTGACGTTACGGCCGAGCGTGGCCATCGACGCCATCGTGAAGCGCAGCGCATCGGTGCCGAACGCGGCGATGCCGTCCGGGAATTCCTTGCGGGTTTTCTTCTCGATGGTGGCGGCCTGCTTCGGGTTCATCAGACCCGTGGTGCGCTTGGCGACCAGCTTTTCCAGTTCGATGCCGTCGACGATATCGATCGGGTCGAGCGTGTTGCCCTTGCTCTTCGACATCTTCTGGCCTTCGGCGTCGCGCACGAGACCGTGCACGTAGACCGTCTCGAACGGCACCTGGCCGGTGAAGTGCGTGGTCATCATGACCATGCGCGCCACCCAGAAGAAGATGATGTCGAAGCCCGTGACCAGCACGGACGACGGCAGGAAAGCCTTCAGTTCCGGCGTTTCAGCGGGCCAGCCGAGCGACGAGAACGGCACGAGCGCCGACGAGAACCACGTGTCGAGCACGTCTTCGTCGCGCTTCAGTGCGCCCGTGTAGCCGGCGGCGTCGGCCTTGGCGCGCGCTTCTTCCTCGGTTTTCGCGACGAAGATCTCGCCGTTTTCGCCGTACCACGCCGGAATCTGGTGGCCCCACCAGAGCTGGCGCGAAATACACCAGTCCTGGATGTTTTCGAGCCACTGGTTGTACGTGGTGGTCCAGTTTTCCGGCACGAACTTGATCTGGCCGTTGCGCACCACGTCGAGCGCGGTTTCGGTGATCGACTTGCCCGGATTGAAGGTGCCTTCCGGCGCGGGCTTCGTCATGGCGACGAACCACTGGTCGGTCAGCATCGGCTCGATCACGACGCCCGTGCGGTCGCCGCGCGGCACCATCAGCTTGTGCGGCTGCACCGAATCCAGCAGACCGAGCGCTTCGAAATCGGCGACAACCTGCTTGCGCGCTTCGAAACGGTCGAGGCCGCGGTACTTTTCAGGCGCGTTGTCGTTGATCTTCGCGTCGAGCGTGAGGATCTCGATCATCGGCAGGCTGTGGCGCAGGCCGACCTGGTAGTCGTTGAAGTCGTGCGCGGGCGTGACCTTCACGACGCCCGTGCCGAACTCGCGGTCCACGTATTCGTCGGCGATGACCGGAATTTCGCGATCGGTCAGCGGCAGCTTGACCATCTTGCCGATCAGATGCGCATAACGCTCATCTTCCGGGTGCACCATCACGGCCGTATCGCCGAGCATGGTTTCCGGGCGCGTAGTGGCGACCGTCAGGTGGCCGGAGCCATCAGCGAGCGGGTAGCGCAGATGCCAGAGGCTTCCGGCTTCTTCTTCGCTGGCGACTTCGAGGTCCGAAACGGCGGTGAGCAGCACCGGGTCCCAGTTCACGAGGCGCTTGCCGCGATAGATCAGGCCCTGTTCATAGAGGCGCACGAACACGTCGCGCACGGCGGCCGACATCTTGTCGTCCATCGTGAAGTATTCGCGCGACCAGTCGATCGACGCGCCCAGACGGCGCACCTGGCCCGTGATGGTCGAGCCCGACTGCTGCTTCCATTCCCACACGCGTTCGACGAACTTTTCGCGGCCGAGGTCGTGGCGCGAGATCTTCTGCGCGTCGAGCTGGCGCTCCACGACGATCTGCGTGGCGATGCCCGCGTGGTCGGTGCCCGGCACCCAGAGGGTGTTCTCGCCGAGCATGCGGTGATAGCGCGCGAGGCCGTCCATGATCGTCTGGTTGAACGCGTGCCCCATGTGCAGCGTGCCGGTGACGTTGGGCGGCGGCAACTGGATCGAGAAGTTCTTGCGGCCGGGCTCGAAGGTCGCGGCCGCGTAGCCTCGACGCTCCCATTCCGGGCCCCAGTGGGCCTCGATGGTCTGGGGCTCGAAGCTTTTCGCTAGCGTGCTGTCGCTCATGGGTGGAATCTGCCGAAAAAAGGATGCGGAAAACCTTCGATTATACGGGCTAGCGAAGGCTGTAGCGGCCCGCAGCCCGGTAGAGGGGGCCGCGGCGGCTGCGCGGCGGTCCTCGAATCGCGATTGCCGCGATCCTTCGCGCGGCGTTGCGGGCGCTTTTCAGGAGGCGCTTCAAGACTCAAGCGCGGGCAAGACCGCGAACGAGCCATGCCGGACGGTTCGGCATGGGCATTTATAATGGCGGTCTACTCTGGATTCCGCTGCCCCATGCCCGAACTGCTCGCCAATCTGAACCCCGAACAACACGCCGCCGTCACGCTGCCCAACGAACCGGCACTCATTCTGGCCGGGGCCGGCAGCGGCAAGACGCGCGTGCTGATCACGCGTATCGCTTGGCTGATCCAGCAAGGCCTCGCCTCGCCGATGACGATCCTCGCCGTGACCTTCACGAACAAGGCCGCGCGCGAAATGATGGGGCGTCTGCAGGCGATGATGCCCATCGACACGCGCGGCATGTGGATCGGCACCTTCCACGGCCTGTGCAACCGCATGCTGCGCGCGCATTACCGCGACGCCGGCCTGCCGCAGACCTTCCAGATTCTCGATACGTCCGACCAGCTTTCGGCCATCAAGCGTCTCATGAAGGGCCTGAACATCGACGACGAAAAATATCCGCCGAAGAACGTTCAGTACTTCATCAACAACGCGAAAGAGCAGGGTCTGCGCCCGAAGGACGTCGACGTCACCGACAACTTCAACCGCAAGTTCGTCGAGCTGTACGAAGCCTACGACCAGCAGTGCCATCGCGAAGGCGTGGTCGATTTCGCCGAGCTGCTGCTGCGCTGTTATGAACTGCTCGCCTACAACCCGCCGCTGCGCGCGCACTATCAGGCGCGCTTTCGCGACATCCTCGTGGACGAGTTTCAGGACACCAACAAGCTTCAGTACGCCTGGCTCAAGCTGCTGGCGGGCGAGGGGAACGCGATCTTCGCGGTCGGCGACGACGACCAGTCGATCTACGCGTTCCGCGGTGCGAATGTCGGCAATATGCGCGATTTCGAGAACGAATTCCGCGTCAAGCACATGATCAAGCTCGAGCAGAACTACCGCTCGCATGGTCATATTCTCGATACCGCCAACCATCTGATCGCGCATAACTCGCGCCGTCTGGGCAAGAACCTGCGCACCGATGCCGGTCATGGCGAACCGGTGCGCGTCTACGAGGCGGCCACCGATTCGCAGGAAGCGGGTTTCATCGTCGAAGAGATTCGCGCGCTCATCAATCAGGGGCTCGCGCGTCACGAGATCGCCATTCTCTATCGCAGCAACGCGCAGTCGCGCACGATCGAGCACACGCTCGTCAACGGCGGCATTCCGTACAAGGTGTATGGCGGCCTGCGATTCTTCGAGCGTCAGGAAGTCAAGCACGCGCTGGCGTATCTGCGCCTGATCGACAACCCGAACGACGATACGGCGTTCGCGCGCGTGGTCAATTTCCCGGCGCGCGGCATCGGTGCGCGTTCGATCGAGCAACTGGCGGACGCGGCGCGTCTCTACAACTGCTCGATGGCCGCGGCGATTCCCTACGTCACGGGCAAGGCGGGCACGACGCTCGGTTCGTTCGCGAATCTGGTCGCGAAAATGCGCGCCGAAACCGCGCAGATGAGCCTGCCGGAAGCCGTCGAATACACCGTGCGCATGAGCGGTCTCGCCGAGTTCTATCAGGGCGAGCGCGAAGGCCAGGACCGCCTGGAGAATATGCAGGAACTCGTGAACGCCGCCACGGCGTTCGTCAGCGAAGCGGGTTACGGCATGGACACGCCGGCGCGTTCGATTCCGCTGCGCCCGGGCGCGTCGAACCTGCCCGAAATCGTGTCGCAGGACGGCGAGATCGAAGTGCTCGACGCGCCTTCGCTGATCGATCCCGCGCAGAACCCCGACGTCATGACGCCGCTCGCCGGTTTCCTCTCGCACGCCTCGCTCGAAGCGGGCGACAACCAGGCGCAGGCGGGCCAGGACGCCGTGCAACTGATGACGGTGCACGCGGCCAAGGGGCTGGAATTTTCGGCGGTGTTCATCACCGGGCTGGAAGAAGGCCTGTTCCCGCACGAGAACAGCGCGATGGAAGCCGATGGCCTCGAAGAAGAACGCCGCCTGATGTACGTGGCGATCACGCGCGCGAAGGAACGGCTCTATCTGTCGTTCGCGCAAAGCCGCCTGCTGCATGGCCAGACGCGCTACAACGTGCGTTCGCGCTTCTTCGACGAACTGCCGCAGGAAACGCTCAAGTGGCTCACGCCGAAGGTCGAGGCGGGCGCGCGCTGGGGCGGCCGCTCGGACAACGCCGGCTGGGGCCGCGACTGGTTCTCGCGCGGCGGCAATGGTGGCAATGGCGGTGGCGGTAACGGCGGCGGCTCGCGTGAACGCGACGCTTACGTGGCCGACAAAACGCCGCTGCCGAATTTCGCCAACGAGCAGCGCGCCGCCGAAGCGGGCTTCCGCGTGGGCCAGGACGTGTTCCACACGAAGTTCGGCGAAGGCAAGATCACGGCGCTCGAAGGCAGCGGCGCCGACGCCAAGGCGCAGGTCCGCTTCAAACGCCACGGCGAGAAGTGGCTCGCGCTGGCGGTGGCGAAGCTGCAGGCCGTCGACTAAATAGCGCCGGATTAGCCGGATCAGCCAGATTAGCCGGCCCAAGCCAGCCAAATTCAAACGGGGAATCCAGACGATGACCAGCAACACCCGCCCGTTGGGCGTGCTCGCCGCCTTGCCGCAGGAACTCGGCGATCTGATCGCCGCCATGCAGGCCGAATCCGGCGTGCAGACGCGCACTTTCGGGCAGCGCGATTACCACCTCGGCACCGTGCATGGCGTAGCGTGCGTGGTCACGCTCGCGCGCGTCGGCAAGGTGGCGGCGGCCGCCACGGCCAGCGCGCTGATTCATGCATTCGACGTCGAAGCCATGGTATTTACGGGCGTGGCGGGCGGCGTGGGCGAGAACGTGCATGTGGGCGATGTAGTGGTCGGCACGACGCTGCTTCAACACGACATGAACGCCGAACCGCTGTTTCCGCGCCACGAGATTCCGCTGCTCGGCCGTGCGCGCTTCGATGCCGATAGCGCGCTGGCCGCTGCGCTGGCGGCGGCCAGCGAGCGTTTCGTCGAAGAAGAGGGCGTGGCGCTGGCGGCGCGTTTCAAGACCGCGCTGCCGCGTCTGGAACATGCGCTGCCGCGCGTGCATCGCGGTCTGGTGATCAGCGGCGACCAGTTCGTGGCGAGCGCCGCCGCCGTGCGCGCGCTGCGCGAGGCGCTGCCGGACGCGCTGGCGGTGGAAATGGAAGGCGCGGCCATCGCCCAGGTCTGCTACGAGTACGGCGTGCCGTGCGCGGTCGTGCGCACGATTTCCGATACCGCCGACGAGCACGCCAGCGCGTCGTTCTCGTCGTTCCTCACCGATATCGCCGGCACTTATTCCACCGGTATTCTTCGCCAGTTTCTGGCCGCTTATGGTCGCTGATCTGGCCACGAATCGAGGCCGCTGAATCGAAGTTGCCGAAATGCGGTGCGGTAAAACGGCGCGCAGTCATTCCTTGCGCGCCGCCTGCACCGTCTCGCGAATCTGCTGGAGCGCCGACGCGTCTTCGATCGTCGGCAGATCGCCGGGCTCGCGTCCTTCGGCCAGCGCCGCAATCGCGCGGCGCAGCAGCTTGCCGGAGCGCGTCTTCGGCAACATCGACACGAAATGCACGCGCGCCGGCCGGCCAATCGCGCCAAGCTGGCGGTCCACGGTCGTGGCGATGGCGGCGGCGAGCCGGTCGGCGGCTTTCGGATCGGCGGCGGCCGAGGCGTCGCGCAGCACCACGAAAGCCAGCGCGGCCTGACCCTTCACCGCGTCGTTCACGCCCACCACGGCGACTTCCGCCACCGACGCATGCGATGAGATCGCTTCCTCGATCTCGCGCGTGCCCAGCCGATGGCCCGCCACGTTGATGACATCGTCGGTGCGCCCGAGGATCGTCACGTAGCCGTTTTTGTCCTGCACGCCCCAGTCGAAAGTCGAATAGACCTGCTGGCCGGGCACGCTTTCCCAGTAGGTTTTCACGAAGCGCGCGTCGTCGCCCCAGACCGTTTGCATGCAGCCCGGCGGCAGCGGATAACCGAGCGTGATGACGCCTTTCGTGCCGCTCGCGCAGGGCTCGCCGGTGTGCTCGTCGCGCAGCACGAGGTCGTAGCCGTAGCAGGGCACGCCGGGCGAGCCGGGTTTCTGCGGCAGCGCCTCCACGCCCCCCTGGATCGCCAGCATCGGCCAGCCGGTTTCGGTCTGCCAGTAGTTATCGACGACGGGTTTGCCGAGCGCATCCGAAATCCACGTCGCGGTGGGTTCGTCGAGCGGTTCGCCGGCGAGGAACAGCGTGCGCAGGCTGGACAGATCGGCGGCGCGCAGCAGCGCCGGGTCCTGTTTCTTGAGCACGCGGATCGCCGTGGGCGCGGTGAACATCAGGTTGATCCGGTGCTGCTCGACGAGGCGCCACCAGATGCCGCCGTCCGGGCGCAGCGGCGTGCCTTCGTACATCACCGTGGTCATGCCCGCGAGCAGCGGCGCATAGATGATGTAGCTATGGCCCACGACCCAGCCGATATCGGACGCCGTGAACATCGTGTCGCCCGCGCGGCCTCCGAAGATGTATTCCATCGATGCCGCGAGCGCCACCGCATAGCCGCCGACGTCGCGCTGCACGCCTTTCGGCTTGCCGGTCGTGCCCGAGGTGTAAAGGATGTAGGACGGCGCGTTCGATTCGAGCCATTCGCAGGGCACCTGCGCGTCGTGGAACTGCGCGCGCAGCGGTTCGTAGTGCACCAGATACGGCGCCGAAAAACGCTCCGGCGCGAGCTGGCGGTCGATCAGCAGCACGTGCGGCGGGGCGTGTTCGGCGCGCGCCATGGCTTCGTCCACCAGCGGCGTGTAGTCGATCACCTTGCCGCCGCGCGCGCCTGCATCGGCGCTCACGAGCAGCACGGGTCTGGCATCGTCGATACGCGCCGCGAGGCTGGGCGCCGCGAAGCCGCCGAACACGACCGAATGGATCGCGCCCAGCCGCGCGCAGGCCAGCATGGCGAACACGGCTTCGGGAATCATCGGCAGATAGATCAGCACGCGCTCGCCGCGCTTGACGCCCAGCGAGCGCATCACGGCGGCCATGCGGTTCACTTCGGCGTGCAGATCGGCGTAGGTGTAGCGGCGCTCGATGCCGGTTTCGGTCGAAACGTAGACCAGCGCGTTCTGCTGGGCGCGCGAGGCCAGATGGCGATCGACGGCGTTGAAACAGAGATTGGTGCGACCGCCCGTGAACCAGCGCGCAAAAGGCGGATTCGAGCGGTCGAGGACGCTGTCGAACGGCGTGTCCCAATGGATGCGCGCGGCTTCGCGACGCCAGAATGCTTCGGGGTTGTCGATCGACTCGCGGTGAAAATCGCGGTAACGCCTGACGTTCTGCATGACGTCCATCCTCCCGTGCCCGATCGCCGTTGTGGCCCGGCCGGCCAGAACCGGCGCTAGAAAACCGAGGATAGTGCAGCGCAACGGCGGCGGGCAACGCGGGCGAACCCGCGTTCGAGGGTGTCTTCGATGGCGCGTGCCTGGGCGTGCGCGGCCGGGCCGTGACTCAGCGCCCCGCGCCGCGATCCTGATCGACGGCGCACGCCGCAGCGGCACCCGCGCGCGCACGCGGACGCGGCTGCGCATGCCAGCGCCGCAGCCAGCGGCAGGCGATCGCGATGGCCGGATCGATCTGCGCGCTCACGGCCGGGCCCAGGCCCGTGCCGTAGTCGTCGTGGGCAAGCGGCTGCACGCCGATCAGCACCAGCTCGCGCGGATAGCGGCCCTTGAGCTGGGCGCAGGCGAGCACATCGGCGAAATCCATCTGATGCAGGCTGACCGGAGGCGTGCCCAGATGCTTCACGGCGTCGTCGTCTTCGCGCACGCAGAGCGTGCCCGGCGCGCAGCCGAAATCGGCGGCATTGAAGACGATCATGCGTTGCGCCGATTCCACCAGCGGCAGCAGCGCGCGGCCTTCGATGCCGCCGGCCACGAATTCGACGTGCGGCGCACATTGCCAGCCGGCCTTCATGCGCTCGATCGCACGCATGCCGAAGCCCGCATCGCCCCATTGCTGATTGCCGATACCCAGTACGACGATGCTGGGCGATGTCTGGACGCGTGCGCCGGTGTCTGTCGGCACACTCATGTAGCGGGCGAAGACATACGGAACGTGCTCGTAGAGAAAGCTCACGCGACTCCCTTGGCGAAGGACAGTAAAGTCAGAATACTCTTAGCTGTCGATGCTTTTTGTGTTGACGTGAGTCAATTTTGAGAACGGTTCGGCGCTTGGGCTAACCTTATTTTGCAAGCGTTGCTCATCGTCTGTCGGGCAATGCCTGGAATGTGCGAGAAAGTGTTCGCGCAAAGACAAGGAGCGCCCGAAGGCGCTCCTTGTTTGCTGCTCGTCGCCGGGCGAACCGGCCGGTCGTCCGGCGCTCGTGGCGACGTCGGCGAGGGACTTACGCGCCCGGCTTGACCACCACCGTGCAGGTCGTGCCTGCCGAGAGAATCATGCCGTCCGGCACCTTGTCGATGTGAATACGCACCGGCACGCGTTGAGCAAGGCGCACCCAGTTGAAGGTCGGGTTCACATCGGCGAGCAGTTCGCGGCTTTGCGGATTGTCGCGGTCGTAGATGCCGCGCGAGATGCTTTCCACGTGGCCTTCGAGCGTGCCGCCGCTCATCAGCTTGATGTCGGCCTTGTTGCCCACCTGCACGTGCGGCAGCTTGGTTTCCTCGAAATAGCCGTAGACCCAGAACGAGTGGCTGTCCACCACGGCGAGCTTCGCCTGGCCGCCGATCGCGTAGTCGCCCTTGAACACCTGCAGGTTGGTGATATAGCCGTCGACCGGCGAGATCACGCGCGTGCGTTCGAGATTGAGCTTGGCGGCGTCGAGCGCGGCGATGGCCTGCTGGTACTGCGCCTGCGCCGAATTCGCGGTGTGCGAAGCGTTTTCGCGGTTTTCCTGCGAGACCACGAGGCTGTCCATGTCGGCGCGGCGGCGGGCGTCGTCGAGCTTCATGGTCAGTTCGGCCTTGCGCGCGGCGACGGCCGCCTCGGCCTGCTCGACGGCGATCTGGTAGTGCGACGGGTCGATCTGCATCAGCAGGTCGCCCTTGTGCACCATCTGGTTGTCCTTCACGGGCAGATCGACCACGGCGCCGGAGACGTCGGGCGCGATGTTGACCACTTCGGCCCGCACGCGGCCGTCACGCGTCCACGGTTCGTCCATGTAGTGGACCCACAGCGCGCGGCCGACCAGGATGGCGACGACGAAGATGATGGCCGTCGCGATAAAGCCAATGATGTTTCGGATAGTCATGATTCTTTAGCCGGTTCAACGCCGGTTCAACGATAGACGGCAAGCCCGATCACGCAGCACACGACCACGAGCAGACTCACGCGGAACAGGGACGGGTGCCACACGATGCGGTACAGGCCGGTACGGGCCAGCACGGAATCGAGCACCCAGGTGATCGCCGCGCCCAGAATGAAGAGCAGGACGATCGCCGGAATGTAGGCGTCCAGAAACGCCACGTCACGAGGCATGGTTCGCTCCTTGCGTGTCGCCGGGGCGCTTGCCCGACGGGTTATTCGTATCGGCACGCGTAGCATCGGCATAGGCCGCGAACGGCGACTGCGGATCGATGAGCGCGGTGCGCATGAAATGCAGATGGCTCAGGCAGCGCTGCAGCGGGTGGCGTTCCTCGCGCGGCGCGGCGTCGCGCAGCACGGCTTCGAGCACGCTTTGCGTCGTGGCGATGGCAGTGCTGGTCGCGGCGAGCGCTTCGGCATGGCGGCGCGCATCGGGGCGCTCGAACAGCGCGCTCATGCGCTTGAGCACCACGTTCGTTTGCTCGCGCCACGGCGCGTGCTGCGCAAAGCGCGGATGGGCGCCGGTTTGCGTCGTCATCGCCGCCAGTTCTTCGCGCAGATCGAGCGCGGCATTGCCGATTTCGAGCGTCGAGAACATCCAGCGCAGCGTGTCCTGGCGGAACGCCTGATCGCTGCCCGCAATCGCGTTGAGCTGGAACATCAGATCGCGCGCGCCGCTTTCGAAGCGGTTGCGCAGACCCGCTACGCCGGGCATGCCCGGCAGACCTTGCAGACGCGCACGGCATGCATGCACGGCCTGGCCGCGCAGATTGGCGAGCAGACGGTTGCGCAGCCAGCGCGTCGAAGGCGGCAACAGCACCGCGAAGGCGGCCGCCGAAACGATCTGCGAGACCACCAGCGCGAGCGCGTCGTTGATATAGCCGCTCGGGTTGTACTGCACCACGTTGTCCGGGCCCGCGAGGAAGCACAGGAAGATGCAGTAGCCCACGCCGTAGCCCGCGTAGGCCGGGCGCGTCGTCAGGAAGGTGCCGAAGGCCAGCGCCGGCGCGAGCGCCACGCACAGCATCGGGAAGCCGTCGATGTGCGGGAACACGCCAAACGTCAGCACCATGCCGACGATCGCCGCGAGCATCGTGCCGACTGCCATCTGGTTCGCCATGCGCGTCGGTTGCGGCGAGGCCGATGCGAGCGCACAGGTCGCCGCGGCGTTGAGCACGAGGTTGGTGCCGCTCGGCCAGGCCGTGGCGATCCAGAACGCGCCCAGCAGTCCCATGACGATCGCGGCGCGCATGCCGTGCACGCTGGCCGCGAACAGATTGGTCCGGGGCATGTAGCGCGCGATCCATTTCTCGCGCGAATGCGTGTCGACGGCGAGCGAGGCGTAGGTCGCCGTGTACTCGTTCATCTCGTGCACGAAGCGGTAGAACAGTTCCGTCGCGGTGTCGAAGTCGAGCAGGGCGGCGGCCTTGTCGGCGTCGTCCAGCGTGGCTTCGAGCTGCGCACGCGTTTCGCGCACGCGCCTGGGCAACGCCGCGCGGTACTGCGAAAGCTGCGCGGACGCCTGGGTCGCATCGGCGGCCGTGAGCACGCGCTCGCCCGCGATCTCGAACAGCGGCGCGATCTCGTGGAAATACGGCTCCAGCGCCGCCACCGTGGCGCTCGAGCCTTCGCCGCGCAGACGGTTCATCAGCTGATGCAGCGCGTGAAAGCGCGTCGATGCCGCCATGAATTCGGTGTTCAGGCGCGCAAGACGGCCCGAGCGCATGCGCGAATCCGGCGACTCGAACACGGCATTGCTGCGGCTCGCCTCGAAGCCGACGATATCGGCCACGAAACGCGCATTGGTCGCTTCGATCTGCGAACGATCGACGCGCCCCGCGAGCGACGCCGACACGTAATCGACGAACGACGAAAAGCGGCGGCGCACCGTCGAGCGCAGCAATTCGCCCGTGTACTGCGGAAACACCACGGCGCTCACGACGCCCGAAGCCAGAATGCCGAGCGAGATTTCGGCCACGCGCGTCATCGCCGACATGAACGCGCCGTCGGGATGCTGCGAGGCCGGAATGCCGATCAGCGCGGCCGTGTAGCCCGCGAGCACGAAGCCATACGAGCGGAAGTTGCGGTTACGCGCCGCGCCCGCCGTACAGATGCCGACCCACAGCGCCGTGCTGGCGATGAAGAGTTCGGGCTGCTGCGCGAACAGGCCGATCAGCGCGAGCATCACGACGAGGCCGATCAGCGTGCCGCAAAGCCGGTAGAAACTCTTGGCGAACACCGGGCCGCTCTGCGGCTGCATGACGATGAACACCGTCGTCATGGCGGTGCGCGGCGAGGGCAGTTCGAGCTTCATCGCAATACCGAGCGCGATCAGCGCGGCGGCGATGGTCTTGAAGAGATAGAGCCAGACGAGGCCATCGGTGCGAGCCCAGTCGGCGAACGCTTTCAGAAAGCGCTGGCCGTCCGGCTGCGTGGAGGAAGAGGACGCTTGCATCGTCGCCTGCCTCAGTGCGCGCTGCCTGGCGCGCCGGCGTCGTCAGCCGACGAATGCGGCGCGAGCAGCGCGGCCGGTGCGAGCGGCACGGCGCGCGTCTTCTTGCCGTGCGCGGGCAACTGTTCGGCGGCCGTGGGACTCGCCACGGCGGGATCGGCCGCGGTATCGGCTCCCGCAGCGATCGTGCCGCCGCCCAGCGCCGCCACCAGCGTGGCATGCGCGGTCAGACGCGCCGCCTGGATGCGCGCGACGCCTTCCTGCGCACGCAGCAACTGCGTCTGCGCGATCAGCACATTGAGATAGTCGGTCAGACCGCGGCGATAGCCTTCCTGCGACAGATCGTAGTTGCGCTGCGCGGCCGCCACCGAGCGATGCGCGTCGTCTTCCTGCGTCGCGAGCGAACGCATGCGCACGACCTGATCGGCGATTTCCTTGAGCGCGGTCACGATCGTCTGGTTGTACTGCTCCACGGCGATGTCGTAAGTGGCCGACTGCGCGCCGAGTTGCGAGCGCAGACGTCCGCCGTCGAAGATCGGCAGCGACAGGGCGGGGCCGCCCGCATAACTGCCGCTCATCGACTTCAGGAACTGGAACATCGGGCCGGCCGCCGCATAACCGCCCATCGACACGAGCAGGTTGATGTTCGGATAAAAGTCGGCCTTGGCCACGTCGATGCCGCGCGCCTGCGCGGCCACGGTCCAGCGCGCCGCGACGATGTCCGGGCGATGGCCGATGAGTTCGGCCGGCAGCGCCGAGGGCAGACCCGCCGGTGCGCCCAGCGCCAGTGCCGGGCGCTGGATCGTTTCACCCGCGCCGGGGCCCTTGCCGGCGAGCGCGGCAAGCTGGTTCTTGCCCAGCGCGATGGCTTCTTCGAGCGAATCGATCTGGCGCTCGTACTCGGGCAGCGGCGTTTCGGCCTGGCTGACTTCGAGTTGCGTGCCGATGCCGCCCTTCAGACGGTGCTGCGCGAGCGCGAGCACTTTCTGCTGCTCGGCGAGCGTCTGTTTGGCGATATCGAGCAGCGCGTAGTTCATCGACATATCGATGTACGCGCGCGTGACGTTCACTTCGAGTTCGAGCTGCGCGGCGCGGGCATCGGCGGCCGTGGCGTGCGCCACGTCGAGCGCGCGCTCGGCGTTGTTCTTGTCCTGGCCCCAGAGATCGAGGTGATAGGACAGGCCGAGCGTGGCGGTGTTGTTCCACGAATTCGAGTTGGCGAGCGAGCCCGGTCCGTAATAGATATTGTCGGACCAATGCTGGCGCTGGATGGACATGCTGCCGTTGATCTGCGGCAGCAGGCCGGCTTCGGCCACGCCCGCCATCGAGCGCGCTTCGCGCACGCGTGCCTGCGCGGCCGCGAGCGACGGATTGCCCGAGATCGAGGCTTCGATCCAGGTATTGAGCTGCGGGTCGTTGTAGGCGCGCCACCAGTCGGCGGCGGGCCATTTTGCGTCGGTGTTGGCGGCGCGGATCGCCGATCCGGCGTCCAGTTCGCTCGCGTCGACGTGCTTCGCTTGAGGGGCGATTCCCCCGGTACTGGCGCATCCCGCGATTATCAACGAGAACGTAAGAACCGCGGCTACGGCTAGTCCTTTCGGTACCGGAGACTGCACGATTTACTCCCTTAACGGCTATAGATTGATGTGCGTCATTATATTTTTTGACCGATTGGCGAATAACCGGTAAAGATGCAAGGCATTCTTACGCGTTATGAGATAATTGATATTACAAAACGTGCAACAATTCGTCCGTCAGATAGAGGATTGGTATGGATACGCTTCAAAACATGCGGGTATTCGTCCGGGTGGTGGAAGCCGGCAGCTTTACGGGCGCCGCCCAGCACCTGAATACGACCACGGCTTATGCGTCGCGCGCGGTCTCCGACCTGGAGGCTCACCTGCGCACGCGTCTTCTGAACCGCACGACGCGCCGCATCGCGCTCACCGAAGCCGGCGAGCGTTATCTGCAGCGTTGCGAGCAGATCCTGGCCTATGTGGATCAGGCGGAAGCCGAAGCCGGCGACGCGCATGCGCGCCCGTCGGGCAAGCTCAAGGTTCACGCGATGACGAGCTTCGGCCAGCACTATGTCGTGCCGGCGGTGGGGCAGTATCAGCAGTTGTATCCCGATGTGCATGTCGAGCTGACGCTCGCGCAGCGCATGCCGGATCTGCTCGACGAGGGTTATGACGTGGCGCTCGTGCTGGCCACCGATCTGCCGGATTCGGGTTTCGTGTCGCAGCGGCTGACCAGCGCGTTCAGCATCGCCTGCGCGTCGCCGGCCTATCTGGAGCGCCATGGCGTGCCGCAGACGCCGCACGACCTCGTCAATCACCGTTGCCTGCAACTGGTGACGCCGGTGTTTCCGTCGTCGCAATGGCAGTTCACCGGGCCGCAGGGCGTCGAGACCATCGATCTCGGGCCGGCCACCTTCCAGGTGAACGTGGCCGAAGCGATGGCCGTGGGCGTGCGCGAAGGCATGGGCGTGGGCCTGCTGCCGATCTATTCGGCGATCAGTGGGCTGCGCAGCGGCGAACTCGTGTGGATTCTGCCCGAGTACCGCTCGCAGGAGATGACGGTGTTCGCGATGTATCCGTCGCGTCAGTATCTGGATGCGAAGATCCGCACGTGGGTCGAGTTGCTGCGCGAGAAGTTGCCCGCGACGCTCGCGGAAGACCAGACGGAACTGCGCCGCTTCGCGCGCACGTAATTCACGTAATGCGCACCTTGGTCAGGCCGGAAAGGCTGGGGGAAGGGCGTTTGGACGTGTGCTTGCAAGCCGCGCTGTGACAGGCTGTTACAGCTACGCGTTCTCGCAACACTTCTTAACGCACACGCGGGCGGCGGCTTGATAAGGTAGCGGAACTGAAACGTCAATTCGCCTGAACCCGAGGATTTCCATGGATACGCATCTGATGATCGGCATCGCCGTGATGATGAGCCTGATCGGCATCGCCGCATCGCGCGACCTTCTGCGCATGCGCCGCGCCCAGCTTCAGCCGGTCACGCTGCGCGTGCAGCGCCCGATCGACCGTTCGCGCGACCTGCGCTGAGTGTTCGCCGCGTGAGATGAGCGGGTGCGCGCAAGCCGCTGCACCGCTCGTCGCGCGGCTGAGTCTGCGCTGAATCTGCGTTAAGTACGCCTCAAATCTCCACCACCTTGTCCCACGCAAACGCCGGATTCTCCGGCAGACCGCTGCGCCGGTCACGATAGCCGCGCGGATTGCACACTACGCGTGTGCCGTTCACGGTGTAATCGAAGCAGGTATGCGTGTGACCATGTATCCAGAGCGCCGCAGGCGCGCCCACCAGCGCGCCCAGGTCGCTCACGAATCCCGCCGATACCGGATCGTTCGCATAGCGCGCCGCCAGGCTTAGCCGATGCGGCGCGTGGTGCGTCACCACGACCGTCTTGCCCGCGAAGGGCTTCGCCAGTTCCTTCTCCAGCCATGCGCGCGCCTGCGCGTGCAGCGCCAGCGAATCCGCAGGCGTGAAGTCGCGCGCGAGGCCATCGACGCTGGCCGGCCACGAGAGCTGGATCAATCCCTTGAAATCGAGCATCACGCGCAGCGCCGCCGCGATGGCGGCTTCGCGCGCGGCGTCATCCGCGCCGAACAGTTCGAAATCCGCCCACAGCGTCGTGCCGAGCACGCGAAAGCGCTGCGCCGGATCGACATACACGGCGTTGTTCAGGAAGTGCACGTTATCGAGCGAGGCGGCGGCGTCGCGCATCGCCGCTTCCAGCGCGCCGAGTTCGCCGTCGTAATACTCGTGATTGCCCGGCACGTAGATCACGGGCACCAGCGGATCGAAGGTTTCCGCCGCCCAGCGCAGGCCGAGCCCGTGATTGTGGATGTCGCCCGCGAGCACGACGAGATCGGCGTCGGCGTGTGGAATCAGGTTGGGCTCGTCATGTTCCAGATGCAGATCGGACAGCACGCGGATTTTCACGTCGTCGCCTCCTGGCGGTTTATCGGATGACCTTGCCGGGGTTCATCAGATTGAGCGGATCGAGCGCCGTCTTGATGGCGCGCATCATCGACAGTTCGACTTCGCTCTTGTAATGCGCGTTTTCCTCGACCTTCAACTGGCCGAGCCCGTGTTCCGCACTGATCGTGCCGCGATGGCGCGCGACGCTGTCGTAGACGATGCGGTTCAGGGTCTTTTCGTTATCGGCGAGGAACTGCTTCGGATCGCCGCCTTCGGGCGCCTGCACGTTGTAGTGCAGATTGCCGTCGCCCAGATGGCCGAACGTCACCATGCGCGCGCCCGGCACCACGCGCGCGATTTCCGCGCCGGTTTCCTCGATGAAATGGCCGATGCGCGAAATCGGCACGCCGATGTCGTGCTTCACATTCAGCCCTTCCTGCGCCTGCGCGAGCGGAATATGTTCGCGGATATTCCAGAACGCCTGCGATTGCGCGAGGCTTTCCGCCACCACCGCATCTTCCACCAGACCCTGTTCGAGCGCCGCTTCCATGAGCCGCTCGAACAGGGCGCGGCCGTGTTCTTCGCTTTCGTTATCGGACAATTCGAGCAGCACGACTTGCGCGTGACGTTCGGCGAACGGGTAGCGCAGCTGCGGGAAATGACGGCCCACGAGCTGCATGCAGAAGTCCGACATCAACTCGAAGCCGGTGAGCAGCGGACCTGCGTAGCGCTGCGCGAGCGACAGAAAGTCGAGCGCGGCGTGCGCCGAGCCAAGCGCCGCCAGTGCCGTCACGCTCGCGGCCGGTTGCGGATGCAGCTTCATCACCGCGGCCGTGATGATGCCGAGCGTGCCTTCCGCGCCGATAAACAGATCGCGCAGATCGTAGCCGGTGTTGTCCTTGCGCAGCCCGCGCAGGCCGTCCCAGAGTTCGCCCTGCGGCGTGACGACTTCGAGGCCCAGGCACAACTCGCGCGTGTTGCCGTAGCGCAGCACGCCGGTGCCGCCCGCGTTGGTCGACAGATTGCCGCCGATCGTGCAACTGCCTTCGGCGGCCAGCGAAAGCGGGAACAGCCGGCCGGCATCGGCGGCGCGCGCCTGCACTTCGGCGAGGATCACGCCGGCTTCGACGGTGATCGTATTGTTATGGGCATCGATTTCGCGCACGCGGTTCAGGCGGCGCAGGCTCAGCACGGCTTGCTGGCCGCTCGCGTCGGGCGTCGCGCCGCCTGCGAGGCCGGTGTTGCCGCCTTGCGGCACGAGCGCGACGCGATGCGCGTGCGCGAGTTTGACGACAGCGGCGGTTTCCTCGGCGCTGGCCGGGCAGAGCACGGCGAAGGCGGCGCCCTGATAGCGCTTGCGCCAGTCGGCGAGATAGGGCGCGGTGTCGTGGGCGTCGGTCAGTACGTGTTGCGCGCCGATGGCGGCGGCGCAGGCGTCGAGAAAGGCTTGGGGGGCGGTTTGGGTCATGGCTCAGTGGGGTGATTCCGGTGCCGTGGCGATGTGAGGCGCGCTGAGCGGCACACGGAATGCGGCGGCGGTTGGCCGGCAGTGCTGGCTAAAGGCTTAGTGTGACACGCTCGCGTGCCGATGCGTCGCTCGCCGGGGCAGAAGTCTAGGCGGTGGCGCGTTTCGCGCGCCGCGCGGCCCGCTTGAACGGCGCGACGTAGGCCAGCGCGCAGCCAAAGAACGCGAGCGACAGCCCGACCTCGATCCAGCCGAGCAGATCGCCCGGCGCGGGATCGGTCATGCCGCGCACGATGCCTTCGGCGAAATAGAGCAGCACCAGCATCGACGCCCATTGCAGCGTATACAGGCGCCGACGGAACACGCCGGGCAGCGCCGCCGCAAGCGGCAAGGCCTTGAGTACGAGTGCGCTGCCGCCGGGGCGCAGCGGCGCAATGCGCCACTCCCAGGCGAGACACAGCGCAGTGAGCGCGGCCAGCACGACGAAGGCGCCGAGCGCCGCGAACTTGCGTGTGGCGACGGGTGCGGGCGATGCTTCTGTCAGAGCACGCTCGCGCCGTGAGTTTTGCGATGACGGTAAAGTGCGCGGCTGCGCGTCGCCAGCCGCTGATGTTTCACGCGGCCCGTCCGACGTGTGAGGCGCGCTTGCGGCGTTCACGCCATCTGCATTGCCTTCTGATTCGAACGGGCGTTGGCTCATGGACGTTCGCCTTGTGCGAGTGAGAGCGAGGCCCGCGCGAGGCGCGCCCCGAGCGCGATGGCCAGCGCCTTTTCATCGGCGGAGAGGCCGTGGCTGCGGCCGTCGGCGCGGGCGTGATGCGAGGCGCCATAAGGCGTGCCGCCGCCATCCGTCGACGAAAGCGCACTTTCGGTGTACGGAATGCCCACGAGCAGCATGCCGTGGTGCAGGAGCGGCAGCATCATCGAAAGCAGCGTGCTCTCCTGGCCGCCGTGCAGGCTGCCGGTGGACGTGAACACGCAGCCGGGTTTGCCGGCGAGCGCGCCTGCGAGCCACTGCGGCGTGGTGCCGTCGAGGAAGTATTTGAGCGGCGCGGCCATATTGCCGAAGCGGGTGGGCGAGCCGAGCGCGAGTCCCGCGCATTCTTCGAGGTCGCGCAGTTCGGCGTAGGGCGGGCCGTCGTCGGGAATGTCGGGCGCGGTGGCTTCGCAGACCGCGGATACGGGCGGCACCGTGCGGATGCGCGCTTCGGCGCCAGGCACGCTGTCGATGCCCTGGGCGATGGCGCGCGCAAGTTCGCGGGTGGCGCCATGGCGGCTGTAATAGAGCACAAGAATCGGTTTCATCGGGCCTCGTCGGTGGACGGGATATTATAGGGGCTGGGTTCGCCGCGGGTTTCCCGGCGGTTTCCAGACGAAGCGCGGCGCTGGCTGGGGAAGGCTGGACAATGGATGTGTTGTCGAGAGTACGAATCGATCTGGATATCGTGAAACGCCTCGCGCGTTTCGCGGCGCGGCGTAGCCGCGAAGACCGCATTCCGCAGGTGGCGGGCAGTCTCACTTTTACGACCATGCTGGCGATCGTGCCGCTGGCGACCGTGGCGTTCGCGCTCTTTACCGCGTTCCCCATCTTCTCGTCGTTCCAGAACTCGCTGCAGGGTTTTCTCGCCGAGCACCTGATGCCGGCGCAGATCAACAGTCAGATCTTCCTGTACCTGAACCAGTTCGCGTCGAAGGCCAAGGGCCTGACGACGATGGGCATGATCGTGCTGTTCGTCACCTCCGTCATGACGATGATGACGGTCGAATCGGCATTCAATGTGATCTGGCGCGTGCGCAAGGCGCGCCCATTCGCCCAGCGCGTGCTGGTGTACTGGGCGATTCTCACGCTCGGGCCGATCCTGATCGGCGTGAGTCTGTCGATTTCGTCGTATCTCTTCACGCGTTCGCTGGCGCTCGCCACCGAGCAGCATGTTTCGATGCTGTTCGACTGGATGCTGATGGGCGCCTCGCTGCCGCTGACCGCGCTGGCCTTCACGATGCTCTACGTCTATCTGCCGAATTGCCGCGTGGAATGGCGCGACGCGCTGATCGGCGGGATTGCCTCGGCTATCGCGTTCGAACTGGCCAAGCGCGGCTTCGGCTATTACGTGCGGCGCATTCCCACTTACACGGCGGTTTATGGCGCCTTCGCCGCCGCGCCGATGTTTCTGCTCTGGATGTACCTGAGCTGGTTCATCACGCTGGTGGGGGCGATGATCACGTCGGCGCTGCCGGAGATCCGCACGGGGCGCTTCAATCGTCCGCGTTTCCCGGGCAGCGATCTGCTCGACGCGCTCGAACTGCTGGCCGGTCTCGCCGAAACGCGCGACGCGGGCAGTCCTGGCCTGAGCGCCGAACAGATCGCACAACTGCTGCGGCGCGATCTGGCAACCGTGACGCGGCTGGTGAACGACCTCGAAGAAGACGAACTGATTGCGCGGCTCGAAAAGGACGGCGTGAAAGCGCATTACGTGCTGATCGCCAATCCGGCGCGCATTTCGGTGGAGCGCATTTACGCGCGATTCGTGATCGACCGGAAGGAACTGGCGTATCAGCTCAAATCGAGCGATATCGATGCCGGAATGCTGCTGGCGGCGCTGGAGAACGACAAGTTGTCGGTTTCGCTGGCCTCGCTGCTGGCGGCGCGCCGCGAACTGGCGCGCATGGCCGAGGCAAGCGGTCAGCCGCCGGCGTTGCCGCACCCGGCGGCGTGACGTTTGCCGCTGACTGCCCGGCGCGCCGCTGGATGCGCACTCGCGGGCGTTAGGGCGTTACAACGAGATTTTGCCCCGACAGATATCCGAAAACATGACCCAGTCGCCCATCAGGCTGTAAATGGGGTGACGGAAGGTGGCAGGGCGATTCTTCTCGAACATGAAGTGACCGATCCAGGCGAAGCCGTAGCCGCAGATCACGGCGAGCGGCAGCCAGAGCCACATGCCCGTGGCGATCGCCATGGCAATGCAGCCGATCACACCCAGCGAGCCGATAAAGTGCAGCCGCCGCGACACGAGGTTGCTGTGTTCGCTCAGATAGAACGGATAAAACTCCGCGAAATTCGCGAAGTGTTGATGTTCGGTGTGGGTGGCGTGGGCCATGTCTCCTCCTTGTAGTCAATCTACGGTGAGGACAAGAACGCTTGTGCAAACGGCTCGCAAAAGCCAATCCTGAACAGCCCATTCTCTTGCGAATCGCACGACCGTGCAAGCCGGGGAAAGCCACGAAATCGACGCACGCGGCGGGCCGGTTGGCGCGATTCGCAGCGCATTTTTACGGCCCGCCCTGGATCGATCAGCCATTGCCCGCGCGCGATGTTCGCGCGGCAAATTCATGGAGCGCGTCCAGCGTGGCGTCGGGCTGTTCCGTCATCAGCGCGTGGCCAGCATCGAGCGTAACCGTATCGACGACATTGCCCGACTGCCTGAGCGCCTGTGCGATGTCATGCGTCGCGCGCGGCGGCGTCATGAGATCGCGTTTGCCGACGATCAGGCGCACCGGGCAGGCCACTTTCGCCGCGCTCGTCAGACCGTCTGCATAGGCGTTGCAGGCGGAAAAATCGGTGTGAAAGAGTTGCGGCTCGCCGTTGATGGAGACGCGCTCCATCAGACGCCGGTTCATGCCGCGCAGCCAGAAACCGGGGCCGGGACTCGACGGCTTGGCCGCGAGCGTCGAATGCGACCAGGCGTTGACGAGTTCGATCGCCTCGGGCTCGCGCTCGCGGGCCGATTCGAGCAGGGCGGGCGAAACCGTCATCGGATAGGCGGTGGCGAGCAGGGCGATCGCCTGTGCGCGCGCGGGATAGCGCGCCGCAAATTCAAGCGCGACGAGCGAACCCATGCTGTGCCCGGCCACGAACGCCTTTTCCACCTTGAGCGCCGCGAGCAGCGAATCCAGCCAGTCGGCCAGCGCGCCGATGCTCGTGAGCGCAGGCCCCGCGCTGCGCATATGGCCTGGCAGATCGACGGCCAGCACGCTGAAGCCGTGATGCGCGAAATAGCGTGTCTGAAGTCCCCAGACGCTGTGATCGTGCTGCGCGCCATGCACGAACACGGCCACGGGCAGCGCAGGATCGAACGCGCGGCCGCCGGTGTAGGCGTAGACGCTTTTGCCATCGACATCGACGATCATGACGCCTCCTTGCCTGCCGCGGTCGCGGCCGTCGCCCTGGGCGCGACGCTGCCTTTCTGCGAGGCCTTGAGTGCGCGTTTGAGGTCGTCGATCAGATCGTCGGGATCTTCGAGGCCGATCGAAAGACGGATCGTGCCCGCGCCAATGCCCGCGGCCTCGAGCGCGGCTTCGTCCATGCGGAAGTGCGTGGTGGAGGCGGGGTGGATCACCAGCGAGCGCGCGTCGCCCACATTGGCGAGATGCGAAAACAGCGAGAGCGATTCGATAAAGCGCTTGCCTGCCTCGCGGCCGCCCGCGAGATCGAAGCTGAACACGGCGCCCGCGCCGCGTGGCAGCAGGCGCTGGGCGAGTGCGTAGTCGCGGTGGTTCTCCAGTTCCGGGTAGGCGACGGCATTCACGGCATCCTGTGCAGTGAGAAATTCGACGACACGCCGCGTGTTCGCCACATGACGTTCCATGCGCAGCGGCAACGTTTCGATGCCTTGCAGCAGTTGCCAGGCGGCCTGCGGATGCAGGCAGGCGCCGAAGTCGCGCAGACCTTCGCGGCGCGCGCGCAGCAGAAAGGGCGCGACGCTGCTTTCCTCGCTGAACACCATGCCGTGAAAGCCCGCATAGGGCTGCGTGAACTCCGGAAATTGTCCCGATGCCTCGAAATCGAAGCTGCCGCCATCGACCAGCACACCGCCGATGGTCGTGCCGTGCCCGCCCAGGAACTTGGTGGCCGAGTGGTAGACGAAATCCGCGCCGTGCTCGAAAGGCTGCAGCAGATACGGCGTGGTGAACGTCGAATCGACCAGCAGCGGCACGCGATGTTCATGGGCGATCTGCGCGACAGCGGCGATGTCGAGCACGTCGAGCCCCGGATTGCCGAGCGTTTCGCCGAACAGCAGGCGCGTATTCGGACGTACCGCTGCGCGCCAGGCGTCGAGGTCGCCTGGCTTCACGAAGGTGGTTTCGATGCCGAAGCGGCGCAACGTGTAGTTGAGCAGGTTGTGCGAGCCGCCATAGAGCGCTGCCGACGCGACGATATGCGCGCCCGCGCCCATCAGCGTGGCGATGGCCAGGTGCAGCGCGGCCTGCCCGCTGGCGGTGCCGATCGCGCCCACGCCGCCTTCGAGCGCGGCGACCCGCTCTTCGAACACCGCCACTGTGGGGTTCGAGATGCGCGAGTACACATGGCCCGCGCGTTCCAGATTGAAGAGCGCGGCGGCGTGGTCGGTGTCGCGAAACGAGAACGACGTGGTCTGATAGATCGGCGTCGCGCGGGCGCCGGTGGCGGGGTCGGGCGCGGCGCCGGCATGCAGCGCGAGCGTGTCGAAACGAGGATCGGACATTCTGGCAGCACAGCCGGCGCGAACCGGCGACGGGTGAAAGGTGCTGGCATCGTAACACCGGGCATGCGCCCTAAAAACACATCGCAGCCATCGCCAAAGTCCAGCGCGACGGCCGCAAACCCTTGTGCGGCGGGCTTGAGCGGGCGCAGTGCCCTGGCCGTCAGGTATAACCCGAATAGCCGATGCCGCGCCTGGCAAACCGTGCAGATTCCGGCGTTTGCCTGCGCCGGCAAGGCGTTTTAGGGCCCGGTTACGCCGTTTGGCCCGTTTTCCTGCGCCTTTTCTTTTGGCGGCCTTTCCGCTAGGATCGAAAACAGGTAGGCATCTTTCAGCATCTCCCCCCGATTAACCCTCTGCACGGGACCAGCGCCGGGCGCTCGAGCGCCAGCTTTGGTCGATACAGGAGACACATCATGCGCGTGAGCGACATTCTCAAGGTCAAGGGCAATACGCTCTACACCGTCACGCCCGACACGTCGCTGCACGACGCAGTGAACACCATGGCCGAGCACGACATCGGCTCGCTCGTCGTCATGGAATACGGCGATCTCGTGGGCATGCTCACGTTCCGCGAGATCATTCTCACGCTGCGCACCAACGGTGGCAGCGTGGGCACCACGACGATCCGCAAGGTCATGGACGACCATCCCATCACCTGCACGCCGGAAACCGAAGTAGACGAAGTGCGCCGCATGATGCTCGAGCATCACGTGCGCTATCTGCCGGTCATGGAAAGCCGCTCGCTGATGGGCGTGATCTCGTTCTACGACGTCGCGAAAGCGGTCGTGGAAGCGCAGGGCTTCGAAAACAAGCTGCTCAAGGCGTATATCCGCGACTGGCCCGAAGAAGAGCGTCATTCGGCGACCTGATCGCCGTCGTCAGGGCAGGCTGGTTTCAGAGGCCGCCTCACAGAATCAGCATGAGAAAAGCGCGCGTCAGGCGCGCTTTTTCACGTCTGCCGAACGATCCCGACCGCATAAATCAAAACGCGATGAACGATAGACCGATGCCCGCCGCGCAGGCGGCGCCCGTGGAGGAGACCGCCCACGCCTCGCAGTTCGAGTTGCTGCGCCAGCGGCGTTTCGCGCCGTTTTTCTGGACGCAGTTCCTCGGCGCGATGAACGACAACGTCTTCAAGATCGGCTTCACGTCGCTGGTGACCTATCAGGCATCGCGTTTTTCGGGCGTCGATCCGAAGACCGTCGCGTTCCTGATTTCGGCGATTTTCATCGTGCCGTTCGTGTTGCTCTCGGCGACCTCGGGGCAGATCGCCGATAAGTACGACAAGGCCGTCCTCACGCGCTGGGTCAAGACCTTCGAAATTGCGGTGATGCTGGTTGGCGCAGCGGGTTTCTGGATGCACAGCGCGCCGCTGCTCTACCTGTGCACCTTCCTGATGGGTGTGCATTCGACGGTGTTCGGGCCGATCAAGTACGCGTATCTGCCGCAGAAACTCAACAATGACGAACTGGTCGGCGGCAACGGCCTGGTGGAAATGGGCACCTTCGTCGCGATTCTGATCGGTACCATCATGGGCGGCATCGCGGCAGGGATCGGCGCGGGCGAGGCGTCGGCAGCGGCAACGGCCGGCACGCCGGTGGGCGCATGGTGGCTTGGCGGGCTGTGTATCGTGATCGCGCTGATCGGCCGGGTGGCCAGCGGGTTCGTGCCACCGTGTCCATCGTCGCAGCCCGCGCTGCGCATCAACTGGAATCCGTTTACCGAAACCTGGCGCAATCTGCGCCTCGCGCACGGCAACCGCACGGTGTTCCTGAGCCTGCTGGGCATTTCGTGGCTCTGGTTCGTGGGCGCGACCTTTCTCGCTTCGTTCTTCAATTTCGCGAAAGACGTGCTGTCGGCCGATCCCGATGTCGTGACTCTGCTGCTGGCGATGTTCTCGCTCGGCATCGGTTTCGGCTCGATGATGTGCGAAAAGCTGTCGCGCCGGCGTATCGAAATCGGCCTCGTGCCGCTCGGGTCGATCGGCATGAGCGTGTTCGGCATCGACCTTTTTTTCGCGAGCCACGCGCTGCCTGCCGCGCCGCATCTGCTGTCGGTGGGCGAATTCATCGGCACCTTCGCGCACTGGCGCGTGCTGGCCGATCTGTTCCTGCTGGCGATGTTCGGCGGTTTCTACAGCGTGCCGCTCTACGCGCTGATCCAGAGCCGCAGCGCGCCGAGCCATCGCGCTCGCATCATCGCCGCCAATAACATCCTCAATTCGCTGTTCATGATTGCTTCGGCGCTGATGGCGATGGGACTCTCGGCGGCGGGCGTGGGCGTGCCGGGCATCTTTCTCACGACGGCGCTGCTCAATATCGTCGTGGCGGCCTACATCTACACGCTGGTGCCCGAGTTCCTGCTGCGCTTCGTGGCCTGGGTGCTCGTGCATACGGTCTATCGCGTGCGTCTGGTGAATGCCGCGCGCATTCCCGCCGAAGGCCCGGCGGTGCTGGTCTGCAACCACGTGAGTTTCGTCGATGCCGTGGTCATCATGGCCGAAAGCCCGCGGCCGATCCGCTTCGTGATGGATCACCAGATTTTCCGCTCGCCCCTGCTCGGCTGGATGTTCCGGCACGCCAAGGCGATTCCGATCGCGCCCGCCCACCAGGACGCCGCGCTGCTGGCGGCCGCCTACGATGCCTGCGCCGCCGCGCTGGCCGAGGGCGAACTGGTCTGCATCTTCCCCGAAGGCAAGATCACGCGCGACGGCGAGATGAATCCGTTCCGCCATGGCGTGACCGAAATTCTGAAGCGCCACCCGGCGCCTGTCGTGCCGATGGCGCTGCGCGGCCTGTGGGGCAGCATGTTCTCGCGGCATGCGGCTTCGGGGCAGGATCGGCCGGTGCGGCGCGGCATCACGAGCCGGCTGACGCTGGCGGTGGGAGAGCCTGTCGCGCCCGAAGACGTGAGCGTCGACGGACTGCAGCGCATGGTGACAGAACTGCGCGGCGCACGGCGCTGAAGCCGGCGTAAAGCGGGGCGGCGGCATCGGGCCTGAAAGGCGCCCCAGGCGCGGGGCCGCGCGGACTGGCATAATGCTGGATTCCCCGAATTACTTTGGACGACTGCCATGTCCGGCAACACGCTCGGTACGCTTTTCACCGTCACCACCTTCGGCGAATCCCACGGCCCCGCCATCGGCTGTGTCATCGACGGCTGCCCGCCCGGCATGGCGCTCACCGAAGCCGATATCCAGATCGATCTGGACCGCCGCCGTCCCGGCACCTCGCGTCACGTCACGCAGCGCCAGGAAGCCGACCAGGTCGAAATCCTCTCGGGCGTGTTCGAAGGCGTCACGACCGGCACGCCCATCGCGCTGCTGATCCGCAACACCGACCAGCGCAGCAAGGACTACGGCAATATCGTCGAGACCTTCCGCCCGGGTCACGCCGATTACACCTATTGGCAGAAGTACGGCATCCGCGACTATCGTGGCGGCGGCCGTTCGTCGGCGCGTCTGACGGCGCCCACGGTGGCGGCGGGCGCGGTTGCGAAGAAGTGGCTGCGCGAGCGCTTCGGCGTGGAAGTGCGCGGCTACATGAGCGCGCTCGGCGAGATCGACGTGCCGTTCGTCGGCTGGCAGCACGTGCATGAGAACCCGTTCTTCGCCGCGAACGCCGATGTCGTGCCGCAGCTCGAGGCGTATATGGACGCGCTGCGCAAGGACGGCGACTCGATCGGCGCACGCATCAACGTGGTCGCGAGCGGCGTGCCGGTGGGCTGGGGCGAGCCGCTGTTCGACCGCCTCGACGCCGACATCGCACACGCGATGATGGGCATCAACGCGGTGAAGGGCATCGAGATCGGCGCGGGCTTCGCAAGCGTCGCGCAACGCGGCTCGACCCACGGCGACGAACTCACGCCCAACGGTTTCCACGGCAATCACGCTGGCGGCATTCTCGGCGGCATTTCGACGGGGCAGGACATCACCGTGTCGCTCGCGATCAAGCCGACGTCGAGCATCCGCACGCCGCGCCGTTCGATCGACAAGGCGGGCGAACCGGCGATGGTCGAAACCTTCGGCCGCCATGATCCGTGCGTGGGCATTCGCGCCACGCCGATCGCCGAAGCCATGCTGGCGCTCGTGCTGATCGATCACGCCATGCGCCATCGCGCGCAGAACGCCGATGTGGTGGTGTCGACGCCGAAGATCGCGGCCAGCGATAGCTGAATCGCCGATTGCGTTACCCGGCGCGCGCCGGGCTGAAAGCGCCACAACGCCGCCAGGCAGAGCGTCATCGACGCTCGCCTGGCGGCGTTTTGTTTTAGCGACGAACGTATCGCCGTGCGAGGCAAGGTGTCGCATGACGATGCCGGTTTGCGTCTTTTTAAGACTTCGCCAATGTACTGGCGCAGCGAAGCCCCATACATTGCCCCGATCGGCGCATTTCGCGCATTTGACGGGCAGTGTCCATGAACGCTTCGCTTCCTCCCGCTTCGCTGTCGCAGATCTGGCGGGCCGCACGCTCTCTGCACGCGGCGGGCGCACACGACGATGCGCTCGACGCGTTCGCACAGGTGCTTTCGGCCCAGCCGGACGACCCCGAAGCGCTCGATCTGGCGGCGCGCACGCTTGCAGGCCGCGACCGGCCCGGCGAGGCGCCAGCGTTGACCACCGCGCTCGCACAGGCTGACGCTTATTTCGCGCTGGGCGCCTGGTTGTTCCAGCGCGGCTGCGTCGCCGCGGCCGGGCGTGCTTACCGCTGCGTGTTGTCGATACGGCCGAACGACGTATCGGCATATTCGAACCTCAGCGTCGTGCTGATGCAGCAGGCGCAGCCGGACGAAGCCGAGGCGTTGCTCCAGCGGGCGCTCGAAATCGATCCTGCGCACGTCGGCGCGTTGTTGCATCAAGGGCTGCTGATGTGGCGGCTCGGTCGGCTCGCGCAGTCCGAAGCTGCGTATCGCGCCGCGCTCGCGCACCGGCCGGACAACGTGTTCGCCTGGAACAATCTCGGTTTGCTGCTGAAGGACATGAACCGGCTGCCGGAATCGGAAGAGGCGTGCCGTCGCGCGCTCGCGCTCAACGACAATCTCGCCGAGGTGCATAACAACCTCGGCAACGCGCTCTGGCAACTCGGCCGTGTCGACGAATCGATCGACGCCTATCGACGCTCGCTCGCGCTGCGCCCGGACTACACGGCCGCGCGCGCGAATCTGGCCTTGCCGTTGCTGTGTCTCGGCGACTACGCGGCGGGCTGGCCTTTGTACGAAGCGCGGCATGAGGTGTCGATCGGTGCCGAAGGCGTCGAGCGGCTGCCGGTGCCTTATCCGCAGTGGCAGGGCGAATCGCTCGCGGGCAAATCGGTGCTGATCTGGCCGGAACAGGGGCTCGGCGACAGCCTGCAGTTCTGCCGCTATGTGCCGATGCTGAAGGCACTGGGCGCGTCGCAGGTGAGCGTGGCGTGCGCGCCGACGCAACAGCGGCTGTTCGAAACGCTGGCGGGCGCCGACACGGTGATTCCGCTCAACGGCCAAGGCCGGATCGAGCGCCACGATTACTGGTGTTTGATGATGAGCCTGCCGCTGCGTTTCGCCACGACGGTCGCGACGATTCCGGCGCGCGTGCCGTATCTGCATGCGCAGGCGGCGGATGTCGACAGATTCCGGCAGCGCCTGCCAGCCGGCGCGCCGAAGGTCGGCCTCGTGTGGGCAGGCAATCCGCGTGCGGATCAGGCTGGCTCGTATGCGATGGATCAGCGCCGCTCGCTCGATGCGCAGGCGTTTGTGCCGCTGCTCAAGACGCCGGGCGTCACGTTCGTGAGCTTGCAGCTGGGCGAAACCACTCGCCCGCAGATTGCAGCATTGCCTGCCGCGCTGCGCCCGTTCGATCCCATGGACGATGTGCGCGATTTCGCCGATACGGCGGCCATCGTTGCGAATCTCGATCTGGTGATTACCGTCGATACATCGACGGCGCATCTGGTCGGCGCGCTCGGCAAGCCGGTGTGGGTGCTGTCGCGTTATGCCGCGTGCTGGCGGTGGTTCAGGGAGCGCGAAGATTCGCCCTGGTATCCGACTGCGCGGGTCTTTCGGCAGACGCAGCCCGATGGCTGGGACGACGCGCTGCGGCGTGTCGAGCGTGCGCTTGAGGAATGGGTGGCGGCGCGCGCAGCGTAGCGCTGGGGCGGGGCAGGGTAGAAAGCAGAAGGGCCGCTAGACGCGGCCCTTTGTACAACGTTACATGTTCGGATAGTTCGGTCCGCCGCCGCCTTCCGGCGTGACCCAGACGATGTTCTGCGTCGGGTCCTTGATATCGCAGGTCTTGCAGTGCACGCAGTTCTGCGCGTTGATCTGCAGACGATCGCTACCGTCGTCGTTCTTCACGAACTCGTACACGGCCGCCGGGCAGAAGCGCGCTTCAGGACCGGCATAGGTGCGCAGGTTCACATCGACGGGCACCTTCGCATCTTTCAGCGTCAAATGCGCGGGCTGATTCTCTTCATGATTGGTGTTCGAGATGAACACCGAAGAGAGCCGGTCGAACGTGAGCTTGCCGTCAGGTTTCGGATACTCGATCGGTTTGCATTGCGACGCGGGTTTCAGCATTTCGTTGTCGCGATGCTGGTGATGCAGCGTCCACGGCACATTGCCGCCCAGCAGCTTCTGCTCGATGCCGACCATCAGCGTGCCCAGATACAGGCCCTTGCTCATCCACTGCTTGAAGTTGCGCGCCTTGTACAGTTCTTCGTGCAGCCACGACTTCTTGAACGCTTCCGGGTAGGCCGCGAGTTCATCGCTCTGACGGCCCGCCTGAACCGCTTCGAACGCGGCTTCCGCAGCCAGCATGCCGGTCTTGATCGCCGCGTGGCTGCCCTTGATACGCGCGGCGTTCAGGAAGCCCGCATCGTCGCCAACGAGCGCGCCGCCCGGGAACACGAGCTTCGGCAGCGACATCAGACCGCCCGCCGTCATCGCACGCGCGCCGTACGACACGCGCTTGCCGCCTTCCAGATACTGGCGGATCGCCGGATGCGTCTTGTAGCGTTGAAACTCCTCGAACGGCGACAGATACGGATTCGTATAAGCCAGGCCGACGACAAAACCCACCATCACCTGGTTATTGTCGATGTGATACAGGAACGAGCCACCGTAGGTATCGCTCTCCAGCGGCCAGCCAGCCGTGTGAATCACCAGACCCGGCTGATGCTTGGCCGGATCGATTTCCCAGAGCTCTTTGATGCCGATGCCATAAACCTGCGGATCGGCGTCCTTATCGAGCTTCAGCTTTTCATTGAGCTGGCGGCCAAGATGTCCACGCGCGCCTTCGCAGAACAGCGTGTACTTCGCGTGCAACTCCATGCCGAGCTGGAAATTTTCGGTCGGCTCGCCATCCTTGCCGACGCCCATGTTGCCCGTCGCGACGCCCTTGACCGAGCCATCGTCGTTGAACAGCACTTCGGCGGCCGGAAAGCCGGGAAAAATCTCGACGCCGAGCGCCTCGGCCTGTTGACCCAGCCAGCGCGTCACGTTCGCGAGGCTGATCACGTAATTGCCGTGGTTCTTGAAATTGTCGGGCAGCGCCCAGTTCGGCACGGCCTTCGCGCCCGTTTCCGAGAGAAACAGGAACTTGTCTTCCGTCACGGGGACGTCCAGCGGCGCACCTTGCTCCTTCCAGTCGGGGAAGAGTTCGGTGAGCGCGCGCGGGTCCATGACCGCGCCCGAGAGGATATGCGCCCCGATTTCAGAGCCTTTTTCCAGCACGCACACGCCAATATCGGCGCCTTTTTCGGCAGCCAGTTGCTTCAGGCGGATGGCCGCCGACAGCCCGGCGGGGCCGCCACCGACGATCACGACGTCATATTCCATCGACTCGCGTGGGCCGTATTGCTCCAAGAGACTTGTGGGGGTCATTAAAGCTCCTCTTGCCATTAGAATGCTTTTTTCGGGTTCGTATTGTCGGGTAACGCTCCCCTTGCCGCAACCCGACAAACCCGCATTAGCACGATCGTTCTATTTTATGCCAGAATGCCCGGCTTGCCGCCGGTGGTGCGTTCTGGCGTCCCGTCATCCCTTGAACAGGAAGCGAAAATGGGCCGTTCGATCAATCTTGAAGGGAAGGTGGCGATGATTACCGGCGCGTCGAGCGGTCTCGGCAAGCGCTTCGCCCAGGTGCTCTCGCAGGCCGGCGCAAAAGTCGTGCTGGCCAGCCGTCGCGTCGAGCGGCTCAAGGAACTGCGTGCGGAAATCGAAGCCGATGGCGGCGCCGCGCACGTGGTTTCGCTCGATGTCACCGACTACCAGAGCATCCGCTCGGCGGTCGCCCATGCCGAAACCGAGGCCGGCACCATCGACATCCTCGTCAACAATTCGGGCGTCTCGACCACCCAAAAGCTCGCCGACGTCACGCCCGCCGATTTCGAATACGTGTTCGACACCAACACGCGCGGCGCCTTCTTCGTCGCGCAGGAAGTGGCCAAACGCATGATCATGCGCGGCAACGGCGGCGGCTCGAAACCGGCTTACCGCATCATCAACATCGCTTCCGTGGCCGGTTTGAGCGTGTTGCCGCAGATCGGCCTCTATTCGATCAGCAAGGCAGCGGTCGTGCATATGACCAAGGCGATGGCGCTGGAGTGGGGCCGCCACGGCATCAACGTCAACGCGATCTGTCCCGGTTATATCGATACCGAGATCAATCACCACCACTGGGCGACCGAGCAGGGCCAGAAGCTCGTGTCGATGCTGCCGCGCCACCGCGTAGGCACGCCCGCCGACCTCGACGGTCTGCTTTTGCTGCTGGCCGCCGACGAATCGGCCTTCATGAACGGCTCGATCATCACCGCCGACGATGGTTTCGGCCTGACCTGAGCCGCCGTATTCCTTAACGTATTCCCGCTACCCGAAGTCGAAGTGCAATGAGTGAAATGAACGATTACCACCCTGTTTTTGAAATGACCATGCCGATCCGTTGGGGCGACATGGACGCGTTCGGTCACGTGAACAACACGGTCTACTTCCGCTACATGGAGCAGGTGCGGATTTCCTGGTTCGAACAGCTTGGCGTGGCCGGCGAAAGCCGTGAGAGCGGTAACGCGCAGGGGCCGGTGATCGTCAATGCGTCGATGGAGTTTCTCAAGCAATTGCACTATCCGGGCGACATCGTCTGCACGATGACGGTGGGCCAGCCCGGCCGCAGCAGCTTCGACACCGGTTTCGAACTGCGTCGCGCGGACGAGCCCGACACCGTTTATGCACGCGGCAATGCGCGCTGCGTCTGGATCGACTACGAAGCCGGCAAGTCGGTGCCGATTCCCGATCACCTGCGCTCGACCATCGAAAACGCGCCGCTCGTCAAGGCGCGCTGATACGCGCATTCTGCGCGTGTTTCACGCGGCGCCGATCTGCGCCGCGTCTCCCTCTCCTCAGAACCGGATTTATTGCCCGAGCAGCCGCTGCAGCAGCTCGGTGGCGTTGCCGGTGTCGTACTTGCGCATGAGCCGCGCGCGGTAGACGTCTACCGTGCGCGGGCTGATGTCCAGAATCCGTCCGATCTGCTTGCTCGTCTTGCCCGTCACCAGTTGCGCGGCGATTTCGCGCTCGCGCGGCGTCAGTTCCACCGCCACGCGCCGCGTCGCGCTCAGATCCTCGAAGGTCCAGACGCCCGCCGCGTGAGGCGCCGCCCGGTCGAGCGAGCGGCCGGTGACGTGACACCAGAACAGTTCGCCGTTTGCGCGCTTCATGATGCGGTCGTCGGCGTAACTGCCTTGCGCGGTCATGATCGGCGGAATGCGCTCGCCAATGCGCTCGAATTCGTCCGCCGACGGATACAGCACCTGAAACGATTGGCCGACCAGCGCCTCGCGCGGACAGCGGAAGATCGCGCAAACGGCCTCGTTGCAGTCTTCGATGATGCGCTCGCGCGCAATCACGAGGCCGATGGGCGCGAGGTGAAAGGCGGTCCGGTAATCGAGCGCGGAAGTGACGGTGGCGGTTTCAGGCATGGCGGTTGATACGGGTATGGCTTTATGTATTTTTGCGTATTGTGCCGCAATGCCCGCCCAGCGTACGCTTCCCATCCATCAGAGGGCCGCGCGGGCAGTGCGCCGGGTTCACGGCAGCGCCACTGCGGCATGACTAGAATGGGGCATCCGGGCGTGTATCGCACCCGCGTGCCAGGCTGAACAACTAGATTGATCGAACAACGCATCAACGTATTTCCATTCGAGGAAGGGACACACTGATGAACAAAGTCTATGGAAGCGCGGCTGTCGCGCTCGAAGGCATCGTCAAGGACGGCCAGACCTTTGCGGTTGGCGGTTTCGGGCTGTGCGGGATTCCTGAGGCGCTGATCGGCGCGCTGCGCGATTCGGGCGTCAAGGGCATTACCTGTATCAGCAACAATGCCGGCGTGGACGGCTTCGGCCTGGGCCTGCTGCTGGAAACGCGCCAGATCAAGAAAATGATCTCGTCCTATGTGGGCGAGAACAAGGAATTCGAGCGCCAGTACCTCTCGGGCGAACTCGAACTCGAATTCACGCCGCAGGGCACGCTGGCCGAAAAGCTGCGCGCGGGCGGTGCGGGCATTCCGGCGTTCTTCACCAACACGGGCTACGGCACGCTGATCGCGGAAGGCAAGGAAACGCGCCAGTTCGGCGACAAGCATTACGTGATGGAGCATTCGCTCACGGCGGATGTTGCGCTCGTGAAGGCCTGGAAGGCGGACAAGTCGGGCAATCTGGTCTATCGCCGTACGGCGCGCAACTTCAACCCGATGTGCGCGATGGCGGGCAAGATCACGGTCGCGGAAGTCGAGGAAATCGTCGAGAACGGCGAACTCGACCCGGATGCGATCCATACGCCGGGCATCTTCGTGCAGCGCATCGTGCTGAATGCGCAACCGGAAAAACGCATCGAACAACGCACCGTGCGCGCTGCAAGCGCCTAAGAGGGGAGACCGATCATGGCATGGAATCGTGACGAAATGGCCGCGCGCGCGGCGAAGGAACTGCAGGACGGCTTTTACGTGAACCTGGGTATCGGCCTGCCGACGCTCGTGGCCAATCACGTACCGCAAGGTGTGGAAGTGTGGCTGCAATCGGAAAACGGTCTGCTGGGCATTGGCCCGTTCCCGACCGAAGATCAGGTGGACGCCGACATGATCAACGCCGGCAAACAGACCGTGACCACGCTGGCGGGCTCGTCGATTTTCTCGTCGGCGGACTCGTTCGCGATGATTCGCGGTGGCCACATCAATCTGGCGATCCTGGGCGCGATGCAGGTCAGCGAAAAGGGCGACCTGGCCAACTGGATGATCCCCGGCAAGATGATCAAGGGCATGGGCGGCGCGATGGATCTGGTCGCCGGCGTGGGCCGTGTGGTGGTGCTCATGGAGCACGTGGCCAAGGGCGACCAGCACAAGATTCTGGATGCGTGCACGTTGCCGCTCACGGGCGTGGGTGTGGTCGATCTGATCATCACCGACCTGGGCGTTATCGAGGTGAGCGACGCGGGTCTGAAGGTGACCGAACTCGCACCGGGCGTCACGGTGGACGAGATCAAGACCAAAACGGGCGCACCGCTGGACGTGAGCGCGGTGAGCTGAGCACGGTCTGGATACAGTAGTCGCTGAAGCGGGTTGCATGGCAGAGGCGCAAGGGTGCAATGACGGGCGGAACTTCGGTTTCGCCCGTTTTGTTTTCGATGCAGCCATTCTGGCGCGATGGCCGGTTTCTGAAACCTCGGCCAGACGGGATAGCCCGGATGGCGGGTGGCGAAGTCTGCAATAGCCCGCCAGGTAAGGCTTCGCAAGCGCCGCAGTGATCCCGGCGGCGCCGCGCGCACCGGTCCCGCCGGCCAAAGCCGTTTACAATGCCCCCACGCTTACGAACGCTTTCTGCGAGGATCAAACGATGACCGAGCCGTCTGCCCAGCCGCGCCAGCACTACGTCCAGTGCCTGAGCCCCTCCGGGTTGCATCGCGTGGCGTATACCGAATGGGGCGATCCCGCCAACCCGCGTGTGCTCATGTGTGTGCACGGTCTTACGCGCTCCAGCCGCGATTTCGATCGTCTGGCGGCAGTGCTGTCGCAGACCTATCGCGTCGTCTGTCCCGATGTGGTCGGGCGCGGGATGTCGTCGTGGCTCGTCGATCCGCGTGGTTACGGTGTCGCTCAATACGTTGCGGATATGGTCACGCTGATCGCGCGTACCGGCGTGGAGAAAGTCGACTGGTTCGGTACGTCGATGGGCGGTTTGATCGGCATGGCGCTGGCCGGTTTGCCTGACGCGCCGATCGGCCGCCTTCTGCTCAACGATATCGGGCCGCATATCGAACCGGCTTCGCTTGAACGCATCGGCGAATATGTGGGGCGCGACGTCAAGTTCGCTTCGCTGCAGGAAGGTATCGACAACGCCGCGTTGCTGGCGGCTTCGTTCGGCCCGCTCACGCCGGACGAATGGCGCGAGATCAATACGCCGTTGCTGCACGTGGTCGATGGGGCGTGGCGCTATCGTTACGACCCGCGCATCTCAGAGGCCTTCAAGGGTGTGACGCCCGAGCAGAACGAGCAGGGCGAGCAGTTCCTTTGGCGCTCGCTCGCGGCGTTCAAAGGACCGGTGCTGGCCGTGCGCGGCGAGCTTTCCGATCTGCTTTCGCGCGAAACCGTGGCAAAAATGGAAGCCACGGGCCAGCAGCTATCGAGCGTCGAAATCGCCGGAGTGGGGCACGCGCCCACGTTTCTTCCGGCCGACCAGATCGAGATCGCGCGCCGTTTCTTCGCCGCATAGGGCGCGAGCGCGTCATAATATTGGATTGTCCGGCGTCTGGGCGCAGTGCGAAACCGGCCCGCGGCGGACAGATCCAGTTGCACCGAACATCCAACTCATCGGGAAAATTCATGGCAGTCATTCGTCACCACGTCGGGCCGCGTCTTTCGGAAACCGCCATCCACAATGGCACGGTCTATCTGGCTGGCCAGATCGCGGAAGACACGAAGCAGGACATCGGCGGGCAGACGCGTGAATGTCTCGGCCACATCGATCGTCTGCTGGGCGAGGCGAATAGCGACAAGACGCTGCTGCTGTCCGTGCAGATCTACATCGCCGACATGAAGGACTTTCCGGGTATGAACGCCGAGTGGGACAAGTGGGTCGCACAGGGCGCAACGCCGCCGCGCGCGACCGTCGAGGCGAAGCTTGCGAACCCGGAATGCCTCGTTGAAATCGTCGTGGTGGCCGCGCAGCGCGATTGAGCAAGACCGGCCGTGCGAAGCGCGGCCTTGCTGCGTAGTTTGACCATGGTTGAACCGTTTTACCGTAGTTAGCAGCCCGTCCGGCATGCCGGCGGGCGACGCATCATGAGCAGCGACACCTTACCTCCCGTTCCCGCCGAAGTTCCCGCGTCTGTCACGCTGCTGTCGCTCGACGACACGCTCGCGTTCGTGCGCGAGCACGCCGGTGACGCTCGCCTGTCCACGGGCGAACCGCTCGTCGAACACGCGCAGGGCACGGCGTCGATCATGAGCCGTTTGAACGTCGATCCGCCTGCGGTGCTGGCGGCGGCGCTCTTCAACATCGCCCCGCATCTGGACGACCCGGAAGCGACGCTCGAAGCGCGATTCGGCGCCGAAGTCGCGAAGCTCGTTTTCGACGTGCGCAAGCTGCTGCGTCTGGGCAGTGTGAGTGTGCGGGCCGCCGCCCAGCATGCGGTGCCCGAAAGCGGCCGCGAAAGCCGCGACGCGCAGGCCGCGCGCCGTGCTCAGGTCGAATCGCTGCGCAAGATGCTGCTCGCATTCGCGCAGGACATTCGTGTCGTGCTGATCCGGCTTGCTTCGCGGC
Source organism: Paraburkholderia sp. Ac-20340 (assembly GCF_017104965.1). GTDB lineage: Bacteria > Pseudomonadota > Gammaproteobacteria > Burkholderiales > Burkholderiaceae > Paraburkholderia. The sequence goes on from NZ_JAAGPR010000019.1 coordinate 83,069, forward strand.
TGCAGTCGCTGCGCTATTACGCGGCGGCCAAGGTCACGCCTGCGCCCGAGATCGCGCGCGAGACGCTGGATATCTACGCGCCGCTCGCCAACCGGCTCGGCATCTGGCAGCTGAAGTGGGAACTGGAAGATCTCGCGTTCCGCTTCGAGGAGCCGGTCACCTACAAGCGCATCGCGAAGCTGCTCGACGAAAAGCGCGTGGAGCGCGAGAGCTATGTGGCCGAGGCCATCTCCCGGCTTCAGCAGGAACTCGCCGCTGCGCATATCGACGCGGAGGTCAGTGGGCGGCCCAAGCACATCTACAGCATCTTCAAGAAGATGCGCGGCAAGGAGATCGACTTCTCCGAGCTGTACGACGTGCGCGCGTTCCGTGTGATCGTGCGTGACATCAAGGATTGCTACACGGTGCTGGGCATCGTGCACAACCTCTGGCAGCCGGTGCCGCGCGAATTCGACGATTACATTTCGCGGCCCAAGCCCAACGGCTATCGCTCGCTGCACACGGTCGTGGTGGGCGACGACGGGCGCGCGTTCGAAGTGCAGATCCGCACGCAGGAAATGCATCAGTTCGCGGAATACGGCGTGGCCGCGCACTGGCGCTACAAGGAAGCCGGCTCGAAGGGTTACGGCGGCCAGTTCAGCGCCAGCAGCAGCTATGACGAGAAGATCGCGTGGCTGCGCCAGTTGCTCGCGTGGAAGGACGATGTCGCCGATGGCCGTCAGCCGTGGGAGCAACTGCGCCAGGCAACGCTCGACGACGATCACATCTACGTGCTCACGCCGCAGGCCCGCGTGATTGCGCTGCCGCAGGGCGCGACGCCGCTCGATTTTGCCTATCACCTGCACAGCGAACTCGGCCATCGTTGCCGTGGCGCGCGCGTGGACGGCGCGATGGTGCCGCTCAACACGCATCTGCAGAACGGCCAGACCGTCGACATCATCGCGATCAAGGAGGGCGGGCCGTCGCGCGACTGGCTCAATCCGCAGCTCGGCTATCTGCAAAGCCATCGCGCGCGCCAGAAAGTGCGAGCGTGGTTCAACGGGATCGAGGCGCAGGAGAACATCGCCAACGGTCGCGCGATGGTCGAAAAGACCTTGCAGCGCGAGGGCCGCACGTCGGTGAACCTCGACCAGCTCGCGAGCAAGCTGGGTTTCAAGTCGACCGACGAGTTTTTCAGCTCGGTCGGCAAGGAAGAGTTCAGCCTGCGCTATGTCGAGCAGGCGCTGAGCGACGCGCCGGCGCCCGAGCCGGAAGAAGAAACGCCCGAGCAGCTGACCAAGCGCGCGAGCGGTTCGAATGTGGCGCACGGTGGTTCGTCGGGTGTGCTGGTGGTGGGCGTCGATGCGCTGCTCACGCAACTGGCGCGTTGCTGCCGTCCGGCGCCGCCCGACGGCATCAGCGGTTTCGTCACGCGCGGCAAGGGCATGTCGATCCACCGCACCGATTGTGCGACGTTCCAGCGCATGGCGCGGCGCTCGCCCGAGCGCGTGCTGCAAACCACCTGGTCCGCCGATGTGATGGGCGGGCGTGGCCAGTCGGTTTATCCGGTCGATATTTCGATCGAAGCCACCGACCGCCAGGGGTTGCTGCGCGATATCTCGGAAGTTTTCGCGCGCGAGAAGATGAACGTGATCGGCGTGAAGTCGCAGTCGCGCCGCAACGCGGCCTTCATGCAGTTCACCGTCGAGGTGTCGAGCTCCGCGCAGATCCAGCGCGCCTGCGTGCTGCTGGGCGAAGTGGGCGGGGTGCTGCGCGCGTCGCGCAGGGCCTAGATAACGCTGACGCGATATGCGGCGACTTTTTATGCCGCAACGCAAAAAGCGCTTGCCAACTTCGCGAAAGTGTCATATAGTCTTGCTTCTTCAGGCTCGTAGCTCAGCTGGTTAGAGCACCACCTTGACATGGTGGGGGTCGTTGGTTCGAGTCCAATCGAGCCTACCAACGAAATCGAAGTCGCGGTGTGTTGTTGCATCGGGGCTTCATAGCAGTAAGGCGCTCAGCGCTTAAGGCGAATACGGTTATGACACCGCGAACGTTGACCGAAACTACTTCGGAGCGACGCTAGTCGAGGACCTCTTTCGCCCTGCAATCTGGTTTGAAAAGTGAATGCGGCCCCTCGAAAGCGGGGCCGCATTTTTTTTCGCCGCGACGTTTTCGCGGGGAAGCTTTACCCACAATCTTCCACGAACGATACGACGTGCCACGCGGCACTTCTGGAGAAAAACATGGTTGCGATACGTCTGCCCGACGGTTCGGTTCGACAGTACGATCACCCCGTCACGGTCGCCGAAGTGGCGGCTTCGATTGGTGCCGGCCTTGCCAAAGCGGCGCTCGGCGGCAAGCTCGACGGTGAACTGGTCGATACGTCGACGCTGATCGATCACGACGCATCGCTGGCCATCGTCACGGACAAGGACGCCGACGGCCTCGACATCATCCGTCACTCCACGGCGCACTTGCTGGCCTACGCGGTCAAGGAATTGTTCCCGGAAGCACAGGTCACGATCGGGCCGGTCATCGACAACGGTTTTTACTACGATTTCGCCTACAGCCGTCCCTTCACGCCCGAAGATCTGGAAAAGATCGAAAAGCGCATGCAGGAACTCGCGAAGAAGGACGAGCAGGTCACGCGCCGCGTCGTTTCGCGCGGCGATGCGGTCGACTACTTCAAGAGCATCGGCGAGAAGTACAAGGCCGAGATCATCGAGTCGATTCCGGGCGATCAGGACATCAAGCTGTACTCGCACGGCAATTTCACTGACCTGTGCCGCGGCCCGCACGTGCCGTCCACCGGCAAGCTCAAGGTTTTCAAGCTCATGAAGGTCGCAGGCGCTTACTGGCGCGGCGATGCGAAGAACGAGCAGCTTCAGCGTATCTACGGCACGGCCTGGACGAAGAAGGAAGATCAGGAACTCTATCTTCACAACCTCGAAGAAGCCGAAAAGCGCGATCACCGCAAGCTCGGCAAGCAACTCGACCTGTTCCACATGCAGGACGAGTCGCCGGGCATGGTGTTCTGGCATCCGAAGGGCTGGACGCTCTGGCAGCAGGTCGAGCAGTACATGCGCGCGCGTCTGCGCGTCGCGGGCTACGACGAAATCAAGACGCCGATGATCATGGACCGCTCGCTGTGGGAAGCGTCGGGTCACTGGCAGAACTATCGTGAAAACATGTTCACGACGGAGTCGGAGAAGCGCGACTACGCCGTCAAGCCTATGAACTGCCCGGGCCACGTCCAGGTGTTCAACCACGGCCTGCGTTCGTACCGCGACCTGCCGCTGCGTTACGCGGAATTCGGTTCGTGCCACCGCAACGAGGCATCGGGCGCGCTGCACGGTCTGATGCGCGTGCGCGGTTTCGTTCAGGACGATGCGCACATCTTCTGTACGGAAGACCAGATCATTGCGGAATCGATCGCCTTCAACACGCTGGCGATGAGCATCTACAAGGATTTCGGCTTCGAGCACATCGACATCAAGCTGTCGCTGCGCCCGGATTCGCGCGCGGGGACGGATGAGACGTGGGATCGCGCCGAGCAGGGCCTGCGCGAAGCGCTGACGGCCTGCGGTCTGCAGTGGGAAGAGCTGCCGGGCGAGGGCGCGTTCTACGGTCCGAAGGTCGAGTACCACATCAAGGATGCGCTCGGCCGTTCGTGGCAGTGCGGCACGCTCCAGCTCGACATGGTCCTGCCGGAGCGCCTTGGCGCCGAGTACGTGGCGGAAGACAACAGCCGCCGTCGCCCGATCATGCTGCACCGTGCAATCCTCGGTTCGATGGAGCGTTTCCTCGGTATTCTGATCGAGCACCATGCTGGTGCAATGCCGTCCTGGCTGGCTCCGGTGCAGGTCGTTGTGATGAATATCGCGGAAAGTCAGGCCGAATATGCCGCTAATCTGACCCAATCGTTGCAAAAACAAGGGGTTAGAGTGCAGGCCGATTTGCGCAACGAGAAAATTAGCTATAAAATACGCGAGCACACGCTTGAGAAGGTCCCGTACCTGCTGGTTGTCGGTGACAAAGAGCGTGAAGCACAAACGGTAGCCGTGCGTGCCCGTGGCGGTGTCGACCTGGGTGTGATGCCCGTCGACGCATTCGCTGAGCGTCTGGCGCAGGACGTCAGTTCGTTCAAGTAAGCCACCTGGCAGCGCGGCTCGTTTTTTTAATTTTTAGAGGAAACGTAACATCGCTACGGATAAGTCGCATCGCATCAACGGTGAAATCACTGCACCCGAGGTGCGTCTCGTCGGAATCGAGAACGAGCCGCTCGGCATCGTAAAGCTGGCAGATGCGTTCCGCATGTCGGAACAGCAAGACGTCGATCTGGTTGAAATTGCTCCCCAGGCAGTGCCGCCCGTGTGCCGCCTGATGGATTACGGCAAGTTCAAGTACCAGGAATCGAAGAAGCAGCACGAAGCCAAGCTCAAGCAAAAGGTCATCCAGGTCAAGGAAGTCAAGTTCCGCCCGGGTACCGACGACGGCGATTACAACGTCAAGCTGCGCAATCTCATCCGATTCCTCGATGAAGGCGACAAGACGAAGATCACGTTGCGTTTCCGCGGCCGCGAAATGGCTCACCAGGAAATCGGTATGCGCATGCTCGAGCGCCTGCGCACCGACCTCGAAGAAGTCGGTCAGGTCGAGCAGATGCCGAAGATGGAAGGGCGCCAGATGATCATGGTGCTCTCGCCGAAGAAGAAGAAGTGATCCGGCGCGCAGTGTGAGGTGCTTGCACCTTTGCACTGCGCGGCGATTCAAGCAGTTCTCGATGTCTCGCGCGCGGGTGTCCGTGCGCGCAGGCATGCAGCAGGTTCCGGAAATGGCGCCCGCGCGCTGCACGAAAGTGCGGCAGGCGGCGCTTTTCCTGAAAGCGACGGCAGCTTGTCTTTTTAGAGCTGCCAGTTGCGAAAACAAGTGGAGTGGGTTTCGAAGGGCGGTATGAGGGCAAAAACGCAAGGCGCAAGCCGTGCGCGGGAGCCAGCCGCACACCCATGTCCATCAAATAAATGGAGTTTTTGTCATGCCCAAGATGAAGACCAAGAAAAGCGCCGCAAAGCGCTTTGTGGTTCGTCCGGGTGGTACCGTCAAGCGCGGTCAAGCCTTCAAGCGTCACATCCTGACCAAGAAGACCACCAAGAACAAGCGTCATCTGCGTGGTGCAACGGCCGTTCATGATTCCGATCTGAAGTCCGTGCGCGCAATGCTGCCGTTCGCGTAATCCTCAACCGACAACTCATAGGAGCTACTCATGCCTCGAGTCAAACGTGGGGTTACCGCACGGGCCCGCCACAAGAAGATCATCAACCTGGCCAAGGGTTACCGCGGCCGTCGCAATAACGTCTATCGCATCGCCAAGCAGGCGGTCATGCGCGCAGGCCAATACGCCTATCGCGATCGCCGCAACAAGAAGCGTGTGTTCCGCGCACTGTGGATCACGCGTATCAATGCAGCGGTGCGTCAGCACGACATGACCTACAGCGTGTTCATCAACGGCCTGAAGAAGGCTTCGATCGAACTCGACCGTAAGGTCCTGGCTGACATGGCTGTGTTCGACAAGGCTGCATTTGCTGCGATCGTCAAGCAGGTGAAGGCCGCCGTCGCTGCCTAAGTCGGGTATTGCGCAGGTTCGTTGCAGCAGCGTCCGGTTGTTTCGGTGCTGCTGCAACAAAAACGGGGCTCCTCACCGAGCCCCGTTTTTGTTGGTGAAGCGCTTCCTGCGCGCTTGCCATGCTGCAAGCGGCCACGCCGCCTCATGCCGTGCCTTCATGTCGTCGCGATCGTGCGTAACACTCGCATTCGCACCCCGGGCAAGGCACCGCTCAAGTCTCAAACACTGACGCTGAAAAGATGGGATCAATGGATTTGGACCAGATTGTCGCCGACGCGCAAACCGCTTTCGCTTCCGCCCCCGACGTCAACACGCTTGAAAACGAGAAGGCTCGTTTTCTCGGCAAGTCGGGCGCGCTGACCGAGCTGCTCAAGGGTCTTGGCAAGCTCGACGCGGAAACGCGCAAGACCGAGGGCGCGCGCATCAACGCCGTCAAGCAACAGGTGGAAGCCGCGCTGAACGCGCGCCGCCAGGCGCTTGCCGATGCGCTCCTGAACCAGCGTCTCGCCTCCGAGGCGATCGACGTCACGCTGCCGGGCCGCGGCACGGGCACGGGTAGCCTGCATCCGGTCATGCAGACGTGGGAACGCGTCGAGCAGATCTTCGGCTCGATCGGCTTCGACGTGGCCGACGGTCCCGAGATCGAAACCGACTGGTTCAACTTCACTTCGCTGAACAGCCCGGAAAACCATCCGGCGCGCTCGATGCAGGACACGTTCTACGTGGACGGCAAGGACGCCGATGGCCGTCAGCTGCTGCTGCGCACGCACACGAGCCCGATGCAGGTGCGCTACGCGCGCACCCACACGCCGCCGATCAAGGTGATCGTGCCGGGCCGCACGTATCGCGTGGACAGCGACGCCACGCACTCGCCGATGTTCAACCAGGTCGAAGGCCTGTGGATCGAAGAGAACATCAGCTTCGCGGATCTGAAGGGCGTCTATACCGACTTCCTGAAGAAGTTCTTCGAGCGCGACGACATCCAGGTGCGCTTCCGTCCGTCGTACTTCCCGTTCACGGAACCGTCGGCGGAAATCGACATGATGTTCGAGCACGGCAAGAACGCCGGCAAGTGGCTCGAAATTTCGGGCTCGGGCCAGGTGCATCCGACCGTGATCCGCAACATGGGTCTGGACCCGGAGCGCTATATCGGCTTTGCGTTCGGCAGCGGCCTCGAACGCCTGACGATGCTGCGTTATGGCGTGCAGGATCTGCGCCTGTTCTTCGAAGGCGATCTGCGCTTCCTGCGCCAGTTCGCTTAAGCCGAAGCGACACCGCAGCGACATTTCGCCTGCAGGGCGCGAAGCGGACGCAGCACTCGACGCAGTGCGCGAGAACCCGCTTCGCGACGGTCACAATCTGTCTGGAACGTAAAACCAAATGCTATTCCCCGAATCCTGGCTGAGAAGCTTTGTCGATCCGAAGCTCACGACCGATGAACTCGCCCACGCGCTCACGATGGCCGGCCTCGAAGTCGAAGGCCTGCGCCCGGCCGCGCCGCCCACCACGAAGATCGTCGTGGGCCGTGTGCTCGAAGTCGTGAAGCACCCGGACGCGGACAAACTCAACGTCTGTCAGGTCGATGCCGGCACCGGCGCGACGCTGCAGATCGTGTGCGGCGCGCCCAACGTCGCGCCCGGCATCAAGGTGCCCGTGGCGCTGGTCGGCGCGGAACTGCCGCCCGCCGAAGAAGGCGGCAAGCCGTTCGCGATCAAGCTCTCGAAGCTGCGCGGCGTGGAAAGCCAGGGCATGCTGTGCTCGGCACGCGAGCTCAAGCTCTCGGAAGACCACAGCGGCCTGATGATCCTGCCGGAAGATCAACCGATCGGTCAGGACATCCGCGAAGCGCTGAACCTCGACGACACCATCTTCGAAATCAAGCTCACGCCGAACAAGGCCGATTGCCTCTCGGTGTACGGCGTCGCGCGCGAAACCGCCGCGATCACCGGCGCGCCGCTGCAGGCGCCCGTGTTCCCGAAGGTCGATGTCAAGCTGAACGAAACATTGCCCGTGAAGATCTCGGCGCCGGATCTGTGCGGCCGCTTCTCGGGTCGCGTGATTCGCGGCGTGAATGCGCATGCGAAGACGCCGATGTGGATGGTCGAGCGCCTCGAGCGTTCGGGCCAGCGCAGCATTTCGGCATTGGTCGACATCTCGAACTACGTGATGCTCGAACTGGGCCGCCCGTCGCACGTGTTCGATCTCGACAAGATCCACGGCTCGATGGATGTGCGTTGGGGCAAGCAGGGCGAACAGCTCAAGCTGCTCAACGGCAATACCGTCGAAGTCGATGAAACCGTGGGCGTGATCGCCGACGAGCGCGAGATCGAAAGCCTCGCGGGCATCATGGGCGGCGACAGCACGGCCGTGACGCTCGACACGAAAAACATCTATCTGGAAGCCGCTTTCTGGTGGCCGGATGCGATTCGCGGCCGCTCGCGCCGCTACAACTTCTCGACCGATGCAGGTCATCGTTTCGAGCGCGGCGTGGATTGGTCGACGACGGTCGAGCATATCGAACGCATCACGCAACTGATCCTCGACATTTGCGGCGGCGAAGCCGGCCCGGTCGACGACCAGACCGTGAACGTGCCGAACCGCGCGCCGGTGAAGATGCGCGTTGCGCGTGCGAACCGCATTATCGGCGTGAAGATTGGCGCCGATGAAATCGCGGAGATCTTCACGCGTCTGGGTCTCACGTTCGAACGTAGCGTCGACAACGCCGGTGACGAGAGCTTCAGCGTCACGCCGCCGCCGTATCGCTTCGACATCGAAATCGAAGAAGACCTGATCGAAGAAGTCGCGCGTATTTACGGCGTCGAAAAGATTCCGGCACAGCCGCCGGTGGCGCGCAGCGAAATGCGCGCGACCAACGAAACGCGCCGCTCGATTCACGCGATCCGTCACGCGATCGCTGCGCGCGACTACGCTGAAACGATCAACTTCAGCTTTGTCGATGCCCAGTGGGAGCAGGATTTCGCGGGCAACAGCAATCCGGTCAAGCTGCTGAACCCGATCGCGAGCCAGCTTTCAGTGATGCGCACGACGCTGTTCGGCAGCCTCATCAACGTGCTGCGCCACAACCTCAACCGCCGTGCGGACCGCGTGCGCGTGTTCGAAGCGGGTCGTGTGTTCCTGCATGATCCGGCGATCAAGGCGAGCGAGATGACGGTGGAAGGTTTCGCACAACCGAAGATGATCGGCGCACTCGCGTACGGTCCCGCGCTCGACGAGCAGTGGGGCGCGCAATCGCGCGGCGTGGACTTCTTCGACGTGAAGGGCGATCTCGAAGCGCTGTTTGCGAATCTCGGCGCGACAAAGACGCCGCGTTTCGTGAAGGCCGAGCATCCCGCGCTGCATCCGGGACGCAGCGCACGCGTGGAAGTCGATGGCCGTGCAGTGGGCTGGATTGGCGAGCTGCATCCGCGCTGGATGCAGAAGTACGATCTGCCGCACGCACCGATCCTGTTCGAAATCGAAGCCGATGCGCTGATGGCGCGCGAGTTGCCGACGCCGACGGAAGTGTCGAAATTCCCGCCAGTGCGACGCGATATCGCAGTGGTCGTCGATCAGAAGATCGAGGTCCAGGCGCTGCTCGACGAGATGCACAAGGGCATCCAGGACGAGCCTGCGCGGATTGTCCAGAGGGTTGCGTTGTTCGATGAATTTCGTGCAAAATCAAACACTTCCGGACTTGGCGCGGACGAGAAAAGCCTTGCCTTCCGGGTGACCCTGCAAGATACTGGCGGAACCCTTCAGGACGAAACGGTCGATGCGGCCATCAAGTCCCTGATGGATCGCCTGGCTCGAGTGTTTGGCGCCCGGTTGCGCGGATAAGCCTGCGGCTTATCACCTGACCGACATAGGCTTCCGGTTTGTGCAGGACCTGGCAACCGGAAGCGCGCCATTTCAAAGATAGATGAACGAAATGAACTCGAGTGATTTCGAAGCCCTTCTCGCGGCACAGCGTAGCGCCATGATTCGCGACATACCTGCCTCGTCGGCGAGCGCCGCGAACGATACGCCCACGCTGACCAAAGCTGAACTCGCGGAACTGCTGTTCGACAACGTCGGGCTCAACAAACGCGAAGCCAAGGATATGGTCGAAGCGTTCTTCGAAGTGATTCGCGACGCGCTCGAGGGCGGCGACAGCGTGAAGCTCTCCGGCTTCGGCAATTTTCAGTTGCGCGACAAGCCGCAACGCCCGGGCCGCAACCCGAAGACCGGCGAAGCGATTCCTATCGCTGCGCGCCGTGTCGTTACGTTCCACGCAAGCCAGAAGCTCAAGGCGCTGGTGGAAAGCGGCGCCGAGGCAAGCTTCCCGCGCTGATTGACCCAGGAAGCGATCGATCAAGGCATCATGCGCGGGACGACCCGCGCGCGCCCGCACGGGTGATTTGCAGCGGGCGTGACTGGCAACAACGGACTCTGGCGGCGACGCCACTTTGCGCAACCACCACGACGGCAACCCGGCGATGACATCGACAATCGAAAAGGTCGTCTTGCCTCCGATACCCGCCAAGCGCTACTTCACGATCGGCGAAGTGAGCGAGCTGTGCGGCGTGAAGCCCCATGTGCTGCGATATTGGGAGCAGGAGTTCACGCAGTTGAAGCCGGTGAAGCGACGCGGCAACCGGCGCTATTACCAGCATCATGAAGTCCTGCTGATCCGGCGCATTCGCGAACTGCTCTATGAGCAAGGCTTCACGATCAATGGCGCGCGCAACCGTCTCGACTCGCACGGTGCGGTGGCGGAAGAGGACGCAGCGGCGGAAGTGGAAGATGCCGCGGTGTGCGAAGGCAATATGGCCAACGTCGATGTCGATCAGTTGCGCAAGGAGTTGCTGCATGTGATCGATCTGCTGGGGCGTTGATCGCTTGTCCTGGCATCCGCAAAGATTCTTTCCGACGAATTGCAATTCAGGCATTCAAATCGGCAAAAGGGTCTGTTATACTTTCTAGCTCTCGGGGCGTAGCGCAGCCTGGTAGCGTACCTGCATGGGGTGCAGGTGGTCGGAGGTTCAAATCCTCTCGCCCCGACCAGATATCTCTTTGATTTTGTTCTTAAATCAAAGAAATCAATGGCTTAAAGCAGGGTGTGGCCGGTGTCATAGACACTTGCTACACTCCTGCCCGCCATGACAAATCATCTTGAAAAGCGCGGTACCGTCTGGTACTTCCGTCGCAAAATTCCCACCGATCTAGAGCAGCACTTTGGCCGAAAGCAGATGATGTTTTCGCTGAAGACGCGCGACTACGCAGAAGCCAAGCAACTGGCCGCGACTCATACCGTCTTAACCGACGCTCAATTTTCGGCAGCCCGCACGCTTAAGGACGGCAAACAACCCACATCTACGGTCGTACAACCGATGGACGAGGGGATGGCCGACGTCTTTCGCCATGAGGAGGACTGGCAGGCCGAGTATGAGGCGCACAAAGATTGGCACGATGCCCGGGACGCCGGGGCGCAGGCAGAGCGAGAATCCATTGATGCAATCTTGTCTGCGGCTGGTGCGCCTAGTGCGAGCCAGATGGAATTCTTCCTGATCGAAGGTGGCTTCCGGCCCGATGACCTCCCGACCGCGAAGCAGCAGGCTTTGGCTATTGCGATGCGGCGGGCTGCTGATACAGCTGAAATTACGCAGGCTGGACGTTCGGCGGCAAGGCAGATAGTTGTACCGGCGTCGCACATCGATGGACAAACCCTACGGCATGTGATCCCAGCGTGGATCGCGCGCAACGCACCGAAGGAGAACGCCGTTGGCCGGACGAAAAAGGCGGTGGAGTTGTTCGAACAGGCCGTAGGCGTCATCTCCCTGCGACAGCTTACGAAAGCAGATGGTGCGAAATTCGTGAGGTTCCTCCTCGACGAGGGGGCGCGTGGCTTTAAGCGAAAGACAGCAAGTAACCACGCTAACGCTATTAGCACTCTGCTCCGTGTTGCGGTGAAGGAGGACCTAATCGAACGCAATCTGCTAGACCTGACGTTCGACAAGAGCATCGGAGCTGAGACCCGGACGCCGTGGACCGACGCAGAGCTAAAGCTGATGTACGGGCACGCGTTGTTTTCCGACCATATGAACGATGTGCCGGAGTGGCAGGACGTAAAGCCTGCGGATGGCCGCGCTTTGCTATTGATCCTTCAGCATACCGGTGCGCGCATTGGCGAGGTCGCTCAGCTACGTCGCGGTGATTTTCATTTGCGGGACGGTATAACGGCGATTCACATTACAGCTGCGGCAGGGACCGTCAAAACCGCAGATTCAGAACGCTCCGTGCCACTAGCCAATCACCTTCTAGGCGACGTGTGGTTTAGCGCGTGGTTGGAAGCGGTGATGGACGGCAAACATGCTGATCGTGCAGCATTCCCATCGATGGCTGGTCGTACACGCGGCCCCGGCGATACTGCCGTGCAATGGTTCCGGGCGTTTCGCGATGTTGCGGGTCTGCCATCTGGACCGCTCCATGGGTCGCACAAGTTTCGCCATTGGATACGCACTGCAATGAACGCACTGGACGTTGCAGAGGCAACCCAGGACGCGATTACAGGCCATACAGCAGGCGGCTCAACGGGCACTAAGGTCTATACGCATGTGCCGTTGCCAGTGATGCTGGCGGCGCTCAACCGCATTGCTTACCCTGAACAATCCTCCATGTAAGCGCCTGTCCGGATAGCCGACGGTACAACCGCGATCAATTTGTTGCGAGCGCAACGACTATCTAGGACCCAAAATTTCGAGCCCTTTCGTACATAAAAATATCGATTTTGTAGAATTATCTACCGTATATTGACGAGCAAGTGAAATGTTCTTAGCATTGAGGCAGGTGCCGAGAAAATTTCCCGCGCGTCGGACAGATGGCGCGTTGTTGTGACCAGACCTGATTCGGGAGGAAAAGTGGAACACGACTACACGGTAACTATGAGTAACCAGCTGGCACGATCCAACCAAGGGCTGGAGCGGCTTTCTGAAATTCGAGTTGTGCACGCGTGCATCGGCAGGTTTAACGCTTACCCGTCACCAGAAGGGCGCGAGTGGGACGTGCGTCTTTCCGCAAGCGAGTACGCCAGCATCTTCGACGTCACCATCGATACCGCGTACCTTCAGCTGAAAGATGTTGCTTGCTGTTTGGCAGATCGGCGGGCGACGTTGTCTGACGGGCAGAAGCTGCGCTGGGTGGATTCGGTCAAGTACCGAGACGGCGCAGGCGAGATTGAGCTACGGTGGTCTCCGGAGATAATTCCGCATATCAGCCAAGTTGACGCGCTATTGGCAGCGGTGCGTGAGGATGAAGTGGAGCTTCCCGCGATGACAGTCGAAGAAGAAACGCCGACGGAGTTGCCTGCCAGTAGCTGGAATTATCGGGTAATGGAATTCCACCCTCCAGATGAGGAGCGATACCGGGCAATCCATGAGGTTCACTATAGAAATGGTGTTCCTACAAGCTATAGCGAGGACCCGGCAACCATAGGGTGGAGTGTGAATGAAGGCGATCAAGCAGCGCTGACGGCACTTCAGCGGATGAGTGAAGCCCTAAGTAAGCCAGTCCTTTTTGAGGAAGATTTCGGTAGCTTGTCCGACGATTCTTTTACTTTGTACGTATTTCGAGGCGAAAACGGCAAGTGGTTCGGCAAGTTCATTGACTCTGCACGGCAGGAAACTGGTGCGATAAAGGTGGGCTTCGATTGCCCTGACGATGTTGAGGCGTACGCCCGTGAAAACGGTATCTATGCGGATTGCGTCGAGATAGAAGCTGATCGCCGATAAGCGCATCGCGTACGCGAGCATTTGCGTTGCGGCGTTTGGAAGGAAAGGGCTGGTAACAGGTTACGGGGCAACCAAAGCATAGGTTACGGGGCAACCGGCAACCCAGTTGCGGGTTAGTGTCTCGGCGAAAGCCTTACAGGGCGGCCTTTTCGGAGATTTCATCCAGCTAGGTTGCCCCCGTAACCAAAATTGTATTTTTTTTATCTAGCCGAACGTCGGGCGCGCGCAATGCCCGCGCGAAAAAGGGCGCAGGAAGGACCCGTGATTTTTGACTGGGGCTTTTCCGCTGGTGTGTCTGGTTGGGCGGCAGGGACTTACGGTCGGCGGCGCGGCTTCGTGCTGGCGAGTTGTTCGGCGGTCGGTTCGAACGTGTCCGAATCGTCAGCGATGCCGCGCTGGATTTCGGCCTCTTCTTCGGGCGTGTTGGGAAGGAACGAGCCGACGGGACGCACCCCACGCGCGGGCGTAACTTCAGCGGCCACGCCGCGCTGGTGAGCCTGCCATAGGTCGTACTGGGCCTGCATGCGCAGCCAGAAATCAGCGTCGCCGCCGTGATCGACTCCTAACCACGCCTGGATACGCAAAGCCAATTCTGCAGTTACAGGTGCTTCGGCGTTCAGCACGCGCACAAAATCATCAAGCGGCACGCCGAGTTGATCGGCTGCTTCCTGCGGCGTGAGCTTGAGGCCGGGAACGGTCATCTCGCGCAGGATTTCACCTGGGTGCGACGGGCAGTGCATGCGAGGGCGGGACGTAGTCATTTGCGAAAGATAGCATTCATAAAGCCGAGCCGTAAAACGCCATCGAAACGGCACGGATCGCGCAGCTAAGAGGCCACGTTATTCCTGTGATGATAGAGTGTTGCCGGTCGAATTTGGCCGACTATGCGTGCCGCATGAGAACCGCAAAGCGCGGGCCGTGCGGCCACTCCAGGGAGCAAATGCGATGCCTTTAGCGTGTACGAATGTAGAGTTCTACAAAGCCTTCAAAGACAACATGGAAGCGTTGGGCTTGGACGTGCCATCGACGCTTTCTACCGCGCCCGCGAATGTCGGTGCGAAGATCGGCGCATGGGTTGCCGCGTCCGAAAAGTTCGGCAAAGCCGTAACGATGGGCGAAGTAATCGGCGCGGGGATGGGTAGCGAAATCCTGTTAGCCCTTGGCGGTGTCTACGCCGCGTTCTGGCTTGGCGCTGCCGTGGGTAGCTTGATGGTTGCAACCACGAAGTACCTGGACTGCAATAAGAACGCGAACGATATCGCCAACGCTGCGCGCCAGTTCACGTTCGATACGGGTTTCCGTATTCCCCCGGCAATCCTGGCCGTGATGCAAACCAACCCTATGATTTTCGCCGTTGGGCAGGCTGGCCGCACCGCGTTTGCGCGGCGCGCTGCTGTCCCGGCTTCTGCGCGAGTGGCGGCGGTGCAATGAAGGCATTTTCGAAGGAATGGTGGATAGATCGGGCCGCGCTTATCGCCGTGGCTATCGGCTGCGCTGCGCTGGCCTGGCTGTTCTCCGTATCAGCGGGAACCCACGCAACCGAAATCCTGCTGGTGGTGGTGTTCGCTGGCCTGATCCTGGACAATCGCCGGATGCGCAAACTTCTAAAAGAGCGCAGCGGGGCTAACGGGGGTTAGCTACTTCGCCGCAACGCGGCCACGGCTGCGGAAGTGGGGGGCGTTCTTCGCTGCCCATTCCCGCAACGCCGCCAGCGCTGGCCGAAACTTGCACTGTATTTCACACCCAAGTGAACGTTGCTGCACACGATATAAAGTACGCCAGCGTTAATGCTGGGCTTTTCGAGCGGGCGGCGGCACAGGCTCTCCGTCCTCGATCAAATCGGCGACGCATTCTGCAACTACCTGTCTAATCCCGGCCAATGCCCTGGCTTCCGTTGGTTCCAACCAGCTCAGGCTGGGGAATTCGGCGCACAGGCCGACGTACTCTTGGTCTTCTTCAGACCAGATGGCGCGGTACGAGTATTGGTCAGTGGACATTCTGTTCTCTCAGTTGATTGGTTGTTTGGCCGAATTCTGTAGCGAGCAACACCCGGAAACAGCGTCCAAGAAATCCGGGGCTGCAGTTGCACAACGTTTATCTTAGAACAACCTCTCGCAAACGATTAGCCATCATCGTTTCGACAAACTCACCGTCGTCGGCCTTAAGCGCAGTGAGAGCGGCAATTAAATCATCGTCGAATAAAGGAAGTACTAGGCCACGCTGATCTGTGTAAATATCATTGCAGCGTGAAAACAGCGCCGCTCTGTCATTCACTGATCTGCAAAGAACGAGACCTACTCTCCCTCTATTTGGAGAGAATCGCCCTTGAATTTGATCAAGTTCTGGATTATTTATATCACGAGAATAATTCTTGCATTCAACGATTATGTATTGGCAATTTAGTCCGAATTGCATCTGTAATCGTGTAAAAAATCCAGTTTGGGCCGCATTATCGAAGGTTAAGTCTATTCTTCGACGGCCGTCATTGATTTCTACTTCAACTTCCGGGCATATTAAATGTGGATAAAATAACAACTCCAGAACGCTTACAATGATTCGGTGATAATGGGTTGCGGTGGCATTTCCAGATGGAGTGCCATTAATTTGAGAGATTAAATGATCAATAACGCTCCCTCGATCAATTTCCTCTAGGCCTTCACCTGGAATGGGAGATTCTCCAGCTACATTGCGACGGAAATTGGCGAAGACGTCTCGGTGCTGTTGGGTAAAGCTGGCTAAATAGTCTTTCTCGAATGGTGCCTCATGTTGAATGATGCTCTTTTTTGTCACAAAGGGCGTTTCTGTTTTTCGACGATATTGGACTAGAGACGACCCCATTCGCAAATGTTCGTGCTGTAGAAATGTAAGCAGAAACCGTCTGTAATAGCTTTCGGCTGTATATCGCCTTGAGAATGAGACAACACCCTTCGGGACAAGTAGAATTTTCCGACCATCGACTACCAGCATTCTATCGTGAGTGTTGTCCCATTGCCGAATCGCTGGGTCCCAGAAGAAGCCAGTCGAAATATTATCAGTTAAAGGAATTTCCCATAAATCACATTGTTTTTGTGTGTACGTTATGAGGTTGCGACGAATTATGTTCGTCGTCATGTCCGAAATTTTGTCTTTATCTACGCCAAAAACAAAGATGCGCGTGTCTTCTAGGTGCTCAAGTACACCTGTCTGCGCGGCTTTACTCGCAAGGATGCTGTCAAAGATGTGATTTGCATCATATTCACCAACTCCACGGCCTCTGGGAGGCCCCACCGACAACCCGAGGCAAGTCTCATTGGGTTCCTGGAGGTGTGAGAACAATTCGCGTGCTGCTTTTAAATCGCCCGCTCGCAAGAGAGTGAGAAAGTAATTAAAGAAATTTCTGATTGTGCGGCCAGCTTTGGTCGAGAAATCGTCGCTGCGCTGGCCGATGAAGTATGGGTCAAGAAATAGCGGAGTGTCGATATCAGTATCAATATCGACAAAATCCAACTCTAGCTGAGTGCGGTTTAATCCGAATCGCTCGCTTATTTTCATGTTTTGAATATTAATAAATTTTTAAATATCAAAAAATCACGAAAAATACTTCTTTTAAGGATGGAGTTCACAGTTTTGTCGCAGTCCTCGAAATATATGAAATTCACAAGGACTGAACTGAACGGGATCGTCATCACTTACGATGTGGGTGCAGCCGAAAAACGCAGTAGTTCACCGGAAACTTGTGATTTCTCGACGATGCGAACCGTTATCGTTGCCCGAATAGCTTTTGTTGACGTCATGCAATTTATGAGTCGTTTGATTTTGGTCGGGGTCATTTCAGGCTCGCGATATAGAACGGAGAATTGAGCGGTTTCCGACCTTAATTGGATGCGATAGTTTGGCCCAATTTTAACTATTCCATCGACAATAAATATGTCATCGATTGTCTGCGTATCAGACTTGCGACGCTTCCGGCGCTCCGATAGTACATCTAGTTGATGCGAATTTAGATTAACATCCCCTATTTGCACATTATTTGCGTCGGCGGCAGAGCTCGCTAATTGCCAAAAGCTAGTGGAAACGTCAGGGATAAGCTGATCTAAAGCTGGGAATTTTGAAGATAATCGTTCAATCGCGCTGTCTAGTTTTTCCCAGCGTTCACGGTCTTGAGTAGTAATCTGTTGAGTTAAGGAAAGCAGTTGATTTCGGTCCTCAATTTCCAATTGCTTTGCTTTATTCTCGAAGTGCTTGAGAATAATTGGTTTTGCAACAATAGCCAAGCCGACAACCACGGCTGCAATTAACGATTCAATGGGTCTATTTTGGACGACTTGAGCAGCGGCGTGAATTAACGGGCTAAGGTCCGTGTCCGCGATTGACGACCCTTTCCGAACTGTCGTCGTGAACTCCAATTGCTCACTTTCTGCCTTTTTAAGTCGACGCATATCGTATGCGCCGTGCGCAATCGCTGCATATGCACGACCCATCGACTGTCGGAAGCCGATTAGAGCTTCCATCTGCCCAGAGCGTAGGGACGATGCGTATCCTTTGCCATCGATCTTGATCCGGAGAGCTGGCCAGTTCTCGAAATCTAGTGTTGGAATAGATTGGCCCGCTAACCAAATGTCAATCAACTCCCATGCATCCTCTTCGCTTCTAATTTTGAACGTGTCCGATGTCATTCAATCCCCGTCGCGGTGTTTTTCAAAGAGTTATTTTCTGCAGACCAATAATACCAGCGACACCGGGCGTTCCGCGCCGACAAATCTGGATCGGTTCGGTATACCCGTGTGAGCCATTCGCGGGAGGAAAAAAATATGGATCAATAGGGTTGACAGTGTGTGATCCAGTCGGCAAATTTGATCCATCTACCCAATTGATCCAATCTAAGCCATGACGAAAGAACGGAAGTTGTACTACGGTCGAATCAGCACGACGGACGGCCAATCCATCGCAAGCCAAGTTGAGGACGCCAAAGCTCACTGCGTCAGCGAGAAAGACACGTTCATTGATGAAGGCGTAAGCGGATATCACGTCGCGCCGCTGGATCGTCCGCAGTGGGCCAAGGTCGAGCATGATCTACGGCACGGCGGTGTGCTGGTCGTGCGTTGGCTTGACCGAATCAGCCGCCGTTACGACGAGCTGCACGCGACGATGCGCCGGTTGATGGATATGGGTGTGCGTGTCGAATGCACGCTAAACGGGATGGCGTTCGACGGCAGCGAGGCCGACCCGATCCAGAAGGCGATGCGCGATGCGGTGCTGGCGTTCATGGCCGCACAGGGAGAATCGGACTACCGCAACCGCCGTGAAATGCAGACGCGCGGCATCGCGATAGCCAAGGCCGAGGGCAAGTACACGGGCCGCCAGCGCACCCACGACTACGAAGCGATCAAGGCATGGCGGGCTGAGCATGGCGCGTCGATCAGCAGGACGGCGGAACACTTTGGCGTGGGCACAGCGACCGTCAAGCGCGCATGTGCCGTAGGGTAAGAGTGCCCTCATTTTTGTGTTCTCACTTCGTAAACGGTTGCCCGTCCCGATTTTCGCTTCGGGGGGGCGAATGCACCAGATTTATCGGCAAGCTTCAGAACTGCGACGCACTCAATATGGTGAGAATTCCGTATTGTGAAACAGTACGCAGCTTTGATACAACCCGAAAATCATCTCAAAAGAACAAATTTTTTACATTGTGAAACAGTCGGGGGCTTCGAAGCAACGAACACCCCACCAAATCACGAAGACGCCCATGTGCGTCTTTTTTTTCGTCCCAAAAAACGCCCCATTGATAGGGGCAATTTCAATTAATTAATAAGGTTTACTAATGAATATAAAGGAAAGAGTGGCGCGCTTGCGCCGTCGTAACGCCGGTGTCCGCGTTTTCGGAACACCCAACCGAGCGGTCGTCGTGATCGATTTTTCGGAGGTACAGGCAATCACGGCATGGCGTCCGACGCCGTGCACCGTCACGCTCAAAGGCGGTGCGGAGTACCAGTTGACAGTCGATACAGATTCATTTCTCGCGGCGTTTGAGCGGGAGGCCGAGTGCGAGTGATCGACGTAACACCGGGGTCATGGGCCGCATCCGCCGAGGTCATCGCGGAAGTAATGCGCGAGCGTTTCTGGCTAGTTGGTGGGCGTGTAGCGCGCTGGGATCGCGACGAAATGATCCCGATGGCCGCACGCGAAGTGGAGATGCGTTTGTGCGATCAGCGCGCCAGTGCTTATGTGGCGGGGCGGTCGAATGGACGTGCAGCGCGCGTACCCGCAGATTTACTTGCGCTCGGTATGGCGGAATTCAAGCGTGCCGCGCGGAAACACGGGCGCGCTGTAGACCATACGGTGCGCTGGCCGATGATGGTGCGCGAAAGTGGCACATGGTTGCCCGTACCCGTGGCGACTTCCGGAGTCGTACAGGTTGGTAGAGCGGTAGTTTGTGTCGAGGGCGATGGCGCAAAGGACGCGCTGGCGCTGGCGGACGACGCGACATTTGTTAGTGCAGTGGACGTGGTGATGGCCCCGTTCGGGGAATACCGTTTGGCGGATAAACGGCACCAGGCTCTTGTACTAGCAGCGGCGCTGACGGCTGCGAACCGGCCAGCATTGCGTACGGCGCCAGCTGTCGTGATCGAGTCGCCGCTTCCACGTTCGGGCAAGACATTGCTGGCCGATAGTATTGGGGCGCTTGTGCCCCAGCGGGACGACTACGGTAGCGTCGCTGTGTCTATGCCAACGAAAGAGGAAGAGATTGAGAAACGTGTGGCAGCGTGGTCCGAATCGGATGAACCGGTTGTCTCGCTGGACAACCTGACTGGGCTGGTAGCGAGCGACGCGCTTACCGCGTTGATTACATCCGGCGTCGCGAAGTATCGCCCGTTCGGGTCGAACACAGAGATGCGTACCGTGGATTTTCGCGGACTGGTAGTGATGACCGGGAACAATGCGAGGTTGAGCAGGGATTTGCGCGCCCGGTCACTGAATATTCGAATCGACACCGGAAGCCTTGCGCCGGAGACCATCACGCATGCGTTCCATCCGCTGGAAAAGATCGAAGCTGAGCGGGCTGAGATCGCGGCGGCAGCGATTGGGATTCTCGCGGCGAGAGGAAGTGCCCGTGAGCAGTGGTTGCGGGATGTGTCGCCTGATTTTGCCGATTTGATTGCGCCTGCCGTACGGCGAGCTTGTGCGCTGATGCCGGAGCGGTTCGAATGGCCCGCCAGCGTCGCGGTCGAAATGTTCCCAACAGATGGGCCGACTGCCGTGGTGTCTGAACTGTTGGAGGCGTTCCTTGGCGCTCCCATCGAGCATGTGTTGGCGTTCGAAGCAGGTGTAACGGCAGATGAGATGCGCCATTGGTTCGAGGTTATCGAAGTCATGGAACCTGTTCTGGTGAATCATCACAAGCGTTTGAATCGGATCAGCCTTTCGCAGGAGCTAAGCAAACTGAACGGCGTGCCATGCGAATTTGGGAAGATTACTCAAACAAGACGGACAGCTACAACGAAGCCGAGGTGGCGTGTTGAGTTCTCGCCTGCTTTCCGTGAGCAACGTGCGAAGTACGCCGCGCAGCTGGATTTGGATGCTGCTGTGGATTTGGAAAGGTTGGCGGTGGGGAGCGAGGTTGGTCATTGGGTCACAACGTTGATCCAGAATTAAAATATATTTAATTAAATCAATAGTTTGAGTGAAGTCTGAGCGCCCTGTCGATCGGTCATCGGTAGGGCATTTTTTATGACCAAAGGAAAATAGAAGTGACGCAGTTGAAGTTTGATTTTGAAGTAGTAGGCCGACCGCTGACGGACGGCAAAGGGTTTAAGCACACTGGGATGAATGCTGACGAAATCGCGGTGTTGAAGGCGTTGCAATGGCGGCAGCAAGGAAGAAAGTGCGCGCTGTGCGGCGCGAAAGTGGCGTTAAAAGAGGCAGTATCGGATCACGACCACGCAACAACTGTCGCGCGTGGGGTACTTCACAGGCACTGTAATTCTTGGCTCGGGACAATGGAGGCGCGCGGGGAGAAGGCGGCGTACGAAGCGATCAGGGCAAAATCAGAGCGAATGAATGCTCCAAACTGGCTGTTCAATGCCCGGCAATATCTGGCCGAATGGGGGGCGCTAGTCGCCGAAGTAGTGCCGGTTTACCACGCGCATGGTGTGTTAGCGGGGACACCGTGCCAGCAGGTATCTTGTGGACTTTTGCCCGATTTGGCGCGGGCGCGCCGGCGCGCTCGGGTGCGCCTTACGTGGGAGTTGCGTAAGCGCTGTGGCGCAAGAACGGCGCGACAACTACGCAGGCCATCCCCGGTGGCGGAGTGGCGAGCGGCTGAACGCGAGTCGAGCGAAGTGAGCGGCATACTGGCTGACTGCATCTTGAAGGCGTATCAAATCCCGGGATTCAGCCCGGTCAGTATTTGGGCGACGTCGTGATGCGGTTATGGAACTCGCATCAACGTTTTGGCAGGTTAGGCCGTAGGCGAAGGGCAAAACTGTTACACTTAGGTCTTACACTGGCCACACCGAGTGTTTTTAGGTCATTGATTTATAAGGTTTTTTGTTGGCGTCGATGGGGTTCAAATCCTCTCGCCCCGACCAGAATAGAACCCGCACGGTGTCAAAACCGTGCGGGTTTTTGCATTTGCGCGCGTAAAAAACGCGATGCGATCGTCGACCTCTCATCGCCCCTCAACAAATTCCACACCTCTGCGCGATCTCGCTTGATGTCGCATGCCTTCGCGCTCAAGTGCAAGCGGATATCCAATCGTTAACCTTTTACATTCAAAGCGTTAGCATCGCCTACGCGCAGAATGACTGCGCAAGATCCGGCTGTTAGTTTTTCTCACATATCGATGAGAATCATTCGTTATGAGAGACGCGCCGCGCCCCTTACGATGTGCGCATATCCGCCGGTGCCTCTGTCACGTTCCGCATCTCGTTGCTATTACGCCGGGTTGCGGGCCTTTCGCATTCTGCTTCGCAGCAGGTGAGGGCAAGCCCGGACGCCATAACAAAGGCAGGCCCCTCACGAGGCACAACCGCGCGTTCGACAGCGCTATCCCTATGAATCCGATCCAACTCGCCCAGCTTGTCTTTCTCGCCTCCCTGTGGGGCGGTTCGTTTCTCTTTATCCGCGTCGGTGTGACCGATCTGGGCGTGGCGCCGTTGATGGCGTTGCGCGTCGGTATCGGCGCCACGTTTTTGCTGCTGGTGCTGTTCACGCGACGTTCGCCGCGCGAAGCCATCGGCACGTTGCGCGC
The DNA here is from genome assembly GCF_017104965.1 of Paraburkholderia sp. Ac-20340. Taxonomy (GTDB): domain Bacteria; phylum Pseudomonadota; class Gammaproteobacteria; order Burkholderiales; family Burkholderiaceae; genus Paraburkholderia. Next base: position 105,666 of record NZ_JAAGPR010000019.1, read on the forward strand.
GCGTGCGTGGCCGCTGCTCGTGGTCGGCATCCTGAATTCGGCGGCGCCATTCTGCCTCTTCGCGTGGGCGGAGCTCACGCTTTCCGCAGGCGTGACTTCGGTGATCAATGCGACTACGCCGCTGTTCGGCGGGGTCGTCGCCTACGTCTGGCTCAAGGATCGCCTGAGCGGTCCGCGCGTGGTGGGCCTTGTGATCGGCTTTCTCGGCGTGCTGGCGTTGGTGTGGGATCAGATCGCCACGGGTGCCGGTAACGGCGCGAGCAGCTCGTCGACGTTGCTGGCCGCTGCTGCCGCGCTGCTCGCTTCCGCGCTCTACGGCGTCGCGGCGAGCCTGACCAAACGTCACCTGACGGGCATCGATCCGCTCACCGTTGCCGCCGGCACGATGACGGCCGCGGCGATCGTGCTCGCGCCGTTTGCAATCGCGACCTGGCCGCACGCCGCCATCTCGCTGAAGGCGTGGGGCGCGGCGCTCTGTCTGGGCGTGGCGTGCACGGGCGTCGCGTATCTGATGTTCTTCCGCCTGATTGCTGCGATTGGCCCGGCGCGGACGATCACCGTGACTTTCGTGATTCCCATTTTCGGCATTCTCTGGGGCGCGCTTTTCCTCGGCGAGCATGTGTCGATTGGCATGGTCGAGGCCTGCTTCACGATTCTTGTCGGCACGGCGCTGGCGACGGGTTTTATCAAGCGTTTGCCGGGCTTCGGCCCGCGCGCCGATCGCGCCGCCGCCAAGCAGTAACGCTGCAATTTCACTCCTCTCATGATCGTTGCGCACACATCGATGCGTGCGCAACGATATCGACGCAACGCCAGACTGCCGGTAATCCCCGCCAATTATCGGCAGTTACCCCGCAGTCAACGTCAGCAATTCATCACCCTTAAACCGCCACTTAAAGCCGGTTTAAGCGCGACTGATTCGCATTGCAATCCCCGCCGATTTTCAATGAAAGCATCCAGTCAGCGAGTGCTTTGTCGCCCGGATGTGGGCGGCCGAACAGGCGCAGGTGTCAAATCGCGCCTACACTTCTTCGCACATCAGGCGATTCATTAGCAAACAGGTGTAAATCGCGTGGTGCGATGGTGCAGGCCAGCAATAAGGGAGAGCAGGCCGCGTGACGGCCCGGTCGTGAAGTGAAGTTCCTTGTCGGGGAAATTCATGACAAAAAGACAATGGGCGTGGCAGGCCCGGTTGGCGCATTGCGCCTGTGCGGCGGCGCTGGCATTTGGCGCGGCGTCGGCGCACGCGGATCAGTTCGGCGTCCAGTTGGGCGCGGGCGTCGCCGATCACGATGTCAAAAAGCTCGATCTCGGTCTGGTCTGGGACCCCGGCCTGCAATGGTGGCACTTCGCGGGTTTTCATTTCACCGTAGTGGGCGAATTTCACGCCGCCTACTGGAAGCTCGATGAAGCCGCGGCTTCGCAGCCAAATATCTGGGAATTCGGCGTGACGCCGGTGTTCCGCATCATCAAGGACTCGGGCTGGATTCGGCCTTTCTTCGAAGCGGGCGTGGGTATCCGCCTGCTGTCGCACGTCGAGCTCACGCCCGATCGCACGATGTCCACCGCGTTCCAGTTCGCCGATATGGTGGGCATCGGTGCGCAGTTCGGCGAGCACCAGAACTATCAGGCGGGCCTGCGCTTCCAGCACATCTCGAACGCCGACATCAAGACGCCGAATCCGGGCCTGAATTTCGGCGAGGTTTATCTGCAGTACAACTTCTAGGCAGATCGGCAGCCCGCACCGGCGGTGGGGCGCGCACCTGCCGCCCCCCGTCACGCCCATCCCCCTCCGGCCGTCCAACCCGTTACACTCTGCTTATGATGCAGTGCACCACGCGTGCGGCATCACCGGTTTTCCATAGACGATGTACCGGCGTCGCAGATAAAGGAGTGAGGAGCAAGGCATGGCAATCGAAACGGTTGGGATCGTGGGAGCGGGCACCATGGGCAACGGCATCGCGCAGGCGGTGGCCGTGGCCGGGCTGAAGGCGGTGATGATCGACGTGACGGACGCGGCGCTGGAAAAGGGCGTGGCCACGCTCACGTACAGCCTCGAGCGGCTCGTCTCGAAGGGCAAGCTCGACGCCGCGGCGCGCGACGCGGCGCTCGCGCAGATCGAAACTTCGACGGACTACGCGCGTCTTTCCAGCGCCGATCTCGTGATCGAAGCGGCGACCGAGAACGCCGAACTCAAGACGCGCATCCTCAAGCAGATCGAGGCCGCGGCGCGCCCGGATGCGATCATCGCGTCGAATACCTCGTCGATTTCGATCACGACGCTGGCCACCACGCTGGCCGATCCGTCGCGCTTTATCGGCATGCACTTCTTCAACCCGGTGCCGATGATGCCGCTCGTCGAAGTGATTCGCGGTCTGCAGACGCGTCCCGATGTGGCCGAAGCCGTGCGCGAACTCGCGCAGCGTCTGGACAAGACGCCGATCGGCGTGAAGAACGCGCCTGGTTTCGTCGTCAACCGCATTCTCGTGCCGATGATCAACGAAGCGTTCTTCGTGCTGGCCGAAGGCGTGGCGAGCGCCGAGGAAATCGACGCCGGCATGAAGCTGGGCGCGAATCATCCGATCGGGCCGCTCGCGCTGGCGGACCTGATTGGCCTCGATGTGTGCCTGTCCGTGATGGACGTGTTCCTCAAGGACTTCGGCGATTCGAAGTATCGCGCCTGCCCGCTGCTGCGCGAGATGGTGGCGGCGGGGCAACTCGGCCGCAAGACCGGCCGCGGCGTCTACCAGTACGACAAGTAAGCGCCGAAGTTAGCCACGAAGTTAGTCACGAGGTTAGCGACGAAGTTAAGCCGCGTGCGTGCTGCTCAGGCGCGCACGCCCAGCTTGTATTGCGTCACCTGGCGGTAGGTGCCGCCGGGCCGCAACACCGCGTCGTCGCATTCCGGCGCGGCCATGTTGATCTGGTTCGGGAAGCCGCCCGCTTCGAGACACAGGCCCGCGTGTTTCACGCAAGGCGCGCCGTGGCGTCCCGGCTGGCCTTGCAGATAATTCCCCGTATAGCACTGCAATCCGCGCTGATCGGTGGTGACTATGAGTTCGCGCCCGCTGCCCGGTTCGTAGACGCTCGCCACTTGTCGCAGCGCCGGCCGCACGCCCGCCTGTTCGCCGCCGCGCAGCACGTAGCAATGATCGAAGCCGTTCGCGCGCGCAAGCTGCGCATGCGGCCACTCCAGGCGTGCACCCAATGGCGCGCCGTGGCGGAAATCGAAAGCGCTGCCCGACACGTCCGCCAGGCCGATGGGGATCATCTGCTCGTCGACTTCGAAAAAAGCGTCCGCGTCGATTGTGAGGATGTGGCCGCGCACATCCGCTCCTGCTTCGCCGCTCAGATTGAAATAGGCGTGATTCGTGAGGCTGAGCGCCGTGGGCGCGTCGGTGACGGCTTCGTAGGCGATCGTGAGCGTGCCGTCGTCCGCGAGCGTGTAGCGCACTTCGACGCTCACGTTGCCAGGAAATCCGCCATCGCCTTCAGGCGAGTCGAGGCGCAGCAGCAGCGTGCCGCGATCCTCTTCGACCTGCCAGAGCGCGCGGTGAAAACCGTTCGCGCCGCCATGCAGCAGATTGCCGTTTTCGTTGCGATCGAGCGTATGGCCGACGCCGTCGAGCATGAAGCGCGCGCCCGCGATGCGATTGGCCCAGCGCCCGATCAGCGCGCCCATATAAGTTGTGGCGCTCGCGTAGGCGGCGGGCGTGTCATGGCCGAGCAGGATATCGGCGAGACGGCCCGCGCGATCGGGCGCATGCCAGGACACGAGCGTGCCGCCAAGATCGCTGATCGTCAGCTTCATGTCCTGCGCGTTGCGCAGCGTGTAGAGCCGGCAGGCGTCGCCGCCTGGCAGCGTGCCCCACGGTTCGGAGGTGATCGGGCTCATATGCAGAGGGTGGTTCATGGGGCTTGGCTCGTTGAATTCGATGGCGGTCCGGCTTTGCGTGTCAGCTAGCCGACGCACGCGAAGCGGGTGAGATGGGCGTCACACTGTCCTGATACTCGCGCGGCGTGCAACCCAGTTCGCGCCGGAACACCGCGTACATATATTGCAGCGAGGTAAATCCGCAGCGGATCGCCACTTCGGCGCTCGACGCATCGCGGCTTGCGAGCATCGCCTTCGCCGCGTCCAGCTTGTGACGCAGGATCTCCTGATGCACGGTGCAATGCAACTCGCGCCGAAAATACTCTTCGAGCGACGAACGCGACACGCCCACGTAATCGGCGACCTGTTCGGTCTTGATGCCCTGGCACGCGTACTGGCGAATGAAATGGCGCGCGCGCATCACATGCGGGCTCGACAGCGGTTCGTGCCGCGTCGACTCCAGCACATTGATGCCGACCGGCGGCACCAGAATGCGCCGCCCCGGAAAGCGCGCGCCGCGCAGCATCTGATGCAACAGGTGCGCGGCCGTCTTGCCCATTTCCTCGGTGCCCTGAATCACGGACGAAATCGGAATACGCGTGAGCGTGCGCGTGAGCGGATCATTGTCGATGCCGATGATCGCGACCTGCTCGGGCACGGCAATGCCGTGCATCAGACATGCCTGCAGCAGATGGCGCGCGCGGGCATCCGTCACGGCAATCACGCCGATCGGCTTGGGCAGCGCGTGCAGCCAGACGCTCAATTGCTCGAGCGCCTGATTCCACGACGGCGCGCTGGTCGCCAGGCCGCGATAGATCGGCGCATCCATGCCTTCCTCGCGCGCGAGCGCCTGAAATGCGAGTTCGCGCTCCTGCGCCCAGCGGTTCTCCTGCGCCTCGGGCAGGCTGTACATCGCCAGATGCGGCAGACCCGCGCCGATCAAATGCGTCCACGCGAGCGACACCAGCTTGCGGTTATCGGTGGCGATATAGGGCAGTCCGGCTGGGTAGTGCGCGGCGTCCTCGAACGACGAACCGAGCGCCACGACAGGCAGCCGGCAATCCTGCAAGGCATCGGCAACCGCGGGATCGTCGAAGTCGGCGATGATGCCGTCGCCGTCGAAGCGCTCGATGCCCGCAAGACGGCAGCGAAAATCCTCTTCGAGAAACAGATCCCACGCCACGCGCGTCGAGCGCAGATAGTGGCCGATACCCGCGATGATTTCGCGGTCATAGACCTTGTTCGCATTGAACAGCAGCGCAATGCGGTGCGCGGGCGGCGAGTTCTGGGAAGCGGGGGCACGGGTCATGGCGTGTCGCGCGCGTTCTGGCGCGCTTGTCTCCGAGGTGTCTCCGGGTTGTCTCCGGTTCGTGTCGGGCTCGCGCGGCTGCAGGGCGCGGCGGCTCTTTTTAAGCGTCCGGTTATTTTAGGCCGGGCGCGCGGCGTGCGCGCGACTCACGCGGAAAACTGGCAGGAATCGTTACGCCGCTCGCGCAATTTCGCAATTGCCGCTCGCCTCGCCAGACGGGCAGTATGGCGTCACCTTGCTGGATGCGTGCCGCGCTGTGCTTGCGCTGCGCCGCAACATTAAAACGGAGACGTCATGTCGTATTTCGAAGCCATTCCCGCGATTCGCTATGAAGGCCCGCAATCGGACAATCCGCTTGCGTACCACTATTACGACCGCACGAAAAAAGTGCTGGGCAAGACGCTCGAAGAGCATCTGCGCATTGCCGTCTGCTACTGGCATTCGTTCGTGTGGCCGGGCGTCGATATCTTCGGGCAGGGCACGTTTCACCGTCCGTGGCAGCAGCCCGGCGACGCCATGGAGCGCGCCCATCAGAAAGCCGATGCGGCCTTCGAATTCTTCACGAAGCTAGGCGTGCCGTACTACACCTTCCACGACACCGACGTCGCGCCCGAAGGCAAGGATCTCAAGGACTACAAGGAAAACTTCGCGCGCATGGTGGCTTACCTGGGCGAGAAGCAGCAGGCGAGCGGCATGAAGCTGCTGTGGGGCACGGCGAATCTGTTCTCGCATCCGCGTTATGCAGGCGGCGCGGCCACCAGCCCGAACCCGGAAGTGTTTGCTTATGCGGCGACGCAGGTCTGCAACGCGCTCGACGCCACGCATCGGCTCGGCGGCGAAAACTACGTGCTGTGGGGCGGCCGCGAAGGCTACGACACGCTGCTCAATACCGATCTCGCGAAAGAGCGCGATCAGTTCGCGCGTTTTCTGGCGATGGTGGTGGAGCACAAGGAGCGCATCGGCTTCAAGGGCGCGCTGCTGATCGAGCCGAAGCCGCAGGAGCCGACCAAGCATCAATACGATTACGACGTCGCCACCGTCCACGGCTTCCTCACGCAGTACGGACTGCAAAACGAAATCCGCGTGAATATCGAAGCCAATCACGCGACGCTGGCGGGCCATTCGTTTCATCACGAAATCGCCATGGCGTATGCGCTCAATGTGTTCGGCAGCGTCGATGCCAATCGTGGCGATCAGCAGAATGGCTGGGATACCGACCAGTTTCCGAACAGCGTGGAAGAACTCACGCTCGCGTTCTACGAAATCCTGCGTCACGGCGGCTTCACGACGGGCGGCATGAACTTCGACGCCAAGGTGCGCCGCCAGAGCAGCGATGCCGAAGACATGTTCTATGGCCACGTTGGCGCGATCGACGTGCTGGCGATCGCGCTGGAGCGGGCCGCCGTGCTGGTCGAGAACGATCGGCTCGAACAGTTCAAACGCCAGCGTTACGCGGGCTGGGACACCGAATTCGGACGCAAGATTCTTTCGGGCGGCTATTCGCTGTCGTCGCTCGCCGCCGATGCCGCCGCGCACGGCATGAATCCGCAGCATGCGAGCGGCCAGCAGGAACGCCTCGAAAACGTCGTCAATCAGGCGATTTACGGCCAGCGCTGAGCGCGACCGCGATGGCCACCGGCGCGTTGTGAACCCGCGCCGGGCCGTCAGCAGAATAAGGATGGAGACATGTTTATCGGTATCGACCTTGGCACGTCGGGCGTGAAGGCGGTGCTGCTCGACCGCGCGGGCGACGTGCTCGGCAGTGCGAGCGCGCCGCTCGCGGCGAGCCGTCCGCAGCCGCGCTGGTCCGAACAGGCGCCGCAGGACTGGTGGCGCGCCACCCAGCGCGCGCTGCACGATCTGCTCGATACGGTGCGCCGCAATGGCATCGACACGAATGGCATCGAAGCGCTCGGCCTCACCGGGCAGATGCATGGTGCGACGCTGCTCGACGCACATGGCGAAGTGCTGCGCCCGGCGATCCTATGGAACGATGGTCGTTCGGATTCCGAATGTATCGAACTGGAGCGCGCCGCGCCGGAACTGCACGCGCTGGCGGGCAATCTGGCGATGCCGGGTTTCACCGCGCCCAAGCTGCTGTGGGTGAAAAAACACGAGCCGGAGATTTTCGCGCGGATCGCGCATGTGCTGCTGCCGAAGGACTATTTACGCTGGCTGCTGACGGGCGTGTTCGCGACCGATCCTTCGGATGCGGCCGGAACGCTGTGGCTCGACGTGGCGAAGCGCGACTATAGCGACGCGTTGCTATCCGCCTGCGGCCTCACGCGCGCGCAGATGCCGGACGTGTTCGAAGGCAACCAGGTCACGGGCAAGTTGAGCGCCGATATCGCGCGTGAATTCGGCCTGCGCGAGATTCCGGTGGTGGCGGGCGGCGGCGATAACGCGGCGGGTGCGGTGGGCGTCGGCATCGTGCGTCCCGGCGATGCGATGCTGTCGCTCGGCACGTCGGGGGTGTATTTCGCGGTATCGGACGGCTTTCTGGCGAACCCGAATTCCGCGGTTCATAGCTTCTGCCATGCGCTGCCGCAGACTTGGCATCTGATGTCGGTGATGCTCAACGCGGCCAGCTGTCTCGACTTCACGGCGCAATTGACCGGTTACGAAAACGTCGCGGCGCTGCTCGCGGATGCCGAAGCGCACACGAACGCCGATCTCGATGCGCGTCGTCCCTGGTTTCTGCCTTACCTGAGCGGCGAACGCACGCCGCACAACAACGTCAACGCAAAGGGCGTTTTCTACGGCATGACGCCGCAAACTTCGCGCGCCGATCTCGCCAACGCAACGCTCGAAGGCGTGGGTTTTGCGCTGCTCGATGGCATGGACGCGCTGCACGCAGCGGGCCTCGTGCCCGACACGATCACCGTGATCGGCGGCGGTTCGCGCAGCGCCTACTGGACGCAGATGCTCGCCGATATCAGCGGGCGCGCGCTCACGCTGCGTGCGGGCGGCGAGGTGGGTCCGGCGCTGGGCGCCGCGCGCCTCGCGCATCTCGCGGTCGAACCCGGCGCGACGCTCGATTCGGTGTGTCCGCAACCACCTGTACTGGCGGTGCGCGAACCCGACGCCGCCCGCCACGCGTGGTATCGCGACGCGCGTCGCCCCACGTTTGCTTCGCTGTATCGCGCGCTCGAACCGGTCTTCGCCGGCAGCGCCTGAGCCTTCGCTTTATCGCAGCACCGCAGTTCCCAGCCGTACCGCGTCACGCACCGCGCCGCCCCATTCACACGGGCGCGCGCGGCGGCGTGCGCGCTTGAACAGCCAGTCAAGTCGTCAATCGAATCGCCCGTTCCACCGTCACACCGCACATTCAATAACGCAACGACGCGCCGCCGCCGCGCTTCGCACGGCCAGCGCGCGATAACACGAGGAGTGGAGACATGAAGTTCGCCAAACGTCGTTCGGTTCTGGGTTCACTAGTTTGCGGCGCTGTGCTTGCGAGTCTGTCGCTGGCCGCGCCGCTTGCGCATGCGAGCAAGGATCACCCGGAAATCGGCTTCTGTATCGACGATCTGCGCGTCGAGCGCTGGTCGCGCGACCGCGATTACTTTGTCGCGGCCGCCGAAAAAATGGGCGCGAAAGTGTCGGTGCAGTCGGCCGATGCGAGCGAAGAACGCCAGATTTCGCAGATCGAAAATCTCATCTCGCGCGGCGTCGATGTGATCGTGATCGTGCCGTTCAATTCGAAAACGCTCGGTAACGTGGTGGCCGAAGCGAAGAAGGCCGGTATCAAGGTGGTGTCGTACGACCGCCTGATTCTCGATGCCGATGTCGACGCCTATATCTCGTTCGACAACGAAAAGGTGGGCGAGCTGCAGGCGCAGGGGGTGTTCAACGCGCAGCCCAAGGGCAATTACTTTCTGCTGGGCGGCGCGCCGACCGACAACAACGCCAAGATGCTGCGTGAAGGACAACTGAAGGTTCTGAAGCCGGCGATCGATCGCGGCGATATCAAGGTCATCGGCCAGCAGTGGGTGCCGGAGTGGAGCGCATCGACGGCGCTGCGCATCACGGAAGACGCGCTCACGGCGAACAACAACAAGATCGACGCGATCGTGGCCTCCAACGACGGCACGGCGGGCGGCGCGATTCAGGCGCTTGCCGCGCAGCATCTCGCGGGCAAGGTGCCGGTCTCGGGTCAGGACGCCGACCTCGCCGCGGTCAAGCGCGTGATGGCGGGCACGCAAACCATGACGGTCTACAAGCCGCTCAAGCTCATCGCAAGCGAAGCCGCGAAGCTTGCCGTCGATCTCGCGAAGGGTCAAAAGCCCGCGTTCAACGCGCAATACGACAACGGCAAGAAGAAGGTGCAGACCGTGTTGCTGCAACCGACGCTGCTCACGAAGAGCAACGCCGATATCGTCGTGAAGGACGGTTTCTATACGCAGGCGCAACTCGCCAGCCAGTAACTGAGGCCTGGCCAGTCCAGCCATCCGGCGGCCCGCGCGCTGTGTCGTTCACACGCGCGGGCCTTCAACGCGGGCAATCAAGCGTATGACCGAACCTTTGCTGACGATGCGCGACATCGTCAAAACTTTCGCGGGCGTCAAGGCGCTCGACGGCATCGACCTGACGGTGCGGCCCGGCGAATGCGTCGGCCTGTGCGGCGAGAACGGCGCGGGCAAATCCACGCTGATGAAGGTGCTCTCGGGCGTGTATCCGCACGGCACCTGGAACGGCGAGATCCGCTGGGAAGGCCAGCCGCTCGAAGCGCAGAGCGTGCGCGATACCGAGCGCGCGGGCATCGTCATCATCCATCAGGAACTGATGCTGGTGCCGGAGCTTTCGGTGGCGGAGAACATCTTTCTCGGCAACGAAATCACGCTGCCGGGCGGACGCATGAATTACGCGGCGATGTATCAGCGCGCCGATGAACTGCTGCGCGAATTGAACATCGACGCCATCAACGTCGCGCAACCGGTGATGAACTACGGCGGCGGCCATCAGCAATTGATCGAGATTGCCAAGGCGCTCAACAAGCGCGCGAAGCTGCTGATACTCGATGAACCGTCGTCGTCGCTTACGGCGGCCGAAACGAAAATCCTGCTCGATATCGTGCGCGATCTGAAGCGGCGCGGCGTGGCCTGCGTCTACATCTCGCACAAGCTCGATGAAGTCGAAGCCGTGTGCGATACGGTCAGCGTGATCCGCGATGGGCGGCATGTGGCGACCGAGCCGATGGCTTCGCTCACCACGGACCGCATCATCGCGATGATGGTGGGGCGCGAGATCAAGAATCTCTTTCCGCGCGAGCCGCACGAGATTGGCGAGGTGGTGTTCGAGGCGCGCAACGTCACCTGTTACGACGTCACGAATCCACGGCGCAAGCGCGTCAACGATGTGTCGTTCGCCGTGCGGCGCGGCGAGATTCTGGGCGTGGCGGGACTGGTGGGCGCCGGGCGCACGGAAACCATGCAGGCGATCTTCGGCGCGTATCCCGGCAACTGCACGGCGACGGTGCTGCTCGACGGCAAGCCGTTGAAGATTCGCGCGCCGCTCGACGCGATTCGCGCGGGCATCGCCATGGTGCCCGAGGATCGCAAGCGCCACGGCATCGTGCCGCAACTGGGCGTGGGGCATAACATCACGCTTTCCGTGCTGGAGCGTTTTGCAAGGCACGGCCGTATCGATACGGCCGCCGAACTCGACACGATCCGCACGGAAATGCAGCGTCTTTCGGTGCGCGCGGCCAACCCGATGCTGTCTATCGCGAGTCTCTCCGGCGGCAATCAGCAAAAAGCCGTGCTGACCAAGATGTTGCTGACCGAGCCCAAAGTGCTGATCCTCGACGAACCCACGCGTGGCGTCGATGTCGGCGCGAAATACGAAATCTACAAGCTCGTGTTCCAGCTCGCGAAACGTGGCGTGGCGATTGTGATGGTGTCGTCCGAATTGCCCGAAGTGCTGGGCATCAGCGATCGCGTGCTGGTGATTGGCGAAGGCGAGGTGCGCGGCGATTTCGCCAACGACGGCCTCACGCAGGAACACATTCTCGGCGCCGCGATCCAGAGTGCGCGCGCCCAATCTCTTTCAGCGAGTGCAGCATGACCCCTGACGTCACGACTCAAGGCGCGCGCGACGAGCAACTGGCCGGCGGCAACCGTCTCGGCCTGCGTTTCCAGCAACTGTTCGCGCGCTACAAGATTCTCGCGCTGCTGCTGGCCGTGGCCGCGATCTGGGTGTTTTTCTCGGTACTCACGCACGGCGCGTTCGTCACGCCGCGCAATGTGTCGAACCTGCTGCGGCAGATGTCGATCACCGGCATGCTCGCGTGCGGCATGGTGTTCGTCATTATCGCGGGAGAGATCGATCTTTCGGTGGGCTCGCTGCTGGGTCTGCTCGGCGGCGTGGCGGCGATTCTCGATGTGAACCGTCACTGGCCGATTGGCGTGACGGTGCCGGCGGTGCTCGCGCTCGGCGTGCTGGTGGGGCTGTTCAACGGCTGGTGGTCGACGTATCGGCGCGTGCCGTCGTTTATTGTCGGGCTGGGCGGCATGCTGGCGTTTCGCGGCGTGCTGCTGGGGATTACCGGCGGCTCGACCATTGCACCTGTTTCGGATTCCTTTGTATTTATCGGGCAAGGTTATTTGCCGCGTATTGCCGGCGATGTGCTCGCGTTTGCGCTGTTCGTGCTGCTTGCCGTGCTGACGGTGCGCCAGCGCGCGAACCGCCGACGCTATCAGTTGAGCGTGGTGCCGCTCTGGCAGGACGGCGTGAAGATCGTCGGCGCGGGCGCGATCGTGCTGGCTTTCGTGCTGATGCTCGACAGCTACGGCGGCATTCCCGTGCCGGTGTTGCTGCTGCTCGCGCTGCTCGGCATCTTTACGTGGATCGCTACGCAAACCGTATTCGGCCGCCGCATCTATGCCGTGGGTTCGAATCTGGAGGCCACGCGTCTTTCCGGCGTCAATACGAACCGCGTGAAGCTGGCGATTTTCGCGTTGATGGGTCTGATGTGCGCGGTCGCCGGAATCGTCAATTCGGCGCGGCTCGCGGCGGGTTCGCCTTCGGCGGGCACGATGGGCGAACTCGATGCGATCGCTGCATGCTTTATCGGCGGGACGTCGATGCGCGGCGGTTCCGGCACCGTCTACGGCGCGCTGATCGGCGCGCTCGTGATGGCGAGTCTGGACAACGGCATGTCGATGCTCGATGTCGACGCCTACTGGCAGATGATCGTGAAGGGCGGCATTCTGGTGCTGGCCGTGTGGGTCGATGTGGTGTCGGGGTCGAACCGCCGCTGAGTTTTTGTCTGATGTGAAGCGGTGAGCCCAACGGGCGGGACGCGCATCCCGCCCGTTTTCTTTTGCACTTTTCACGCCGCAACAAGCCGGTTGAAAGCGCGTTGACACGTGTTGCAGCTTTGGTACGTGGTGTGCGGATTCCTGCCACAATCGATTCGTCGTGTGCCTCCGGCGCATCGTTCCGCTTCATGCTGCCGGAGTTGCCACCGCCTGCCGCGGCGCCGCACGCTTCGCGCAATCCGCGTTGTCGTTCGCTGGGCCTCTATCTGTGCGACGCGCTGCCGCCTGTCACTTTTCCGACGCATTCATGCAATGCGCCGTGCCGTTTCGCATGCTGCGAAACGGCATCGAACTGGAGACGAGTCGACCATGCCAACCCTCTGCGAAATCTGCAATACGCGGCCCGCTGTCGCGCGCGTGACCGTGGTGCAAAACGGCCAGCGCAAGTCGATGTCGATTTGCGATTACGACTATCGGCAATTGATGCGCCATCAGAGCATGATCAATCCGTTCGATTCGCTGCTGGGCGGAGGCGGTCTGTCGCGCTTTCTTGGCGGCGTGGACGGCGATCACGACGACGATGACGACGATGATCACTACTCCGCCGAAGTGCCGCGCGAATCGGTGGACGCAACCGACGCATTCAGCGAGCAGACGCTCGAAATCCTGCAGCGTGCCGCGGAAAAAGCGCACGAGTTACGCCGCACCGAACTCGACACGGAACATCTGCTCTACGTGCTCGCCGATACCGATGTTTGCGCCGCGCTGCTCAAGGAATTGAAGCTGTCGCCGCAGGATATTCAGGGTTATATCGATCAGCACGCGCAAAAAGGCACCGCCGATCCTGACGCGCCGATCGACAAAATGACCATCTCGCCGCGCCTGAAAAAAGCGTTTCAGTTTGCGTTCCAGGCCTCGCGCGATCTGGGCCATTCCTATGTTGGACCGGAGCATTTGCTGATCGGGCTCGCGGCGGTGCCGGACAGTATTGCGGGCACCTTGCTCAAGAAATACGGCGTGACGCCCGAAGCCTTGCGTCAGAAGGTCGTGAAGGTGGTGGGCAAGGGCGCGGAAGATGGCCGCGTGGATGCGCCCACCGGCACGCCGACGCTCGACAAGTTCGGGCGCGATCTCACGGCGATGGCGCGTCAGGGCAAGCTCGATCCAGTGCTGGGCCGCGCGCTCGAAATCGAAAACACGATCGAAGTACTGGCGCGGCGCAAGAAGAACAATCCGGTGCTGATCGGCGAGCCGGGCGTGGGCAAGACGGCGATCGTCGAAGGGCTTGCGCAGCGTATCGTCAACGGCGATGTGCCCGAAGTGTTGCGCGGCAAACGGCTGGTCGAAGTCAATATCAATTCGATGGTGGCGGGCGCGAAGTATCGCGGCGAATTCGAGGAGCGCGCCAAGCAGCTGATCGACGAGGTGACGGCGAAGAACGACGAGCTGATTCTCTTTATCGACGAACTGCACACGATCGTGGGCGCGGGGCAGGGCGGCGGCGAAGGCGGGCTCGATATTGCCAACGTGCTCAAGCCGGCGCTCGCGCGCGGCGAGTTGAGCCTGATCGGCGCGACCACGCTCAACGAGTATCAGAAGTACATCGAAAAAGACGCGGCGCTCGAACGGCGCTTCCAGCCCGTGCTGGTGCCCGAGCCGAGCGTCGAGCAGACCATCGTGATTCTGCGCGGGTTGCGCGACAAGCTCGAAGCGCACCACCAGGTCACTTTCGCCGACGATGCCTTTGTCGCGGCGGCCGAATTCTCGGACCGCTACATCACCTCGCGTTTCCTGCCCGACAAGGCGATCGATCTGATCGATCAGGCGGCGGCGCGCGTGCGTATCGGCGCGACATCGCGGCCGGCGGACATTCAGGAACTCGAAGCGGAAATCGTGCAGCTCAAGCGCGAGCAGGATTACGCCTCCTCGCGCAAGCGCTTCGACGAAGCGAAGGGCTTCGAGACGCGCATCAACGAGAAGCAGGCGAAGCTCGAAGAGCTTACCGAAGCGTGGCAGCGCAAGACCGGTTCCGAAACGCTGGAAGTGACGGTGGCGTCGATCGCCGAGGTGGTCTCGCGGCTCACCGGCATCCCTGTTGCGGATCTCACGCAGGAAGAGCGCCAGAAGTTGCTCAAGATGGAAGAGAAGCTTCGCGAACGCGTGGTCGGCCAGAGCGACGCCGTGGTGGCGGTGAGCGACGCCGTGCGGCTCTCGCGCGCGGGACTTGGCCAGGAACATCGGCCGATTGCGACCTTCCTGTTCCTTGGGCCGACCGGCGTGGGCAAGACGGAACTGGCGAAGGCGCTCGCGGAAACCGTATTCGGCGACGAACAGTCGATCATCCGCATCGACATGAGCGAGTATATGGAGCGCCATACGGTCGCGCGGCTGATCGGCGCGCCGCCGGGATACGTGGGCTACGACGAAGGCGGCCAGTTGACCGAGCGCGTGCGGCGGCGCCCGTACAGCGTGATCCTGCTCGACGAGATCGAGAAGGCGCACCCGGACGTTTATAACGTGCTGCTGCAGGTGTTCGACGATGGCCGTCTCACGGACGGCAAGGGACGGGTGGTCGATTTCAGCAATACGATCATCATCGCCACCAGCAATCTGGGCGCGTCCATCATCATGGAGAACCTCGAACAACCCGAAGCCGATCGCAAGAGCGACAAGGAAGTGCGCGGCGAACTGATGAAGGTGCTCAAGGGCCATTTCCGGCCCGAGTTCCTCAATCGCATCGATGAAATCATCGTGTTCCATGCGCTGTCGAAGGACAACATCCGCAACATCGTGACGATCCAGCTCGAGCGCGTGACGCGCACGGCGGCCGCGCAGGGCATCACGCTGAAGATGAGCGATGCGCTGGTCGAGCATCTGGTCGAAGCCGGTTATCAGCCCGAATTCGGCGCGCGCGAATTGAAGCGGCAGATTCGCCAGGAAGTGGAAACACGCCTTGCCAAAGAGATTCTCGGCGATGCGCTGCAAACGGGCGATACCGTCGAAATCGGCTACGACAAGATCAACGACGAAGTGACCATCAACAAGATCGCCGTGCCCGCCGATATTCCCGAAGCGAAAGCCGCGAAGAAGGGCAAGGGCGACGGCAAGGCCGCGAAACCCGACGTGAAGGAAGTCGCGCCGGAAATTGCCGCCGACGATCTGGAAGGCGATCCGCCTCCGCCGCCGCCGAAGAAAAATGGCAAGGGGAGCGGCAAGTCGAAATCGGCGTGATTCAAGTTCGATGTGAGCGCAGCGCCGTTCGTGGCGCTGCGTTATTTGTCGACGTAATTAATATGGATTACGTATCAATCAGGCATCACGCGATATCCCACCATGCAGGCAGCAAGGCGCGCACATCGGGCCGCGCGAACCGGTCGTCCAGCAGATGCACCACGCCGCTATCGTGTTCGCTGCGGATCACGCGCCCGGCTGCCTGCACGACCTTGCGCAGGCCGGGAATCAGATAGGTGTAGTCGAAGCCCGCGCCGTACAGCGCATCCATGCGCTCGCGCATTGCTTCGTTGACGGCGTTGACCTGCGGCATGCCCAGCGTTGCGATAAACGTGCCGATCAGTCGCGTGCCCGGCAGATCGATGCCTTCGCCAAACGCGCCGCCCAGCACCGCGAAGCCAATGCCGCAACCGCCTTCCACGAAGCGCGCCACAAATGCCTGCTGCTGCGCTTCGTCCATCGTGCGCGACTGCGTCCAAGTATCGATGTGCGCGTGACGCGCAACGAAGACATCGGCGGCCTGCTGAAGATAGTCGTAGCTGCTGAAGAAGCAGAGGTAGTTGCCGGGACGCTGCGCATATTGCCGCGCGATCCGCTCGACCAGCGTGTCGAGCGAGCGTGCGCGATCCTTGTAGCGCGTCGAAATATCGCGCGCGATCTGCACATCGAGTTGCTCCGCGCGAAACGGCGTGCCGATTTCCACCTGCACCGTGTTCGCGGGCAGGCCGAGCATATCGGCGTAAAAATGCGCGGGCGCGAGCGTGGCGGAAAAGAGCGTCACGCTATGCGCGGCGGCCACGCGCGGGCGCAACGCGTTAGCGGGCACGAGATTGCGGATGCACAAGGTCGAACGCGCGCGTTTGCCTGCATGACCGGCCAGGGGCGTGACGTCGAAGATCGATTGCGTATCGAAGCGTTCGGCGAGACGCAGGAAATGCAGCGCGTCGAAATAGAGGCGTTCGAGATCGGCGTCGCGCACCAGCGCGGGTTCCGCAAGCTGATCGCCGATGCGGGCAATCACGTCGCCCAGCGCGCCGATCAGGCCGTCGGGCAGCGTATCGCTTGCGCGCCACGCATCGGGCGAGAGCGCGTTCTGTGCGTTCCAGTGACGCGCGAGTCGCGTGAGCGCGCGCTTCACCGGCGCGCTCGCGGCACGCCGCACGGCATCCATGCGCGTCTGCACGAGTTCGGCGGAATACATCGCGCGGGCGCGCTCGGGCAGATTGTGCGCTTCGTCCACCAGCAGGCTCATGCGCCACTGGTTGTGCGCGCCGAGCATGAACAGCATCGCGCTCACGTCGAAGTAATAGTTGTAGTCGCCGACGATCACGTCGCTCCAGCGCGCGAGTTCCTGGCCGAGGTAATACGGGCAGACCGCGTGTTCGCGCGCGACTTCGCGCAGCGCGTCGCGCTTGAGATGGACGCGGGCGAGCGCGGCTTCGCGCGCGGCGGGCAGGCGGTCGTAGAAGCCGCGCGCGAGCGGGCACGACTGGCCGTGGCACGCGAGTTCGGGATGCTCGCAGGCCTTGTCGCGCGCGACGAGTTCGAGCACGCGTAGCGGCAGCGGCGCGTTGGTTTCGTCGCTTGCGTCGCTCTGTGCATTCGCGAGCGTGTCGAGCGCATCGAGCGCGAGTTGCCGCCCGGAGCTTTTCGCGCTCAAAAACAGCACCTTGTCGATGCCGCCGCGCGCGCAGGCCTTCAACTGCGGAAACAAGGTGCCGATGGTCTTGCCGATGCCTGTCGGCGCCTGAGCGAGCAGACAACGGCCTTGGGTGGCCGCGCGCCAGACCGCCTCGGCGAGATCGCGCTGGCCCTGACGAAAGCTCGGATGCGGCAGACGCAGCGCGGCGAGCGCCGTGTCGCGCGCACTGCGATGCGCGCTTTCCTGCTCGGCCCATGCGATAAAGCGCGCGCATTGCGCTTCGAAATCCGCGCGTAACTGCCAGGCGCTGGCCTGCTCGACGAGCGCCGTTTCGCGCCCCGAACCGATGTCGTAATACACCAGCGCCAGTTCGAGCGTATCGAGGCCAAGCTTCTCGCACATCAAGGCGCCGTACACGCGCAACTGCGCCCAGTGCAGCGCGCGCTGGTTCTCGCGCATGGCGTCCAGATCGCCGCGATAGGTCTTGAATTCTTCGAGCCGATGTCGCGCGGGATCGTAGCCATCGGCGCGCCCGCGCACGGTCAGTGTGCCGATGGTGCCGCTCAGGGCGATTTCCGTTTCGTAACCGTCAGGCCGGCGCGCGGCGATGGCGGCGTGACCCGCGCGGCCTTCGCTCGCATCGGGCGAGGGCGTGAAGCGCAGATCGAGGTCGCCGCGTTTGGCGGTGAACTCGCAAAGCATGCGCACGGCGACGGTGTAACTCATGGCGCGATCACGGCTTCCTGCGCGATATCCTCGCTCGCCCAACGCGCCTGCAATACCGTCACCGGCATGCCGTGCGCGGCGCAGTAGGCGAGCCAGCGGCGCTGGTTGTCCTGCAGGCGATCGCCGGGCCCTTTGACTTCGATCAGTTCGTAGCGGCGCTCGCGCGGCCAGAAGCGCACGAGATCGGGCAGGCCCGAACGATTCGCAGCCGGCTCGCGCAAGAGGCGCTCGAACCACAGACGCAGATGCGCGGCCGGGAAGCAGTCGAGCGCCAGCGCGAGCAAGGTGTCGTCGAGCGCGCCCCATGCGATGAAGGGCGCCTGCGTGCCGTATTTATCGGCGAAACGCTGCGCGATGGTGTGGCGATACGTGCCGGTTTCGAGTTCGGCGAGACAGGCGTCGAACAGCGCCGCGCGGCGCGTAACGAAATCGGCGGCAAGCAGATCGGCGGGGCCGCGCTGGAACGGGTGGAAGAACGCGCCCGGCAGCGGCGCGAACAGCGCAGGCCAGCACAACAGGCCGAACAGGCCCGTAATGAGCGTGTTTTCGACGTAGAACACCGGCGCTTCGGCGTCGCTGCCAGCGAGCGCGAGACGCGCGGCTTCTTCCACGCGCAGCGGCCGGTGCGCGGCGGGCAGCGTCAGTTCGATGAGCGAGTGATCGGGCGCGGTGGGCTGGCTGCGTGACGTCGCGCGGCGGCGCGTCAGACGGCCGAGCGTGCGCGCGGCGCGCTGCGCCTCTTCTTCGTTCGCGGGCGCTTCGGCAATCGACTGGGCGAGTGCGCAGGCCGCGTCGCGCTGTCCCAGTTGCTCCAGCACGCGCACGCGCCGGTAGCGCGATTCGGGGTGGCCGCAGTCGAGATAGGCGCGCATCGCCAGCGCCGCTTCGCCCAGCCGTTCGGCCGACTGGCCCGCCGCGTGGCGCACTCGGTCGTGGCGCGCGCGCAGCCAGGCGTTGTGGTGCGTGTGCGCGGCAAGCGCGTCGAGAGCATCGAGCGCAGTGGCGATGTCGAGCGCGCCTGGATCTTCGGGCGCGACATCGAAAATCGCGCGGCAATCGCGCAGGGCCAGATACGCGTCGATATCGGCGCGCTGCTGGAAGGCCCGCGAGGCGCTGTCGAGCGGCACCGGTTCGTAGCGGTAGACGCCCAGATCGGCGAGCACGAATTCGGACCAGTCCTGATGCAGATTGCCGAAGAACATCAGGCGCAGACGTTCGCACAGCGGCGCGGCGACGAAGTCGAAAACCGTATCCGCCGTGGCGGGAAACCACGCGCTCCAAAGACGCGCGGCGGGCGCGGCGGCGCCGAGCGCGTCGAGCGTGGCCGCGCGCGTGGCGGTGCGCGGGTTCAGGGCGATCAGGTCGGGCGTGGCGGCTTCGCCCTGAGCGACGAGCCGCGCGGCGAGCGTCTGCAATTCCGCCTTGGTCACGAGCGCCGCAAGCGCGTCGAGCGCGAGTTCCGGCGCCGCGTCGAGCCAGCCCGCCGCGATTAACGGCGCGGCCGCCGCGCGCGGGCAGCCGATCTCGGCGTAATCGAGTTTGCTCGCGCGAAAGTGCGGGCCTTTGCGCATCAGCATGCGCACGAAGAGCGCCCGCGCCGCGAGCGGCAGGGCGCCGAATTCCTGCGCGAAACGGCGTTCGGCGTCGTCGAACAGGTCGGCGCAGCGCGCGTCGAGCCAGCCGAGCGCGCGCTCGAAGTTCGCCAGGTAGTAGAACGGATCGGGGGAGTCGGGGAGCACGCGCGGCACTGTATGGATATACAGCCGCGATGATAGCAGGCCCGCGCGCTTCGCTGCCGGCGGGGCCGTCCGGCGTAGATCGGCGTCGGGCGGGCCGTAAGCTACAATTGGCGCAGCCTGAAAACCGGATCGCGCTGCACGCGCGACTACAGTGACAAAACAGCGACAAGAGCGATGAACAAACGGAATGCCTGTCTCGTCGGCCTCGCGGCCGGCGCCACCCTGCTCGCGGGCTGCGTTGCGCAGTACCAGAACCCCAGCGCCTGCGAACAGGAGATGCGCAGCCGCCTCGCCAGTGCGTCGCTGGGCGACTTCTCCGTCACGCACACGGCGGTGGCGTATCGCGGCAAGCGCGTCGTCATCGAAGGGCAACTCGAACGCGGCATGATTCCGGCTTCGGGCGTGCTCGGGGCTTCGGAAGCGCTCGCGGTGGGCGGCATGCCGAATGCGGGTTCGCCGGCGGTGGCATCCGCTGCATCCGCTGCATCCAGTGCGGCTGGCGTGACGGGCAAGCAGCACGCTGCGGTTGCCGTGCCGGCGTCGGGCGCCTCTGCGGTCAGCGCGGCTTCGGCGCCGAAGGTCGAAGAGCCCAAACCCACCACGCCGCTTGGCATCCTCGCCGTGAAGCTCGGCCTGCACAAAGCGCCGCCGCCTGGCGCCGCCGCGGAATGCCAGTACGACCGCACCGGCGCGCTCACCGCGTTCCACTGGCTTTCGCCGGCCGCGCTTGCGAAGACCACGCCCGCAACGCCCGCATCCGACGCGCAGGCCGAATAAGCCGAAGTCAGCACAGGCCAGTACAGGCCAGCGCCCCGCGCGCATTCAGAACGCGTAGTACGGCCCCGTGCCTGCGGGTGTCGTCTGCGCCTGGATGGCGGTGTAGACGCGCCGCCCGAAGAAGAACGGCAAGCCCCAGCCGAATGCGCTGCCGTTGTAGCCCGCAAGATTGTTGAACGCCCAGTTGCCGGTTGCGAACAGCGACGTCGCGTTCGCAACCGATAGCGAAGCGGGCGCGGCCACGCCATCCACGCCCTTGAGCGTCGCGGCCAGGCTCTGCGGCGAACTCGGGCAGAACCACACGCCGCAGCGCGTGAGCGTCGCGTTCGCGAAGAAGAAACCGTTCGAACCGCTGTCGATGTAGCTCTGCGAATAGACGCTGCCATCCGATGTCGTGGTCGAAACGAAACCCGTCACCGAATTGCCGCGCAGCACCGTCGCGCTGCCGAGCGCATTGTTCGCCTGCGAACCGATGCCGAAGATCAGCGAGCCGCTCACTGCGCTTTCTCCCGTGCTCGCAATCGCCGGAAGATCGACGATAACGCCGTTATTGTCGGTGGCGAAGGCCGCGACCGGATTGCTCACCTGCTGCGCGAGCGGCTGCGTGCTCGCCGTGCAGTTGCCCGACGGGCATGCGTAGTACCACGAACTATTGGGCCCATTCACGCAGGACGCACCGCAATCGGCACCGAACGGCCCGACGCCGAGAATGCCGTTGGAGCGCAGCGCCGTGGCGTTGATCATGGCAAGGCCAAAACCCTTGCAGGCGCTGGGGATGGTCGGCACCGACGGGTCGGCGATCAGCTGGATCGGCAAGGCGGAGGCGACTTCGCCCGCGAGCTTCACGTCGGCGCTGCGCACCGCGCCCCACGTGTAGCCGGAGCCGAACGCCGCGCACGAACCGGCCGGATCACTGCCGTTGCCAGCGGGCACGGCCGGGAGCGCGAAGCCGGCCGGCAAGGCCGAGGCGAGCAGGCGCAGCCCCTGCGAGCCGGTATCGACCTGGACGTTGTTGACGATCGCGCAGGTGCTGGTGCCGGGCACGCAGACGGTGACGCTCGCCATCAGCATGTTGCGCGTCGAAGTGGGCGTCGAGGCGACGGTGATCGGCAAGACGTTGGGCGTGGTCGATTGCGTCACGCTGCCGGTGCTCGTGGCGGGCGTGGTGGAGGGGGGCGACGCGCCGGACGATCCCGATGCCGCAGGCGTACTGGCCGCGGACGTCCCGCCCGGGGCCGCCGCCGCTGCGGACGACGAACCGCCGCCGCCGCCACATGCAGCGAGCGCGGCCGCGAGCATCGCCGCGAACACGCACAGGCGCGCGCTCATCGCAGATCTCCTTCGCTCACGCCTGCGGGCAGCGCGCCCGGCAGCCACGCGCGGCCCACGTAGCTGCGCATCAAACCGCCGGATTCGACGATCACGCTCGGCGTATCCACGCGCGCGGCGTGCAGATTGTCGCGATCGGCCACGTGCAGCGCGACGGCGCCGTTCTGGAAGTCGGCGGCATAACGGCCGAGGAGGGTGTGCAGATTCGGCGCCGATGGCCCTTGCCACGTATAGGCGACGATCTGGCCGCTGGCCGTGGCCACGTATTCGCTCACGCGCGTGCCGGCTGCATCGACGCGCTGCGTGACGCGCAGCGCGCCGCCCGCGAGCGACTGGGTTGCGGCGGCGTCGGCGGCGTCGGTGGCGAGGCTTACGCGCGCCGCCGTCGGCACGATGTCGCCGAGCGCGGCCTGCGCGGGGCCGGATAGCGCGCCCAGAAGGCCCAGAAGTCCCAGAAGCGATAGAAGGCGGGCACCGGACGCGACGCGGCCCAGCCGGATGAGGCTGCAAGTTGTCATGAATTCTCTCCGTACGACGTTTTAGAATTTTTCTTTCTGATTTTTTTGGGGAAATTAGCATCGCGTCGGCGCGGCAAGGCGTGCACGCCAACAATGCCGATCGGCGCAAGCTCTGCGGCTGGCCGTCATCATCGGCAAGTCATTGATAAAAAATAGGATTTGTCTGATTGATGTTGCGCGGAGAGTGTTTTCAGAATGTGGACGAACGTTACATCTGCGCGGTCGTCACGCGCCCTGCGCAGCGTTACAAGCCGTCCGGCGAAGCGCGCTTCTTACCGCTGCAACATGCGGAAACGCGTCCGCTTAATCCGGTTTTTGCACAGCGCGCCATCTCGCCGGTAAAATGGCTGGTTGATCCACGCAAACTGTCCGTGGCGTAGCCGAAGGGATTACCCGAACATGAGTGATTTTCATCAACGTCTTGCCGCACGCGCGTTTGCGCTCCTGATGGCGGGCGGGCTGGTCGCCGGCTGCAGCTCGCCGACGCCGGGCAAGATCGATTACCGTAGTGACGCAAAGGCGAAGCAATCGTCGCTGGCCGTACCGCCGAACATGCTCGACGAAACGGCCGACCAGCGCTCGCTGCCCCCGCAGGGCGGCGAAACCTCGCTGTCGGCGCTCAAGCAGGTGCAGGCCGCCGCGCCCGCGACCGACGACAACAGCCAGGTCCTGCCGCAGGTGCCGGGCATGCATATCCAGCGTGACGGCACGGAAAGCTGGCTGGTCATCGACAGCCGCACGCCCGCCGACGTCTGGGCGCAGGTGCGTCGCTTCTGGCAGGAACAAGGCTTCCTGCTGGTCGTCGACCAGCGCGACAAGGGCCTGATGGAAACCGACTGGAACGAAACCCATCCCAAGATCAACGACGGCCTGATCCGTAATACGTTGTCCTGGGCCACGGGCAATTCCTACGTCACGGCAGAACGCAACAAGTACCGTACGCGTCTGGAAACCTCGCCCACGGGCGGCACGTATGTGTTCATCAGCCAGAAGGGCTTGAGCGAACAGCTTTCCGGCACGAACAACGAAACCAGCAAGTGGGTGCCCAAGCCCAACGATCCGGCGCTCGAACAGGAATACCTGAAGCGCCTGATGGTGACGCTGGCGCGCGCCAAGCCGGGCGTGCCGGACGCGCAGGTCGCCGCCGACGCCGACGCGAAGGCCGACAAGAAGGGTGCGAAGGCTGCATCGTCGAAGGCGCCGGATGCCGCAGCGGCAGCCATCGCTGCGCAGAACGCGGCGGCGGTGGGCCAGAGCCCCGCGGCTGCGGGTTCGAAGGGTGCGTCGGGCGGCACGCTGCCGGGCGGCCAGTACACCTCGACCGAGCTGACGCTGTCGGAGCCGTATGACCGTGCATGGTTGCGTGTGGGCCTCGCGCTCGACCGCGCCAACTTCACGGTGGACGACCGCGATCGCTCGAAGGGCGTCTACTACGTGCGTTACGTCGATCCGCAGGATATGACTTCGGCCGAGCAGGGCTTCTGGAACCAGATCTTCCACGGCCGCAAGGAAAAGGTCGCGAAGCAGTACAAGGTCAACGTGCGCGCCGTCACGGAAAACCAGACGCGCATCGCCGTGGTGGACGACAAGGGCGAGATCGACTCGTCGCGTCCCGCACGCGAAATCATGGGTCTCGTGGTCGAAGAGCTGCACTAAGACGCGCGTCACCCAGGCATTGCCCATAAAAAACCCGCCTTGCGCAAGCAGGCGGGTTTTTTCGTTTTACGTCCTTATCGGCGCGGCGGTGTTCAGTGCGGCGGAATCATCCACGTCAGCACGTACTGTTGCAGCCACACCAGAATGCCGAGCAGCACCGTCATCACGATCGAATGCTTGAAGGTGCGGGCGAAGACGTGACCTTCCTGGCCCTTGAGTTCGGTGGTCGCGACGCCAGTGGCGATGTTCTGCGGCGAGATCATCTTGCCCATCACGCCGCCCGACGAATTGGTCGCCGCCATCAGCACCGGGTTCAGGTTGAGCTGCTGCGCGGCCACTACCTGCAGATTGCCGAACAGCGCGTTGCCCGAGGTATCGCTGCCCGAGAGGAACACGGCCACCCAGCCGAGGAACGCCGAGACCAGCGGAAACAGTGCGCCCACTGACGCCACGCCCAGACCCAGCGTGTAGGTCAGCCCCGAATAGTTCATCAGGAACGCCAGTCCGACGATGGTCGCCACGGTGAGAATGGCGATGCGCGTCTGCACCCAGGTATCGACGATTGCGCCGCCGAAATCGGACGGCTTCAGACGCACGACGAACGCGGTGATGATCGCCGCGCACAGGATGGCGGTGCCGGTGGCGAGCGGCTGGAAGTCCCACACCGCGCCATAAGGCGTTTTGTAGAGCGTGATGAACACGGCCTTGTTCAGGCCCGGCCACGGCACCTTGACGTCGCCGATCGCGAACACCTTGGCCACCGTCCAGACGATCACCACGACCGCAACGATGATCCACGGATACCAGCCCTGCGCGCCCGTGATATTGCCGCGTACCTCTTTGCTTCGATCGACGCGGATTTCGAATTGCGCATCGGGCGCGGGCTTCCACACGCGCAGGAACAGGATCGTGAGGATCAGCGAAACGAGCGAGGAGAGCACATCGGTGAGACTGTAATTGACGTAGTTCGAGGTGACGAACTGCGTCAGCGCGAAGCTGCCGCCCGAAACCAGCAGCACGGGCCAGATGCGCAGCATGCCGCCCACGCCCGCGTAGATGGCGATCACGTAGAACGGCAGCAGCAGCGCGAAGAACGGCAACTGGCGGCCGACCATCTGGCCGAGCACATCGGCGGGAAGGTGCGTGACCGCGCCGAGCACCGTGATCGGCACACCCAGCGCGCCGAAGGCCACCGGCGCCGTGTTGAAGATCAGCGTGAAGGTGAGGGCTTCGAGCGTTGGAAAGCCCAGCATGATGAGCAGCGAACTGGTGATGGCGATCGGCGTGCCGAAGCCGGAAATCCCTTCGAACAACGCGCCGAACGAAAAACCCACGACCACCAGCACGATGCGCCGGTCGTTGGGCAGATTGTCGAGCAGCCACATGCGGAAGGCGGCGAAGCGACCCGAGCGCAGCGCGATGTTGTAGAGCAGGATCGCCGTCACGACGATCCACATGACCGGCCAGAGCGCGAACACCACGCCGTTGAGCACCGCGCTGATCGCCAGATTGACCGGAAACTGCCAGCCCGCGATCGCGACAATCAGCCCGACGATCAACCCGGCGAGCGAGGCCTGCCAGGCGGGCCGGCGCGCCCAGCCGAGCAGGATGAGCACCACAACGATCGGCAGCACCGCGACGAGAAACGACAAAAGCAGCGAATTGCCGATGGGAGTCAACAACTGGTGGAACATGACGTCTCCTTTCTGCTGGTTCGTATCGGCGCGGGCGTGCGTGAGGGCGCACGGCGAGCCGGGCATGGCGTCAGGCGGAATGCGGACAGCGAGCAGACAACAAGCAGGCAGATGCGGCAGAACGCGAGCGGCATGCGCGTGGCGCTCGCGAATTCCACCGCTGAGGAGGGCTTATTCAGTAAGGCAGTGTTTCAATCCCCGATGCCCCACTTGCAGGATAGAAAACGGAGCGCCAGGGTCAAGCAGGGAAAGTACGGTCGTGCGGTGCCAGAGCGATCTTTAGTGATGCCAGTGACCGCCGCCATAGCCGCCATGGCCCCAGTAGCCGCGTCCCCAATAACCGCCGCCGCCCCAGAAGCCGACGCCGATCGAAACTGCCGGTGCGCCCCAGCCCCAACCGGAATAGCCGTAGTACGCGGGATAAGGGTAATAGGCCGGATAGATCGGCCACGCCGGCACTGCAACCGCAACGGGCGGCGAGGGATAAAGCGGTCCTGGATATTGAGCATCCGCGACGGCAGCGGGCGCAGGGTTGGGGCGCGCGTAGGTTTGCGTAACGGTGCGCGTCGTCGTTGAGCCTGCAACGGCCACGGCGGTTTCCTGCTGCGTGCTGGCGGCGGGAACGGTCGGGTAATAACCCGGGTAGTAATACGGCGACCAGGCCGAGTACCCGTAAGGCGTGTAGTAATAGCAACCCGAGAGCGCGAGCAGCGCGCCGGTAGCGCACACGATCGCCGCCGTTCTGAGCGGACGGCACAGCGCGCGAGTAGAAAGCGGGGATTTCATGGCGACTCCAGACGAACGCTTCAGGCTATCACGCCTGAACGATCGCGCCATGTGTGAACGCAAAAGCGGCACATGCCCTTGCAGGAGCACGTGCCGCGTATCCTCTCTGAAGCCGAGTGACTGGCCAATCTGCCTGTTGTATCTTGTTGCGCTTTTAGCGGCTTTCGTACTGCACATAGCGTGACGAAAGGATCGTCGAACCAGGATGCCAGGCGTCACGCAGTCACGCACTCCGGCGCGAAACCTTACTTGCCAACCTGATTGCCGATAATGCCGCCGACTGCGGCGCCGCCCACGGTAGAAAGCGCGCTACCGCCGATCACGGCGCCAGCGGCACCACCGACACCTGCGCCAATGGCAGTGTCACGGTCGCGTCGGGACATGTTGTCGCAAGCGCTCAGACTGCCGATCACGGCAACGAGCGTAGCCACGGTGAAGAGGGTACGGGTGCGAGCGAAGTTTTTCATGTTCGACTCCAGCTATAGGGGGTATCCGGTGCAAAAGGAGTCGCATAAATCGCGCCCAGTTCGCACCTCCAGTACACCCATCCTAGCCACGCCCTCCGTATCCGGGTGTGTGCGCTTGTCAGCGAGTTGTCGGAGTCGTTAAAAAGTGTTTCGGTGTGGAAAGCATCATTCGCTGCGCTGCACGATACGTCAGCTCATCGTGCAGCGCAGCGAAAGGGCGTTCTCGCCTTACTGGCGCTGATAAATCTCTGCGCCTTGCTTGACGAATTCCACCGCCTTCACTTCCATGCCTTTTTTCAAGGCTTCGGCGTCGCTGACGCCTTGTTTGGCCGCGAAGTCGCGCACGTCCTGCGTGATCTTCATCGAGCAGAAGTGCGGGCCGCACATCGAGCAGAAATGCGCGACCTTGGCCGAGTCCTTGGGCAGCGTTTCGTCGTGGAATTCACGCGCCTTGTCCGGGTCGAGGCCGATGTTGAACTGGTCTTCCCAGCGGAACTCGAAACGCGCCTTCGACAAGGCGTTGTCACGCACCTGCGCGCCCGGATGACCCTTGGCCAGATCGGCGGCATGCGCCGCGAGCTTGTACGTGATGATGCCTTCCTTCACGTCGTCCTTGTTCGGCAGGCCCAGGTGTTCCTTCGGCGTGACGTAGCAGAGCATCGCCGTGCCGAACCAGCCGATCATCGCCGCGCCAATGCCCGAGGTGATGTGATCGTAGCCCGGAGCGATATCGGTCGTGAGCGGCCCGAGCGTGTAGAACGGCGCTTCGTCGCACCATTCCAGCTGCAGGTCCATGTTTTCCTTGATGAGCTGCATCGGCACATGGCCGGGGCCTTCGATCATCACCTGTACGTCGTGCTTCCACGCGATCTGCGTGAGTTCGCCCAGCGTCTTGAGTTCGCCCAGTTGCGCTTCGTCGTTGGCGTCGTAGATCGAGCCGGGGCGCAGGCCGTCGCCCAGCGAAAAGCTCACGTCGTATTCCTTCATGATTTCGCAGATCTCTTCGAAATGCTCGTAAATGAAGGACTCCTTGTGATGCGCGAGACACCACTTGGCCATGATCGAGCCGCCGCGCGACACGATGCCCGTCATGCGGTTGGCCGTCAGCGGCACGTATTGCAGACGCACGCCCGCGTGAATCGTGAAGTAATCGACGCCTTGCTCGGCCTGTTCGATCAGCGTGTCGCGGAACATTTCCCAGGTCAGGTCTTCGGCCTTGCCGTTGACCTTTTCGAGCGCCTGATAGATCGGCACCGTGCCGATCGGCACCGGCGAATTGCGGATGATCCACTCGCGCGTTTCGTGAATGTGCTTGCCGGTCGACAGATCCATCACCGTGTCGCCGCCCCAGCGGATTGCCCAGGTCATCTTGTCGACTTCCTCGCCGATCGAGGACGTCACCGCCGAATTGCCGATATTCGCGTTGATCTTCACGAGGAAGTTACGGCCGATGATCATCGGCTCGCTTTCCGGGTGGTTGATGTTGGCGGGAATGATCGCGCGGCCGCGGGCGATTTCCTCGCGCACGAATTCCGGCGTGATTTCCTTGAGCGCATCCTTGCCGAAGGCAGCAGCACCGAACGCCTGGCCCGGATGCTGGCGGCCCATCATGGCGGCGAGCTTCGCGCCGTTCGGGCCGCTGGTCTTGAGGCTTTCGAGGTATTCGGCGCGTCGCTGGTTTTCGCGGATGGCGATGTATTCCATCTCGGGCGTGATGATGCCCTGACGCGCGTAGTGCATCTGCGTGACGTTCTTGCCCGCTTGTGCGCGGCGCGGCGTGCGGTGCAGGCCGGGGAAACGCAGCTCGGCCGTGGCCGGATCGGCGGCGCGCTCGCGGCCGTAATCGGAGGAGAGGCCCGGCAGCGCTTCGGTGTCGCCGCGCTTCTCGATCCATGCCTGACGCACGGCGGGCAAGCCTGCGCGAATGTCGATCTTCGCTTCGGGATCGGTGTACGGACCCGAGGTGTCGTAGACGTAGATCGGCGGATTCTTTTCGCCGCCGAAGCCCGTGGGCGTATCGGCCTGCGTGATCTCGCGCATCGGCACGCGGATGTCCGGCTGCGAACCGGTCACGTAGATCTTGCGGGAATTGGGCAGCGGCGCAATCGCGGCTTCGTCGACGTGCGCGTTGGCGGAAATGAACTTGGGATTCGCGTTCATGCGTCTCTCTCCATGCAATGCAAAGTGGGAACTACGGCTTCGCAGGAGACGAGACGGAACGTGGACGGACCTCGCAATGAGGATGGGTGCAGGCGGTGATGCGTGTCTTGCTGCAAGGTCCGGACGCTTCCCTGCGCTGGCATTATCCAGATCAGGTTCAAAGGGTATTTCTCACCCGCGAAATACGCTGCCTGACGCTATTCGTGTGAACAGTTCGAAGCGGCGCATAACGCAGGACCCCCGCGTAAGCAGGCCAAACGATACACCGCGCTGCGACACTCTGGCAAGTGCCTTTGCGTGGGGGAATGTGCTGTGTACGCGAGGAATTCGCGCGCGCGACCTATATAGGAGAGAACGCGCTTTTGACGCGAAAAAGGGCGAAAAACGAGGCGAAAAAACTTGTCGATGGACTGCGCCGGGAGCCTCGGCGGGCTCGTTGACCGGCGCAATCGCGCATCACAGCGCGAAGTCGTCGGCGGCTTCGGGCTGGAACAGGATGCGCGAAATTTTCAGCGTTTCGACGGCGCCGCTGGGCGGTGTGAAGCGCACGGTTTCGCCGCGTTTCGCGCCGAGCAGCGCCAGTCCTGCGGGCGAAAACACGTTGAGACGGCCTTGATTGACGCTGGCGTTGGCCGGGTAGACGACCGTCCAGGTGACGGCTTCGCCAGTGCGATCGCTCACCAGCGTGACCTGCGAATTCATGGTGACGATATTGGCGGCAATTTCGCGCGGATCGACGATCTCGGCGCGTTCGAGCAGTTCGTCGAGCATCAGTTGGCGCGCGGGCGCGGCGCCGGTTTCGGCGGCGCATTTTTCGAGGCGGGCGAGATCGAGCTCGGTCAGATAACGGATTTTCTTCGACATGGGATTCTCCTTTGCGATCCAGATGAAGCGGCCTTCAGGGAAGGCCTCGATAGGGCGTACGGGATCGGCCCGGAGCCCGACTGAATGGCTCCGGCAAAGGAGGGTGGTTCAGTGCGGACGCCGGGCGAAGGCGAGCGGGGCCGGCAGGCCGGAAGGGCGTCGCAGCGCGCACGCGTGCGCCGCCACCGGGCGCGAGGCGCGCGGTGGAAGCGAGGCGAAAAACGCAGGCAGCGGACGCATGATGAATGTAATGACAATGAAAGAATGTGACATCCTAGCACGGTCTCAAAATGACGCATCGACCTGGCATGAAGCGACGGTTTTCTGTCTTCGCACGACATCGCTGCGCCCTTATTTCGCGACCGTTGCGCGCGCGCTGCGCGTCGGCGCATAAAGCACGTTCGCGGCGTCCGCAACGCGGCGCCTTGTTGCATAATGCGTGGCGCCCGTTCCGGGTATTTCGGGCGGCTTTCGACCGGCTTGCATTTTCCTGTGCGGCTTGGTCGTGTGTTGCTCTGGTGCGCTTACTTTCGCGTCTCCTACTCTCTCTCGTCGCCTCCATCATGCCGTCGCGCTTTATTCGTCCCGTCCCTGGTCTGGCGGGGCGTTCGCGGTTAGCCCTCTGGTTTGTCTCCCGTTCTGCGGCGGTGCAATGACGATGCCGCCCCGTTTGCCTTCCGGTTCGTCCATCAGCCCGTATTTGCGCGGTTTCCTGCAGTTGCTCGGCACGCTAGGCGCGCACAGCTGGCGTCTCGCGCGCAGCGTGCGGCTGCCGCAGACGCGCGGCGGTCGCGTCGCGCTGGCGCTGGCCGTCGTGTACTTCGTCTGGGGTTCGACCTATCTCGCCGTGCATGTGGCGCTCGAATCGTTCCCGCCGCTGCTGCTCTCCGGGCTGCGTAACCTGCTGGCGGGCATCGGCCTGTTCGTATTCGCGATGCGACGGCGCCCCGTCATGCCCACGCTCACGCAGATCCGCAATGCCGGCGTGGTCGGCACGATGCTCGTGGGGCTGTCGAGCGGCATGCTGGCCTACGGCATGCGCACGGTCGGCACCGGCACGGCGGCGGTGATGGTCGCAACGGTGCCCTTGTTCGCCACGCTGATCGCGGCGGCTGCCGGGCGGCGCGTCGCCAAAGGCGAATGGGCCGCAGTGGGGCTGGGCCTTGTCGGCATCGCGATCCTGAGCCACGGTGGCGGCGCGAGCGGTACGGCCGGCGGCAGTCTGGCGATTCTGGGCGGCGCGTTGTTCTGGGCGATCGGCGCGCATCTGGCCGGGCGGCTCGAATTGCCTGCCGATCTCTTTATCGCCACGGCACTGCAGATTGGCCTGGGCGGCGGGATTTCGACGCTCGTGGCGATCGTCACCGGCGAACGCATGGGCGCGCTGCATTTTGTGCCGTTCGTCGCCTTTGGCTATCTGATGCTGATCGGCACGATGGCCGCGTATGTTGCCTACGGTTATCTGATCCGCAATACCAGCCCGATCGTGGCCAGTAGCTGCATGTACGTGAATCCGGTGGTGGCGGTGGCACTGGGCGCGCTCACGCTGGGCGAACCGATTACCCATTCCACGATCATCGCGACCGCGCTGATTCTGGGCAGCGTGGGCCTTTCGTTCGTATTCGACGATCGTCGGCGTGCTTCATGAGGGTCTTCCGGCCACATTTCGCAGGCTGCGAAAATCATTCGGATTGCAGATTAACCCGATTAACCACGCTATCCAATAACGCCATTTAACGCGATCCGGCGCTGCCTGAAAAGGCAGCGCCGAACGCGCAGCGAGTGCATTTCAACGGCACTGAACAGCCGTTTCCACACCCCGCATATCACGCCTGCCGAGCCGCGTTACTTGGCTTGCTCGGCGGTATTCGTGATGGCGTGACCGCCCGCGGACATATCCTGGCCAGCGCCTGCAACGGTGTTGCAGGCCGCCAGCGCCGCGGCCGACGCGGCAACGAGAAGCAAGGCAATCAGGCGTTTCATGAGGGAATCTCCACGGATTAAGGGAGACCTCCTACAGCACGCCGCGTGCCTGACCTCCGTGCGAGCCCGTGCAGCACGCGTGCCACGCCTTCAGGCCCACCCTTTGCGCTTGGGACGGACAGCAGTCAGTCGTCCCCACCGTTCAAGGAGAGTCAGATGTCGAAGTCACACGCTGCGTTTGAATTTGACCTGAAGCGCGTGCGCGAAGAGGCGCGCCGCAATCTGGATCAGGGTTCCGTCACCCCGAGCTATCGTGCCGATCGCGAGGCCGTGCTCAAGCTCCTCAACGATTCGCTCGCCACCGAACTGGTCTGCGTGCTGCGCTACAAGCGCCACTATTTCATGGCGAAGGGCATCGAATCGGAAGCCGTTGCGGCCGAATTTCTCGAGCATGCCAACGAAGAACAGCAGCACGCGGACATGCTCGCCGCGCGCATCGTGCAACTGGGCGGCGAGCCGGATTTCGCGCCCGCGCACCTGAGCGAGCGCTCGCATTCGGAATACAAGGAAGGCAAGGATCTGCACGACATGATCCGCGAAAACCTGATTGCCGAGCGCATCGCCATCGATAGTTATCGCGCGATCATCCAGTATCTCGGCGATACCGACACCACCACGCGCCGCATCTTCGAAGAGATTCTGGCGGTGGAGGAGGAGCACGCCGACGATATGACCGATCTGCTCGATTCGGGCCGCTAGGCCCGGCGCTGTGCGACTAGATTGGCGAATGAAACGGTGATCAAAGCGCCTGCGCGCTCGCGTCCAGACGCGGGCGCGTGGCGAAATGAATCCACGCGGCGAGCGCGCTGAATGCGAGCCCGGCCACGCACACGCCCACCCAGCCGAAGGCGTGCCACGTGGCCGCGCCGACGGCCGAGCCGGTTGCGCCGCCGATGAAGTAGCACACCATGAACACGGTATTCACGCGGCTGCGCGCTTCGGGGCGCAGCGCGTAAATGCGCGACTGGTTCGAGATCTGGGCGGCCTGTACGCCCACGTCGAGCACCACCACGCCGATCACGAGTCCGATCAGGCTCTTGCCCGAGAACGCGAAAATCACGAATGCGATGGCGATCAGCGCGATCGACAGCGTGATGACGGCGCGCGGGCCGCGTTTATCGGCGGAACGACCGGCCCACGGCGCGGCCAGCGCACCCGCCGCACCGACGATGCCGAACAGCCCCGCAACCTGCGGCCCGAGATGGAACGGCTCGCCCGCGAGCAGCAGCGTGAGCACGGGCCAGAACAGGCTGAACGCCGCAAAGAGGCACGCGCCTGTTGCCGACGCTTCGCGCAGGCCGCGCAACTCCACCACCAGATGCCACATCGAGCCGATCAGTTTGCCGTAGCTGAGCGTCGAAGTCGGCTTGCTCTTCGGCAACTTCTTGACGATGACCACCGCAAGCAGGAGCAGCGCGATGATCGACGCGCCAAACACCGCGCGCCAGCCGAAATACTGTCCGACAAAACCGGCCGCCGTGCGCGCGAGCAGAATGCCGAGCAGCAGCCCGCTCATCACCGTGCCGACCGCATGGCCGCGCGCTTCGGGCGGCGCGAGTTCGGCCGAGAACGGCACCGCCTGCTGCGCGATGGTCGACAGCACGCCGATGGCGAGACTCGCGCCGATCAGCACGGGCAGCGTCGGCGCGAAGGTCGCGGCCAGCAGCGCGAGGCAAAGCAGGCCGATCTGCAGAAGGATGATGCGGCGGCGGTCGAAGCGGTCGCCCAGCGGCGCGAGCAGCAGCATGCCGGCGGCGTAGCCGAGTTGCGTCGAGGCCGGTACGGCGCCGATCCACGCCGCGCCGGACGGGAACGCCTTGCGGAAGTCGTCGAGCAGCGGCTGGTTGTAGTAGATGTTCGCGACCGAGATGCCCGCAATGGTGGCGAGCAGGAGCAACAGGCCGCGCAGCGACTGACTTTCGCCAGCGGATGCGGAATCGGGTGTGGACATGGACACGGGGCTACGAGCGCGGGCAAAGCCCGCCAGAACGGAAAAGTGCGGAACAGCGGCCCGGACGAACCGGGGCGTGCCGATGATACCGGAGCCCGTGGGTTCGTGCTGGCGGCCGCTTCCGTGACGATGCAAGCCGCTACCGACCGATGACGCCCGCCCGCCGCGTCAGGCGATCAGTTCGCCCGACGGCTCGTGGAACGGGTAGGGGCCGTCCGCATCGTCGACATAGGCGTGATGGGTGACGATGCCGCGGGCCGCGTCGTAGCGATGCAGCGCGAACGCGGGCGGCTCAAGCGTA
The DNA here is from genome assembly GCF_017104965.1 of Paraburkholderia sp. Ac-20340. Taxonomy (GTDB): domain Bacteria; phylum Pseudomonadota; class Gammaproteobacteria; order Burkholderiales; family Burkholderiaceae; genus Paraburkholderia. Next base: position 139,935 of record NZ_JAAGPR010000019.1, read on the forward strand.
AAAGTGGACGGCGCATCCGGCGCGAGATCGAGCGTCACCTGATGTGCGGGCGCCGGCACGGCACTGGCGATGGTGCCGCCAAAGCGCACGAACATCGGCCGGTGCACGTGGCCGCAGAGCACGCGCTCGACGTTCGGGTGGCGCGCGATCAGCGCTTCGAGCGCACGCGCGGCGGTGTCGTCCAGGCGGATCGCGTCCATATGGGCGATGCCGCAATCGAAGGGCGGATGATGCAGCGCGACGATCACCGGTTTGCCGCGCGCCGCGTCCAGCTGCTGTTCGAGCCACGTCAGCCGCGCCGCGCAAAGCGTGCCGCCGCTCTCGCCCGGCGACATCGAATCGAGCGCGATCAGGCGCAGCGGCCCGAGATCGGCGGCGTATTGCACGAACTCGCCGCCTGCGCGCAACTCCGCGCGCTCCGGGAAGACTTCGCGCAGCCCTTCGCGGCCGTCGTGATTGCCGATCAGCAGCCAGCAAGGCATGCGCAACGGCGCGAGCAGCGTCTTGAGATGGTGATATTCGTCGGCGTGGCCGCGATCGACCAGATCGCCGGTCACGAGCACGACGTCCGGGCGCGGCGAGAGCGCATTCAGGCGTTCGACCGTGCGTGCGAGACTGGCAGCCGTATCGACGCGCCGATACGCAAGCGCGCCCGGTTCCTTGATGTGCAGATCGCTGATTTGCGCGAGCAGCATGGTGACCTCGATCAATTCTCGATTGTAAAAATTACGCGAGCGCGATGAGCGCTTCGGGCGCGATGGCAATGCCCACGCGCGTGCCGCGCGCGAGTTCGATGCGACCGGCGACATCGACGAAAAGCGCATCGGGCGCGGCGCCGCCGATGGTCAGCCGCGTGCGCTCGCCGAGGAAAGTCGCCTGTTCGATCACGCCGCGCAGCGGCGCGTGGGCGGGATCGGCGAGCGTGGCGTCTTCGGGGCGGAAGAACAGTTCGGCCGCGCCCGAAGCGGGGCGCGCGCTGGCGTCGAGCGTGCCGCCCGAGGTCACGAGCGCGCCGTCGCGCCATTGTCCTGCGATCCGGTTGAGCGTGCCGACGAACTGCGCGACCGCGCGGCTCGCGGGCTGGTAATAGATCTCGCGCGGCGTGCCGATCTGCTCGATGCGGCCCGCGCTCATCACGACGATGCGGTCGCCCAGCTCCATCGCCTCGGCCTGATCGTGCGTGACGTAGACCGTGGTGACGCCCAGCTCGCGCAGCAGCGTGTTCATCTCGCCGCGCAGTGCATCGCGCAAACGCGCGTCGAGCGCGGTGAGCGGCTCGTCGAGCAGCAGCACGCGCGGACGCGGCGCGAGCGCGCGCGCCAGGGCGACACGCTGGCGCTGCCCGCCCGAAAGCTGGCCGATGGGTTTATCGGCGTGGGCTTCGAGACGCATCATGGCGAGCAGTTCGTCCACGCGCGCGCGGGCGTCGGCGGCGGGAACGCGGGCGATCTTCAGACCGTAGCCGATATTGCCGCGCACGTTCAGGTTCGGAAACAGCGCGTAGTTCTGGAACACCATGCCGACCTTGCGGCGCTCGATGGGCAACGCGGTGACGTCGTCGTCGCCGAATTGCACGCGGCCGCCCGCATCGGGCGTTTCAAGGCCGGCGATCAAACGCAGCGTCGTGGTCTTGCCGCAGCCCGACGGGCCGAGCAGCACCAGCGTTTCCCCCGCGTCAATCGACAGATCGAGCGGTTCCAGCACGCGCGCCCCGCGATAGGTCTTGCCGCATTGCGTGAGCGCAATCGGCATCGAATCGAGTTTCATTGGGAATCCTGATGAGTGTGCTTTGCGGCTTGATCACGCTTGCGTGTGCCCTTGCCCGTGCCCGGCGTCTGTGCGCCGAACCATTGCATCGCCACGAGTAGCGGCATCGTCATCACGAAGAAGAGCAGGGTGTAAGCGCTGCCGATCTCGATACGCATCGACGCATAGGTATCGGCGAGGCCGACGGGCAGCGTTTTCGTATCGGGCGTGTGCAGCATCCACGTGAGATTGAATTCGCCGATGGATAGCGTGAGCACGGCGAGCGCACCCGCCAGAATGCCCGGCCGCGCATTGGGCAGCACGATCGTGAAGAAGCGCTGCACGAAATGCGCGCCGAGGCTGGCGGCGCCTTCTTCGAGCGTGCGCAGATCCGCGGCGGCGCACACGGCGGCGACCGGGCGCACCATGAACGGCAGCGTGAAAACCACATGACCCACGACGATAAAAGCCGCGCTCATGCGAAACGCGGAGAAGCCGCCGTACACCACCAGCAGCGCGAGCGCCGAAGCGAGTCCGGGCAGCGCAACCGGCATCACCAGCAACTCTTCGATCAGACGCGAAAGACGCGTGCGGCTGCGTGCGAGCGCGTAGCCTGCGGGCACGCCGGTCAGGAGCGTGATCGCGAGCGTCGCGGCCGCCACTTCCAGCGAGAGGAACACCGAGTCGTGATACTGGCTCCAGACTGCTTCGAGCCAGCGCAGCGTGAGGCCGCTCGCCACGCCGCGAAAGTAGTTCACGGTGAGGCCCGCGACGATCGACATCACCACGGGGATGACGAGAAACGCGCAGGTGAGGAGCGTGACAAACCACTGCGCCGCGGCGATCCACGTGCGTGTGGAGGGCAGGGCGAGACGGCGCCTGGCGACCGGCGCGCCGGTTCTGCTGAGCGTGCTCATGCCGTCGCCGCCACGGCAGCGCCTGTGAGGCTGCGCGCGATCGTCAGCACGGCCCACGTCACGACGCCGAGCACGATCGACAGGCCTGCCGCCGTGACCATGTTCGCGTTGAGCGTGAACTCGGTGTAGATCGTCATCGGCAAGACGTCGATATCGGTGGCGAGCGTGAAGGCGGTGCCGAACGCGCCCATCGCGGTTGCGAAGCAGACGGCGCCCGCCGCGATCAGTCCCGGCGCGAGCGCGGGCAGGATCACATCGCGCGTGACGCGCCACGAGGAGGCGCCCAGCGAGCGCGCGGCTTCTTCGAGCGAGGTGTCGAGCTGGCTGGCGCTGGCCATCACCGTGACGATCACGCGCGGAATCGAAAAGTACAGATAGCCCAGGAACAGGCCCGCCATCGAATAGGCAAACACCCAGCGCTCGCCGGTCAGACGCATGGCGAGCGCGCCGATCAAGCCCTGGCGCCCGGCCAGCATGATGACCATGAAGCCGACGACCACGCCTGGAAACGCCAGCGGAAACGTCAGCAGCGCGACCAGCAGGCGACGCCCCGCGAATTCCCGGCGCGCGAGCAGCAGGCCGCAAATCGTCGAGAGCACGAGTGTGGCCACGGTGACCGCCGCCGATAGCAGCACGGTCTGCAGCAGGCTCGTCATGTAGCGGCCATTAGTCAGGAGTGCGCGATAAGTGCCGATCAGATGACCATCGGCGCTGACCTGAACGAGGGCCACCATCGGCAGCAGCCAGAAGGCGAGAAACACCGCGAGCGCGGGCGCGACGAGCGCCACGCGCCAGCGCAGCGGGAAGGTGAGATCGTGCATGAAAGACGAAAATAACCAGAACGAAGACGGTGTTAATGCATGATCTGCAGATAGCGTTCGCCGAATGCGCGCTGCTGCGCTGCCATCTTCGCGAAATCGACAGGCTTGGCGCGCGCATAGTCGCTGGCGGGCAGGAACTTCGCGGCGGCTTCGGGCGATAGCGTGTTCGCGCGCACGGGGCGCAGATACGCGCTGGCCCAAAGCTTCTGGCCTTGATCCGAGAGCACGAAATCCAGCACTTTCTTGCCGTTCTGCGCGTGCGGCGCGTTCTTCACGAGACTCATCACATAGGGCACCGAGATCGTGCCTTCGGTGGGAATCACGAATTGCACATTGGCGTGATCCTTGTACCTGGCGCGATAGGCGTCGAAGTCGTAATCGAGCAGGATCGGAATCTCGCCCGAGAGCACGCGCGCGTAGGCGGTCTGCTTCGGCACGATCGGCTGGTTCGCCTTGAGCTTGCTGAACCACGTGAAGGCCGGCTGGAAGTTGTCGAGCGTGCCGCCGAGCGCGAGATTCACCGCCACGGCGCCCGCATAGCCCACGAAAGCACTCGACGGATCGAGGTAGCCGATCATGCCTTTGTATTCGGGCTTGAGCAGATCGGCCCACGAGCGCGGCACCGGTCGCCCTTCGAGCGCGTCCTTGTTGACGAAGAAACCCAGCGTGCCCGAATGGATCGCGAACCAGTAGCCTTGCGGGTCCTTGAGGTTGGCCGGAATCTCGTCCCAGTGCGCGGGTTTGTATGGCGCGATGACGCCTTTGTCCTTCGCCTGGAACGCGGAAGACACGCCCAGATAGACGACATCGGCGACCGGGCTTTTCTGCTCGGCCATCAATTGCGCGATCGACTGGCCGGAGTTCTTGTTGTCGAACGGCACGCGAATGCCGGTCTGACGCTCGATCGCCTGGATCTGGCTCGCCCAGTCGGCCCATTCGGGCGGGCAGTTGTAGCAGATGGCGGTTTCGTCGGCGTGGACCGGCGTCGAGGCGCTCGATGCGGCGAATCCCGCGGCAAGCGCGAGCGTGACGCTGAGCGCCGTGCGGGCGGAGTGGACGAAGCGGGCGAAGCGGCGTATCACGTCGAGGCTCCTGTGCGGATGGGCGGCATGGTGTGTCGATGCGTTTGGCCACGCGCGCGGGCACGCCGTTCTAGCGGCGCGCGGCGCGTGGCACGTCGAAAAAGGGCTTAGCCGAGCGCGACGCCCCGGCCGCCGACGCCGGCGCGCAACGCGCCGCCGCCCGTCGCGATGGCCGCGATCGTGCCGCCTTCGCGCAGCGTGTGCGCTAGCGTGAGATCGAGCGTCGGGCCCACGTATTCGCCGCTGATGCGCGCCATCAGACGCTGCCAGGCGGCGCGGCCGATTTCGCCGTTGGGCGTGCCGATGCTCGCGAGCGGCGGCGCGAGCAGTTCGCTCATCGCCAGGCCGTCGAAGCCGAGAATCGACATGTCCTGCGGCACGCGCATGCGCGCGCGGCGCAGACCGCGCATCACCACCATCGCCAGCAGGTCGTTGCTGCAAAAGAGCGCCGTGGGGCGCGCAGGCCCCGTGCTCAGATGCGCGAGCACCGAAGGCGCGAGCGCTTCGGCATTGAAGTCGATTTCCAGCGCGGGCGCGGGTGTGAGGCCGGCCTGTTCCATCGCGTGGGCATAACCGGCGTAGCGCTGGCGCGCGCGGTCCGATGCCGAGAGCGTGCCCGCAAGCATCAGGATGCGCCGGTGGCCGTGCGCGATCAGCATGCGCACGCCGTCACAGGCGGCCTGGTGATTGTCGACCGATACCGAAGGGCGGCGCGTCGTGTCGTTGTGCATGAGCACGTAGAGCGGGCCATCGGCGTCGAGTTCGTCGAGCAGCGGGTGGGTATCCGCATCGGCGACCGTGAGGATCAGGCCTTCTACCCGTTGCGCGCGCAACGTTTCGATTGCGTGGCGCTCGCGCTGGGCGTCGTATTGCGTCGTCATCAGCATCAGGCGAAAGCCCTGTGCCGAAGCCAGTTCGTCGATGCCCTGCAGGCATTCGGCGAACACGGGATTGGCGAGCGTCGGCAACACCACGCCGATCAGGCGCGTGCGCTCGCCGCGCAACTGGCGGCCGATCGGGCTGGGGCGAAACTTGAGTGCGTCGATGGCTTCGCGCACCTTGGCGAGTGTCACGGGATTGACCGTGTGCGGCGCATTGATCGCCCGGGAAACCGTGGCGATCGAAAAACCGGCGTGTGCGGCGACATCCTTGATGGTTGGCGTCATGCGGGCGGCCCGAGCGTTGTAAACGTTTTCGATGCGGCCGATTATGGAAAGCGCATGTGACCGCGCGATGAACGCCAGATGACGGCGGATGACCGGCGGCGCTTGGGAGGGTACGCGGGGCAGTGGTAGAATGCCGTCCGCCCTGCCGGCGTGATGAAATTGGTAAACATAGCGGACTTAAAAACAGATTGAGTGCCCAGCCGGAAACGGCCGGTGCAGAACCCCTCAAATTCGGCGAACCCCCTGGAACCAGGCGACGCGCAAGCGTGCGGTTACCGAGGCAACGCCGAGCCAAGCCGGCTGACGCGCAAGCGTCGGCATGGAAGGTGTAGAGACTAGACGGGGGGCGCCTAAGGTTCGAAGGTTTGGGTCGCTGCAAAGCGCGCACAAGTTTTCAGGCTAGGGCGAAGGCATAGTCCAGCGCACGAACGCCGCTTGTTGCTTTAAGTTGTTTGCACAGCGCGCGGCGTCTAAAGACGTAGTGTGACGAAAATCCGCCGCCTCACGGCTTACCGGTTCAAGTCCGGTCGCCGGCACCAGGGCCACCTGGATACGCTTCGCAAGAAGCCCTGAAACCCGCACAGGCGTCATGCCTTGCGGGTTTTTTGTTTTCTGCTGCGCAATGGGGCGAAAAGACGTGGCCAGCTGACGGGCCGATCGAGAAACCGCAAACGTTGGCGGTGTCGTGCGAGGAAGTGGAGTCGCGGTGCCCGGCTTGTGCGTGCTGCGACGATCCGGGATCAGTGTGCGCCGCGCGCGATCAGCGGCTGCCGATCTGGCCAGTGCGAGGGTTCACGAGCCGTGCAAATCCGAACAATGCGGCAATGCCAAGCGGCGAAGCGATAAAGAAAGCGGTCAGCATGATACGAAGTGAGACAAACCGTAACAAAGTGTGTCTCAAGTGTAGCGCGCCGATGCAATTTGAGTATCAGGGAGAACGACAACAAACTATTGTGCGATCGTAAGATTCGGGAAGGTTTGCGGCGGGGCAGGAGACGGGGAAGGCGGCTGGACGGGGCTTTGCGCGATTTGTGAAAATACGGCTTAAATGCAGTCGAAGATTACTTCTACAGACTGGGTCGTGACGCCGCGCAAGCCTTCGCTGTGGACCTCGACGGTATGCAGTTCTTTCTTGCGCTTGTGGCAGTAGGCCTCGGCCTCCTTCATGCCGGCGCTGCGCACGTGATTCCAGGACACGATGTCCCAGCGCGCACGGCTGGTGACCGAAAGATGTCCGTCCTGTCTCGAGTTGATACCGGTCACCGATGTGCATGCCGTCAGCATGCCGAGTCCGAGCAACAGGATGCCACCTTTCATAGAGTCCCCCCTGATTGCGCACCATTGTCGCCGCCAAACGTCGGCATTGGCAACCCGAAACAAAGGTTTGCAGACGTTGCATTACCGGAGGACAAGACGAGGCGGCGTGCGCTTGAGCGGCGCACGCGAGGGAAGATCCGGGCAAAGCCGGAAGGTGAACACGCTAATCGACACGCCGGAATGACGTGAATCACCGCGCGCAATCCCGCTAATACGCAGGACGATGCGCGCGGAGCCTGCTATCGGCACTCAGCCAGCGTTCAGCCGAGCCGGATTCAGTCGTGTGCGACGACCTTGCCGACCTGCGCCTGACCGGACACGAGGCACGAGGACATGAAGTTCTCGCCCTGGCTACGCGCGCCGAGCGTGCTGAAGCCGCGCGCCAGCGCCTCCAGCCGAACCAGTTCGGAGCCCTTCGCGCAGGATACCGAGCCGCCCTCGTGCGCCTGCACACGAGTCAGCACGCGGTTCCCGACGAGGAGTGCGAGGATGATGACGATGCCAATGTTGAATACCTGTCTCATGATTTCGTCTCCTTGTGCGTTCAGACTAGCTCAGGCTTTGCGCCGATGAATCCAGGAGTTTCCCGGCGATGCGGTGCAGCACATGCGGCGCGGAAAAACACCTTGAATTCCAGCGTAAAGATGCTTCGGCATCCTGCTGTTATCGGGGTCGATCCGCTTTGCCTTGCGCAGTAAGGCAGCCGGCCGGAAGCCATTAAAACGAGACAGGCATTGCAACGCAGCAATGGCGCATTGCGTCACTCCGCTTGTCTGCTAACCAATGTAATCCCGGACAAAAATAATCGTGCGTGGCAGATCGCCCCGGCCACATTCGCGACGATATCGCGGTTTGACGAGGATCAGTTTCGCGCGCGCTTATGGCGGCAATCATCGCGTCGGAAACGATCGTGAGGATCGCCTGGCGAATCTTGAAATGCGGGCGCCGATGTTGCACCATCGACGGTCCGGTCCTCTTTTTCATGCGAGGTGAGTCATGCAGTTGATTGGCATGATGGATTCCCCCTACGTGCGACGTGTCGCAATCGCGCTTCACGTGCTGGAGATGCCGTTCGAGCATCGCAGCCTCTCGGTGTTCGGCCAGTACGATGAATTCGCGCAGATCAATCCGGTCGTCAAGGCGCCCACGTTCGTCGACGATGATGGCACCGTGCTGATCGACTCCACGCTGATCCTCGATTACCTCGACCATAAAGTGCCCGCTGCGCGCCGCCTTCTGCCGGAGGAAACGCAGGAGCGCACCTTTGCGCTGCGCGTGAACGGCTTCGCGCTGGCGGCCATGGAGAAGACCGTGCAGCAGGTCTACGAGCGCCGCCTGCGGCCCGAGGAGCGGCAGCACGAGCCCTGGTTCGCGCGCGTGAACGCGCAGATGCACGCGGCGTGGGCGGTGCTCGACAAACTGCTGGCGGGGCGCGAAGGCTGGCTGTGCGGCGGCCGGATCACGCAGGCCGATATCACGGCGGCGGTGGCGTGGCGGTTCACGCAGTTCGTGTTGCCGGATGCGGTCGATCTGGCACGATATCCGGCTGTGGCGGCGCTGTCCTTGCGGGCGGAGGCCTTGCCGGCGTTTGTCGCGACGCCGCTGGCTTGATGCGACGGGCGGCGTTGGCCGTCCGAGCCTTGCTGCGCCGCTCGAACAACGATTGTTCGAGTTTGACGACAAGTGACTTCGCGCTCGGCCCATTTATCGGCGGACGCTACATTCCTAGAATGCTCCCATGTCAATACCGCTGCGTCACGAAGGCGTAGCGGGTGTAGCGGGAGCCGTCATGAAAGACTTTATCGAACGACAACTTTATCAGCCAGCGCTGGTCCTGCCGATGGTGGACCTGATGCAGCTGATGGTGTCGCTCGACTTCAACATGGGCCAGATCGGGCTGCTGGTTGCGACGCGCGGCGCGCGTGCCGCTTTCCAGCGCTCGCGCGATCTCTGGTGCGCGAGCCACGGCTGTGCAGCGCCTGGCGAAAGCGTGCACTGACCGGCCCTTGTTCGACTGTCTTTCCCGAGCGCTACGCCTGACGCAAAGATCGCCTGAAGCAACGCTTCCCCCCCGACGCGCAGCGGCATCGCCCGTTTGCTGTTGTGCTGTCACCCTGTAAGCCACCCCATGATCCGGGGTGGCTCTTTTTTTGCCGTTTTCCCGGCATAAAGGCTTCACGGACGCGCTCGCGCGGCGCGCGACGCCCCCGGCGTACCATGACGCGAACGTGTTCCGGTGCGCGCGGCATGCGACGTGCGCGCTGGGTGTTCCTCACGCGAAGGAGGGCGGCATGGCACAGCGATTCGATGCGATCGTCATCGGCACGGGGCAGAGTGGTCCGCCGCTGGCCGTGCGGCTTGGCGCGAGCGGGCGCAAAACGGCGGTCATCGAGCGCGCGGCGTTCGGCGGCACCTGTGTGAATGTCGGTTGCACGCCGACCAAGGCTTACGTGGCCTGCGCGCGTGCCGCCCATGTGGCGCGCCACGCGGGCGATTACGGCGTGAGCATCGGACCGGGTGGCCATCACAGCGAAGTGAGCGTCGATCTCGCCTTCGTGAAAGCGCGCAAGGACCGCATCATCGGCGCCTCGCGCGATGGCGTGGAGCGCTGGCTGCGCGACGCGCAGAACGTCACTGTGCTGCAAGGACACGGGCGCTTTACCGGGCCGAATACGGTGAGCGTGATGTCCGAAGGCGGGCAGACCGAGACGCTCGAAGCCAGCGAAATCTTCATCAACACCGGTACGCGCGCCGCGGTGCCGGCGGTGCCCGGGCTCGAACGCATCTGGTACGAAACCAATTCGACGATCCTCTCGCTCACCGAATTGCCCACGCATCTGGCGATCTGCGGCGGCAGCTATGTGGCGCTGGAGTTCGCGCAGATATTCCGCCGGTTCGGCAGCCGCGTGACGGTGCTGGTGCGCGGCGAGCGCATTCTCGCGCGCGAGGACGACGATGTCGCGAAGGCCGTGCAGGACGTGCTGGTGAGCGAAGGCGTGGAGTTTCGTTTCGGAAACGCGCCGGATAGCGTGGCGCCGCTGGGCCCGACGCCCGCGCATGGCATCCGCATTGCGCTGGGCGGCGAAACGCTCGACGTCTCGCATCTGCTATTCGCCACCGGTCGCATTCCCAATACCGACGATCTCGGCCTCGAAGCCGCGGGCATCGAGTGCGACACGCACGGCCTGATTCCCGTCGATGGCCAGTTGCGCACGCGTGTGCCGGGCGTCTGGGCGATCGGCGATGTGAACGGGCGCGGCGCCTTCACGCATACCTCTTACGACGATTACCAGATCGTCGCGGCGAATCTGCTGGACGGTGCGCACCGCAGCGCCGACACGCGCATTCCCGCCTACGCCGTGTTCGTCGACCCGCCGCTCGCGCGCGTGGGCGCAAGCGAGCGCGAAGTCCGCGCGAGCGGCAAGCCGGCGCTGATCGCCACCTTGCCGATGTCGCGCGTCGGCCGCGCACGCGAGCGTGGCGAGACGGCGGGTTTCATGAAAGCGCTGGTCGATGCGCAGACGCAGCGCATCCTGGGCGCGATGATCTTCGGCATCGAAGGCGACGAGGCGATCCACACTTTCATCGACACCATGACGGCCGACGCGCCTTGCACGACGCTGCAATTCGCGATGCACGTCCATCCGACCGTGAGCGAACTCGTGCCGACCTTGCTCGACGGTTTGAGGCCGCTCGTATGAGCGGCGCGTCGAATCTGTTCGAAGGGATCGACGCCCATGCGCGCGAGGAAGTGTTCGAGCGTCTCGTTGCGCAGGATGGCGTGCTGATCGAGCGGATCGTCTCGACCGGGCAGGCGAGCCCGGCGGGCTTCTGGTACGACGATCCGCGCGACGAGTGGGTGGTGCTGCTGTCCGGCGCGGCGGAACTGGAATTCGACGACCGGCGCATGCGCCTGACACCCGGCGATCATGTGCACATTCGCGCGCATTGCCGGCATCGCGTCGCGTGGACGGACCCGCAGACGCCAACCGTGTGGCTCGCCGTATACTTCGGCGCGTGATTAGCGCGTCGTGTGACGTGCGCCTATTTCCGCCGATCCAGACCAGCCCATGCCTCATCGAAAACCGCTACGCGTCGCGCTTGTTTCCGATACGCACAATCTCGTGCGCCCCGAGTTGCTGGCCTTTGTGCAAGGCTGCGATGCGATCGTCCACGCGGGCGATATCTGCGACGCCGCCGTGCTCGATCAGCTTCGTGCGCTTGCGCCGCTCACCGCCGTGCGCGGCAACAACGACCGCGGCGCGTGGGCCGAAGCGCTGCCGGTGCAGACGGTCGTGGAGATCGGCGGCGTGGCGATCGTGGTCGTCCACGAGTTGCCCGATCTGCGCGGCGATCCCGCCTCGCAGGGCATTGCCGTGGTCGTGAGCGGTCACTCGCACAAGCCCTCGCAGGACACGCGCGACGGCGTGCTCTATGTGAATCCGGGCAGCGCGGGGCCGCGCCGCTTCCGGTTGCCGATCACCGCCGCGATGCTGACGATCGGAAACGACGGCGCATTGCAGGTCGAACACACCCAGCTGATCGACTAGATTCGCAAAGCTTCGATAAGCGCAGACGCAAAAAAGCCAGCTCGAAGCTGGCCTTTTCATTGATTTCCGATCGGAAATGTTCGGCTTACACGCGCGCAGGCATGGCGGCGTAGTCGTCGTCCATCTCGCGGGCGAGACGCACGCCGCGCAGGACGGCATGGGCTTCGGCCTTGGTGCTGACGATCGGCGCCGAACCCGGCAGCGGGCGGCGCGCTGTTTCGTGCAGCGCCAGCACCGAGACGATGCCGACCACGGCCGCGCCCATCAGGTAGTACGCGGGCATCATCAGATTCTGCGTGTGCTCGACCAGCCAGGCGGCGACCAGCGGCGTCGTACCGCCGAACAGCGAAACCGACACATTGAAGCCAATCGCCAGCGCGCCGTAGCGGATCGCCGTCGGGAACAGCGCGGGCAGCGCCGAAGGCATCACGCCCGTGAAGCACGACAGCAGCGTGCCCAGAATCAGCAGGCCGAAGAACACCGGCAGGACAGCGCCCGTCTGGATCAGCGTAAGCGACGGAATCGCCAGCACGATCAGACCCACGCAGCCCGCGAGCATCACCGGCTTGCGGCCGATGGCGTCGGACAGACGGCCGAAGGCGATCGTCATCGGCACCATCAGCACCATCACGGCGAGCACGAGGAACAGACCGTGCGTTTCGTCGAAGTGCAGCGTCGCCGACAGATAGCTTGGCAGATACGACAGCGCCATGTAATCGGTCACGTTGAAGATCAGCACGAGGCCCACGCACAGCAGGAAGGGGCGCAGATGCTGCGTGAGCAGCGAGTGCAGCGTGAGCTTGGGACGCGACACTTCTTCGGCTTCGCGCAGTTCGACTTCACGCTTGAAGGTCGGCGTTTCCTCGAGCTTCGTGCGGATGTACAGACCCACGATGCCGAGCGGCCCGGCGATCATGAACGGCACGCGCCAGCCCCAGTCGAGCAGTTGCTGATGCGAGAGCAGGGCGGTCAGCACTGCGACCGTGCCTGCGCCGAACACGTAGCCCACCATCGTGCCGCACTCCAGGAAGCTGCCCATGAAACCGCGGCGCTTGTCGGTGGCGAATTCGGCGATGAAGGTGGCTGCGCCGCCGTACTCGCCGCCGGTCGAGAAACCCTGCACGAGACGCGCGACCAGCAGCAGCACGGGCGCGGCGATACCGATCGAGTGATACGACGGGATCAGGCCGATGGCGAAGGTGCCGCAGGCCATCATGATCATCGTCATCGCGAGCACGCGTTGGCGGCCGATGCGGTCGCCGAGCGGGCCGAACACCATGCCGCCGATCGGGCGCACGAGGAAGGCGGCCGCGAAGGTGCCGAAGGTAGCGATCAACTGCGCCGACGGGCTGCTCGACGGGAAGAACACCTGGCCGAGCGTGACGGCGATGTAGCTATAGACGCCGAAGTCGAACCATTCCATGGCGTTACCGAGCGCCATGGCGCCGACGGCGCGTTTGAGGAGGCTTTTGTCGACGATCGTAATGTCGTCGAGCGTAAGGTCGGATTGGGCCGACGAGCCGGAAGTGGAAGCGGTCAAGGTCTGCATCTCCAATGACTGCGACGAACTCCAGAAGAGCTCGCCACGGTTGCCGGAGAGTGCCGTTTCGCGATAGCGGCCGATGATGGCTGCGGGTCGCGCGGGAACGCCGCAAATGGGAACGTCCGGTCCGGCTGCGGCGTTGGCGTGCAGGCGGTGCGCGAGTGGCATGCTGAATGTCGCGAAACGACACTCGATCAAATTGTGCGTATGCGTTGCGCCTGCGTGGCCTTGTTGGGGGGCAGGGCGCATGTGACGCTGGACCAGCACGAGGGTGCCCGGTGAAGCGTCGCTGAAACGAAAAAGAATGTCCGTGTGGCGGAACGTTCTTCTTGTATAAAAACACTCAGGCTGAAGGCGGTTTTGGGTGCCGACCTGAATGCAATTGATGGCTAATGCCTGTCGAAAGAAGCGACATGATAGCACGATAACTGAAGATCGTGCAAACGGCCCCATTGTCGCAGTGCCGGCGGGCAGCCGTGAGGCCTTATGGGACGGGGGATTGCGGCGATTCGGGCGGGCCAGGCGCCCGGCCGATCTTTCGCGTGAAGCGCATAAAAAAACCGCGCTCGAAGGCGCGGTTTTTGCGGGATTTCGCGGGCCGCGATCCAGTCAGGGACGGATCGAACGGGGCGATGTCCGGCGGGCTTAGCCCTGGGTCGGCGGCACGAAGCCCGATGCCTGATCGGCGCCTTCACCGAAGAAGTACTTTTCGGTCTGCTTCATCAGGTACTGGCGCGCGCGCGGATCGGCCATGTTCAGGCGGTTCTCGTTGATCAGCATGGTCTGCTGCTTGAGCCAGCCTTGCCAGGCTTCCTTCGAGACGCTTTCATAGATGCGCTTGCCGAGTTCGCCCGGCAGCGGCGGAAAATCGAGACCTTCGGCTTCCTTGCCGAGCTTCGCGCATTGGATCATACGGGCCATGCTGTGCTTCTCCTAAGTCGTATGTGTGGGGTGGCTTGCGCCGCTCAGAGCTGCTTCATCAGCACGAGCGATTTGCGCTGCCAGTTATAGAGGCGGCGGCGGTCTTCGGGCAGGTCGTCGACTGTGGCCTTGACGAAGCCGCGCTTGAGGAACCAGTGTTCGGTGCGCGTGGTGAGCACGAAAATACGCGTGAGGCCGCGTGCGCGGGCGCGTTGCTCGATACGGCGCAACAGGCGTTCGCCGTCGCCGGAACCTTGCGCTTCGGGCGAGACGGTCAGACACGCCATTTCACCGATGCGCTCCTGCGAGTAGGCATACAGCGCCGCGCAGCCGAACAGCACGCCATCGTGCTCGATCACCGAGAAATGGTCGATGTCGCGCTCGATCTGGTGACGGCCGCGGCGCACCAGCGTGCCGTCCGTTTCGAGCGGCTCGATCAGCGTAAGAATGCCGCCGACGTCGTCGGGCGTGGCTTCGCGCAGGCTTTCCAGGTTCTCGTACGAGATCATGGTGCCCACGCCATCGTGCAGGAACAGTTCGAGCAGCAGGCCGCCGTCGAGCACGTAAGGGATGATGTGCGCACGGCCCACGCCGCCACGGCAGGCGCGAATCGAATGCTTCAGATAGAAACCGGCGTCGCCCAGCACGGTGCCGCTTTCCTGCAGCTTGTAGGCGTCGTCGAGCGACATTTCGCGGATCAGCTCGCTGTCTTCGCCGATCAGACCCTGCGTTTCCGTGAGGAACACGATCTTGTCGGCGCGCAGCGCGATGGCCGCAGCCGACGCCACGTCTTCCATCGACAGATTGAACGCTTCGCCCGTGGGCGAGAAACCGAGCGGCGAGAGCAGCACGAGCTTGCGGCTGGCGAGCGAATGGCGGATCGAATCGGCGTCGATCTTGCGCACGACGCCCGTGTGCTGGAAATCCACGCCGTCGAGAATACCGACCGGACGCGCCGTCACGAAGTTGCCGGAAACGACGCTGATGTGCGCGTGCGCCATCGGCGTGTTCGGCAGACCCTGGCTGATGGCGGCTTCGATATCGAGACGCACTTCGCCAGCGGCTTCCTTGGCGGATTCGAGCGCGCGGGCATTGGTGATGCGCATGCCGTGCGAGAACTCGGATTCGACGCCGTGCAGGCTCATCTGTTCTTCGACCTGCGGGCGCGAACCGTGCACCAGCACGATCTGGATGCCCATGGCCTGCAGCAGCGCGATGTCGGCGACGAGCGCGTTGAGCAGATTTTGATGCACCACTTCTCCGCCGAAACCGACGACGAAGGTCTTGCCCTGAAATGCATGGATGTAGGGCGCGACCGATCGCATCCAGTCGACGAATTGTGCGTGCTGCGCGGCCTGCTGTGCAGCTTGCTCAGCAGCGGACTCCGCGGCGGCGGCGGAAGCCGGCGCATTCGCGGTGGCGGGGACGAGGTCGGTTTGGGAATTCATGCCCGGGATTATAATGCGCCCCCATGTCGAATGTACCCAAAAGACCTGCCTCGGCGCAGGGCAGCAACACCTCCGCCGGGAAAGACACGGCGCACGGCGGCGCGCAGGAAAAGCGCGCGTCGCAAAAGTATGGCGATGGGCAGAATCTCGCGTCGTCGGACCGGCTTGCCGCGCTGATGAAGGGCGGCGTGCTCGGTGGCGCGCGCGTGCAGGACAAGCGCGCCGCGACGCCTGCCGCCGCGCCCGCGCAGCCGAAACCGCAGCAGGTTCAGGCGCCGAAGGCGACGCAAACGCCGCAAGCGACGCAAACGCCTCAACCGGCCCAGACTCCGCGCCAGCCGCAAGCGCCGAAAGCCGAACCACGCGCCGCTCAACGCGATGAAGCGAAGCCCGCGCCGCAGGCGCGCGGCGAGCAGCGTGCGCACGAAGCGCGTAATGAGCGTAGCGAGCGCAAGGAACGCACTGAACGCGTGCAAACCGCCGTGCCGCGCGAAGCGAAGCCATCGCAGGAACGCCGCGAGCCGCGCGATGCCGGTGCGCAGGCGAACCCGCCGCGCAATCCGCCGCCGCGTGCGCAACAGCAGCCGAAGCAGCAGGCAACCCAGCAGCAGGCAAAGCCGCAGCCGAATCAAGCACCGAATCAAGCACCGACTCAAGCGCGCCCCAATCCGCAACAGCCCGCGAAGCCGAAATCCGGCCACGCGCCGCGCGCTGGCGGCGAAGGCGCACGCGAACCGGCCCCACGTCCGCTACGCCCGGAGCGCGAACACCG
>NZ_JAAGPR010000020.1 GCF_017104965.1 Paraburkholderia sp. Ac-20340
TCGCGCCGGTTAGCGCCTTCCTGCAAAGCCAGATGAACAAATTCCAGACGCAGATTCATGGTGTCTCTCGGGTTCCACGGCATGGCCGGCTCCAGACGATTCACTTGTCCGAAGTGTTACCCATGTCCCCGCACACCTGTTACCTATGTCTCCAGTCCATACACAGCGGCAAAGAAAAGTAGGCAAAAGAAAGCCGCTACAAACGCCAGAATGACGCAGTCCACAAACCGCCTTTTAGGGGGAAAGGTATAGGAGCATCCGGTCCCTCGCGCCATACCACTGAGTGACAAGGCGCCCGCCCACCCGGGGGCGCTACGCGCCCCGAGGGGCATAACGCAAACCGAAGGTTTGCTGGTTTCCCTCGCAAACCCAACCGTTGCGCGCGCAGCGAGCAACGGGATGTATGACGGCTTTGTCACTGGCTTTGAAGGCGCGAGATGCTGGACGCCCCTATACCATTCCCCGTGTAAGGCTGGTTGTGGACTGCGTCATATTGGCGGTGTGAGCGGCTTTCTTTTGCCTACTTTTCTTTGCCGCTGCAAAGAAAAGTAGGTGCCGCCCCGCACAGGGGCAACGCTAATAGACCGACACGACCACAAGGAAATGCCAACAAAAAACCCAAACCCCAAAACCACCACCCTCACCCCCTCCTAACCACCCGTATCTTCCCACTCCCACCCCCACCACAAAAAAACCGCTCCCCACCATCCGACTCCAGCCCGGAAACCGCCGTCCCCTCAGGCATCTCAAGCCGCTCCAGAACCTTCCCAGTCTGCGCATCGATCCTTCGAAGATCGCTCTCATCGCCCTCCCAGGTGCCGTGCCACAACTCCCCATCCACCCACGTCACCCCGGTAACAAACCGGCTCGACTCCAGCGTCCGCAGCACCACCCCACTCTCAGGATCGATCTGATGAATCTTGCGCGCCCGATACTCCCCCACCCATAACGTCCCCTCCGCCCACGCAAGCCCGGAATCGCCCCCGCCGCCAGGCGCCGGAATCGTCGCCAGCACCTGCCCAGTCTGCGGATCGATCTTATGAATCTGCGCCTCGGCGATCTGAAACAGATGCTGCCCATCAAACGCCGTCCCCGCATGCGCAGGCACATCGATGGAACCCTGCGTCTGACCACTCTCAGGATCGAGCGATGCCAGCCTGTCACCCGCCGCGAACCACACGCGGCTCCCATCCCAGGTGACGCCGCCCACCTGCTCGACGCCCTCGAAAGGTCCATATTCGCGGATGATTGTTGCCGTGGAATGCTTCATCGTGTGCTCCTTGCAGGTCGGTTCATGCGCTCATCCTGCTCGCCTGGCAGCGGCGCGGGGAGTAACAAGGCCGTCGCGAATCCCGGCAACGGCGGCATGGTCCAGCGCCGCGCGCGTCCCACGCCCACCGGCTGCACCTTGCGCGCGGCCGCCAGCGCATCGAGCGCGCGCTGCACCGTGCGCTGGCTCGCGCCCAACGCCAGCGCAAGCGCCGAACTCGACCACGCTTCGCCATCGGCGAGCAGCGCCAGCACGGCAGCGTGCGGCTCTTCAACCGGCCGCGCCAGCACCACCACGTCAGTCGCGCCATGCGGATCGAGCGCGAATCCCCGCGCAGTTGCACGAATGCCGGCAATGCCGTCGAGCAACGCACGCAGCCGCCCGATCTCCACGCGTAAGCGCGCCCGATGCGTTTCATCCGCATGCTTCATGCGAAAGGCGCGCGCGATCAGCGCGTCGCGCGACACGTCGCCGGGCCACGCTTCGGCGAGGGCGCGCACCAGCACGAACAGAATCGGCCGGCGCGCGAGCGGCACCGCGTTCGCGGCTTCGCGCACGGCGTAGCGGCAGGCGTCGATCACCAGCGCGTTCGAGGCCAGCAGCGTTTCGACTTCGCCAAGCAGCAGCGGCCGCTCCTCGCCGCGTGCGATCAGGCGCGCCGCTGGCGCTTCGAGTAGTTGCGCCGCCCGCGCGACTTCGGCGGCCAGCGGCGCGATGCCCGCCGCGCGCACGGCTCGCGCGGCCTGTGCCAATGCGGTGCGCGCCGCCTGCGCCCGGATGCGCCGCATCGCAATCCCCGCCGCGATCAATTCATGCGATGCACGCAGCGCAGGCGGCAGCGGTTCGGGGTCCATGTCGGCGAGTTGTGTTTCTGCTTCATCCAGACGGCCGATCAACAGCAGGCGGCGAATCGCCAGATGGCGCGCATGCGCCGCGTTGAGTGCGTCGCCGTGCGCTTCGAGCGTCTGTCGCGCTGCATCGAGCGTGGCTTCCGGCCAGCCCAGATCGCGCGATGCGAACGCCACCTCGGCTTCAGCGACGATGCAGCGCGCGCGGGCCACCGCTTCGCGCACGCCAAATGCGCGTGCGGCACTGCGCAAAAGCGCTTTCGCGCGCTCCAGGTCGCCCAGTTGCGCCATGGCGATGCCGCGCAGCGCAAGCGCGGGCGCGTCGTCGCGCAAGGCCACGCGGTTCAGCGCGCCCAGCGCGTCACCGGCGGCGAGTGCGCGCGCCGCGGCGGTAATCAGCGAGTCCATGCATGACCCTTATCAGCCTCGATTCCCGATGCCATTCCCGACACATTTGTCACTCCCGGTGCGCGACGATCCCAGCCTAATCTAAAACCGCAATCCGCCCTCGACCACTTGCCCGCACGTCCCTGTAAACGGGCGCGGGCGCCATCTCAAGGAGCACATCATGACCAAGGACGCAACCAAGGACGTAAGCAGGAACGCAACCCGCCACGCAACCGGCACCCGCGAGCAATGGCTCGCCGCCAGGCTCGATTTGCTCGAAGCCGAAAAAGACCTCACGCGCCGCAGCGACGCGCTGGCCCAGCAGCGCCAGGCGCTGCCCTGGGTGCGCGTCGATAAAGACTACGCCTTCGATACCGAGCAAGGCCGCGCCACGCTCGCCGATCTCTTCGCCGGGCGCTCGCAACTGCTCGTCTATCACTTCATGTTCGGCCCGGATTACGCGGCGGGTTGCCCGTCCTGCTCGGCGCTCGCCGATGGCTTCGACGGCAATGTCGCGCATCTGGCCCAGCACGACGTCACGCTGATGGCGGTTTCGCGCGCGCCGCTCGCCAAACTGCTGGCTTACCGCGAACGCATGGGCTGGCATTTCCCGTGGGCTTCGTCGCAAGGCAACGACTTCAATTTCGATTTCAACGTTTCATTTACCGCCGAGCAGCAGCGCACAGGCGATGTCGAATACAACTATGCGCGCGGCCAGCACGCGATGGACGCCGATCCGCCCCCAGCGCCCGTCGCCGAATTCGCCGCCAGCTGCGGCACCGACGCCGCCACCTACGCACGCGACCGGCCAGGCCTGAGCGCCTTCGTGCGCGAAGACGGCGCTATCTGGCACACGTATTCGACCTACGCACGCGGGCTCGACGCGATCTGGGGCATGTATCAATGGCTCGATCGCGCGCCGCGCGGGCGCAACGAGACCGGCATCTGGTGGAAGCGTCACGACGAATATCGCCCGAAATGAGGTTCATCATGGTCCGCATCGCCAGAGCGCAGATGATTTTCGCCGCCGTGGTCGTGCTGCTGTTCGCGGCCAGCGCGGCGGCCACGGTGCTGCGCTACACGTCCATGTCCGCGATGAGCGGCACGCCCATGCCGGGCGGCTGGACGCTGTCCGCCGCGTGGCTGCCGCTGTGCGGACGCACGTGGCTGCAAACCGCCGCATCGTTCATATCGATGTGGGCCACGATGATGCCTGCGATGATGTTGCCCGCGCTCGCGCCGATGCTTTGGCACGAGCGTGAATCGCCAGACATTCAATCTGGATTGCTAATCATATCGGGCGCGGCCGGTTACTTCTCGGTGTGGCTGCTCGCAGGCAGCGTACTTTTTCCGCTGGGCGCTGCATTGGCGTCGCTCGCTGTGCACCTGCCGGCACTCGCTCGCGCAGCGCCGCTCGCGGCAGGCGTCGTGGTATTGATCGCGGGCGTGCTTCAATGCACATCCTGGAAAACCAGGCGCCTCGCCTGCTGCCACTCGCTGCGCGCCTGCCATCATGCGTCGCCGGCAAACGTAGTCGATGCGATGCGCGAAGGCACGCGCCTCGCCCTGCGCTGCGGGCTGTGCTGCAGCAACTGGATGGCGGTGCTGCTCGCCACCGGCGTGATGGATCGCCACGCAACGTTGATCGTGAGCGCAGCGATTGCCATCGAGCGCATCGCATCGGCGCGCCAGCCGCTCGTGCGTCTGGCTGGCATCGCGAGTATCGCTGCGGGCGGCATGCTGATTGCGCGCGCGATCCGATAATCACGTTGCTTGCGCCAGCGCATGCCACACGCGTACCTGTCACCGAAAGATCATATTGAAGCGTTGAACGTCGCCTAGAATTCAACGCACTTCCCCGGCGTCCGCATCGATTTCCTGCGGGCCGCCCGTCTCGCTTGATCCCGTTCATTCCTTTGCGCCGCCCGCGCGCGCGGCGTGCATCGAATGTGCCTCGCTGCTTCGTCCCATGCCTTTCCACAGGAACCCGTCATCATGAGCGACATCGAATTGCAGGCGTATCGCGGCACCGACAGTGTTTTCCTCGCGTGGTGGCACGAAAGCGCGATTGCCGATTGTCTCGGCTACGCCGTCCTGCGCCGCGTCGATGGCAAGAACGCCACGCCGCTGAACGCCTACGTGGGCTTTTCGACGCAGCATGCCGTGCAATCCAACGCGGAAGCAAAACCCTCGACGCTCTGGCCATATCAGCGCTTCACGTGGACCGATTTCGAAGTGCCCGCGACCGGCAAGGTCGAATACAGCGTGGTGGCGATGACAGGCAAAACGTCGAAGCCCACCGAAAGCGATATTCAATCGCCGTGGTTCGAACCGGCCACACCGCAACCGAAAACGTATCAGCCGTTTTTCAACGTCGGCATTGTCGGTGCGCGCTGGTTTGCGAAATGCGCCGAGGTCTATCCCGATCAATTCGCAGCGCTGCGCACCGCGCTCGCACCGAAGCACACCAACACCGAAAACAACGAAAACGACGAAAACAACGCGAGCAACGACCCCGATATCGCCACGCAGGCACTGGAAACCGTGCTGCAACTGCCGCTGCCCGCCGAGGCGATTCCCGCGCTCGCCCACGCCAGACCGAAGCCCACCATCGGCGACGAACTGGGCGGCGAGCTCGTCAAGCAGATGCACGCGCTGCTCGACGAAGCGCATCAGACCGAGAACATGCATCTCTATCTGGTGTTGTTCGAGCTTTCCGATAGCGATCTGATCGCGCGTCTCGCGCAACTCGGCCAGCGCTGCCACCTCGTGCTCGCCAACGGCACGCACGAAAAAGGCACCGACGAAAACGCCAGTGCCGCCGCCGCGCTAACGGGCAAGGTCGATCTGTCGCGCCGTATTCTCAAACCGTCGGGTGTCTACGCGCACAACAAGTTCGCCGTGTTCGTCACGGGCGGCGCAGCCGATCAGCACGGCAAGGCGCAAAAGGTCTGGACCGGCAGCACGAACTGGACGCCGCACGGCCTTTATACGCAGGTGAATAACGGCCTGCTGGTGAACGACGCGCAAATCGCCGCGGCGTATCTGGCCGAATGGCAGCGCCTGCG
Source organism: Paraburkholderia sp. Ac-20340 (assembly GCF_017104965.1). GTDB lineage: Bacteria > Pseudomonadota > Gammaproteobacteria > Burkholderiales > Burkholderiaceae > Paraburkholderia. The sequence continues at coordinate 5,574 of NZ_JAAGPR010000020.1, forward strand.
CGAAGCCGATTTCCGCACGCCGCCGCCCGCCTCCGATACGCAGGTCAACACGTTCAAACACGGCAAGCAGACGACATCGGTATTTTTCAGCCCGCATCTGCCGAAGTCGATCGGCGCGAATTCACCGGATCTCGCTTACGCGCGTTCGCTGATCCAGAACGCGAAATCCGGCATTCTCACGCTAATGCTCGATCCGGGCTGGCAAGGCAGTCTGCTGCAGGACATTCGCGAGCAGGCCGAAGCCGACGCGGGGCTCTATATTCGCGGCGTGGTCAATACCGATCCCACGATTCACGCGCATGCGGGCGACACGACGGCCGTGGGGTTTCTGCACGGCACCGAAGCCGTGCCTTCGAATTACGATATCGTGCTGCCCGCCACGCAACACCAGAAAGGCGCGCCGATCCTCGATTATCTCGGGCGTGTGGGCATCGTGGTCGTGCATAGCAAGATCATCGTGATCGATCCGCTCGGCGATCATCCGGTGGTCATGACCGGCTCGCACAACGCGGGCGTGAAAGCCGCTACGGTCAACGACGACAATCTCATCATCATCGAAAACGATCGCGATCTGGCGATTGCCTACGCGGTCAATGCAATCGCCGTGTTCAATCACTTCTGGTGGCGTCACAACATGGCGCCGCCTGCGAAGCGCAAGAACGCGAAGGCCAGCGACGCGACCATCGGCGGTCCGTCCCATCTGACGTCGCCGCACGAATGGACCGGCCTGCGCCCGAATGCGTCATGGCAGGACAAGTTCTATGCCAGCGATGCGAGCGCGGGTGAAGCGCGTTTCTGGGGGCTGGAAGTGAAGGAAAAAGTCGAATGAAGCGGCGATAGACCAGCGATAAGGCGAAGGCCGCGCGCGCTGAGCGCCGCGCGGCCTTTGAACGATGTCAGCAGGCAAACGAAGCCTCGGCCGCGCCCGGCATATTGTCTAGCGCGCGACCGCCGTCCCGGCGGGCTTCGGTCTCGCCGGAAAACGTGGTTTCGCTATAGGCGATGACCTTGAAGCCGCCACCGACGGCGCGCGGAATGGTAATACCCCAGTGCCAGCCGCCTTCCTGTTCGAAGACGTGCAACTTTAGGGCCGAATGCAATATTGGCGATTGGGATGCGCTCACGACACGCCCTCCTTTTCGAAAAATGTTTCGAAGCGCGTTCGAAACTCCAGGCGACTCGTGCAGTGTAGGCGGTGATATTGTGCAGTGCAATAAGCGTTAATCTCTATGCAGAAGGTTTTATATCGTCAAAATCGCAAATTTCGGCTGCTTAAAACCGGTATGCAATTGGCTTTATTACTTATTGGGTAAAAACCACTAATATCGGCGGCCGCTGGCAATCAAGGCGTCGGCCCTGCGCAACGGCGCGATGAGCGGGTATGATCGAAACCCGTGAAAACTCCGCCTGAGCGCTTATGAACACCCCTGCCGAAGCCTCCTCGCCCCGCGCGCTGCGTGCGCTCACCCCGCTGGAGGCGCGCATCGTCGGCGTGCTGATCGAGAAGCAGCACACCGTACCGGATACGTACCCGCTGTCGCTCAATTCGCTCACGTCGGGCTGCAACCAGAAGACGGCACGCGCGCCTGTCATGAATGTCAGCGAGGCCGAAGTGCTGAGCGCCATCGAAGATCTGAAACATCTGAGCCTCGTCTTCGAAGGCAGCAGCAGCCGCGTGCCGCGTTTCGAACATAACCTCAATCGCGTGCTGGGTATTCCCACGCAAGCCGTGGCCTTGCTGACCGTACTGCTGTTGCGCGGCGCGCAGACCGCGGCCGAATTGCGCCTGAATTCGGCGCGGCTGCATGGTTTCGCCGATGTCTCTTCGGTCGAGGCGTTTCTCGCCGAACTGGCCGAGCGCGAGCCGCCGCTCGTCATCAAGCTGCCGCGTGCACCGGGCGCGCGCGAGAACCGCTGGATGCATCTGCTATGCGGCGAAGTGAGCGTGGCGAGCTACGAAAGCGATGACTCGGGCGCGGGCGTATCGAGCGCTTCGGGTATTTCGAATGCCGATTACGAGTCGCTGCGCGCCGAACAGCAACGTCTCGCCGATGAAGTCGCGCGCCTGCAGATGCTGGTGGAACGCATGGCGAGCGAACTGGGCATTTCCATCGAGAAACTGGCTGACGAAGAGTGACGTCCATCGTTTCGCTTTGCCACGCAATGGCACGCGACGCGTCATATTAAATGTTGAAAAGCGGCTGGGCGGATCACTCCACCCAGCCGCTTTTTTTCATGCAGCATCACAAGATCACTGGCCGATCTGACGGCTCACGTGATTCTCCTGCTGATTCAGCGCGCGGTCTTCGGCGTGCGTGATATGGCCGTTGTTCTGGCTGGCCATCATGCGTTCTTCACCGCGAATCTGGCGATCATCGCGATGCAAACGCGCGGCTTGCGCGTGGGACATTTCGCCTTCGCGGACTTCCTGGTGAATCCGGCGGTCCTGATGCGCGAGACGATGATTCACTTCCACACGACGCGGATGCGTGGCATCCCAGTGCGAATAGGAAGCGGCCGACGCATTGCCTGCAAAAGCGAGCGTGAGCGTGGCAAGAGCGGCGAAATAAACGGGCAAGCGGCGCATGGTGGTTCTCCCTGAAGTCTGCGGTGACGGCACGATGCCGTCTATCCGCTCAACGCGGCGGCTTATCGCGTTGTTGACCCCAGGATTGTGAGTTCTGCAACCGGATGTATCCGCTCGCCTACGCCTCCCGCCGCGTCGTCATTGCGCCTTGCGCGCCGCCTCGATAATCGCATCGGCCACGGCTTGCGGCTGGCTCACCAGCGCCACATGGCTCGCATTCACCTTCGTCACCTGTGCGCCGATATGCGCGGCCATCCGAGCCTGAAGTTGCGGGTCGATCATGCGGTCCTGCTGCGGAATCACGAAGAACGACGGCTTGTCGTGCCACGCGGCCTGCGTCACCTTTTCGTCGATACAACCCGCGAACCACGGCGCCTGCGTCGCGGCAATCAGCTTGCGCTGCGCGAGCGGCAGATCCTGCGCGAAATCGTCGATCACACCCTGGGTCGAGAGCGTGAGATAGCCAGCGGAATCCTTTTTCAACTGATCGGCCCAGACGGGCGGCGGCAGTCCCTTCGTGATATCGCTGATCGATTGACCGTTATCCGGCGCGAAGGCGGCCACGTAGACCAGCGCCTTGACCTTGTCGTCGTTGCCCGCTTCGCTCACGACCACGCCAGCCCACGAATGGCCCACCAGCACCACGGGGCCTTGTTGCGCATCGATCACACGCTTCGTCGCGGCCACATCACCCGCGAGCGAATCGAGCGGATTCTGCACCGCCACCACATGCAGGCCACGCGCCTGCAGCAGCGCGATCACCTTGTCCCAGCTCGAACCGTCGGCGAAAGCACCGTGCACCAGCACGACGTTCTTGCCCTGCAGCCCGGCGGACGACGCGCTCTGGGCGGCCTGCTGCGCCGCATGGGCAGCGGGCAAGGCGAACAGGGAACCGAGCATCAGCGCGCTCGCAAGGGTCCGGCGAAGAAAGCGGGTCATCGAATCACTCCTGGCAGAAAAAAGTTGTTGTTGTTCGAGGTGTCGCGAGGCGGGGTTCAATCCAGCGCCTCGCGACGGCAGGTGCGCTGCATTACGAGTGGGCGTAGATCGGTTCGAGGCCGGGCACGTCCTGCGGATCGGCGGCGGGGTGGCCGACGTGCGAGACACGTGCAAGCGGCGCTGCCGATTCCGAACTGCCGTTCGCGCTGCCGCCGTAAGCGGCGTTCGCGCCTTGCTGGTTCGCGGCGATGCGCGAGAGCGCGGCTTGCAGGTTCGCGGGGTACTGGTTGTTGTCGCTGGCAGGCTGATAGCCGGCCTGCTGAAGCTGGACGAGTTCGGCGCGCACTTCGGCGCGGGTGATCGTGTGATCCTGCGCGAACGAAACGGCGGGCACGGCAGCGGCAACGACGACGGCGGCGGCAACGAGGGAACGAACGAGGTTCATGATTTTCTCCAGTCGATAACAATGAGGGGCTTCGTTAAAGGTTCTGCGCTTCACTTGCACTTCCTGACGCCCGGCTGCGCTGTTTCTGTTTCGCTGCAACCTTGCGTTGAACGTATTTGGCGCCTCGCACGTATCTGGGTTGTTTCCGCACCCCCCGCTTATTGCAAGCGAGTTTTTCCAACCGCAGCGCAGATACATTGCGGTACAAAACTCGTCGATTTACCGGCTCGCGGATGCGTCCGGCAGCGCTTTGCGCCCGTATATCGCTCAAGTCCACCGTCCGCGCCACTTCGCCCGCCATGACTCCCAGCCCGCTGCCGCTGCACCCCTTGCTGCCTCGCCTGGCGCTGGCGATGCTATATTCCGTCAGACCCTTCCGTCCTTTCAGTACCTTCAGCGCGGGCGCTGGACGCCCCCACATGCGCATGACCGATACGTCTGGCAAGGCAGAGAACACCGACGAAGCCGCGCGCCGCGCGCACCTGAACCAGTTGCTCGCCCGCGTGGGCCAGGGCGATCAGGCGGCGTTCGCGGAGCTTTACCGGCTCGCGTCCGCGCGCGTCTTCGCGGCCATCGTGCGCATGGTCCACGACCGCGCCGAAGCCGAAGACCTGCTTCAGGACGTCTTCACCACCGCCTGGCGGCGCGCCGACCTGTTCGACCCCGCGCGCGGCGGCGCGATGACCTGGCTGGTCACGCTGGCGCGCAACCGCACGATCGACCGCTTGCGCCAGCATCGCGAAACGCCGCTCGCCGAGGACAGCGAACTCGATCTCGCCGACGATCACCCGACGCCCGCCGCGCTCGCCGAAGCCAGCGAAGAACGGCGCCGCCTCGAACACTGCCTCGAACAACTCGCTCCGCAGCAGCATCGCGCGGTGCGCGAGGCCTTCTTCAGCGGCGCGACCTATAGCGAACTGGCCGCCCAGTTGAGCGTGCCGCTGGGCACGCTGAAAAGCTGGATACGGCGCAGCCTGATGCAACTCAAGACCTGCCTCGAGCGATGAGCACGCCCGCCGACCACGATCCCGAACTGCTCTGCGCCGAATACGCGCTGGGCGTGCTCGACGCCGCCGGGCGCCAGGCGCTGGAACAGGCCGCCCGCACCGACGCCGATCTCGCCGCCACGCTCGCCCGCTGGGAACAACGTTTCGCGCCGCTGGCCGAGGATCTCGCGCCCATCGCCGCGCCCGCGCGCGTCTGGACGCGCATCGAGCGCGATCTGGGCTTTTTGCCCACTCGCGCGGGCGGCGCGGCATCCGGCTGGTGGAACGATCTGCGGCTGTGGCGTTTCGTGGGGATCGGCGCGAGCATGGCCGCGCTGGCGCTGGCCGCGGTCAATCTGGTCTGGCTGCGCGCACCGGCCGGTACGCCCGGCACCACCACGGTGGCGAGCGCGACGCCCTACATGGTCGCGACGATCGCCCGCCCGGACGGCGTCGCCCACTGGACCGTCACCGTCGATCTGCGCCGCCGCGACATCGTCGTCGTGCCTGCGGCGAAGCCGACCATCGCCGCCGGACGCGCCACCGAACTCTGGCTGATCGCGCCCGGAGAAAAGCCGATGCCGCTGGGCGTCTTCCCCGCCGATACACCCGCCAGCATGCCGATGCCTGCCGAAGTGGTCGCTCACGTCAGCGCGGGCGCGGTGCTGGCCGTGTCGATCGAGCCGCCGGGCGGATCGCCCACCGGCCAGCCGACCGGCCCGGTGGTGGCAACCGGCCCGATGAAGAGCGCGGCTTGATCGACCTCACAAGTTAGCGCTCACTCACTCATCTCTGACGAAAGTCGCGTGGTTTGACGCGATTTTCCGATTCGTCTGCATCCGTTCGCGCGCCTCGCCCGTATCTCCGTTATCGACCCGCTAACGGAGTCCGCATGCCCTTCGCTGCCGCGTTCGCCCTCGCCTTTGCCGCGCTCGTGATCGCCTTTGGCGTTGCGTGGCTCGTGCAACTGCGCACGCGCAACGCGGGCATGATCGATCCGCTCTGGGCGGCAACGCTCGGCCTCGTCGCCCTGTTCGCGGCGGCGGTCGGCCCCGGCGCCGGGCTGAATCGCGTCGCCGTTGCGCTGGGCGGCGGCGCGTGGGGCGCGCGTCTCGCGCTCCACCTCTGGCGGCGCAATCACGGTCAGCCCGAAGACGCACGCTACGCCGCCCTGCGCGCGTCGTGGGGCGCGGCCGCCGCGCCGCGCATGCTGGGCTTCTACCTGCTGCAGGCGGTCGCCTCGATGCTGCTGTCGATCGCCTTCTTTGTGCCCGCATGGAGCGCCGCCACGCCCGCGATTCCGCTCGTGGTCGCCGCCCTGGCGCTGGGCTTCGCGGCTGTGATGGGCGAGTCCGCCGCCGACCGCCAGTTACGCCGTCATATCGCCGATCCCGCCAACCGTGGCCGCGTCTGCACCAGCGGCTGGTGGCGCTACTCGCGGCATCCGAACTACTTCTTCGAATCGCTGCACTGGTGCGCGTACACGCTCTGGTCAATCGGCCTGCCGTGGGGCTGGGCCACGCTGCTGCCGCCCTGCGCGATGGCCTGGCTGCTGCTCAAGGTGTCGGGCGTGCCGATCCTCGAAGCGCGGCTGATGCAAAGCCGCGCGGGCTACGGCGAGTACATGCGCACGACCAGCGCGTTCATTCCATGGCCGCCGCGCGGCAACCATGCCGATCATGCGGACCACACCCACCATCATCGCGATCACAGCGAGAGGAGACCTCACCCATGACCGCCACCACGAGCCCGCAAGGCCGCGCCACTGCGCCGCCACCCACCGCGTCCGGGCAGGAAAGCTGGCCGATCCGCTGCTGCGAGCGCGGCTGGCTGCCCGACTGGCTGATCCGCGCGGGCATGCGCACGCTGATCCGCCAGCGCCTCGCCGACGAACACGCCAACGACGGCGAACGCCGCGCCGAAGCCTTCGAAACGCTGGTCGCCTCGCTGCGCGCCAGCCCGATCGCCGTGGAAACGCACGCCGCCAACGCCCAGCACTACGAAGTGCCCGCAAGCTTCTTCGAGGCGCATCTGGGCGCGCGGCTCAAGTACTCGTGCGGCTACTATCCGCGCGGCGACGAAACGCTCGCCCAGGCCCAGGACGGCATGCTCGCGCTCTACGCGCAGCGCGCCGGCATCGCGGATGGCCAGCGCATCCTCGACCTCGGTTGCGGCTGGGGCGCGCTTTCGCTGTGGCTGGCGCAGCGCTTTCCGCGTGCGCAGATCGTCGGGTTGTCGAATTCGCAGGGGCAGCGCGCCTTCATCGAACAGCGTGCGGCCGAACGCGGTCTGAGCAACCTGCGCATCGTCACCGGCGATGTGGCGAGTTTCGAATTCGCGCCCGGCGAAACGTTCGACCGCATCGTCTCGGTCGAAATGTTCGAGCACATGAAGCACTACGGTCTGCTGCTCGCGAAGATCGCCCGCTGGCTCGCCGACGACGGGCAACTGTTCGTGCATCACTTCGCGCATCGGCTGCTGGCGTACCACTTCGTTTCGCGCGACGGCAGCGACTGGATGACGCGCCACTTCTTCACCGGCGGCACGATGCCTTCGGCCGATTTGCTGCTGCGTTTTCAGGACGATCTCCGCGTCACGCGCCAATGGTGGATCGACGGCCGGCATTACGAGCGCACCGCGAACCACTGGCTCGCGTCGCTCGATGCGGCACGCGAACAGGCGCTGGCGATGCTCGCAGCAAGCGGCGATGCAGGCGTCGCGCTGCAACGCTGGCGCATGTTCTACATGGCGGTGGCCGAACTGTTCGGCTATGCGCGCGGCCAGGAATGGGGCGTCGCGCACGTGCTGATGCGCAAACGCGGCTAGCTTGCATCCGATACGGCGCGCGCTGCGTATATCGATTCAACAGGGACCAAACCAGGCAGTGAAAGGGAAAGCCAGCAACACCGGTCCGCACATCGACAAGAAAAAACGACAAAGCACAATCAGGGAGGCCGCAACCATGCACGCCACGCAAACGATGTTCGATGAACCCGCCGCCTTGCCGCCCGGCCAGCGTGTGGCCGTGGTCGGCGCGGGGGTGGCCGGGCTGGCGAGCGCGTGGCTGCTGGCGCGGCGTCATCGCGTGACGCTGTTCGAAGCCGCCGGTTATCCCGGCGGCCACGCGCATACCGTGGATGTCGAACTCGACGGCGTGCAGCATCCTGTCGATACCGGGTTCCTTGTCTTCAACGACCGCACCTATCCGAACCTCGTCGCGCTGTTCGAGGAACTCGGCGTGGCCACGCATGACAGCGAGATGTCGTTTTCGGTATCGGTGGACAAAGGCGCGCTCGAATGGGCCGGCACGAGCCTGAACACGGTCTTCGCGCAGCGCCGCAATCTGTTTTCGCCGAGCTTTATCGGCATGCTGCGCGACATCCTGCGCTTTAACGCCGCCGCCGAAAGCAACTACGAAGCCGCGCGCCGCGAGCGTCTTTCCGTGGGCGAACTGCTGCTGGCAGGCGGCTACGGCGCGCCGTTCCAGCGTCACTACCTATTGCCGATGGCCGCCGCCATCTGGTCCAGCGCCGCCGCCGACGTCCTGCGTTTTCCCGCCGCCACCTTCCTGCGCTTTTGCATCAACCATGCGTTGCTGCAGGTGAACCAGCGTCCGCAGTGGAAGACCGTCGCGGGCGGTTCGCGCGAGTATGTGACGCGGATGGCCGGCGCGCTCGACGATGTGCGGCTTTCCACGCCGGTGCGCGCGATCCAGCGCCACGCCAACGCCGCCGAAGGCGTGACCGTCGTGACGGACGATGCGGGCCACGAACGCTTCGACGCCGTGGTGCTCGCCAGCCACGCGCCCACCAGCCTCGCCTTGCTGGCCGACGCCGATGCGCAGGAACGCGCCACGCTGGGCGCCGTGCGCTATCAGCGCAACATCGCGCTGCTGCATACCGATACGGCGCTGCTGCCGCGCCGTCGCCGCGTGTGGTCGGCGTGGAACTATCTGAGCCGCAGTGCGCTGGCGCACGGCGGCGATCAGCCCGTGTGCGTGAGCTACCTGATCAACCAGTTGCAGCCGCTGCCGTTTCGCACGCCGGTGATCGTCACGCTCAACGCGGTGGACGCGCCCGCGCCGCACACGCTGCTCGGCCGCTACGAGTACGAGCACCCGTTGCTGGATCTCGCCGCCATCGACGCGCAGCAACGTCTGCCCGCCTTGCAGGGCCGCCGCCGTACCTGGTTCGCGGGCGCGTGGACGGGTTATGGCTTTCACGAAGATGGCCTGAAATCCGCGCTGCGGGTTGCGCGCGACTTCGGCGTCACGCCGGCGTGGGCGAAGCTATGAACGCGCTGCGCACCGGCCACGCCGCGCTGCTGCTCACCGGCCGCGTGGTCCACGAACGACTGCGGCCCGTGCGCCACGCGTTCGCGTATCCGCTGTTTCAGATCTGCTGCGATCTCGACCGGCTCGATACGCTGGCGTCGTGGTGGTTCGGCGTCGATCGATGGCGCGTGTTCGCGCTCGCCACGCGCGATTACGGTCCGCGCGACGGCAGCGCACTCGCGCCATGGATGCGCGCGCAACTATCGACAGTCGGCATTCCCGCCGATGGCCCGATCTGGCTGCAGACCATTCCGCGCCTGTTCGGCCATGCGTTCAATCCGGTGAGCTTCTGGTATTGCTACGACCGTGCGGGCAGTCTGCGCGCGCTTTACGCCGATGTGCGCAACACCTTCGGCGCGCATCACGGCTATCTGCTGAGCGCGCCGGAACACGCCGCCATCGACGCGAAAACGGCGCTGGTCTGCCGCAAGGTCTTTCATGTTTCGCCGTTTTGCCGCGTCGAAGGCGAGTACGCGTTTCGCGTGATCCAGCGCGATCGCACGCTGGCGGTTCGCATCGACTATCACGATGCCGATGGCCTTTTACTACGCACCGCGCTGGCCATGCACGCCGCGCCGCTCACCGCGCCGCGCGCGTGGGCCGCGCTGCTGCGCGCGCCCGCCAATGCGGCGAACGTCCTGCTGCGCATTCACTGGCAAGCGCTGCGCCTCTGGCTCAAGCGCGTGCCCTTCCACGGTAAGGCACCCGGCGCACGCGCGCCGCTTCCCCACCACGAGGCCCGCCCATGACCCTGCTGCATCTGCTGCGCCTGCCCGGCTTTGCCGATAAACCGGTTCCGCTTGCTTCGCGGCTTGCCGCGCCGGTGTCGTCGCGGCTCTTTATGGCGCTGCTGCGCCGCATCCGCCACGGCCACCTCACGCTGACGACGCCCGACGGCAACCGCCACGTGTTCGGCGATCTGCACGACGAGCCAGGCGCGGCGCTGCATCTGCACGACGGGCGCGCCTGTGCCGTGATCTTGCGGGCAGGCGATATCGGCTTTGCGCAGGCGCTGCGGGAACAATGGGTCGATTCGCCCGATCTGGTCGCGCTGCTGCGGCTCGCGATCCGCAACGAAGCCGCCGTGGCCGCGACCGTGCATGGCGGCACGCTCGCGCGCCTGTGGTTCGCCTTGCGGCACCGGCTGCGCGCCAACACGCGCGAAGGCAGCCGCCAGAACATCCACGCGCATTACGATCTGGGCAACCCTTTCTACGCGCTCTGGCTCGACCGCACGTGGACGTATTCGAGCGCCTGTTTCGACGGCGATCTGCAACGCCCGCTCGCCGATGCGCAGGCCGCGAAATATCAGCGCGTGATCGACACGCTCGGGCTGCGGCCCGGCATGGAGGTGCTGGAGATCGGCTGCGGCTGGGGCGGTTTCGCGATTCACGCGGCGCGCCAGGGCATCCGCGTGCGCGCGCTCACCATTTCGCAGGCGCAGTACGCCATCGCGGTCGAACGCGTGATGGCCTCGGCGCAAGGCGAGCGTGCGCGCGTCGAGCTTTGCGATTACCGCGACGCGCAAGGCCAATACGATGCGATCGTTTCGATCGAAATGTTCGAAGCCGTTGGCGAAGCCTTCTGGCCGGCCTATTTCGCCACGCTCGCGCGCTGTCTCAAGCCCGGCGCACGCGCGCTGATCCAGTCGATCACCATCGGCGACGGGCAATTCGAGCACTATCGCGCGTCGAGCGACTTTATCCGCGAAACGATCTTTCCGGGCGGCATGTTGCCGAGTCCCGGCCAGTTCGCGACGGCAGCGCAACGCGCGGGACTCGATGCGCGCGCAACCTTCGCGTTTGGCCGCGATTACGCGCACACCTTGCGCCTGTGGCGCGCGGCCTTCGAAGCGCAGCTCGATAAAGTGCGCGAGCAAGGTTTCGATGAAGCTTTCATCCGCATCTGGCGGCTTTACTTTGCGTATTGCGAAGCGGCCTTCGACGAAGGCCGCACCGACGTGATGCATTTCGTGGTCGGGCGCGCGACTCACTCCAGCGGAAAGCCTGCCTTGAAGGTCTGACGCAGAAATTCCGCGAAGCTCGACACCGCGCGCGGCACGTGCGCCCCATACGGGCGCACGACATGCAACTGCGAAGCGAACGCGCCCACCGGCCGCCAGTTGGGCAGCAGCACGACCAGTTTGCCGGCCTGCAAGGCGGCCTGCGCGCTGAAGTCCGGCAGCAAGGCGATGCCCAGATGTTCGAGCGCGGCGTCGCGCAGCGCTTCGCTGTTATTGGCCGAAAACGGCCCGTTCACCGTGACATTCACGCGCGGATTCTCGGCGCGGCGGCCGGCTTTCTCGAACGACCACGCGCCGGAACCCAATGCACGCGGATAAAACAGGCAATCGTGCTGCGCGAGATCGGCGGGCGTTTGCGGCGTGCCGCGCTGCTTCAGATACGTGCGCGTGGCGACGATCACCGAGCGTGTATCGCAGAGCTTCCACGCCACGTGGGTTTCCGGCACCTGCGCGCTGTGCCGGATCGCCAGATCGAAGCCTTCGCTCGCAATCGACGTGAGGCGGTCGGACATTTCCAGTTGCACGCGCACTTCGGGATGCGCGCGAGCAAACTGCGCGAGATGCGGCACCAATTGCTGACGCGCAAAAGCGACCGGCGCCGTCACGCGCACCGTGCCGCGCGCGACATCGGCCATTTCGCGCACGCCGGCGAAACTCGCGGCGATGCGCTCGAATTCGCCGCGCGTTTCCTCCACGAGCCGCTGCCCGGCTTCGGTAAAGCGCACGCTGCGCGTGGTGCGCTGCACCAGCGCCACGCCCGCCACGCGCTCAAGCTCCGCAATGCGCTGGCTCATGGCCGCCTTGCTCACGCCCAGCCGCGTGGCCGCCGCCGTATAGCTGCCCAGATTCGCCAGCACATTGAGCCAGTGCAGATGGGTCCAGAGCGATTCGGCTTTCTGCGTATCCATAAGGGTTTCCGGGCGTCCACGATGGCGCCGATGATAGCACCCTGGATCGGCATCTTTCAGGGTTTCCACGGGTGATTGTTCACCATCGAAAACAATCAATTCAGCCGCAGCGCCTTTGCAGCGCCGCGCAGGCTTCGTACACTGGCCGTCATCGATCGCAATCACGCGACTCAATGCGACTCAACGCGATTCAAACCGCTTCACCCGAACTCAACCACTGGCGAGGAGATGACATGCAGGCCTTTACCGATTCCGCAGACGTCGTGCACTTTATCGGCGGCAAGACCGAACGCGGCACGGGCGACCGTACCCAGGCGATCTTCAACCCGGCCACGGGCGCGGCCGCGCGCCGTCTGGTGCTGGGCGAAGTCGCGGACGTCGACGCCGCCGTGGCGAGCGCGAAAGCCGCGTTCCCGGCCTGGCGCGACACGCCGCCGATCCGCCGCGCGCGCGTCATGCTGCGCTTCCTCGAACTGATGAACCGCCACAAGGACGAACTGGCCGCCATCATCACCGCCGAACACGGCAAGGTATTCGCCGATGCGCAAGGCGAAGTCGCGCGCGGTATCGACGTGATCGAATTTGCCTGCGGCATTCCGCAACTGCTCAAGGGCGATTACACGGAGCAGGTTTCGACCGGCATGGACAACTGGACCGTGCGCCAGCCGCTGGGCGTGGTGGCCGGCATCACGCCGTTCAACTTCCCCTGCATGGTGCCGTGCTGGATGTTCCCGGTTGCCCTAGCCGCCGGCTGCACGTTCATCCTCAAGCCGAGCGAGCGCGATCCGTCGGCGTCGCTGTTCATGGCGCGTCTGCTCAAGGAAGCCGGTCTGCCCGATGGCGTGTTCAACGTCGTGCAGGGCGACAAGACCGTGGTCGATGCGCTGCTCGTGCACCGCGACGTGAAGGCCGTGAGCTTCGTCGGTTCCACGCCGATCGCCAACTACATCTACGAGACCGGCGCGAAGCACGGCAAGCGCGTGCAGGCGCTGGGCGGCGCGAAGAACCATATGGTCGTGATGCCCGATGCGGATATCGAGCAGACCATCGACGCGCTGATCGGCGCCGGTTACGGTTCGGCGGGCGAGCGCTGCATGGCGATTTCGGTGGCCGTGCTGGTGGGCGATGTCGCCGACAAGATCGTGCCGCGTCTGGCCGAACGCGCCCGCACGCTGAAGATCAAGAACGGCATGGAAGCCGATGCCGAAATGGGCCCGATCGTCACGCGCCAGGCGCTGGAGCGCATCGAAGGCTATATCGCCACCGGCGTGGAAGAAGGCGCGACGCTGGTCGTCGACGGACGCGGCCTGAAGGTGCCGGGTCACGAAGAAGGCTTCTTCACGGGCGGCACGCTGTTCGACAACGTCACGCCGGAAATGCGCATCTACAAGGAAGAAATCTTCGGCCCGGTGCTGGCCTGCGTGCGCGTGGACGACTTCGCGCAAGCCGTGCAACTGATCAACGATCACGAGTTCGGCAACGGCGTGGCCTGCTTCACGCGTGACGGCAACGTGGCGCGCGAGTTCGGCCGCCAGATCGAAGTGGGCATGGTAGGCATCAACGTGCCGATTCCGGTGCCGATGGCGTGGCACGGCTTCGGCGGCTGGAAGCGCAGCCTGTTCGGCGATATGCACGCGTATGGCGAAGAAGGCGTGCGCTTCTACACGAAGCAGAAGTCGATCATGCAGCGCTGGCCGGAAAGCACCGAAAAGGGCGCGGAATTCACCATGCCGGTCGCGAAGTAAGCAGGACCGCTGCCCGCCTGAAAAAACTCAGGCGGGCAGCAAGGCAGCCGCAATCTCGGCGACGCGCATGACATGTGCCGTCGCCGCTGCTCTGGCGCGCTCGCCATCGCGCGCGCGGATCGCCGCGACGATGCCGTTCATTTCCGCCACGGCCTGACGGCCGCGATCGTCGGAAGCAATCGTCAGCGCACGCAAACGGTCGATGCGCGCGTTCAGACTCTGCACGATTTCCCACGCCACCGAACGCGCGCCGCTATCGAACATCTGCTCGTAGAAATGCGCCGTGAGTTCGCGCACGGCCGTGTGATCGTGCGCGGCGAAGGCGCGTTCGATGCGGGTCACGCAGGCGGCCAGTTTTTCGACCGTTGCGGCGTCGCCGCGCAAGGCGCACGACCTGGCCGCATCGCCTTCCACCAGCGCGCGAATCTCGTAGATCTGCGCCGCCGTGCTGGCATCCAGACGCGCGACGATCGGCCCTTGATTCGGCAGCGTATCGACGAGGCCTTCGGTCTCCAGGTGCCGCAGCACTTCGCGCACCACCGAGCGGCTCACGCCCAGTTCCTCGCAAAGCGTGCGCTCGACCAGCCGCTCGCCCGGCGCGAAATGAGCGTCGAGAATCGCCGCGCGCATCTTCTGCAAGGTGAGTTCGCGCAGCGTCGCCGTGGGCCGTTCGACCCGCAACGACGCTGCCGGGGAAGAAAGCGCTGTTTGTGCCGCGTCGCTCATCATCATGCGTGCGCAAAAAGGCGCGTGTCGTGCGCGTCCCATTCCACGACGGCCTGCGTGCCAATCGCGAGACCGCTATCGTGACGCTGCGCCGCCGGCAGGCGAATCGAAATTTCCTGCGACCACGGCGTAGCCACCGCATAGTGCATCGCGTCGCCCAGATAGGTGATGTCGCGTACCGTCACGGGCAGGCCTGCTGCCGTACCGTCGCGCTGCGCGCTCAAACGCATCTGCTCGGGGCGAATCATCAGCGTGCCGTCGTCACCGGCGCTCAGCGCCGGATTGAAGTTGCCGCACGCGAGTTCAAGACCATTCGGGAATACGCCATTGGCAAGACCATCGCGGCTCGCCGTCACGCGCACCGGCAGGAAGTTCGAGTTGCCGATAAAGCCCGCGACGAAACGCGAAGCCGGGTTCGCGTAGAGTTCTTCGCCGGTACCCACCTGCTCGATCCGCCCTTTGTTGAACACGGCAATGCGATCCGACAAACGCAGCGCTTCTTCCTGATCGTGCGTGACATAGAGAATTGTCACGCCGGTTTCCTGGTGAATGCGGCGCAGTTCGAGTTGAATTTCCTCGCGCAGTTTCTTATCGAGCGCCGAAAGCGGTTCGTCCATCAGCAGCACAGGCGGATCGTAGGCGAGCGCGCGCGCAATCGCCACGCGCTGCTGCTGGCCGCCCGAAAGCTGCGCCGGCATACGGTCGCGGCATTCGGACAGATGCACGAGCGCCAGCATCTTCTCGACCTTCGCTTTTACTTCGGACTCCGGACGGCGGCGCACGCGCAGCGGAAACGCCACGTTCTCGCCCACCGTCAAATGCGGAAACAGCGTATAGCGCTGGAACACCATGCCGATGTTGCGCTTGTTGGGCGCGACCGCAAGCAGCGGCTTGCCGTCGAGCAGCACGCGCCCTTCGGTCGGCTCCTGGAAGCCCGCGACGATATACAGCGTGGTGCTCTTGCCCGAACCGGACGGCCCGAGGAAGGTCATGAATTCGCCTTTGCGGATGTCGAGCGACACGCTGTCGATGGCGACCACGTCGTCGTAGGTCTTGCGCAGGCGCTGGATTTGCAGGAATGCGTCGGTCATGGCTTACGTCTCCGGGATCGGTTACTGGATCGCCTGGCGGGCGCGGCGCAGCAGCGCACTCGCCAGCATCAGCACGGTGGTGAGCGCCACCAGCAGCGAGGACGCCGCCGCCACCACGGGCGTGAGGTCCTGGCGCAGCGTCGCCCAGATACGCACGGGCAGCGTCTGCAAGGTGGGGCTCGCCATGAAGATCGACACCACCACTTCGTCCCACGAAGCGAGGAACGAGAAGATTGCGGCCGCAACGAGTCCGAGGCGGATCGCGGGCAACGTCACGCGCCATTTCACCGCCAGCGGCGAGGCGCCGCAAATCAGCGCGGCATCTTCCAGCGCGGTATCGAAGCCCGCGAGCGAATTGCTGATGGCGATGATCGCGAACGGCAGCGCGATGATCAGATGGCCGATCACGAAACCGGTCATCGTGCCGGCCAGCCCAATGCGCAGGAAGAACGCGTAGAGCGCGACCGCCAGCACGACCACGGGCAACACCATCGGCGTGAGGAAGAAGGCCTGCACGGCGGCGCGGCCGCGAAACTTGCCGCGCACCAGCGCCAGCGAAGCGAGAAAGCCCAGCGAAACCGACAGCACCGTGACGATCACCGCCAGCTTCATGCTGGTCATGAGCGAGTCGAGCCAGCCGGCATCGGTGAACAATTGGCGATACCACTCCAGCGTCCAGCCTGGCGGCGGAAACGCGAGCCATTGCGAGTCGCCGAACGACAGCGCGACGATAAACACAATCGGCAGCAGCAGGAACAGCGCCACCAGCGCACCGATGGCGATGAGCAGCACGCGCACCGCACCGAGACGATCGAAGTCGAGCAACATGTCAACGTCCTCCGAGGCTTTGGCGCGCGCCGCCGGTAAAGCGCAGTTGCAGCGCGTAGAGCCCGAGCGTCACGGCGAGCAGCACGAATGCGGCCGCGCCCGCGAGCCCCCAGTTCAGCAGTTCCTGCACGAGTTGCGCGATCAGTTCGGCGAGCATCATGTACGACGGACCGCCGAGCAGCGCGGGCGTCACGAAGTAACCGAGCGCCATCACGAACACCATCAGCGCGCCCGAGGCAATGCCCGGCATCGCCAGCGGCACGAGAATGCGCCAGAACGCCTGCCAGCGGCTCGCACCGCACACGGCGGCAGCGCGCAAGGTGGCGGGATCGATGCCGCGCAGCGTGGCGTGCAGCGGCATCACGAGAAACGGCAGCATGATGTAGGTCATGCCCACCGTGACGCCGATCAGGTTATTCACCAGCGTGAGCGGCTGATCGATGATGCCCAGCGCCATCAGCAAACGGTTGATCGGGCCGGTCTGCTGAAGCAGCACCATCCACGCGAAAGTCCGCGCTAGCAGATTGGTCCACATCGACAGCAGCAGGATCGAGAACAGCGTCGTGCTCAACCAGCGCGGCGCGATGGCGAGCAGCCAGGCCGTCGGAAAGCCGATCGCCACGGTCACCACCGTAACCACGCCCGCCACCAGAAACGTATTGCCGAACACGCGCAGATAAGTGCTCGACCCGAGCAGTTGCGCGTAGTTGTGCAGGCCGGGCGTGGGCTCCATCACGCTGCGCAGCAGCAGCGAAAGCACCGGCAGCACGAAGAAAATGGCGAGCAGCAGCAGCGCGGGGGCCAGCAGCCGCGCGTTGCGCCAGCTACGCCGCTTCGGCGGCGCGTCGACCGGCGCGTGTGCGACGGTGCTCATAACGTTAGGCATGATCTCTCCCGTGCGCACCGCAGGGCGCGGTGCGCATCGTTACGACATTGAGTCCGTGAATCGCCGCTGAAGTCCGCTGACTTCGGCTTATTTCGCCTGCCAGGCGTACCAGCGTTTGGCGATGGCGTCGCGATTGGCGGCCCAGTACTTCATGTCGAGATTGATCTGCGACTGCGTGAACTGGTCGGGCAGCGTCTTCGCTACGGCGGGTGTCATCAGCGCGGCCGATTTCACGTTGATCGGCGCGTAACCGGTATCGGCGGCGAACTTCGCCTGCGCTTGCGGACTCGTTGCGGTCGCAAGGAATTTGAGCGCGGCGTCGCGATGCTTCGCGCCCTTCGGGATCACCAGCATGTCGGCGGCGGTGAGGTTCTGGTTCCACGAGATGCCGACCGGCACGCCGGTGGCCTGGAGCGCGTGCAGGCGTCCGTTCCAGAACATGCCCATCGACGCTTCGCCCGAAGCCAGCAACTGCTGCGACTGCGCGCCGCCGCTCCACCAGACGATGTCGCTCTTGATGGTGTCGAGCTTCTTGAAGGCGCGGTCGAGATCGAGCGGATAGAGCTTGCTGGGCGGCACGCCGTCGGCGAGCAGCGCGATTTCCAGCACGCCCGGCGCGGACCATTTATAGAACGTGCGCTTGCCGGGGAATTTCTTCGTGTCGAACAGATCGGCCCAGGTGGACGGCTGCGCGCCCTTGAACGCCGACTTGTTATAGCCCAGCACGAACGAGTAATAGAAGCTGCCCACCGCTTGCGGCGAGGAGAAACGCGGGTCCAGTTCGTCCTTCTTCACGACCGAATAATCGATCGGCTCGATCAGGCCGTCTTTCGCGGCGGCGTAGGCAAAATCGCCTTCCACATCGACGACGTCCCAGTTGACGTTGCCGCTTTCCACCATCGCCTTGAACTTGCCGTAATCGGTCGGGCCGTCCATCAGCACGTTGATGCCCGTGGCCTGCGCGAACGGCTGCGCCCAGTTCTTCTGCTGCGATGACTGCGTGGTGCCGCCCCAACTGGCGAACACGATCGGGTCGGCGGCCAGCGCGGGCGCGGCCGCCAGCATCGTCACGCTTGCCGCGATCAGCGGCGCGGCGTACAGGGTCCATCTGCTGCTCATGACTTTCTCCACGGATCAAAAGACTGCGAGAGTTGACTTGCGTGACAACGGTGTTCGGGCGGCCGGAGTGGCGTGAAAAGCTTTATTCGTGTGTGGTTTGTTGTGTGCGGTTTTGCGTGTGCGCTGGCATCAGGCCAGCGCGAGCGTCTGGACCGTGCCGGCTTCGCTATCGCCGACATACACGCCGAAGGCGTCTTCGTGGCGCTCCTTCACGTAGCGCTGCAGCATCGAGCGCTCGGCGGGATCGCACATCTCGTCCCAGGGCACTTGCGCGAGCGGCACGATGTACAACTCCGGCGCGCTCATGCCGCGCTGCGCGACCACGCGGCCGCGATAGAAGATGCGCACGCCGTCGCTGCCTTGCGCGCGCGCCTGCGTCGATTCAAACACGGCAAAAATGAAGTCGAGGTGCGCAATCAGGCCAAGACGCGAGAGCATGCCGCGCAGGCTCTTCGGATCGTTGGCCGCTTCGAGACGCGTGCCGCACGGCAGACGCAAACCTTCGGGCGTTTCGAGCAGCACGACGCCATCCGAGTTTTCGAGGATCGCGCCCACATGGGCGTGCTCGCTCGCGGCCGTGGCGGCGAGCGCTTCCTGCGAGAGGCTGAAGTTCACATACGCGCCGCGGCAATAACCGAGCGGCGACAAACCCGTGTTGGCGAAATCGAGCACGCGGCCGAGCAGGATGATGTGGTCGCCCGCGTCGATCACGTCATGCGTGGCGCAGTCGAAATGCGCCGCCGAGCCGTGCATGACCGGCGCACCCGTGGCGCGCGTTTGCCAGGCGACCTGGGCGAATTTGTCCGGGCTTTTCGAGGCGAAAACGCCGGAGACGTCCTTCTGGTCTTCGGCGAGCACGCTCACGGCGAATTGCGGCGTCTGCGAAAACACGTCGAAGCTTGCGGCGCTCTTCGCGACGCACACCAGCACGAGCGGCGGATCGAGCGAAACCGAGGTGAAAGAATTCGCCGTAAAGCCGCGCGGCGTGCCGTCGGCCTGCACGGTCGTGACGACCGTCACGCCGGTGACGAAGGCGCCCAGGGCGCGGCGAAAACCTGCGGTATCGAAGGCATCGGTCTGGGGGATGGCGTTCATCGCGTACTCCTTGGGGACGGCAGGCGCGGGCCTGCGTCATGTCCTGCGTGTCGTGTTGCTTGTTGCTCGATGAGCTAACGCGCAGCGATTCGGGTCGGTTCGGATCGATTCGCGTTGCATGAGATTATGGTATGCCATGTTATGGGAGACAAAAAGGCTGTCAATATTATGGAATACCATGATAGGTATGAGGTTGGCGCGATCAGGGCGCGATGCGCTCGAGCGGATAACGAGGGCGGGATCGCTGGCGCGGGTTTCTATCGGCGCTGAATCGGAGGGTGGGCGGCCAGCGCACGAACAAGCGCCTCAACACAAACCGCCCGCCTCGCGTAACATCGCGCCACACCGGTTTTATTTGCTCTGTCGCCATGTTTCCTCTGATCGCCACCGCCTCCCTGCTCGTCATGATTTACGTCCATGTGAGCCTGCCGCGCTTCACGGCTACGCGCCGCCAGCGCTTTATCGCGCATGCCGTGCTGATACTGGTGGCACTGGCGTTCGGGACGATTTCGGGGATGCTGGCGGGGACCATCGCGCCGCCCTGGGTCGTGATTCTGGGCGGCATGGGCGTGGTTCATCTGCCCGCGATGTGCGTGCTTATCCTCAAGCGCATCCGCCACGAAGGGCAAAGCTGAACACGCTCGGGCGTCGGAATCGACGACGCCTCAATCGCCCGCGTGCACGGTCCACGCCACCAGACGCATGACGACCGGCCGCACGATCAGCACGCAGACAAACGCCGCCGGCATCGCCACGCGATAGGCATTCTTCACGTTTTCCATGTAATGCGCGTCCACGCCGAATTCGGCGAAGGTGATGACCAGGCACATCAGGAACGCCATGATCGTCGCCATGTAGAGCGCGAAGACATAAGGCGTGAGCCGGCGGGGAAAGCGGAATTTCAGCGTATTTTGTGCTGTTTCGATAGCCATCGGCGAAAACCTCGAGATTGAAGGAGCGGCCAGCGTAGCAAGGGGGTCGGTGCGCCGGTAGCGGCATCGCGCTTGATTCATTCTTAAGTAAAATCAACGAATTCAAGCGACGAGGCGCCGATGAACGTTCTGGGTCTGATCAACAGTTTTATCCGCGTGGTCGAGGGCGGCAGCATTGCGGCGGCGGCGCGCGCCCAGGGCATGAGTGCGGCGGCGGTCAGCCAGAATCTTTCGCGGCTCGAAACGCATCTGGGCGTGCGGCTGCTCTCGCGCACGACGCGCAGCATGGCGCTGACCGAGAGCGGCACGCGCTACTACGAGAAAGTGCGCCATATTCCGCGCGATCTGGAGCTTGCCTCGCAGGCCGCCACGGGCACGAGCGAGCCGCACGGCGCCTTGTGCATCGCCACGACGGCGGCGTTCGGGCGTCACGTCCTCGCGCCGCTGATGCCGGCGTTCAAGGCCGCGTATCCGCGTATCGATATCGAATTGATCAGCACGGACCGGCGCGTCGATCACCGGCTCGAAGGTGTCGATGTGAGTCTGCGTATCGGCGCGCAACTCGACGAGCGTCTGATCGCGCGGCGCATCGCGTCGCGGCCCTTCGTGGTGTGCGCGTCGCCCGCGTATCTGGAGCGTGCGGGCGTGCCGGAAACGCCCGAGGCGCTCAAGCATCACGCGTGTCTGGTGTTCCGCTATCCGACCGATGGTCGTTTTTTGCCTTGGGGTTTCGTGCGCGATGGCCAGCGCTTCGACGCGCAGCTCAACGCGGAATTTATCGGCGACGATATCGATATGCTGGCGCAGATCGCCGTGAATGGCGGCGGCATCGCGCGGCTGGCGAGCTTCGTGGCGCAGCCGCTGATCGACAGCGGCCGGCTGGTACGTTTATTCGATGGGAACCGGCGCACGCAGGCCTGCGCCGAACCCGAACCGATGGAGATTTACGCCTGTGTGGCCGAGCGATCCGCGCTCAATGCGAAGGTGCGGGCGCTGATTGAGTTTCTGGAGGCGCACCTGGACGCAGGCGGCAAGGCGCACTGAATAAAGATTCCGCGAGCACCAGGCCCACCATCCAGTGGGCCTGAAGCCATCCGGCGCTCTACCCGCTTAATGCTGAAGCTCGACCGAGTCCTGCATGGCCGATTGCATCTTCTGCACGGCATCGACGGTCGCGCGTTGCGCAGCCAGGCCGAAATTACGCTTGAACTCGCTGAATTCGGCATGGCCCGAACCCGTCACCGACTTCTGCGTCACCACCTTGCCGCTCGGATCGGTCACCGTGCATTCGAGCGTGACCGTGAAATCGGTCGGCGGCCAGGTCAGCAGGCTGGGCGAATGCGAGGTCGTCGTGATCGTCGGCGTGACGACGTAGCTCAGGTTCTTCGCCTGCACGGTCGCCGCGTCGGGCGCTGCGTTCAGTTTGACGACGTCCTTGAAGAGGTTGCTCAGTTCGAGATAGATCGGCAGTTCGAGATCGCGATAAGGCTTGTACGCCACTTTGTCGCCGCCGCCGCCCGGCGTGACGACTTCCTTGCTGCGCTCTTCGTCGGTGATGACGAGACCGACCGTCTTGTTGATCGGCGCTGCCGTCTTCGAAACGAGCGCCGAGTTATCGCCCGAGATTGCAATGTCGTGCGCGCAACCGGAGAGAACGGCAATCACGCTAGCCGCAAATACACCGCGAAATACGTTGAAGAATTGCATAGTGAATTTATTGTTTGAGTGATCGAAGGATTTAGCGAATCGCATTGATAAATGCGGGATCGGCATAGAGTTCGCCGAGCAGTTTCTGCACGACAAGCGGGTATTGCTGCGTGGCGCGCGGCACGGCGATCATTGCCGCAAACGAAGAATCCCATTCTCCGCGCGCCGACTTCACCTGCTCATAACGCACCGTGCCATCGCGCTTGACGATAAAGCGCGCCGAAATCGTGCCCACGCCGGTGCCAACGCCGACATCCACATTGTTCTCAAGCAATACGCCATCGAGTTCGACCGACGCATTCGGCGACAGCGCTCCGGCTATCGTCAGCTCCTGTGCGACGGCATTCGACAGGTACGCGGCAAATGAATTGCCGACGGGCGAGCGCATACGGTCTGCGCGCAATTGAACGGGATAGTGATTGTTGCTGCCGTCCTGGCTGCTGAAGTCGCCGATTCGCGCCTGAACCGGCGCCGCGGTTTTGAGCGACTGGATATTTTCGACAGAAGGGGAATAAGGCGTCGCGACCACCGAACATGCGGCGAGCATGGACAGCGGAACGCACAGGGTAAGTATTCTCAGTTTGGTCATGTTGTTTTGATGATTGTGCTAATGAACATGCGGGGTCTTTAAGCCCCGCTTTGTTATATCGACCGGAAGCCAGAATTGTTTAGGGCCGGCTTCGCGACAAACGCGGCCGGCCCTGGAGGCTTATGTCGATTCGGCGGATTGTAGGTGATGGCGAGCGCCATCAATGCCGATTGATGTAGCGGATATATGATGCAGATCGCATTTACTTTTAATTGTTTTTGCGCCGCATTGTCGATTGATTCGCTTGTGGCAAAGCGAGGCGATTCGCTTAAGGTTGCGCCTCGCCCTCTTCCAGCCGCGCCAGCGCCGCCATCGCGAGTTCGGCCGTCCGGCGAATATGCGCTGTCGAAGCCGCTGCGGCCGCATCGCCGTCGTGCCGTTCGATCGCATCGAGCAGCGCGTTCATCTCGCGGTTCGATTCGTTGCTGCGGCCTGGCGTGGCGATCGTCAGCGCGCGCAGGCGGTTGATGCGCGCATTGAGCGTCTTCACGACGCCCAGCGACACGCTCTTGCCCGCGCCTTCGAACATCGCGTCGTAAAAGCGTTCGGTGTAATCGAGCACGCGCGCCAGTTCCTGCGCCACAAAAGCGGCTTCGATCACCGCGCGCAGTTCGCGCAGACGCGCCATGAGTTCAGGCGTGGATTGTTCGGCGCAGGCGCGCGCCGCGTTCGCTTCAAGCAGGGCGCGTAGTTCGTAAATCTCGCCCACCTGCTGCGGGTCGAGCCGCGCGACCACCGGCCCCTGGCGCCCGACGCTCTCCACAAGCCCTTCGGTTTCCAGATGGCGCAGCACTTCGCGCACGACGGTGCGGCTCACGCCGAGTTCGTCGCAGAGCGTGCGTTCGACAAGGCGCGCGCCCGGACGGAAGTAACCCTGCACGATCGCGCCACGCAGCTTGTCGAGCGTGAGTTCGCGCAGCGTCTTGGCATTACGGTCGATTCTGAGGTCGGACATGGACGGCGGACGGCTGATAAAGGTTGGCGAAGGATCTGGCAACGTCCATCGGCGGCCGGCGCACGCAGCGCCCGCCGGCCAATGGCATGCCATATTATGCCTTCTCCCGCCCAGCCGCCCAACGGCGCGTAAGCGCCGTGGCCGCTTATGCGTCCGGTTACGCGTGATAAGCCGTCTCGCCATGGGTGCTGACGTCGAGCCCTTCGCGCTCGCCGTCCTGATCGACGCGCAGGCCGAACACCTTGTCCACCAGCTTGAACGCGACGAACGACACCACCGCCGACCACACCAGCGAGGTGCCCACGCCCCAGCACTGCGCGATCATCTGGCTCGCCATGTCGTAGTCGCCGACCTTGTTCGCCACGTAATCGTAGACACCCGTGCCGCCCAGACGCGGTGAAGCGAACACGCCCGTCAGCAGCGCGCCCGCAATCCCGCCGATGCAGTGCACGCCGAACACGTCGAGCGAATCGTCCACGCCCAGCATGCGCTTGAGGCCATTCACGCCCCAGTAGCACAGCGCACCCGCGACCAGTCCCATGACGATCGCGCCCATCGGCCCGACAAAGCCGCAGGCCGGCGTGATGACCACAAGACCCGCAATCGCGCCCGACACCGCGCCGAGCATCGACGGCTTGCCCTTGAACGCCCATTCGACGAAAGTCCACGCCACCGTGGCGGCGCAGGTGGCCAGCAGCGTCGTGATGAAGGCGAGCGAAGCCGCGCCGTTCGCTTCCAGATTCGAGCCGACATTGAAGCCGAACCAGCCCACCCACAGCAGCGAGCCGCCCACCATCGTCATCGTGAGGTTATGCGGCGCCATGTGTTCGCGCCCATAACCCACGCGCTTGCCGATCATGATCGCACCCACCAGTGCCGCGATACCCGCGTTGATGTGCACCACCGTGCCGCCCGCGAAATCGAGCGCACCCTTCTGGAACAGGAAGCCTGCCGTGGCGTTGGCTTTATCGGCGGCTGCGGCGCTCGTGTAGGCGTCCGGGCCGGGCCAGTACCACACCATATGCGCGATCGGCAGATAGGAGAACGTGAACCACAGCACCATGAAGGCCAGCACCGCGGAGAACTTCGCACGCTCCGCAATTCCGCCGATGATGAGCGCGGGCGTGATCGCCGCGAACGTCAGCTGGAACGACACGTAGATATATTCGGGAATCACCACGCCTTTGCTGAATGTCGATGCCGTGGTGTCGGGCGTCACGCCCGCGAGAAACAGCTTGGAAAAGCCGCCGAAAAAGGCATTGCCTTCGGTAAAGGCCACGCTATAGCCGTACACGGCCCACAGCACGCCGAGCAGACAGAAGATCACGAGCGTCTGCATCAGCACGGAGAGCATGTTTTTCGCGCGCACCATGCCGCCGTAAAAGAGGCCGAGTCCGGGTGCGGCCATCATCACGACCAGCAGCGTCGCGACGATCATCCAGGCGGTGTCGCCCTTGTTCGGTACCGGTGCGGCAGCGCCGCGACGGCCTGGTGTGGTGGACTTCTTCGGATGGATGACGCGCGCATCGCTGCAGTGGCGATGCGCGCGGCGGCCTTTAGCGCGGCCACATCCTTTCTATCACGCCGATTTACTACGGACTACTTTGCAAAATAAATCGCCACGCATTAGCGCGTCAGGCTGGGAATCCACGACGTGCCCGCCAGCGGCACGCGCGCCATCGCCGCGGCTTCCACGGTGATCGCCACGAGGTCTTCCGGCTCCAGGTGATGCACGTTCTGCTTGCCGCAGGCGCGCGCGATGGTGGTGAGTTCCATCGTCAGCGTCTTGAGGTAGTTGCGCACGCGGCGCGCGCCCTCTTCCGGCTCCAGACGCTTTTCGAGCACGGCGTCCTGCGTCGTCACGCCCACCGGGCACTTGCCCGTGTGGCAGTGATGGCAGAAACCCGGCGCGGTGTTGAGCGCCGCGTAATCCGCCACGGCCGAATGCAGCGCGCCGTTCTGGAAATACGATTCGCTGTTGCAGCCCAGCGCCATCAGCACGCCCTGACCGATCGCCACGGCATCCGCGCCCAGCGCCAGCGCCTTCGCCACATCGGCGCCCGTGCGGATGCCGCCCGAGACGATCAGCTGCACCTTGCCCTTCATGTTGAGGTCTTCGAGCGCATCCACGGCCTGACGCACCGCTGCCAGCGTGGGAATGCCCACGTTGTCGATAAAGCAGCTTTGCGTGGCCGCCGTGCCGCCCTGCATACCGTCGATCACCACCACGTCCGCGCCCGCGTGCACGGCCAGCTTCACGTCGTTGAAGGTGCGCGTGGCGGCGACTTTCACGTAGATCGGTTTTTCCCAGTCGGTGATTTCGCGCAGTTCCTGAATCTTGATCGCGAGATCGTCGGGGCCGGTCCAGTCGGGGTGACGGCTCGCCGAGCGCTGATCGACACCGGCGGGCAGCGTGCGCATGGACGCCACGCGCGGGTTCACCTTCTGGCCGAGCAGCATGCCGCCGCCGCCCGGCTTCGCACCCTGGCCGATCACGACTTCGATGGCGTCGGCGCGACGCACGTCGTCGGGATTGAAGCCGTAGCGCGACGGCAGGCACTGATACACCAGCGTCTTCGACGACTGGCGCTCTTCCTGGGTCATGCCGCCGTCGCCGGTCGTCGTGGACGTGCCCGCCGCCGTGGCGGCGCGTCCCAGCGCTTCCTTCACGTTCGCCGACAATGCGCCGAAGCTCATGCCCGCAATCGTCACGGGCGTGTCGAGCACGATCGGCTTCTTCGCGTAGCGCGTGCCGAGAATGGTTTGCGAGCTGCATTTCTCGCGATACCCTTCGAGCGGATAACGCGACAGCGAAGCGCCGAGAAACAGCAGATCGTCGAAATGCGGCACCGTCTTCTTCGAGCCGAGCCCGCGAATTTCATAGAGGCCGCGCTGCGCGGCGGTGTGGATGTAATCGATGGTCTTGCGGTCGAAGGTGCTGGACTCTTCCTGTTGCAGACGCGCGAAATGAACCGGTTTGGTTTCCATGGGGACCTTCTCGATCTATGTGGTTCAACGAGGTTCAACGAGGCTCAATATTCCTGGTCCGCGTCCGCGTTCCAGTGGTAGAGCGTACGGGCCGAAGCGATGCGGCGGAACTGCGCCGGATCGTGATCCATCCCGGCGGCGTCGAGCAGACCGCGCAAGGCAGCGATATCGGCATCGGTCATCGGCTCGAATTGCGCGTCGGCGCCCAGTGATTTCACTTCGCCCTTCACGTAAAGCACAGCTTCGTAGAGCGAATCGCCGAGCGCATCGCCCGCATCGCCGCAGATCACCAGACGCCCGGCCTGCGCCATGAACGCCGAGAAACTGCCCACCGATCCACCCACCACGATATCGCCGCCCTTGAGCGAAATACCGCAGCGCAGGCCCGCATCGCCGTCGATCACCAGCAGCCCGCCGTGCGCCGAAGCGCCCGCGCCATTCGATGCGAAGCCGCGCACGTGCACCTTGCCGCTCATCATGTTCTCGCCCACGCCGGTGCCGGCGCTGCCTTCGATCACGATGGTGGCGTGCTTGTTCATGCCGCCCGCGTAATAGCCCGCGTGGCCTTCGACGCGTACGTGCACGTCCGCGTCCACGCCCACCGCGATGTTGTGCGCGCCGTTAGGCGACGTCACGCTGATCTGCTGGCCTTTGAGCGCAGCCGCATCGCCGTGCAGGTACTGGTTCAGTTCCCGCACGCCCTGGTTTTCCAGGTCGAAAGTTACGCCTTCCATACGTACATCTCCTCGGGTGCGGGTTCGAATACCTTCGCGTTGCGAATGTCGGGCAGATGCGCGAGCGAGCGGAACTCGGACGCGATCGCCACGTAATCGTCGTTTTCGGCCACGACAGCGGGCTTGCAGGCGAACGGATCGCGGATCAGCGCGAGTTCGTTCGAGGTGCCCATCAGGAAGGTGTAGAAACCGTCCAGTTCCTCGAAGCCTTTTTGCAGCGCTTCGGGCAGCGCATCACCTTCACGCAGACGCCACTCCAGGAAACGGCAGGCGGCTTCCGTGTCGTTGTCGGTATCGAAGCGAATACCCAGCGGCTCCAGCTTGCGGCGCACGCCATACGGGTTCGACAGCGAACCGTTGTGCACGAGGCAGAAGTCTTCGCCGGCCGTGAACGGATGCGCGCGATCGGGCGTGACGGCGGACTCCGTCGCCATGCGCGTGTGACCGACCAGATGCGAGCCCTTGAGCTTCGAAAAGTCGTAGCGCGCGGCCACTTCGGCGGGCGAGCCGATGTCCTTGTACAGATCGATCGAGCGGCCCGTCGAAAGCAGATAGAGCTTCGGATAGTTTTCGTCGATCCACGCCTTCACTTTCTCCGCGCTGCCTTGCAGCGTGAGCACGGCATGATTCGATTTCGCGTCGATGCGCGCGGTCACGTCCATCGCGCTATTGAGTTTGTCCAGCAGCGTCTGCCACGGGAACTGCGCGCCTTCCTCGGTGAAACCCGAGTAAAGGCTCAGTTTTCGCTGGCTCGCGTCGACTTCCTTGCCGAACACGGCGAGACCCGCCGAATCGGGACCGCGCTCGGTCATGCCGATCAACATCGGCACCATCAGTTCGCCGAGCCGCTCGCGTAGCGCCGGCGTTTTCACCAGCAAGCCTACGATTCCGCACATAGGTGTTCTCCTTAGAAAAATTCGAGGTAGCTTTTCAGTTCCCAGTCGGAAACGTGGCGCATGTATTCGAGCCATTCCATGCGCTTGAGCTTGATGAATTCCTGCGCGACGGGGCCGAGCGCTTCGCAGATCAGCGTGTCGGTTTCGAGCGCGTCGAGCGCCTGTTCGAGGTTCTGCGGCAGCACGGCGATGCCGTGTTCCTTGAGCTTGTCGCTCGACCACTCGTAGAGGTTCTCGTTCGAAGGCGCGCCCGGATCGAGATCGTTGTCGATGCCGTCGAGACCGGCCGCGAGCACGGCGGCCGTCGCCAGATAGGGATTGCACGCGCCATCGGGCAGACGCAG
This sequence comes from Paraburkholderia sp. Ac-20340, assembly GCF_017104965.1. Lineage (GTDB taxonomy): Bacteria > Pseudomonadota > Gammaproteobacteria > Burkholderiales > Burkholderiaceae > Paraburkholderia. The sequence continues at coordinate 34,430 of NZ_JAAGPR010000020.1, forward strand.
TTCGATGCGCTCGCCGGGCATGCGCACCATCGTCGAGCGGTTGTTGTCGCCGTAACTCACATAGGCGGGCGCCCACGTTGCGCCCGTGAGCGAGCGGCCCACGACCAGACGCTTGTACGAGTTGACCGTGGGGTTGCACAGCGCCGTGAGCGCCGGTGCGTGCTTGAGCAGACCCGCCGTGAACTGATAGCCGAGCTTCGAAAGCCCCATGCCGAGCGGGTCGCTGGAATCGGCGAACAGATTGCGTTTGCCGTCGCCGATCGACATGTGCATATGCATGCCATTGCCGGGACGATTCGCGAACGGCTTGGGCATGAACGAGCAGATCATGCCGAGATCGTTGGCGATCTCCGAAGCGGCCATCTTGAAGAATACGTAGTGATCGCACGAAGTCAGGCAATCGGTATACGTGTAGTTGATTTCGAACTGGCCGTTGGCGTCTTCGTGATCGATCTGATAGACGTCGATGCCCACCGAGCGCATGGCTTCGGTCAGACGTTCGAGGAACACGCGCGTGCGCGACAGGCCCTTGTAGTCGTAACAGGGTTTGGCAAGCGTATCGCTGGGATCGCACGGCTCCAGCGTGCCGGAAGCGGAGCGGCGCAGCAGCGAGAATTCGGGTTCCAGGCCTGTAAACAAGGTCCAGCCGCGTGCATCGAGCCTGGCGGTCTGACGCTTGAGCGTGACGCGCGAATCGTAGGCCCAGGCCTCGCCATCGACATGACCGTCGCAGACGATGCGCGCAACGCCCGGCTGCCAGGGCACCGGCGTGAGCGTAGCGAGATCGCCGACGGCCATGTAATCGGGACCATTGGGCTCGATGCCCACGCCCCAGATCGCGAAGCCCGCGAAACCGGCGCCGGCCTTGAGCACGCTCTTCAGATGCGCGAGCGGCACCGACTTGGCCTTGGCGACACCGTGAATATCGACGAACTGCGCCAATACATATTTCACGCCCTGCTGGCTGAGCCAGCTCTGCGCGTCCTCGGCCGAGTCAAAGCGCGGCACGCCGACTGGCTCGTTGAGCGGCAGCTTGCCCGCATCGTTCAGATTCATCGTTACTCCTTGCAACTACTGCATTGGCGGTTGAAAGAGGCCGTGCGCCACGCACCCGGCTTTACGCTTGCTTCAGACCTGACCGCCATTGCGGGGACGCCGGCTGAGATCAGGCATTACGATTTCTGGAACTGCCTTTCCTGTCATGCAACAATGCTTCCTGCAGTTAAACCTCCGGCGCGCACGAAGGACGTGCCGAGCCTTCACGTGCCGGACTGCTATTCCTATTCCTGCCTATCTGCTCATCAGTACCGGGACCGACCATGCAAACCGCGGACGACAGCAAAACACCCCTCGAACGCTACCTGGGCGCGACGCTGCGCGAACTGCGCCTGCGTCACGGCCTGACCATCGCGCAGGTTGCCGACCAGGCCGGCATCAGCCGCGGCATGCTCTCGAAGATCGAGAACGCGCAGACCTCGACCGGGCTCGACATCCTGAACCGCATCGCGCAGACGCTGGGCGTCTCGCTCTCCACGCTGTTTCGCAACTTCGACGTACCGCAGGGCGGCGCACAGCTCGTCAAGAAAGGCGCGGGGATGGAAGTGGTTCGCAAAGGCACCAAACGCGGTCACACCTACCATCTGCTCGCTTACGATCAGGGCCCGCGCAAAGCCTTCGAACCCTTTCTCATCACCATGGAAGACGAAGCGGAGCGATTCCCGACATTCGAACATCCCGGTACTGAATTCATTCACATGCTCAAGGGCGTGCTGGAATACCGCCACGGCCAGCACACCTACGTTCTGCATCCCGGCGACACGCTCACCTTTCAGGCCGATATTCCTCATGGCCCCGAGCGGCTCATCAAGACGCCCATTCAATTCCTGTCGATCTTCATTTATCCGCCGGGTAGCGCGGAGTGAAGTCTTCGGGTCTTTCTTATGCAACCTCCGTGCCAAGTTTATCGCTGTGAATCAAAAGTTCCTGTAGATAAACATCTGGCGCGTGGTTGCGGGCTTTCGTGCTGCGCTGTGTTGCTGTGCTTCTGTTCGGTGCTGCCTGCTTACGGTGCGTGTCGTTCCTGCCTGCGGAGCGTCCCTGCACTGAAATCGGACGCCCGCTTACGCTGCAGTATCAGTGATGCTTATGCTGCTGTTCAGGCGAGCTGCTTTACGGCTTCGAGCGCTGCGCTAACCATGTTGCGCAAGGTCGGCTGGACCGCTTCTGCGCGGTCGCTCATGTAGTTGAATGGGGCGTCTTCATTCATATACGTCGACTGGCACATTTCCAGTTGGATCGCGTGGATGCCGTGGGCCGGCGCGCCAAAGCTGCGGGTGATGTAGCCGCCTTTAAAGCGGCCATTGGCGATTGACGTGTAGGGGCTTTGGGTCATCGCTGCAATGGCGGCTTGCTGCACTTCTTCTGCACACGTGCGGCCGTCCTGGGTGCCCAGGTTCAGGTCCGGCAGCTTCGCTTCGAACAGGCGCGGCAGCACGCTGGCTATCGAGTGCGCTTCCCATAGCAGGACGTTTTTGTGGGTCGCTCTCAGGCGCTTTAATTCAGTTTTTAGGGCTTCGTGGTAGGGCTGCCAGTATTGTGCTACCCGCTTTGCGCGTTCTGCTTCTGTTGGGGCGCAGTCGGGTTTGTAGAGCGGCTCGCCGCGGAAGGTTTCGCTCGGGCATAAGCCTGTTGTTGTCTGGCCTGGGTAGAGGCTTTCGTCGTTTGGCGGGCGGTTCAGGTCGATCACGTAGCGGGAGATTTCTGCGCCGATTATCGTGGCGTTTAGTTCTCTTGCGAAAGAGTATAGGCGGTTGAGGTGCCAGTCGGTGTCGGCTAGTTTTTTTGCTTCTTCTGTGTAGAGGTGTTCGAGCGCTTGGGGGATTTTTGTTCCTAAATGAGGGATCGATATTAATAGAGGGGCTTCGCCGCGCTCTATGCTGAATAGTTCGGTCATCTTATTGATCCTCCTTTTGTCGAATTTCTTAAGGCGTTGGCATTTCCTTGTTTTCGTGTCGGTCTATTAGCGTCGCCCCTGTGCGGGGCGGCACCTACTTTTCTTTGCAGCGGCAAAGAAAAGTAGGCAAAAGAAAGCCGCTACAAACGCCAGAATGACGCAGTCCACAAACCGCCTTTTAGGGGGAAAGGTATAGGAGCATCCGGTCCCCCGCACCATACCACTGAGTGACAAGGCGCCCGCCCACCCGGGGGCGCTGCGCGCCCCGAGGGGCATAACCGCAAACCGAAGGTTTGCTGGTTTCACCGGCAAACCCAACCGTTGCGCGCGCAGCGAGCAACGGGATGTATGACGGCTTTGTCACTGGCTTTGAAGGCGCGAGGTGACGGACGCCCCTATACCATTCCCCGCGTAAGGCTGTTTGTGGACTGCGTCAGTCTGGCGGTGTGAGCGGCTTTCTTTTGCCTACTTTTCTTTGCCGCTGCAAAGAAAAGTAGGTGCCGCCCCGCACAGGGGCAACGCTAATAGACCGACACGACCACAAGGAAATGCCAACAAACAAAAAAACACAAACAAATACCAACACGAAAAAAATAAAACCTAAACCAAAGCATCCTCAGCCAAAAACGGCAAAGCACGCGCAAGCGCAGGCTTAATAGTCCCATCAACCACACGCCGAGTAAGCGTAACAATTTCCTGCCCAAAAGCTTCCCATTCCCCTTGCCGATGCAGCAAAAAGAAATCCCTACGCCCAAGCCGCCCAGCAGGCAAAGGAAGCACAGCAATATCGGGCAAATAATGCCGAGCCTGCCACAAACAAAGCGGCGTCGAGATAGCAAACCCAAGCCGCGCAGCAACGAGACTCAACAGCGGATCGGTAGCATCAAACTCAAAGCGCCGCGGGCTATTAATCCCAAGATGCCGCGCATACCGCTCGACCTGCTGCCCAATCACAGACCGCGCCGTATAGCGGATCATCGGCATCTCAAGCGCCAGCGTGCGCCAATCCACACCAGGCCGCTCCGCCAGCCAGGCCCGCGACACCACCACAACAAAAGCCTCAGAAAACAGCGGCACCTCGACAATCCGCGCATCGTTAAGCGTCGTCTGCGTACACACCGCCAGATCCAGTTCCCGATCGTGCAACTGCTTGCTCAACCCCGGCGTCAAGCCGGACCACAGCGCGATTTGCCGAGCCGTCCCCGACACCGCCCGGATCAACTCCGGCCCCACCGTCGCCGCAAACGAATCGACACAGCCCAGCCGCACCGGCAAGGTGCCCGCATGAGAGGCATCGCCAATCCGCGTACTCACCATCTGCGCATGCTCGAGCAACGCTCCCGCCAATTCCAGCAACGCCCGCCCCGCAACATTGGGCCGCGGCGGGCGGCTCTCGCGATCGAACAGCGTCACGCCCTGATCGCGCTCCAGCGCAGCAATCGCCTGGCTCACGGCGCTCTGGCTCACGCCCAACTGTTTCGCCGCGCCCGTCATCGAGCCGGTCTCGCACACCGCGAGAAATGCCTGCAAGGCGTTCAGATCGATAGGCGCCTGGGTGCGTCTCATGTCGACTCCAAGGGAAAGACCGGCGAAACGGCCAGCTAAAGAACCGGCAATCACGCACCGCGCTGGACATCATCATGCCGCGCCAGGCAACGCTTTCGCCGAGGATGAGCAATTGCACTCGTCGTCCATAAGTTTGCCTAATACAAAAAAATGGCGCAGCACCCGGTCCCAGAATGCGTTCCATCGTCCACCCACTGGGGGCCCCATGAGCCACTATGACTATGTCGTGATCGGCGCCGGCGTGATCGGTACGTCCGTTGCCCATCATCTCGCCGCGCTCGGCGCGAAAAGCGTGCTCGTCGTCGATCAGGGCACGATCGGCGCCGGCACTACCTCGCAATCGTCCGGGCTGCTGCGCACACACTATTCGGTGCGCCAGAACGTCGAACTCGCCCGCGCGTCCTGGTGGGCGTTCAATAATTTCGCCGATTATCTCGGCGACGATGAAGCGTCCTGCGGTCTCGTCAAATGCGGTTATATGATCGCCGCCCCCGAAGGCGACAAGCTCGATCCGCTCGCCGCTTCGCTGCGCGCGCAGCAGGACATGGGCATCGAGGTGCAACTGCTCGACCGCGCTCAGGCGCACGAACGCCTGCCGATCGCCACGTTCGACGATGCTGCGCTGATCGGTTTCGAGCCCGAAGCCGGTTTCGCCGATGCCTATCTCGTGGCAACGAGTTTCGCGCGCTCGGCCCGCCGCCGCGGCGTGAAGATCATGGAGAACACCCGCGTGACCGGCGTGATCCGCGAAGGCCGTCGCGTCGTGGGCGTCGATACCACCGCCGGGCGCTTTAGCTGCGGCACGCTGATCAGCACGCAGAACATCTGGACGCCGGAACTCGCCGGCTGGATCGGCGTGGATCTGCCGGTCAAGCCCGAGCGCCATACCGTGCTCGCGCTCGAATGCGACGCCGCGCCCTACACCTTCGCCATGCCCGCCTTCAAGGATCTGGGTTCGGCTGGCATGCTGTATTTCCGCAGCTACGGCGGCAGCCAGATGCTGGTCTCCGAAGGCGTCGTGGGCGACACGCTCAATGCGCCCGAGACCGAGCAAGGCGATATCTCGCTCGACTATGTGGCCGAAGTCGGCGCGCAGGTGGCCGAACATTTCCCGGCTTATGAAACGGCGGGCCTCGCTTCTTCGTGGACCGGTGTGTACGACGTGACGCCCGACTGGAACCCGGTGCTCGGCAATGTCGCCGACGTGGAAGGTCTGACCGTGGGCTTCGGTTTCTCCGGGCATGGCTTCAAGCTTTCGCCGGGCATCGGCAAGTTGCTCGCGCAACATGCGCTGGGCCTGCCAACCGATGTTTCGCTCGAACCGTATGCGCTTTCGCGTTTCGCGAGCGGCCAGTTGCTGACCGGCAAATACGGTCTGGGCGCGGTGTCGTAAGCCCACGAAACACGCCAGGATTTCGCACACAGGAACCGACCATGACTCTCCGCATTCTCGTGCCCGTCAAGCGCGTGGTGGACCCGAACGTACGCGTGCGCCTGAGCGCCGCCGGTGCCATCGATACGGCCGGGCTGAAGATGTCGCTCAACCCCTTCGACGAATGCGCGCTCGAAAAAGCGCTGCAACTGAAGGAAGCCGGCGTGGCCACGCATGTCACCGTGCTCACGTGCGGCCTGCCCACGCATCAGGACGTGCTGCGCACCGCGCTCGCCATGGGCGCCGACGATGCCGTGCTGATCGACACCGGCGCCGCCACTTCCACGCTCGATTCGCTCGCCGTGGCGCGCCTGATCGCCGCGCATATGAGCGAAGCCGATTACGGCCTCGTGCTGTGCGGCAAGCAGGCGATCGACGGCGATATCGGCGGCGTGGCGGCCATGCTCGCGGCGCTGCTCGGCTGGCCGCAGGCGCTCAACGCCAGCGCGCTCGACGCCGCCGACGGCGGCTGGCGCGTGAGTTGCGGCGACGACGCAGGCACGTCCACCTGGCAACTCGACGGTCCCGCCGTGGTGAGCGCAGATCTGCGTCTCGCCGATCCGCGCCGCGTCACCTTACCGAGCATCGTCAAGGCGAAGCAGAAGCCGCTCGCCACGCGCGACGCTGCGGCCGCGCTCGATGCGCAAAGCCACGTGGTCGCGCTCAATGATCCGCCCGTGCGCGAGCCTGGCGTGAAGGTCGAAGGTATCGCCGCGCTGCTCGATGCGCTGGCTGGTCAACGTGTATTCGAAACCGCAGGAGCATGACGATGAGAACGCTGGTTCTGGCCGATGACGAAATCGGCAACGCAGGCGCGATTGCCGATGCCACCTTGCGCACGATAGGCGCGGCTGGCGCGCTGGGGCAACCCGTCGATCTGCTGGTATTCGATGCGGCGAGCGCCACTGCGGCGGCGCAAATCAGCGGCGTGGCGCGCGTGCTGCAGGCCTCTGCCGGTGACGCCGATACGCTCGCGCCCGAAACCGTCGCCGCGCAATTGCAGGCGCTCGCCCCGCAGTATTCGACGGTTCTCGCGCCCCATCGCGCACGCGGCCGCGCTGCGTTGCCACGCGCGGCGGCGCTCACGGCAGGCGCTTTTCTCGCCGATGTCATCGCGCTGCGCGAAGATGGCCAGTTCGTGCGCGGTCTTTACGCAGGCAGCGTAATCGCTACTGTTGCGAGCGCAACGACCTGCACGTTCGCTACGGTGCGCCCGACATCGTTCGCGCCTGTGGCGGCGAATGGCGGCGCGGCGGAAATCGTCGCGCTCGCGCCGCTGGAACCCTTCGCGCGCACACGTCTGATCGAGCGCCGCGCCGCCGAACAAAGCGGCCAGGACCTGGGCAACGCGCGCGTGGTGCTCGCAGGCGGACGCGGCGTCGCATCGGCCGACAGCATGACGCGTCTGGGCAAGCTGGCCGATACGCTCGGCGCGGCGCTTGGCGCTTCGCGGGCCGCCGTCGATGCCGGCTACGCGCCCAACGCGGCGCAGGTCGGCCAGACCGGGCGCAGCGTCGCGCCGGATGTGTACGTGGCCTTCGGCATCTCGGGCGCGATCCAGCATCTGGCGGGCATGAAGGACGCGAAGTTCATCGTCGCGGTGAACAAGGACCCGGATGCGCCGATCTTCTCCGTCGCCGACGTGGGCCTCGTGGGCGATCTGTTCGATGTGGTCGGCGCGCTGGAAACGCGCGTTGCGGGCTCGGAGTCGCGCGCATGACCGCGCGCCTGCTCGCGACTTCGCCCGCTGCCGTCAACAGCGCAGAAGCCACTCAAAGCGCCGACGATGCAACAACCGCCGTGCGCTTCATCGACTGCACGCGCCTCGCGCCCGAACCGTGGGCGAACGGCGGCGGCGTGACGCGCACACTTGCGCGCGGGCCGCAGCAGCATGGCGCGGCGGCGTGGCGCGTGAGCATCGCGACGCTCGACGGCGCCGCGAAGTTCTCGCAGTTTCCCGGCTACGATCGCACGCTGCTGCCCATCGACGACGGCATGATCGACCTGCGTTCGCAGGACGGCCAGTTGCTCGCCCGCGCGGGGCAGCCTATGCATTTTTCCGGCGATCTGCATGTGTGGGTGAATCTGCCCGCGCGCCCGGTGAACGTCCTCAACGTGATGTGCAAGCGTGGCGTGACGCGCGCTCGTGTGAGCGTGGCCGCGCATTCGTTGCGCGTCACGCCGGCCACGACGCATCTGCTGGTGAGCCTCGCCGGGCAATGGAGCGTCGAGAGCACGCTGCTGCGCGGCGTGACGCTGCCGCCGCTGCACGCGATGTGGATCAGCGGCCGCCCCGAAGAACTGGCGCTGCGGCCCTCCGGTCCGGGCGCGCAACTGGCGTCGATCGCCATCGATGCCGTGACGGAGGCCTCATGCCGATGACGACGCAGGCGCTCGTCGAGCAATACGGCCCACGCGAGTCGATGGAATATGACGTCGTGATCGTCGGTGGCGGCCCGGCTGGGCTGTCGGCGGCCATCCGCCTGAAGCAACTGGCTGCCGGAAAAGGCGCCGATATTGGCGTGTGCGTGCTGGAAAAAGGCTCTGAAATCGGGGCGCATATCCTCTCGGGCGCGGTCATGGACCCGCGCGCGCTCACCGAACTCTTCCCCGACTGGAAGGAGCAAGGCGCGCCGCTGGACGTCCCCGTGACGGAAGACAAGTTCCTGTTTCTCTCGGAAACGGGCGCGAAGGCCGTGCCGAACTGGGCGCTGCCCGACAATTTCAAGAACCACGGCAATTACGTCATCAGCCTCGCGAACGTGACGCGCTGGCTGGGTCAGCAGGCCGAGGCGCTCGGCGTCGAGATTTTTCCCGGCTTTCCGGCCGCCGAAGTGCTGTTCAACGACGATGGCTCGGTCAAGGGCGTCGCGACGGGCAACATGGGCGTGGGCAAGGATGGCGAACCGACCGAGAATTTCCAGCTCGGCATGGAGTTGCACGCGAAGTACACGCTGTTCTGCGAAGGCGCGCGTGGACATCTTGGCCGCCAGCTCAACGAAAAGCTGAAGCTGGGCAAGGACGCCGATCCGCAGGTTTATGGCATCGGCATCAAGGAACTCTGGGAAATCGATCCCGCGAAGCATCAGCCGGGTCTGGTGATTCACACGGCTGGCTGGCCGCTGGAGAGCGATACCTACGGCGGCTCGTTCCTGTACCACATCGACAACAACCAGGTGATGGTGGGTTTTGTCGTCGGCCTGGCTTATACGAATCCGTATCTGTCGCCGTTCGAGGAGTTTCAACGCTACAAGACGCATCCGGCGATCCGCCAGTATCTGGAAGGCGGCAAGCGCGTGTCGTACGGCGCGCGTGCGATGACGGCCGGTGGTCTGATGTCGCTGCCGAAGCTCGTGTTCCCGGGCGGCGCGCTCGTTGGCGACGATGCGGGCTTCCTGAACGCAGCGCGTATCAAGGGCAGTCACGCGGCGATCAAGACCGGCATGCTGGCTGCGGAAGCCGCGTTCGAAGCCGTTCAGGCGGGCCGTCAAAGCGATGAACTCGCGGCTTACCCGGAAGCGTTCAAGAAGTCGTGGCTGCACGAAGAGTTGTACAAGGCGCGCAACTTCAAGCAATGGATGAGCAAGGGCCTGTATCTGGGCACGCTGATGGTCGGCATCGAGCAGAAACTGCTGGGCGGCAATGTGCCGTGGACGCTGCATCACCAGCATCGCGACAACGAGATGCTGAAACCCGCGTCACAATGCAAGCCGATCGAGTATCCGAAACCTGACGGCAAGCTCACGTTCGACCGGCTCTCTTCGGTGTTCATCTCGAACACCAATCACGAAGAGAATCAGCCCGCGCATTTGACGCTGAAAAACACGACCGTACCGATCAGCATCAATCTGATTACCTACGCAGGCCCAGAGGCGCGCTTCTGCCCGGCCGGCGTCTATGAATTCGTGAAAGACGATTCAAACGCCGATCGTCTGCAGATCAACGCGCAGAACTGCGTGCACTGCAAGACCTGCGATATCAAGGACCCGACGCAGAACATCGTCTGGGTCACGCCGGAAGGCGGCGGCGGACCGAACTATCCGAACATGTGAGTCGTTGATATTACGCAGCCGCCGCGCGCTCGATGCCAGCGATATCGATTTTCTTCATCTGCATCATCGCTTCCATCGCGCGGCGGCCCACTTCCTTATCGGCGTGTCTGACCAGTTCGAGCAGGCGCTTCGGCGTTATCTGCCAGGCAAAGCCCCAGCGGTCCTTGCACCAGCCGCAGGCCACTTCCGTGCCGCCATTGCCGACGATCGCATTCCAGTATCGATCGGTTTCTTCCTGATTGTCGGTCAGCACCATGAAGCTCGTTGCCTCGCTGGGCTTGTAGTTCGGCCCGCCATTCAGTCCTACGAAACGTTTTCCGAGCACGGTGAATTCCACCGTCAACTCGGCGCCCTGACCGATGCCTTCGATAGGCGAAACGCTCTTTGCATCGACATGACTATCGGGAAAGGTTGCCGCGTAGAATTCGGCCGCCTCGCGCGCGCGGCCTTCGTCGAACCACAGGCACGTCATCAGTTCTGCCATTGCGTTCTCCTTTGGGATTTCACCGGCGCTTGCGAGCCTAGCCTATATTCGCAGGCGCGCCGTTTGCCAGATTCGCGGTGGCCGGCGGTATCGGCACAGAATTCGCTTTCACGCGGGCACCATCGATCAGCGTAACGATGCTGCCGACAATAACACGATCGCCATCCTTCAGGCCGGAACGGATCAGCCATGCGCTGCCGTTCCACTCGCCGGGTTCGACCGGACGCTTACGCGCCCGGCTGTTGCTATCGACAATCCACACATAGGCGCCGCGCGGGCCCTCGCGCAATGCGTTCTGCGGCACGGCAATTGCGTTGGCGCGCGTCGCGCCCAGCAGCTTGACGCGGACAAACTGGCTGGGGCGCAGCGAACCGGCGGGATTGGGAATTTCCGCCCGGATCAGATAACTTCGAACCTTCGGATTGCGTTCGGTATCGGTGAACGTCACCTGGCCGCGTTGTGGATAAATGCTGCCGTCGGCAAGCACCACGACTGCGTCGAGTTTACCGGCTCCCGGCAGCAACAATGCACTGCCTTGCATCTGCGCACGCAGATTCATTAGATCGTCAGCCGATAGCGAAAAGTTGATCCACAAAGGGTCGAGTTTGATGACATAGGAAAGCAGCGCGCCGTCCGGATTGGAAGACGCGCCTGGCGCTTTTCTCACGCAACTTGCCAGCGCGCTAACCGGCGAAATAGCGGTGGTGAAGCCCAGATTGCGTCGAGCGGATTCGACCTTCTCGCGCGCGATTTTCATGGCAGCGGCCGCTGCGCGTTCCTCCTCGATTGCCTCGTCGAATACCCGCAGGCTTAGTGAGTTTTTCATGGCGAGATTGCGCAGTCGATCCACCCTCGCATGGGCAAAATCAAGCCGCATGCCCGCGCGCACATAGTGTTCATTTGCCGTTTCCAGCGCGACTTCGTAGCGCTTTTGATCGACGAGAAGCATGGCACTGTCGGGACGCTCCCCTTCGCTTGCACGGTAGATGCACTTCTTTGAAATTGCGTTCACGCGCGCGCTGATTGCGACGCGTTGCGTCAATTCGGTCTGACCGATGTAATCGAGAATGACGGGAATATTGCGCGGACGAACGGTGATGACATCGACCACCGAACTGTCCCGCGCCAGAATTTCTGGTGCGCGCCGATCGTGACGGCCAGCAAAGAGCAGCACGCTCAAAGCAATCGCGACGATCAAGCATTGCGCTATTCGAGTCATCGGCAATCTCAGGCCTGAACCGGATCGCGCGCCGTCAATTCGACAGCCGCGTGATCTTTTGCGCCTGCAACCCCAGGCCGGCCATCAATCCTTTTTGGCCGAATACGAATGCGTAGACGTCGGACCGAAGCGTGGTGGTCGACACATCCTTCGCCATGCCTACGTCGATAATCGCCACCGTTGGGCCAGTGCCAATCGACAATCCTCCGGTGCTCTGCAAGTAGCTGAGCGCCGCGGGACTCATCAAGATCATCGCTTCCGAAAACTCCTGTGCGCCGGCCTGAAGCCCGTAAGTGAGCGATGTCGCGTTGTAGTAGCCCATCACCGTGCCATCGGGTCTGAGCAACACGCCGTCGCCGCCAGCGGCGCCGACAATCAGGCCGCCTTTCAGCACATCGGGAAAGATAAGGATGGCGTTTGCATGGCGGGCAAGTTGCTTGGCTTTCGGCGAGGAGGCATAAAGCAATTTCAGCGAGTCCCGCGCGTCGGACGCCAGCTTTTCGTGCGGATTGAGTCCGATCGCGGATGGGTTATCCGCCATACTCGTGCAGGCCGACATCAATGAGAACAACAACACGAAAATCGCGTTTTTTATTACGTTTAGATTCACTGCCTATCTCCAGACTTTGGCGGGGATAAAACCGGTTCAAACAATCGGCAGGCTGACCTTCGCCCGAAAACCATGCGGTGTGTTCGGCATCAGCTTCAGCGTGCCGCCGTGCTGGCCGGCAATGCGATCGGCAATCGCGAGGCCGAGTCCCGTGCCGCCACGTTGCTCGCTCTGCGGTCCGCGTCGAAAAGGCTGTTTTAAAAGCGGCAGCAAGGCTTCGGGCACACCGCTACCCTTGTCGTCGACCTCGACAATCACGAAGCCGTTCGCCACACGCGTTTTCACGGCAAGCCCAACGCGGCCGTATACCGCCGCGTTCGTCAGCAGGTTCGTCAAAAGGCGCTGCATTCCGGTGGGCCGAAACGGGAAGCGCGGCAACGCATCCAGCGACAGTTCAAAGTTGTAGCCCAGTCCCGCATAGTCTTGCGCCAGACGTTCGATCAAGCCGTTCAGATCGCCGGTTGTGGCGGCCTCGCTGCCCCAGCCGCGCGCGAAATCGATAAATTGCTGGACGATCAGGTCGATCTCATCGATAAAGCGTTCGGCGCTTTCCAATGGATATTCCACCGACTCCGGCGCGGAAACCACCATGCGCAGTTTCGTTAGCGGCGTGCGAATATCGTGCGAAATACCGGCGAGCATTTCAGCGCGTGTGGTTTCCAGTTCCTGCAGCGTAGAAGCCATCCGATTGAATGCGCCCGCAACCATCTCCAGTTCGCGCGGACCTTTGATGTACATCGTTTCGGGCCAGTTGCCGCGTTCGATCAATCCTGCCAGATGAGCAAGCCGCAGCAGAAATCGTTCGACAGGACGATGAATCAGAAAAGCGAACAAGGCGGGAAACGTCGCCACGCTCAGGATCAGGCAGATCAAGGTCCACGAAAGACTGGGAATCGTATTCGGCGCACCCGCCAACAGCATCCAGTAGTGACTATCGGCGACATTCAAGCGAACCCAGATACGCCGGCTCTCATCGCGGCCAATCAGAATCTGATCCCTCGAGCCCAGTTCGGACGACAACTGCGCAATGAATCTGCGCGCGACGGCATTTGCCGGGAACGTGCTTTCATTGACCACCATCGGCACCGCGTTTTGCTCTACGCCGTTAATCGCGAGAAGTTGCTGCTCGCGCTCGGTTTCGGATAACGCGGCAAGTAGCCGGGTGACCGTGGCAATCTGCGATGCCGTCAACAATGCAGCCGCGTCGATTCTCGGACGCTGCACGAAAAACAGGTAAGCGGTCAGCGCGAACGCCTGGCTGACCAGCACCAGCGCAACCAATGCGAGCGCATTACGGACCAGCAACGATCGATACCAGAATGACATGAGCCTTCTCCGGCAGGCGTTCGCTGGCGATCAGGACTCGAACTTCGCAACCAGCATGTAACCCACGCCCCAGACCGTGCGAATCAGGCGCGGGGATGAGATTTCCGCTTCGATAATCTTGCGCAGGCGTAGCACCTGGACATCGACGCTCCGTGAACTCGCCTCGTAATCGCGCCCGTGTGCGCGCTCGATCAGGTTTTCGCGGCTGACTGCGCGATTAGGCGTTTCCGCCAGCGCGCAGAGCAGACGCATTTCAGCCGTGCCGATCTCCACCGCTTCGCCATCTCTGGTCAGTTCCTCGCGTTGAGGCTTGAACAACCAGTTGCCGATGCGCAGTGCAACGCCATCATCCGAAAATCCGCCACCCTGCTCGCGCTGTTGCCAGAAAGTGACCCGCTTGCGGCGCAACAATGCGCGCACACGCGCGACCAGTTCGCTCGGCAGGAACGGCTTGCCGAGATAGTCGTCGGCACCCATCTCCAGCCCAACCACGCAATCGATCGGATCGCCGCGTGCGGTCAGCATCAGGATCGGAATCATTTGCCCCTGGCTGCGTAGACGCCTGCAAACCGCGAGGCCGTCTTCGTCCGGCATCATGATGTCGAGGATCAGCAGGTCGTAAGGATTGCGCTCGAGAAACATGTCGAGCTGACCGCTGTCCTTGACCGTGCGAACATCGAATCCCTGCCCGGATAGAAAACGCAGCAACATATTGCGTATCTCCGGATCGTCGTCGAGTACCAGAATGCGACCGCTCAGACCATGACTCATTGCTATTTCCGTTTCTCAGTCTGGCGAGGGAGGCGCCGCCAGTCGCTCACGCTCGTTTCTGCGTCTTGCCGTGTCTTCCGCTGGTCAGTGCAACAGGAATCGGCTGCAGGCCGCGTTGATGCCATCTGACATGGCGAATGACGTCGACCGCCGCAAAGCGGGCTGCAGGTTTTTGCTGTTGCCGGCTTTGTGCCGGAGTGGTTGCTGTAGCCAACAGGCCCAGCAATGCCAAAAGAATGCGTTTCATTTTGTTACGCTCGATAGGAGATAACTTGCCAGAAAACGATTGGTCATTCCTGTTTCTGGCAGCGTTTAATCGTTAAATAAGAAGACACTCTTTAAAAACATGTCATGACATATCAATTTGCGAAGATTGCTCTTTAACTGGATCGCAAACAGCCAGCCTTTTTACCAGGGCGCGTAGTAGATCTGCGCGGGTGCATAGACCATCGTGGGTACGGCAACGACCGCCGGACGCGGAGCGGGGCTGGCAATCGAGTCGCCGTGCGCAACAATGCACTGGGCGTAGGCGTTGTCATACTGCTGCTGCAGCGCCGCCTGGCTCGCTCCATGTTGCTGCTGACCCGCTACGCTTCCAAGCAGTAACCCGGCGCCAGCGCCTATCGCCGCCCCGGCCCCCGCGTTACCGGCGCCCAGACCGATCAGCGCACCGGCCGCCGCCCCACCCGCCGCGCCCACCACAGGCGCGGCCAGACCCGCGTTGGCTACGGCTGGCGCGCTGGCAACCGGATTGACGAGCTGAGCGGCGTAAGTCCGGCAACCCGCGTCGTCTTGCTGGAATTCGCTGAGCGGCTTTCCGCTCTGCGGAAGTGCCATGACCGTGGGATAAGCCGGCGGCACCGCGGCGCATCCGGCCAGACTCGCAATGACAGTAGCGGCTGTCGTCAGTCGCTTTAGGTTTGATAACTTCATAGCAGTGCTAACTCCACTTCAGGCATCGCCTCGCCGTACACCTGACAAATTCGATCTTCCAGAGATTCACTATTCAGACGGGCCGTGAATGTCGCACCCATAGAACGCGAGGGCGAAGTCACTTTAAATGCGGGGAATATTCAAATCTATTGGAAAGTTATGTCAGGTTATGTCGGCGCTTTCGTGACCGATATTCCGTCATGCACGCGCAACGGCTCAATGCGCAGGGCCCGAGGTACTCGTCGCGACGCTACGGCAACCTGCCTGACGCAATTCGACGACGATCTGGCGCCACGTACCGTCTACCGCGACTGGCGACAAATGCGCGCCATTTGTCGCCACCAATGTTTCGACGTTCCTTGCAAAGACATCGTGAACGTACGCCTGCGTGCATCGCGTAGTAGAGGCGGATCGCACTTCCACCGTGGGCGTGGCGGTCGCCCATCCCTTGACGATCAGAAGCAGCGCGGTGCCGCAAAGAACGGCGAGCCAAAGCAACACACTATGGCGCAGTACGCCTGCATAAACTGCCGCCAGCCGTATCGCGAACCGCGCGCCACGCTGGCACCGATCGATCCACACGGCCGATCCCGCTCGTAACACGCCGTCACCCGCTGCGCAGATCGGCTCCGATTTGCGTTCTCCCGCCGCATCGCAAGTACTGAACCGGTAGCCACCGTCCGGGACATAGATGAGTCGCCGCGAAAGTCCGAGCGGATGCAAGGACCGCCGCAGTCTCGACACAAGACGGGTGAGCCGCTCTGTATCGACGGAGACATCGTCGCCCCAGACACTCGCAATCAAGCGCTCGCGTCCCAGCGTGATATCGGGTTGATCGAGCAATGTCTGCAACAGGGCACGTTCGAAGCGCGTCAGATAGACGGTCGCGCCCGCGAAAGTCACGGTGCCGGCTTCGGCTTGAATGAGAGGTAAACATCCTGAATCTTGCGCACTTCTATGACTCAAGCACTCCCGATTATTGACATCGAATGAATCCGGATCTGCGTTTCTCGGCTCGGCGGCGTCAGGGTCCGCCGCTTCGAAATCGATATGCAAACCGTCTGGATCGAAACGATATCCCGCCCGCGGCATGGTCACGATATGGCCGTCCATGCCAATCGGTTTGAGTGATTTACGCAGTCGATAAATCAGTTGCGTCAGATAAAGCACGTCCATCTGCGTTGCGCGAGAACCCCATACGGCGTGCATAAGCGCTTCCCGGTCGCACAGTTGCCCGGATTCCGTCACGAGAAAGCGCAAAGCCTCTTTCTCCTGGCCCGAGACGCGCACGCTTATATGGCCGCAGCAGATGCGATCGCCACGCCAGTCGAACTTGATGATGCGGCTGTCGTTGTTCATGTCGGTTCCCCATTCCTTGACGGTGCGCACCATAGCAGCCGCGGCCCATGTGGAACCATGGAGGAACGTGAACGCGGGTGTATTACGGCGGAAATAGGAATGCAGAAACCGGCAGCGCAAAGTACGACATCGCGGACATGTTGTTTTCCATGGCTATTCCATGTTCTCGCACGACCGGCGTCCAGAAGATGGCCTTGTCGCCCGGACACATGCAAAGGGTCTGGGGGGCGATCCCTTCTACTTTGAACGAGGTCCGCAATGAACAACCGTCGCACTCAGGAAGACGCCCAGCCGCAAGGCGGCCGCCCTAACAGCAAGCTGGTGTACAACGGCGACCCCGGCGATAAATCCGGCGCGAAAGGCGCAACCGAAAAGAAGTATCAGCAGAACCACTACGATCCCGCCAAGGAGGTCCAGCAATTCAGCTACACCTCGGGGCGTGTGGCGAAGCGAGTCTATAACGACTACGCGCCCAACGACAAAAAGGTGTTTGGCTATTACACGGACTGGTCCCAGTACGACGGCCGCTATGACGGCGACTTTTCGGATGGCGGCTGCGGACGCGGCATCGATCTGATGCTGCTCAGCGCCACCGCCTACGACACGTTGATCCTGGGCTTCGCGGGCATAATCGGCGACAAGGGCGAGATGAGCGACACGATCGATGGTGCGGCCAAGGCATTCGGCCGCACGACGGACGAGGCGACCTTCGTCGATCCGTGGGGCGATGTGGCCTCCTATCGCAATTGCGGCTTCCCCTCGTATATCGGCGAAGACTATAAGGCGCTCTTTTACCAAAAGACCGCGCAGGGCGTACTGGGTGGCCTGCGCAAGGTTCAGGCGGCCAATCCCAATCTGATTCTCTCGTTCAGCGTGGGCGGCTGGACGATGAGCGAGGCGTTCCATTGGGTCGTCGCCGATCAATCGCGGCGCGCTACGCTAATCGCAAGCCTGCTGGATATCCTGCAACGTTTTCCGATGTTCAAGGGCTTCGATCTCGATTGGGAATATCCCGCCGCACCCGGCGACACGGGCAATACCTATTCCGATGCCGACGCGCCGAATTTCGCCGCGCTTATCGGCGAATTGCGCACGGCACTCGATAATGCCGGGCGAACCGACGTCAACATCAGTATCGCCGCGTCCGCCGATGTGGAAAAAATGAAAAAGGCCAATCTCAAGGCCATGCTCGACGCCGGTGTATTCCGCTTCAATCTGATGACCTACGACTTCTTCGGCACGCCATGGGCGCCGAAGCTCGCGCACCACACGAACCTGCATCCGAGCCATCCTGGCGACCCCAGCGAATTCAGCATCGATGCTGCTGTCACATATCTGGAGCAGATCGGCATTCCGCTGGAACGCGTCGCGATCGGCTACGCAGCCTATAGCCGTAGCGCACGCAACGCGCAGATCGCCAGTTTCTCGCCGCTCGCCGGCACGTATGACGCGGGCTCGGGCACGACCACCGGCAGTTTCGAATCGGGCGCGACCGAATGGTACGACCTGATCTACAACTATCTGGATCTGGAAAACCAGACGGGCATCAGCGGCTACAGCGTCTATACCGACGAAGTCGCCGACGCCGACTATTTATATAGCTCGACGTCGAAACTCTTTCTTTCCGTGGATACGCCGCGCACGGTCAAAGCCAAAGGCGAGTATGTCCGCCAGAAAGGTCTGGCCGGTCTATTTACCTGGACGATCGACATGGATGCGGGCGTACTGGTGAACGCCGCGCGCGAAGGTCTGGGCAATACGCTCTCGAAGAAAGTCGTCGATATGGCGCCGTTCTATTTCAAGGGCATTAATGTCGATGCGGGCAATCAGCCACCCGTCGCGGCCATCGACGGTCCGACACAGGCCAATGTGAGCGATACGGTGACATATAGCGCCAGCCGTTCGAGCGATCCTGATGGCGATCCTTTGAGCTATCAGTGGTCGGCGCCCGGATTGCCGTTCGACAAGGCAAGCACGATGCAGGTCTCCGGCAAGGTGCCTCAGGGCAGCGCGAAGAGTTACACGGTCGGTTTGACGGTGAATGACGGCAAAGGCGGAACCAACTCCGTGCAGACCGTGTTGAGCATCAACGCACAGGGCAACCGGCCGCCCGTTGCGGCAATCGACGGCCCCACGGAGGCGTTCGCGGGCGACACCGTTACCTATTCCGGCACGCGCTCGAGCGACCCGGACGGCGACCCGCTGACCTGGCTGTGGTCCGCGCCGGGCCTGCCTTTCGACAATGCCACCACGGTAGAAGTATCGGGCGCGGTGCCGCAAGGTACGGCCACGAGCTATGCGGTCAGCCTGAGCGTATCCGACGGTAAAGGCGCCAGTAACACCGACCAGGTCTCGCTGACGGTGAAGTCACAGAGCGGCCAGCCGCCGGTCGCTCGCATGCTGGTGCAACTGGATTCGGGCACGTCGTTCCAGTTGTCGGGCGCGAAATCGTTCGACCCGGACGGCAATCCGCTGAGCTACGCGTGGAGCGCGCCGGGCCTGCCGTTCGACAGTGCGAAGACCGTTACCGTCGATGGCGTGATGCCCTCGGTTACGCAGGTGACAGACTACCTGGTGCAGCTCTCGGTCAACGACGGCACATCGACATCGAGCGATACGATTTACCTCGAGGCGAAGCCCGCGAATGCCCCGACAGTCAACGCCGTCATCACGGGCAAAACGAATGTCACCAGTGGCGCGACACTATCGCTCTCCGGCGCTTCGTCGACCGGGCCGGGCGCCTTGACCTATCTGTGGAGCGCACCGGGACTGAGCTTCGACGGCTCGACGCAAATGAGCGTGAGTGTCACTGCGCCGACTGTCCAGTCCACGACGCAATACGCCGTTCAACTCACGGTCACGGGCAACGGCGGCAGCGGGCCGGCTTCATCGGCACTCGCGACCGTTACCGTAGCTGGTGCGGGCGATATGGGATCGTGGCTCCCGCAGTCCTATCCGGGTGGCTCGACGGTCACGCACAACTATCGCGGCCAGGGTCTGCACACATATTTCTCGCAATGGTGGGCAACGCAATACGACGAGCCTGGCAATCCCAGTTGCACGGGAACCAAGGCTTCGGATTCCAAAGTATGGATCGATCGCGGTCCGGCGTAACGGCTCCTGACGCTTGACGCCGAGTTAATCGTCGACACACGGCAGCGCCGCGCCTGGCGCGGTCGTGTGTTTCCGTTCGGATATGCGGAGTACAACGCCATGCCGCTCTCCTGTCTGGCCGTGCAGATGAACGAAGCCTGCGTATCCGCGGGGTCATACGCAAACGCCGATTGCGCGCGGATATTAGGCGTAGTCTGCGGAGCCCTCGTGTATCTGACCCGTTCGCGCAGCCACTCCAAGTGGCGCACGGCAATCTACTTTTGCATATCGCTCGTAGGAGGCAGTTTCCTCGCGCAAAGAGCCATCACCGACTGGCCGCAAATCGAACCTTGGCTCGCGGGCTTTATTGCGAGTGCGTTGCTTGTCGACTTGACCATTCCCACTCTCGACTGGTGCGAACGGCGCGTCGTACCCACGCTCAACCGGCTCTATCGCTGGCTGATCGCGCGGCTACCCTCGTAAAACCCGATCGCCAATGCGATGAACCGGCGACATTGTCCTTTGATTCACACGCCGACGACAATCTCTATCCCGTGCGGTTTTTTCATATCGTCGCCCGTCAACAACATATGTTTCACCCGACATACATCGATAAACAAATTAATAAAAGAGAAAACCTTTTAAATGCAGACACTTATCTTGATTAGTGCGGAAACAGAAATCGACACCGCGTCATTGTTTAGGTAATTGAAGAGAATTGCAGGAATCCCAGGCATACACTCCGCAGCGAATCAACCGATCACGAACCCGAATAGCAACGTATTCGACCGTGAGATTCATCCAGGTACTGACCGGAGTGTAAGCATGAAAAAAACCCTCATTCTCACTGGCGTTCTCGCCGTGTTTGCGACCAGCGCGTACGCACAAAGCACCGTTACCCTCTATGGTTCGCTCGACGCGGGACTCGTCTATTCCAACAACTCGGGCGGCGGCAGCCTGTGGGCACAAGGCAGCGGCGCCATGTCGGATAACTACTTCGGCCTGCGCGGCGCGGAAGATCTGGGCGGCGGCCTGAAAGCGGTCTTCAGGCTCGAAAGCGGCTTCGATCTCAGCAGCGGCGGCTACAAGAACGGCGAAAGCGGCTTCAATCGCCAGTCGTATGTCGGCATCGAAAGCAGCCGATACGGCACGCTCACGCTCGGCAGGCAATACGATCCCATGACCGACTACCTCGGGCCGATCTCGGCATCGGGGTCGGGTTATGGCGCCAATCTCGCGGGCCATCCATTCGATAACGACAACCTCGACCAGACCTATTCGATCAAGAACTCGATCAAATACACGAGCGCGAATTATCAAGGCCTTCAATTCGGCGGTCTGTATGGCTTCAGCAACGATGCCAACGGCTTCGCGAACGGCCGCTCGTGGAGCGTGGGCGCGACGTACGGCAATGGTCCGCTGAAGGTTGCGGCCGGCTATTCCCAGGTGAACAACTCCGGCTCGCTCGGCGCGAGCGATAGCGCGGCATCGGCCGACGTGAATATCTCCGCGCAGGAACAGCGCACATACGGCGTGGGCGTCAAATATGCGTTTGGCCCCGCGGAAATGGGCTTCGTCTGGACGCATTCGCAGATCGACGGCCTGCAAGGTCTTTCGAGCGGCGGCAGCGCGCCCTTGCCCGGTATGACGGGAATGAATCTGCATCTCGACAACTACGAAATCAACGGCGCCTATCACTTCTCGCCGGCGCTTTCGATGGTCGGCTCCTATACGTACACCGACGGCACCGTGACCGGCTCCGCCAGCGGCAACAACAGCCCGAAGTGGCACACGTTCATGCTGGGCACCGATTACGCTTTCAGCAAGCGCACCGACGTCTATGCCGCCGCGGTTTATCAGCACGCATCAGGATCGCTCGGCTATAGCGCCGATGGCACGGCCATCGCGAACGTAGCCGCTATCAATACGCTCACGCCTTCGTCGACGAACAATCAGGTCGCGGCCACGATCGGCCTGCGTCATCGTTTCTAAACATACGGCACTGGACGCATAGAGGGACCGAGTCGAATTTCCGGTTCGCGCGCATGAAATCGCATACGGGAAAAAAGAATGCATCTCGTTGCCACTCCCGTTCATGCGCTGTGGCCGCAGAGTGACTATGCTCCTGCTATGCGTCCCGTCGAAGCCCCACCAAAGGTCTGATAAATCAAGGTCTGAATAATCGATCTGGAGAGAGTCATGCAATCCGATCCCAAAGTCATCGCCTATCTGAACGCCGAACTGAAAAACGAACTCACGGCGATCAATCAATATTTCCTGCACGCGCGGCTCTATAAACACTGGGGCTTAACGGCGCTGGGAAAACATGAGTACGACGAATCGATCGAGGAAATGAAGCACGCCGACAAACTGATCGAGCGCATTCTCATGCTCGACGGCTTGCCGAATCTGCAGGACCTCAGCAAGCTGCTGGTGGGCGAAGACGTGAAAGAGGCGCAGGAATGCGATCTCAAGCTCGAACGCATCGCGCAGGCGCAATGCAAGGAAGCCATTGTTTATTGCGAATCGGTGCGCGATTTCGTTTCGCGCGAGATCTTCGTCGAAATTCTCGACGACACGGAAGACCATATCGACTGGCTCGAAACACAGCTCGGCCTGATCGATAAGGTTGGCCTGCAAAACTATTTGCAGTCGAGCATGGGTTCGCCCGACTGATTCACCTCCCGTCATCGCTCTCTCGCTGCGCCCGCGGCCCGACGCCACTGCACGCTTCGGGCCAGTCCAACGCAAGCGCCACGCAAGCGCCAGTCGCCATGAGCTGGCCCTTTGCCGCATAATGCTGGTTCGGAACCGTCGGCAGGCGCAGCTGCCCGCACGACGACCGTTTCCTTGGCTTCCCCGCTGCGAAGCGCGCCAGATCCTGCCGGCCAGCCGGCTATTCTCTTCGACGAATCAGCTCAAGCGATGCATCAGACTCTGACGCGGTTGCATAGTGATGTACCCGGGCTCGACCCCATTCTGAGCGGCGGCCTGATTGCCGGCTCGGCGTACATTCTTCAGGGGCGGCCAGGCGCCGGCAAAACCATTCTCGCCAATCAGATTGCTTTCGCCCAGGCGAAGCAAGGCGGCAAGGTTCTCTACATCACGCTGCTGGCCGAATCGCATGACCGCCTGTTCCAGTCGCTGTCGGCGCTCGAGTTTTACGATGCCGAACTCGTCGGCAAGGAAGTCACCTATCTGAGCCTTTTTCGCACGCTGCGCGTCGATGGCCTGAGCGCACTCGTCGATCTGCTGCGCAAGGAAATGGCGCGCCAGGGCACGACGATGCTGATTCTCGACGGCCTGCTCAACGCGCGCGAAAGCACGCATAGCTCGCTCGACGTGAAGGCATTTGTGGCCGAACTGCAAGGCCATGCGTCGTTCAGCGGCTGCACCGTGCTGTTCCTCACCAGCGCCCGCATCGACGAATCGAGCCCCGAACACACCATGGTCGACGGCGTGCTGCAGCTCGAAGAAGAGCTGTTTGGTTCGCGCACCGTGCGGCGCATGCGCGTGTCGAAATCGCGTGGCAGCGCGTCGCTCGGCGGGTTGCATCACTACGAGATCAGCGATGCCGGCATCACCGTGTTTCCGCGGCTCGAATCGCTTTATAGCCGCCCCGTTGGGCAAGATCACGCACCGAGCGAGCGGGTTTCTTCGGGCGTCGACGAACTCGATATCCGCATCAAGGGCGGTCTGCCCGCATTTTCGGCTACGGCGATCGTCGGGCCTGGCGGTAGCGGCAAAACCAGTTTCGGCCTGAATTTCCTGCGCCTCGCGACACCGGAAGAGCCCGCGCTGCATTTCGGCTTCTACGAAACACCGGCGCGTCTGACCAGCAAGGCGGCCGCGCTTGGCATCGATATGGATGCGCTGGTCGCCTCCCAGGCCCTGACCGTGCTCTGGAATCCGCTGACCGAGAACGTCATCGACAACCTCGCGTATCAATTGCTCGATGCGGTGCGGGCACGCAACGTGCGCCGACTCGTGATCGACGGTCTGGCGGGCTTCGCGCGGGCAAGTGTCGACCATCACCGCTTCACCGAGTTTCTTGCCGCGCTGACCAACCAGCTTCGCGTCATGGATGTGACGACGGTGTGCACGTGGGAAACCAAGGAATTGAGCGCCACGGCGATGAACATGACCTCGCCGGAGGCGCTGAGCCTGTTCGATAACGTCATCGGCATGCAGCTCGAAGAAGCCGACGACGCGCTGTATCAAAGCATGAAGGTCATCAAGATCAGGGACAGCGCGTTTGCGCCGGCGCTGACCAAGCTCATTATTCCGAATGCCACTTCGGTGTTGGTCAGGGATACCAGCGTGGCAGTTTCCGACAAACCATCCCGCTGAAAGCAGTCGCCGCCGCATGGCTGGATGAGCCCGCAGGGCTCGCGGCAGGGAACGAGAGTGAGCCGGAATGACGACCATCGTTGTAGTCGACGACGAAACCCTGATAACTGATTTTCTCGCCTTCTTTCTGGAAGACGCGGGCTATATCGTGCATGTCGCCCGCAATGGCGTGGACGGTCTCGACCTGATCGGCCGCGTCGTGCCCGACGCCGTCATCACGGATTACATGATGCCGGCCATGTCGGGCCTCGAACTGGCGCGCGCGCTCAAGGCGAATGTGGCGCTCGCCCATATTCCGGTGATTCTGTCGAGCGCGGCGCTGGGCGCGTCGGCGCGCGCGCATCCCGCGCTGTTCGCCGCGATTCTGGATAAGCCGTATCCGGCGCAGAAGTTGTTGCAGACGTTGAGCGGGTTGCTGGAGGGAAAGGAAAGCTAATCCGCCATCTCCCGCATTTCCAGTTCGTGCCGGCACCGCTTTAGAACCTCTTCCCAATTCCCGCGCTGCTTTTGCGTGAACAGACGCAACCCAGGATACCAGGGACTGTCATCCCTGTTGCGCAGCCAGCGCCAACAGCCTGCATAGCGATTGAGAACCCATACAGGCTTGCCCATTGCAGCTGCCAGGTGCGCGACAGACGTATCGACCGAAATAACAAGATCGAGACCGCTGATCAAAGCAGCCGTATCGGCGAAATCGCGGACGTCTTCCATCCAGTCCACCAGGTTCGCGCGATGTGCAGGCAATAGTTGCTTCGCTGCCGTATCCGTTTTCTGCAAACTGATCCAATGTGCGCCGGGCCAGTCCAGCAGGCGCGTTGCGAATGTCTCCGGCGCAATGCTGCGCTGTGCATCCGGAACTGAATGCGTGTTACCGCCAGCCCATACGACGCCAATTCGCGGCAAGCCATCATCACCGAGGGCGGCCAGCTTCTCGTGCCAGGGGCGCGCCTGCTCAGCGAGAGCAAACAGGTACGGCAACGGCGCGGGAACAGTATCGAGACACGTTCTGCTTAACATCGGCAACGAAAGCAAGCGGGTCTGGTAATCCCACATCGAAGAGTCAGCAGGCAAGGCATCGAGTAACACAATGTCAGGCCAGCGCTCGCACAGTGACTGTGCGAACAGGCGTCGAAGCGGTTTGGGGCAGACATAGCCGACACGCCTGAAGCGCGCGAGCATGAGTGGCAGGTATCGGCAGAATTGCAGCGCATCGCCGAGGCCTTCTTCATGCAGCACAAGCAGGGACTGCTTGCCAAGGCATGCGTTTTCGTCCCATGTAGCAGACGATAGCCAGTCAATCCCCGGAGCGCGCTTTGGTGATTCAGTCACGCCAGTGGCCGAAGCTTGTTCGAATTGCGGCCACGCTTCGCTATAGCGCCCTGCGGCGAGTAACGCATAGGCCAGGTTGAGACGCACCCTCGCATCATGCGGGCTCTGCGCCACCGCGCGCTCGAAATGAGCGATGGCGGCCTGCAAATCGCCGAGATCGTGCACTACGATACCGAGATCGTTCCATGCATGGCCGGCGTCTGGATGATTGGCGAGCGTCTGGCGATGTAAAGCTTCGGCCTCGTGCAGGCGGCCCAATTCGCGAAGAAACGTGCCCAGGTTCGAGCGCGCTTCGATCGAGTCCGGCCGCGCGGCGGCGGCCTGCCGGAACGACTCCTCCGCATCGGCATACCGCCCCTGGCCGCGCAGTACCCTGGCGAGATCGCCATAGAGCGCGGTTTGCTCGGGGTGGCTGGCCAGTGTCTGCCGGAACACCTGCTCTGCCTCGGGTAACCTTCGAAGCGCTTCAAAGATCAGCCCAAGATTGCGATGTGCCTGTGAAGATTGCGGGTCGCGCAACACCGCGCGACGAATGACCCGCTCCGCCTCCTCCGCACGCTCGAGATCGAGCAGAACCATGCCCAGATTATTCAGCGCATTTACACATTCCGGATCTATTTCGAGCGCCTTGAGCAGTACCGCTTCCGCGCTCACGAGCTGCCCGAGATCGCGAAACGCAAGGCCGAGGTTGCTATGAAGTTGGGCATCGTCTGGACTGTGAATGATTGCTTGTTGCCAGCACTGCGCGGCATGGAGTTTCCTGTCCATTCCGTAATGACAGACGCCTGCGAGATTCAGCAATCTCGCATCGAGAGGCCACTCGGCAATTTGCGACTCAACTGTATTGAGCGCAACGCTAAATTGCTCCGTCTCGATTAATGCAGCCACGGAATCGTAAAACGCGTCGGGTAGAGCCATCGCTGAGATTAGATATTGAACTGCCGGGAAGCCGGGAATTTAATGAAAGTCGCAAGACGACCAGGCATTCTAGACATTCGTGGCGTCGCGCAAATTCAGCCACTGCCTGCCGGACGCGCAATCTACTGATTCGGGGCAAGTTTCGGGCGAATCGCGAACCCGCCAGGAAGCATCCACGTTACGATCCCGACCTCCTCGAATGTGACACTTCCGCCGGTGCCAACACCCGCTATACCCCATTTTCAGAACGCGCTCGCCGCTCATCAGGCCGGGCGCCTCGATGAAGCCGCGACTGGATATCAACACACTCTTCAGTTGAATCCGCAGCACGCCGACGCGCTTCATCTCCTTGGCCTCGTCGAATTCAACAAGGGTGCGCTGGACACCGCTGAGAAGCTGATCAGCATGGCCATTGGATTCGCCGAGCTGGCGCTGTACCAGGACAGCCTTGGCACGGTGCTTACTGCGCTGAACCGGCGCGATAGGGCTGAAGTCGCATTCCGGCGTGCAATCGTGCTTGATCCGTCGAACGCACAGGCACACTACAACCTCGGCGTATTATGGTTGCGTGCGCAACGGCTAAGTGACGCCGAAGCGGCGTTTCGCGCGGCGATCTCGTTGCGGCCCGATTTTGTCGAAGCCCAGGCAAGCCTTGCCGTCGTGCTGATGGATTCCGGCCGACAGCAGGAGGCCGAGGCGACTCTGCGGCACGCGCACTTCCTGGATCCGGCCAACGGCGAGATATATCGGCACTTGGGCCGCTTGAATCTGCTTGAAGCGCGGTATCGCAAAGCGGCGTCGTATTATCGGCAAGCTGTGACGCTCGCTCCGCGAGAGCCTCAATCGCATAGCGGTCTCGCCGCGGCACTGATCGGTCTGGGCCAACACGAAGCCGCACACGAAGCCTGCGTTCGAGCGCTCGATCTCGATCCGCTATGTATCGATGCTCACGTCAATCTGGGCGTTGCGTACCAGAAGCGCGAGCGACTGGCGCACGCCGAAGCATCGCTGCGAAAAGCGCTCGAAATCGATCCCTCTCACGCAATTGCCAACCTTAATCTCGGTGGCGTGTTACGCGTAATCCAGCGCGAGGACGAGGCCATCGACGTGCTCAAGCGCGTCGGCGCAGCAAGCCCGGCTTACATCGAAGCCTGCCAGGGAATCTTCCATGCGCATCGTTTGAAGGGACGGTTGCAAGCCGCCGCCGACGTACTTGGGGAAGCACTGCGCATTGCCCCGACGCATGCGGAGTGCCTTTGGAATCTTGGTCTTGTACGTTTGCATCAGGGCAATTATGAAGACGGATGGCGCCTTTACGAAGCACGCTCCGCCGTCTTTGCCGATGCACTCGGCGCGCTCCCGTTCGCGGGGATCGTTCCTCAGTGGCAAGGTGAACTGCTTCAGGGCCGTTCTCTGATCGTCGTCTGCGAACAGGGCATGGGCGATAGCCTGCAATTCTGCCGATATCTACCCATACTGAAAGCCTTCCAACCAGCGCGCGTGACCGTGATCTGTCCATCGCCATTGAAGCGACTTCTGGAAGCAATCGAAGGCGTAGACGCCTGTGTCGTCCAGGAGGACATCAATAGCTTGCCGCACCACGATTACTGGTGCTTCATGATGAGCTTGCCGTTGCGCTTCGGAACGACCTTGCAGTCCATTCCCGCAACCACGCCTTATCTGCGTCCTCCTGAACAAGCGCGAGCGCGCTGGCGAAATCGTCTGCCCTCGGGTGGATTCAAGGTCGGACTGGTTTGGGCGGGCGATCCCCGTCCGCACATGCTTGATGCGCATCTGACCGACCAACGGCGCTCGCTGCATGCAAGCGCCTTCGAGCGCTTGCTCAAGACGCCGGGCGTCACGTTCGTCAGTCTGCAGTTTGGCGCGACAACTCGCCCGCAGATCAACGAGATCGATGCGCAGTGGCGGCCGCTCGATCCCATGGGCGATGTAACCGATTTCGCCGATACCGCCGCCATCGTCGAATGCCTCGATCTTGTGATCGCCGTCGATACGTCCACCGCGCACCTCGCGGGCGCCTTGAACTGCCCGGTCTGGATACTCTCGCGCTTCGATGGCTGCTGGCGCTGGCTGGAAGAGCGCGATGACACGCCGTGGTATCCAACGGCACGTTTATTCCGTCAAACGCGCGCTGGCGAGTGGGGAAACGTTATCGCACGTGTGGAGAAAGCGCTATCGCTCCTCGTAGGGGAATAATTGCGAATCAGTGGGTTCATTGCATCAAAGCTTCACATACCCGTAGCTGATTCCTGCATCTTCCGTGGTTCTATTGAAGTACAAACACGAATGATCATGCCAATGTGTGTGTGGATTGATAATATGCATTGGCACGAAACCATTCCGCAGATATTCAGCGGGATACTGCATCAAGACTTTCTTCCTGAACACTTTTGGATAGCAAGACGCAATCCAGTACGGCCCGCTGTCGACACCGATAAATACCCTTGCCTGCGCGATCAGCCGAGCCACATCCCAAATATTTTCCATTCCACGGCAATCGACAACCCGGGCGTCGATATCATCCGTAGAACCCACTTGAATGATTTCATATCCCGCGTAAGCCTTGCGGATATGGTCAATGATTTCCTCCGATAGATAGCGCTCGCGGTCCTCGCCCAGTCCAACGTGAATTGGCATGCGCTTTCCGGTGGTATGAATGACGATTCTCTTATCGAGTGTGGGGAGATCTTCAAACTGATAGAGCCGCGGATGTCGCAAATAAGCCGAGTGACCGAATATTTCGCTGGTTCGCGATGCGATCGAGGTAAAAAAGGGCTTCTGCTCATATTCCGGCAGCGAGATGGATGTTGCAGCCGGCCATCTTTGTTCCCAAAGATTGATCGGCTTTTCCGTTGACTCGCCTCTCACAACATAGGGGTTGTAATCGAACACCCAGACGTTGTCGGCATCAATGATTTTCTGCCCTGTGTTCCGCCAATAGTTTTCAGGAAATGATGAAAACTGTAATTTGTCACCAATACCGTTAGCGCCTTCTATTGTTATTTTTAGCATTGACTATAAAAAATATAAAACAATGAATACATGCACATCCAGCAATATTTAACGCAGTGTTACACCACGCTCGACCAGCTGCCGACGATCAAAAGGCTAATTCATCGCGATTTTTATGGAAACCCTATTCTGACAAATCGGACCGCCTTCATTAGATAAGTCTTAAATATTTTGATCTAGATCGAGATATCATCCGGAATGCAATCGGCACGGCGCACTTCACCGCCCTCTTCGACAGAAACGCTACTTCGTGCGACGAATTCAATCGCGCGTGCGCAACAGATACCATCGGAACACGGGTTTCTGCCAGAAGCGGCTCCACATTCGGCAGGAAAGTCGGAAACCGGCTGATCCGCCCCCAAGCCGAAGCATCCACAATCAAACTGGCAATCCGCCCCCGCTTCACGGACAATACGCGGAACATTACGGCAGGCCTTCCACCGGACACCAGCGCGGACACCCTCACCAAGTGGACAAGCCCGAGATCAACGAAATCGTCGCCAACTGCGACAGCGAGCCCATTCACCTGCTCGGCCGCATCCAGCCGCACGGCGCGTTGCTGTGTTTCGACACGCAAGGCCGCCTGATCGCGCGCAGCACCAACGCGCTCGCCTGGCTGGGCGCCGTGCCCGAAATCGGCGAGACGATTACCGACGCGCATCTGAGCCCGCTGTCACGTCAGACGATCCGCGCCGCGCTGGCCGATCGCGAGATGACGAGCGAAAGCGTCGAGTGCAAAGGCGTCACCGGCGAGCGATTCGATCTGATCATGCACTGGTCCGGCGACACGCTCGTGGTCGAATTCGAGCAGATCAGCCTGAAGTCGCCCGCCGCCACGCAATTCGCCTTGTTCGCGCAGCGCGCAATCCAGCGCCTGCAGGCCGCGCATCACGGCGATGTACCGCAATTGCTGCAGGCCGCCGCCGAAGCGATCCGCGCGATGACCGGCTTCGACCGCGTGATGGGCTATCGCTTCATGGCCGACGGCAGCGGCGAAGTCATCGCCGAAGCCAGGCGTGACGATCTCTCGCCTTACCTCCAGCAGCGCTATCCCGCCAGCGATATTCCGCAGCAGGCGCGCCGCCTCTACGTGCTCAATCCGATCCGCCAGATCGCCGATGTCAGCGCTGAACCGGTGCCCATCGTGCCGTCCGCGCATCCGCAAACGGGCGTGCCGTTCGATCTCAGCCATTCGGTGCTGCGCAGCGTCTCGCCGATTCACCTCGAATATCTGCGCAATATGGGCGTGGCCGCGTCCATGAGCGTGTCGATCGTGCGCGACGGCAAGCTCTGGGGCCTGTTCGCCTGCCATCACATGTCGCCGTATCGCGCGTCGCATGCCGTGCGCCTTTCGTCGACGGTGCTCACGCAGGTGGTGTCGATCCTGATCGCGCAGATCGAAGCGCAGCATCGCGCCGAAGCCGATCGCCGCATTCACGAACTGCGCACGCGCATCGCGGGCGAACTGGCGCAGGCCGAATCGCCGCTCGCCGGTCTCGTAGGCGCCGCGCCCGAGATCGCCGCGCTGGTCGATTGCGAGGCCGTGGCGCTGGTGGTGGACAACGAAGTCGTGATGCGCGGCAAGGCCACCACGGCGAGCCGCGAAACCCTGCTCGAACTCGCGCAGCACGTGGCGAACACGCGCGTCGATCAGTTCGCCAGCAACTGCGTGGGCGATTCGCTGCCCGAGCCGATTGCGCAAGGGCTGGCCGCCGGGCGCGTGGCGGGCTGTCTCGCGATCCAGATGCTCGGCGACAGCCGCATCACCATCATCTGGCTGCGCGACGAACTGGTCGAAACGATTCACTGGGCCGGGCCGCCCGACAAGGTCGTGGCGCAAGGCCCGAATGGCCCGCGCCTGACGCCGCGCGGCTCCTTCGAAGTCTGGAAGCAGACCGTCACGGGCCGCAGCCGCGACTGGACCGAATTCGATCAGCTCGCCGCGCGCGAACTGCGCTCGATCCTGCAGGAAATCGCGCTCGTGCAGATGCGCGAATCGGAGCGCGCGCGTACGACGCTGCTCGCCACGCTCGGCCACGATCTGCGCGATCCGATCCAGACCATCAACATGGCGATGCTGCTGATGGGCCGCGGCCTCGCGTCGGGCAACGATACGGTCAAGCGCGTGGAAGGCTCGACGCGGCGCATGCAGTCGCTGATCGGCTATATCCTCGACGTGAGCCGCATCCGCTCGGGCATGGGTCTGGGGCTCAAGCGCGTCGATGTCGGGCTGCGCGAGTTGCTCGAATCCGTCGCGGAGCAGACGCGCCTTGCGCATCCGGGCATGGCGCTCGACATGCAACTGGCCGACGATCTGGGCAACGCGCACATCGACCCCGACCGCCTTGCGCAAGCGCTCGCGAATCTGCTGGGCAATGCGCGCAAGCACGGCGACGCGCGCACGCCCGTCACGCTCACCGCCACGCTGGCGAATGGCGAGCCGTGCATCGAAGTGCGCAACGGGCTGCGCGAGCGGCCGGCCGTGCCGTTCGAACGTCTGCTCGATCCGTTCAAGAGCGGCTCGCTCGACAACCCCGCCAATCGCGGCGGTCTGGGACTCGGGCTGTATATCGCGCAGGCGATTGTGAAAGGCCACGACGGCGCGCTCACGGGCACCTTCAGCGACGATGAAGCGATCATCCGCATCGTGCTGCCGCGCGAAGCGGCCGGGCAACGCGCGGACGATACGGCTAGCTGAGCGCAGCCGCCAGCGCCAGAATCCGTTGCGCGCGCAACAACACGGGCCGATCCACCATCTTGCCGTCGACGGTAATCGCACCGGCTTCGGCATGATGCGCGGCTTGCGCCACGCGTGATGCCCACGCCAGTTCCTGTTCGTTCGGCCGATAAACGCCGTGTACGGCCTCGATCTGCTTCGGATGAATGCAGAGCTTCGCGCCAAAACCCAGCCGCTTGCCGTTGAGCGCATCGCGCCCGATGCGCGCGTGATCGTCGATGTCGGGCGTGACGCCGTCGATCGGCGTGTCGATGTCCGCTACGCGCGAGATCAGCGCTAGCTGGCTGCGATAGTGATTCAGCGGTTCGCCATCGTCGGGCATGCCCATATCGGCGATGAAATCGAGCGTGCCGAACATCAACCGCCGCACGCCCGGCGCTTTCGCGATCGCCATCGCGTTCCACATGCCCTGTGCAGTTTCGATCAGCGGATAGATGCTCACGCGGCGGCGCGCGATGACAATCGTGGCTGTCACGTCCTCCGCGCTTTCGGTTTTCGGTAGCACAATGCCTGCCACGCCGTCGAGCGCGCCCAGCTTCGCGTCTTCTTCGAACCACGGCGTCGTGCGCGCGTTGATACGCACCAGAACGCGATGCTCGCGCGAAACCCAGTGCGCGATATGCTCGCGCGCCGCCGCTTTGGCGGCAGGCTCGACCGCATCTTCGAGGTCGATGATGACCGCATCCGCACCGCTCGCCAACGCGCGCGCGAAGCGATCCGGGCGGCTGCCCGGCACGAAGAGATACGACTGCGGTGAAAACGCGCTTTCGCTTTTCGTCGCGCCGCTGAACGGCAAATCGGTATTCACGCCTGACCACTCCCGCGCGCAAGGCGCACAACTCGATGACGCATTACAGCGCGGGATCACAACGATCGGCAACTATCGATTAACTCTGCCCGGCATAGCTCGTGCCTATTGCCTGCTTTGCCTTGCCACGCCTCGCACGGCAGCGGGCAGAGTTGGCTCCCCCGTAACCGCCACTACCCTCGTAACTCCCGCCGCAGGATCTTTCCGGTCACGGTCTTGGGCAATTCGTCGATGATCGCAACGATGCGCGGATACTTATACGCCGCCATCCGCGCCTTGCAGTACTCGACCAGTTCTTCGGGCGTCGCGCTCGCCTGCGGCTTCAGGCTCACCACCGCCTTGACGGTTTCTCCGCGATAACTGTCCGGCACGCCCACCACAGCGGCCTCGCGCACGGCCGGATGCGTGTAAAGCACATCTTCCACTTCGCGCGGCCAGACCTTATAGCCGCCCGCGTTGATCATGTCCTTCTTGCGATCGACGAGATAAAACCAGCCGTGCTCATCCATGAAGCCCACATCGCCGGTGCGAAAGAAGCCGTCGACGATCGCTTTCGCACTCTCCTGCGGCTTGTTCCAGTAACCCGGCACGACCATCGGCCCGCGCGAAATGATCTCGCCCACTTCGCCCGCGGGCAGCGGCCGCCCCATATCGTCGCCGATATACGACTCCACGTTGAACGCCGGCACGCCAATCGAGAGCGTGCCCGAAGCCGCATCGACCGGCGCATCGCGGCCAACCGGCACGACATGCGTGGGCGAATTCGTTTCGGTGAGGCCGTAACCGTTGTGAATGTAATGGCCAAAACGCGCGCGAAACGCCTCGATCACGCTCGGGGGAATGGGCGCGCCGCCGGAATAGATGCGCCGCATCGAAGCGAAATGCTCGCGGGTCGCCCGCGCGTCGTTCATCAGCGCGATAAATACGGTGATGGCGCCGATGGTGAATTCGGGCTTGTGCTCGGCGATGGCGTCGAGGATCACGCCCGGCTCGAAGCGATACGCCAGCACGAGCGGCGCTGCGCAGATGAACGCCGCGCCCACGTGGCCAACCAGCCCCGTGATGTGAAAGAGCGGCGCGACGCCGAGGATTGGCGCGCCTTCGCGCAAGCCCACCCAGTCGCGATACACCTGCGCGTTGAAGGCCATATTGCCGTGCGTGTTCATCGCGCCTTTAGGCACGCCCGTGGTGCCCGATGTGTAGACGAACATCGCGATGTCGTCGCCGTGCAGTTCGATGGGCGGCGGCTTCTGGCCACTGTGCGCTGCAATCGCGGTGGCGAAATCTTCCGCGCCTGCATGTGAGATGCCTGCGGTAGCAGTGGCGCCATCGGCGTGTGTCATGCCCGCGAAGAGCCGCGCGTCGTTGCGCGTCTGATATTCGAGCGCCGATGTCGTCATCACGTGCGGCTTGAGCGTGTCGTCTTCCGCCAGCAGCGGCAGCACGACATCGTCGTAAAGCGTGCCGTGGCAGACGAGCACGCGCGCAGCAGAATCGGCGAGCAGCACGCGCAGTTCGCGCGATCGGTTCATCGGATTCACCGGCACGGCAATCGCGCCGATCTTCCACGCGGCCACCAGCGCGATCACGAATTGCGGCACATTCTGCAAATAGATTGCGACGCGATCGCCGCGTGCAAGGCCGCGTTCGAGCCACGCGCAAGCGAGTGCATCGGACTGCTGATCAAGTTCGGAATAGCTGATCGCACCGTCGAAATACAGCAGCGCGCGGGCGTGCGGCGCGCGCGCGACGGCTGCACGAAACAGGCTCAAGGCATCCGGGTAGTCCTGGTCTATCGTCGCCGTGTGGCCGCTCGCGTAATGGGCGAGCCACGGTTTGCTGGCATAGGGCGTCATGTGCGCTCCGGCGGGAAATCTACGCGAAGGGGACGGCGCGCGACGAGAACACCGCGCGCCGCATCGACATCACGAAGGCGATGCTACGCCTACTTCACCACCACCGGATTCACCGGCGCGCCGCTGCCGCCCACGACCTTGAGCGGCGCGGCGGTATAGAGGAAGGTCCATTGGCCGTCATCGGCGCAATCGGCGGCGAGCGGGTCGAGTTGCGCGATCTCCGTGAGCGTCACGCCCAGGTTGCGCATCAGCGCGTTATGCAGCGGCAATGCCACGCCCGAATCGGGGTCGATGGTGACTTCGTTCGCGATGGTGTCGGTCACGAGATTCGGAATCTCCATCTCGTGGAACCATTGCACGAGTTCGCGGCTGTGCGTGAGGCCCGGCTCGATGAAATTCTCGTAGAACTTCGCCTGGTCGCGTTCGTAGAACGAGCCGATCCAACCCGTGCGAATCACGAGAATATCGCGCTTTTCGATGCTCACGCCCTGCGCTTTTGCGGCCGCCAGCAGGTCTTCGTGCGTAAAGGTTTCGCCCGGATCGAGCACGTCCTTGCCGCGATGACGCGCCATGTCGATCAGCACGCCGCGCCCCACCACGCCGCGCTCGGCGATAGGCAGCACGCTGGCCTTGTCGAGTCCGCCGATGGTCGATTTCGCGTCGTAGCCGTTCCAGAGCTGATCGTCGTACCAGACGTGGCCGAGCGCGTCGTACTGCGTCGAGCCTTGCAGATACATGATCATCATGTCGTCGGCATATTCGGCGAGGCCCGGGAAAAGCGGACCTTTTCCGCACATGTAGTGGCCCTTGTCCATCACGTTCATGCGGCGCGCCTGCGAACGTCCCGGCCAGACCGGATCTCCCTTGGGGTGGCCCATCTGGATCTGCAGCGTGAAAGTCTTGCCCGAGCGCACCGAGGCCACGCCGCGCAACACCTCGGCCTGCGTCAGATAGTTGAGCGAGCCGACTTCGTCGTCGGCGCCCCACTTGCCCCAGTTCTTCGGCGAATCCTGCAACAGCTCGGCCACTTCAGGAACGTTCTTCGACTCCATGCGTTGTCTCCTTTCTTCTCACGTTGGGGGTGATGCAAAGGGCACTGCAGAAAAAGCTGCACTAGCAAGGACACGAACACCGGCGGCGTCCGGTATTTGAAAACGAGGGGTATCGATACAAATCGCACGATCGTTCTTTAAAGTCAACCGGGACAAACCGCAGGCGCGCGAAGCGGCAATCGTGCACATCATGGATGGTCGGCCACGTCAGGCACTTTTCCGCATTTCCCGTAGGCAACTTCACGCCGCGATTCGCCGCGCATGGCGAACCGCCGAATCCGCGAGACTTCCGATGAACGAACGCGAGTATCTGGAGCATCTGCACGGTCTGTGGGCACGCGCATGGCCGGCAGGCACGCCGCGCGAGCCGCAGTATCCGCTCGGCCAGCGGCCTTTGACGGCGTATCTGCGCGAATGGGCGCGGCGCGATCCGCAGCGGCCCGCCCTGCACTTCTATGGCCGCACGCTAAGTTACGGCGAGCTCGACGATCTGAGCGAGCGTTGCGCCGCGCTGCTCGCCGGTCTGGGCGTGAAGCCCGGCGACCGTGTGGCCGTGTTCATGCCCAACTGCCCGCAGATGCATATTGCGTTCTACGGCATTCTCAAACTCGGCGCGGTGCATGCGCCGGTGAGCCCGCTGTCGAAGGCGCTGGAACTCGGTTATCAGCTCAAGGACAGCGGCGCGCAGGTGCTGATCTGCGCCGATCAACTGTTGCCGATCGTCGAACAGGTGCGCGATGAATGCGCGCTGCGCTCGGTGATTGCAACCGGCGTGGGCGAAATGCGCGGCCCGCAAACGGGCGACGATGCACCCATCCCGTTGCCGGATGTTGTGCTCGCAACCAAATGCGTGAGCGATAACGTTATCGACTTGCTGCCCGCACTCGCCGGCGTGCAACATCCCGCGCCGTCTTACGAACCGCAACTCGACGATATCGCCGCGCTCAACTACACCGGCGGCACCACCGGGCTGCCCAAAGGCTGCATCCATACGCACGGCGACATGCTCTACACCTGCGCGAGCTTCATGCCCGTCGCGCTGCGCGCCGATCGCGACGCCATCTTCCTCAACTTTCTGCCCGAGTTCTGGATCGCGGGCGAAAACGCCGGTCTGCTTTTTCCCGTGTTCGCAGGCGCGGCACTCGTGCTGCTCGCGCGCTGGGACCCGCTCGCGTGGATGCGCGCCGTGCAGCACTATCGCGTGAGTCATTGCGGCATGCTGGTCGATAGTGTCGCCGATGTGCTCGATCACCCGCGCGTGCGCGAATTCGATTACGGCTCGCTGCGCCAGGTGGGCGCGATCTCCTTCATCAAGAAACTCACGCGCGACTATCGCCGCCGCTGGCGCGACCTCACGGGCTGCACGCTCTACGAGTTCAGCTACGGCATGACCGAGACGCATACCTGCGACACCTTCACGCTCGGCCTGCAAACCGGTGATGCCGATCTGCGCGAACAACCCACGTTTGTCGGTCTGCCGGTTCCCGGCACCGAGTTCAAGATCTGCGATTTCGCCAGCGGCGAGTTGCTGCCGCCCGGCAGCGAAGGCGAACTATGCGTGCGTTCGCCCTCGCTGCTCAAGGGCTACTGGCAACGCGAAAAAGCCAGCGCCGAAGCGCTGCGCGACGGCTGGCTGCATACCGGCGACCTCGCCACCTTCACCGAAGAAGGGTTTATCCGCTATCTGGGACGCCGCAAGGAAATGCTCAAGGTCAACGGCATGAGCGTGTTTCCGAGCGAACTGGAAGCGCTGCTCGGCCAGCATCCGGCGATTCTGGGCAGTGCTGTGATCGGTCGGCCCGACGCGGCGCGCGGCCAGCAAGCGGTGGCGTTCGTCGTGCTCAAGCCGGGCAGCGGCGCGAATGCGGATGAACTCGCCGCATGGTGCCGCGCCTCGATGGCCGTGTACAAAGTGCCGGAAATTCGGGTGATCGACGCCTTGCCGATGACTGCAACCGGCAAGGTCAGGAAACAGGAACTGGACGAACTGCTGTGACGACATCTTCTGTGAAGCAACACGATGGCATTGGCGTTGTGCTGATCGCCAATCGCGGCGAGATCGCGATTCGCATTGCGCGCGCGGTGGCCGAAGCGGGCATGCGCAGCGTTGCCGTCTATGCCGAAGACGACGCCCGCGCGCTGCATGTGCGCCGCGCCGATCTGGCCGTGCCGCTAACCGGACACGGCGCCGCGGCTTACCTGAATATCGACGCGATCATT
The DNA here is from genome assembly GCF_017104965.1 of Paraburkholderia sp. Ac-20340. Taxonomy (GTDB): domain Bacteria; phylum Pseudomonadota; class Gammaproteobacteria; order Burkholderiales; family Burkholderiaceae; genus Paraburkholderia. Next base: position 72,531 of record NZ_JAAGPR010000020.1, read on the forward strand.
GCCGCGGCGCGCGAGCAGGGTTGCGACGCCGTGCATCCCGGCTACGGTTTCCTCAGCGAGCGCGCCGATTTCGCACAGCGTTGCGCGGATGCGGGCCTGCGTTTTATCGGCCCGTCGCCGGAGGTGTTGCGCACATTCGGCGACAAAGCCCGCGCGCGCGAACTCGCGGCGCGTTGCGGCGTGCCGCTTGCGGCCGGAACGAATCGCGCTACCACGCTGAATGAGGCGCGCGATTTTCTCGCCCGGCACGGCGCGATCATGGTCAAGGCGCTCGCGGGCGGCGGCGGGCGCGGCATGCGCGCGGTGCACGACGCGTCCACGCTGGACGAAGCCTTCGCGCGCTGCGAATCGGAGGCCCGCGCGGCCTTCGGTGACGGCGCGCTTTATGTGGAACGGCTGATCGCGCATGCGCGTCATGTCGAAGTGCAGATCGTCGGTGACGGCGTGCAGGTGGGGCATCTGTGGGAACGCGATTGCAGCCTGCAACGTCGGCATCAGAAAGTGATCGAGATCGCGCCTGCGCCAGGCCTGAATTCAACATTGCGCCGCGCGATTATCGATGCCGCACTGACGCTCGCGCGCGCCGTGAAGTATCGCGGGATCGGCACGTTCGAGTTTCTGGTCGATACGGCGCGCGGCGATTTCGTCTTTATGGAAGCGAATCCGCGCGTACAGGTCGAGCATTGCGTGACCGAGGCCATCACGGGCGTCGATCTGGTGCGCGCGCAACTATCGCTCGCGCAAGGCGCAACGCTTGCCGATCTCAAACTGATCGACCCGCCGCCCGTGCGCGGCTTCGCTGTGCAGACGCGTGTGAATCTCGAAGCGATGCAGCCCGATGGCAGCGCGCGTTCAGCAGGCGGCGTACTCAGCGCCTATGAGCCGCCCAGCGGCGCGGGTTTGCGCGTGGACGGCTACGGTTATACCGGTTACGCCACGAGCCCGAACTACGATTCGCTGATCGCCAAGCTGATCGCCCACGCCGACGATTTTCCTGCCGCCCTGCGTCGGGCCGCGCGCGGTTTGAGCGAGTTCAGGCTTGAGGGCGTGACGTGCAATATCGGCTTTTTACAGGCGCTATTGCAGCGCGCGGAATTGCCCGGTTACGACGTGGACACACGCTTCATCGAGCGACATATCGGCGAACTGCTTGCCGCTTCCGGCGATGTGACGCCGTCGCGCTTCTTTGCTGCGGAGCGTGCCGCGCCCGAAACATCGGCTATACACACGCACGACGCGCCGCCTGGCTGCGTGCCGCTCGTCGCGCCGGGTCAAGGCATGCTCGTGAGCGTCGATGTGCAGCCTGGCGACACCGTCGCCATCGGCCAGCAGGTTGCTGTGCTCGAAGCGATGAAAATGGAGTTCGTCGTCGAGGCGACGCAAAGCGGCATCGTGCGCGTGGTGGCCGCACAGGCGAACGACACCGTATTCGAAGGCGCGCCGCTCGTCTATATCGAGCCAGCGGAAGTGGCTGCCGCGCAGATGCAGACCGAAGAAAGCCGCGATCTCTCGCACATTCGCGCCGACCTCGCCGAAGTGCTGGAGCGTCATGCGCTCACACGCGACGAGCGCCGCCCACAAGCCGTTGCGAAGCGCCGCAAAACCAGCCAGCGCACGGCGCGCGAAAATCTCGACGATCTGCTCGACGCGGACAGTTTCATCGAATACGGCGCGCTCGCGCTGGCCGCGCAACGCGGCCGCCGCCCGCTCGACGATCTGATCACGCAAAGTCCCGCCGATGGCCTGATCGCGGGCATCGGCACGATCAATGCACAGAGCGTGGGCGCGAAAGCGGCGCGCTGCATGGCCATCGCCTACGACTACACGGTGTTCGCGGGCACGCAAGGCATGATGAGCCACAAGAAAACCGACCGCATGCTGCAACTGGCCGAGCAATGGCGTCTGCCGCTCGTGCTGTTTGCGGAAGGCGGCGGCGGGCGGCCAGGCGACACGGATCACGTGGGCGTGGCGGGCCTCGATTGCCGGACCTTTGCGAGCATGGCGCGGCTCTCGGGTCAGGTGCCGCTGGTGGGCGTGGTGTCCGGCCGCTGCTTCGCGGGCAATGCGGCGCTGCTCGGCTGCTGCGATGTGATCATCGCCACGCGCAACACCAGCATCGGCATGGCGGGACCGGCGATGATCGAAGGCGGCGGTCTCGGCAAGTTCACGCCCGAGGAAGTGGGCCCGACCAGCGTGCAGGCGCCCAATGGCGTAATCGACGTGCTGGTGGACGACGAAGCCGCCGCCGTGCAGGTGGCTAAGCAATATCTCTCGTATTTTCAGGGGTCGATCGAAGCGTGGACCTGCGCCGATCAACGGCTGCTGCGCGAAGCGATTCCCGAGAATCGCCTGCGCGTGTACGACATTCGCCGCGTGATCGAAATGCTCGCCGATCAGGATTCGGTGCTGGAATTGCGGCGTGCTTTCGCGCCAGGACTGATCACCGCATTGATTCGCATCGAAGGAAAACCATTCGGATTGCTTGCTAATAATCCCATGCATCTGGGCGGCGCAATCGATGCGCAGGCTGGCGACAAAGCCGCGCGTTTCATGCAGCTTTGCGATACCTTCGGCTTGCCGCTGCTCTCCCTGTGCGATACGCCCGGTTTCATGGTGGGCCCGGAAGCGGAGAAACAGGCCACGGTGCGCCACGTCTCGCGCATGTTCGTCGCGGGTGCGAGTTTGCGCGTGCCGTTTTTTACCGTCGTGCTGCGCAAAGGCTATGGACTGGGCGCGCAGGCCATGGCGGCGGGCAGCTTTCACGCGCCGCTCTTCACGATCGCGTGGCCAAGCGGCGAATTCGGCGCAATGGGACTGGAGGGCGCGGTGCGTCTGGGCTACGCGAAAGAACTCGCCGCCATCGACGATCCCGCGCAGCGTCAGGCGCAATTCGAGCGCATGGTCGCCGATGCTTACCGCAACGGCAAGGCCATCAATATGGCGAGTTTCCTCGAAATCGACGGCGTGATCGATCCCGCCGACACGCGTCGCTGGCTCATGCGCGGGCTCGATGCGAGCGCAGGTTTCGCCGATCGCGCGCAACCGCAGCGGCGCTTTGTCGATACATGGTGAGCGCGCAACCAACCAATATGACCGCAAAGGAACCCGCATGACCCAGGAGACCCACTCGCTGATCGACATCGCCATTGCAGACGGCGTGGCCGATGTGCGCCTGAATCGTCCGCACAAGATGAACGCGCTGAGTCCCGCGATGTTCGATGCGATTCTCGCGGCGGGCGAGCGCCTTGCGCGCGAAGCCGATCTGCGCGCCGTCGTGCTTTCGGGCAATGGCAACGCTTTTTGTGCAGGCCTCGATCTGGAGAGCATGGCGGCGCTCGATCAGGTCGGACGCAACACGCCTATCGTCACGCGCACGCACGGGCTGTCGAACTACGCGCAGCAGATCTGCATGCTCTGGCGCGAGTTGCCCGTGCCCGTGATCGCCGCCGTTCATGGCGTGGCGTTCGGCGGCGGGTTGCAACTCGCGCTGGGCGCCGATCTGCGCTTCGTCGCGCCCGATTCGCGGCTTTCGGTGATGGAAATGAAATGGGGACTCGTGCCCGATATGGGCGGCATGGTGCTCACGCGCGGCCTCGTGCGCGAAGACCGTTTGCGCGAATTGATCTACACGGCGCGCGTGGTGTCGGCGAGCGAAGCGGTCGAACTGGGGCTAGCCACCCGCGTGAGCGACAACCCGCATGCCGATGCATTGGCGCTGGCGCGCGAAATCGCTCAACGCAGCCCCGATGCGATTCGCGCTGCAAAACGCCTGCTGCACGTCGCCGCACACGGCGATGCCACTGCCACGCTGCTGGCCGAATCGATCGAACAGGAAGCACTGATCGGCGGCACGAATCAACGCGAGGCCGTCGCCGCGAATCTGCAGAAGCGCGCGCCGCGCTTTGCGCCGGCATCCGAACCGCCCCAATATTGATTGCGAGCACAACCATGACCGATACCGCCAAACTGTCGTTCGAGACGCTGCGCTACCACGTCGAAGACGGCGTCGCCACCATCACGCTGCATCGCCCCGAAAAGCTCAACGCCTTCACGGCGACGATGATGCAGGAATTGATCGCCGCCTTCGACACCACCGACGCCGACGACGCCGTGCGCTGCGTGATCGTCACCGGCTCGGGCCGCGCGTTCTGCGCGGGCGCGGATCTTTCCTCGGGCGGCGAAACCTTCGACTACGCGAAGCGTCTGGGCACGAGCGTGGAAACGGTGCATCGCGACGGCGGCGGCCGTGTCGCCCTGCGCATCTTTCGCAGCCTCAAGCCGGTGATCGCCGCAGTCAACGGACCGGCGGTGGGCATCGGCATGACGATGCAATTGCCGATGGATATCCGCCTCGCGTCCAGCGACGCGAAATTCGGCTTCGTGTTCGGGCGGCGCGGCATCACGCCCGAAGCCGCATCTTCGTGGTTTCTTTCGCGCGTGGTGGGCATCTCGTCGGCGCTCGAATGGTGTTACACGGGCCGTGTTTTCACCGCCGATGAAGCGCTCGCGCGCGGTCTCGTGCGCTCCGTGCACGCGCCCGCGGATCTCTTGCCCGCAGCGTGGGCGCTGGCACGCGAAATCGCCGATAACGTCGCGCCGGTCTCCGCGGCGATCTCGCGGCAAATGATCTGGCGCATGGCCGGCGCGAGCCATCCGATGGAAGCGCACCGCCTCGACAGCCGCGCCATTCAGTCGCGGGGCCGTTCCGCCGATGCAGCCGAAGGCGTGAGCGCGTTCCTCGAAAAACGCCCTGCGGCCTTTCCGAACCGCGTTTCCACTGATATGCCGGATTTTTTCGACTGGCAAAGCGAGCCGCCGTTCGTCTGAACGCGCCCTTTTCAATCACGCGCGTGCGGAACCTCGGCTCGCCTGCGCGGTCCCTTTCAAGTACCCTACGGTTTGCCGGCACGGCATCGATTGCGTGCTGGCGTTGTTTTTTTAGGTCGCGTTTTGCGTTACCCATGCTGTGAAGCGCTGAAAAAAGGAATCCGCAACACCCCATGAATGTGAATGAAATCTGGTTTGAGCCGCTGGTTGGCTCGCTCGTTCTGCTTGGCGCAGCAAGTGTCGTCGCCGCCGCTGTCCACTTCCTGTTGTTTCGCGTCATTGCGCGCCTCGCGCAGCGTTCAACCACCCGCATCGACGACGCCCTGTTCGAATTCGGCGCCTTCAAATGGCTGAGCCGCGTAGCGCCCTTCGTGGTGATTCGTCTGGGTATCGACATGGTGCCGGGCCTGCCCGCCACGATTGCGCAGACGGTCGATAAAATCAGTTTCGCGCTAATCGTGCTGCTCGTGACGATGACCATCAGCGCGACGCTTTCGGCCTTCGAACATGCGCATCGCACCGCGCGTCAGGATCAGCCGCGCCTCTCGCTCAAGGGCGCGATGCAACTGGTCAAGCTCGTGATGTTCATCACCGCGGCGCTAATTGTGATTGGCGATGCTACGGGCAAGCAGATCGGGCTGCTCCTTTCGGGGATCGGCGCGATGTCGGCGGTGCTGATGTTGATCTTCAAGGACACGATTCTCGGCCTGGTGGCAGGCGTGCAGCTTTCGTCGAACGACATGCTGCGCATCGGCGACTGGATCACCATGCCGAGCGCGGGCGCGGACGGCACGGTGATCGACATCACGCTCAACACCGTCAAGGTGACGAATTTCGATCACACCATCATCACGATTCCCACCTGGAAACTCATCACCGAGAGTTATCAGAACTGGCGCGGCATGACCGAAGCGGGCGGGCGGCGTATCAAGCGCGCGCTGTTTATTGACGCCACCAGCGTGCGTTTTCTGCAGACGCAGGAAGTCGCAAGGCTCGAACGTCTCACGCTGTTGCAAGACTATCTGGCGCAAAAGCGCGATGCACTGACGCAATTCAATGGCGCGCTAGGCAGTGCGGGCGAATGCACGGCGAACCGGCGCCAGCTCACGAATCTGGGCACATTCCGCGCTTATGTGGATCAATATCTTCAACGCCATCCGCATATTCATCGCGAGATGACCTGCATGGTGCGCCAGTTGCCGAGCGGTGCAGAAGGCATTCCGCTCGAACTCTATTGCTTCACCAATACGACTACGTGGGTGGAGTACGAGTCGATTCAGTCCGATCTGTTCGATCATCTGATTGCCGTGCTGCCTGAATTCGGGCTGCGCGTTTATCAGAATCCCTCGGGCTACGACATGCAGCAAGGCCTGCTGGGCGTGCAGGAAAAACGCGGCGAACGCGAAAGCGCACTCGCCGCGTAAACGCTCAGGCGGGCTGTTGGACGTCGACGGGCTCGTGCGATGTCGGCAGATCGTTGCGATCCGATTCCGGCACCTCGCCAGCCCGGCGATGGATATCGTGCGTTACGAAACCCTGTTCGCGGCTCGGCACCGCGAACCAGTCAGGATGCGAGAACGACGCGCGTATATCTTCCAGCCCGCTCGACCAGTGCTCCTCCATCGTATCGACGCTGAACTCGTAGTCCTTGTAGTGGCCTTCATAAGGTTTGTTCTTGTAGATCAGATGCACGACGTTGATCGACGAACCATCGGCCACGGTTTCCGCGAGGCGGAACAGCGGGTCGCTGCGGCGCGCTTCGGCGGGCACGTGCTCGAGCAGTTCCTTGATGAAACGCGCGTGCTTCTGGCGATCGGCGAGCATATTGGTGATGGCACGCGTGCGGCTCGAATACTGGATGTCCTTGGCGCGTTCGGCCACGTCCATGAAATCGGCAGGCACGTTGCCGTTCGCACTCCATAGATCGACCTGAAAAACCAGCGTGTCCTTGTGGTCCGCGTCACGCAGAACCTCCGTGAGCGGCGTATTCGAAACGAGGCCGCCGTCCCAGTAGTATTCCCCTTCGATCTCGACAGCCGGAAAGCCCGGCGGCAATGCGCCCGATGCCATGAAATGCTCGGGTTCGAGACGCATCTTCGTGTTGTCGAAGTACACCAGGTTGCCGCTGCGCACGTTCACGGCGCCCACCGAAACGCGGGTGGGGCCATCGTTGATGCGGTCGAAATCGGCGAAACGCTGCAGCGTGGCCTTGAGCGCGGCAGTGTCGTAATAGCTCACTGAATTGGGCAGCGACTTCTGCCAGCCCGCGAGCGGCAAGGGACGGCGCGGCGCGAAAAAGCCCGGCTGACCTTCGGCGAGCGCGCGCCCCGCCGCCCACATGCTGGCCCAGCGGCGCGCCAGATCGTGATGGCCGAACAGCGGCAGCGCGAGCGAACCCAGATTGCCGAACCAGTCGAGCGGATGGCAGATCGACTCCCAGAAGCCGCGCAAGGCGGCCACGCGCTGGCTGGGCTCGTTACCCGCGATGATCGCCGTATTGAGCGCGCCAATCGACACGCCCGCGATCCAGTGCGGTTCCACGCCTGTCTGCGCCAGCCCTTCGAACACGCCGGCCTGATAGCTGCCTAGTGCGCCGCCGCCCTGCAAAACAAGGGCGATTTCGTCATAGCGCGGCAGCTCAAACGGCTTGCGCTCCGAGTTGCGCGTGGATTTGGCCTCTCTGCGGGCGGTTGTATTGCTGCTGCGCATGAACGCCTCCTTAGTGCATCGACCAGCCGTGCGTGACGAGCACCGATTGGCCCGTCAACGCGTTGGACTCGAAGCCCGCGAGGAAGGCCACGGTGTTGGCGACATCGTCGAGCGTGGTGAATTCGCCATCGACGGTGTCCTTGAGCATGACGTTCTTGATGACGTCCGCTTCGGAAATGTCCAGCGCCTTGGCCTGCTCCGGGATCTGCTTGTCGACCAGCGGCGTGCGCACGAAGCCCGGGCACACGACATTGGCACGCACGCCGCGCGAGCCGCCTTCCTTGGCGACCACGCGCGCCAGGCCCAGCAGACCGTGCTTGGCCGTCACGTAAGGGGCCTTGAGCTTCGAGGCTTCGTGCGAATGCACCGAACCCATATAGACGATCGAGCCGCCCTTGCCGCTGCCGTACATATGCTTGAGCACGGCCTTGGTGGTGAGGAACGCGCCATCCAGATGGATCGCGAGCATCTTCTTCCAGTCACCGAAAGCGAATTCGTCGACCGGGCTGATGATCTGGATACCGGCGTTCGACACCAGCACGTCGATCCCGCCGAACACCTTCGCGGCTTCCTCGATGCCCGCATTGACGGCGTCTTCGTTGGTGACGTCCATCGCCACGGCGAGCGCCTTGCCGCCCGCCGAAATAATGCTGTCCGCGACCTTGCCGGCTGCCGCGAGGTTCAGGTCGGCGATCACGACAGCCGCGCCCTGCTGCGCGAACATTCGTGCGCAATGTTCGCCAATGCCACTTGCCGCACCGGTAATAACGGCCACTTTGTTCTTCAACGACATAAGTAATCCTTACTGAATGAGTTAAAAATTAAGCGAGCGCCGGTTCTTCGTCGCTATGGCGCGCCGGCTTTGCAGCGGTATCGGCCAGATAATCGAACGCAACTTCGCCGATATCGAGCGTGAGATTGGCGATCACATGACGTGCGCCCACCACGCGGCGCACGGGCAGATCGGCCACTGGCGCGAGGGCGTGCGGATGGAGTTCGAGCGCGGCCGGACCGCTCCAGGCGCCATGCACGGTGACATCGCTCAGATAGAAGCGCACGAGTTCGCAGATGCGTGCCGTGCCGTCCACGTGCGGAATCACCTTGAGCAGATAGTTGGGGGTATCGGCCAGCTTGCGACGTTCGTCTTCGTTATTCAGAACGTTGTGCTTGTAGCCCATGGTGCCCGTGGCAATGCGCTGCGTGCCGTAATCGAGCGTGCCGAGCAGCGTGTCGTTGCCGTCCACGCCCAACACCGGGCGGGCGAGTTTCTTCGGAAAGCCCCAGATTTCGCGGCCGCCCGCGATCGGGCCTTCGTCGTCCAGATACATGGAGTGCGTGTAGTTGGCGAGACGGCCCTGCGGGTCGCGCACCGACACCACCTGCCCGCTTTCGGTGTAATCGCCGAACCCCGAAGAGTCGGGCATGCGGATGAATTCGTAGTGCACGAGATTGTTCTCGGGCTTGAGCGGTTCCGGCACGATGGCGCGCAGCGCATCGGGATCGGTCTCGTACGTGATGATGAAGTATTCGCGATTGACGAAGCGAAACGGCGGGCGCGGATAGGCCGGATTGTGAACCGGCATCGCAAACGCTTCGCGGCGGATTTTTGCTAGATCCATGCTGTCCTCATGACTGGGCTGCGGTAAAACGTCGCGACTCATCATAGAGGTGAATGCGCAGTTCAGTGGTGATGGATATCAATAAACACTGTTGCGATCGCCGTAATCAAAAAGGTTTATGAAAGGAAATAGCCGTATATTATTCACGGCATCACAATACCCTTTTCACGTCCATACGCTGGTTGTTGCGTTTCCATACCTTATCCGTTGCAGGAATTGGATAAGAACAATCGTCATAACATATAAAGTTGCACGCACAACTAATATGTTGAATGAATCAAGCGGTGATAAAGCAGAAAGTTGAGCGTGCGCCGTGCGAGCGACGGCGCATGAGACGCGTACAGGAACAACTAGAAATTGTACTGCACGTAGATCTGGCTGAAATTGATACCGGGGTTCGGGTGCTTGAGTCCGGCGTTCGATAGATGCTGGAAGCGAAAGCCCACCTGATAGTCCTGGTGCTCGCCAAACTGTGCACCTACACCAACCATATCCGCAAACTGGAACGAAGACGAGAAGCTTCGATCCGGCGTTTCGTCCACGTGCGAAAGCAGGCGCACGCCCACACCCGCCTCGATGAAAGGACGGATAAAGCCGGAGTTCTTGATGAAGCGGAACACGGGCGTAAAGCCGAATTCCCAGATGTTTGCATTGACGGACGGTCGTTCGCCGATGTCCCAGTAGGCGACGTGTCCTTCGCCCACTACGGTGAAATGATAGCCGCCGATATTCCACCATTGCCAGCCCGGGTCCCACACAACGCCAAGGTCGGCTTTCTTCACGTCGTGGTCGGCAACGCCGCCGGCAAACTGGACGCCCCATCGGTCCGCGTGTGCGGCCGTCGAGCCGAGGCACAAGCCCGCAAAAAGAATAGCGAGTGGCAGTTTTCTTTTTCGCATTTCCTCACTCTTTCGATTATCGATTCTGATGCGGCACGATCGATTGAATGATGAAAATGCCGCGTCGAAACCCGGCGAATTATAAATTCAGGGTCATCTTTATTGCCCTATCTTCAGCGCAATGCTTTATTACCGAAAGCGGGAAAGTCGAGATATCGAAAATAGAAATGGTGAATTGTGTTGAGTGTTTTCGGATGCAAAAAAAAGACCTCCGCCTTTGCGCAAGCGGAGGTCGAAGTCGGTTTGGAGACCAGCGTTGTTCATCGCCTGAACAACGCCCGCAGATATTAATGATGTACGGTCAATCAATAAACTCACTAGTGCGCATCAGTCCATTGCGTTCATTGCAGCAATGTGAATGCGATCAGATGCGAAAGTAGGTCAGCGCTTTTTTTAAAAGTGCCTGACGCGTAACGCAGCGCGTTTTATACGTGCGTACGCAGCATCGCAATCTGTTCTCGCCAACGCGAAATCACACTCTCGCGCTCATGGAGCCGGAACGTCACACCGCTGAGCACGTCGGCATATTTCGCGCGATGCACGTCTACGCGCTCGATATGCAGGCTGAACACGCTGAGATTGAGCGCAGTCTGCTGTTCGGCAACGAGGCTTGCGCGGGCGCGGATTTCCAGCAGTGCGCCATCGTCCACAAGCGAAAGCGTCAACCGGCCATCGCGCGCCATGTTGTGTGCGGTATTCGAATTGGGCCACATCGCGACGAGCAGCGTTTGAGGATCGACGGCCAGCACTTCGCCCACGCTCAGTTGCGCGCCGTGCGGCCAGCCATCGGCGCTCACCGTCGAGATACGGATAGCGCCATCGGCGTGCATTTCCAGATGGTCGCCGTCGAACGCGGTGAGTAAAGGCGCGGGTAATGTGTGATCTTGCATTGGCTTCTCCTGATCGTGTGACGCGACGCCAATCTACCGCATTGTGCGCGTTGGCGGAGTAAGCTGTGGACCTCGACGACGCACGGGAGATCCACCATGACCGACGATGAAACCTGCCTGCGCAACGTGGTCGCGCAATGGCACGCGGCCACGAATGCGGGCGACGTTGACGCGCTGCCCGCACTGATGACCGAGGACGTGACGTTTCTCGTCGCCGGTCAGCCGCCCATGCGTGGCCGCGACGCCTTCGTGCAGGCGCTCAAGCCTTTGCTCGTCACCCATCGGATCGAATCGACGGGCGCGATTCAGGAAATCGAGGTCTCCGGCGATCTCGCCTGGTGTCGCAGCGAACTCGATGTGCGTGTCGTCGCGCGCGACGGCAGCGCGGTCATGCGACGCGCCGGCAGCGTGCTATCGATCTTCCGGCGCAGCCCCGATGGCTGGCAACTCGCGCGCGACGCCAATCTGCTGACGCTGCAGAAAGACGCTTGACCTCGCGCGCGCGGGCTGCTGGCGTCAGGACTCGTCGGCGTGTGCACGCTCGCGAATCGCATCGAGCGTGACATCGACACAGAGACGCCCGTTTTCATAGACCGTTTCGAGCGCTTCTTCCCAGTCGCGTTCGAGCGTGCGATCTTCCCAGGCGAGCGGCAAGGTCGCGGTGCGATATTCGCCTGTACGACGGTTGCGCAGCAGCGTGAGACGCCCCATCTTCGAGCGCTTGCCGGCGTCGGTCACCGGATCTTTGCGCACGCCGGTCCACGTATCGCCCAGCCGGATCGCCGAGCACTTCATCGCGAAGCGCTGCGTATCGCGATCCACGCGCTGCAACAACGCGCCGCCCATACCGAAGGTGACGTTGTCCGCCGCATAGCCCGCGTCGTCGAGCGCCGCGAGGATCGCTTCGATCGAGGCCTCGTTCACGCCATCGCCCTGAATCACACGCACGGTGTTCAACACGCGGCGGCCCCGGCTATTGAGCGTCGAGCCAAACGATGCATCGAGCGCGCGCACCGTTTTCATGACGATATCGACCGGCTCTCCGGAGTCCGGCCGGATCACGAGCGTGGCGCCGGAGTCGAGCACGGCCTGCTTCAACTCGCCGCCCCAGACTTCGAGCGCCGCGAACAGATCGTACGAATCGGAGACGACCGAGACGATCGCACCCGGCTTGCCGAATTGCGCGAGCATGTTGCGGTAAGCGTCGGCCTCGCGCTCGCGGCCCCAGGAGGTGATGGTGCTGTGCTCGGCTGCGGGCACCGAATACGCCGCCATCGACGCGTTGTAGTAGCGGTTCGCCGCGATCACGCCCAGCACGGTATCCGAGCCCATGAAGCTCACGAGGTGAGCCGCGCCGCCAATCGCCGCGCTTTCGGCGCTCGACACGCCACGCGCGCCGAAGTCGTGCAGCTTGAACGGCAGTTGCGTGAGATCGTCGCTGGTTTTGCGCAGATAGCGGCCGATCGTCTTGCGCAGGTGCCAGCTTTGCGTCGCAACGGTGATCGGATACCAGAGGCGCAGAATCATTGTTTCGATGTACGAAGCAAGCCAGAACACTCTGGGATCGTCACACTCGACAGTCATGAGCACCTGATGCGTCGGCACAACCGAGCCTTCTGGTACGGCGCGAATGCGCAGCGGCAGATAGCCGCCGTACTGCTCGACGATATAACGCCAGCCGGCTTCGTTGAATGGCTCGCCGTGTGCGCCGAAAAACAGCTTCGCTTCGTCGATCATCTGCGCCGTGATGGGACGGCACAGATATTCTTTTACCAGCATTTGCAGGCCGAAAAACACGGTGCGATCGTAACGGCCACCACGCGATTCGACGTACGAAAACATGCCCGTCGCTTCGGGCGGATATTGCAGAAAGTGGGAGGCCTTGTAGGAGTCCGTATTAAGAATCGGATTGGCCAGAACGGATGCGAACGAATCGAATTGGGCTTGCATGGCTAGAGCTCCTCTATGCCGTTGAGAGTCCGCCGGGTCTTTCCCGACGGGGTAAAACTGTGCGTCCTGCTACGTGTGCCTAGAGTTTGCCGAGGAACAGATGCGCGATATCGAAGTGATCTTCGAACATCACGTCGCGCATGCGCGCAAACGTATTGAGCGGCACCCAGCGCGCCTTGTCGGCATCGTCGCCGCCCTTCACGCGCGGCAGATCGCCGACCGGAAAATGAAAGAGGAAAGCATGGGTGATGGTGCGCCCGCGCAGCGAGCGTTGCGGGTGATCGAAGACCTGACGGTCCTTGATCGAGCCGCGCAGCACCGGCTCGGGCAGCTTGAGGCCGGTTTCTTCGCGCAGCTCGCGAATGCAGGCGGTTTCGAGGCGTTCGTCCTGATTGACGAAACCGCCTGGCAGCGCCCACAAGCCGCGGCCCGGTTCGCTACGACGACGCACCAGCAGGATATGGCCGGAGTGCACGACGAGCGCATCGACGGTCACGAAAGTCACGGGATAAGGCGCAGCAGCCCAGGCCTTCTGATACCCGGCGATGAATTCGGCTTCCGATTTCAGTTGCGCAAATTCGGGCCGCGTACGAAAACCTTCGAGCCAGTTGTGCACCGGCGCGGGCACAGCCCACGAGACGAAGCTGTTGCTGCGCTCCGCAAACAACTGCTCGCGAATCTCGGTCGCGGAGATGTCTTCGGTGGCGTCCGTTTCGACAAAGTCCCACTGCGGGAACATGCGCAGATAGTACGAGCTGCTGTCCTTCTCGTGCCCGATCAAGCCGATACGGCGGCCCGTGGTGTCGCCCAGTTGCGCGGCCACGGCGTCCTGAATCCAGCGCAGCCAGTCGCCGTCGTTGTACATCGAGTCTTGCACGGGCGCGATAAGTACCCGCTCGCGCTCGTCTTCGTCGAGCATGGCGAGAATCATCTGGCGGCGTTCGTCGAAGGAGAACGGGTCCTTGATGGTACGCGGGCGGTCGGTCGAACCAATCAGCACACAGACACGCGTAGCGAGTCCCAATGCGCGGCGCAGCACATCGAGGTGACCACGATGCGGCGGCTGGAAACGGCCAATGAAAATCAGTGCGTCGAAACGCGAGGTATTCGTGCTCATGAGGCTCCCTCAAGAGATTGGCGGTCGTGGGTCTGTCCCTTGACCGAGCGATTATCGTAACGCTGTCAGCGCGATCGCGTCAACCGGTTTGCCGCGCTTTCGGCGATACGAGGATGCGCGAACGCCGCCAAAGCGCTGCACGGGCATATTCGAAACGTCATATTCGCGACTATTTTCTCGACTTATACTCGCGCGAATACAAGGCGCCGGTCGTGTCCTGGCCGGGCGCATCGTCCCCAATCGCATCGTCTTCACTCTCGTTACGGCGATCATGAAACGTGTGTCCGTCCGGCAATCGCCGGTGCATGGCAAAGGCGTATTCGCACTCTGCGGGCTGCGCGCCGGCGAGCGCATCTTCGAATACAAAGGCATGGTGACGACGTGGCGCGAGGCCGCGCGCTGGAATGCGCGGCGCGATGTCTCGGGTCATACCTTCCTGTTCGGTTTGTCCGATGGTCGCGTAATCGACGGCGGGCGTGGCGGCAATGGCGCGCGCTGGCTCAATCACGCGTGCGCCGCAAACTGCGAAGCCGTGGAAGACAGTGGCCGCGTCTATATCGAAACGATCCGCGAGATTGCTGCGGGCGAGGAACTGTTCATCGATTACGCGCTGGAGATCGACCAGCAGACCGACGACGAAGCCCAGCGCGAATATGCGTGCCGCTGCGGCACGCCTTGCTGCCGGGGCACGATGCTAGGCGCCGGCGCAGTGGAAACGGTTGTTGTGGCAGCGTGATTTGCTGAGGATTACCAGGTAATTCGCGCCGAAGTTCGCGCTTGACGGTGAGTGTCGAGCGCCCGGCGTGCGGCCATCGAGGCGCAAAAGTTATCCACAGTTTCCGGGGATAACTCTTGGGATAAGCCTTCGGATGAATCGCCCAAGTCATTGATCCCACGTCGATATTTTTCGACGCGCTTCGGGATCATCGGGCTGCCTGCACACTATGCGCAAAGTCGCGCCCGGACGGCGCGATCGCAACGATTTTCTGCCAGGCACGTCGCCCCGCCGCGAGGGCAGGGGACTCACAGCCCGCTCTGTTTGAGCTTGCCGTAGACGAACTGACCGAAGTACCAGGACAGATCGGAGTGATTGAGGATGTTCACATCGGAAAGCGCACCGGCCTCGAGCTTCAGGCGGCGCAGCATGAGCTTGCCGGCCTGCGAGGCGATGTAAAGACGCACGAGCTCCTTGCGGGTCTTCTCGTCGGCCGATTCGAAATGCTCGCGACCGCGCTGCACTTCGTCGTTACGGCGCGTGCGGGCCTCTTCGTCGCGGGCGGCGATGCTCTGCTTCACCGCAGTGGTGGTCGCCGCCTTGGCGGTTTCTTCGGCGTCCACAGCCGCCGCGCGTTCGCCCTGGATCGCCACCATCTTGCGCTCGGCCTCCGAGACCTGCCAGTTGTGGCTCAGCGCCTTCATGAGGTAACCGGCCGGGCTCTTCGTCACCTTGCCCTGGTTGAGGCGGAAACGCGTGTACTCGATCGCCTGCTGGATGCGCTCGTCGGTCCAGTTCACGCGATGCTCGGCGATCACGTCGAACTGCTTGTTGCTCAGGCCGAATTCCTCTTTGAGCGTGAGCAGCAGGTCGTGCGCGTCGGGCTGACGGCTCAACATCGCCGCAACCGTGTCCTTGCGCTTCAGGCGAAAGCGGATCTTGTTGATCTTGCGCGAGGTCTCGGAGTCGGCACGCGTCTCGTAGCTCAGGTCGATATCCGACAGCTCGTTGATCTGCTTGACCGCAGGATCGAGGTATTTGGGCCGGAAATGTTTGAACTCGGATGCACTCGAACCCAGCTTGCCCGGCCAGCGGCGCATGACGTCGAGCTCGATCCAGTCGGTCAGGCCGGCGAGCACATAGGGCTGCACGTAGTCGTAAATCGCGCGCGCAAAAGTCTGCGAAAACGCGGCGGTGATGCACAGGTTGAGCCAGTGATGCTTCTCCGGCCCGGTGATGTGGCGCAGCATCAGCGGCGGAATGCGGAACTGGATACGCCCCTTGCCGATCTTGACGCTGCCCATCAACTGCTCGGAAATCCACTGGTCGTCTTCGCTGGGCGCGCGGTCCGGCGGCGTGTCGGTCACTTCGATCAGGACGCGCTGCGCTTCCTTGATCACGCTCTGAAGGTGACGCACGTTGCGGCTTTCGTAGCGCATCAACCACTTGAAGTAGTTGAGGTCGACGTCGTAGGTCTCGTGCGGAACCGGCTCCTGGGCCGCGATGAAATACGCCGCGTCGATGAAACGCCGCGACGACAGGCCGAGCCCGTTGATGGCAACGAAAACGTTGTTGCGCTGAAAGCCGATCTCTCTCGTGCTCTCGCTGATAGGTTGCCCGGACATCTCTTCGAACAACCCAAGCGACATTTGCTGGGTGGTCGTCCTGCGTCCGCTGTCCTCCGACATTCGCGTGCTCTCCGTCGATATTGGCGGGGACTCTATCACTCCGTTTACACAAGTCAACACAATAACCGTTACCTCAAACGCCACGTACGAAAAGCGTCGACACAAAAAACGTGCCGAACTGCACATAAACCGCGCCATCCCATGCACATAAAACGGCACCCTTGCGCACATAGAACGATGCCTTTTGCACATAGACCGTTTCTTTCCGAGGGCAAGTCTTTGAAATCAAAGAATTCAGCGCGCTACGTTAGTGGGTTTGTAGGTTTTTTGTTTTTAAGTAAACAAACCAACCTCGTAAAAAAAGACGCTTGGTACCGAAATTTGTGCTGATCGGCTAGCAGAACAGGGAGATCTGACGCTTGAGCGCATGTGATCGAGCCGCAAGCCGCGCTCATTGCTGTTTTATTGGGCAATCCAGGGTTAACACGAGGTTTTGTGACTGGGAAACGCTCGATAGCAAGGCAACGTTTTGTGTGCATCTCCTGGATCGGAGGGTAACGGTTCATGTGCAGATGAGGATTCAAGTCCTTTCGGCGCAGCGAAATTGCGTTTGGTAACGGTTTTTGTGCGGATTGAAGCCGGAGACAGCGATGTAGTGGTTTTTGTGCGCGGAAGTGTGGCGCGAGAGAAGGCAACGTTTAATGTGCAGCCGCGGGTATCGGCATCCTTTACGGCGTCAGCGGCTGTTCTTAGGGCGGCGGGTAACGGTTTTTGTGCGATCAAGCTGCCTGACGCCGCTCGCCGCGGGGTTCCGCTGGGCTTTCGCAGTATTCAGTTTGCTATTTCTGTACAAGCATGATGATTCGCGTGCGTTTTTTGTGCAGATGTATGGAAGTGCAGCGCTCGCAAGGATTCTGGAGAAATGCGGTAACGGATTTTGTGCCATTTCGCCGCGTACACGAGTGCAGCCGCAGTAAAAAAATACAATAGCCGTTGTGGCAATTCCAAAGCGACTGCGTGGACTTGTACCAAATGGCGAAAGTGCACAAAAACCGTGACTTCTGCGAATTGGCGCTTGCCGACGCTGCAAGAGGCGTCTGGGTCAACGCCGGGTTAGTCGTCGCGGCAGGAGACTTCTCAGTGGTTTCTTGAAGATTTGCTTAAAAAATAGGCAAATCAACGGAGAGGGCCTTAGGGGCCTCCAGGCGGGCTTGGCCGTTCGGGATAGGCCAACGGCTGGACGAGCCCGTCCGAAGCCGTTATAGCGCGAATAAAAAGGTCGTTTTTTTCGAAAACCGGTCTCAATCAGTGTGTTTCGATACGCTTTTCCTGTATTCTACGCTTTATCAAAATTCCGATGAAAAGCGTATTAATGGCAAAGACTATCGAATTTCCATCAATTGACCGGCGCGTCGACCTTTCGGCTGTCACGCACTTTGCGGAAGAGGCGGGTCTACTGTCGGAAGAGCTTCGGGAAATGATGCTGGCGCCGAAGCCGCGCAAGATGGCACCGACGTTTACCTCGGCGCAGGTTGCGGAACTGTGCGGTATCGACCGGATCAAGCTCAATAATCTGTTGGCTACGCGCGAAGGGTTGCCCCAAGGCGAAGCACAAGGCTCGGGACGCAGCCGGGTGTTTACGTTGCCTGAAGCGCGTGTCTGGGTCCAGCAGGTTTCGGATATTTATCAGACGCCGCTCCACACCGGCGTGCGCGATGCGGACGGCAAGGTCATTCTCGTTGCGAACTTCAAGGGCGGTTCGACCAAAACGACGACGACGATGTGCCTCGCACAAGGGCTGACGCTGCGCGGCCGCCGCGTGCTGCTCATCGACCTCGACCCGCAAGCTTCGTTGACAGAGCTCTGCGGTCTCTATGCGGAGAAGGAAGTGACGGAGGACAGCACGGTCCTGCCGTACATCTACGATCCGCAAATGGAAGGCGGCCTGCTGAACTTCGTCCAGCCGACGTATTGGGATGGACTTGATGTCATTCCCGCGCACCCGACGCTGTTCTCGGCAGAGTTTCACATTCCCGGCACTGTCATCAAGAACCCCGGATTCAAGTTCTGGGATCTGCTGCGCGAAGGCGTGAAATCGCTGCGCCAGCACTATGACTACATCCTGCTGGATACCGCGCCCTCGCTCTCGTATCTGACGATCAATGCGCTGATGGCAGCGGACGCAATGGTGATGCCGCTCGTGCCGGAGAGTCTCGACTTCATCAGCTCGGTGTCGTTCTGGAGCCTCTTCTCCGATCTCGCACACACCATCATGGAGCGCGGTGACGAGAAAACCTACGACTTCGTCTCAGTGCTGCTTTCGAAGGTCGACTACGGCAAGACGTCATCGGCGCCGGTTGTGCGCTCGTGGGTGCAGCGTACCTATAAGGATTGGGTGAGCTCGGTGGAAGTGCCGGCGAGCTCGGCGATGAGCAACGGCGCCTTGGCTATGGCCACGGTCTTCGACATCAGCAAGGGCGATCTGGCAGACAAGACGGTCGCGCGGGTTCGGCAACCGCTCACCGACTACGTGCGCTGGATCGACGATCTCTACGTTGAACAATGGAGGGCCGGGAAATGAGTTCGTTCCGCGACAAGATGGCGGCGAAGACCGCCGAGCTTGGCTCGGCCTCCGAGCGTCAAACCACCGAACGCCCGGCGCCAGTGGCCCAGGAACCGCGCCGTAGTAGCGCTTTCAAGACCGGCCCCGGCATGCTCGGCGCACTGGCGGTCGCGCAGCAGCGTATTCAGGAACTGGAGACGAATAGCGACAAGCTGATGTTGCCGGTCAGCGCGATCCAGCCAAATCCTTGGCAGCCGCGCAAGATATTCAGCGACGAGGGTCTGGCATCGCTTGCTGAATCGATCCGTGAAGTTGGCCTCGTTGAACCGGTAGTCGTGCGTCGCGCCGATCACGGTTATCAACTGATTGCTGGTGAGCGTCGGCTTCGCGCGCATGTGATTCTGCACGCGGAAGAGATCCGCGCGTCGGTGATCGAGTGCTCCGACCAGGATATGGCGGTGCTGGCGTTGGTGGAGAACGTCGGTCGCGAAGATCTCACGGACTACGAAATCGGTCAGTCGCTGCGCCGCGCAGAACAGGAATTTCCGACGCGTACGCGCATGGCTGAAGCGCTGGGTATGTCGCGCAAGGGGCTGTATCGATTCCTGTCGTTCGAAAAACTTCCGGATTTTGTTCGCCGCGATCTCGATCTGAATCCGCGCCTGCTGGGCGGCTCGGCGGCGGATGAGATTGTTTCGGCGATCAAGAAACACGGTGCGGGTGGGCTTTCTGCTGCGCGCGAATTGTGGCCGGCAGTCGTGGCTGGGACGCTGGATCAAGGCAAGCTGGCCGCCGCGATCGGCGCGCAGTCGAACCGAAGCGAGGTCCCGCAGAGCGTTTCAGAACGTAGCATCGAGAAGATTTTCTCGGGGAAGAGCCACGCGGGTAGTATCACGAAGGACACGAATAGCTTCACGGTGAAGCTGAAGACGGGTGTGCTTTCGGATGCTCAGGAGACGCAGATTCGTGAATTGATCAACGAACTGTTCAATGTGAAACCCGGCTGAGTGGATTGGCTGGAATTTGGATTGAGGTTTAAGCCCGCGAAAGCGGGCTTTTTTTATTGGTGCGCTGAAGGAGTGTGTCGAGTCGACACGGGCGGTGGGCATGCTGGTGCTGGCTGCTTGTGTCGACTCGACACATGGAATTAGCTTAGGTCGCGACAGGAGATTGTTTCGACTCTGCAGGTTGCTGGAGTAGGAGACCGGGAGGCAATGGCGACATGTGTCGAGTCGACACACGCATGGCATTTCGACGGAACATTTGGCGTCTCGACGCGTTTGCACTCGCTCGGGGGCACTGGAGCATGCGGAGCGCTGATCTTGATTAGGCGCTCATCTTTGCAGCGATCGGTTCATTCACCCGGTCGTTGGAGGTGCGTATTCACTGCTACCGAGTCTTGGGAACACTGAGCGATCGATTGCGCTATGAGTCGTCGTGTGTCGACTCGACACACGACGATATGAGCGCTTGCCGCGACATTGGGCCAAACCTACCGAATGTTTGATCGTTGTTTCGGGCGATGCTCTGATCGTCGCGAGGAAGCGGCTACTGCCCATCGCTAATCCTCATCTCACACCGGCGAGTGTCCGATTCGAGCGCCGGCCTGCAAATCTGAGATGCAGGATATCTGTCCTATTCGCGAGTGCGGGGCAGCCAAACGGGTTTGTCAAAGCGAGCACTATTCGCTGCAGAACCGGGTATTCGAGAAGGGAAGGGTATTAGGGGGCAACTTTGCCTTGTTCGGATGTCGTGCGCCTTGTGTCGAGTCGACACAGTTAGTTCGTTTGAAGAAGGCACGTGGGCTGAGCGCGCCTCGGTCTAAGCGTTGGCAGAGTAAAGCCGACGCTTTGTACCGAGGCGAATACGGTGGAGTGCGCGATGTGATCGAGCAGGGCACCGTCAATTTTCTGTCTGCGACGGTTGGCTGTTCTCATGGCCCGCAGTCATGCGCGAGGCAAGGTCATGGGGACGCGCAGATGAACTGCGTGTTCCTGCCTGCTAGTGACTCTCCCTGAGGCCTGATGAGTTTGGGCAGGTCTCAATGGCCTTAGTCAACGCAGTCGGATCGGGCCGGCACGTGGCGCGACGCCTCGGTCTTTTGTGTCGACTCGACACATGACGTCGCGCACCCAACCGAACTGGGCGCGCGAGATAGGGCAGACAGCGAAGTATTGGACGATGCATCGGCAGGAAAGTGTGTGTCGTTTCGACACACGAGTGCTCAATGGAGATCGTTGTACTGGGCGCGATTTCGCCGCGTCGAGAACTCTGAGTTGGCTTTGTGGATGCTCTTTGCAATGTGCGGATCTGAGCGAAATAGGCAGCGGTTTGCTCCGTGGGGAATCGTTCCGGCCGAGAACGGGCGGCGACGGGGACACTAGCGAAACGCATCGAGCCGCCAATGAAGTCACTTATGTTCGCGAAGGCGAGCGACCTAAATGTGATGTATGCGGCTAGTTTCGATGCTCACGAACTGATTCGCGGTAACGCCACAGGTCATTGCGCCGTTAGCTTCACGAGGTCGTCGCCCGAACTGTGTCGACTCGACACAGGATTATTTTCCCAGCCGTCGGTTTGGGATTCCGCTAGCTAGGTGGACCAGGCAGCGCTTCACGCCCGCAGTTGCAGTTGCCCCAACTCAGGGGACACCGGTGTCTGTGTCGAGTCGACACACACGATTAAGGAAGGTCGACACGCTTGCGGAAAGCTCGGTGCCTCGATTTTGTCGAATGTGTACGCATCGATGTCGATGGACCAGAGCGGAATCCCATCGGAACGACAGGGCGATTCTAGACTTAGGTGAGTGCCAGTTTTCGCCGATGTCATGACGTGATTTGCGCGATGCGCGCGAACTGCTCAAGAAGGGCTAGCGGCACAGGATGCACTTAAGGGCGACGCGGTCTCCGCCATAACCGTGACCTCAGCGCTTGCCGAGCATAGGGCGCTTCTCTTCTCTGCACTGACCCCAACCAAGAATCGTTGCAAAATCGCGCTCGCCCCGGGAAGCTCTCGGCTGCGGAGAAGGCAGTATGTGTTGGCACATTCGGCGAACCGGTGCGAGACAGATAGCTAAAGCCGAGCAGACGGGTCTCGCGATACCGACAAGCCATTGCGATTTAAGCCGTCACTGCTCTCGACTTAGGCACATCTGTCAGCGCGCGGCAAACGTGACGATGAGCACTACGAGGATAGGGACGTTTGCTTAATACACATTGGGTGGTCAAACGCATGCAACCAGAGCAGTTAACGCAACTAACCATCAAAAATATCACGGCCCAGTTTGTGCAAAAAACAAACTGAATCGACACTGCTGACGATCTAGAGAGGTAAGTGGCTGAGATTGCGCCCGTATCCTCTGCTCAACTACGACCCCGCGATACCAATACGTCCAAAATCTAACCAAACTGCACCACTTCACACCGCCAAAACCCGCATTTAGCGGCCCAAAATCGCTGTCAGAACACATCTCGTGAAACATTCGCATCAAATCGAGAATTACGATAAAATCCTTATACATCAAGTGTTTGCGCAACGAAAACTTGTTCGGGCAAGCAATGTTCCACGGCGCGAAGTGTTTTAACCCTCATAAAAACAGCGCTTAAAGCACAATTACAAACAAGCGCACGAAAAATAGCCCAATACGTATATTTCACTACGTATTTTGTAATTAATCGAATAAACGACGCTTCAAACCGCAGCGGTTTCTCTTCCCGCCGCAGTCCGCTCAAATTCCCAGCACGCCTTTAGCCAGCAAGCGTTTGCGCTTTAACGGCATCGCTTGCAAGCGCGAAATTCCCGGCACCAAGATGATGGATCGTGTGCAGGTCGCGATTGCTTTCATCGAACACCCAATGTCCGCCATCGAAGACGCGCGGATCGGCAGCCGCTGACACCACTTCGCAGAAGCACGTGTCGTAAGCATCTTCGGTGTGCTTCTCAGAAATCAGTCTGCATTCCATCCACGCGGCGATACCTTGCTCGATAACGGGCACACCAAGCACTGGGCCTTTCACCGCGTCGATTTCGAATTGCGCGAACTTGTCTGTTTCGCGACCGCTGACGCTACCGACGGTAAAAGTCAGATCCATCGCAGCAGCACCCGGGACGCAGATCGCAAAGTTGCCGCTCGCGTGAATCAACTCACGCGTGAAGGTTTTCTTGTCGATGACTACGGCGATACGCGGTGGCGTAAATTCCACGGGCATCGACCACGCAGCGGCCATCACGTTATGACGAACTCCATCCGAACTGGTGACCAGGATTGTGGGGCCGTGATTGATGAGTCGACTCGCATGTTCGAGTGCGACAGGTTTAAAGCGGGAGAGGGTGTCCATCGTGTTGTCAGTCCTTCGTGTCGAGGTGCGAGGGACTGTACAACACTTGGAAAAATGCTGCGGCGCGCGCCGGAGCCCGGTGCCGTCAGAGGAGGGGGTTAGCTGGTGATTGTCGAAGAGCCCGAAACGGGCGCGGCGCTCGACACACTCGACACATCCGTGGTGCGATGCGTCCGCTCGAGTGCAGTCACATAATCGTGCGACTGCATTTCGGCGAGCCGGCTCGTTGTGCGCGATACATCGTGCGCACCATCCAGTCCTTCAAGCGCTGCCCGCACCGGGCGGTCCGACGCCATAAACAGCGCGTGCTTGCGGTCGTAGAGAATATCGATCAGCCAGACGAAGCGCTGCAGTACGTCACGCCGCTGGAGCATCGCCGTGTCCAAACGGTCAAGAATTACGCCGCGCCAGCGTTCGGCCAGCGCAAGATAGTCGAGGTGCGAACGTGGCGTGCCGCACAGCGCATCAAAGTCCACCCACACCAGTTGCTTGCCCGCCGCCGTGATTGGCAACGAGCGACCGGCCACTTCAATATCTGCGGGATGGATGGCTGCTTGCGCTTCGTATTCGGCAAAAACTGTCCACAGCGCTTCGCGCGTGCCATCGAGCGGGGCGAAGTAACGCGGTTGTGTCGACTCGACACACTTTTCCCGATAGTCGCGCGCGCCGTCGAACGCGATGATGTCGAAGTGACGCTCGATCCGCGCAATGGTCGGCTCGAAGCGCTCGTGAAATTCTGGGTCCGGCAAAAGCATGCGTGGCGCATAGTTCGAGGTCAGCACGATACGCGTGCCGCTCGTCAGTGCCGTTTCCAGAAATCGGCCGATCAGAAATGCGTCGGCGATATCGTGCACATGGAATTCGTCGAAGTAGAGCAGATCGACGCCGTCGAGCCACGCGCGCGACACATCGCCGAGCCGATCGTCGCTACGCGGTGCCTGCACGACCAGACGGTTGATGTCGCGAATGAACTGATGGAAATGGATGCGTCGTTTTGAACACGACGCGAGCGCGTAAATCGTGTCGACGATCAGACTTTTGCCGCGCCCAGGCAGACCGTGACAGTAGACGCCGCGATGCTCGCGTTGAGCCGCTTCCGCGCGGCTACCCTTGAGCAGGGCGCAGAGTGTGTCGATTGCCCTTTGCTGGCTTTCGTCCGCGACGATCCTCTTTTCGGCAAGTGCGTGGGCGATGGCGGACGGCTCGATCATGCGAAGACTCTAAATCAGCGTTGAAAAGGCGAGGCACGTACTCGACGCGCGGACGCGCCAGTTTATCAGCGAGGCTTCAAAGTCTGTCGTCATCCTTGCTTCCCGCCACACGACGCAGCGAGTGGATGCTGAGCCACGTGATCATCCAAAATCCCCACGCAATTGATGTTCGTAATTCGTAAAAATACATAGGATTGCATATCAATATACAGATTATAGAAATCGATAAGCATTGCGAATGAAAAATAAATTGCTACATCAAGCCACGTAAAACAAGCACAAAAATTACGCCGTTCGCTTGTCCGTTGCATAACGCCGGCAATGTTCCAGATACCCGGCTTCATGGCTGCTCGCCAGTTGCACCACACTGTTCCAGAGCCAAAGCGGCGCATCGATCGTCCTTGACCGGCTGCGCCGCAGTTCGGCAAGCCAGCCGCGTCGCGTCGGCGGGTCCATCTGCCGCGCGTGCGCCTTGCCTACCACGGCCGCGAGATAAAAGGCGACCTTGCGCGCATCGTCCTTATCGAGTTCGTCGATTTCGAGCTTGAGGTCTTGCGGCAGCAACTCGCGTATCACCACAGCGCGATCGAGCAGACGCGCGGCGCGCATGCGCTCGCCCAGAAACGGTGAAAGATGACGCGCGCCTTCGACGACACGTTCGGCGTTATCGCGCGGCATCGACGCATCTTCATAGCGCGGCGCAGCCGCTTTTACGCCTTCCTTGATGTCCATGAGACAGAGATCGTCGCCTTCGATCACACCGCCGTCCACATCGAGCAGCACCGCGTAACGCAGTCGCCCGAGCGAACTGCAGCCTTTCACCCAATACGCGGCATCGAGCACTTCCACGGCGCCTTCGTCGCTGCGACCGCGCAATCCTGTGGGCAAACTGGCGATCGCTTCATCGGCGAACAGCGACGCGATTGCCTTGCCCTCCGCGCGCGTGAGTGGCCAGAAGCGCTTGCCGAGCGGAATCGTCGGCCGGAGATCTTCGATGCGTTCTTCGGCGAGATGTCGCCACGAACGGCGTACCGCAAGCTTCATCGCCAGATGCACCGGCTCGGGCCGTTCAGGCAATTGCGGTTTTTTGCGCTTCGTTTCGAATGCCGATTGATAACCTGCGGCAAGCGCCTCGATCATGTGCACGATGGTGAGACCCGAGAGCGCCGATCCGCGCGCTGCCGTCGCAAGCGAAAGCCCAAGACGAATCAGATCGTGCGCAGGATTGCCGATGACGGTCTGATCGAGATCGCGAATATGCACCTCGACCTTGCCGTCCTGATTCGCAATCGGTCCGAGATTGCCGGTATGGCAATCGCCGCAGATCCAGATCGCCGGGCCGCGCGGCAGCGAACCGCCATTTGCATCGACGATCCATTCGTAAAACTGTTCGGTATTGCCGCGTACATAGGCATGCGGCGAGCGCGCCATTTTCAGGCGGCGCTGCTCGGTGAGAATCGCCTGGCGATCGGCGGGCTTCGGCAGTTTCTTTACGCGCTTTGCGTCTTTGGCGTCCAAAAGAAGCGCATTGTCCTGCGTCTCTTTTTTACTTTTCGATTTACTTTCGGTTTTGTTCGTCATTTGCGTCCCCTTCGCATGTGCGCAGGTGCAGTGCAAATGGCGTGCCTTGTTTTATTACGTTTTGAAAGGCATTCCCGCACCCAACTCACCAAACGTTACACAAACAGCGAATATCGACGAATCATGCGTCATAAAACTTAAAAGCGTTTTCGCTATGCTTCGACGTTGTCTTACCGCTGCTTTCCAGTGCGCGTAAGACGACGCTCGGGCCGCCTCCTCGAGCCGTTGTTGTGCCTCTATCTGGACGGAGACTTCGATGACGGTCGATTTCGTGCCGGCGCGCCCGCTATGGTGCAGCGCGCCGCGCAAACGTTTGAGCCTGCCCGGCGTGTTCTCACTCGCGCTTTTCAGCACTTTCGTTGCGTGCGCAACGAGTGCTTGCAGCAACCGCGACGACGACACACGCGTCGTGCTGACCACGCGCGCGGAACGCGATCTCGCGCAAACGCAGCCTGCGCCTGCCCTATCTGCTGCCGCGCAGCAGGGCACATCTGCGCTTGCGGGCGCGTTCTCGTCTCCATCGAATTCCCCAGACAGTGCAAATGGCGCCGCGGCGATCACCGCGATCGCTGTGCGCTCGCCCGCACGCGCCGCGGCTGTCTCCGATGGCGCAAGCGGGGCGGAAGGCATTGGCAGCACCGGCGACGCACCGCTCGCACCTCCCGACATTCACACCGCAGACTGACGTACCCGCAGCCGTACCCGAAACGCAGCACCCGGCCGCGCGACCCCGCGCCGTCTGCCGCCATATGGGCGGCGCGGCGTCGCGTGTGCCTTCTCAACCCGACGATGGAAACCACAATATGACTTCGAGAAGCCGCCGTGATTTTCTCCGCACCGCCGCGATGAGCGCCGGTTCGGCCACCGCCCTGACGATGCTGCCGCAAGGCATCCGCAACGCGCTTGCTATCCCCGCGAACAATCGCACGGGAAGCATCCGCGACGTCGAGCACATCGTCATCCTCATGCAGGAAAACCGTTCGTTCGACCATTACTTCGGCACGTTGCGTGGTGTGCGCGGCTTCGGCGATACGCGGGCCATCACGCTGCCCAACGGCAAACCGGTGTGGAACCAGCCGCTCGCTGCGGGTGTCGGCGAAGTGCTGCCGTTCCATCCCACCGCTGCAAATCTCGGCCTGCAGTTCATTCAGGATCTGCCGCACGACTGGCCGACCACGCACGCCGCGTGGAACGGCGGCCGCTACGATCAGTGGGTGCCCGCCAAGGGCACGACCACGATGGCCTACCTCACGCGCGACGATATTCCGTTTCACTACCAGCTCGCCGATGCCTTCACGATTTGCGACGCCTACCACTGCTCGACGCTGACCTCGACGGACCCGAACCGCTATTACATGTGGACGGGCTGGGTGGGCAACGACGGCAGCGGCGGCGGCCCGGTGGTCGATAACGCGGAAGCCGGTTATGGCTGGTCGACGTATCCCGAAGTCCTGCAAAACGCGGGCATTTCGTGGAAGATCTATCAGGACATCGGCGAAGGTCTGACCGCGAAAGGGTCGTGGGGCTGGACGGGCGATAACCCGTACATCGGCAATTACGGCGATAACTCGCTGCTCTATTTCACGCAATACCAGAACGCGCAGCCGGGCAACCCGCTCTACGATCGCGCACGCACGGGCACGAACGTGCTTAACGGCGGCGGTTATTTCGACGTGCTCAAGCAGGACGTGGCGAACAACACACTGCCGCAAGTGTCGTGGATCGTCGCGCCGGAAGCGTATACCGAGCATCCGAACTGGCCCGCGAACTATGGTGCGTGGTATGTCGATCAGGTGCTGCAGATTCTCACGTCGAATCCCGAGATCTGGAGCAAGACCGTGCTGCTCGTGAATTACGACGAGAACGACGGCTTCTTCGATCACATTGCGCCGCCGTTCGCACCCGCGTCGAGCGCGAATGGTTTGTCGACCGTCGATACCAGCAACGAGATTTTCCCGGGCAGCAGCAAGTACGCGTCCGGTCCGTACGGTCTGGGGCCGCGCGTGCCGATGCTGGTGGTTTCGCCCTGGTCGCGTGGCGGCTGGGTCTGTTCGCAGACGTTCGATCACACGTCGGTGATCCGCTTTATCGAAAAGCGCTTTGGTGAACAGCACAATCTGGCCGAGCCGAATATCACGCCGTGGCGTCGCGCGGTGTGCGGCGATCTGACGACGGCATTCAATTTCGCCACGCCGAATGCAGCGCTGCCTTCGCTGCCTTCGACGAGCAGCTACGCACCGCCGGATAAGATTCGTCATCCTGATTATGTGCCGGTGCCCCCGCTGGTGGGCAGCGTGCCGAAACAGGAGAGCGGGGTACGTCTTGCGCGCGCGTTGCCGTATGAACTGTTCGTGCGCTTCAATGCGAATGCATCGTCGGGCAAGGCGAAAGCGCACTTCATCAACACGGGGCGCGCGGGCGCGGTGTTCCTCGTCTACACGGCCAATAGCACCGATGCGCCGCTCACGTATACGGTCGAAGCGGGCAAGCGCCTGGAGGATCAGTTGACGATTGGCGCGACGGGCGCGTACGACTTCACCGTGCACGGGCCGAATGGTTTCCTGCGCCGCTTCGCAGGCAAGCAAACGCAGACGGGCTGGTTCGGCAGTGGCGAAACGGCGCGCCCGGAAGTGGCCGAAGGCTACGACGTGGCGAACGGCAATCTGCAATTGCGCCTTGAAAACACGGGCGGCGCGCGTTGCCAGTTCACCATCGTCAACGCCTACGATCCGGGCACGAAGATCCAGCGCACCGTGCGCGGCGGCGATACGGAACAGCTTTATCTCGACCTGCGTAACGCGTATGGCTGGTACGACCTGACGATCACTGTCGATAGCGACACGAGCTTCGTGCGCCGCATCGCGGGACACGTTGAAACGGGTCATCCGAGCTATAGCGATCCGGCGCTGGGCGGCTGATACGCGTAGTTTTTCTTTGTCGACCACGGTTGCGCCGCCCGGCGCGCCGTGGTTTTTTGTTGGCGCTCGATAAGGCAGATGTGGTCAGATGTGCGTTTCATCATCGACGATGCCGGTTACGAAGACGTCTGGTTAGCCGAATGATTCACCATGAGGCCGAGCAGCATGCGGGCCGCGTCGCTCATCTGCAGCACGTCGCGATGCACGATGCCGACGTCGCGATGAAACGCGTGATGGCCGAGATCGATCGCCCGCACCTGCGCCGGCCAGCGTCGATAGCTGGCCGTCTGCGGCACGAGCGCCACGCCCGCCCCCTTGCCGACCAGCGCGACGATGGCTTCCAGCTCGTCGAGTTCGCACACTTCCTGCACGACGATCTGCATGCGGCGCAGAAACCGGTCGACCAGACGGCCGCCAAACGAAGCGCGGTCGTAACGGATAAACGGCTGCTGCGAGAGCAGCCCCATCCAGTCGCTGCCTTTGAGCGCGCGCGGCACGATCAGCCGGAACGGTTCGCTCGCGATCGCACTCCAGCGCAAATCGCTCTGCAGCGTAAAGGGCGGCCGAATGATCGCGGCGAAATCGAGTTCGCCTGCATCGACCAGATTGACCAGTTCCATCGACACACCCGGCACCACCCGTGTGTGGGCGCCGGGACATTGCCGATGAAAGGCCGCGAGCGCGTCAGGCAATAGCGCGCGCTGCACCGAGGCAATCGCGCCGATATTCAAGCGCACCGCCACGGCAGGATCGACCGCGACCGTGCTCAGATTGCCGTAAAGGCGGATCACTTCCTGCGCCTGCACGAGCAGTTGCTGGCCGCGCGCACTTAAACGCGCGTTACGGCCTTCACGCTCGAATAGCGCAAAACCCAGTTCGCTTTCCAGGCGCTGCATTTGAGCGCTCACGGCAGCTTGAGTCAGGCCGATGCGCTTGCCGGCGGCGGCAAACGTGCCTTCTCGCGCCACGGCCAGCAGCGTTTTGAGTTCGCGGATCATTCACAAAAAATTTTGATGGATCGGGAAATTATAGTTTGATTTTATTTTTCAACGATACGGCCTAACATGGCGCGAACCGTTTCCCTGCGGGACGCTCACCCACAATCCCGACAGTACAAAACAAGGAGCCCACCATGAGTCTTTCGCCGTTTCATCTGGCGATTCCCGTCTACGATCTGCCCGCCGCGCGCGACTTTTATGGCCGTGTATTCGGTCTCGCCGAAGGTCGATCAAGCACGCATTGGGTCGATTTCGACTTCTTCGGCCATCAGCTGGTGATTCACGAACATCCGAAGACGGCTTCGCAGGACGCGGCGCACACCAACGCCGTGGACGGCCATGATGTGCCGGTGCCGCATTTCGGCGTGGTGCTGGAATGGACGCAGTGGGAAGCGCTGGCGCAGCGCTTGCGCGAGTTCGGCACGCAGTTCGTGATCGAACCGTATATCCGTTTTCAGGGGCAGGTGGGCGAACAGGCCACGATGTTCCTGTTCGATCCGTGCGGCAATGCGCTGGAATTCAAGGCGTTCAAGGATATTGGGCAACTGTTTGCCAAATGAACGCCTGATGTGCCGAAAGGCGCGCGCGGGAATGCGCGCGCCTGGCAAAACGAATGACTAAAAGAATCAGCCTTCGTAGATGAAGTTGCGCACGTGCGTATTGAAGAGATCGGCGTGCGTGCCGTTCATGCCGTGCGTTGCGCCCTTCATCGTGACGCGCTGCGCAAACTCAATCCACTCGTCGAGCGCTTCGACGTTGTTGCGGAACATCAGCGGGCTGCGCTGACCGTCGATCAGCAGCGTGCGGCACTTGATGTCGCCAGCCGGGCGGCGCGTGTAAGCGGGCAGCGGATCTTCGAGTTGCTTGGCCAGCGTCGTGGCATTGGCGATCGCCATTTCGCGGAACGCGTGCGTGCTCTTGCGCCACGCGCCGGGCATGCTGACCGAATCCACAAACAGTTCCAGACCGTCTTCGAGCTGACCGTCGTCGATCAGGCCGACCGCGCGCGAACGCAGCGCGTTGGTGGCCGGCGGCATGACGTCGTCGTCTTCTTCGAGGCGGCGCAGCGGGCCACCCGGATCGGCGAGCACGAGCGTGCGCACGAGACGCGGATAACGGCGCGCAAGGTGATACGCGATGCTGCCGCCGCGCGAGTGACCGACCAGGTGCACGGATTCCAGACCCAGCGCGACGATGAAATCGGCCAGTTCGTGCAGATGGCTTTCCCAGCCGAAATCGCCCTGGATGCAGGCGTCGGCGGCCGGCCAGTAGTGGCTCAGGCTCGGCGCGATGCAGCGGAAATCGTCTTCGAGGCCGTCGAGTTGCGGCTCCCAGTAGCGGTAATCGCACAGCGAGCCGTGGACAAACAGCAGCGGCTCACCGGTCCCCCGTTCGAGGTAGGGCAGAACGACGCCCGAGTCGAGCGTCGCGAACGACAGATCGGGCGGGGCAAGCAGGGACGGATCGATGCGCTGGTTCAAGGAAGTCACTCCATTCGCGGAGATGACACTTTGCCGCATCAGAACGCTTATGGGAAACGCATTAAATTGAAGCTTGCTATCAGTTTTTCTGATTGACTGCTGGGTGAAACCCTAGGTTTCATGGGTGAAACGCGGCCGGGATCAAATTAAAGCGTCAGGCGATAGCGAACGAAGTCGTCGGCGGCGACAAATTCGTCGTAAAGCTTGCGCGCCGGGTTGTCCTGACGCGTGTGCCAATAGAGGCGCGACCAGCCGCGCTGCCGCCCGAGCGCCACCAGATCGCCGATCAGCGCGCGGCCCACGCCCTTGCCGCGCAAGGCGGGATCGACGAACAGATCCTCCAGATAGCAGATGGGCGCGTCCACCCACGTGCCTTCGTGCAACACGCTCAGGCTGAAGCCCACGATGCGGGCGTCGAGCACGGCGACGCGGCCGAGCAGCGGTACGTCCGCATCGATCAGCCGCTGCCACGTGCGTTCGCTGATCTGCGGCGCGACTTCGGTTTCGTAAAACGCGTTGTAGCCCGCCCACAGGCGGAACCAGTCGGCACGATCGGCGGGCTCGATATTGCGGATCACTAGCTGATCAGGCATCGCGCAAGCTCGCAAGAGACGCACGCTGATTACCCTGCGCGTCGAAATTGTCGGGCGCGAGCCAGCTTTCGAACGCCTGCTTCACCTTTGGCCAGTCCTGATCGATGATCGCGAACCAGGCCGTGTCGCGGCTGCGGCCCTTATAAACCACCGCCTGACGGAAGATGCCCTCGAATTCGAAGCCCAGACGAAGCGCCGTCTTGCGCGAAGGCGCGTTGAGGCTGTCGCACTTCCACTCGTAGCGCCGGTAGCCGAGTTGGTCGAAGGCGTAGCGCATCAGCAGATATTGCGCTTCGGTCGACAGCGCGGTGCGCTTGAGCAGCGGCGAAAACGTCACGCTGCCGACTTCGATGACGCCGTGCGCGGGATCGATGCGCATCAGCGCAAAGGTGCCGACGGCCTTGCCGCTCGCGCGATCGACGATGGTGTAGTGCAGCGGATCTTCCGAGGCCGCCGCCTTCGCGAGATACGCGCGAAACGACTCGAAATCGTCGAACGGGCCGGTGAACAGATACGTCCAGTCGCTGCCGTCCGGCGCGGCGCTATAGGCTTCGAAGAGATCGGCGGCGTGGCGCTCGACGTCGACGGGTTCAATGCGGCAGCGCACACCTTCGATCGCGATGCGCGCCGGGCGCACGCGCGGCGTCCAGCCTTCCAGTGCCGCGCCGATGGGTTGCTGATATTCGTTGGTTCTCGCTGCCATGCTGCTCGTGCTCCGATCGTGGGTCCGCAGAAATTTGCGTCGATGAGGCATAAGGTAACGCGTGGCGTGGCTCCCTGAAAGATCCACGATGCGCCGATACTGTAGGGCCACGCGAGAGAAATAGTTGGAGGGCGCTGTAACCGGCGGGCTGCCGCGAGCGAATTGGCATGAAAGCGCGCACCGCGACGGTGCGCATCGACACGGTACCGGCACGGTACGTGCAACACACGGAGATCGCGAACGTGAGCTGGGCGAACAGGGCAGCGCAGTGGCGACAGGCGGGCGAATTCGGCCCGCAAGGTGGCGTCGCGTCCGCTATTGCGGTGCAGGACGGCTTCGGCTACGCTCACCCGATCGCGCCCGAATTCGAGACCGGCGATGCCGGTAAAAACGCCTCAGCGGGCGCGCCTTCCCAAAGTCGCGACAAACCAGGACGCCCTTTGTATCCCGCGGAAATCCGTCTCAAAGCGCTGTTTGTCAGCGGCCTCGAAGGCGACGCCGATGCGTACCGCACTTTCCTGCAGGAACTCACGCGCCATCTGCGCGCGTATCTGCGCCGGCGTATTCCGCAGTTGCAAGACGATGTGGAAGACCTCGTGCAGGAGATTCTGCTCGCGGTACACAACGCGCGTCACACATGGCGCTCCGACGAACCGCTGACTGCCTGGGTGCATGCGATCGCCCGCTACAAGTTGATGGACTTCTTTCGCTCGCGCTCCCGCCGCGAATCGCTCAACGATCCGCTCGACGACCACAGCGACCTGTTCGCGCAGGCCGACGACGAACCGGCGCAAGCGCGCCGCGACATCGGCCTGCTGCTCGACCAGTTGCCGGACAAACAGCGTTTGCCCATCCTGCACGTGAAGCTCGAAGGGCGGTCGGTGGTCGAGGCCGCGAAACTCACCGGGCTTTCCGAATCGGCCGTGAAGGTGGGCATCCACCGTGGCCTGAAGGCGCTTGCCGCACGCATCCGGGGGGCGCAATGAAAACCGACGATCTCATCAGCCTGCTGTCCACCGGCGTCACGCGCGTGGACCGCAAGGCCGTCGTGCGCCGCTTCGCGCGTGCGCTGCCGCTGGGACTGGCTGGATCGCTACTGCTGGTGGCCGTGGTGTTCGGCGTGCGCCACGATCTGATGGACGTCGCGCAGACGCCGATTTTCTGGGCCAAGATCGCGTTCCCGCTCGCCGTGGCGATTGCGGCGGCGCTGGCCGTGAGCCGTCTCGGCCGGCCTGGCGTGCGCGGCGGTTACGCATGGGCTTTGGTGGCCGCGCCGTTCATCGCGGTATGGCTCGCGGGCTGGGCAACGCTTGGCACCGCCGCGCCCGCGGAGCGCGTGCCGCTGATGCTCGGCCTGTCGTGGCGGACCTGTCCGTTCAATATCCTGCTGCTCTCCGTGCCCACCTTCGCCGCCGTGTTCTGGGCGACGAAAGGCCTCGCGCCCACGCGCCCGCGCATGGCAGGCGCGGCAGCAGGACTCTTCGCAAGTGCGCTTGCCACCATCGCCTATTGCGTCCATTGCCCGGAAATGAGCCCAGCGTTCTGGAGCATCTGGTACGCCGTCGGCATGCTGATGCCGGCAGCGATCGGCGCCTGGCTCGGGCCGCGTCTGCTGCGCTGGTAAATCGCTGACGCTTCGTCCTGCGGGATGATGCGTTAGCGATTTCTTTATCCGCGAATTTTATTTAGTCATCCTTTATGTATTGATCGATGTCACCGCTGTGACATGTTTTAACAAACCCATCCACGGCTTTGCTGAATAATAAGATGGTTCCCGCAACAATCATGCGTACTCCAAAGCGATGCGATTGCGCTGACGGCGCATCGCGGGAAAAACAACGCACGGACTCGCAAAGCCCGAAGTTGGTCGAGATCGCTGGTGCTCTCCCACGCCAATGACCAACTTCTTTGCCAGTCTGGATGCGTCTGTCCGACTGGCATTTTTTTGGCGTAGACCTCGTGCGAGCCATCGCGCCGAAAAGCAATAGAAGCGCTTATTCGATGAGACTTGCCATACTTTCCGGCGATGCCGAACTCACGCAGCTCACCTCCAGCACGCTCGGCAGCGAAGGCTGCGTGTGCCATCACTTCGCTACAGGCAGTGCGCTGCTCAGCGCGTTGCGCCGCGAAACCTTCGATCTGCTCGTGCTCGATCACGCCTTGCCCGACATGAACGGCGTGCGCGTGCTCAACACCATCCGCGCAATCATTTCCACCCAGATTCCGGTGATCTACGTCACCTCGATGCGCGGCGAGCGCGATGAAATCAGCGCCCTCAACGCCGGCGCCGATGCCTGCCTGAACCGTCCGCTCGACGCTGCCGTGCTGCGCGCGCGTGCATCGTCGGTGTTGCGCCGCGCGCGTGCGGTGCGGCTGATTCATGTCGACGAATCCGATAGCGCTTTTGAATTCGATCCGGTGGCCTGCAGCGTGCTGCGTAACGGCACCGCGATTCACCTGACCGTGCGGCAGTTCAGGCTCGCGCTGCTGTTCTATCAACACATCGGCACGACGCTGTCGCGCGAGCATATTCTCGACCTCATCTGGAAAGGCGAGGCCGAGGTCAATATGCGCACGGTCGATACGCAGATCAGCCGCCTGCGCGCCAAGCTGCGCCTCGCGCCCGAAAACGGCTACCAGTTGACCTCCGTACACGGCTGCGGCTATCGGCTCGACCGCATCTGACGCCTTCATCCGGCATCGGTTTCAAGCCTGATCGATGTGCACACGCTCCAGCCGATAGCCGTAGCCGTGCACGGAAACCACCACGAATCCATTGCCCGGATGCAACTTGAGTTTGGAGCGCAGCCAGCACACATGCGTGTCGACCGTACGCGACGACACGCCAAACGATTGATGCCAGACCGACTCGAAAATCTGCGCCCGCGATAGCGGCTCGTCCAGGTGACGAAACAATAGCCACGCCAGATGAAACTCGCGCTGCGTCAGCGCGACGGCATCGCCGCGCAAGGTGACGACACAGCGGACCGTATCGAATTCATAGTCGCCGTAACGCTCCAGTTTCTCGGGCTTCGGTCGATGACTCCATCTCAACAGCGAAGCCACACGTGCGATCAGCACCTCGGGCGAGCGCGTGCGGAGGATGAAATCGTCCGCGCCCGCATTGAGCGCCATGGATTCCGCATCGGCGCCGCCCGGCTCGCCGATGATCAGGACCGGCACATCCGGCGCGTAGTGGCCGCGCACCCAGTTCAGCGCCTGCACGCCGTGGCCGTCGTGATCGAGGCCAATCACGATGAGCAGATCCACCGCGCCGCTCTGCAAGGTGGCGGCGAGTTGTTCGACGGTGCGGATCTCGCGGCACACATAGGCGGCTTGCGTGAGCACGCTGCGCAGGAATTCGCCGTGCGGCACGTTGCCTTCGAAGAGGCCGATGCACATGATCTGGCGGTGCGCTCCGGCATCAGAATGCATGGCGGGATGAGGACTCGATAATTTCGGTTCGTTCATATCCATGGGTTCGCATCAGCAGCTTGAGCGCGTGGTGCTCCTTGATGCCGAAAAGACACTCGGGGTGCAGCCGCTCGCTGTTATTGGGCCCGATCCACACTTCGCGCACGGCCTCGGGCAGAAAGCCGTAGCGGAAGTACGACGTCAAACCGTATTTCGTCGTGCGCCAGTGAATGCAGGGCGTGCAGGTCCGGTTGTCGGTTTCGCCGCTCGACACATAGACGAGACGCCATTCGAGTTCGTGCCGGAACGAAGGGTCTTTCGACATCACGCCAAGCCATTCGCAGGCTCTCGCCGCGGCGCGAATGCCGGGTTCGCGGTCGAGGCTTCGGGTGTCCGGCGCGCCCGATCCCGCGTTGCCAGCGGCTTCGGCGACCATGTTTTTCAGGCTTTCGATGTGGCGTGTGAGCGTGGCGTCGTCGCCGTAGAGCACGGGCGAGAGCGCGATACCGCGCGCGGAATCGGCGAGCGCGTCATGCACCACGGGCGCACGCGTGACGCTGCCCGCCGGACTCAGCAAATCCGAATCGAAGCCAATCGCAAAGCCCCGGCCCACATCGGCATAACTCCACCATTGGCAGGTGTCGTCGCGATTCTCGGAGAAACAGCAGGTAAACAACTCGCGACGGCTGAGGTTGAGCGTCAGTGCGAGTTCGGTGGCAAGTTCACGCTGTGCGCCCGATGGCGCGCCGTGGTGGATGAGTGCATCGACCAGCATGGTGCCGACCGTATCGCCCACGCGCGCATCGAACATCTTGCGCGCATTGCCAAGCCACAGCGAACGGCTTTCGATGATCGAAAGGAAGGCAACAGGGTCGCAATAGTGATAGATGATTGCCATATCGCTCGGTCGATTGTGAATTGCATAAAAGTCGGACTATTCTCGGTTATCGATTGCCACGCCTTGAATGCGAATAAAGCGCAAATAGAGTGCTCATGGAATGGAGAAATGTTTGAATGAAATGCGCTATATCAACAATGGCTGGCGACAGGCTAACCAGTCGAAATCCGGCAAACAATCAGAGAACTGTTAATAAGCGATAGATAGTCATGCCGGGTCTGACGGCGCGGGCAAAGCATTGAATGCGCGTGCGCCAGATTGGTTCATCGATATGAAATACACGTAACAAAGCCTTCTGTTTTCTATCGTCATTGAAAATAAAAATAACAATTCGACTCGATTGAGCATGCTAGCCATGCATCTCGAATAGGTACAATTCTTCTTTATCCGGGAGCTATTCAGTTTCGATATACAAGCCGCGCCTTTATGACCAGACCGCTTAATTTCCCGCAGCTTCAGGCGTTTCGTGCGGTCATGCAGATGGGCACGACCACAGGCGCGGCGGCGATGCTCAACACGACGCAGCCGTCCATCAGCCGACGGTTGGCCGAATTGCAGAACTTCTCCGGGCTCAAACTGCTGGAAAAGCGTCAGGGCCGTTTGCGGCCCACGCGTGAAGGCGTACTGCTCTATCGCACCATCCAGAAGCATTTCGAAGGACTCGAACAGATCGAGACGGTGGTGGCGATGCTGCGCCGCTCAGGCACCGGCACGCTGCGTATCGGCTGCACGCCTGCGCTTGCATTAGGTGTCTTGCCGGGTGTCGTCGAAGTCTTTCGCGAGCGCTTTCCCGATGCCAGGCTGATCGTCCACACGGACGCCACGCCGCAACTGGTGGATCTGCTGCGTCAGGAATTGTTCGATTTCATTCTGACGACCGGCACGCTTGTGGATGGCGATTTCGAATCGGTATGCCTGAAGACACTGCCTGCCGTGTGCGTGCTGCCACATGGACATCGCCTCATGAATGAAGCGTCGGTCGATATCGGCATGCTGGGAGGCGAGCGATTGATATCGCTGAGCAGTACCGATAATCTGACGATCGCCCTGAAAGCGATGTTGCTGGAAAACCATATAGAAGCGGTTTTCGCCATCGAAACCACATCGTCGATTACGGTGTGTGCGATGGTGGCGAGCGGCAACGGTATCGGCGTGGTCACGCCATTTGTTGCCGGCACGTTTGCGGGGAAAGTGCTGATCAAGCCATTCGTGCCCGCCATCGGCATGACGGTGAGCATGGCGGCTTCCGCGCAAACCGCGCCCTCGTTGCTGGCGCGGCATTTCGTGGAAGTGCTGCAGGCGCAATTACAGGCATCGGCCTAGATCGCGCCTGCTGCGCGTAGCGCTTGAACTTGCGATGCGCTGTAGCCGAGTTCGTCGAGAATCGCGTCGGTGTGTTCGCCCAGGGCGGGCACGGGGTCCATGCGTGGATTGTCGGCGGGTGTCATGCCGGGTGGGATCAAGGCGGGAATGTCCCCGGCGGGCGTATTCACGCGCGTCCAGCGTTCGCGTGCTGCAAGCTGTTCGTGCGTCCAGACGCCGTGCATATCGTTGATATGCGCATTGGCGATCTTCGCGTGCTCCAGCCTTTCTATTACATCCTGCGCAGTGAGGCGCGAAAACGCATCGGCAATCAGCGTGCCGAGTTGCGCACGCTGCTCGACGCGCCGGCTATTGGTGTTGAATCGCGCATCGTTCGCGAGTTCGGGCTGGCGCAAGACGGCCTCGCAGAACTGCTTCCATTCGCGCTCGTTTTGCAGGCCCAGCATGATGGACTTGCCGTCGCCGGCCTTGAACGGACCATAAGGATAGATCGTCGCGTGCGCCGCGCCGTTGCGTTGCGGCGGCGTTTGCCCGTCGATCGCGTAATAGAGCGGAAAGCTCATCCACTCGACCATGCTTTCGAGCATCGATACGTCGATACGGCGGCCGCGCCCGGTTTTGCCGCGCTCGATCAGCGCCGCAAGAATGCTGGAATACGCGTGCATGCCGGCCGAAATATCGGCGATCGAGCAGCCGGCCTTGGCCGGTTCGTCGCCTGCGCCTGTGACGCTCAGGAAGCCCGATTCGCTCTGGATCAGCAGGTCATAGGCTTTCTTGTCGCGATACGGGCCGTCGCTGCCGTAGCCCGAAATATCGCAGACGATCAGGCGTTCATGGCGCCCGCTCAATGTGTCGTAGTCGAGGCCCAGACGCTGCGTGGCGCCAGGCGCGAGGTTCTGCACGAACACGTCGGCGTCGGCGAGCAGGCGGTGCACGATCTGCATCGCTTCGGCATGTTTGACGTCGAGCGTGAGACTTTCTTTCGAACGATTGGTCCAGACGAAATGCGAAGCGAGGCCGCGCACGCGTTCGTCGTAACCGCGCGCGAAATCGCCCGCGCCGGGGCGCTCGATCTTGATGACGCGCGCGCCCAGATCGGCGAGTTGACGCGTGCAAAACGGCGCCGCGATCGCATGTTCGAACGTGACGACCTTGATGCCTTCGAGAGGGCGCATGGCAATCTCCTGGAGTCGGTCGGGGCCGCGTCAGAACGAGCGCGGCAAGCCGAGTACGTGTTCGGCCACGTACGAGAGAATCAGATTGGTCGAGATCGGCGCGACCTGATACAGGCGCGTTTCGCGGAATTTGCGTTCGACGTCGTATTCGCAGGCAAAGCCAAAGCCGCCGTGAAATTGCAGGCAAGCGTTGGCGGCTTCCCAGGAAGCGTCGGCGGCGAGCAGCTTCGCCATATTGGCCTGCGCACCGCAAGGCTCGTGGGCATCGAAGCGGCGCGCGGCTTCGAAGCGCATCAGATTGGCCGCTTCCACATTGACATAGGCCCGCGCGATGGGAAACTGCACGCCCTGATTTTGCCCAATGGGACGACCGAATACTTGGCGATCCTTAACATATTTCGCGACACGATCGATACACCAGTAGCCATCGCCGATACATTCTGCGGCAATCAGCGTGCGCTCGGCGTTCAGGCCATCGAGTATGTATTTGAAGCCTTTACCTTCTTCGCCGATCAGGTTCTCGGCGGGAATGTCGAGGTTGTCGAAGAACAGTTCGTTGGTCTCGTGATTGACCATGTTGGGAATCGGCTGCACGGTGAGACCCTGGCCGATGGCATCGCGCAGGTCGACGATAAAGATCGACATGCCTTCGCTTTTCTTCGTCACGTCGGCGAGCGGCGTGGTGCGCGCGAGCAGGATCATCAGGT
Organism: Paraburkholderia sp. Ac-20340; assembly: GCF_017104965.1. Taxonomy (GTDB): domain Bacteria; phylum Pseudomonadota; class Gammaproteobacteria; order Burkholderiales; family Burkholderiaceae; genus Paraburkholderia. The sequence continues at coordinate 112,787 of NZ_JAAGPR010000020.1, forward strand.
CCGAATGTTGCACGCGCGAGATCCACACCTTCTGCCCGTTGATCACATAACGGTCGCCGCGCCGCACGGCGGTGGTCTTGATCTTCGTGGTATCGGTGCCGGTGGTCGGCTCGGTCACGCCCATCGACTGCAGGCGCAATTCGCCGCTGGCGATCTTCGGCAGATAGCGGCGCTTTTGCTCCGCCGAGCCGTGACGCAGCAGCGTGCCCATGTTGTACATCTGGCCGTGGCACGCGCCCGAATTGCCGCCGCTACGATTGATTTCCTCCATGATGACCGAGGCTTCCGTGAGCCCGAGGCCCGAGCCGCCGTATTCCTGCGGAATCAGTGCGGCGAGCCAGCCCGCCTGCGTGAGCGCATCGACGAACGCCTCGGGATAGCCGCGCGCCTCGTCGATCTTGCGGAAGTATTCGTCCGGAAACTGGCTGCAGAGCGCGCGCACGGCGTCGCGAATGTCCTGGTATTGATCGCTTGTCTCGGTCATAACGGTTTTTGATTCGATGAACAGGAGCGGCGTTCAGGCCAGCACGGCCTGCGCCGACATCGTCAGCCAGCCTTCGTGGTCCTGCGCCCAGAGGTCGATGTGCCGGCCGTCCGCGGCGCGGCGTCCGCTGACCGTGAAGCGGTGGCCGAGGAAGGTCGGCCGCACCGCCTTGAAACGGTATTCGCGCACGACGGCGTCAGGCATCGCGCGCGTCAGCGAATCGAGCAGCAAGGTGGCGATCAGCGGCCCGTGCACGACGAGGTCGGGATAGCCTTCCGTATTGCGCGCGTAATCGCGGTCGTAGTGAATGCGATGGCCGTTGAAGGTGAGCGCCGAATAGCGGAACAGCAGGACTTCGTTGGGCGCGATTTCGCGTTGCCAGTCGGCATCGGAAGGTGCTGCGAGCGGCGGCGGCAGGGCCGCTTGCCCAGGCTGCGCAGCTTCGCGATAAACGATGTCCTGCTCTTCGCGAATCAACGTGACGCCGTTGGCCTTGATCGCATGTTCGACGCTCACGAAAGCAAGACGCCCGCTGCGGCCGGTCTTGTGCTCGATGGAAAGCACGCGCGACACGCGCTCGGCCTGCGTGCCGACGATCAACGGCGCGTCGAAGGTGATACGCCCGCCTGCGGCCATGCGGCGCGGCAGGCCCAGATCGGGCAGGAAGCCGCCTTTTTGCGCGTGACCGTCGGGACCGAGTCCGGCTTGCGGCGCGGCGGACCAGAAGTAAAGCCAATGCAAGATGGGCGGCAGCGCGTCGCCTTCGCGCGGCGCGCTCGCACAATCGAGCGTGGCGGCCAGCGCGGCGGCGGGCGCAAGGGAAATGGTGTCGCGCACGGCTTCGAGCGTGGCGTGTTCGTCGTGCATTGCTGTCTCCCGCGCCGTTACCGCTGGCGCATCGCAGTCGTGATCGGACGTCATCCGACGACTGTAGGCCAATGCCGCGCGCCAAGGAAATACGCATTGAATGTGCCGGTCATAGGAGTATCCTATGGCCCTCGCATCGAGGGCTGTGACCATGGACGTTCGTCAACTTCGCTATTTCGTCAACATCGTCGATTACGGCAGTTTGGGCAAAGCCGCGGAAAAACTCTTTGTGGCGCAGCCATCGCTGAGCCAGCAGATCGCGAAGCTGGAAGACGATCTGGGCGTGCCGCTGCTCGTACGCAGCCCGCAAGGCGTGAAGCCCACGGCGTCCGGGCAGGCGCTCTACCGGCACGCGCGGCTCGTGCTGCATCAGATGGAACAGTTGCGCCAGGAAGTGCGCGAAGGCGCGGGCGCGGAATCGGGCACGGTCGCCATCGGCTTGCCGACGACGATGGCGTCCGTGCTGGCGATGCCGGTGTTCGAACGTGTGCGCGAGCGTTTTCCGGGCATCCGTCTGCAGTTCTTCGAAAGCATGAGCGGCTATCTGAACGAACTGCTCGCCAACGGCCGCCTCGATCTGGCCATTCTCTTTCGCGACACGCCCACGCCCGGCATCTCGGCCTTGCCGGTGCTCGACGAAGAACTGTATGTCATGGGCGAACCCGGCGTGCCGGCGCGTGCGCGCACCTGCACGCTGGCCTCGCTCGCCGATGTGCCGCTGGTGGCGCCGGGCGTGGCGAACGGCCTGCGCCTGTTGATCGAGCGCACGTTTGCGCGCGAACAGGTGCCGCTGAATATCATCGCCGATATCGACTCGTTGCCGATGTTGCTCTCGGCGGCACAATCGGGCGCGGCGAGCACGATCCTGCCTGCTTCGGCGCTGGCATTGCGTGCGAGCACGGAGCGGCCAAAGATGCGCCGCATTGTCGATCCGATGATCCGGCGCCCGGCGAGCATCTGCTGGCCGAATGCCTTGCCGGTGAGTTCGGCGTCGCTGGCCGTGCGGCGCACGATCTGCGAATTGATCGAGGAATTACGCGCGAGCGGAACGTGGACGGGAATCGAATTGCGCGAGGCGGGGATGGCGGCGGGCTGAGGTGAAACGCGAAGCGCCGCCACGGACGCTTCGCGTTAAAACACGCTTAAAACAGGCTGCAAATATGCCGGACCGGCTTATTGCGCAGCCTTGGTGCTGGCGTCCACGCGCTTGGGCTTGGGCGGCGATTCGATCTTTGCGTACTGGAATGCCGGCGTGGCCTTGAGCGCATCCTTGGTCGCGCCCGGCAGATAGAGATTGCCGCTGCGCACTTCGAGCGAGGCGATGGGCACCGCCACATCATGCACGCCCACGCCGAGGAAACCACCCGCCGAGACGATGGCCGCCGACACCGAGCCGTCCGGCGCGACGATCAGGTCGCGCACCGTGCCGACTTTCGCGTTCTCGTCGTTATAGACCGTCTTGCCGAGCACACTTTTCTTCACGCTCCAGCCTTCCAGCAAGGCCTGCGATTGCTCGACCGTCACGCTCAGGGGCTGCGCGCCCGCGACTTGCGCCTGGGCGCTTGCGCTGGCTACACCTGCGGCTATCACGGCGGCCGCCAACATCGTCATGCGAAAAGACATTTATCGAGCTCCTGATCCAGGGTAAGGGCGCGGCGGGGCCGCATCAAAGACATCGGATTGACATACTAGCGGGATTGAAAAAACGCTGCGCTTAAGCGGGATAAGCGCAGGCTTTCCTTCTCTACCGCCGTGCCGATACCCCCGCACGCGCGTCACGGAATGCGCGTGCGCGTCACGTCCACGACCTGATCGTCGCTCTCGAATAGCTGCGCCGGCGTGGGCGCTTTGGCAAGCCACGCGTTCTTCCAGATCATCAGCAGGTGATAGTAGAGCCGCAGGCTCAGCCCGAATCGATATGCATAGAGATGCGTCAGTGCGAGACTGAGCCCGGCGCGGCCCTGGCGGTTGCGGGCATGCAGCGACACCACAATCGGCACGAGCCTGCGCAGCGCGAGGCGGCGAGCCGGTTCGAGTTCGGGCGGCAAGGCGAGACTTTTCAGAAAGTGCCATGCGGCCATCGACGCGGCGCTTGGCGTGTGGCGCGTCGCCTGCGAAACCGAATGCCCGGTCTTGCGATAGCAGGAAACATAATCGTCGACGTAACAGACTGCACGCGCGGCCAGACATAAACGCACGCCAAAAACGAAATCGCAGCACACCTCCAGTTGCGTATTCGCAGGCACGTCATAGCCGATGCGTTTCACCAGCGCGGCATCGGCCAGCCAGCCGTTGTTCGGAAACATCTGCACGATGCCCGTGCGTCCCGCGAGGCGTTGCACACCGGCCGCAGCAGGCGTGCGGTGATACGCCTCGTTCATGCGCCGGCTCGCCGGGACATCGATACGCCCTTGTGCATCGGCTTCATATTGATTGCCAAAGGCGACGTCGATGTCGGGATGCCGCGTCCATTGCTCGAGCAAGCGCGCGATCGCGTGTTCGAGCAGAAAGTCGTCGTCGTGAATCAGCAGGATCTTGTCGCCGCTGGCGCGCGCAAAGAGACTCGCGACATTGCGCGCCTGACCCAGCGCGGGCACGTTGCGCCGGTACAGCACGCGAGGATCGTGTCCATAGTGCTGCGCGATCAGTCGCGCCGTGGACGTATCGGGCGAATCGTCGCCGATCACGATCTCGATGTTCGTATGCGTCTGCGCCAGGCACGATTCGATGCAGTGAATCAGCAGATCCGGCCGATTGCACGTGGGCAGACAGATGGAGACGCTGGTTGTTATCGTCATGGGCCTACCCCAACAGAAAGAGCTAAGCAAAAGAGGTTCGCATTGCGAACGTCATCTGGCTGGCATGACGGTACGGGATCAAAATCCGAAAGAAATTGAAAATAAATCGCAAGGTACGCCGATGCGGGAAAACGCTGATTTAAAAGGATTTAATTCGAAATCATCAGACGATTTAAAGGAAAAGCCATGTTGCGATGCAAACAGTGGCCTTGCAGATCGCTAACGGTTTGCAGCGGAAAATGGCACTGATTCGCAACTGCGTTCAAGGCCTGCGCGCGACGCCCCAATATTCCTTCAAGCTCGTTTAGCATCTTGGCTTCAAAGCGGCCGCGTTGCAGCGCGTGCCTGCTGAATGGATCCTGCTTCGACCTGCATTGACTGGCTTTAAGCCAACCGCCGCCATGACGCCCAACTCATACGTCCATAAACCGCTCACGCCATTTCGTCGCGCGCTCGCGCGCTTCTCGCTTTCGGAAATGGCGAAGTACACCAAGCTCACACTCGGCATGTGGATTGGCTTCGCGATTCCCTATCACTACGGTTATCCCGATGCGGCCGTCGCGCTCGCCGGCTCGACCATGCTGACGCTCGCGCTCGGCAGTTCCATTTCGGCGGCGCGCGGCTATTTCTACAAGCGCGTGACGTCGAATCTGGTCGCCATGCCAATCGGCACATTGCTGATCTGGCTCACTGCGCCGCATCTCTGGCTGGGCGTTTTGCTGCTGCCGCTGGTGATCTTTACGATCGTGCGCATCAAGCCTTCGGTGTTCCAGATGACCAGCATCACCGTGCCGATGACGCTCGTGCTCTACACCGGCGAACATATTCCGTTGCTCGAACAACGATTGATCGGCGTGGTGCTGGGCATGCTGCTCGGTTTCGTGATCCAGCAACTCGTGTTTCCGCCCGATCATGGTTATTGGGCCAACACGCTCGTCAACGAAGGCAATGAACGCGCGCTCAAACTGCTCGACGATATCGCCAGCGGCACGCTCGATCATGCGCAGTTGCGCGCCTCGACCGCCGCGCTGCGTAAAGCGAGCAGCAATCTGAAAGAAGCGCACGATCTTCTCAAGGCCGATCTCGCGCAGTCGTGGGTGTCGCCGCATCTCGAACGCAATCGCGTGCGCGAGCCGTTGTTCTGGTGTTATCACGAACTGTTCGATTCGGTGGTCAACTTCCTGGAGACTTTCGACACCTTCAACGCGCAATTCGAAACGCTCAATACGCAATGGAAAGACGACTTCCGCCAGGGGCTCGCGCGGCTCGTCGAAGCGCATCGGCAACTTGCGCAGGTGGCCGATCTGCGCGTCGAGCGGCCGGAACTGACGATGCGGCCTTTGCCGATGTCCGCGCTGCATGCGCTGGTGGACGCGCTGCCCGCATCGGGCGTCTACACCAGCGTGTATCTGGGCCACCTCACGGGCTACGGCATTCTGCTTTCGCGTCTGAACGAAATGCATACCGAACATCTGGGCGATGCCATCCAGCAGAGCGCGACGCCTTGACGGCTTCGCTCCAGCAGCCGTTTTTCCGCACCTGCGCGGCAAAGAGAAAATTATTCTTCGAAGCCGGAAAGGCGGCGCCTAATTTGGAACCACTTTCTCCGGCCTGCCGCGTAGCATAGGTCCCCATTCCAGACGCAATCGGACAAGAAACAGAATGGGCGACACACTGCATTACTTCGACTACGCGGCCACGACGCCGGCCGACCCGCGCGTGATCGCGGCCATGTGCGAATGCCTCGGCATGGACGGCGCGTTCGGCAATCCGGCCTCCAGTTCGCACGCCGCGGGCGTGAAGGCGCGCGGTCTCGTGGAGAAGGCGCGTGCGCAGGTGGCCGCGCTGATCGGTGCATCGGCCGATGAAATCGTCTGGACCTCGGGCGCGACCGAGTCGAACAATCTCGCCCTCAAGGGTTTTGCAGAAACCGCCACGCGCCGCCATCTGGTCACGAGCTGCCTCGAACACAAGGCGATTCTCGACACCATGGCGAGCCTCGAACAGCGCGGCATGACGGTCAGCTACGTGCTCCCGGACGCCAGCGGCAACATCGGCGTGCAAGCCGTGAAAGCCGCCTTGCGCGCCGACACCGGCCTGGTTTCGCTGATGCTCGTGAACAACGAGATCGGCACGTTGACGGATATCGCCGCGATTGCGCCGCTCGTGCACGAAGCGGGCGCGCTGCTGCACGTGGATGCGGCGCAGGCACTCGGCAAGACGCCGATCGACGTGAAGGCGATGGGCATCGATCTGCTGTCGATGTCGGCGCACAAGGTCTATGGGCCCAAGGGCATCGGCGCGCTGTACGTGAGCCGTGAAGCGGCCGCGCGCATTGCGCCGCAGATGCACGGCGGCGGCCACGAGCGCGGGCTGCGCTCGGGCACGCTGGCGACGCATCAGATCGTCGGCATGGGGGTGGCCTGCGCGCTGGCGTCGGAACAGATGGACGCCGATACGCAGCGTATCGCCGGCCTCGCGCAGCAACTGCTCGATGGTCTGCACGACCTGGATATCGTCACGCAGAACGCGCGCAACGCCCGCCGCATTCCGCACACGCTGAGCCTGACGATCGGCTCGAACGGCTTCTTCCCGTTCATGCTGGCCGCCGATCTGGCGGTGTCGTCGACTTCCGCGTGCAATTCGGCTTCGGGCGCGCCCTCGCATGTGCTCAGCGCAATCGGCCTGAATGCCGATGCCGCCAGCCGCACGCTGCGTTTCAGCCTCGGCCGTTACACCACGACGCAGGATGTCGACCATGCAATCGGCTGTATTCGCACGGTGGTTGCGCAATGTGCGCCTCGCGTGACGGCGTGAGCGCATAGCAGCGCAAAAAGCCGCGTAAAGTAGCGGGCACGCGTGTGCCCCTCGGCGCCGCCTGGAGTATTCCCGGCGGCGCGCGTGTTTTGACGGGCGCATTGGCGACACTCTGCGAATGTGAGCGCACCGATGCCCGTATCTTCCGCTTCTCTTTCCACCTCGCTCTATACCGCCGATATCGGCGGCTCGTTCATGCGCCTCGCGGCCCACGCGCCCGACGGCACGCTCACGCTGCTCGCGAAGCAGCCGACGCCCGCGCACGACTGGCCCCAGTTTGCCGACACGCTCGCGTCGATGCTCGCAGCGCATGCGCATCTCGACATGGAACAGCAGCGCGCGCCGCTCGCGCTCTCCATCGCCGGGCTGATCGATCCGCTCGACGGCACGGCGCTCTGCGCCAACATTCCCTGCATCACCGGGCGCAAGCTCGCCGGCGAACTCTGCGCGCGGCTCGGTCGTGAGGTGTTCGCGGCCAATGACGCCGATTGCCTCGCGCTCGCCGAAGCCGTTTCCGGTGCGGGCGCGGGCCATCGCGTGGTGTTCGCCGCCGTGCTGGGCACGGGCGTCGGCGGCGGTCTGGTCGCCGATGGCCGCTTGATACGCGGTGCGGGCGGCGTGACGGGCGAGTGGGGCCACGGGCCGATCGTGAGTACGCAGTGTTTCGTCGACGCAGAAGCGGGAGGCGAACGAACGCTCATCGCCGTGCCGCGTTTTGCGTGCGGCTGCGGCCAGACCGGCTGTGTCGATACGATTGGCGGTGCGCGCGGCATCGAGCGCCTGCATGCGCATCTGCATGGCGCGAACATCGAGAGCCGCACGATCCTCGCCGCGTGGTCGCAAGGCGACGCCGCTGCCACGCGCACGCTCGACGTCTGGCGCGAACTGGTCGCGGAGCCGCTGGCCGCGCTCGTCAACGTGACGGGTGCGTCGGTTGTGACGGTGGGCGGCGGGCTGGCATCGGCGGGCGCGCTGATCGGGCGGCTCGATCAAGCCGTGCGCGCGCGCGTGCTGTATCGGCGCGAACAGCCGCTGGTCGTGCCGGGCCGCTATCGCGAGGAAGGCGGTTTGATCGGCGCGGCGGGGCTCGCGCGCCAGGCGTCATCCACGAATACGGAGCGAGTATCGCCATGACTGTTCTGCTCGAAGTTTGCGTCGATAGCGTCGATGGCCTGCAAGCGGCCATTGCGGGCGGCGCGGATCGCATCGAATTGTGTTCGGCGCTCGATCTTGGCGGGCTCACGCCGGTGCCGGGCCTGATCGCCGCGGCTGCGCGCGCGCCGGTGCCGGTCTACGCGATGATCCGCCCGCACGCCGCCTCGTTCGTCTGGACGCCCGCCGATGCCGCCGCGATGCTGGCGGACATCGACGCCATGCGCACAGCGGGACTTGCGGGCGTGGTGCTCGGCGCGGCGCTGCCCGACGGCGCGCTCGACGTGGCCTTGCTGCAGGAACTGCGCGCGCGCTCGCAAGGGCTTGGCGCCACGCTGCATCGCGTATTCGATCTCGTGCCCGATCCGGCGCGCGCACTGGAAGCGGCGATTTCGCTGGGCTTCGAGCGCATCCTCACTTCAGGCGGCGCGGCGCGTGCCGAGGCCGGTCTGGCAGCGCTTGGCGCACTCGCGCGCCAGGCGGCGGGCCGTATCGGCATCATGCCGGGCAGCGGCGTTTCGGCGGGCAACGTGGCGAGCATCGTGCAGGCCGTGGGCGCGAGCGAGATTCACGCTTCGTGCCGCGCGGCCTTCACCTGCGACGACAGCAAGGGCGTAGAACTGGGCTTTTTCCCCGCGCGCCAGGGCAAAACATCGGCGAACGCGGTGCGCTTGCTCAAGGACGCGCTCGCCGCGATCGGCTAAGGCTCGAGAAGCGAGCGCGCTTCAAGCTAAATGTCGATCACGAAATCGGCTGCGAATCGGCGGTGGGATTGCCCAGATCGTCGGTCGGCAGCCATTGCTGGTCGAACGCGGCCACATAGAGCGCCCATTGCGGTTGCCCGAGATCGACGAGCAGCGCGCCGTCCTGCCAGATGTCGTTGTGATCGTTGCTGTCGTCGCCCGGACGATGTATGAACGCGCCCTTCGAACCCTGGTTCATGTGGACGTCGTGCACGCCGTCGCCCTCGCTATAGAAACGGCCGAACACGTAGACGTCGTTGCCCGCCTGCTGGGCGCGCTGCAACAGTCGTTCTAGCGTGGCCACCGGTTCGACGGAACTGGAGCCGTCCATCACGTCGCTGTCGCGCCATTTGCCGGTGTTGGCGAGGAAATCGCTGCGCTGGAAGTCGATGGCGGGCAACGCGGCCTGGCCCGTGAGGTTCTGCGAACCGGAGGCGGCGTCCTTGAGCGTTGCCAGAATCTCGTGACGGAAATCGAACAGCAGTTTGTATTTGAGCAAGTCGTCCGCGTCGGTGGTGCCGACGTTCACGGCGACGTCCCACTGCGCGCCCGCCACCGAAAGACCGAAGTGCAGATGGTATTGCACTTCATGCGGCCGCCGCGTCGACTTGAGTTGCGGCGCCGACACGATCTTGCCCTTCGCATAGCCATAGGGAAGCGACATCGTTCACGTCTCCACTAAAGAAACGCACCATCGTAGGCGTGTTGCGTGACAGTTTTGCTGCGGACCAGCCGCGCGCCGGGTCTTATTGCGCCGCCCAATCGGCCAGTGTGGCGACCGTATTCATATTGCGCGCCGTGCCGTCTTTCGCCGCGGCGATCTTGAGCTTCGACTTGCCGATGCCATCCGGGTAATACACGTAGATTTCGCGCTTTCCCAGCGCGCACTGTTCCGTGCCCTGGCCGCTTGCGGTATCGAGCGCATGCTTGTCTGGGGCGGCGTCGAGGAAAATCGCCACCGTGCGCTCGGGCGGCGCATCGGCGAACGGGTTATCGGCGAGGATGGCGGCCATTTCGGCGGCGGTGCGCAGCATCACGCCCACGGGCTTGCCCGCGTAGGCTTCCAGGCGCTGCTCGAGTTGCTTCCTGACGTTCGCGGCCGCGAGGCGAGTTTCGAACACCACATTGCCGCTGGCGATATAGGTGCGCACGTTGCTGAAGCCGAGCGCTTCGCACATCGCGCGTAACTCGGGCATGGGCAGTTTGCCGGTGCCACCGACGTTCACGGCACGCAGCAGGGCGATATAGATAGGCATCGGCGCATGATACGCGGATCGCCATCGGCATGTTTGCAGCGGTGCGCGCGGTATGATCGCAGCGCGCGGCGCGCCATTGGGGCACGGCCGCCCAGACACGGATTTCACGCATGAAGACGCTGTTGATCGTCTATCACACGATGACTGGAGGCACGCAGCAGATGGCCGCGGCGGCGGCCGCCGCTGCGCGCGCACAGGCCGACGAACAGCACCTGACGATCCGCCTGCAGCGCGCCCACGAAACCCAGCCCGCCGATGTGCTCGCCGCCGATGGCTATCTGTTCGCCACGCCCGAAAATCTCGCGGCGATTTCCGGCCTCATGAAAGACTTTTTCGACCGCTGCTATTACGCGGCGCTCGATCGTGTGAACGGCCGTCCCTATGCGGTGATGATCTGCGCCGGCAGCGACGGGCAGAACGCCTTGCGGCAGATCGAACGTATTGCCACGGGCTGGCGGCTCAAGCCTGTGGCCGATGGTGTGATCGTCTGCACGCATGCCCAGACGTCCGAGCGCATTCTCGCGCCGAAGACCATCGCCGCCGACGATCTCGCGCGCTGCGAGGAACTGGGCGCGGGACTCGCGGCGGGTCTGGTTCTAGGCGTGTTCTGATGCGGTTTTGGGCAGCGTTGTAAAGGATTGTCAGGGCTTGCGCGGCGGCGTCAACGCTGCAGCCAGGCCGGCGTTTATGCGGGACGACCCCAAAGGCGGGTCATTCTCAATCCTTTCGCAACACGAAACGCCTATGAAACGCATCATCATCGCCAGCTTTGCCTTTTTCACCTGCGCCGCTGCCTTCGCGCAATCGCCCGCGCATCATCCGCATCACCACGGCAAGCATCACAACACCTACTACGCGCACCGCGCGCACGCTCAGCGTCACGTCAGCCACACGAACGATTCGGTGGCCGACCGCGCCGAGCCGCTCGACACCGCGCATTTCAAGCCCTGATTCCCGTTAGCGCGAGTGCAGGACGCATGCGCATCCGAATACCAGGATAGGAGACGATGCGCATCTTCGATAATGCTCCGCTCAATCAGAAATGCAGGATGACGAATTAATGAGATCGAGCATGAATCTGCGATGGCGCTGCGCCGCCTGGACGCTCGTGCTGGCGGTGGGCGCGGTCCTGTCGGGGTGCGCGTTACGCGGCGGCACGGACGCATCGGTTTTCGCGACGGGTTGTAGCAAGGCGGTGGCGGGCTACTACTGCGTGCAACCCGGCGACACGCTGGAAAGCGTCGCCTTCGGCTTCGGCCGCAAGCCGGAGGACCTGGCGCGCTGGAACGGCTTCGCGCCCAACACCACTTTGCTGATCGCGCAGATGTTGCGCGTCGCGCCGCCGGACTGGACCCGCGCACCGATCGAATCGATGCCGGCGCCGGGCGCTGCGGCGACTGCCGCGACTGCCGCGTCTGCGTCCGGATCGCTGACGACGGCTGACCGGTTCGTGTGGCCCGTCAGCGGCATGATCGTGCAGGAGTTCGGTACGGACGGCTCGCGCGGTATCGAAATCGCCGGACGGGCGGGCGCGCCGATCAAGGCGGCGGCTGCGGGGCGCGTCGTCTACGCGGGCGGCGGCATCAAGTCCTATGGCCTGATGATCATCGTCAAACACGACGATGGCTACGTCACCGCCTATGGCAACAACCGCAAGCTGCTGGTGCGCGAGGGCGAGACCGTGCAGCAGGGCATGACGATCGCCGAAATGGGCGCGCGCAGCGGCCGCCAGCCGCTGTTGCAGTTCGAGATGCGCGAAGGCAGTCACGCGGTCGATCCGCTTGCGCATCTGCCGGCGGGGTCGGGGCCGGTGTCGGAGTAAGTGGGCGCGGGCCGAGGTCAGCCGGCCGTCAAACTCGCGTCCGCATGCGCGACGCGGTTGCGGCCCGCGCGTTTGGCCGCATAGAGCGCGGCATCGGCGGCTTCGATCAGCGTGTGCGGCGTGATGCACACGCTTGCGGCACCAGCAGTCGCGCCACTCGTGGCGCATCCCGCGCTCACCGTGATCTGCCCGGTTGCGGCAGGCGCGGGAATCATCAGTTCGGCCACGGCGGCGCGGGCGCGTTCGGCGATTTCGCCAGCGCTCTGCGCATCGGTATCGGGCAACACGAGCGCGAATTCCTCGCCGCCATAACGCGCGACGAAGTCGCCCGCCCGCAGCGTGCGCGCCAGCGCACCGGCCACGGCGGCCAGACAGGCATCGCCGTGCAGATGCCCGTAGGCGTCGTTGTAGCGCTTGAAGTGATCGACGTCGATCATCACGAGCGAAAGCGGCAGCGTCTCCTGCGCCGCGCGCGCACAGGCCGCGCGGAATTGCATGTCGAAGTAGCTGCGGTTGAACACGCGCGTGAGCGCATCGCGCGCCGACGTGCGCACGAGCGACGCATGCGCTTCCGAAAGCTGCCGATACAGCGTCGTGACTTCCCACACCAGCACGCAGACCAGCACGCCCGGCGCGAGCATGCTGAACACGCGCGCGACGTACCAGCCCAGCGTGAAGCGCTCGATGCTCAGCGTGTTGAGCGCGGCGTCGACGAAAGAAGCCAGCAGCGCCACCACGATCCACAAATCGAGCACCAGCCGCAGACGCCCTTTGAGCAGCACCACGGCGATGGCGGCGACATTGAGCGCACAGATCGCCAGACCGGCGAGATTCGCCGCGAGGCTGGTGCCAATACCCGCTCCGATACCCACAGGTTGCATCGGCATCGAGGCAGCCGTGGAAGCGCGCCACGGCTCGGCGAGATCCATCTGCGTGACCAGCAGACCGAGCAGGATGGCCACCGCCGCCGGTCCGGCGATCAGCAGCCAGCCGTGCGGTGTGCGCGCCTTCAGGGCGGTGGCCGCGACGGCATCGTCGGAGGCGCGCGTGCGCACGAGTTCCGCGACGATCACGAGCAGCGGAAAGCCCGCGTGCCAGAAGATCCACATCCACGCGGCGCTATGCGGGCCCGCGCCCAGCAGTCCGGTGCGCGTGAACACGCCGGGAAACATCAGCAGTTGCAGCGCGACGGCGATCGCCGTGAACGCATACGCGCCGCCGAGCGCGCCGAGCATCGGCAGCCGCGTGGCGGCAAAGCGCGCGCCCAGCAGAAACGCGGCGATGCCCGAGGTGGTGAAAACCGTGAGCGCGCACATTGGCATGAACGGCGCGACGGCGGGCAGCACGTCCTGTGCGCGTGGCGCGGCAAGCGCGAGCGTGAGCAATATCGCGAGCGCGCAGGCGCTGGCGATGAGCGCCTGTCTGCGTGTCGCCGGTCCTATCAGCAAGCCGTCCATGTTGGGCCTGTCGCGTGAGGTGCTGCGCGTGCGCAGCGTTGTTATCGATGTTTGCGATCGATACTGCGGGTGCTGCCGGACCTGCGCGTAGCGTGTGGCGTGTGCGTCGCGTGCGTGTTGCGTGTGTGCAATCGGCATATTGTGCGCCGATTCCGTCCGCATGGGCGCGCCTGTGAGCCGGGTTGCGCAAGCCTGGCGCACGTGCAGCGAGGTTGAGTTTCTATATCGAGCGCGCTACATTGGGGCGCGCTTCGGCACGCCGGGGCGATCCTCGTAACTTCCCTGTAAGGAGCCCGGATGGTGCAACGCGCAGCGCGCGAGAACCGCGAAGCTTTTGGGTGGTTCGCCGGGCGTCAGGGCGAGACCCGGCTCGGTGCATTGGCGTTGGCGCTGGCCATCGTGTCCGGTTTGCTGGCCTTGTTGCCGGGCGCGCGGGATTGGCCATTCGATGCGCGCTGGTGTGCCGTGCTGGCGAGCGCGAGCGTCTGCATTCTGATGGCGGTCATCGGTACGCGGCTTTATGCCGAACGGATCATCGATACACCTTCTGCACGTGTGCCGCTCTGGAAGACGCTGCTCGTTCTCGCGCAGCTCGCTTTGCGGCGCGAAGAACGCAAAGCGGGCGACTCCCGCAACGCCGATACCACCGACACCACCGATCTTCCCGATACCGCCGATCTGCAAGCGCGCCTGCGCGCCCTGCCGTGGCGTCCCTGCGTGGTGCCGCTGCTCGCGCTGATATCGTCCGGGTTTGCGTTGCTGGCCTGGTTGCGTCCCGCCTATGTGCCCGATGCGCGCGCGGCGCAAGCGCCGCTGCTGGTTGCGGGCGCGTTCTGGCTGGCGTTGGCGTTCGGCGTGCTGCTTGTCGAGCGCATTCATACGCAATACGGCAAAGGCTCGACGGCGGCTACGGCACTCGCGGCCTTGCTGCGCGTGCTGCTCGTCGCCGCGTTGGGCGCAGCAATCTCCACCGCATGGGGCGCTTTCGGCGGCGCGTCGCTCACGTGGCTCGTGCGCCTTGTCGCGGTCTTGAGCGGCGCGGTCGCGCTCGAACTGGCGGCACGCTCGGCCTGGACCTGGTTCAGCGCGCCGAACGACCGCAACGAACCGTGGTTCCTCTCCAGCGCCATCGCGCAGGCCTTGCGGGCGCATGCGCGTCCGCTCGCCTCGCTCGACGCGCAGCTGCGCGCGCGCTATGGCATCGACTTGCGTCAGAACTGGGCGCTGCAAAGCTTCGTGCGCCTGCTGCCCGGCACGCTTGCCGTGATGCTGCTGGCGGGTTGGCTGCTCGGCGGCGTGACGATACTCGGCCCCGATCAGCGCGCGGTCTACGAACGCTTCGGCGCGCCTGTGGCCGTCTGGCAAGCGGGCCTGCACGTCGGCTTGCCCTGGCCGTTCGGCCGCGCCCGCGTGCTCGATAACGGCGCGATCCATCAACTGATCGTCTCGGGCAGCGCGGGCGACGATCCCGGCGCGAGCCAGCGCAGCGCACAGCCCATTGCCGCCGATGCCCGCACGCCCGCCCAACTCAACCGCCTCTGGGACGTCGCGCATCCGTGGGAAACCACCCAGGTGATTGCGGGCACGAGCGGCGATCAGCAGGCCTTCCAGATCGTCAGCGCCGATGTGCGGCTCGATTACCGCATCGGTCTGTCCGACGCGGCCGCGCGTGCCGCGCTCTACCGCACCGTCGATCTCGACCAGACCGTGCGCGCGATCGCCAACCGCGAAGTCGTGCGCTATCTCGCGTCGCGCACGCTGCCGGCCTTGCTCGACACACCGCAGACGGCGATGGCCGCGACGCTGCGCGGCGTCATCCAGCATGAGCTCAATCAGGCTGTCGGTGGTATCGAGGTGGTGGCGGTCGTAATCGAAAGCGTGCATCCGCCGGCGGGCGCGGCGGCGGCGTATCACGGCGTCCAGGCCGCGCAGATTCGCGCCGATGCCAGTGTCGTACAGGCGCGCGGTTTCGCCGCCGCGACCGTGGGCGGCGCGCAGCAGCGTGCCATCGAGGCCATCGCGCAAGGCAGCGCCAACGGCGCGGATGCACTCGCCGCTGCGCGCGTGCAACAGGCAAGCTTCGACGCCGATATGATCGCGCAAGGTCTGGGCGGTCCCGCATTCGCTTTCGAGTACTACCTGCATGCGCTGAGCAAAGGCCTGCAAAACGCCAACCTGACCGTAATCGACGACCGGCTCGCGAGCGGCAATCGCGCGACCATCGATCTGCGCACGCTCACGCCCTCAACTGCGACAGGCGTGCGGCCGGCATGGTGAGCCATGACCTTAACGTGCGATGCGTGCGATGCGTGCGGCGATCATCGGCATCAATCTTGAACAGGGTGATTTGAACGTGAGCCTCTTACACGCGCACGGCGATGCGCACCATCATCACGGCCATTCGCATGGACATGCCCACGGTCATGTGCACGGCCAGCCCGGCGCGCCGGTGAACCGTCCGCGCTTTGCGTTGCGCGTGGCGCTCGCGGCGCTCTGCGTGATCGTCGCGCTCGTGGTGGCGAGTTTCGTGCAGGTGCGCGAGGGCGAGGCGGCCGTGGTCACGCGGTTCGGCGACCCGGTGCGTGTGCTGCTGCAACCGGGGCTGGCGTGGCGGCTGCCCGCGCCGATCGAAGCCGCCGTGCCCGTCGATCTGCGCTTGCACACGACGTCGAGCGGCCTGCAGGACGTCGGCACGCGCGATGGCCTGCGCATCATCGTGCAAGCCTATGTGGCGTGGCGCGTGCCCGCGAATGCCAACGACATCGGCCACTTCGTGCGCGCCGTGCGCAACGAGCCCGATGAAGCGGCGCGGCAGATCCGCTCGCTGGTGGGCTCAGCCTTGCAGACCACTTCGGCGGGCTTCGATCTCGCTTCGCTCGTCAACACCGATCCTTCGCAGGTGCGCATCGGCGCGTTCGAGGAAGCGCTGCGCCGTCAGGTCGATGCGCAGGTCTACGCGGCCTACGGCGTGCACGTGGTCCAGGTCGGGTTGGAGCGCCTGACGCTGCCCGCCGTCACGCTCGCCGCGACGGTCGAGCGCATGCGCGCCGAACGCGAGACCGTAGCTGCGCAGCGTACCGCCGAAGGCAACCGCCAGGCCGCGCAGATCCGCTCCGATGCCGACCGCGACGCGCGCGTGCTGATCGCCGACGCCAACGTGAAAGCCGCCGATATCGAAGCGCAATCGCGCAAGGACGCCGCCGCGATCTACGGCAAGAGCTACGCCGCCGATCCGCAGCTCTACACGATGCTGCGCTCGCTCGACACGCTCGGCTCGGTGGTCAACACGAACACCAATCTGATCCTGCGCACCGATGCCGCGCCGTTCCGCGCGCTCGTGCAAGGCCCGCCGGGCATGGGCGCGGCCGTCAACGGCCCGGTGGCGGCGTCCACGCGCAGTTCGGGCAAAAGCCGATGAGCGCGCCGCAATTTCAGCGCGACATGCAGCCCGCGCTCGGCCCCGGCGCGCAGACCGTGCGCCTGTCGTTCTGGTTCGTCGCCGTGCTGGCGGTGCTGGCGGCGCTTGGCTGGGCGACTTCGAATATCCGCCGCATTCCCGCCGATAGCAGTGCCGTGGTGACGCGCTTCGGCGCTTATGTGCGCGATCAGGGCGCGGGTCTGCTGGTGGCCTGGCCGCGTCCGTTCGAGGACGTGCTGCTCGTGCCCGGCAGCGAACGCGTGCTCGAACATCGCGTGATCGCGCTGGAACGCAATCCGCACGCGAGCGCCACGCTCGGGCTCGACACCGATGCCGAAGCCGGTTCCGGTTACGTGCTGACCGGCGATAACGGCGTGGTGCAACTGAGCGCGACGTTGTTCTATCGCGTGAGCGACCCATATGCCTACGCCATGCAGCTCGAGCATCTCGATGCCGCGATCGAGCGCGTGGTGTCCGCCGCCGCTGTGGAAACGGCGGCGCAGCGCGATCTCGACGCGATCCTCGTTGCGCGTCCCGAAACGGTCGCCGCCGATCAACAGATGGCCGTGCGCCGCGAGCAGTTACGCGGCGACCTTGCACGCGCGATCCAGCGGCATCTGGATGCGCTCGCCGCCGCGCACGCCGGGCTGGGCATCGAAGTCGCGCGGGTCGATGTGCAGAGCGCGTTTCCGGCATCGGCCATCGACGCCTTCAACGCCGTGCTGGGCTCGATGCAGAACGCCGAGCGCGATGTCGCGCTTGCCCGCACCGTCGCCGAAAAAACGCGCCAGGGCGCGCAGCAGAACGCCGATCGCATCGTCCAGGACGCGCAGGCGAACGCCGCCGAGCGCGTGGCCACGGCGCAATCGGAAACCTCGACGATCGGGCAGCTCGAAGCGGCGCTGGCGGAAAATCATGATCCGGGCCTGGTCGCGCGCGCGTATCGCGACCGCGTGCAAGCGGTGCTGGCGAAGGCGGCGCGCGTGACGACGATCGATCCGAACGACGCATCGAGCCTCGTGTTGCCGGGGCGCGCGCCATGACGACGCCCTGCGAAGCGGCCGATCAGGACGCGCATCTGCACGAAGCAGCCAAAGCTGCTGAAACCGACCAAGCCGCCGAAGTGCGCGACGAAAAGCACGACGCCGTCCACGCGATGTCTGCCGCCGAGCGCCGCGCGATCACACGTCACACACTGCTCGCGCTGCTGGCGGGCGGCTTCCTGCTGCTCTCGCTCGCCTGGCCGTGGCTTTCGCCCGCAGGCGCGCGCGGCGACGCAACTGTCGCGCAACTGCTCGCCGCGCTCGCGTCGCTGATCGTCGCGCCGCCGGTGTTCGCGGGCGCGTGGCACAGCCTCAAATCGCCGAGCCTGCATGGCGTGACCGACCGCCTGATCGCGCTGGCGATGCTGGGCGCGTGGGCCGTCGGCGACATGACGACGGCGGCCTTGCTGCCCATCGTCATGACTTTCGGTCATGCGCTGGAGGAGCGCAGCGTGCTGGGCTCGCAGGAAGCGATCCGCGCGCTCGGGCGGCTGACTTCGGGCAAGGTGCGCCGCGTGAGCGAGTCGGGCGCGATCGAGGAAGTGGCTTACGAAGCGATCCGTCCCGGCGATCTCGTCGATGTGCTGCCCGGCGCGCGTATTCCCGCCGATGGCCTGGTGCGTCAAGGACGCTCCAGCATCGACAACGGTCCGATCACGGGCGAATCGCTGCCGCAGGACGCGGGCGACGGCGCGAGCGTGTATGGCGGCGCGATCAATCTGGATGGGCCGCTGCGCGTGGAAATCACGCAAGTGGGCGAGGCGTCGACGCTCGGCAAGGTCATCGAACTGATGCAGCGCGCCGAGGCCGCCAAGCCGCCCATCACGCAGGCGCTCGAACGCTATATGGATGCGTATCTCGCGCTCGTGCTGCTGATCGCGGCGATCGTCTGGTTCGTGAGCGCGAATGCGCAGGCGATGCTCGCGGTGATCGTCGCGGCCTGCCCGTGCGCGCTCGTGCTGGCGGCGCCATCGACTGCCATCGCCGGGATTGCGGCGGGCGCGCGGCGCGGCATCCTGTTTCGCAACACGGCGTTTCTCGACAAGATCGCCGAAATCGATTCGCTCGTGATCGACAAGACCGGCACGCTCACGCACGGTGAATTGCGCCTCACGCGCGCGTGCTGGCAGCCGGGCGTGGACGAAGCGCAGGCGCGCGAACTGGCCGTGCGGCTGGCGTTGAGCAGCGCGCATCCGGTGTGCCGTGCGCTCGCGCGCGAACGCACGCAGAGCAGGTTCGCTACGCTTGCGCCGCTGGCCGAAGCACGCGAGTTGCGCGGCCTGGGCGTGATCGCGCCCACGCCCGAAGGCGTTGCCGTGCTCGGCCGTGCCGAACTGCTGGCGCAGCATGTAAGCGCATTGCCGCCCGCGCCCGCCGACATCGACGGTCCCAGCGCCGGGCTGGCGCTCGACGGCCGCCTGCTCGCCTGGTTCGGTTTCGACGATACCGTGCGGCCCGAAGCGCGCGGTGCGCTCGACGATCTGCGCGCGCTGGGCATGGCGCGCGAAGCGCTCGTGACCGGCGACCGCGAAAGCGTCGCGCGGCGGCTCGCGGGCGAACTCGGTATCGAGACGGTGGTGGCGCAGGCGCTGCCGCACGACAAGCTCGATTACGTGCTCGCCGAAATCGACGCGGGACATCATCCGCTCGTGGTGGGCGACGGCCTGAACGACGTGCTGGCGATCAAGGCGGGTTCGACCAGCGTGGCGACGGGCGAGCGCGGCATCGACATCGCCGTGGCTTCCGCCGACGTCGTGCTGCTCGCCGACGATCTGCGCCGTCTGCCCGACTGCATTCGCCTGGGCCGCGCGTGCCGGCGCATCGCCACGACCAACGCGGCGATCGGCCTTGCCTGGACGGTCGCCGTGATCGCGCTTGCGGCGCTGGGCGCGTTGAGCGCCGTGGCGAGCGCCATCCTTCATAACGTGGGCACGCTCATCGTGATCGCCAACGCAGGCCGCCTGCTGCGCCGCGACGACGGTGCGATCGGCGCCAAGCCCGATTCTTCCGCATGACACCCGATTCGATGAACACCACACCTACGCTGAGCGGTAAAACGGTCGAACTGCGCCCGCTGCGCGAAACCGATGCCACCGCGCTGATCGAAGCCGCCGCCGATGGCGAACTCTGGAACCTCAAGGTCACGGTCGTGCCGTCGCCTGCGACCGTCGACGCTTATATCGCCAAAGCGCTCGAAGGCGAGCGCGCGGGCACGGTCATGCCGTTTGCGATCGTGCAGCGTGAAAGCGGCCGCGTGGTGGGCAGCACGCGCTTCTGGAAGATCGACCGCGCGAATCGCAAACTGGAGATTGGCCACACGTGGCTGGCGGCATCGGCGCAGCGCTCCTCGATTAATACCGAGTCAAAATATCTGCTGCTTGCTTATGCTTTCGAAACGCTCAAATGCGTGCGCGTGCAATTCACCACCGACGAACTCAACGAGAAATCGCGCGCGGCAATCTTGCGTCTGGGCGCCAGGCAGGAAGGCATCGTGCGCCACGAACGCATCATGCCCGACGGGCGCAAACGCAATTCGGTGCGCTTTAGCATCATCGACGATGAATGGCCGCAGGTGCGTGCAGGACTCGAAGCGCGGCTTGTAGCCAGCTAGAAAAGACTCGCCTGACCGGAAATCAGCGTCTCGAATGCTTCGCGCAGAAACGGCAGGATGGCATCGGCTACAGGCTGCAACTGGCGTGTGAGATAGAACGTGTAATCGGGCGGCGCGCTGAGCGTTTCGAGTGGTTCGGGGCCCACCGTCGTCATCACATAGCTGATCCAGCCGCCGTTCTGATATTGCAGAGGACGGCCTTTTGCGCGGTTGTATTCGTCGGCGACGCGCGCGGCGCGCACATGTGGCGGCACGTTGCGCTGATAGTCGCTCAAGGGCCGGCGCAGACGTTTGCGAAACACGAGTTGATCGTCGAATTCACCGGCGAGCGTGCGGCGCACGTAATCGCGCACGTAGTCTGCGTGCGGTTCGCGCACGAAAACGCGCCGGTAAAGCTCGCGCTGGAATTGCTGGGCGAGCGGCGTCCAGTCGGTGCGCACGGTTTCGAGGCCTTTGAATACCACTTCCTCGTCGCCGTCTTTCGCCAGCGACAGGCCCGCATAACGCTTCTTGCTGCCTTCTTCGGCGCCGCGCACGGTGGGCATCAGAAAGCGCGAGTAATGACGCTCGAATTGCAGTTCGAGCGCGCTTTCCAGACCGAAACGATTTTGCAGTTCCGCTTTCCACCATGCGTTGACATGCGCGACCAGTTCGCGGCCCGTGCGCGTGGCGTCTTCTTCCGAATGTGCGCGCTTGAGCCAGACGAAGGTCGAATCGGTATCGCCGTAAATGACGTCGTAACCTTGCGCTTCAATCAGCGCGCGCGTCTGGCGCATGATTTCGTGGCCGCGCATCGTAATCGACGAAGCCAGACGCGGATCGAAAAAGCGGCAGCCCGTCGAGCCGAGCACGCCATAAAACGCGTTCATGATGATTTTCAGCGCCTGAGAAAGCGGCGCGTTCTTTTGCCGCTTGGCGGCTTCGCGTCCTTCCCAGACCTGGCGCACGATTTCAGGCAGGCAATGCATCGAGCGCGAGAAACGCGCGCCCAGAAAACCCGGCACGGAATGTGTGTCGTCGGGTGCCTGCAAGCCTTCGATCAGGCCGACCGGATCGATCAGAAAGGTGCGGATAATCGACGGATACAGGCTCTTGTAGTCGAGCACCAGCACGGAATCGTAGAGGCCGGGGCGCGAATCCATCACGAATCCGCCGGGACTATTCTCGCCCACGATATCGCCGAGATTGGGCGCGACATAACCTTGCCGATGCATTCGCGGCAGATAAAGATGCGTGAATGCCGCGACCGAACCGCCGCTGCGATCGACCGGCAAACCGGTCACGGATGCGC
The DNA here is from genome assembly GCF_017104965.1 of Paraburkholderia sp. Ac-20340. Classification (GTDB taxonomy): domain Bacteria; phylum Pseudomonadota; class Gammaproteobacteria; order Burkholderiales; family Burkholderiaceae; genus Paraburkholderia. The sequence goes on from NZ_JAAGPR010000020.1 coordinate 134,546, forward strand.
GCTCCAGCAAAAACGCAATCAACTCGGTTTTCGCGAAAATGCGCGTGACCAGTTCGCAATCCTTAAGGTTGTAGCGTGCGAGTGCGGGTTTGTCTTCGTCGAAACGGCGCTGGATTTCGTCCATGCGCTGATATGGGTTATCGACCGCCTTGCCTTCGCCCAGCAGCGTGCGCGACACGTATTCGAGGCTGAATGACGGAAAGCTCCAGGTGGCCGAACGCAAGGCCTCGATACCGTCGATGATGAGCCGCCCGGCGGCCGCCGCGAAATAATGATTCTGATTGATGCTGTGCTCGCGCCATTCCATGACCGCGCCGCCGCGCCCGAGTTTGAGCGGCACGCCGTATTGCTGCGAATGCGCGTGCAATACGCGCAAATCGAATTGCACGAGATTCCAGCCGATGATGGCATCGGGATCATGCTGTGCCATCCAGGCGTTCAGACATTCGAGCATTTGCGCGCGGCTTTCGCAGTACGCGAGATCGAAATCGAGCGTGCCGGCCTCGCCATTTTCCGGCGCGAGCATATACACCTGGCGCTGGCCACAGCCTTCGAGCGCGATCGAATAGAGTTCGCCTTGCGCGCTGGTTTCGATATCGAGCGAAACGAGGCGTAGCGTGGGCCGGTACTCGCTGGCCGGTTTCATTTCCCCGTCGATCAGTACGCCCGCCTCATCCGGCGTGCCGCGAAACAGCACGGGCGCGGTGATGAAACGCTCCATCATGTAACGGTCGGGCGGCTGGATATCGGCTTCGTAGATGTCCACGCCTGCTTTGTTCAGGCGTTTCGCTGCGCCCGTCAACTGGCGGTATTGCGGCGTATAGAGTCCGGCGATCGGGCGCTGGCGGAAGTCCTTGAGATCGAGCGCGCGCCACTCGGCGCCCTTTTCGCGTTCGAGCACGCGCTGTGCGGCTTCGCGTTGCGCGGCCGGCACGAAAGCCACCGAGGTTTGCGGGCGCAGGCGCAACTGCCGCGGACCATTGGGCGTGGCGAGCCAGAAATCGACTTCGGTATGCGTGGGGGTGTCACGCCAATGGCGGGTCAGAATGAAGCCCGGCGTCAGGCCGGGTTGATGCTCGGTCACGATAGAGTTAAGCGCTGGCCTGTCTGGACGAGCGCAATTGTACCGTTACGGCGTGTGCCGCCTGGCACGCAGGCATTGAGTCTGTGATTTGCGGTGCATGACACGCGATCACTCAAAACTTGCAAATCGGATTCAATCAGAAAAGATCACCAGTGAAATTGCGCGAGTATTCCAGGCGCTGCCGATGTTTTGTCTGGAGAAAATCAAATGGTGTATCGGATTGCATTGATCTGCAGTTTCTAATGCATTAAAAAGCAGTTGAGGCGGCCGCGAGTGAAAGGACATGACCCCGCGCGCCGCTTTAAGTTTTGCGTCAATTTGCCTTACAACTGCAAGAAATAAACCCGTTCTGAATCGAATTGACTTCACCTGGGGTTTTCACCTAATTTTGTGTTGCACAAAATTGTTAAATTCATGCCTTAGAATCAAGTCTCTAATTGAGTTGCCGCGGTGATGTCAGCGGACACGACATTGCTGGACTGAGTGCTGATGGGTCGCATCAATTTGCGACTTCCTATAGTCAATCTATTTAGCATTTCTAATCATGAGGCATAGCCGATGACCGAGCTAATCAACGATTTCGCATCCGATCATCTCCGGGCCCAATATCAGTCCGGCGTCGCGGCATTTTTCGCAGTGACGCAGCCCGCGTTCAAAAGCGTCGAAGCAATCGTCGCGTTGAATCTGCAGGCCGCGCGCGCCGTGCTGGCCGAAAACGAAGCGGCGCTCAAGGGCGCGCTGCAAACCACCAGCCCTGTCGAGCTTTTCACGCAGCAGGTGAACGCCTCGCAGCAGGCAGCGGCAAAGGCTTTGTCGTATGGCCGCCAGCTATTCGATATCGCTACGCACACGCAGTCCGAATGGACCCAGGCGGCTCAAGCCCAGAGCGAAGCGCAGCAGGAGCGCGTGAAAGCGGTGGCGGCGCGTTTCTCGCAGAATGCGCCGGCAAGTGCTACACCGTACCTGGCACCGTACGTCGCCGCATTTAATTCGACCTTCACCGCATTCGGCAATGCGGCCGAAACGATCCGTAATCTGACGCAGCAAAATATCGAAACGGCTCAAAATCGTTTTGATTCTATTGCTGCTAAAGCGATTCAGCAGCCCGCCACGCAGGAAGCTGCCGCCGAGATTCAACCCGCGAAATAACCGCTATTGCATCGCCATTCCATTCACGAAACGCAGGACAACACGCGGTTGCAATGCATGTGCGTTGCGCCGCGTCCACGACCTTGAAGCATTTAGAGTCCGGCGTTGAATCAATTCGCATTGCATTCACGTATGTTCCCTGTTTTGTCATCTTGATGTAACGGGATGCAGACACGCTTATTTCATATGTCGTGTACATGTCGTTGATGCGCCGTGTTCAAGTTTTTTTGTTGCAGTTACGCTAGCTGTCAATCAGGCAGCGACCAGGCAAGTCTCTTTAATGCAGGAAACGGAAAATGACTGACATTGTGATCGTTTCGGCCGCCCGTACGGCGGTTGGCAAGTTCGGTGGCTCGCTGGCGAAAGTGGCTGCGCCGGATCTCGGTGCGCTGGTGATCAAGACGGCGCTCGAGCGTGCG
>NZ_JAAGPR010000021.1 GCF_017104965.1 Paraburkholderia sp. Ac-20340
CGAGCTTGACGATGATGTTGGAGAGGAAGCCCCGGAAGACTTCGAAGCTGAGTTCCGAAGTGAGGCTCTGGTCAAACAGGAACAACAGGAAAGGCAGGAAAATGAATAGAAGTGCACCGCTCACGCGGTGACCGATCGATACGCGACCGGCCAACGGCAGGCGGTATGCGAACAATATCTGCCCAAGCCCGATGTTCCGGTATTCCGGCCTCGGTTTTTTTGCGGCTTCTGCCATGCTAAAACCTCTCGCAGCGTAAAAAAACAAATCGACTTCAATAGTGAAAACAGCAGGATTGCGGCGCGTCCTGACGAGGGCTGAATGCGGGAGTGGGTTGCCGTTACTTCGCAGCCTGGCTTTGACTTTCGACCACGAGGTCATTGTCTTTGGCGAAACGCAGAACGAAGTCGAAAGCGTAGGGCGCAATGTCGCGCAGCCTGGCGTCGAGCACGACGCATTTCAGATTGCCGATAATCATCGGGCTGACGTAAAGCGAGTAACGCAGATGCAGGTCTGCTTTGCGGACGCCGCGCGCCCGCGGCCCAAAACTCGACATCGCGCCGGCCAGCCGCTCGGACCAGTCGCTGGGCCGAAAAGTCTTGCCTTTGCGGGTCACGCCTTGAATGACGTAGGCGGCGGGGTTCGCACTATTCATTGGCATTGCGGTCTTCAATCAGGCAAATGAGTCTTGCGCAACGGCGAGATCGGCCACGGCACGGCCAGCGGGCTCCCATTTCGGCGGCGCGCTCAATTGCAGCACTTCGCTGGTCGCATTCAACGATTCATAAGCCTTGCGCGGATTCGCCGAAAGTTGCGTGCCATATCCGGGAATGATCTTGCGGATTTTCTCTTGCCACGCGGGCGTGCGCAGACGTTCCCTGAAAGCCGTTTCCAGCAGGCCGAGCATGATGGGCGCGGCCGTGGAAGCGCCGGGCGAAGCGCCCAGCAGACCGGCGATACTGCCGTCCTTCGCGCAGACGATTTCCGTGCCCAGTTTGAGCACGCCGCCCTTGAGTTTGTCGCGCTTGATAATCTGCACGCGTTGACCGGCCTGCCACAGGCGCCAGTCCTGCTGGCGCGCGCCGGGCAGATATTCCTGCAATGCGTGGAGGCGATCGCTATCGGAGAGCATTAATTGGCTCGCCAGATATTTGATCAGCGAAAACTCGGAAAGGCCCACGCGTGCCATCGGCACGATGTTATTCATGCGTGTGCTCGCCAGCAGATCGCTATACGAGCCGTTCTTCAGAAACTTGGTCGAGAACGTGGCGAATGGCCCGAATAGCAGCGCTTTTTTACCGTCGAGAATACGTGTATCCAGATGCGGAACCGACATGGGCGGCGAGCCGACCGATGCCTTGCCATAGACTTTCGCAAAGTGACGGCAGGTGATGCCGGTGTCTTCGGTCACGAGGAACGAGCCGCCTACGGGAAATCCGCCGTAGGCCTTCGCCTCAGGAATACCGGATGCCTGCAGCAAGGGCAGCGAGCCGCCGCCTGCGCCCACGAAGACAAAGCGGGCATCGATGCGCCGCGTCCTGGCATGCGTGCGCGTATCGCCCAGCGTCACGCGCCACGAACCGTCGTCGTTGCGTGCAATCTGCTGGACATCGCTATTGAGCAACAAATTGAAGTTCGACTGGGTTTGCAGATGGCGCACGAATTGATGGGTGATTTCGCCGAAATTCACGTCGGTGCCCATCGAGGACCACGTTGCGGCCACTTTCTGGCGCGCGTCGCGACCTTCCATCATGAGTGGAACCCACTCGGCAATATCCTTGTGCGACTCCGAATACTGCATGCTCTGAAATAGCGAATTCTTTCGCAGCGCGTCATGGCGCGCCTTCAGGAAGCGCACATTCTCTTCGCCCCACACGAAACTCATATGCGGTGTCGTGTTGATGAACGAACGCGGCTGCTTCAAGATCCCGCGGTTCACGCCCCACGCCCAGAATTGACGCGAGATCTGAAAATCTTCATTGATGCGCACAGCCTTGGCGATATCGACCGTGCCGGACGAGGTCTGCGGCGTGTAATTCAGCTCCGCGAGCGCTGTGTGGCCGGTGCCTGCGTTATTCCAGCCATTCGAGCTTTCCGCAGCGACTTCGCCCAGCCGTTCGACCATCGTCATCGACCAGCCCGGTTCGAGTTCATGAAGCAGGACGCCAAGCGTCGCACTCATGATGCCGCCGCCGATAAAGAGGATATCGACCTTTTCCAGGTCGTTGCCTGCCTTGTCCTGTGCATTTTCCAGCATAGTCATTCGCCGTCGCTTATCCGCAATGTGGGTTCTTTAAAGACGGGAAGAATGCTAAGGCTTTGACCCTGCTACATATAGTCGCAGTCTGGAAATGGACCTTTGCGGGTTATCTGTGAATGTCGGCCAAAGCCTTATTCATCAAGGGTTTGCGAATCTACAGATGAGTGCTGTCAGGGGCGCAATAGTGTCTTGAGATTGCCGCAACGGCGCTTTTTCACGTTACACGCCGGCATCAAGTTACGCGCAAACCGGGCAACGATTCCATCGGATTACGTGGAACGGACCCTTGCTTTCGGCGCGCTTAATCGGTCCGGAATGGCGAACTATAGTTCGTCCTGTCGCGGCACTTTGACGCCGCGAATCAAGGAGAAGAGTCGTGAAAGTTCTGCACTGCCTCGTGGTTGCAATGTCGCTTTGTGCCGCTACCGCTTATGCCCAAGGCAACCATGCCCACCCGTCGGCCGCCGAGAATGTCGTGGCCAGCCAGGATGCTTCGGCCAATCAGGTAATCGGCCGCGTCGAGCAGCAAAAGCCGGTTGAAAAGAAAGATGAATGCGTGGGCCCGGTTTCGTTCTGCAATATCTACTTTGGTAGCTAAGCCAGAAACTGCGTTGAGTCCGAGTTCGATGTGTGTTTCCAGATTGCGGGTTTGCGCCGGTTCGGAAAGGCCACGGCGGCCAGATTCGATAAAGACAGATTTCCCGCCGTCAGCGTTGCGAGGGCGCATGCACGCCATTCATGTCGGCGCCGGATCGGAGTTGTTGCTAACGCAATCGTTGAGCGGCAACGGACTGGGCGCCGAATTTCAGAACTAAAAAGAAATGAGCCTGGTAGAGCGAGGAATTCTACTGCGCGGACAGCGTGTCGCTTTCGCGGCTGGCAATCAGTTCTTCGATCCGGCGCTCTCCAATGGCGCCGCTCCAGGCGTAGACCCAGCGCGTTGCGAGCCCCTGTTCGTCGGGGGAACGCGCGTTCATCAGCCTGCCCATGGCCTTGTGGAGTCGGTTCATCGCGTAGGTTCTGCGGTGCGCATCAGCCGCAAGTGTGGCGTTGTGCGCGTGTCTCTCTGGCGATCGAATCACGATTCTGTCTCTCAGTATTTAAATGATCAGACGAATCTAACTTACCACGCGCATTTGCGTGCTTGAACTCCGCAAATGGCCGCAGGCTACCGGGGGCTTTGTTGACAAACTTGTGTCAATGCCAACCACGGTGAGTCTGCTTCGCCATTTGCGAGCCGTCAATCCGATCAATTAGGGCGAGAGCGATTCATTACCCCATCTTTATGCCTGCGCACCAAGACCGAGCAGGCGCACCGCATTCTCCTTAAGAATCAGCGGTCTGACTTCGGGTTTGATATCGAGCGTATCGAAATCGGCGATCCAGCGGTCGGGCCGGATCAGCGGAAAATCCGACGCGAACAGCACGCGTTCGCGCAACAGCGAATTGGCGTACTTCACGAGTTCCGGCGAGAAGTATTTCGGCGACCAGCCGGAAAGATCGATATAGACATTGGGTTTGTGCAAGGCGATCGAAAGCGCCTGCTCCTGCCACGGCCAGGACGGATGGGCGATCACGATCTTCATATCGGGGAAATCGGCCGCGACGTCGTCGAGATAAATCGGCTCCGAATATTTGAGGCGCAAGCCACCGCCGCCGCGCATGCCCGAGCCCATGCCCGAATGACCGCTATGAAACACGGCGGGCAGACCGTATTCGGCAATCACTTCGTAAAGCGGGTAGGCCATGCGTTCGTTGGCGAAAAAGCCCTGCATGGTGGGGTGAAACTTGAAACCCCGTACGCCGTGCTCCTCGATCAGCCGCCGTGCTTCGCGCGCGCCGAACTTGCCCTTGTGCGGATCGATACTCGCAAACGCAATCATGATGTCGGCGTTTTCTTGCGCAAACCCGGCAATTTCTTCATTACTGATTCTTCGCCGCCCGATATTCGACTCGCAATCGACCGTGAACATCACGAAACCAATCTGGCGTTCGCGATAGTGCGCGATGGTTTCGGGGATCGTGGGGCGGCGGCCTTGCTTGAGTACGGTGCCGAAGTATTTGTCGGCGGCTTCATCGAACTCCTTGGCGAACAGATCGGGCGGCTGGCAGCACGACACTTCGGCGTGCACGTGCGTGTCGATGGCGACGAGCGTATCGATGTTCATGGGTGTCTCCGGTTTTGTTGTGGTGTGGGCGCAGCAGACCGATCTCGGGTTTGTACCAGTCGGGCCACATTCTACTTTACATATCAGGAAGCCTGATAGTAAATTGAGATCACGCTGCGGATGCCGGCACAGGAGATTTGCCGGGCACATCGCGGCAACCTCATCAGAAAACACACGGTTTGGAGACAAGACCATGCATGAAGCCAGCCTGCTGATTGGCGGCCAGACGCGCGCGGCGTCGAACGGCGAGACCTTCGCGCGGATCAACCCGGCCACGGGCGATGTGGCCACGCGCGCCGCCGCCGCGACCGTGGAAGATGCCGATGCCGCCGTGGCGGCCGCAGCGAGCGCTTTCCCGGCATGGGCCGCGCTCACGCCCACCGAACGCCGCAAGCGCCTGCTTGCCGCCGCCGATCGCATGGATGCGCGCGCGCCCGAGTTCATCGCGACCGGCGCCGCCGAAACGGGCGCAATGGCGAACTGGTACGGCTTCAACGTGATGCTCGCCGCCAACATGCTGCGCGAGGCCGCAGCGATGACCACGCAGATCGACGGCGCCGTGTTGCCGTCGGACGTGCCGGGCAGCCTGGCGATGGCCGTACGCCAGCCCTGCGGCGTGGTGCTGGGCATGGCGCCCTGGAATGCGCCCGTGATTCTCGCCACGCGCGCGCTGGCCATGCCGCTCGCCTGCGGCAACACGGTCGTGCTCAAGGCCTCCGAAGGCTGCCCTGGCGTGCACGCGCTGATCGGCGAAGTGCTCGACGATGCAGGCCTGGGCGCTGGCGTAGTCAACGTCGTCACGCATGCGCCCGAGGACGCGCCGCAGATCGTCGAGCGCCTGATTGCGAACCCCGCCGTCAAACGCGTGAATTTCACCGGCTCCACGCGCGTGGGCAAGATCGTTGCGGAACTCGCCGCGCGCCATCTGAAGCCGGCGCTGCTCGAACTCGGCGGCAAGGCGCCCGTGCTGGTGCTCGACGATGCCGATCTCGACGCAGCGGTCGAAGGCATTGCCTTCGGCGCGTTTTTCAACCAGGGGCAAATCTGCATGTCGACGGAGCGCGTGATCGTCGATCGAAAAATTGCCGATGCCTTTGTGGAAAAACTCGTGGCGAAGGCGCGCACGCTCAAGGCCGGCGACCCCACGCAGCCGGGCTCGATTCTCGGCACGCTGGAAAGCGAGGCTTCCGCACGGCGCGTTCGCGCGCTGGTGGAAGACGCGCGCGAGAAGGGCGCTGCATTGCCGCTGGGCTGCGAAGTGCATGGCGCCATCATGCAGCCCGTGATTGTCGAGAATGTCACGCGCGAAATGAAACTCTATGCCGATGAATCATTCGGCCCGGTCGTGACGGTGCAGCGCGTCGATAACGACGAAGAAGCGCTCGCGGTGGCGAACGACAGTGAGTTTGGTTTATCGGCGGCCATTTTCAGCCGCGATATTGCGCGCGCGATGCAACTGGCAAAACGTATTGAATCGGGCATCTGCCATATCAATGGGCCGACCGTGCACGACGAAGCGCAAATGCCGTTCGGTGGAGTGAAGGCGAGCGGTTATGGACGCTTCGGCAGCAAGGCGTCGATTGCCGAATTCACGGATCTGCGCTGGATCACGGTGCAAACGGGGCCGCGTCACTATCCGATCTAGGCCGCGCAACACCACCGATCTGCAAACGACATTACAACGAGGCAAGGAGACAGACGTGGAGACATCGACGACGACGCTGGCCACACGCCGCGCCGCCAGCGTGGCATGGGTACTGGGTTTGTGCTTTACCGTGGCGGTGCTGGAAGGCATCGACCTGCAATCGACGGGCGTGGCCGCGCCGCGCATGGCGCGCGAATTCGGCCTGAGCGTGAGCCAGATGGGAATGGCGTTCAGCGCGGGCATGGTCGGCCTGTTGCCGGGCGCGATGATCGGCGGACGGCTCGCCGATCGCATCGGGCGCAAGCGCGTACTGCTGATTTCGATGATTGCTTTCGGGCTGTTTTCGCTGCTCACGGCGCAGGTCAGCACCTTTGCGATGCTGCTGGTCGCGCGCCTGTGCACGGGCCTGGGGCTGGGCGGCGCGATGCCGAATCTGATCGCGCTGTCTTCCGAAGCGGTCTCGCCGCAGCGGCGCAATACGGCGGTCAGCATCATGTATTGCGGCATGCCCTTGGGCGGCGCACTGGCCGCGCTGATCGGCGTGATGAGCGTGGGCGATACGGCGTGGCGACACATCTTCTACACGGGCGGGCTGGCGCCGCTGCTGGTTGCGCCGCTGATTCTCGCTTGGCTGCCCGAATCGCGTGCGTATGCGGAGCGTGCAGAACGGAGCACGCGCGCAGCAGACGGGCCGCCGCCTGCGTTGACGGTGCTGTTTGGCGAAGGGCGCGCCGCGGCCACGCTGCAAATCTGGCTGAGTTTCTTCTGCACGCTGATCGTGCTGTATTTCCTGCTCAACTGGCTGCCCTCGCTGATCGTGAGCCGCGGACTGTCGCGCACGCAGGCCGGCATCACGCAGATTTTCTTCAATGTGGGCAGCGTAGTGGGCGTGCTGGCCGTGGGCGTGTTGATGGACCGCACGAATCCGCGCCGTGTTGTTGCGGCGATTTATGGCGCGATTGTGGCGGCGCTTTTCATGCTGGCCGTGGCGCATGACGCTACGTGGATCGCGTTTGCGGTGCTGCTCGCCGGCATGGGCGTGGTGGGCGCGCAATCGATGCTCTACGCGCTGGCTGCCGCGAGTTACGCCACACGTATGCGCGGCACCGGCGTGGGCGCGGCCGTGGCAGTCGGGCGGATCGGCTCGATTGTCGGGCCGCTCGCAGCGGGGCAATTGCTGGCAGGCGGCGCGAGCGCGGCAACGGTGATCGGCGCAAGCGTGCCGGTTGCTGTAATCGCGGCAGTGACGGCGTGGCGTGCGCAGCGTCGGACTACGGTTCATTAAAGGCGGGGAAGGGTAAGTGGCAAGCGTTATGAATGGCTACTTACCCTCGATGTAATAAGCATGACGAAATAATTATTCGATCGCGACAACAAGCGCGACGATTCCAATTAACGAGGTTCGGAGATAGCATGAAGAAAGCACTTTGCCTGGGCGCGTGTCTGATCGGAGCGGGCGTGGCGCACGCCCAGAATAGCGTCACGCTTTACGGCGTGGTCGATGGCGGTTTGCTGTATCAGAACAAGAACGGCGGTCCCGGCGCGGGCGGCCCCACATCGCATAGCAACTTTCTGTTCAGTTCCGGCGGCAACAGCAGCAATCGCTGGGGATTGATTGGCCTGGAAGATCTGGGCGGCGGCGTCAAGGCAGGCTTTCAACTGGAAGGGCAATTCAGCCTTGGCACGGGCGCCATGTCGCCGAGCAATACGATCTTCGGGCATTACGCCAATGTCTTTCTGCGGTCTTCATATGGTCAATTCACGGCCGGTCAGCAACTCGATCCGGCGTATTACGCATTCGGCCGCGTCGATCCGCGCGAATTAAAACAGGCCTTCAGTTCGGCGGGTTTCTGGAATTTCCTGGAGGGCAAGAGCACGACCTCGGGCACGACCGTGTATGAATCGAATTCGGTTTCATACAGTTATAAGACCGACAAGCTTTATCTGGGCGCGCTTTATCACTTCGGCAATCAGGCTGGCAGCCTGTCGCAAGGGCGCGCCGTGTCGGTAGGCGCCGCGTATGAGGACGAGCATTTGATCGGCGAGGCGGCCTTCGTGCAGAAGAACGATACGAATGGCGAGCGCGATCTGCGTGTGTGGTCGCTGGGTGGCGGCTACAAGGTCGGGCCTGTCACGCTCAAGGCGGCGTGGACCGATTACGACCAGCCGCAGGGTAATGCGATTTCGCAATTCGGCGTGACGGGGCCATCGGATATCCGCGTGATTCAGGCGGGCGCGAACTGGTTCGTTACGCCCGCATACAAACTCACGTTCGCTTATTACTGGGCGGAGGACCGCCGGAACACGCAGAACGCGACGAGCACGTTCGTGTTGAGCCAGGATTATTTCCTTTCCAAATCGACGGATCTTTATGTGTATGCCGGTTTGATGAATGCGAAAAACAAGGCGAACGGCTTGACTAATCTGATGACGGCTTCGCTCACGGGCGGCGTGGCAGGGCAGAACACCGTGGCCGTAGGCGCGGGCATTTCGCATCGCTTCTAGGCCGCATGATTCACACCAACGAGATCATTCGAATATGACGTATTGCATCGAATCGACGAAGCAACGGGCAGCGTATGTCGCCGCGCTGACGCTTGCGGCTTCCTTCGCCGCTTCATTGGCGGGCTGTGTGCAGTCTGGCAGTACCGCGCAAACGCCAGGCGCTGCCGCCGATACCCCGCAAGCGGCAGCCTGCACGCAACTCGCCACGCTGGCGCTCGGCGATGGCAAGGTGACATCGGCGAAATGGGTGACGGGCGCTTCAAATGCACCGGCGTATTGCCTTGTAGAAGGCGTGCTGGAGCCGCGCACGGGCGTACCCGCACCGGTGAATAAATCCGGCGGGGCGGCGACAAACGCGCAATACGGCATGCATTTCCAGTTGCGATTGCCGTTGAAATGGACAGGGCGTTTCTTCTATCAAGGCGGAGGCGGTAGCGACGGTATCGTGCTGCCGGCCATCGGCGTGATTCCTTCGTGGCGTGACGGGCCATCGGCGCTTTCGCGCGGCTTTGCCGTAGTCAGCTCCGACGCGGGCCATAGCGAAGACCAGAACGCGGGATTCGGCGTCGATCCGCGCGCGCGCCTCGATTATGGCTATCGATCGATTGGCCCCGTCACGCAAGCCGCGAAACGCGTGATTCAGGCGTTCTATGGCGAAGCGCCGAAACACTCGTATTTCGCGGGCTGTTCGAAGGGCGGCCAGGAAGCGCTGCAGGCGATGCAGCGCTACGGCTCGGAATTCGACGGCATTATTTCCGGCGATCCGGGTTATCGGCTGCCTCACGCCGCCATCGCGCAGGTCGCGGACACACAGGCCTTTAGCCGCGCCGCGCCCAAAAGCGCGGACGGGCGCGTCATGCTTGGCCGCGCATTTTCGCAGGGCGATCTCAATCTGATTGCGGATGCCGTGCGCGGCCAATGCGGCAATCAGGATGGCGCGCACGACGGATTTATTTACCGGCCCGATAGCTGCCGATTCGATCCCGTGGTTTTGCAATGCAAGGGCGCAAAGACCGATCGATGTCTGTTGCCCAAACAGGTTGCCGCGCTGCATGCCGTTTTTAATGGTGCGAAAACGCCGGATGGACGCGTGCTTTATACGCCGTGGCCCTACGATACGGGCATCGCCAGCGCGAACTGGCGCGAGTGGAAACTGGGCGACGACCAGCATCCATCGCGGGCGGAAACGCTGGGCGCAGGCTCCATGCAATACGTTTTCTCGACGCCGCCGCGTCAATCTTTCGATATCTATACGGCTTCGCTGAGCGATCTCGCACAAGGCATCGACAACACCACGCCTGAATATCCGCAATCGGCCACGCAATTCATGGACGCCGATTCAGTCGATCTGAATGCATTCAAGGCGCGCGGCGGTAAATTGCTGATTTATCACGGCGGCAGCGATCCGGTTTTCTCGGTCACGGACACGATCGATTATTACCAGAAACTGCACCAGGCCTATGGCGCGCAGACAGGCGCTTTTGCGCGGCTCTATATCGTGCCGGGCATGAATCATTGCTCGGGCGGCGACTACGCGCTGGACAGTTTCGATTCGCTCGATGCGATGGTGAAATGGGTCGAAGACGGCCAGGCGCCCGATGCCATCACCGCCCATGCAGGCAGCAAATCGGGCTCGAAACTCGCGGCGGGATTGACGCGTCCGCTGTGTCCGTATCCGCAAACCGCACGCTATACGAAGGGCGATCCGCACGATGCGTCGAGCTTCGTGTGCGCCGCTAACTGATGATGAGGAGACAGATCATGCGGAGTTCTTTTGCGCGGCAATTCCGACGCCTGGGCGTGACGTTGATGCTCGCGGGCACGGCGGCTCACACTGCGTTCGCGGCCGAGGCGCCGCCGGCACATATCCCTTCGGGCGAACTCGTGATGGAAATTACCTGCGATCTTGCGCCGACATTATCCCTGGGCGAATCGCCGACCGGCGAGCGGCGCATGGTGCCGATCGTCGGCGGGACGTTCTCGGGGCCGAAGCTGCATGGCGTCGTGCTGCCTGGCGGCGCGGATCGGCAACTGGTGCGTCGTGACGGCTTCAAGCAGCTTTCTGCGACGTACGAGTTGAAAACCGACGATGGCGCGATTATCAGCGTGTCGAATCATGTGCTCGCGCCGGCACAGCGCGCGCCCGGCGAAGCCGTGTTTTCGAATATCGATCTGATCGCGCCGCAAGGCACTTACGGCTGGGTCAACGACAGCGTGTACGTGGGCACGCTCGATAGCCTGCGGCCCGGCCGCGATGCCGTGCTGATTCGGGTTTATCGATTGAAATAGCGTGTGGTCGCGCTCCAGATTGAGGAGATCTGGAGCGTTTTTTTATCGCTAAAAAAGTGCGTTAATTTATCTTATGTTAAATAACAAATCCAGACCGCACATCCCGACCCCGCATTGTTCAGCCTCACTATCTTGTCTTTTCAGCATTCGCCGCTTTTTCCTGGGAGAAACCCTGACTAGAATACGACGCCTGAATCCCAATCAAGGCCGTCATGCAAATAGATATCCGTCCGACTCCAGCAAGCCTGGATGACAAATCGACGTCCGCGAGTCAATGGCTATCTGTCGTTGCGGTGGCCATGAGCGCGTTCGCGTTCGTGACCGCTGAGTTTTTGCCCGTCGGCTTGTTGCCGCAGATCGCGCACGATCTGGGCGTCTCCACGGGCATGGCTGGCTTGATGGTCACCACGCCGGGCGTGCTGGCCGCGATCTCCGCGCCAATGCTGATCGTCAGCGCCGGCCGCATGGATCGCCGCTTCGTGTTCCTTTTGCTCACTGCCGTGCTGCTGGTCGCGAACATTCTGTGCGCCATCGCGCCGAATCTGCCCATCATGCTGGTGGGACGCGCGCTGCTCGGCGCCGCGCTGGGCGGTTTCTGGACGCTCGCGACCGCCGCCGCGCCGCGCCTTGTCGAAGGCAAAGACGCCGCCAAAGCCACCGCGACGATCCTCACCGGCGTGACCTGTGCCACCGTGGCCGGCGTGCCGCTCGGCACCTTTATCGCGTCGTTTTCGTCCTGGCGTTTCGCCTTTGCGGCCACGGCCGGTCTCGTTGCGCTCGCGTTGCTGGCGCAGGCGTTTCTGGTGCCGTCGCTGCCGTCGGCATCGGCATTGCGTATCGCCGATTTCCGTACCTTGCTGCGCCGCCCGCACACGCGACTGAGCATGCTGATGGTCGCGCTGGTCTTCGGCGCGCATTTTTCGACTTATACGTATATCGCGCCGCTGCTCGAGCACGATTTCTCGCTGAACGCGATGACCTTGCTGCTGTTCGGTTTCGGTCTGATCGGCTTTTTCTCGAATGCACTGACGTCGACGGTGATTTCAGATCATCTGAAGAAGTCCGTCGCGGCGATGGTCTTGTTGCTGCTGGCCGCCATGTCTTCGATGCTGTTGCTCGAACATTCGCCCATCGGCGAGACGGTTGGCATGCTGTTGTGGGGCATCGCTTTCGGCGCCCTGCCGCTGTGCTTCAGCGTCTGGATTCAGCGCGATACGACCGATCTGCCCGAAGCCGGTTCGGCCATGTTCGTGAGCGTGATTCAGGTGGCGATTGCGCTGGGTTCGGCCGTAGGCGGCACGATTGTCGACCGTGCGGGCGTGCACGCCGATTTTCTGCTGGGACTCGCGCTCGCCCTGCTCGGCCTTGTGACGCTGCAACGTCTGGCCGTTTCGCAACGGCAAAGCGCGGCGGCCAGTCTCGATTGCGCTTGCGACGCATCGCTCGACTGATCGAAGGCATTCAACGCAATTCATTCAACGCACTTTATACGCGCCGTGGCGGGCGAAAAATCACATTACATGCCCGCCACTAACGCGCCTTATCGCCGATAGCGAATCAAAACTATTGGCGGGAACGCGGCAAAATTCTTTTCACTCTCCTGCCGGATTGCCTATCTTTCTCTGATGAGCCAATCCGCAGCCACGAGATGTCGTCGGCGGCCCGGTTGGCATGATCGCTGGTCTGACGATTGGCGACGGCGTAGCGCTCGATAAAAAAGCCAGGGGAGGCTGCATCATGGCGCAACAACCCACCGATCAACGCAAGGGTTTTCTGCACAACCTCAAGTGGATGTTCATCCTCTGGTGCGTAGGTTTCGGCGCCACGGTGCTGCTCACGTTGCCGTTTCACTTCCTGGTCGAAGCGATGATGAAGAAGTAGGCGCGGCGTCACTCCGCGTGGAAATGCGGCAACACGTCGGCGGCGAGTTCGTCGATGACTTCGCGCGCGGGCCGCTCCGTACCCAGATTGAAGGTCACGTGATGCATGCCCGCTTCCCGCATGGCCTCGAGCAGCTCGACCAGCGCCACGCGACCCGTGCGATAACCGAGCGAAACCGGTGTTGCCGGTTCATGCGCATCGTCGCTCAAATGCAGGCGCATCGCGGTGCCGAAGGCACGAAACGCATCGGGCGCAACGCGTGCCACAGCGGCGCGCCAAAGCGCGTAACGCGCGCGTTGTGCTTCGGGTTCGCGGTGATACGTCATCCAGCCGATCGAGTTACGCGCAATCCAGTCCACGCTTTGCCCACCCGAGCCCACTGCCAGCATCGGCACTGGCAATTCAGGGCGTGGCAGCAGGAAAAACTCGGGTGCATCGGCTGATGTGAGATCCGGCACGATGCGCGAATCCAGCGCGAGCGCAGCGGCCAGCGTGTCCCAATGACGCCGATAGAGTTCGCGACGCGCTTCGCCCTCTTCACCAAACGCCGCGTATTCCGCAGGTCGATCGCCGGAGCCGAGGCCCAGAATAAAGCGCTTATCGGACAGGTGACTCACCGATACCGCGCCTTTGGCAATATGCAGCGGATGGCGCAGCGTCAGCACGATGGCGCCGCTGATCAGCGCCGCGCGTTGTGTATGAGTCGCGAGCGCGCCGAGCAAAACCCACGGATCGAGATGGCCAACCGGATCGGGATAGTCGGCGCTATTGAGCGGTACATCGCGCACCCAGAGCGCGCGAAAACCACGCGCGTCCGCATGCTGCGCGAGCGCAACCTGCTCGCGAAAATCGGCGATGGGAGATGACGGCGCCAGCATCGGCAGCGACAGGCCAATCGACAGTTGCGAAGGCGCGAAGACCCGGCTGGCAATGGGATTCTCGATGGCGGCCATAAAATCGCTTTAAACGCTGCCCGCTTTTTCGATTACGAGAATGCGCGCTTCACCGAGCGGGTGCGCGACGTGCTCGGTGCCGATCGACGCGTAAAACACATCGCCCGTTTCGAGCATCGTCGAATGCTCGGCGCCTTCTTCGCGGTAACGCATTTCCACGCGGCCATCAAGCACGGCGAAAACCTCTTCGCCATCGTTGATGTGCCATTTGTAGGGCTGATCGGTCCAATGCAGGCGCGTGGTGATGCCATTCATATTGGCGATGTCGAGCGCGCCCCAGGCACGCTCAGCAGTGAAGGTTTTGCTGCGGATGATTTTCATGGGAAATAGGACGGAACGGGAATGCCTGCATTTTAAGCGCTCGCCTCCCGCCCCGCTTCAGAACCCCTTCACGGTCGCTCCAGCAACGCCATCGCCCGCACGATCACCAGCAGCACCGAAATACTCACGCCGCTCGTGGCGCGCAATTCCGCGAGCAGATGCGCGTAGCGCTCCAGCGCCGCCTCGTGCTGGCCGCACCACGCGTCCACCAGCGCCTGCGCATCGGCATTGGCGGGCGCGTCGGCCAGCACGCTCATCGTCAGCGCGCGTTTGAGGCGGCCGACTTCCGCAAGCGCGGCTGCGCGCGCCATGGTGTCCCAGTGCGTCGGCGTCGGCAGCGCGGCGGCACGCTCGCTGATCCAGCTGTAATTCAGCCGCGTGCCCAGCGCGAAATACACCGAGGCGACCCATTCGAGCGGCCGCTCGCAAGCCGCCGCCACATCGGCGATATCGAGCAGCGCGACCGACAATTCACCGCTCGCCACCCGCACGGCCAGCGCGCTTTCCACGCCCGCATTCACCAACGCGGCCTGACGCGCCGAAAGCGCTTCCAGATCGCAAGCCGGCAGCAGCGTCGGCAATTGCGGCGCGAGACGTTGCGCCGCGTCGCGGCAGCGCGCGAGCAGCGTGTTGACACCCACCTCGTCCACCGCGCCCGCCTGCAGATGCCGCAGGAACCAGAGCGCCGCGCGTTCGAGCAGGCGCGCGACATCGACGAACATGCTCGCCTGCACGT
The DNA here is from genome assembly GCF_017104965.1 of Paraburkholderia sp. Ac-20340. Classification (GTDB taxonomy): domain Bacteria; phylum Pseudomonadota; class Gammaproteobacteria; order Burkholderiales; family Burkholderiaceae; genus Paraburkholderia. Next base: position 14,757 of record NZ_JAAGPR010000021.1, read on the forward strand.
CGTCGGGCACGCGATTGTCGAGCGCGTCGATATCGCGCCAGATCTGGTCGAGATCGAACACGTCGCGCGCCATGATGCACGCGCGTACGATCTCGCCCGGACGCGCATCGGTTTCTTCCATCAGCCGATGCACGAACGCGCAGCCCACGCGATTCACAAGCGCATTCGTCAAATGCGTAGCGAGGATTTCGCGGCGCAACGGATGACGCAACATCGGCGCACTGAAGCGCTGTTGCAGCGGCTGCGGAAAATAATCGATCAACATGGCGGCCACGAGCGGGTCTTCGGGCACATCCGAATCGAGCAATGCGTCGTACAGCCACATCTTGCTGTAAGCCAGCAGCACGGCGCGTTCGGGCGACGTCAGGCCGAGTTTCGCTGCCTGACGTTCGGCCACTTCCTCGTCGGTCGGCAAGAACTCGATCACGCGATTCAGGCGCCCCGCGCGTTCGAGCCAGCGCATCAGGCGGGTTTCCGCGTCGAGCAGTTCGGCACTATAGCGTCCCGCAATCGACAAGGCTTGCGTCTGATAATAGTTATCGCGCAACACCAGCAGGCCGACTTCGTCGGTCATTTCCGCGAGCAGCGTATTGCGCTGCTTCGTAGTCATTTCACCATCGACCACCACGAGACCCAGAAGGATCTTGATATTTACTTCGTGATCCGAACAATCCACGCCTGCGGAATTGTCGATCGCATCGGTATTGATGCGGCCGCCATTCTGCGCGAATTCAATACGGCCGAACTGCGTCACGCCCAGATTGCCGCCCTCGCCCACGACCTTGCAGCGAAGATCCGCACCATTCACACGCACGGCATCGTTCGCGCGATCGCCCACCTGTGCATTGGTTTCGTGCGCCGCCTTGATATACGTGCCAATGCCGCCGTTATAAAGCAGATCGACCGGCGCCTGCAAAATCGCGCGAATCAGTTCGCTTGGCGTGAGCGCCGCCGCATCGATACCGAGCACGGCCTGCACGGCTTGCGATAGCGGAATGGTCTTCACGGTACGCGCGAAAACGCCGCCGCCCGCCGAAATCGTCGCCGGATCGTAATCGGCCCAGCTCGAACGCTCCAGCGCGAACAGGCGGCTGCGCTCCGCAAAACTCACTGCTGTATCGGGATTGGGATCGAGGAAAATATGCCGATGATCAAACGCCGCCACCAGTTTGATATGCGGCGAGAGCAGCATGCCGTTGCCGAATACGTCGCCGGACATATCGCCCACGCCCACCACGGTGAAATCGCTGGCTTGCGTATCCACGCCCATTTCGCGGAAATGGCGCTTGACCGACTCCCACGCGCCACGCGCGGTGATGGCCATTTTCTTGTGGTCATAGCCTACCGAGCCGCCCGAAGCAAAGGCATCGTCGAGCCAGAAACCATATTCCTGCGAAATGGCGTTTGCGTAATCCGAAAACGTTGCCGTGCCTTTATCTGCTGCGACGACCAGATAAGGATCGTCGGGATCGTGCCGCACCACATCGGGCGGCGGCACGATGGCGTTATTGACGAGGTTATCGGTCAGATCGAGCAGACCGCGCAGAAAGGTCTGATAACAGCCGATGCCTTCGCGCATCCACGCTTCGCGGTCGGTTATCGGCGGTGGGTTCTTCACGACAAAACCGCCCTTCGATCCCACCGGCACGATGACGACGTTTTTCACCATCTGCGCTTTCATCAGGCCGAGCACTTCGGTGCGAAAATCTTCGCGCCGGTCGGACCAGCGCAAGCCACCGCGGGCCACGCGTCCACCGCGCAAATGCACGCCTTCCACGCGCGGCGAATACACCCAGATCTCGAACATCGGCTTGGGTTCGGGCAGGCCCGGCACCTTCGACGGATCGAACTTGAACGAGAGCGACGGCAGCGGCACGCCTTCGGCATCGCGGCGGAAATAGTTGGTGCGCTGCGTCGCCTTGATAACGCCGAGGAACTGGCGCAGGATGCGGTCTTCGTCGAGATTGGGGACCTGGTCCAGCGCGGCGTCGATGGCCTTGAGCGCCTGTTCCATGCGCGCCGTGCGGGCGTCCGTGACCACGGTTCCATCACCCGCGCGCGGATCGAATCGAATCAAAAATAGCTCGACGAGTTGACGCGCGATCGCCGGATTACCCGTGAGCGCGCGCTCGATATAAGCGTCGCTGAACGTCGATCCCACCTGGCGCAGATACTTCGCATACGCACGCAGAATCGTGACTTCGCGCGCATTCAGATACGCGCGCAGCACGAGTCGGTTGAAATCATCGTTCTCGATGCGCGCGGTCCAGACCGCTTCGAATGCATCTTCGAAAAGATCTTTGACGCGCTCGATATCGAATTCGGTATCGTCGGCCAGTTCAAGGCCGAAATCATGGACCCAGGCGGGCTGGCAACCCGGCACCTGAATCACATAAGGACGTTCTTCGTCCACGCGCACGCCCAGATGTTCGAGCATCGGCAGACTGCGCGAAAGCGCGATGGCATCGCCCGCGCAGTAGACCTTGAAGCGGAATGCGCGCGGCCCCGCCTCGATCGGTCGATACAGATTCATCGCAATGCGGCGCGTGCCCTGCACACGCTCGATCAGTTCGATATCGCGCACCGCCGTGCGGGCGGGATAATCGTCGCGATAGCCTGCGGGGAAAGAGTCGGCGTAACGGTGCAGCAGGCGCGTGCCCTGCTCTTCGCCAAACGCGTCGAGCAAGGCATCGGCGAGATCGTCCTGCCAGCGCCGCGTCACCTGCACGAGCCGCGCTTCCAGTTCGCGCGTGTCCACCTCCGGCATTGCGCCCGATTTGATATGGACGACGAAATGAATGCGAGCGAGCGTCGACTCCGAAAGCAACGGTGTGAATTCGACCGATTCGCCGTTGAATGCCGCTTTCAGCAACTGGGCGATACGCTGGCGCAAGTCGGTGTTGTACTTGTCGCGCGCCACGTACACGAGACAGGAGACGAAACGGCCAAAGCGGTCGCGCCGCACGAACAGGCGTGTGCGCTGATGTTCCTGCAAACGCAGCACGCCTAGCGCGATGTCATAGAGTTCGTCTTCGTCAGCCTGAAAGAGTTCGTCGCGCGGCCAGGTTTCCAGCACCGTGACCAGCGATTTACCCAGATGGCCTTTGGGCAGAAACCCCGCGCGCCTCACGATGTTTGCGCATTTGCGGCGTACGATCGGGATCTCGTTGATCGAGTCCATGTAGACGGTCGAAGTGTAAAGGCCGACGAAGCGGCGCTCGCCGCACACCTGTCCGTCCGGGCCAACCAGTTTGATGCCCACGTAGTCGAGATAACCGGGCCGATGCACCGTTGCGCGCGAATTCGCCTTGGTGAGAAAGATCGGCCAGGCGCCCGAGACGACTTCGCTCGCGGCAGGCGGCAGCGGCGTGACATCGGGCACGCCAGGCGCGCGCAAAGCTTCGCGCAGAATGCCCAGCCCCGAACCTTCCACGCCGCGCAAACCGAAGCCGCCGTCGTGCGCGACCAGCGCATAGTCGCGCTGGCCGAGGAAGGTGAAATGATCGGCCACCATCCATTCGAGGAAGGCGCGGGATTCGATATCTTCGGCGCTGCTTTCACGCGCCTTCATCGTCTTGATGGTTTCGTGCGCGACTTCGACAATCTTCGGCCAGTCTTCGACGGACGCGCGCACGTCGCCTAGCACCTTGGCGATATCGCGGCGCAATTCGTCGAGCTTTGCTGCGTCGCCGCATCGATCGACTTCGAAGTGGATGAACGAGGCGAGTTGCGATTGCGCGTCGTCCGCGCCGGCACCGCCGACGTCCACGCGCGCAATGCCGCCGTCCTGGCCGCGCCAGATGCGAAACACCGGATGCATCGCCGAATGCAGCGCGAGTCCGAGTTTATTGACCGCCATCGATACCGAATCGACGAGAAACGGCATGTCGTCGTTGACGATCTCGATGACGGTGTGGTCCGAATGCCAGCCGTGCTGTTCGAGGATCGGGTTATAGACCCGCATTCGCTCGGTGCCCGGCACGAAGCGCTGAGCGGTCTGCCAGTGCGCCATGGCGGCGCCGTAGAGATCGGCGATCGAGCGGCTGCGCAGGTCCTCGGCATCGACGAAATCGTAATAGTGCCGCAGGAAAGGCTCGACGATCTGGAAGGTCGATTCGGGCAAACGCGCACGCGCGAATTCCACGAGATCGGAGAGCAGATGGGCGACGAAATCCTCGTTCCTCGCTTGAACCATGACGGGTCTCCGGTGTTCTACTGAATTATCCGGAAGTGCCTGTCAACACAGGCTTTCCCCGCATCTGGTTCCCCGGGGTTCTCCGGTGTTCTCCAGCAAAGATCTGGAAAGTCTCTGGAGAATTTACCTTAGCATAGACGCCCGGAACTGGAGTCCAACATGTTTTCGAGTTGTCGGGCGAAGCTCAGGCCAGCGAGCACGCCGCGCGCGCTAGCGTAGAGCGCGGGTTGTGCCTGTTCGTTAGGCTGGCCGCTGTAAAAGCTGAAATCAGCTATGGATGTTTGTGAACAAATAGCGCTCTTTGCGCCGCGCTTGGTGTATACGTTCGGATCGTCTGGTGCGTGAATTAGCGCGAATCAATTCGCACAATCAATTACGCCGACTCGCGGCTTCAATTTCTGCGGTATCCCATTCTCCGCGCCGCATTGCTTCAGCCAGCATCCCCAAAGTAATTGGAACAAGCGGCGCGTCGCGGAATTTTCTGGAGAAAATCCCCGCGACTGCGCGAATGATGTCCAGCGAATCGGCGCCGAAATATCGGTCATACGGAAAACCATTTGGCGCGTGAATGTTGAACTTCTCCGCCCATTTATCTATGAACTCAACGGCATCCACGCCGGTAAGCCGCAAATCCTCTTCAATCCGTGATTCTGGTTTTATTTCAAGGCGTCCGAAAAGCGGTCGTCCGAGTTCTTCACGCGCAAAAGCCTCAAGCGCTTCCCAAGTCTGGTCTGTCATATTAAAGAACCCGGTCTTCTGGCTTCGCCATGCGGTTGTACGCAAAAATCGTATTCCGCATGATCAGAAATGCGTCACAGCCAAGCATCACCGTCCCGACAAGGGGAATTGAACGACCCACGAATGCGCCCAGGCTGCGGGTCATTGAGATTCGCAGCCCTCCTGCGCCTGCTTTCACAATAGTCGGTAGCCGGATTGCGACTTTAAACGGCAGGAACTTGCGCGCGGCCATAGAGACGACCGATGTACCGGCGACAGAACCGGCAAGCTTGCCAGCAACCGGAACGTCGTTTTGTCCCAGGAGGATCGCTGCTGCAGCGCCTAGATCGTCCAAACCCAATTCTTCACGGGTTTTATCAAGTGCGATGTAAAAAAATAGTTCGCCAGCGCTGATATTTCGGTGTATGCCGTATGAATATACGTTCGAGCTCATCAGGATTTTCGTTTCGAATATCTGCAATCACGGTTTGAAACGCCGCTACTTTACCGTAATGCTGTGACGAGTTCAAAAGGCACTAGCAACCGCGTATTGCATTACCCGAGGACGATTTGCCTCTCAGAGCGAGGATCGTCAGACGCGGGACGGACCTCTGGGCATGTCAATACGGGTCCCGCAATTCCTCCGAACGTTACGCTTAACGATCAGTAGAAGCCGCGCTCTCTCGAACAGTGTTAACCCTCAAATTCGCCGCAATTCCGCCTCAAATCCCCCTAAAACCCAACACGCCATGCGGCATCCGCACAACGCGGTTGCATCAGCAGCGGGCTCGCGCAAAGCCTTCTGCTAGAATCGATCGAACTGTAACGATAGCGTTACCAATAGCCGCTCTGGTCGCGCTGCACACTACTTCAAAACAAGTTCGTCGCATGACCAAGCAAAATCCCACGCTGGCGGATGTTGCGCAACGGGCCGGCGTCTCGCAGATGACCGCTTCGCGCGCGCTCAACGGACGCCCCGGCGTCTCGCGCGAAACCCGCGATGAAGTGATGCGTATCGCCGCCGATATCGGCTATGTCGTCAATCGCACGGCGCAAAAGCTTTCGGGCGGGCGCAACGGCATTATCGGCATCATGACGCCCGCGCTCGATACCGAGTTCTCCAACGAACTCATTCTGGGCGCGAGTCGCGCAGCGCGCGCGGCCGGTTGCGAAGTGCTGGTGTACACCGTCTCGGACGACACGCACTCGCACCAGGAACTCATCAAGCTCGTGCGGCAATTCTCGGACGGTCTGCTGGTGATCCTGCCGCGCGAAACGCTGGGGCTCGATGCTCTCGCCGCCGCTCACGTGCCCGTAGTCGTCATCGATCAACGCGGTACGCTCAATCGTTTTCCGTCGGTATCGGTCGATAACTACGGCGGCGCCTGTATGGCCGTCGAGCATCTGATCGCGCTCGGTCACACGCGCATTGCGTTTCTGGGCGGCGACGAGTCGATCGAAGGGCTACGCGACCGCCAACGCGGCTATCACGACACGCTCGCGCGCCATGGCCTCGCACGCGACGCGGCGCTGGCCGTGAGTAGCGATCCTTCGAAGACGACGGTGTTCGAAGCCGCTTCGGGCTTGCTCAAACTGCCCGATCCGCCCAGCGCGATTTTCGCGGCCAATGATCAGAGCGCATTCGGAGCGATTGCCGCGGTGCGCGAAGCAGGCCTGCGCGTTCCCGACGATATCTCCGTGGTGGGCTTCGACGATATTCCCATGTCCGCGCAGTTTCATCCCGCGCTGACGACCGTTCGCCAGCCGTTTCAGCAGATGTCGAGTTCCGCGGTGAATGCCCTGCTCGCGCAGATCGCCGGGAATGATGCGGTGGCGCAGCGCACGACTTTTCCTGCGGAACTGGTCGTGCGGCACAGCACGGCGCCAGCACCGCAGCGTGCGAACGAGGCACCCGCACGCAAAAGCAGCCGCGCCCGCGTCAAAGCTTGAAAAGGATAACGAAGTAATTTTCTGGCGGGCAAATTACCAGATCGTATCGATATGCGTGAGCGCGCGGACGCTGGCGTCGGGTGTGACGAGCGGCACGCCCAGCGTGCGCGCCGTGGCGACAACAAGACGCTGCGGCATCGGTAATTGCGCGGACATCGTCGTCGCGCGCACGGCAATCGCCGTATCCACCGGCACCATCCGCACGCCTTCGAGCGAAGCCAGCGTGGCCAGCCAGCGCCGCGTATCCATCGACAGCGCAAGCCGCCCGCTCTCCACGAATTGCGCGACTTCCAGCAGGCTGATGGCCGAAATCAGCACTTCCGATTCTTCGAGCGCACTTTCTATGGCGGCGCGCGCGGGCTCGCTCAGCGCTTGATCGCCGCGCAGCCAGTAGACCAGCGCACAAGTGTCCAGGGCAACCATCTTCGCGTGCTATTTGTGGCTGGCAACGACGGCTTCATCGCCCGTGCCTTCGATATCGCAATACACGATAGATGCACGCAGCGAATCGAGCGGACTTTTGCGTTTCGCCCGATAAGGCCGGATTTCGATGGTCGGCTGGCCGCGGTCGGTCACGACCACGCTCTCGCCCAGCAACTCGACCTGACGGAACAGTTCGCAGGCCTTGGCCTTGAACATCGCTTTGGACACACGCTTTTCCATTGAAGGCTCTCCACCTTGCCGGCGCGCTTAATTATGGTTTTATGCGAGGTCAGCACGATCCGTCGCGCGCCTTGAACGTTATCGCTAACGTTCTCAAGATAGCATGCGAAAGCGTTGCGCTTCAATAGCGCCCGGACCTGGGTATTCCCGATGCCAAAGGCGCGAGAAAAAAAGGGACGCCGGCGTGTCAGGGTGGAGGAGAAAGACCACGCCGGCGCGGCGCGGACCAATCGCATTGCATTGCGTTTCGGCCGCGCCTGTCCATGGGGACTGTCAGCTTGTTGCGAGGCATCTTCTGGCGATGCCATCTGTCCTGCCCGAATCAGAACAGATGCATGACGCCTGCGAACACGCCGAATTGCCCCTGACCGTAGTTGGGATTGCCGTTCGCCGAAGAGCCGGTCGCCGGGTCGTAATCGTTATTGCCGTACGAGCCGTTGCCCAGATTGATATTCGACGTCGAGCTGTTGTGGACGTAACCCGCTTCCGTGTAAAGGAAGGTGCGCTTCGACAGGTTGTACGTGCTGCCCAGCGTGTAAAGCGTGGCATTGCCGTTGCCGTGGTTCGCGTTGGCGTGGAAGACTGCTGCCGTGATCGCCGCCGCGGCGTTGATCTGCCAGGCCGCACCGATCCATTCGTGATCGACGGCGGTGGGTGCGGAAACGCCGTCCGGCTGCGAGGCGTCGGTGACGCCCACGCTCGCGTTGGTGGCGTTCGGCGCGCTCAGGTGCTGGTAGCCCGCGTAGAACTTGACTGGCCCGAATACGAGCGTGCCGCCCGCGAGGATCGAGCGCGAATGCTGGTACACGTCGTTGAAGGTGCCGTCCGCGCCGCGCACTTCGTCGTAGATCACGCGGAAGTCGCCGAGGCTGTACGAGTACACGGCTTCGATGCCGTCGGTGCGGCCCTGGCCCGTGGGCGTGGAAGCCGCATTCCATTTGGTGTTGTTGGTCAGCGCGTACTGGCCGCGCATCTGGAAGCCGTTCCAGCTTGGCGTCTGGTATTCGAAGCCGTTCGCGGCGCTGGCCCAGTTGCGGCCGCGCACGAGCGTGGCGATGGCGTAGCGCTGCATCAGTTGCGGGTCGGCGCCCCAGCTATCCTGCGAGATTTCGCCCGCGCCCAGATTACCCATCTTGAAGGTACCGTAGCGGTCGTTGTCGAAACCCACGATCGCGTGACGGCCGAACAATGCGCCGGCCGACTGGCCCGTCTGCGTATTCAATTGCCCTTCCAGCTTGAAGATGGCCTTGGTGCCGGCGCCCAGATCTTCCGAGCCTTCGAGCCCGAACCACGAGCAACCCCAATCGCCGCTTTCCGCGCTGACCAGATGCTTGTTGCCCGGCAGGCCGGTTTCATACTGGATGCCGTTGTCGATGCGGCCGTACAACGTGACCTGGCTTTGCGCGTGGGCGGCGGATGAGGCCGTGGCCAGCACGGCGAGGCCAATAAGCGTCCTTTTCATCAGGTATCCTATATTTTTTCGTCTGTCTCCAAACCACGTCCCGGCTTGGTGGGGCTTGCCGGCGCAGCAACCTGAAATGCCAGCGGGCACTTCGGGAGCCGATTATAAGAACGAGCGGCGCATGCAGGACGACGATCCGCGCCAGGGAAAATGCGGCCCGCTTCTAACGTTGTTTCCAGTCGGAAGTTGCGGTAACGCTAACGTTATGACTATCTGATGTGGTCAAACCGGGCGCTCAGCTTCATGTTTGTGTGGCGGAACCGGTCGCTCAGGCGGGTGACGGGACGAAATTGAGGGTTGTGCATCGCCTTGTATGGCGTAACCGTCCAGTCGGTCGGCAAAAACGGCGGCCAAACGGTGTTGCGTGGTGTCGCATATGCGCGACGGCCCGATCGGTATGAATTGGCATGAAGCGGCATGCCCCAGGTATGCAATATGCGGTGGGCATGCTATGACAAATCAAACGCCCATCGAAATCGTCAGGCAAAACGAAAGGAAACCTGGGATGGAAGAGGATCTCGAGCTGCCAAAAACCGGCCGCACCGCGATCTGGCTTGGGTTGGCCGGCGTGCCAGGCATCTGGCTCGCGCACCTTGCACTTTGCGTGACGCTCATTTCCAACGCCTGCGACGACTTCCAGCACAGCGGCGCCCTGCCCTGGCCACTGGTCGAGCGGATCGTGGCCGGCGCGTCCGCCGTTTCGATGATCGCTGCGGTCATCATCGCGATTGCGGCTTCGCGCGCCTGGCGGCTGATCGCTTCGCAGGTGCCGGGCAAGCGCAATCCCGCGCGCTTCATTGCCTGGTGTGGCGCGACGGCTGCCGTCGCTTTTACGGTCGGCCTCGCCTTTTCATCGTGTCTGTTGATCGTTGTGCCGATCGACCGGCTCTGCGCAACATTCCACTGACGAATATCGGCTCTATGCGCGTGTTGAAAGGGTCGCACCGCCATTACATAAAGATTTCGATTTGCCGTGCGAAATGCCTGCATCTCGCTCAATTGACTTGCTCTCACCCCACGTAAAGTCACAGACGTCAGGAGGCCCATAGCGAGCGCTTTCTGATTTCAGGGAGAGAGCAGTGAAATCATTTAGTCATCCGATCTATGTTGGGCTGGTTGCCGTACTGGCGAGCGCGGCGATGGCGCAAGTACACGCGCAGGAAGTGTATGTCACGGGCGGTACGCTGGGCGCGGGCTTAGGCGGCGCGCTTAATCTGAGCCCGCACTTTGGCGTTCACGCCGATGCCGAAGGTTTTGGTCTGAGCCACACCGTCACGGTGGACGATAACCGCTACGACGGCCACTTGACGCTCGCCCAGGGCGGCACGTATCTGGATGTCTTTCCGTTCGCCTCCAGCGGCTTCCGCCTCACGGCCGGCGCGCTGTTCAACGGCGATTCCTTGAGCGCGAACCTTGCGCCGAATGCGCAGGGCAACTACGTGATTGGCGGGCAAACCGTGCCGGCGCTCGGTCCTTCGCCCACCGCAAAAGTGACGCTGCCGCACGTCATGCCGTATATCGGCATTGGTTACGGCCACAAGAAGCCCGCATTGGGTCTGGGCGTGTCGTTCGATCTGGGTGTGGCTTATGGCCGCCCGCGCGTGGACTATAACGTGCCGTCGGTCTACGACCCGTATGTCACGAATCAGGACATCCAGGACGAAGAGCAGAAGTTCACCGACAAGGTGACCCGCTACCACTGGTATCCGGTGGCGCAGGTCGCCCTGACCTATCGCTTCTAAAGCACTTTTAGCGCTTCTTGAACACGTCGATGGACGACAACGCGTGACCGTGGAAATCGAATAGCGTGTTGTTGTCCCACTGATCGCCGACGCCTACTTTCCAGCCCACATTCGGCGTGGGAATCCATTCGGGTTCCCACCAGAACACGCCTTTGCCGCGCCCGTTGGGAATACTCTTCACCACGTTCGTGAGCGCGGCGAAGAACTGCGCCTGACCTTCGGGCGTGGGCGGATAACCGAGCGTGCCGGTATTGGTCATTGCGTTGGGTTCGGAATCGCCGTCGCTCGTGGTCCACGGATACGCGGTCTCGACAACGAAAATATCCTTGCCGTAGCGCGTGGCCAGATCGTTGGCGTTGTTCTGCAGGTCGTCGAGCGAGCCCTGCCACTGCGGATAATACGAAAGCCCGATCAGATCGAAATTCACGCCGCGCTGCACCGCGCTGTCGAACCACCAGCGGCTTTTGGCATTGTCGCCGCCGCTATCGATATGCAGCATGTGCTGGATCTTCGGATCGACGGATTTGACCGCATCGTGCGCGGTCTTGAGCAGCGTCGCGAGATTGTCCCACTGGTCGTATTTGCCGAGCGGCCAGAGCATGCCACCCGTAATCTCGTTGCCCGTCTGCACCCATTCGGGACGCACGCCCTCTTCGCGCAGCATGTGCAATACACTCGTGGTGTAGTCGGAGAGCAAGGCGCAGGTCTGTGCGAGGTCTTTTCCCGCCCATGCATGCGGCGGATACTGCTTGCCGGGATCGGCCCACCAGTCACTGTAGTGGAAGTCGATCAGCACGCGCAGGCCTAATTCCGCGGCACGGCGCGCGAGTACGCGCACATGCTTCGCATTGTTGTAGCCTGTAGCGGGGCTTTGATTCGCCGGGAAATAGTCAGGATTGCCAGGGTCATTCCAGACTTTAATGCGAATCGCGTCCAACCCGTGATGCCGGAAAATGCGCAGGCAGTCTTCGGCTTTACCGTGATCGTAAAAGCGTGCGCCGTTCGCCTCCAGTTCCAGCAGAGTCGATAAATCCGCGCCCATTGTCAGGCGTTGATCGTTGCCGCGCGTTTCGCCCGTTAGCGCCGAAGCCGCAAACGATGGGGCCGCACCTGATGCAAGCGCAGTGCAGGCCAGCCAGGACAGCATCTCTCTTCTTTTCATCTGTGCTCCTCCATGGTAATCGGCGGACCGCTTTGACGCGGCCCGCAACGCTTATAGCTTTTAATCGGCTTATTGCGGATCGCGCCAGGCACATACGTCGCCGGTTCCCAGCGATGCCTCTCCCAGCACGAATTGCGCATTGGCGGGCGCAGGCGCCAGTGCGCGTGTATCGCCGAAATTAAATGCGAAAGTCAGGCCGCCGCGTTTCGCGAGGCGCACGCCTTCCGGCAGCGTTTGCAACGTCACGCCCGCTGCGCGTGCCGCGTCGCCGAGGACTGTGCGATGCAGATCGTGCGTCAGCCACGCCGCCAGATATCGGACGCGCCCGTGCGTGAGCAATGCGGGCCAGCCATCGGCGAATTCGGCTTCGATGCGCGTGTCGTCGTTCGCACGCACGTGCTCGCGCCAGTGCAACGCCGTGCCATGCGCATCGCCCACGCTCAGTGCCGGGGCAAGCGTCGGGCGCAGCGACTCGACTTCCAGCACCTGAAGCGGCAACACGCGCTGCAGCAGGCCAGGCGGGAGCGCGCCGGGAATCGCGAAGTTATCGGTCTTGGAACCGCTGCGCGGGCCGAACACCCATTGCGCGTCGCTATGCTCGATCTTCGCGATAAACGCATCGTCGATCACAGCCAGCGACGGCACCACGACAAGCCGATACGCGGAGAGATCCGCATGCCGCGATACGATATCGACATCGACACCCTGCTCGCGCAACGCACGGTAGTAGTCGAATGCAAGCGTCTGATAATCGAATCCCGTGCCGTGTCGCTGGATTTCGAACATCCATTGCGTTTCGTAATCGAAGACCAGCGCGACGCTCGCCCGCGCGGGCGCCGCAAGCGTGCGCAACGCCTCGCTCTGCGCGATCTCCTGCGCCGCGCGCGCGACTTCCTTGCCGCCCGGCGAAAGCTCGTTGTTCGGCAGATTCAAACCCGAATGCATCTGCTCCTGCGCATACGGGCATTGGCGCCAACGGAAGTACGAAACGAGTTCCGCGCCGTGTGCAAAGGCCTCAAAGGCCCACAAACGCACCATGCCGGGCGCGGGCACCGGATTCCACGGCGCCCAGTTCACCGGCCCGGCCTGCTGCTCCATGACCCAGAAACGTCCCGCGCCGATGGCGCGATAACGGTCGTGATCGAACGCCGAAACATCGGGATGCGCGGTGCGTGCGTAACGGGCTTTATCGGCTTCGGGCAGACCGATCACTTCCGTACGCGCGATCGGATAGCTGTCCCACGTCGCGACGTCGATGGCTTTATCCGCAGCGAAGCGGTAATGATCGAAAGTCGTGAAGAAGCCCATGAAGTTGTGCAGCACGTCCACGCCGGGCGCGTAACGGCGCAGCACATCGGCCTGCTCACGGTGAAAGCTCGCCACTTCGTCGGACATATAGCGGCGGAAGTCCAGCAGATGCGAGGGATTTGCGTCGGTAGGCGTGAGCATGGGCAGGCCGATCGATTCGAACGACGGATACTCCATGCTCCAGAACACATTGCCCCACGCGTCATTGAGCGCGTCGACGGTTTGATAGCGCTGTTGCAGCCATTCCTGAAAGCGGATCTGCGCGGCCGCCGAATAGCTGGGCACGGTATCGTGACAGCCGAGTTCGTTATCGGTCTGCCAGGCGACGACAGCCGGATGCTTGCCGTAGCGCTGCGCCATGACTTCGGTAATTCGTACGCATTCCTGACGATAAGACTCACTGGCAATATCGTAGTGGCGGCGCGAGCCGTAATTCCAGCGTGTGCCGTCGGCGCGCACCGGCAGCATGTCCGGATCGCGCTCGACCAGCCATTTTGGCGGCGACGCCGTAGGCGTGCCCAGCACGACCTTCAGTCCTTGCGCGGCCAGCGTGGCGATCGCATCGTCGAGCCATGCCCAGTCAAATTCGCCGGCGCGCGGTTCCATGCGGCTCCATGCGAACTCGGCGATACGCACGTGCGAGATGCCCAGTTCGGCCATGCGGCGCGCGTCGTCGGCCCACATCGTTCGCGGCCATTGTTCGGGGTAATAGCAGACACCGATTTGCATGAGTGAAAACCCGGTTCGAATAAACGGTAGAGAGGAAAAAGGACCTTCGGCATTCGCAATGCCGGACAGGAAATCAGCCCTTGCTGGCGCCGAAGGTCAGTCCCGCGACAAAGTGTTTTTGCATGGCGAAGAACATCAGCACGGAAGGCAGCGCCGCGAGCACCGAGCCCGCTGCCACCAGATTCCACGCCGTGGTCCACTGCCCTTTGAGGGCGGCCACGCCTACGGTGATGGGCGCCGCATCGTCGCCCTGCGTGAGGCAGAGCGCCCAGAAATAGTCGTTCCAGACAAACGTAAAGACGAGAATGCCCAGCGCCGCAAGCGCCGGTCGCACGAGCGGCATGACGATGCGCCAGTAAATCGTCCATTCGCTCGCGCCTTCCACACGCGCGGCTTCGATCAATTCGAACGGCAACTGCTTGATGAAATTGCGCAGAAACAGCGTGCAAAAGCCGGTCTGAAACGAGACGTGAAAGATAATCAGCGCCCAGACGGTGTTGTAGAGTCCCACGCGCAGCGCCATATCGCGTACCGGAATCATGAGGATCTGGATCGGCACGAAATTACCGGCGACGAATGCGAACAGCACCGCGGTATTGCCGCGAAAGCGATACGTCGATAAAGCGAAACCCGCCATCGAAGCCAGCGCGATCGCACCAATGACCGAAGGCACGGTGATCAGCACGCTATTGGCGAAGTAATGCAGCATGGGCGTCTGCGTAAGCGCCGCGCCATAGTTGTCCAGCAGCGCGAAATGCTTCGGCCAGCCCCAGTAATCGCCTTGCTGCAATTCTTCGGTCGAACGGATCGAGGTGATCAGCACAGCGAGCATCGGCAGCAGCCAGATGAAGAGTGCAATCGGCAACGAGATCTTGTAGAGCGTGCGATTCGCGGGTTTCCAGCGGTCGACGGGAAGCGGATACATGCGGAAACTCCCTTGTTTTCAGCGTTCTTCGCGCAGCATGCGGCGCAGATGGAACACGATATAGACGAGCATGATGGCGAACAGCACCACGGCAATCGAAGCGGAATAGCCTTCGCGGTAATACTTGATCGCCTGGTCGTACATGTAGTACGCGAGCACGGTGGAGCTATCGAACGGGCCGCCGCCACTCATCACGGCGATCAGGTCGAAGCTGCGCAGCGCGCCAATCACCGTCAGCACGATCGCCATAAACGTCACGGGGCGCAGTTGCGGCAGGATCACGTGCCAGAAAAGCTTGATGCCCTTTGCGCCTTCCATGCGCGCGGCTTCGACGATTTCCGCGTTGATCGACGTGAGACCGGTGAGGTACAGCACCATGCAGAACGGCGTCTGCGGCCAGAGTGCGGCGAAGATAATGCCGAACGTGACGAGTTTGGGGTCACCCAGCACGGGCACGCCATGACCCAGAATCAGCCGCAGCAGGCCGAAGGTGGGATCGTAAAACCACGAGAACACCAGCCCCACCACCACGCCCGACAACACGAACGGCGCGAAAAACAAGGACTTGACGATGCGAATGCCGCCCACGCGCTGATTCAGATAAAGCGCGAACATCAGGCCGACCGGCGGCGCCAGCAGAAACAGCACGAGCCACAGCAGGTTGTTCTTGAGCGCCGTATAAAACGTATCGGTCTGGAACAGTTCGACATAATTCGCGAGACCGACAAACGTCTTCTCGGTCATGCCGTCCCAGTTATAAAAGCTCAATGCAATGCTATTGACGATCGGATAAAGCACGCAGAGCGTGAACAGCGCGCAGCCGGGCAGCAGAAACCAGAGCGCCGCGCGGTTTTGCTGCCGGCGCACCGTTGAAGTGCGCTGCGTGCGCGCCGTGCCAAGCGGACGCGCGACGGTATCGGACATGGTGAGGCCTCGCCTGATATTTCGGATGACGAATTACATGAAACGCTTGCCGTACTTCATGGGCCGGCGGCGCTGCGCCACCGGCCCTCACAACATGCGCGCTTTACTTGTGATAGATGCGCTGACGCGTCGTTTCCAGACGCGCGAGCAAGGCGTCGATCTGCGACGGATCGCTATAGAACTGCTGCATCGCCTTCATGCCTTCGTCGGCCATTTCCTTCTGCATGTCGCGGTCGTAGAACTGCGCAATGCCGCCGCGCGTATTGGCGAGCGTCTGGAAGCCCACCTTCGAGATGGCGTCTTCGGGTTCGGCGGCCTTGTTATTAGACGGCAACTGGCCCCAGCCGTGTGCGAGATCGGCATTGATCTGTGGCGTTTCCATGAAGGCCAGCAGGCGGCGCGCGTCGGTCTTGTTCTTCGCCTTGGCAGGGATCAGCAGCACGTTGACGGGACCGTCTTCGGCGGTCGGCACATTGGCGTCGATCACCGGGAAGCGGAAGAAGCCCACGTCCTGCTTCATCGTCGCCGGGAAGCTGGCCGAGAAGAACGTGCCCATCAGCATCATCGCGGCCTTGCCGTTGACGAGCACCGGCGCAATCGAATCGACGTCATAGGACAGCGCGTTGTCCATGAAGTAATGGTTGTCGATCAGCGTTTTCCAGGCCGTGAATACCTTTTTCACGCGCGGGTCGGTATACGGAATTTCGCCGGCCATCAATTGCTGGTGGAAAGCGTTGCCGTTGATGCGCAGGTCGAGATAGTCGAACCACGCGGCCAGCGTCCAGCTATCGCGCGCGGCCACGGCGATCGGCTGCACGCCGCTGGCCTTGAGCTTCTTGCAGGCGTCGAGGAATTCGTCCCAGGTTTTCGGCTCGGCTTTCACGCCCGCCTTCTGGAACAGATCCTTGCGATAGAAAAAGCCGTAAGCGTCATAGCCCAGCGGCGCAGCGTACTGCTTGCCCTTATAAGTGGACGCTTCTTTTACCGATGCATACTGCTCGTTCCAGCCGTTCCTGGCCCAATCGCCAGACAGGTCTTCCAGCAAGCCGCGCTGCGCATAGTAGGCCATGCGTTCGCCGTCGTGCCACGACACCACATCGGGCGGATCGGTCGCCAGCCAGCCGCTCATCTGCACCTTGTAGGCTTCTTCAGTTACATAGGAAACCTTAAGATCGACATCCGGGTTGGCTTTCTTGAACTTGTCGAAGGCATCCTGCCAGGTCGCGCGCTGATTACCGCGCGCCGAAACGTTGACAGTGAGCGTGCCGGCATCGGCCGCGCCGCTCGCGAGTGTGGCGGCCACAAGCGCCACGGCGGCAGTGGCGCGAGCCAATGTTCCGAGCGTGCCGGAACGGCGGAAGCGTTGAGCGAACATCTGGTGTCTCCTTGGTTTGTCTTGCAAGGTGAATGACCCGCTCTGGCGGCGGGGTATGGCTGATCGGTTGCTAGGCGAGTTGCTACCCGATACCTCAGGCCAGCGCCACGGAAGCGAGGGCCGGTTTTGCTGCGAGCGCGGGCGACGCAAGGCGGCGGCGCGCCACGCCTGCTTCGTCGAACAGATGGCAGGCATCGGCGGGCACGCGCACACGCAGGCGCTCGCCAACGCCCACGGGCGTATCGCCGGGCGCTTTCGCCACCAGCGTGCCGGACGCGTGATCGGCGTGCAGATAGCTGTGCTCGCCCAGACGCTCAGCCAGGACAGTTGTGCACGCAACCGATTGATCGTCGCCGTCCAGCCGCAGATGTTCCGGCCGCACGCCCAGCGTCACGCGCTGGCCGCGTTGCAGGCCGCGCCCATCGACGCCGGCCAGCAGCGTTTCGCCGCCAGTGAGCGTCACGCGCACGCCGCCCTCTTCCACAGCATCCACCTGCGCGTCGATAAGATTCATGCGCGGCGAGCCGATAAAACCCGCCACAAACAGCGACTTGGGATGGTGATAAAGCTCCAGCGGCGCACCGCTTTGCGCCACGCTGCCGTGCTTTTCCATTTCGGCGCCGGCGTGCAGCAGTACGATGCGATCGGCCAGCGTCATCGCTTCGACCTGATCGTGCGTGACATACACCACGCTCGCGTTTTCGAAGCGTTGATGCAGGCGTGCGATCTCCACCCGCGTATGACTACGCAGCGCGGCATCGAGATTGGACAGCGGTTCGTCGAACAGAAACACGCCTGGCTCGCGCACGATCGCGCGGCCAATGGCGACGCGCTGGCGCTGGCCGCCCGAAAGCGCCTTGGGATGACGATCGAGCAGCGCCTCCAGTTGCAGGCTGCGCGCGGCATCGCGCACACGGCGCTCCACTTCGGCCTTGGGCACTTTGGCGATCTTCAGGCCGAACGCCATGTTCTCGAACACGGTCATGTGCGGGAACAGCGCGTAGCTCTGAAACACCATCGCCACGCCGCGCTCGGCCGCGGGCACGTCGTTGACGAGGCGATTGCCGATGCGCAGCTCGCCGTCGCTGAGTTCTTCGAGACCCGCGATCATGCGCAGCAGCGTGGACTTCCCGCAGCCCGACGGGCCCAGGAACACGCAGAATTCGTGATGGCCGATGTCGAGATCGACGCGCCGGATCACGGGCGGATGATCGCCGTACTGCTTGCCGACGTTCGACAACTGGATCGTTGCCATGGATGTGTCTCCTCCGTTTTTCCGGATTCTTCAGATTTAAGCGCTTAAATTCTACGCGATAAATTTAGCCGAGGGGCTTGTGCAACGGCGATTTAACCGCTTAAATTTCTGGGCGGCACAACCGCGTGCAAATCGCTTCCCGGCTTGGTGTGGGTGAAAATTATCAAATCCCCGCCAGGCTTTGCAACATTTGAATCGCTTTCCCTGAATGTGGGAAAAGTCACGAAAAGCCCGTTAATCCCCCGGGTAAACGCCTAAAAAGCGCTAAAAAAGGCAGGACATGGTCACCTTGTCAGAAGTCGCGCGGCATGCCCGCGTCACCGCCGCGACCGTTTCGAACGTGTTGCGCAACCGCGAAAAAGTCCGCCCGGAGACGGCGGAACGCGTGCTCCAGGCGATAGCCGAACTGGGCTATCGGCCCAATCTGAACGCGCGCGCACTGGCGCAGGGGCGTTCGTCCACGCTCGCGCTGATGCTCTCGAACATCGCCAACCCGTTCTATCCCGAGTTCGTGCTGGCGGCCGAGCGCGCGGCGCGCAAATCCGGCCATTTCCTCATGGTCTGCAACACCGACGACGACGCGCAGATCGGCCGCGCCTACCTCAACCAGATCGCGGGAACGTTCGCGGACGGCGTGCTGGTGATGAACACCGACATCGCCATGAACGAGCTCTGCATCTCCGCGATGCACAACGGGCCGATCCTGCTGGCGATGTGGGAACACCCCGAAAAGCCGCCCGCACTGCCCTGCGTTGCAGTGGATTTCGCCACCGCGGGCGCGCTCGCCGCGAAGCATCTCCTGGAACTGGGGCATCGCAGGATTGGCATGTTGATCGGCGATGGTTGTGGCGGCTTGCAGGATGCGCGCTCGGATGGCTTTCGCGCGGCGCTCGCCGAAGGCGGCGTGGCAGCGGCGACAGCGGAAATGCAGGTGCGCGATTCGATCGATGCGGGTCACGAGGCCTGCATCGCGCTGATGCAGAATCACCCTGAAATTACAGCCATTTTCGGCTCGAACGACCTGCTGGCGATTGGCGCGATTCAGGCCTTGATCGGCACGGGGCGCTCGGTGCCGAACGACGTTTCGGTGATCGGCATTACCGATATCGCGCTCGCGCATCAGGTGCGCCCTGCGCTCACCACCGTGGCGATTCAAACCGCTGCTGTGGCGGAGTTATCGATTCGCAGCCTGATTGAATTGATCGATGCTCCGGTTCAGGAACCGTCGATGGCGATTGGGCCGCCGCCGGAACTTGTGGTGCGCGACTCTACCGGGCCATGCAGAAAGCGTGCGCTTCGTTGAGAACGCAACGTTCTAGGCTGCGGCTCGCCAACGGATCACAAGCGCTAATACTGCCACCACCGCGCAGAAAATCGCCAGCCAGGAAAGCAGATTAGCGCTTGCTACAAGGGTCGCCTGCGTTTCCAGCGTGCTCGCCATGGCCATCATCTCCGGCAGCGGCGGCATGCCGCCCAGATCGAATACGGTGATGCGATCGACCAGCCGCGAGCGCGCGATCGCTTCGCCGTATTGCAGCCAGAGACTGGCCGCGCCCGTGCCCGCCGCCGTCGCGATCTGGCGCACGATATTCTTGAATGCGTAGGCATGCTGAAAATCGTCTTCCGTGAAATCGACGAAGGTCATCCCCGCGACCTGCGCCATCACGAACGGCACGGTCAGCCCTTGCAGAAAGAGCGCGGGCAGGATCACATCCATCGACACCCCCGTGAGCGTGCGCAGTGACAGCATCAATAAAGCCGCCGCGAACATCACATAGCCGAGCGCGATATAACGGCGGCGCCCGAACACCTTGGGCGCCACCACGGAAAAGCACATCATCGCCAGCAGACTCAGCACGGACGCCCACGTGAGCACCTCGCCCGTGACCTGGAAGCCGAAGCCAAAACCGCTTTGCAGCAGGGTTGGAATCAGGTAATTCCACAGGCCGTTGAGGAAGTAGTAGATCGCATAGAACAGCAGGCCAACCAGATACGTACGCCCCAGCAGCGCACGCGGATCGAGCCAGAGTTGCGGCTCGCGACGCAGGCGCAGGAAGGCGGCGGCGATCAGCAGAAATCCCACGAGCGGCGTGAGCGCGACTGAAGGCGAACTGGCGAGTTCGTAGAAACGCAGGTCGCCCAGGCCGTGCATGAGCACCATCGCGCCCAGACCAAACAGAATCACGACCCACCAGTCCATGGGATCGATGTCGATTTCCCAGAGATCGCCGGCGGGCTTCACGCGGCTGGGATACGTGAGCACGACCAGCACCAGCACGGCCAGCGCCAGCACCACCTGAATCGCGAAAACCATCTGCCAGGCGGCGCTTTCCACCAGCACGGCCGCGAGCCAGGGCGTGCCCGCCGACAGCCCGAACGAGCCGATATTGAAGCCGATAAAGAGCGGCGCACGTTCGTCGCGCGCCGATACGAGCTGAATCAGAATGCGCGACGCCGCGAACAGGCCGCCCGCGCCAAAGCCTTGCACGGCACGCGCAAAGGTCAGTTGCAAAGGCGTTTCGCACAACGCGCACAACAACGAGCCGATCGCCGCGACGATCAACCCGACCACCGTATAAGAGCGATAACTGGTGTGCTGCGCGATGCGCCGGAGCATGAGATTGGCAAGCGTCGCCATGGCGGCGTACGAGGTCATGCTCCAGAGGAAATCTTCCGGGGAAGCATGGACGCCGCCGCGAATATGCGTGCCGGCAATGCCCATCATCGACGATGCGACGAAGTCCACGCCGGTAGCGCCGCCCAGCGCGACCGTAAAGAAGAACACGCGCAGCGGTGAAAAATCCGGCAGCGCGCGCAGCTTCATTGGCGCACTCCGCGCGTGCGTGGCGGGACGGGCTGCGGTCGGGTGGCGTTGCTGGGCGTCACGCGGTTTCCCCTTCGCCGTCGTGGCGGCATGCCCGCAGCGGCTGATCGTGCAAATCAGTGTAGCAAAGCGCGTCCGGCGCTTCGCTTAAGGCATTCCCTGCATCCGCACCTGCACCTGCGTCTGAAAAACGCGCGGATCAGAACCGGTCGATCATGCCGAACTGCACGCCGCGCACGCTCGCGCCCGGCCACGACGGCGTGAGGCCCGTCACGTTGACGCCCTTGAGCGTGAATTCGCCTTCGCCGCGATTGCGCAGCCAACCCGCGCTCGCATACAGCAGCACGCGTTTGCTGAGGTCGTATTCGCAGGCGGCGCTGAATTGATCCGCGTTGTTATCGCCGCCCGAGCGGTCGCGCAGATACGTATAGCCCAGCGATGCACGAAAACGCGCATTCACCGCATAACGCGCCGACACCGATACGCCATCGTTGTGATAACGCGGCGTGCCGCCATCGCCGTTGAAAAACGACAGAAAGCCGGTGACCGGACCATACACATACGACACGCCGCCGAGATTCGCGCGCAAGGCGCCATCGCCATGCGTCTGCTGATGCGCGTACGAAATACGGAACGGCCCGTTGTGATACGCGAAGGTTTCGATATTGCCGGCGAGACCGTTGCCGTCGCCATCGCTCGCGTCGCGCAGCGAGGTCATCAGCGTGGTCGAAAAGCCGTGGAATTCGGGCGAAAGATACGTAATCGCATTGCTTTCATAGGGCGTGATTTTCGACAGATTGTCGAGGCCCGAAGCGATCGTGCCCGCGCCGAATGCATCCAGCCCGCCCTTGAACGGAATATAGATGGGCGAATACTGGCGGCCCATGCGCAGCGTGCCATAAGGCGTACCCAGACCGATCCACGCCTGCCGATTGAAAATCGTGTTGCTCACGGCCATCGTGCCGTTGCCCGAACTGAAGCCATTCTCCAGGTCGAAGAGAATCTTGAGGCCATTGCCGATATCCTCGGCGCCGCGCAGACCCATGCGCGAACCGCGATACGCGCCCGAGTCCATCCGCGCGACATAGCCCGAACCGGGATTGGTGATTTCGATACTCGTGTCGAGCGCGCCATAGAGCGTGACCGAGCTTTGCGCATGGGCGCCGATGGCATGGGCCGCCAGCGCGGTCAGCGCCACGCGCGAGGCCGCGCGGCCAGGTGCGCGCGAAGCGGCGCGGGCCTGACGGATGCGGGCGCCGAGCCGGCGCGAGACGCCGCGTGCGGTGGAAAGTTGGCTCATGTCGAAAACAGGAAAGCGGCCGTCCAGCATCGAACGCTGCAGGCCGCGAAAAAAACCGTCCGGCTACAAGATAGCCGGGCAAAAAAAAGCGGCATGTCACGCATGCCGCTTCCGGTGTCCCGATCCGCGCGGGAGGTCGAACCGCCCTCGCCGCGCAGATCTTTGCGCGCCTTAGTTCGGCAGCGCGTAAGCGATCACGTAGTCGCCCAGCTTGGTGCCGAACGAACCGTGGCCACCCGCTGCGATCACGACGTACTGCTTGCCGTTGACCGAGTAGCTCATCGGCGTGGCCTGGCCGCCTGCCGGCAGGCGGGCTTCCCAGAGCTGCTTGCCGTTGTTCACGTCGAACGCGCGGATATAGTTGTCCGCCGTTGCGCCGATGAACGCCACGCCGCCAGCCGTCACCATCGGGCCGCCGAGCATCGGCATACCCATCTTGAACGGCAGCGGGATCGGCGAGCTGTCACGCACCGTACCGATACGCTTCTTCCAGACGATTTCGTTGGTCTTCAGGTCGACCGCCGAGATGTAGCCCCACGCCGGCTGCTTGCACGGCAGGCCGAACGGCGAGAGGAACGGGTTCAGCGTCACACCGAACGGCACGCCGTACTGCGGCTGGATGCCCGATTCCGTACCGCTGCCCTTGGCGCCGGCTTCCGGTTCCTGCGGATTGCCAGGACCACGCGGGATCAGACGCGAAACGAACGGCAGTGCGATCGGGTTGGCGATGGCGATCTGACGATCGGTGTCGAGCGCAATACCGCCCCACTCGAACATGCCCAGGTTGCCCGGGAACACCAGCGTGCCTTGCAGCGACGGCGGCGTGAAAGTGCCTTCATAACGCAGCTTGTGGAACATCACGCGGCAGACCAGCTGGTCGTACATCGTCGCGCCCCACATGTCCTTGTCGGTCAGCAGGTTCTTCGGACGGAACGTCAGTTCCGAGAACGGCTGCGTCGGCGAGGTGCGGTCGCCCGGCGCCGCGCCTTGCGGAACCGGCAGTTCCGGTGCGGGCACGACGGTTTCGCCGGTGCGGCGGTCGAGCACGAACAGGTTGCCGGTCTTCGCCGGTGCGTACACGACCGGCACGGTCTTGCCGTCCTTGGTCGTGATGTCGGCGAGCGTCGGCTGCGACGGCATATCCATGTCCCAGAGGTCATGGTGAGCGGTCTGGTAGAACCAGGCCAGCTTGCCCGTCGAGGCGTGCAGTGCGAGCAGGCCGCTAGCAAAGCGCTCCATCTCCGGCGTACGGTCGCCGCCCCAGATGTCCGGGGTGCGCACGCCCATCGGCAGATAGACGATGTCGAGCTTCGAGTCGTAGGCAGCAGGCGCCCACGAGTTCGGCGAGTTCCACGTGTAGTGCTCGCCCGGGCCCGGGATGTGGTTCGGGTCCTTCGCACCCGGATCGAATGCCCACAGGAGCTGGCCCGTGCGCACGTCGAAACCGCGGATCACGCCCGACGGTTCGCGGTTCGAGAAGTTGTCTTCCACCGCGCCCGCGACGACGATCACCTTGTCGGTGATGATCGGCGGCGACGTCGGCTCGTACATGCCCGCCGTCGTGACCGGCATGGCGTGCTGCAGATCGAGATCGCCGTTGTTGGCGAAGCCCGCGCAGCGCTCGCCCGTCAGCGCGTCGAGCGCGTACAGGTGGCCGTCGTTGACCGGCAGATAGATACGGCGCGAGCAGGCGCCCGTCACCGGAGCGGCAGCGGCGGTCGCCGCGTCGCTGGCCGGTGCAGCAGCCGTTGCGGCGCTTGCGGCCGCATCGCTGGCAGCCGCTTGCGGTGCCGAAGCGGCAGCGTCCGAAGCCGCCGCCGTAGCAGCCGTTGCCGCATCGCTAGCCGCAGCCGCAGCAGCGGGAGCCGCCGTCGACAGATCGACGTACGACACACCGCGGCAGGTCACGTGCTGGAACGACGGATCGGCCTTGAGTTTCGGATCGAAGGTCCACTTGAGCGTGCCGCTCTGCGCGTCGAGCGCGAAGAGTTTCTGGTGCGGCGAGCACAGGTAGAGCAGATTGCCGATCTTGATCGGCGTGACTTCGTTGGTGATTTCGACCGGATCGTTCGGGCCTTTCAGGTCGCCCGTGCGGAACGTCCAGGCCACCTGCAGGTTCTTCACGTTGTCCGGCGTGATCTGCTGCAGCGGCGCGTAGCGCGTGCCTTCCTGGGTACGGCCGTATGCGGGCCAGTCCGAGGCATCGACGCCATTCGGGTTAGCCGCGAGCGAACCCGTCGACGCATTGAGCGTGCCGTTGACCGATTGCGGATCGTTGAAGCAGGCGTACACGAGCACGCCGGCCCAGATCACGAGCGCGCCAACCAGCGTCTGCACGCCCAGCTTGCGCGGCGCTTCGAGGCGCCAGCTCACGAGCAGCAGCAGCCACACGCCGAACACGACCAGCACGCCCGAGCGCGGTGCGAGCGCCCAGAAGTCGGGACCCGACTCCCACAGCGACCAGATCGCGGTTCCCACGAGCACGAGCGCGTAGAGCACGAGCGCGGTGGGACGACGGCGATACAGCAGCCACGTCACGGCCAGCAGCAGCACGCCGGTCACGACGTAATACGCCGAACCGCCGAGCGACAGCAGGTACGCACCGCCTATCAGCAGATAGAGCGAGGTGAGCGCGATAAATAGTAAGGTGATGACGCCGATGAACCCCGGCGATGTTGATTCTCTGGATCTTGACATGATGATCTCAACCTTCTTTTGAGGACGCCGCCAACATCGCCTGTCACACGATGCCTGCGGCGAGGCGCGCCAGCGCGAACGCCGGCGAGTCGTCCAGCCACTCCGCTACGCCCGGAATGGCCGGCTGTGCGGAAAACGCTCCGCGAAAAGCCTGATGCTTTTAGAAGACGTGCATCATCCCGACGTAAGCGCCGGTCTGCGACTCGCCCACATTCGGGCTGGTCGGCGAGCTCGAGTCACGCGACGTCGCGAACACCGAGAAGTTGCCGTTCTTGCTGTTGTCTACGTAAGCGACCGTGCCGTACAGGAAGGTGCGCTTGCTGATGTTATAGGTCGTGCCGAGCGCGTAGAGCATGGCGTGGCTGCCCGGATCATGCGATGCGTCGCCGCTGCCTTCGCCCACGTGGATGTAGAAGCCCGCCGCGGTGACGGCCCACTTCGGCGTCGCCTGGTAGGTCGCGCCCATCCAGTAGTGATCGGCGCTGTCGGCCACGCCAACCGGCGAATCCGGTGCCGCGTAGTGCGTGTAGGCCGCCTGGAACTTCCACTTGTCCATGCGCAGGTTGCCACCCACGAAGTATTCGCGCGACGAGCTGAAGATGTTCGAGAAACGGCCGTTGGAGTCGCGCAGTTCGTCGTAGATGCCGCGCACGTCGAACAGTTGCGAGTGGTACGTCAGCATGACGCCGTCCGAGCGGCCAAAGTCGCCATCGGCGCCATTGTTGAAGCCGCTCGTCTGGTTGCCGAAAGCGTACTGGCCTTGCACGTCGAAACCGTGCCACACGGGGCTGTGGTATTCGACGTTATTGCTGGTCTGCTGCCAGTTGCGGCCGCGCACGAGCGAAGCCGACGACACCGCCTGCTGCACGAACGGGTCGAATTCCCAGACGCCGTCGCTGTCGATGAAGAGATTGCGGCCGGCCTGGATTTGCCCCCACGTATCATTCTTCAAACCGACATACGCGCGACGCGAGAACAGCTTGCCGCCGCCCGACGTGCCGTTCATGATCTGCAGCGCGGTTTCGAGGTCGAACAGCGCGGTGGTGCCGCCGCCCAGATCCTCGGTGCCCTTCATGCCGAGCATGCTGGTGCCCCAGTCGCCGCCTTCCGCGCTCCAGCGGCTCGACGTGCCGCCGTTGCCATTGGCAATGTGATTCAGATATTCGATACCGCCGTCGACGCGGCCGTACAGTGTCACGCTCGATTGCGCCGAGGCAGCCGTGCTGGCTGCGAGCAGGACGATGGCGCCCAGTTGATTTTTCACGTCAGCTCCCAGGTGGATTTCTTTCTTTCGTTGTCCGTGCCAGCCGGGCCGCCTGGGACCCCTTGCCGGGTCCCGTCGCGCGCAAGAGCGCTGCGCAGTCCGTCGATGGCCAGTTGCGGGTGTCCTGTCGGGCCATCCCGAAAATAGCCGAGCCGAAAGCAAATTCACGGGGCGATGATCCCGCTCCGCTGGGGATGCTCCGCGCTATGCCCGGCGGCAACGCATTTTTCGATACTTCGATGCGGACCGGCCGAGCACATGACGCCTGAAAAATATAGCGCGTCATCTGGAATGGTGCTTTTTGACTGGTCGCAGCGGGGGCGGACTATAGCAGTCCGGAGCGAAATCTGCATCCAACTTTGCGCAATCCGGCAAAACCCGCACGGGGTAAAGCCGAATTACATTAGTGGCACTAGATAAGGTGACTCGATCGTGCTATTAGGCGCGATTTCCAGCCCTCCCTCAGCGGCCGGAACCGGCGGCGAGCACGTTCCGTACCTTATTTATATTTCACTGTGCTGAGGGACGTGGCGCGCGTTCCGGCATCAATCCGGTGCATCGATCAAGTTGTACCGGCAACGATAAGGCGGGACACGAGTCGGACAGGCAACTTCCTTCGCGGCGATCAAATGCCCATCAAGACCGTACCGCCCAAACCGTTGCGGGCGCGCTCGGCGGCTACCGCCAGGATGCAATCGACGAAATATTCGGCCGGCCGGGTGATCTGCGCTTCGGGCGGCGAGAACAGATAGAGCTGCAAGGAAGGCGGCCGCACCGGCAGTTTCAATTCGACGAACGCGCGACCCAGTTCCGCCGCCTCCAGGGTGTGGCGCGTCCAGGCGAACACGGCGTCGTTGTTGAGCGCCAGCCCGTAAAGCAGACCATACGAGGTGCAGCGCGTGATGCGCTGCGGCGGCTCCAGCCCTGCCTGCGTAAACATCGCGCGGATATTGGCGGGATAACTGTCGGTGACGTCGGTGTGAATCCACTCGGCGTCCTGCAGTTGCGCGAGCGATGTCGCGCTGGCGAACGCGCCATTGGCGCGCGTGACGAACACCGAATCGAAGGCGAACAGCGGCCGGATCGTGACCGCGTCGTCGCCGGGACTGGTGGGAAAGGCCGCGAACGCCAGATCGAGCGTGCGGTTACTGAGGTTTTCGCGCAACTGGTTAAAGCCCAGTTCGCGAAACTCGACGGTCACCTGCGGCCAGTGCCGGCGGAAATTGCTGAAGGCTTCAGCCAGCCCCGCCGTGCCCGCGATCGGCGTCACGCCAATCACCAGTTTGCCGGTGCGCTGGCCTTTGAGATGCGCGAGGTCTTCTTCCGCGCGTTCGAGTTCGCGCACCACCGTGCGGGCGCGCTGCAGCAGCGCGGCGCCCTCGGCGGTCGGCACGACGCCCCAGGGATTACGCTCAAGCAGGCGCACGCCGCATTCGTCCTCGAGATCGCGCACCGCCTTGGTGATGGCCGGCTGGGTCACGTGCAGCCGCCGCGCCGCGCCGTTGATGCTGCCGGTCGCGGCGATTTCGACCAGCGCGCGCAGTTGATGGATTTTCATGATGCGGGAGATATTACCAGCGGTTATCGACATACGGATTTTTGCTTTTTTATTTTGACCGATCGTCCTTAGTCTGTTTCTCCAGAAGCCGTCGCCCGCACGGCCAGTCAAGAGAAACCAGACATGACGCAAGCCAACGCCATTCCGCACAGCCCTTCCCCCGCAACGGACGCCCCGCGCGCCGATCTCATCGAACGCCTGCGCGAGCAGCGCGCGCCTTTTGTGCAGATTCGCCACGACATCCACGCCCACCCCGAACTGGGTTTCGCCGAGACGCGCACTGCCACGCTGGTCGCCGAAAAGCTCGCCGAATGGGGCTATGAAGTGACGACGGGCGTGGGCGGCACGGGCGTGGTCGGGCGTATCAAGCGCGGGACGTCGGCGCTCGCCATCGGCCTGCGTGCCGACATGGACGCGCTGCCGATCCAGGAAAGCACCGGCCTGCCCTACGCCAGCACGGTCGCGCAGACCATGCACGCCTGCGGCCACGACGGCCACACGGCGACGCTGCTGGCCGCCGCGCATCACCTCGCCACCGAAGCCGATTTCGACGGCACGCTCAACGTGATCTTCCAGCCCGCCGAAGAAGGTCTGGGCGGCGCCTCGCGCATGATCGCCGAAGGCCTGTTCGAGCGCTTTCCCTGCGATCAGGTGTTCGCGCTGCACAACGCCCCGGGCCTGCCGGTCGGTCATTTCGCGGTGCGCCACGGCTGCATGCTGGCGTCGTCGGATACGGTGACGATCACCGTGACCGGACGCGGCGCGCACGGCGCGATGCCGCAACTGGGCTGCGACCCGGTCGTTGCGTCCGCAAGCATCGTGATGGCGCTGCAAAGCATCGTCGCGCGCAACGTGGAGCCGACGCGCGCCGCCGTGGTGACGGTCGGTGCGATCAACGCGGGCAAAGCCGGCAACGTGATTCCCGAAAGCTCCACGCTGCAGCTTTCCGTGCGTGCGCTCGACAGCGAAACGCGCAATCTGCTGGAGGCGCGTATTCGCAGCATCGCCGAACTTCAGGCGCAGTCGTACGGCGCGAGCGCCACGGTCGATTACAAGGCGATTTCGCGCCCGCTCGTCAACGAACAGAAGGCGACCGATCTGGCCATCGACGTCATGCACTCGCTGGTCGGCAAAAGCGGACTGACGATGATGCCCGACGCCGTGATGGGCAGCGAAGACTTCTCGTGGATGACCGAGAAGCTGCCCGGCTGCTACGTGCTGCTCGGCAACGGCGTGGGCAGCGTGGGCGGCTGCTCCGTCCACAACCCCGGCTACGACTTCAACGACGATGCGCTGCCTTATGGCGCGGCGTGGTTCGTCGCACTCGTGGAGCGCTATCTCCGCCAGGGCTGATCCACACGCTGCGCGCCCACTTCTCGCCTCGCGCGCCGCGCTCCCCGCAGTTTCTGACCAACCTAAAGAGTCTATAAATGTCAGCAAGCAGCATCACGCCTCACACTATTGCGCGAGCCGCGCGTCTGGTTGCGTGCGCAACCGTCATGGGCGGCGCTTCGATCGGCGCGCAGGCGCAGACGTCGAATCTGTTCCTCGAAGACTATTTTCAGGGCGTGCCTTACGCGACGACCGGCGCGTATTCGCCGGGCGTGCGTCTGTATGGCGCGATCGACCAGTCGATCGGCTTCACGAAGGGCGCGCAGACGGCGTTTGTGCAGCAAAGCGGCGGGGAATGGACGTCGAAGATCGGTCTGTACGGCGTGGAAGATCTGGGCGGCGGCTATCGCGTGCGCTTCGACCTGGAAAACGGCTTCAATGCGGCCAATGGTCAATTGGGCACGTCGAATACGATGTTTAATCGCGAGGCGTGGGTGAGCATCGGTTCGCAGAAAACCGGCGAACTGAAGTTCGGCTTGCAGGACGATGTGGGCGTGCCGCTCTTTATCGACGTGTTCGGCCAGGTGGGCACGGTATCGACGGTCGCGTATCTGACCGCGTGGACCTACGACCTCGGCCCGGGCGCGAGCTTCGAAGCGAGCCGTCTGTCGAATGCGATCAGCTATTCGTCGCCGTGGTTCGGGCCGCTCAATGCGCAGGTGGCGCTGGCGCTGCACGACAACAGTTCCAGTGCGCCGACCATCGTCACACGCGCCGCCGCGCTGAATTACTTCGACGGCCATCTGTTCGGCACGCTCAGTTATATCGGCAATTACGGGCTCAATGCGC
The DNA here is from genome assembly GCF_017104965.1 of Paraburkholderia sp. Ac-20340. Classification (GTDB taxonomy): domain Bacteria; phylum Pseudomonadota; class Gammaproteobacteria; order Burkholderiales; family Burkholderiaceae; genus Paraburkholderia. The sequence goes on from NZ_JAAGPR010000021.1 coordinate 44,988, forward strand.
TGACAACCTCGCAGTATGTGCGCACCGATAACTTCGCCGCCGGTCTGCTTTATGACGCCGGACATTACGTGCTTTCGGCGGGCTACAGCTTTCTCGCGCCGCGCCTGGATGGCGACCGCGTGGCCTCGCTCTACACGCTGGGCGGGCTCTATCGCTATCAGCAGCGCAACGATTTTCGCGTGGAACTCGCGTATCGCGACGTGGCGGGCGCGGGCAGCCATTCGTATGGCGTGACGCTCGGCTATGACTACAACCTCTCGAAACGCACGGCTCTTTATGTGCGCGGCGCGCTGATTCACAACACGGGCACGACGCCCACGTATGGCCGTTATCCGACCCAGCAACCGACCGTCGACAGCATCAGCAACAGCTATACGGGCGCGAACGGCACCGAGATGTACCAGTCGCCGCATCTCGTGCTCGTGGGCATGTACCACAAGTTCTGACCAGTTCTGAACAACAGACCGAGGAGAAACAGGATGAGGATCACCGTGAATTCGCCCAAAACGTTGCGCTTTCTGGTTGCCGCGTTTTGCGTGGCTGGCGGCGCGGCCGCTCATGCGCAAGGCGGCAGCGACGCCAGCGCCGTGCCGGGCGCGCAACACGCCACGCCCGCCGTGGCGCCATCGTCCGGCGCGGATCGCGCGCTGGCCGCCAACGTGCGCCACGCGCTCAAGGCGGCGCGCAAACAAGGCCTGAAATCGAGCTTTATTCGCGTGCGCGCGCATGACGGCGTGGTCACGCTTGCGGGCGTAGTCGCCAGCGCGCAGCAGATCGAGCTGGCCACGTCGGTCGCGCAAGGCGTGAACGGCGTGCGCTCGGTCAACGCGGCCAAACTCGTGATTCGCGACGATGAAGGCATCAAGGGCAGTCAGTAAGTCTGCATTGCGCCGTGTTGTGTCGCGCACGCAAGGCGGTACACGCCGCCTTGCACACGCGTGGGCGCATCAAAAGCTCTATGGAAACCGGGGTATCCGCATGAACGTCGTACACGAACGCGCAGCAGCACAGGGCGCACCGCTCGCACGCACGAGCCGCACGATGGTGCTGGCCGCCGCGCTCGGCAACGGTCTGGAGTTCTTCGACTTCACCGTTTATAGCTTCTTTTCGGCGCTGATCGGCCAGTTGTTCTTTCCGGCGCACGATGCGCTTGCGTCGCTGATGATGTCGCTGGCGACCTTCGGCGTGGGCTTCGTGGTGCGTCCGCTGGGCGGCGTGCTGATCGGCGCTTATGCGGATCGTGCGGGACGCAAGCCCGCGTTGATTCTCACGGTGTTGCTGATGGCGCTGGGCACCGGCTTGATCGGGCTTGCGCCTACGTATGCGCAGATCGGCATGATTGCGCCCGCGTTGATCGTGCTCGGGCGTCTGCTGCAAGGGTTTTCGGCGGGCGGCGAAGTGGGCGCGGCCACTACGCTGCTGATGGAAGCGGGCCGCGAAGGCAAGCGTGGCGCGCTGGTGAGCTGGCAGATGGCGAGCCAGGGCGGCGCGGCGCTGGCGGGCGCGCTGATCGCGTTGCTGCTGTCGAAATCGCTTTCGCACGAGCAACTGGTTTCGTGGGGCTGGCGCGTGCCGTTTCTGATCGGCCTGGCCATCGGCCCGGTGGGATTCTTCCTGCGTGCGCGGCTGGACGATACCTTGCCTGCGCATTTACCGGCTCAGGCCGCGCATCACGCCGGGCCTGTGCAACGCAGGTTGCCGTTGCGCCTGATCGTGGCGGGCACGATGCTGGTGATCGGCGGCACGGGCACGATGTACACGATTGTGTTCTTTCTGCCGGCGTTTCTCGCGCTTACGCTGCATATGCCCACTGCGGCTGCATCGGCAAGCGGTTGTGCTGCAGGGCTCGTCCTGCTGATTGGTTCGCCGTTCGCGGGCAAGCTGGCGGACCGTTTGCCGCGTCGCAAGCCGTTGCTGGCGATGGCTTCCGTGGTGTCGCTTGCCCTGCTCTTTCCTGCGTTCGCAGCGATTGCCGCGTGGCCGACAGTGGGCACGGTGCTGATCGTGGCGATCGTGTTGATCGGCTTGATGACGCTGACAAGCCCCGCGGGTTTCCTGATGATTCTCGAAGCGCTGCGCCCCGAAGTGCGCGCGACGTCGCTCGGCATTATCTATGCCGTTGGCGTGACGTTGTTTGGCGGCTTTGCGCAGCTTGCGGTCGGCGCGTTGTGGCGCGCGACCGGGAGTTTCTATGCGCCTGCCTGGTATGTGCTGGGGTGCGGGGTGGTGAGTTTGATTGGACTTGCGCTGTTTCAGGAAAAGGCGAACGACGCCCGCGAGTGATGACGCGTTACCGCGCCGCTCAACGCACCGTTCGCGCGCGGCTCGATGCCGAAACGGGACTGAGTTGCCTCACAGTCCCGGCTTCCTGATTGCGGAACAGTTCCAGCAGGTGCGCGACCGACACGCCCAGTACTGAGGCAATATCCCCCAAGGTCACGAGCGATGGATAAGCGCATCCGCGCTCGACCTTCGATAGAAATCCACTGGAAATACCGGCCGCGCGCGCCGTTTCACCCAGAGTGCGACCCAACCGGTTCCGCAGGGCGCGGATTTCCCGACCTACTTCAAGCATTGACATAATTACCGTGCCCTCGAATGCATTTGTGCATGGGCGGGCAATGTAGGGCATGAAACTTATGTCGCGCTTAAGCGCCTGGTTTTTACGCGGTCTGGAATAGAAGAATGTTGCGTCAGCAACCGATCAGCCTGAGAGCAACACAGACAAAAAAAGGGGCGCCAATCAAAGCCTCAGGAACACGAAATGCGCGAATAAGCGGGTTTCAACCACCGGAGCGCATGACCATGTCTCATCGACTCAAAACAGGCGACCGCGTTACATGGAACACCCCGCAAGGGATGACGACAGGCACCGTAGTTCGCCGGATTATCCGCGATACGGAACTGGACGGTCATGCTGTCGCCGCATCGAAGGAAGACCCGCATTACGAGGTAGAAAGTGAAAAAAGCGGTGACCACGCCGTCCATCGCGGCGAGGCATTGGAAAAGGTGCACAAGCACTGACTTTCGCATGCAACTGGCGCGCCTGATCAGGCGCGCTGCTGCCGCTGCGCGAGTCACGCTCAACCGCCCTTCACCGCGCGTCGTGACGCGCATCCTGCTGGCTGGCCCGCGCAGCCTCTTCCATCGCGCGTGCGTTCTTTTTACTCTCGCGCGTATGAAATACTGGCAAACGCCAGCCGAAATACAGCGAAGCCAGCCGCAGCGTCACGCACCCCACCGTCGCCACCCACGGCGTCCAGAACGTCGACCAGTCCATGTAGGTCAGCCCAACCTGCAGCGCCGCGCCCAGCAGCGCCGCCGACGCATAAATCTCGCGCTCCAGAATAGCCGGCACGCGCGACAGCAGAATATCGCGCAGCACGCCACCGCCCACCGCGCTCACCATGCCGAGCACGATGGCGGTTTCCGCGCTATCGGTCCAGATCCACGCCTTCTGCGCGCCCGCCACGGCGAATAGCCCGAGGCCGATCGCATCGAAGAAAAGCACCGGATGACGCAGCCGCCGTACCTGCGGATAAGCGAAGATCGTCATCACCGCCGCCACCACGGTCACGGCCATATACGCCCAGTTCGACAGCCCCGCCGGCGGAATCGCGCCGATAGAAACATCGCGCAGAATGCCGCCGCCGCACGCCACCATAAACGTGACGACGAGGATGCCGAACAGGTCCAGCCGACGCTGCCGCGCCGCCACTGCGCCCGAAATCGCAAACGCAAACGTGCCGATCAGATCGAGCGCCGTGTACGCCGTATGGGCGTTCATATGCGCGCTGACGTGCGCGCCCAAAGCCATGCTCACGCTGCCTCGCTGATGGGTTCGTCGAGCGCCGCGCCGAGGCTCAGCCATGCGCCCGCGGCGCAGAGCATCGCTTCGAGACCGGTGCGCAACGTCGGGTCGATAACCGGCGCGAACAGCGGCGAATGATTGCTCGGCAATTGATTGATTTTCTTTTCCGCGCGCGCTTTTTCAAACACGGCACGTTCCGTCCCGCCAATAAACCAGAACGCGTACGGCACGCCCCATTCGCGGCCGAACACGCTGAAATCTTCGCTGGCTGCGGCCGGCTGCGTTTCATAGGCCTGGTCGCCGAAGCGCGCTTCGAATGCGGCACGCAGACGTTCCGTGGTGGCGTCGTCGTTGACGGTCAGCGGATAGCTGGAAAGCGTGGTGAATTCCGGTTCGCGCGGCGCGTTGGAGGCCGTGCATTCCGCGCAGCAGATGCGGCGGATCGCACCGAGCATGTATTCGCGCACGTCTTCGTCGTAGGTTCGCACGTTGAGCTTGAGCGTGGCATCGTCGGGAATGATGTTTTCCTTGGTGCCCGCCTGCAGGCTGCCGATCGTCAGCACGGCGCTGTCGCGCGGCGAAATCTCGCGCGAGACGATGGTCTGCAGACGCAGCGTCGTGGAAGCCGCCATGATGACCGGATCGATCGAGGTCTGCGGTTGCGAGCCGTGCGAACCGCGCCCGAACAGCTTGACCTTGAGGCTGTCGCCGGCCGAAAGAATCGTGCCGCTGCGATAGCCCACCGTGCCCGCCGCGCCCACCATCACGTGCTGGCCGAGAATCACGTCCGGCTTCGGAAAGCGCGTGATCATGCCGTCGTCGACCATGCTGCGCGCGCCGCGCCCCACTTCCTCGCCGGGCTGGAATACGGCCATCAGCGTGCCGCCCCACGCGCCGCGATGTTCGGCCATCAGACGCGCGGCGCCCAGCAGCCAGGTCACGTGCATATCGTGGCCGCAGCTATGCGCGACGCCCACCTGCACGCCGTCCTCGTCCTTCGCGACAACCTTGCTCGCATACGGCAGGCCGGTGGCTTCGGCCATCGGCAGCGCGTCCATGTCGGCGCGCAGCATCACGACCGGACCTTCGCCATTGCGCAGGATCGCCACCACGCCGGTCACGCCCACTTCTCGCGTGACTTCGTAGCCGAGCTTTTCCATATAGTCGGCGACGATTTTCGCGGTGCGGAATTCCTGCATCGAAAGTTCGGGATGCTCGTGCAGATCCTTATAGATCGTTTCGAGTTCGGGCAGCAGCGCGCCGACAAAAGGCGCAAGTGTTTCGATCAGATTAGCCATCGATAACTCCTGGAAAATGGGGGAACGCGCGAAGGCGCGATTCAGGTCGTGCGTTCAGGTCAGGCAGCGCCATCGAGCAAGCTGTCCGAAAGCTTTTCGAGCAGGCGGTCGAGCGTCTTGCGTTCGTTCGCGCTCAACGCGGCGGCCAGTTCGACTTCCAGCGCTTCGCCAACTCGCGCCGATGCCCGGGCGATCTCGACGCCTTCCGGCGTGCCGCTCAAGGCGATACTGCGACGGTCATCGGCATGGGTATCGCGGGCGATCAGGCCGCGCGATTCCAGTTCGGCGAGCGTTTTCGACAGTAACGTTTTTTCGATCAGCGCGCGCTGAGAAACGGCTTTGGGCGTAATGCCCGCTTCCGCGCAGACGAGCCGCAACACGCGCAGCGCGCGCACGTCCAGGCTCCAGCGCTCGCGGTAAATCGCGTTGGCGCGCTCGCTGAGCAGCGCGCTCGCGAGATCGAGCCTGAAGGTGAGAAAACCGGGACGTCCTGGATGAGAACCTGAAGCCAAGCGCAAACTCCTGACGGTGATGCCGGGCGGCAGTCATGCACAACGCGTGCTGAACCCGGCGACGCATCGGAGTATAGACAACTAGTTGAAAATTTCAACTATTATTGGGATGGATGGCGGTGTTGTCGGCACGGCGCGCAACATGCCTGCCAAGTATAATGAGATGCCGTTTTGGCACCCTTTCTCCACAGATCGATATCCCAGAGGTTGGAACATGGAGTTGCGCCATCTTCGCTATTTTGTAGCGGTCGCCGAAGAACGCAGCTTCACGCGCGCCGCGCAGCGCCTGCATATTGCGCAGCCGCCTTTGAGCCGGCAGATCCAGCAACTCGAAGAGATTCTGGGCGTGCAGCTTTTCGAGCGCAATTCGCGCCCGCTCAAGCTCACCGATACCGGGCGTTTTTTCTATCAGCACGCTTCGCAACTGCTTGCGCAAACCGCCGAGCTTGAATCGATGACGCGCCGCGTCGGCAAGATCGAGCGCAATCTTTCGGTGGGTTTTGTGGGCTCGACGCTTTACGGCATGCTGCCCAAGATCATCCGCCGCTATCGCCAGCAGCATGCCGAAGTCGAATTGAGCCTCAATGAAATGTCCACGATGGACCAGATCAAGGCGCTCAAGGAAGGCCGTATCGATGTGGGTTTCGGACGTATCCGGCTGGACGATCCGAGTGTGCGCCGCGTCGTGCTGCGCGAGGAACGCATGATCGTGGCGCTGCCGCAAGGCCACGTGCTGGGCGATAGCAAAACCGTGCTGTCGCTGCACGATCTGCTCAATGAAACGCTGATTATTTTCCCGAAGTCGCCGCGCCCGAGTTACGCGGACCAGGTGCTGGCCGCCTTTCACGACCGCGCGCTCAAACCCGCCCGCGTGCTGGAAACGCGTGAATTGCAGGTTGCGCTGGGGCTCGTCGCCGCGGGCGAAGGCATTTCGATCGTGCCGAAAAGCGTCTACGGCCTTAAACGCGACGATGTGGTCTACAAGGATCTGGACGACGCCAACCTGGTTTCGCCGATCATCATGAGCATGCGCATGCTCGACGAATCCGAGGATCTTCAGCGCATGCTGCAACTGATTTACGACCTCTACGACGAGCAAGGCATGGAATATCTCACGCCGACCGATCGGGAACCGCGTGCAAATAAAGGTTGATTGGGCGATTCAACCGACGATTCAACCCGTATCGCCGCCTGCGACCGGCAAGACCGATCCGGTGATATAGCTCGCTTCATCGGAGGCGAGGAACAGGATCGGCGCAACCTGTTCGTCGATACTGCCATAGCGCTTGAAAAAGGTTGATTCGGTAACCTGATTAACTGCCTCGTTCATCCACGCCTTTTCCTGATCGGTATCGCCCGCGGCATTGCGCGGCACGCGGCGCGGCGGTGCGCTGGTGCCGCCCGGCGCGGTCGCCACCACGCGGATATTCTGGTCCGCGTATTCCATCGCCAGCGCCTGCGTAATGGCGTTCACGCCGCCTTTTGCCGCCGAATACGGCACGCGTCGAATGCCGCGCGTGGCATTCGACGAGATATTGACGATCGTACCGCCGCCGCGCTTGAGCAAATACGGCAACACGGCATGGCAGGTATAGAGAGTCGGCATGAGCGAGCGGCGAATTTCTGCATCGATCTGCGCGGGCTCGAATTCCGCGAACGGACGCATGCGGATCGCGCCGCCCACGCCGTTGATCAGAATATCGATGCCGCCGAACTTTTCCGCCGCGAAAGCCATCGTATCGCGCGCGCCTTCGTAGGTTTCGAGATCCGCGACAAAACCCGCCGTGTGATCACCGCCGGCTTCCGCCGCGACTTCAGCAACGAAATCCGCGCGATCGACGAACACCACCTTGCCGCCCTCCGCGGCGGCGCGCAGCGCCACGCCGCGCCCGATGCCCTGGGCCGCGCCCGTCACGACCACGACCTTGCCTGAGAAACGTTGCATGTTCATGCCGCCTTCGGAAGGACGTTGGGAGTGAACTTCTCGTAGTGGAAGCTATTGGGCTTCACGCCGTTATCGTCGAAGTGCTTGCGCACTGCGTCGACCATCGGCGGCGGGCCGCACAGATAGACATCCACGTTGCCGTCATTGAGTGCATCGGCGGGAATATGCTGCGTGACCCAGCCTTTACGCGGATGATTCGATGCTTCGTCCGCTACGACGGTACTGAAACTGAAATTCGCCAGTTTCGACGTATAGACTTCGATCGCTTCGACCTGCACGAGATCGAGATCGCGCGTCACGCCGTAAATCAGATGAATCTTCTGCTGCGAATTCGCACGCGCGAGTACTTCGAGCATCGAAAGGAACGGTGCGAGGCCCGTGCCGCCCGCGAGGAACAACAGCGGACGCTGCACATCGCGCAGATAGAAGCTGCCGAGCGGCCCGATCAGTTCGAGCTTGTCGCCGGCTTTGGCGGCTTCGAGCCACGTGCTCATCACGCCGCCGGGAATCTTCTTGATCAGGAAGCTGAGCTTCGAATCGCCCGGTGCCGAAGAAAACGAATACGAGCGATGCTGACCGCTGCCCGGCACGTTGATATTCACATACTGGCCAGGCAGAAACACCGGCGCATTCGCATCGACATCCAGTTCGAGCACGACGGCTGCATCGTTATGCAATTCGATCTTCGTCACGGTTGCGGCGCATTGGCTCTGCCCCGTCTTGCACACCGCCGACGATGCCGGCACTGCAATCACGCAATCGCTTTGCGGCACCATCTGGCACGTGAGCACGAGGCCGCCTTCTTTTTCGTCGTCGCTCAGCGCATCTTCGATATAGTCGTCGCCAAGGTCATAGCTGCCGCTTTCGGCCTTGCATTTGCAGGTTCCGCACACGCCGTCGGAGCAATCCATCGGCAGATTGATGCGGGCGCGAAATGCCGCGTCGAGAACTTTCTCGCCGGCCTTGCAGTCGATGAAGCGCGTCACGCCGTCTTCGAAATTCAGCGCAATATTGAAACTGGACATGGGGACCTCCTCCAACTACCTGATATTGATGCGTTCGACTTTCAGCACGCCTTACACGTGATAAACGTCGAGTACCTGCCGGATATAGTCGTTCTTCAGCACGATCTTCTTATAGGCAATCAACCACTGACCTTCGACCAGACGCAGCGTGACGAACATCGTGCCGTAGAAGAAGTCGGTCGTACGGTAACGATGGTTGAGCGTCTGGAAGTTGTAGCGCAGATCGACTTCGTTATCACGCTCGGCCAGCACTTCGACGTTGTTGACGTTGTGGCTCGTGCGCGGCTCCGGCGTGGAAGCGCCGCTGCGTTCGGTCTTGATGCGGAACACCCGGTCTTCCAGGCCGCCGCGATCGGGGTAATACATCAGCGAGATCTGGCTTTCGTGGTCGTCGGTGATCTGATCGTCGTCGTCCCAGGCCGGCATCCAGTAGGTGACGTCTTCCGCATAGCAGGTGAGCCATTCGTCCCACTGCCGATCGTCGAGCAGACGCGCCTCGCGATAAAGCACCGCGCAAAGGGTTTGGTAATCGAAGCTCATGCCACGGACTCCTTACGTTCTTTCTTCAGTGCGTCGCGCATGACTTCCACCCAGTATTCGTGCTGGCACACGAACAGGCCTTCGTCTTCGCTGCGCTCGCCCGAAATCAGCGGCTTCAGGCCCATCTTCTTCGCGTTGTCATCGGCGCCTTCGACCCACAGCGGCGCGCCGCGCGAGAGGTCGTTCCACATCGCCGTAATACCGGCGTAACCGTTCTGGCAAGCGCGGAATTCTTCCAGATCGTCGGCCGTGCCCATGCCCGAGACGTTGAAGAAGTCTTCGTACTGGCGAATGCGCGTGGCGCGATCGGTTGCGCTCTCGCCCTTCGGCGCGAAGCAGAAAATCGACACTTCGGTTTTATCGACGCTGATCGGACGCACCACGCGAATCTGCGTGCTGAACTGGTCCATCAGGAAGACGTTCGGGTACACGCACAGGTTGCGCGTCTGGTTCACGATGAAGTCGGCGGCCACCTCGCCCACGCGCGCCTTGATTTCGTCGCGCTGCTGATAGACGGGGCGCACTTCCGGGTTCATGGTCTGGGTCCAGAGCAGAATATGGCCGTGTTCGAAGCCATAAACGCCCGCCACCGACTTGCTCCAGCTATTCGCGTCAACGGCCTTGGTGCCCTCTTCCTTGCGGCGGCCCATCGTGGCGGCGTAATTCCAGTGCACGGTGCTGACGTGATAGCCGTCGCAACCGTTTTCCATCTGCATTTTCCAGTTGCCCTCGTACACATACGAGGAATTGCCGCGCAACACTTCGAGGCCGCCGGGCGCCTGATCGACGATCTGGTCGATAATCACGCGCGCTTCGCCCAGATATTCTTCGAGCGGCATGACATCCGCATTCAGGCTGCCGAACAGAAAGCCGCGATAGTTCTGGAAACGCGCGACTTTCTTCAGATCGTGCGAGCCGTGCGTATTGAACTGCACCGGATATTCAGTGGTCTTCTCGTCCTTCACCTTGAGCAGCTTGCCGGTGTTCGAGAAAGTCCAACCGTGGAACGGGCACGTAAAACTGCCTTTATTGCCGTGCTTGCGGCGACAGAGCATTGCACCTTTGTGCGCGCAGGCATTGATGACGGCATTCAGTTCGCCAGTCTTGTCACGCGTAATGACGATGGGCTGACGACCAATCCACGTGGTGTAGTAATCGTTGTTATTCGGAATCTGGCTTTCGTGAGCCAGATAAACCCAATTGCTCTCGAAGATGTGTTTCATCTCGAGATCGAACAATTCGGTATTGGTGAAGATATCGCGACGGCAACGGAAAATACCGGCTTGCCTGTCGTCCTGCACGGCGGTAGCCAGCAGGTTATCGAGGTCGTTGGATTGGTCGATGATGGCGGACATATTTCCTCTCCCTATGCGTACACCGATCCCTGCACGGGAAGCATGCATCGGTGGCGAATGGGTTCTCGCGGGGGAATCGGTGGGCGGCAGCGCGGTGCGGCTGCCGCCTTACTGGACGCTTAGGCTTCTACGGTGGCGCTTGCCGCAGCGCGCGGGCGCTGGACGATCTGGTTGTCGCGGCCTTGCAGCAGCGGCGTCAGAACGACATCGAATTCGATGTGTTTGTACGCGTCGGCTTTCAGGCCCAATGCGGCGCCGCCGGTTTTCTCGACGACGTGCGGAATGAGTTCTTCGCGCGTGGCATAGGCGAAGTCATCCCAGATCAGCGGATCGCCTTCGATATTGAATTGCGTGGTGAGCTTGCGGTGATCGCCGCTCGAGATAAAGAAGTGCACGTGTGCCGGGCGGTTGCCGTGGCGGCCCAGGCCGTCGAGCAACTGCTGCGTGGCGCCGTGCGGCGGGCAGCCATAACCCACCGGCATGAGCGTGCGGAATTCATACACGCCGTCTGCGCCCGTTTTCACTGCGCCGCGCAGATTGAAATCGGTTTGCGCGCCGGTCGGGTCGAAGTGCGAATAGAAGCCATTGGAATTGGCGTGCCAGCATTCGACTACGGCGTTGGCGATAGGCTTGCCGTCCGTGCCTTTGACCGTGCCGCGAATGATCAGCGGGCCGGCGTTCGCGTCTTCGTCGAAGTCGATCTTCGCCACGCCGTCACGCACCGGCGCGCCGGCCACATAGAGCGGACCTTCGATCGTGCGCGGCGTGCCGCCGTCCAGACCGGTTGCCTTGTCTTCCGCATCCATGCGCACGTCGAGGTATTTTTCCAGACCGAGACCTGCTGCAAGCAGCGCCGCTTCGCCGTCCTGACCCAGCTTGTTCAGATAGTTCACACCGGCCCAGACTTCATCGGGCGTAATGTCGAGATCGTCGATGGCCTTGAATAGGTCGCCCAGCAGACGATGAATGATTTGCTGGAAACGCGCGTTGCCGGTATTGCCGTTGAGATTCGCAGCGGCTTTCAGCAGATCCTGCACTTCCTGCGTATCGAATACTTTGACGCTCATGATTAGTGTCTCCACACTTGTATTTTGGGGAACAGCGGCCTGAATGACTCTGCTGGAATCAGGCGTCGTCGTCGCGGATCGACGACGGGTGGCGACACAGCGGCGTCACCGAAATCTTCATATACGGGAACAGCGGCAAAGCCGTGAGAATGTCGTGCAGTTCCGCGTTGCTTTCCACATCGAAAATGCTGTAATTCGCGTACTCGCCGACCACGCGCCAGATATGGCGCCACTTGCCGCTGCGTTGCAGTTCCTGCGAATAGGCCTTTTCACGTGCCTTGATTTCATTGGCGACCTCGGCGGGCAGATCGGCCGGGATGTTCACATCCATACGTACCTGGAAAAGCATCGTCTCCGTCCTTCTAATAACCTGAAATTAGCGGGTAGTTTTGATGAGTCCGTTGCGGGTAAAGCGCTCGACTTTCGCTTCATCGAGCTCGATCCCCAGACCCGGGCCGGAAGGCACGGTCAGCGCAAAATCGCTGTAATCGAGCGGCTTCGTCAGAATCTCTTCGGTGATCAGCAGCGGACCGAACAATTCGGTGCCCCATTGCAGATTGGCGAAACTCGCAAACAGATGCGCCGAAGCCACCGTGCTGAATGCGCCTTCCAGCATCGTGCCGCCATAGAGTTCGATGCCCGCGGCGTCAGCAATTGCGGCCACGCGTTGCGCGGCAAACAGGCCGCCGCTCTGCTCGATCTTGATGGCAAAGACATCGGCGCCATTGTTCTTTGCAATGTCGAATGCGCTTTCCGGGCCCTGCAGGATTTCGTCGGCCATCAGCGCGACCGGGAAGCGGCGCATCAAACGCGCCAGCGCCGCGGCGGAGGCCACCGGTTGCTCGACCAGTTCGCAGCCCGCATCGGCCAGTGCGGGAATCGCCCACGCGGCCTGCGTTTCGCTCCACGCCATATTCACGTCGACGCGCACGGCAGCGCGATCGCCCACGGCCTTCTTGATTTCGGCCACGTGTTTGATATCGGTTTCAAGCGGCTTCGCGCCAATCTTCAGCTTGAAGACGTTGTGGCGGCGCACTTCGAGCATATGTTCGGCTTCGGCGATGTCCTTTGCCGTGTCGCCCGATGCAAGCGTCCAGGCAACCGGCACGCGATCGCGGCGGCGACCGCCCAGCAACTCGCTCACGGGCACGCCAAGGCGCTTGCCTTGTGCATCGAGCAGCGCGGTTTCAATCGCGCTCTTCGAAAAGTGATTGACCTTTACCAGCTTGCCCAGATGCGCCATCAACGCCTGAATGCGCGTGGCGTCCTGGCCGATCATGGCCGGGGCGAAGTACGTGTCGATCGCCACCTTCATCGCTTCCGGGCTTTCTGGGCCGTAGGCCATGCCCGCGATCGTGGTGCCTTCGCCGATGCCGATCACGCCATCGCTGCAAAATACCTTCACGAGCATCAAGGTCTGCCCATACATCGTTGCAACCGAAAGCTTGTGAGGGCGGATCGTGGGCAGATCGACCAGGCGGGTTTCGATGCGTTCAATCGTCACTGGGGTCATGGCTGGCGTGGCGTGCGTGGAGTTCATGGAATGGATTTATACGCCCCGCCTGGATAGAGCGTCCAATACTTTTAAACACCGGTTTCCATACCTTGAGGGTATGGAGTTTCCGTGACGAGGCGCGAATACTGCGACGCACCATACCTCGCTGGAATTATTTTCGGTGCTGGGCGCAAACGAAAAACGCCGCTCCTGTGGGGAGCGGCGTCATCGGAAAATGCGCTTCTAAAGGATGGGGAAATTCACCGCAAAGCAGCGCTTGCCCCTGCTTCGATGCGGCGGCGATAAGCCGTATCGCGCGTGGCCAGCCAGTAATAGAGCGGCGACGTCAGCAGCAATCCAATCAGCCATGAAAGATCGGCGCCGTCCAGATATTTGGGTACTGGCCCCGTGTACATCGGCGTATTCATGAACGGGATCTGCACTGCAATACCGACGACATAGGCGATTAGCGCCTGCGGATTGAATCGCCCGTAGATGCCGCCATCGGCTTTGAATATCGATGCGATGTCGTATTTGCCTTTGTGCACGACATAAAAATCGATCAAGTTGATTGCCGTCCAAGGGACCAGCACTACGAGCAAAGCCAGCACGAGATCGACGAGATTGCCGACGAAATTCGTCGATGCGCCAATCGCTGCGTAGCAGCACGACGCCAGAATCACCACCGAAAATACCGCGCGGGCATTGGCCGTGGGAATCCAGCGGCTCGCAAAGGTCTGCACGGACGTGATGGTCGCGAGCACGGCGCCGTAGAGATTCAGCGCGTTATGGCTGATCACGCTGAGCAGAAACAGCACCAGCATCGGCAGCCCGAGCGGGCCGGTCGCCAGTTTGACGGCGTCCATTGCGTCGGCACCCGGCGGCACGGCGAGCACCGCCACGGCGCCAAACACGAACGCGAGCGTGGAGCCGATCGTGCAACCGAGCCACGTCGCCCAGAACGTGGACGACACGCGCACGTTTTCCGGCAGATAGCGCGAATAGTCGGAAACATAAGGCGCGAATGCAATCTGCCACAGCGCCGAAAGCGATACCGTTGCGAGCCAGCCCGCGAAATTGAAGCCGCCGCGCGTGAGGAAATCGTCCGTGGTCACGTGCGTGAAGATATAGCCAAAGCCGATGGCAATACCGATACCCAATACCCACGTGCCAATGCGGTTCAGAAAGTGGATGAAGCGATAACCAACAATGCCGATGAGCCCCGACCCCACTGCCCCAATCACAATCCCGACCGGCACCGAAACCGATGCCTGGATGCCGTGCAAGGACTTGCCGGCCAGCACGATATTCGATGCGAAAAAGCCCACGTACATCACGCCCGCAATCACCGTCACGAGCAGCGCGCCCCATGAACCGAACTGCGCACGGCTTTGAATCATCTGCGGAATGCCCATTTGCGGGCCCTGGGCCGAATGCAGCGCCATCAGCACGCCGCCCAGCGCCTGCCCCACGACGATCGCCACGATTCCCCAGAACAGATTCAGATGGAACATCTGCACGCCCAGCGCGCCGGTGACGATTGGCAGCGGCGCGATATTGCCGCCGAACCAGAGCGTAAAAAGATCGCGGACCTTGCCGTGTCGATCTGCGGGCGGCACATAGCCAATAGTGTGTTTCTCGATCAATTGCGCGTTGTTGCTATCCGTACTGGCCACGATACTGTCTCCTGCCGGGTTTCAAGAACCCATTATTTCGGATTACTTAATCAATGCATCGCTTGCACTGCCTCTGCCCATCGAGCAGACTGGCCGCGTGCTCCGGTTGCGGCCAGTCCGATACGCCCTATCCGCGCAATTGAATCCAGGTGGTCTTCAATTGCGTGTACTTGTCGAACGAATGCAGCGAGAGATCGCGGCCGAAGCCCGATTGCCTGCCGCCGCCGAACGGCACCGTCACGTCCAGCGCATCGACGGTATTGACCGACACCGTGCCAGCCTTTAGCGCACGCGCCACGCGATGCGCGCGATTCAGGTTATCGGTCCACAACGAAGCCGCCAAACCATACACGCTGTCGTTCGCGAGACGCAGCGCTTCTTCTTCGGTGTCGAACGTGCTGATCGCCAGCACGGGGCCGAATACTTCCTCGCGTGCGATCGGCATGTCGTTGTTCACACCGGCGAAGACGGTCGGCTCGACGAAATTGTCCGAGCCGTTGATGTTCAGACGCTTGCCGCCCTTGAGCAGGCGCGCACCGTCAAGCTGGGCCTGATCGATGGCGCTCATGATGCGCGCGGTCTGCCCCGCATCGACGATGGCACCCGCGCGGCTGGCCGGATCGAGCGGATCGCCTGGCATCCAGTCGCGCGCCTTCGCAAGCAGGCGCTCGACAAACTCCTCCTGAATCGAGCGCTGCACATAAAGCCGCGAATTGGCCGAGCACACTTCGCCCTGATTGAAGAAGATGCCGAACGCGGCTTTTTCCGCGGCCAGATCGAGATCGGCGCAATCTTCGAAGATCAGATTCGGGCTCTTGCCGCCGCATTCGAGCCAGACCTGCTTGAGATTCGAATCGGCCGAATAGCGCATGAAGTATTTGCCGACTTCGGTCGAGCCGGTAAACACGAGGCAATCCACATCCGGATGCAGACCGAGCGCACGCCCGGCCTGCTCGCCCAGCCCCGGCACGACATTGAGCACGCCTTCGGGCAGGCCCGCTTCCAGCGCGAGTTCGGCGAGGCGCAGCGCGGAAAA
This sequence comes from Paraburkholderia sp. Ac-20340, assembly GCF_017104965.1. GTDB lineage: Bacteria > Pseudomonadota > Gammaproteobacteria > Burkholderiales > Burkholderiaceae > Paraburkholderia. The sequence continues at coordinate 60,748 of NZ_JAAGPR010000021.1, forward strand.
CGGCGATTGCTCCGCGGGCTTGAGCACCACGCTATTGCCTGCGGCCAGCGCGGGCGCGAGTTTCCACGCGGCCATGTCGAGCGGGAAATTCCACGGCACGACTGCCGCGACCACGCCCAGCGCTTCGCGCGTGATCGTCGCGAACGCATTCGGCGCGGTGGGCGCGACCTGGTCATAGAGTTTGTCGAGTGATTCACCGTACCACGCGAACACATGGGCAGCGCCCGGCACATCGATATTCCACGCATCGGCGACCGGCTTGCCCATATTGAGCGAATCGAGCAATGCCAGTTCCTCGCGATTGGCGAGCATCAATTCGGCCAGGCGCAGCAGCACTTTCTTGCGCTCGACCGCCGGCGCGCGCGACCACGTGCCCTTGTCGTAAGCTTCGCGCGCGGCACGCACGGCCAGATCGACATCTGCCGTATCGCAGGCGGCCACGCGCGCCAACAGACGGTTCGTGGCCGGATTGACGGCGTCGAACGTCGCACCGGACAGCGCGGCCACGCGCCGCCCGCCAATCAGGGCCTGGTCGATGAACACCTGCTCCGCAGCGCGACGCTGCCAGTAGCCGAGATCAAACATGCGGGTCTCCAGAGGGGCCGCCCGGGCAGCCCATGTTGATAGTGGAAAAGCAAGGGTTTGAGGCGATGGTGCGATATTTCGCGTCAAAGACAAATTAATAAAAATATTTTCGAGTCATACGATAAAACTATGCAATGCACTTTTCTTCCGCACGCGCTTCCAGGGTAAGGTAATGTCGAAAAACGCCTGAAAAACCGGTAAAACGTGCCGCGTTCCTGCGGCCCTGCATCAGAGGTGCAAGTGGCTTTCTATACCCTGCGACAACTCAAGTACTTCGTGACAACCGTCGAAGCCGGCAGCGTGGCCGAGGCGTCGCGCCAGCTTCATATTGCCCAGCCGTCCATTTCCAGCGCCATCAAGGCACTGGAAGAAAGCTTCAACGTCAAGCTGTTCATCCGGCACCACGCCCAGGGCGTGTCGCTCACGCCGGGCGGCACGCGCTTCTATCGCAAGGCGCAGGAACTGCTGCGCATGGCGCACGAATTCGAGCAGAACGCGCTGGCCGACAATGACGTCATCACCGGTCAGATCGATATCGGCTGCTTCGAAACGGTGGCGCCGCTCTATCTGCCGCAACTGATTGCGGGTTTCCGCGAACGCTATCCCGGCGTCAATATCCGCATTCGCGACGGCGAACAGCAGGAACTGGTTCAGGGACTCACTGCAGGCACCTTCGACGTCGCCTTTCTCTACGATCACGAACTCGACGGCACCATCGCCACCGAGCCGCTGATGCCGCCGCAAAAGCCTTATGTGCTGCTGCCGGAAAACCACCGCTTCGCGAGTCAATCGCACGTATCGCTGCGCGACCTTTGCGCCGAGCCGATGATTCTGCTCGACGTGCAGCCCAGCCGTACCTATTTCGTGAGCCTCTTTCACGATCTTGGCCTCACGCCCAATATCGTGTTCGGCTCGCCTTCGATCGAAATGGTGCGCGGCATGGTGGGCCAGGGCTTTGGCTTTTCGCTGCTGGTCACGCGCCCGCATTCCGAATGCACTTACGACGGCAAAAAGGTGGTCACGATCGATATCACCGAACCCGTGGCCACCTCCGGTCTCGTGAGCGCGCGGCTCAAACGCGGTCAATTGACCAAGCCCGCGCAACTGTTCGTGGACTTCTGCCGCGAACACCTCGCGAATCTGCACGAGGCGTCGATTTAAAACTCACTCCGCTCGCGCGAGATATTGCGCGAGACGCACGAGCATGGCGTCGCAATCCGCAAGCTGCGCTTCGCTCACGAATTCGTCGGGCTTGTGGCCCTGGTCCATGCTGCCGGGGCCGCACACCACGGTCGGTATGCCTGCCTGTTCGTACAGGCCGCCTTCCGTGCCGAACGCCACCGTACCGAAATCCGTCGATCCGCTGATATGCGCGAGCAGGCGCGCCGCGTCGCTTTCGGGCGGCGTCGCCAGTCCCGGATAGGCGCCGAGCGATTGCCATTGGATATCGGTATCGGGCTGCACGGCGCGCATGGCGGGCAGCAATTGCGCCTGCGCGTATTGCGCGAGTTCGTCGGCTACCGACTGAGCCTCGAAACCCGGTAATGCACGCACTTCGAAATCGAATTCGCATTCCGCCGGCACGATATTGAGCGCGCGCCCGCCTTTGATGACACCGGTTTGCACCGTGGAATAAGGCGGATCGAAACGTTCGTCGCGATGTTCCGGGCTGGCCAGACGCGCGCCGATTTCGTCGAGTTGACCAATCAGACGCGCTGCATATTGAATCGCGTTGACGCCATAAGGTGCGTAAGCGGAATGACACGCCGCGCCTTTCACGCAGCAACGCATTGCCAGCTTGCCCTTGTGACCGAGCACCGGCTTGAGTTCCGTAGGTTCGCCGATCAGGCAAAGGAGCGGCTTGTGCGGGCGTTTCGCCAGTTCTTCGAGCATCGGCCGCACGCCCAGACAACCCACTTCTTCGTCATAGGAAAACGCCAGATGAATGGGCGTTTTCAGATCGGCGGCAATGAATTCCGGCACGGCTGCCAGCACCGAGGCGATAAAGCCTTTCATATCCGCCGTGCCGCGTCCATATAGTCGCCCGTCGCGCTCCGTGAGGCGGAACGGTTCGACCGTCCACGCCTGGCCGTCCACGGGCACCACGTCCGTATGCCCGGAAAGCACGACACCGCCGCGATCGCTCGGACCAATCGTCGCGAACAGATTTGCCTTGGTGCGCTCCGCGTTATAGAAAAGCTCGCTGCGAATGCCGAATTCCGCCAGATAGCGCTCGATAAACGCAATCAGTTCGAGATTCGATTCGCGGCTGACGGTTGCGAAACCGATCAGCCGCTCCAGCAGCTTGCGACTGCTGCGTTCATTCATCGCCTGGGACTCCATAGCTTGGCGCGGCGGTCGGATTCAGCGCGCGGGTCAGATAGTCCTGCATCTGCGGCCGATATGCCTGCCAAAGACCGTCCAGCTCGCCGAGCGGATCGTTATCGGCCCAATCGACGCGCAGATCGACCACCGGCCAGGTATGGTCGTCGACGATCTTGAGCGCCGCCGAATGTACCGGCCCGGCCTCCCCGCCCGCCGCCATCGCAGCGTGCATGGCAGCCAGCAAACGATCGGCGAGCGCGCCCGGCGTGTTTTCGAACGCCTGCACCATCGTATCGATCACGTGTTGTCCCGCGAGCATATTGCCCGCCGCCACGCACTGCTCGCCTGCCGCCGCGTGATAAATGCCCAGCGCTTCCTTGCCGCTGAAAAACGCCGTGCGCCCTTGCGCGTCGATCACCGTCACCTGGCGATACTGACTCCAGCCATTCGAATTCAATGCGCGGTCCAGCGCGGCTGCGGGTTCGAGCTGATCGTGTTCCAGCAGATCCAGCACCTGCGGGCCGAGTGCGGGCAGCGTGACGTTTTGCGTCGCCACGACGCCCACACCTGCGCGTGCCCAGGGACAACGCGCCCCCACTGCGATGCTCGACGAACTGATGGCAATGCCGAGCTGACCGGTTTCGGCGCAGCGGCCGACAATCGAGAATGTCATGGCACGTTTCTCCCTTGTTTTCAGGCTTGCGGCGGCGTCCAGCCGTCCGGCACCACGGCGATCACGTCGATTTCCATCAACCATTGCGGCTGACCGAGCGCCGAGACCACGAGGCCCGTCGAAATCGGAAACACGCCCTTGAGCCATTTGCCCACTTCCTGATAAACCGGCTCGCGATAACGCGGGTCGATCAGATACGTCGTGGTCTTGACGATATGGCTCAGGTCGCTGCCCGCTTCTTCGAGCAGTTGCTTGACGTTCTTCATGGCCTGCTCGGCCTGCGCACGCGGGTCGCCCAGACCCACGAGCTTGCCGTCGAAATCGGTGCCTACCTGGCCGCGCACGTACACCGTATTGCCGGCACGCACGGCCTGGCAAAGATCGTTGTCGAGCGTCTGGTTCGGATAAGTATCCTTGGTATTGAACATGCGGATGCGGGTATGCGTGGGCATTTAAATGACTCCGATTGCGTTATTCGATTCGTTACGGGTTTCTTCGCGAGCGTCGATGTTCGCTTCCACACTGGTGGATTGAGTGCGTTGCGTCGCGTCGCGATAGTCGAGGTATTGAGCCTGCGTGGCGATATGGCCGGCGACATGCTTCGCGTCGTGCCACACGCCCCAGATGAATGACGAGCCACGGCGCGAGAGCCACGGCAGGCCCACGAAATAGACGCCCGGCTCGCTCGATACGCCGCGCTGATGCTTCGGTTTGCCTTTCTCGTCGAAGGCGTTGACCTGCAGCCAGCCATAGTCGTTTGCGTAACCGGTGGCCCAGACGATCGAGCTCACACCGGCCTTTTTCAGGTCGAGTTCGAGGAGCGGTTGCGTGACGCACTCCGGGTCGGGCACGACCGCGCGCGCTTCGGGTTCTTCCGGCAAATCGAGACCGTTGCGGGCGACATAGGCGTCAGCGGCGTCGAGCAGCGAGAGATAGTTGGCGTCGCCATTCGCGAGATTGGTCGCGAGATCGCTTTCGAATTTGACCACGCCGTCGTTGAACGACTGGGTCAGCCCCACCAGCGTCATGCCCGCATGCGCGAGCTTGCGGAAATTGACGGTATGGCCGCCACGCGCGCCGCTCACGGCAATCGTCACGTGTTCGCGGCCCGGCACGGCGGTTTCCAGATCCCAGAGACCGAGCACGCCCAGCCACCAGCAGAAGTCGCGATTGCGATACGCGCGCGGCGGGCGATCGTGCGGACCCACGGAGAGATAAACACGCTTGCCCGCACGCATTAATTCTTCGGCAATCTGCACGCCCGACGAACCCGCGCCCACCACCAGCACGGCGCCTTCGGGCAATTGCTGCGGATTGCGATAATCGGCCGAGTGAATCTGCACGAGACCGGCGGCATTTTTGGGCGCGATCGGCGGAATCACCGGGCGCTGGAACGGGCCGGTGGCGACCACCACGCGTTGCGCTTCGATCACGCCGCGGCTCGTTTCGACCGTGAAGCCGGGGCGGCCTGCATTGCGCACCACTTTTGTGACGTCCACACCCGTGCGGATCGGCGCATTGAACTGCTTTGCGTAGGCTTCGAAATAATCGGCCACGCGATCTTTCGAGGCAAAAGCATCAGGGTCGAGATCGTCGAACTCCAGGCCCGGAAAACGGTCGTGCCATGCAGGACCGTTTGCGACCAGCGAATCCCAGCGGCCGGTTCTCCAGCGCTCGGCGATGCGCTCGCGCTCCAGCACGAGATGCGGCACACCCAGCTTGCCCAGGTGCTCGCTCATTGCCACGCCGGCCTGCCCGGCGCCGACGACGAGCGTATCAACGGTTTCGATTGTCATTGCGGTTTCCTTATGCAAGGCGGCCTGAGTTGGCAACAAACCAGAAAACGCACCGCCTGTGCGACCCTGTGTGTGGGTTCGGTTGGGTTTGGTTGTGTCTATTCTGTTCAGAGTCGAGGAATTGCGAAACGATGATTTTTGTCGTTCCTGCCTAGCAAAAAAATTCCTCTGCACTTTTTTGGCTGTATTGCGGTCAATAAAAAACGCCCGCTCGCTCCCGAGTGGGAACGAAGCGGGCGTTGTAATTCGAACGTTTTACAGCAGGGTTTCAGCGGTCGCGTCCACTGCCAGGCGCATCTTGTCCACCAGTTCGTCGATTTGCGCATGGTCGATCACGAGCGGCGGCGCGACGATCAACCGACCATTGGTCGAACGCACGATCACGCCCAGATCGAAACCCACGGAACGGCTATGCCACGTCAATTCCGCTTCGTTGACGAAGCGCTCGCGCGTGCTCTTGTCCTTCGCAAACTGGATCGCGGCAACGGCCCCCACGCCCTGCACTTCGCCGATTAACGGATGGCCTGCAAAGGCGTCGCGTAGCGCTTTCTGCAGATAAGGGCCAGTATCTGTTTTCGTGCGCTCGACCAGCCCGCCGCGATCGAGCACATCCAGATTCGCCAGTGCCACCGCTGCGGCAACCGGGTGCCCCGAATACGTGAGACCGTGTGCATAAACGCCGCCGCGTTCGACCAGCGCCTCGCCAACGCGGCGGCTCATGATGAGCCCGCCCATCGGCACGTAGCCCGATGTCAAACCCTTGGCGATACAGATCAAATCCGGTTCGAAGCCAAAGTGCCGATGCGCAAACCATTCGCCGGTGCGGCCAAAGCCGCCGATCACTTCGTCGGCACACAGCAGCACATCGTATTTGCGGCAGATGCGCTCGATCTCTTGCCAATAACCGTCGGGCGGAAAAATCATGCCGCCCGCGCCCTGGAACGGTTCCGCAACGAAGGCGCCAACGCGGTCCGCGCCCAGCTCGAGAATCTTGCGCTCGAGCGATTGCGCGGCTTTCAGGCCGAATGCTTCCGGCGTGAGATCGCCGCCATTGGCGTACCAGTACGGTTCATCGACATGCGTGATATTGGGGATCGGCAGATCGCCCATTTCATGCATGAACGCCATACCGCCCAGCGACGCACTGCCGACCGTCGAGCCGTGATAGCCATTCACGCGGCCAATCAGCACCTTCTTTTCCGGCTTGCCCATTACGTCCCAGAAGCGGCGCACCGTGCGGATCAGCACTTCATTCGATTCGGAACCGGAGTTCGTATAAACGACATGGCTGAAATGGCCGCCCAGCAGCGAAAACAGCTTCTCGGACAGTTCAATTACCGAAGGATGCGTGGTGTGAAAGAACATGTTGTAGTAAGACAGTTCTTTCATCTGCCGCGCGGCGGCATCGACCAGTTCCTTGCGTCCATAACCGACGTTCGTGCACCACAAGCCCGACATACCGTCGAGGTAGCGATTGCCGTCGTTGTCCCAGAGATGCACACCCTCGCCGCGCACCATAACGCGTGGCCCTTCCGCGTTCAGCGCCTTCTGGTCGACGAACGCATGCAGATGATGCGCGGCATCGCTCTGTTGATAGTCACGGGTACTGCGCTGGGGGAGATCGCGTGTATTCATGGTTCTGGTTCCAGAATCGGACTTCTATTGAGCACCGTTACGCCTGGTGAATACCCTCGGTGTCCGCAACAAAAACGAACACCAGTTCGGCTCACTCTCCCTCGACAAAATAACAAGGTAAAGAATGCAATTTCTGGCTATTGCATAGAATTTGTCGATGCCAGTTCCATGGCGCATCGCATAGGAAAAACCTGTACATGACCTAGATAAACTATTTTTTTCTCCCGATCTTCGCGTGCCAGGATTCAGCCGTCGTTCGTCGCAGCCCTTATGGCCAATCCTCATTCATAGAGAGACATTCATGCGCATCGATCGTATCCGGCAGTTTGTGCGTCCTTCGATTGCCCTGGCTTCGCTTGCGGCGCTCGCCAGCACGGGAAGTCTGACCAGCGCGCCCGCCAGGGCGGCTGAAACGCAGTTGAACGTCTATAACTGGTCCGACTATATTGGCAAGGACACCATTCCCGATTTCGAAAAACAAACGGGCATCAAGGTCAAATACGATAACTACGACGGCGACGATACCTTGCAGGCCAAGCTGCTTGCCGGTAGCTCCGGCTATGATATCGTTGTGCCCACATCGAATTACATGGCGCGGCAAATTCCAGCGGGCATCTACCAGAAGCTCGACAAATCGAAATTGCCCAATCTGGCGAATCTCGATCCTGCACTCATGAAAATCATTGCGCAGGCCGATCCCGGCAATCAGTACGGCGCGCCGTATGCCTACGGCACGGATGGCATGGGCTACAACGTGCAGGCCGTGCAGAAGGCGCTCGGCGGCAACGCGCCCGTCGACAGTTGGGCGCTGGTGTTCGACCCGGAAAATATGTCGAAACTGAAGAGTTGCGGCGTGTCATTCCTGGATCAGGCCGTCGATGTGTTCGCGGCCACGCTGCAATATATGCACAAAGACCCCAATAGCACCAACCCCGGCGATTATCAGGCGGCGTATGAAACGCTCAAGAAAGTCCGCCCGTATATCACGCAATTCAATTCGTCCGGATATATCAACGACCTTGCGAATAACGATATCTGCGTGGCGTTTGGCTGGTCCGGCGATATCGGCATTGCGCATCGCCGCGCCGTGGATGCCAAACGCAGCTATGAAATCAGGTTCTCGAATGCGAAGGAAGGCGGGCTGATCTGGTTCGACATCATGGGCATTCCCAAGGACGCACCGCATCCCGAGGCCGCGCTCGCCTGGATCAACTATATCGAGGACCCGAAAGTGAATGCGGGAATCACGAACGAGGTGTTCTACCCCACGCCGAACAAGGCGGCGCGTGCGTTCGTGACCGCCTCCGTGGCCAATGACGCCGGCGTCTATCCGGCGCCGGACGTGCTAGCGAAAATGACCATGATGAAAGCCTTGCCCGCCGATATCCTGCGTCTGGAAAACCGCCTCTGGGCGCAGCTCAAGACTGGTCACTAGGATTCGTCAGGGCCGCGCGTACTGCCGTTTGATCAATTCCTCGGCGAATGCAGCGAAGCGCTGCACCACCACGCGCGGCTTCATGGTGCGCGACTGCGCAATACCCAGCGTAGTCGCAACCACTTTCTCCTTGAAGCGCTTCACCACGAAATCTTCGCCATCGACCGTCTGGGTCGATTTGAGCGGGAAGTTCAGGATGCTGAAGCCCAGACCGTTCGCCACCATGCCGCGCACCACTTCCGGTTGCGAAGAGCGGAACACCGGCACCGGCCGCTGCCCGACCGTATCGAACAGCGAAGAAAAATATTCGCGGCTATGCGGCAGATCGAGCATCACATAAGGCTCGTCGATGAGATTCGACAGCGAAACCGCACGATGCTGCGCAAGCGGATGGCGGCTAGGCAGGATCACATAAGGCGGCAAATGCACCAGCGGCCGAAAGTCGATGTCATCGGTGAGATCGATATCGTACGTGAGTGCGATGTCCAGCGAGCCGTCGTGCAGCCCTTCGAACAAACCATCCTGATGCGCTTCCATCGTCTTGAAAGCAATGCCAGCATGATCGGCCAGAAAGCGGCTGATCAAGCCGGATAACAACGGCGGCGCCAGCGAAACCAGACAGCCGAGTGCAATCGTGCCCGTCATGCCAGTATCGAGCCCGCGCGCGACGGCCTGGAGTTCTTCGGCGTTCTTCAATAGATCGCGCGTTTTGCCGAGCAATTCGCGCCCTGCCTGCGTGAGCGACAGACCGGCGGCATGATGGCGAATGAACAGTTGAATGCCGAATGCGTCTTCGAGTTCGGAGATCGCACTGGAAATGGAAGGCTGCGAGATATGCATCAGCCGCGCCGCCAGCGTGAACGACAGCGTTTCCGCCGCCGTCACGAAGTAGCGCAGTTGACGCAAGGAGAAGTTGAGTCGGGGGCTTTCCATATCAAGCGAGATGGGACGAAGTTGGCAATGACGATGTGTTATCACGCCAGAATTCCGCGTGCAGGACAAGTCATGGAAACGACACTTGCCCTGCACACCGGAACGCTTCTCCGCCTCGCTCGACGGACGCCCTTAGTGAACGGCGCTCTCTTTCGATTGCGACGTCTGCATCGCCGTGCTGTCCGAATCGGCGTTGCGCGGTTTATCGCCGGTATTGGCGATCCAGCCGCCGCCCAGGTACTGGTACAGATCGACGAGGTTCGTCAGCCGGTCCAGATTCGCGCTGATCAGCGACTGCTGCGCCGTATAGAGATCGGTCTGCGCGCTCAGCACCGTGAGGTAGCTGTCCACGCCGTTGCGATAACGCAGATCGGAAAGCGTATAACGGCGCTGCTGGCTCTCGGTGTAGGCGCGCAGATCGGTGATCTGCGTGTCGTACGTGCCGCGCGCGGCCAGCCCGTCCGCCACTTCGCGGAAGGCCGTTTGAATGGCCTTTTCGTACGCGGCCACATCTTCGTCCTTTTCGAGCTTCGCCACGTCGAGGCTGGCCTTGTTCGCGCCGCCTTCGAAGATCGGCATCGTGATCGTCGGGCCGAAGTCCCACGCAAGCTGCCCCGGCTTGAAGAGCGAGCCAAGGCTCGCGCTCGCATAACCGAATTGTCCCGTCAGGCTGATGCTCGGGAAAAACGCTGCGCGCGCCGCGCCGATATTGGCGTTGGCGGCCTTGAGCGTTTCCTCGGCTTCGAGGATGTCGGGGCGGCGCGTGAGCAGCGCGCTCGGCAGATCGGCGGGAATATCGGCGAGCAGATCCTGCGAATCCAGCGGCAGGCCTGCCGGCAGATCGGCCGGCAACGGCGCGCCCACCAGCAGCACGAGTGCGTTTTCCGCCTGCGCGCGCAGACGCAACTGGCTCTCGTAGTTCGCATGCGCCTGCTGCATGACACCTTGCGCTTCGCGCAGATCGAGTTCGGAACCCGTGCCGGTATCGAACTCGGTCTTGGTCAGATCGTAAGACTTCTGCGCGGAATCGAGCGTGGCCTTCGTGACCTTGAGCGAGTCGTCATAGGCGATCATCGTCAGGTACTGGTCGGCGACTTCGGAAACCAGCGTGATTTCCGCCGCCTTGCGTGCCTGCGCCGTCGACAGATAAGTATGCAGCGCCTGATTCGAGAGGCTGCGCACCTTGCCGAAGAAGTCCAGTTCCCACGACGCGCCTGCTGCCGCGTCGTAGTCGCTCGACACCGTCGCGCGGCCCACGTACGAGAGATCGGCAGGCGTGCGCGTGCGGGTGCCCGTGCCGGTCGCCGAAACCGTCGGCAGCAGATTCGCGCGTTCGATGCGGTATTGCGCGCGCGCCTGCGCCACCTTCAGCACGGAAACGCGCAGATCGCGGTTGTTTTGCAGCGCCAGCTCGATGAGCTTTTGCAGACGCGGGTCCTTGAAGAAGTCGCGCCAGCCGATATCGGCCGCCGCGTGACCCTGCGCGCTACGCGCGCCGTCCGTGGGCTGGCTGTCGTAAGCCGGCCCGCCCGGATACGTCGATGAAACCGGCGCAGCCGGCTGCGTGTAATGCGGCGCCAGTGTGCATGCCGAGGTGAAGCAAACCACTGCCGCAGCCAGCGCGCTCAAGGTGAGCTTATTCATGGCTGTCCTCCTGCACGTGCGCCGTATCGGCGCTGCCTTGTTCGTCCTGCTTCGACGAGCCGAATTTCGAACGAATAACTACGTAGAACATCGGAATCATGAAAATGGCGAGGAATGTGGCCGTGAACATACCGCCGATCACGCCCGTACCAATCGCATGCTGCGAAGCCGAACCCGCGCCGTTGCTGATCGACAGCGGCAGCACGCCCAGCACGAAGGCCATCGACGTCATCAGGATCGGACGCAGTCGCAGACGCGCCGCTTCCAGCGCCGCCGCAACAGCGGTCATGCCATGCTGCTCCTGCAATTCGCGCGCGAATTCCACAATCAGAATCGCGTTCTTCGCGGACAGACCCACCGTCGTCAACAGCCCCACCTGGAAGAACACATCGTTTTCGAGCCCGCGCATCGTCACGGCCAGCAGCGCGCCGATCACACCGAGCGGCACCACCAGAATCACCGCGAACGGAATCGACCAGCTTTCATACAGCGCGGCGAGACACAGGAACACCACGATGATCGAAATCGCGTAGAGGAACGGCGCCTGGCTGCCCGACTGGATTTCCTGGAACGACAGACCCGTCCACGAATAACCGATCCCTGCCGGCAGTTTCGAAGCGATCTGTTCCATTGCGCTCATGGCCTGACCGGTCGATTTACCCGATGCGGCCTGCCCCTGGATTTCCAGCGACGAAATACCGTTGTAGCGTTCGAGCTTGGGCGAACCGAACGTCCACTTGCCCTTTGCGAAGGCGGTGAACGGCACCATCGTGCCCGACGAGCCACGCACATACCAGCGGCCCAGATCGTCCGGGTTCATACGGAACGGGCCATCGGCCTGCACGTAGACGCGTTTGATACGGCCATCGGTATCGAGGAAGTTGTTGATGTACTTCGAACCCCACGCGATCGAGAACGTATCGTCGATGTCGGAGGCGGCCACGCCCATGGCTTCGGCCTTCTCGCGATCGATATCGACCTTGTATTGCGGCGTGTCGCTCAGACCGTTCGGGCGCACCAGCGCAAGATCCGGATTCTTCGCCGCCATCGCCAGCAACTGGTTACGCGCGGCCATCAGCTTCTCGTGACCAAGCGAAGCGTTGTCGGTCAGTTCGAAGTCGAAGCCCGAAGCCGTACCCAGTTCAGGAATCGACGGCGGGTTGATCGGAATGACCGTGGCGTCCTTGTCGTTCGCGAAGTGCTTGAACACGCGGCCCACCAGCGCCTGGACCTTTTCGTCCGACGAGCGGCGCTTCGAGAAGTCCTTCATCTGCACGAAGACCATCCCCGAGTTCTGACCACGGCCCGCGAAGTTGAAGCCGTTCACCGTGAACACGGATTCGACGATGTTCTTCTCGTCCGTGAGCAGATAGTCGGTCACGGCCTTGAGCGAGCGTGCCGTGGTTTCCTGGGTCGAGCCCGGCGGCGTCTGCACCTGCACGAACATCGTGCCCTGGTCCTCATCGGGCAGGAACGACTTCGGCAGACGCACGAACAGGAAGCCCACGCCGACGATCACCGCGAGATAGATCACCAGCCAGCGGCCCGAGCGGCGAATCACATGCTGCACGCCGCCGTGGTACTTGTCGCGGCTCTTGTCGAAGGTGCGATTGAACCAGCCGAAGAAACCCTTCTTCTCTTCGTGATGACCCTTGGGAATCGGCTTCAGAAGGGTCGCGCACAGCGCCGGCGTGAGAATCAGCGCGACCAGCACGGACAGCACCATCGCCGCCACGATCGTCAGCGAGAACTGACGATAGATGGCGCCCACCGAGCCGCCCGAGAAGGCCACCGGCACGAACACCGCCGAGAGCACCAGCGCCACACCCACCAGCGCGCCGGTAATCTGGCCCATTGCCTTGCGTGTGGCTTCCTTCGGCGACAAGCCTTCTTCCACCATCACGCGTTCGACGTTCTCCACCACCACGATCGCATCGTCCACCAGCAGACCGATCGCCAGCACGAGCCCGAACATCGACAGCGTGTTGATCGAGAAGCCCACCGCGTTCATGATCGCGAACGTGCCCAGCAGCACCACCGGCACCGCGATCGTCGGGATCAGCGTGGCGCGCAGGTTCTGCAGGAACAGATACATCACGAGGAACACCAGCACGATGCCTTCCAGCAGCGTCTTGACCACTTCCTCGATCGACAGACGCACGAACGGCGTGGTGTCGTACGGATACTTCACGACCAGGCCGTGCGGGAAGTTCTTCGACAGCTCGGCGAGCTTGGCCTGCACCAGCTTTTCGGTCTGCAGCGCATTGGCGCCCGTCGCAAGCTGAATACCGAAGCCGGCTGCCGGCGCACCGTTGTACTTGGTGTCGAAGTTATAGTTTTCGCCGCCCAGTTCGATACGCGCCACATCCCTCAGACGCACCTGCGAGCCGTCCTGGTTCACCTTCAGCAACACGTTGCCGAATTCTTCCGGGGTCCGAAGGAACGACGCTTCCGTGATGGTCGCCTGCATCGCCTGGCCCTTCACGGCAGGCGTGCCGCCGATCGAACCGGCCGCCACCTGGACGTTCTGGTTCGTGATCGCCGTTTCGACATCGACAGGCGTGAGTGCGTATTGATTCAGCTTGTTGGCGTCGAGCCACACGCGCATCGAGAACTGCGTGCCGAACAGCGTCACCGTGCCCACACCATCCACGCGGCTAAGCGGGTCCTCGATATGCGAGGCCACGTAATTCGCGAGATCGTAGCGGTCCATGCTGCCGTCGGCGGACACGAAGGCCATCACCATCAGGAAGCTGCTGCTGGACTTCGTGACCTTGATACCGGCTTCCTGCACCACGGTCGGCAGCACCGGCGTCGCCAGTTGCAGCTTGTTCTGCACCTGCACCTGCGCGATGTCGGGATTGGTGCCCGCCGCGAAGGTCAGCGTGATCGTCGCCGCGCCCGAATCGTCGGAAGTCGACGACATGTACAGCAGATGGTCGAGACCGCTCATCTGCTGTTCGATCACCTGCGTTACGGTGTCTTCGACGGTCTTTGCCGAAGCGCCCGAATAGCTCGCGCTGATCTGGATGGAAGGCGGCGCGATCGTCGGATACTGCGCCACCGGCAAGTTGAAAATAGAAGCCGCGCCCGTCATCATCAGGATGATCGCGATCACCCAGGCGAAGATCGGCCGGTCAATAAAGAATCGTGCCATTCAGTCCACCCTCACGCTGCGCCGGCGGATGCGGCAGACGCGGCCACGGGTGCCGAAGCCGATGCAGGCGTAGCGGCCACTGCAGCGGCAGCGGGCGTTGCGCCCTGATCGACGGTCTTGACGGTCGCGCCAGGCTGCACCTTCATGCCGCCTGCCACCACCACGCGATCGCCTGCCTGAAGGCCTTTTTCGATAATCCAGTTATCGTTGGTCACGCCGCCCGTGGTGAGCTGGCGCGATTCGATCTTGTTCTGCGCGTTGACGACGTAAGCCGTCGCATTGCCCTTCTGGTCGTGCTGAACGGCGGCTTCGGGCAGCAGCACGGCCTGCTCGTTATAGCCTTCGTCGATACGCGCGCGCACGTACATGCCAGGCAGCAGCACGTTTTGCGGATTGTCGAACGTCGCACGCACGGTGACCGAACCGGTGGTCTGATCGACGGTGACATCGGAGAATTCGAGGTTGCCTTCGCCTTGATACGGCTGGCCGTCTTCCAGAATCAGTTGCACCTTCGCGGCGTGCGGCCCGGTCAGCGTGACCTTGCCTTCGGCGGCGGCGCGGCGCAGTTTCAGGCCATCGACGCTCGATTGCGTGAGGTCCACATACACGTGATCGAGCTGCTGCACAGTGGCGAGTTCGGTCGCGCCGCTCGACTGCACATACGCGCCCGGCGTCACCGACGACTTGCCGATGCGGCCCGTGATCGGCGAATACACCGAGGTATAGCCAAGGTTGATCTGCGCGGTTTCGACGCTGGCGGCGTCGGCTTCCACATCGGCCTGCGCTTCGCCCGCCGATGCCACGGCGTTGTCGTAGTCCTGCTTGCTGACCGCGTTGGCTGCAACCAGCACCTTGTAACGATCGGCTTGCGCCTGCGCGGCGATCAGCGTGGCGCGCGCCTTGGCAAGCGTCGCCTTGGCGTTGTCGAGCGTGGCCTGATACGGCGCGGGATCGATCTGATAAAGCAGTTGCCCGGCCTTCACCTGGCTGCCTTCGACGAAGGTGCGCTTGAGCACGATGCCCGTCGCGCGCGCCTGCACTTCGGCGACCAGATGCGCGCTCACGCGGCCCGGCAGTTCGACGGAAACAGGTACGGCTGTGGTCTGCACGCGCATCACGTTGACTTCGGGCGTGGCGGCGGCGGTGGATTGCGGCTTGTCCGAACAGGCGGCAAGACCGATGGTGGCGCACACGAGTGCGATGGCGCGGATGATGGGTGTTCCCGGTGTGATGGCGTGAATTCCTGAATGTCTTGTCATATTCGCTTGAGGCGCGGCGGGCTTGCGGCCCTGCTGGCTTACCAATCCCTTAAACATTGCTTCACGCGCAATGTACGCGGCAAAACAAAGCGCCGGGTTACGGTACAAACGCTCCGTAAGATTCACTAAGCAAACGCCGAAAACGGACTGATAAGATCGGCCCGACTTGATGCCCGGCATGCGTGCACGCCTTGTCGAAAGGGCTACGCGGCGGGGTCGGATTCCGGTTGCGTGCGCAGTTCAGGCACGTCACACGGACGATTTGAAGGGTTGTTTGATATGAGAAGGACGAGAGAGCAGTCGCTGGCATTGCGCAAAACGCTACTCGACTGCGCGGAGCAGATCTTCGCGCGCAAGGGCTTTGCGCAGACCACGCTCGACGAAATCGCCGCGAAAGCCGGCGTGACGCGCGGCGCGATTTACGTGCACTTCAAGAGCAAGGCCGAAGTGTTCGAAGCGCTGTTCGAGCGGCCCGATCTCACGCTCGCGCCCTTCGATCTGGGCTTGCGTCCCGCCACCATCCGGCCGATGGCGTGGCTCGCGCAGGAGCTGCGCAGCAAGCTCAAACGCATGCTGGGCAACCGCTCGGCGCGCCGTCTTTACGGCATCGCGCTCGCCGACGCCGAATCGGTGCGTCGCAATGCCGCACTCGCCAAACGCATGGAAGCGGCGGTAGCCATTGCCGAACTGAAAATCGCCGATGTGCTCGGCGATGCCGCGCGCTGCGGCGAGATCGACATGTCGCTGGATATGCCGGCGTCAGCGCGCTTCATCTATGCCGCGCTCACCGGTTTCTTCTGCCGCCAGCTCGCGGGCGGCCAGCCCGGCGCCGACGATCTGCTCGTCGCGCGCGTGGTGGAAACGGTGCTCTGCTGCGTACAGCTCAGCACTCCCGATCATCTTTCCCAGCAGCCCGTGTACCGTCCGGGCATGACCGTTCAATCCGCCTTGCGCGGGTAGGGAAAACTCATCGTTACGACGAGGCCGCCTTGCGCGGCGTTGGACACGTCCATCGTGCCGTCGTGTTGACGCACGAGCCGGCGCACGATCGCAAGACCCAGCCCGCAATGCGCTTCGCCACTGCGCGCCGCGTCGAGACGCACGAACGGCCGCTGCACGCGATGCAGGTCGTCTTCGGGCACGCCCGCGCCGTGATCGCGCACGCGCAGCACGTAACGGCCCTCTTCTTTTGACGTCGATACTTCCACGGGCGGCTCGCCATAGGTGAGCGCGTTTTCGATCAAATTCGACAGCATGCGGTCGAGATCGACGGCGGGCAACTGGAAGCCTTCGCCTGCACGCAGATCGAGTTTCACCAGCGCATCGTCGTCCTGTTGCGCGCCGTAATCGCGGCGGCAATGCTCTTCCACTCCCACAAAAGCCGACTGATTCACGCTCTCGCGCGCGAAGTCCAGAAACTGCGTGACGATGCGCGACATCGATTCGGTTTCGCGCAGCAAGGCGGCGCGGTCGGTGTCGGTGGTGAGCAGATCGGCGCGTAACTGCATGCGCGTAATAGGCGTGCGCAGATCGTGCGCGATGCCCGCCAGCATGACCGAGCGCTCGCGCTCCGCTTCCGCCAGTTCGCTCACCATATCGTTGAAATCGCTGGCGAGTTCGCGCAATTCGCGCGGCCCCGCTTCAGCCACACGATGCACGCCCCGGCCGATGCGATATTCGCGCGCCGCCCGCGCAAGCGAACGCACAGGCCGCTGCACCTGCCAGGCAAAAATCACCGCGACGATCACGGCGGCAATCAGCGTCAGCGCCGAAAAGCCCATGAAATGGCTGAGCGGCGGCATGAAGCCCGGCATCATGATCCAGTACGGCGCGTTCTGCCTGCGTATCCAGACGTTGCCGTTATCCGGCTCGACCACCACATGGCCGCCCGGCCCGAGTCGCGGCCGCAACGTCTCTTCCAGCGGCCCCGACGAATCCGTGCACGGCGCGGGGCAACCTTCGGCCACGGCATGCTCCGCGCTGACATAGCGGATGCCCAGCGTTTGCGCGACCTGGTCGGCGAGCACGGGATCACGCTCGCGCACCTGTGCGGCCACCATCATATTGTTGAGCGAGCGCTGCGCATCGATCTTCGCGCGCGCCTGATCGATCAGCAGCAGCGCCATGAAATGCACGGCCACGATCAGGCCCACCGTCATCAGCGAAAGACGGATGAACAGCGTGTCAAAGGTCCGCTTCATCGGCGTCGTCTTCGTCGGGAACAAACATGTAGCCGACGCCGCGCATCGTCTGCAGGCGGCGCGGGTTGGACGGATCGACTTCGATCAGACGACGCAGACGCCAGACCGGCACGTCGATGCCGCGCTCGGTCACTTCGGCGCCCGGGCCGTGCAGCAGATCGAGCAGACGCGCGCGCGAGAGCGTTTCCATCGGATGCTGGGCGAACACTTCGAGCATGGCGTATTCGGCGCCGGTCAGTTTGACCGGCTCGCCCTCGCGCAGCAGCGTGCGCGTGGCGAAGTTCAGCTCGAACGGACCAAAGCGGCACGGCGCGCGCCGCTCGGCGGGCGCGCCGCGGTCGGGATCGCCCTGGCGGCGCAGCACCGCGCGGATGCGCGCGAGCAGTTCCTGCGGCATGAACGGCTTGCCGAGGTAATCGTCCGCGCCCAGTTCGAGGCCGACCACGCGATCGGTGCCATCGGCGCGCGCCGTGAGCATGATGACGGGAATGCGGTCGCCGCGCCCGCGCAGCTCCTTGAGCGCCGTGAGGCCGTCGACGCCCGGCATCATCACGTCGAGAACGATGACCGAAGGCCGCTCGCGTTCGAGCCGGCGTTCGAGCTGCATCGCATCGTGCAGCACGGAAAATTCGATATTGCGTTGCTGGAAGAAGGCGCGCAGAAGATCGCGCAGCGCTTCGTCGTCGTCGACCAGCAGGACCTGGAATTCAGGATCGGACATCGGGTGCGCCTCCGGGGACGGCAAGGCAACGATCAACGTGCCGGCAAACGGGTTTCTGCTGAAAATTCAATGGCAAAGCGTGTCAGGCAAAAAGATGCGGCGCGTATCAAAACGACTATTTTGCCCTGGTCACGCCGGTCACGACGCAATGAGCCGTTGCGCGCTGAAACGCAGCCCGTCGAACAGCCGTTCGGCCACGCGAGCAGGAAAGCCTGCGGGCAGGTTCGCGCCGACGGTTTCGATCACCTGGGGCGTGCGCGCCACGAGACGCTCGATGATCGGCGCGGCATCGGGGCCATAGTGGCAAAGCTGCGCGGTGGCGTCGAAATGGGCGCGCTTCACGTCGCGCATGCGGTAATGGCGGCTCTTGCCCCACACCGCCATCGCCAGCGTGGCCTTGTGCCACGACCACTGATTGCCGCCATCGCCTTCCACGGGCCAGATCGACATGACGTCGTAGAGCGGCGCAAGCTGAAACCGCCCGCCCGGCAGCAGACGCAGGCTGAAATTCTTCGCGTGGCCGTCGGGCGCGGCCATCATCCAGAAGGCGATCTGCGCGGCGAGAAAGGTTTCGATGTCTTCGCGCGCCGATTGCGACTGACGCAGCAGATCCGCAATCTCGCGCACACCGGGCCCGCCCTGCGCTTCGTACTTGAAATGCGGCGCAACGCCCAGCGCCTGGCAAAAATCCTCCTGCGGCAGACGCAGCAGCGCGCCGCTGCGCGACACGGCGCGGTCGAAGCGCTCCACCGCCAGCACCTTCTGCGCGCCGAACGTGACGATGCGCGCGTTCGACACCGGCAATCCATACGCCTTGAGCACGGCCAGGCACAGCCACTCGTTTTCCACCGACGTATTGAAATCGACCTTGCGATGGCCGATAAAACCCAGCGGCAGCTTGAGAATGTGCGTGGTGGGCGTGGCGCCGTGCGGCAGCAGCCAGCGGCCGTCGTGATAAAGCAGCGCGGTCTTTTCCTGCGCGCCGGCCAGCGAAATGCGCAGTTCTTCTTCGGCGTCGCCTGCGCCTGGCAGCACCGCGCCGGACGTCTCCAGCAGCAGCCTTTCGATGGCGGCATCGTCGAGCGGCGTGCCGTCGATACGCGCGAGCGGCGCGGGCGTTTCGTCCTCGTCGAGCAGTTGGACCGCGCCCACGCAATCGCGCCCGATCGCCTTGAGCAGATCGAAGGCGTCGATGGATTCGGTGCGAAAGCGCGCGGCGATGCGCCGGCGGATCACCGCGCTATCGGGCAGCAGATTGTCGAAATAGTGATAGACGCGCGCGCCGCGCAAGGGCCGCTCGCCCAGGCCAAACGGCAGCGAAAGCGACAACGGCCGTCCTGCGTCCGAGGCTTTCCAGCCCGCGTCGTAGCGCAGTTCGGCGTCGCCGGAACCCGTTAGCGTCCATGTGCCGACGCGCTCGCCATTGGCCCAGATCGACAGGGTGCGCGAATGCGACTTGCGGCCCATCGCTTACCACTCCACGCGTTTTTCGCGCAGCTCGTATTCCGGGTCTTCGTCGTCGCGCGGCTGCACGCAGAGTTCGAGCTCGTAGAGCGCGAACAGCGCGAGCATCTGCTCCAGCGAGATGCTGGCCGTGCCGGTGGTTTCCAGCGCGGAAAGCCGCGGCTGGCCGATGCCGAGCGAAGCGGCGGCCTGCGTCTGGGTCAGGCCGCGTTCTTTTCTCGCCGATTGCAGGATCTCGGCAAGCCCCGCCGGCGTGTGGACGATGATCTTCATGCGATATTCCTGTGAGGCATAAACCGATTATATGCCTGTGGACGATATTCACGCAATATCGCTGACACGCATAAACAGGAAATATCGCTATCGATGATATCGGACAAAGCTGCCCGATCAGGCCAGCACTGCGGCCTCCCGGCGGAACGACGCGCCCGCATGGCGCTGCGGCAGCGTATCGCCTTCCTTGAACAGCTTCTGGCGCAGCGTGCCCTCTTCGTACGCCGTCTTGTAGATACCGCGATCCTGCAATTCGGGCACGATCAGATCGACGAAATCCTCGTAACTCTCGGGCGCCACCGTGCGGCTCAGATTGAAACCGTCCACATCGGCTTCGTCGACCCAGGCCTGAAGCTCGTCCGCGACCTGCGCCGGACTGCCGACGATGGCCGGATAGCGCCCGCCCAGCTCGAACATCTCCAGCAGCGCGCGACGCGTCCAGCCGTGCTGCTTCGCCGTGCGCGTGGCCGATTCGATGGCATTGCCGGGCGTGTAATCGACCGGCTCGTCCAGATCGTATTGCGCGTAGTCGATGCCCGTGCTCGCCGCGAAATGCGCGAGCCCCGCCTCGCGGCTCACGTAGCGCTGGTAATCCGCGAACTTTTCCTGCGCCTCGCGCCCGGTTGCGCCCGTGACCACCGCCGCGCCCACGAACACCTTCACATCGTCGGGACGCCGCCCTGCGCGCACCAGTTGCTCGCGCAGCGCGCGCACCGTCTCGCGCCCCACCGCGCGGTTGGGCGGCGAGATGAACACGCATTCGGCGTGACGCGCGGCAAAACGCTGCCCGCGCCCGGAACTGCCCGCCTGAAACAGCACCGGCGTGCGCTGCGGCGACGGCTCGGCCAGATGATAGCCATCGACCTTGTAATAGCGCCCCGCATGCTGCACGCGATGCACCTTCGCCGGGTCCGCATAGACGCGCGCGGCCTTGTCGCGCCGCACGGCATCGGCTTCCCAACTGCCTTCCCAGAGCTTGTAGAGCACGTCGAGATATTCGTCGGCGCGCTCGTAGCGCTCGTCGTGCGGCAACTGTCCGGCCACGCCCATCGCACGCGCCGCGCTGTCGAGATAGCCCGTGACGATATTCCAGCCGATGCGCCCTTGCGTCAGATGATCGAGCGTGGAAAAACGCCGCGCCAGCAGATACGGCGCCTCATAAGTGAGATTGACCGTCACGCCGAAACCCAGATGCTGCGTGACCGCCGCCATCGCCGGCACGAGCAGCGTGGGATCGTTCACGGGCAACTGGATCGACTCGCGCAGCGTCACATCGACATTGCGCTGATACACATCGTAGACACCGACGATATCGGCCAGAAACAACCCGTCGAACAGACCGCGTTCGAGCGTGCGCGCGAGATCGGTCCAGTAAGCGATCTTGCGGTAATCCGCCGAACGGTCGCGCGGATGCGTCCACAAACCGTGATTGATATGGCTCACGCAATTCATGTTGAACGCGTTGAGCAGAATGGGCTTCTTGCGGGTTTGCGGCATTACAAGGCTCCGTGGCGCGGCGGCAGCGCATCGTTCAGATAGAAATTGCCGATCGCGTGATACTTCCAGCGCACCGGATCATGCAGCGTGTGCGTGCGCGCGTTGCGCCAGAAACGGTCGAGCCCGAGGCCGTCGAGCGTGGCCGCCGTGCCCGCGAGTTCGAACAGACGCGAACCGGCGTCGAGCGCAATCGTCGTGGTGAGCGCACGCGCTTCGGCGACGGCGATCGAGGCTTCGGCGACCGATTGCTCGCCGGGCGCGGCCTGCGCCGCGTCCACGTAGCGGCCCGCGCGACGCACCAGCGCCTCGGCGGCACTCAGGCGCGCGTAAAGATCGCCGAATTGCGCAATCGTGAGCGGATCATCCGCGGCGCGCTCGACCCTGGCGTCGATCCACGGGCGCGAGCGTTCGCGCACGAAACGCAGCGCCGCGTCGAACGCGCCGCGCGCCTGACCGAGATCGATGGCCGCATGAATGATCTGCGCAAGCGGGCCGATGGTGGTCGCACGCTCGAACGAAGTCTGGAATGGCACGATCCATTGCGGCTCCACGCGCACGCCGTCGAACTGCACCGAGCCGCTGCCGGTGACACGCTGGCCGAAACCGTCCCAGTCGTCGGTAATCGTCACGCCTTGAGCGGAGCGCGGCACGAACACGAGATAGGTCACATCGCGTCCGTCCTCTTCGCGCACGACGAGCGTGGGAATCCAGTGCGCGTAGAGCGCGCCGGTGCAATAGAACTTGCGGCCATCGATACGCCAGCCCTGCGCGTCGCGCGAAAGCCGCGTGCGGCGCAGAAAATCCTTATGACCGATTTCGGCGAGTGCATTGCCAAAGCGCTCGCCTGCGAGTACGCGCTCATAGAAAAAGCGCTGTTGCTCCACGCTGCCGCCCACGCGCAGCACTTCGAGCGCGTAGAAATGATTCTGTGGAATCTGGCCGAGCGAACCGTCCGCTGCGGCGATGGTGGCCGTGACTTCGGCCAGCGTGCCGTTTCGCACGCCAGGGCCGCCGAATTCGCGCGGCACCGTAATCGTCCAGAGACCGCTGGCCACGAAGGCATCGAGTTCGGCCCAGGGCAGACGGCGTTCGCGATCGCGTAGCGCGGCTTCCTGAGCAAAGGCATTCGCCAGTCGCTGCGCCGCCTCGATCGCCTGTGCATCGCTTTCGATGCGTGCGGGCGTTTGCGCAGCGTGTTCGTCATCGCGCTCCAGGAGCGCGGCAGAGATATCGACATTCATGCGTCTATTCCCGATCTATTCCCGATCTTTCGCCGCTCAATTCCACGAATGTCGCGCAGGCAGCGCGTCATTCAGGTGATAGTTGCCCAGCAGATGCAGTTTCCAGCGCACAGGGTCGTGCAGCGTATGAGTGCGCGCGTTGCGCCAATGGCGGTCGAGGTTGTGCGCCGCACGCGTGGCCGATGATCCCGCGAGTTCGAAGAGCTTTTCGCTCGCTTCCAGCGCGATGCGCGTAGTCAGCACTTTCGCCGCGGCAACCGCCACCGAAGCGCGCGCGCTGCCTTGCTCGCTCAGGCCATTGCCAAACGCTTCCACGGCCAGCGCATCGAGCGTGCGGCCCGCATCGAGCAGCACTTCGCGCGCGGCGTGCAGGTCGATCTGCAGACGGCCGATATCGGCAATGATGTAGGGATCGTCGGCCGCGCGGGCGACGCCCGAATCCATCCACGGCCGCGCGCGATCGCGCACGAAAGCGATGGCATCGGCCACGGCAGCTTCGGCGATACCTTGATCGATCGCCGCCTGAATGATCTGCGAAGTCGGGCCGAACAGGCCTGGTTTGTCGGCGAGTTGCCAGAGCGGCAACACGTCCTGTGGATCGATCGCGACATTGTCGAAACGTACCGTGCCGCTCGCAGTCGTTCGCTGTCCGAAGGAACTCCAGTCGTCGATGACGGTGAGACCCGCTGCATCGTGCGGCACCCAGACCTGCACGGCGCGACCTTCATCGTCGATGGCGCGCGTGGGGACGCGATGCGCGAACAGCGCGCCCGTCGAATAGAAACGCTCGCCGTTCAGGCGCAGTCCGTCCGGCGTCGATGAGAGACGCGTCGCACCTTGCAGGATGGTGGGCGAAGCGGCCGAGCGGCGTTCGGGTCCGGCATTGCCGAATCGATGCCCCGCCAGCGCCTGCGCATAGAAACGCGCTTTCTGCGCAGGCGAGCCGCTTTCGCGCAACAGGCCCAGCACGCCAAAGTGATTCTGCGGAATCTGGCCGAAAGCGGGATCGGCGGCGCATAGCAGCACGAACACTTCGGCGAGCGTGGCGTACGAGACTTCCGCACCGCCATATTCACGCGGCACGGTCATCGCGCCCAGCCCGCTTTCGGACCAGCGCTCGAGTTCGTCCCACGGCAGCGCACGCTCGCGGTCGCGTTGCGCAGCGCCTGGCGCGGCGAATCGCGCAAGTTCGCGAGCCGCTTCGAGTGCTTCGGCATCGTTCGCAATACGCCGTACGCGGCGCGGATCGGGAAGCCGCGGCACACGCGTTGCGGCGTTGGAAAATTCACTGGTGGGCATGGCGAATCGACTGATTTTGAATGGCGTCCCGCCTGCATGTTGCGCGGGTCATGCCAAACATTTGAACAGCGCGAACGCCAATCCCCTACCAGTTTTTCCGCGATTGCATATGACGAAACCGGCTATGCGCGCGCGTGGCGCTGCAAGCACGGGGAACAAAAACAGGGATATCGTCGATGCGGAGCGCACCCGCCTTAGCACGCCACGTAAAGTGCTTATCACGATCCCTGCGATAAACAACGCGCGCGAAATTGTTTGGTAATGATGCAGTTGCGCCCTAGCATCGCCCCATCATTCACCACGTCACGGTCGCACAATCATGAACAAGAACAAGAGAACACTGCTGGCAACGGGGCTGGCTTCGATCGCGCTGATCGCGGGCGCCGCGCTCGTACCGTTCGGCCAGACGGCTGCGGCCGCTCAACATACGGTGCGCGTGGGCATCATGTCGGGCGAAGATGAAGACGTGTGGCGCGTGGTTGCCGCCAATGCCGCGCAGCATGGCATCGACGTCAAGGTGACGACGTTCTCCGACTACACCCAGCCAAACGAAGCGCTTTCGCAGCACGATCTGGACGCCAATTCGTTCCAGCACAAGCCGTATCTGGACGCGCAGATTGCCGCGCGCCACTACACGATCGTGCCTGTGGGCTTCACCTATGTGCAGCCTATCGGCCTGTATTCGCGCAAGCATCCTTCGGTCGCGGCATTGCCGACGGGCGCGTCGATCGGCGTGCCGAACGACCCGAGCAATGAAGGCCGCGCGCTGTTGCTGCTGCAATCGTATGGGCTGATCAAACTGCGCGACAACGTCGGCCTGCTGCCGACCGCGCGCGATATCGCAAGCAATCCGAAACAACTGAAGATCAAGGAACTCGATGCGGGTATCGTCGGCCGTGCGATTGGCGATCTGGACGCCGCCGTGGTCAATACCGACTGGGCGGTCAAGGCGGGTATCCGCATTCCGCAGGAACGTATTGCGCAGGAGAAAGTGGACGGCAGCCCGTATCGCAACTTTATCGCCGTGAACGAGAAAGACGCCAATGCGCCCTGGGTGCGCGATCTCGTGGCCAGCTATCAGCAGGCTAACGTGGCGGCGAAGATCAACGCGGTGTATCACGGCACCACGTTGCCGGCCTGGAACGGCGCGCCGCAGCAGTAAAGCAAACTTTGGCGGCGGGGTCCGGCCGCTTAAAACCGTTTCATGACCAACGCGGTGTTGGCGCGGCTCGAACCCGCCAACACCCGCATCACCTCTCCGCGCATTACGCCCTCCTTTCCTCCTGTCGCCTCCCAGGCCGATATCGGTTTTTCGTCCTACACTACGGAGTCGCCACCGCAACCGACAGGAAAGGAGTACCGCCATGAGCGCGAAACCCGTCAAGATTCCCGGCCCGGATCATCCGATCACAATCGAGCGCAATCCGGCGCGGATCGTCGTGAAAGTGGCGGGCCAGACCATCGCGGATACGCGCCACGCCCTGACGCTGCGCGAAGCGAACTACCCGAGCGTGCTCTACATCCCGCGCGACGACGCCGATATGACGCTGCTCTCGCGTACCGATCACACCACCTACTGCCCTTATAAGGGCGACTGTTCTTATTACACGATCAATCCGGGCGGCGACCGCTCGATCAACGCGGTCTGGACTTACGAAACGCCGTACGAAGCCGTCGCGCAGATCAAGGATCATCTGGCGTTCTATCCGGATCGCGTGGATTCGATCGAGGAACTTTAGGGCGTCTGGCCGGTTCCATTGTCCTGCAAGGTCTTCCGGAGAAATTCATGCAAGCCATCAAGCTGATCGCGCCCGCCGGGCTCGACAACCTCAAGCTCGTCGACATTGCCGCGCCCGGCGAACCCAGGGCTGGCGAAATTCGTGTGCGCGTGCACGCCAGTTCGCTCAACTATCACGATCTGGGCGTGGTGCTCGGCCGCATGGGCGCCGCCGATGGCCGGATTCCGATGTCGGATGGCGCGGGAGTCGTGGAAGCGGTCGGCCCGGGCGTAAGCGAATTCGCCGTGGGCGATCAAGTGGTATCGACCTTCTTCCCAACCTGGATCGACGGCGCGCCCACGATTCCCGACTTCTCCACCACGCCCGGCGACGGCGTGGACGGCTATGCGCGCGAAGCCGTGATCGCGCCGGCCACGGCCTTCACGCGCAGCCCGCGCGGCTACACGCATGCCGAAGCGGCCACGCTCACGACCGCGGGTTTGACGGCCTGGCGCGCGCTGGTGGTAGACGGCGCGATCAAGGCGGGCGCAACCGTACTGGTGCTCGGCACGGGCGGCGTGTCGATCTTCGCGCTGCAGTTCGCCAAGGCGATGGGCGCGACGGTCATCGCCACCTCTTCCTCCGACGACAAACTCGAACGCGCGAAGCAACTGGGCGCGGACCACGTGATCAACTACAAGCGCGAGCCGCAATGGTCGCGCCAGGTGCTGGAGTACACGAACGGTCTGGGTGTCGATCATGTCGTGGAAGTGGGCGGCCCTGGCACGCTCGAGCAATCGATTCTGGCGACGCGCGTGGGCGGTCATATTGCGTTGATCGGCGTGCTCACCGGCATCGAAGGCCAGGTGCCGACGGGCACGATGATGCGCCGCCAGCAGCGCCTGCAAGGTTTGATCGTCGGCAGCCGCCAGCATCAGATCGATCTCGTGCGCGCCATCGACGCGACGGGCGTCAAGCCCGTGATCGACCGCTCGTTCCCGCTCGAAGGCATTGGCGACGCGTTCCGCCTGCAACAGGCTGGCGGACACTTCGGCAAAATTGTTCTGGAATACTGATCGATCAATCGCGCGCGTGCGAACGATACGAACCCTCCGAACCATCCGAACCGCGCGCGAATTGTTCACGATAGGCGGCCGGGCTTGTCAGCGCGATACGGCGGAAGTGCCGCCGCAACGACTCTTCCGAGCCGAAGCCCGACAGATCCGCCACGCGCTCCATCGGCAGATCGGGCCGCGATTCGAGCAGATCGCGCGCGATACTCACGCGCTCGCGCACGACCCACGCATACGGACCCATACCGGTTGCATCGAGGAATTGCCGCTGCAGCGTGCGCGCGCTCATCGCGGCCTGCGCCGCCAGCGAGGCGACGCTATGGTCCAGACGCGGATTCGCCCGCACCCAGTCCATCAGTCTGGCCAGCGGACTGGCTTCGTCACGCGGCATCGGCCGGGGAACGAATTGCGCCTGCCCGCCCTCGCGATGCGGCGGCACGACCAGGCGCTGCGCGACACGATTAGCGACCGCGCCACCGTGGTCGCGGCGCACCAGATGCAGCAGCATGTCGATACCGGCCGCCGAACCGGCTGAAGTCAGCAACTGGCCTTCGTCGATATAAAGCGCGTCGGGCTCCACGTGCAGCGCGGGATAACGCTGCTGCAAACGCTCGGCGTAACGCCAGTGCGTGGTCACACGTTTGCCGTCCAGCACACCGGCGGCCGCCAGCACGAACACGCCCGAACAGATCGAACACAGCCGCGCGCCGCGCGCATAAGCGCTGCGTATCTTCTTGAGCAGCGCTTCGGGCGGCCGTTCGTCCGGGTCGCGCCAGCCCGGTATCACGATGGTTTGCGCGCGGTCGAGCATCGCCAGCGTGTAAGGCGCGGACACGGTGATGCCGCCCGCCGCGCGCAGCGGACCGCGTTCGGCAGCGCAAACGGCGAATCGATACCAGTCGACGTCAAGCTCGGGACGTTCGAGCGCGAACAACTCCGTCACGCAGCCGAATTCGAACGTGCAAAGACGGTCGTAGGCAAGCGCGACAACAAGATGAGCGGATAAGCGGGAAAAATCGGCCATGGCGCGATGTTACCGGAGATTGGCAATCGCGCCACTGTCGCCGGCCATGCGGGAAAGCGAAAATGACAGCCATCGACACCCCAACAAGGAAGCGCGCATGTCATCCGTATCCGAAGTCCCCGCCGCCGCCAGCCCAGAGGCGCTCGCCCATTTCAGCGCCTCGCTGGCCTACGAAACCGATTGCTCCGACGTCCACGCGGCGCTCACCGGCAGCGCGCCGCCCGATTTCGTGCTCCTCGACGTGCGCGGCCCGGCGCTGTTCGAACGCGGCCATGTACCCGGCGCGGTCAACCTGCCGCACGGCAAGATCGTCGAATCAAAGCTCGCCGCTTATCCGCCCGAAACGCTTTTTGTCACCTACTGCGCAGGGCCGCATTGCAATGGCGCCGCGCGTGGCGCGATCCGGCTTGCGCGGCTCGGGCGCCCGGTCAAGATCATGACGGGCGGCATCACGGGCTGGCTGGATGAGGCATTTGAGTTGAGCGGGAATGCGCAGGCGGCCAGGTCCGGCGCTGCTAATTCAGCCACGGCGACCACTGGCTAGTCGCGGGAAAATCGCCCTGCTTTGCCAGCAAACCCGCGATGCGACCAAGACGCCTGTTGATGCAGCGGCGCCTTTGCCACGAACCGGCACGCGCGCCATCGCTCGCGATATCAGACCATACCGTGACGACGCTTCACCACTCCGGCTTCGTCCGAGCGCAGTGACGAAAGCCATGAGAGCACCGCGGGAGCGCTGGCAGATTGGCTGCAGATTCCCGCAGCAAAAACCGTTTCCCGCTGGATTTCGGCAGGAAGCTCACCGACGATACTAATGCCATCGACGTTGATCAGCTCGCTGAGTTGCTGAAACCCGAGTTCGACCTCGCCCGTGGTCAAAAGACTGGCGACCGGCACCCCTGCGGGCGCACGAACAAGCCGCGGCGTGACTTGCTCCGCAATACCCCAGCGCTCGAGTAGCGTCATCAGATGGGTGCCGCTCGGCCCTGTCGAATAACCAATCGCCCTGGCGTTCTCAACGGCCCGTCGTACCGCGTCCTCGCTACCGAGTTCGGGACGACTCGCGCCAGCAACAACCGCGATGGCGACGCCGGACTGTGCGACGTCAACGAGCGTAGCCGCGTCGATAAAGCCAGCGTCCGCCAGGCGCAGCATGGCATCTTTTGCCAGCACCGCGAAGTCGAACGACTCGCCGCTTTCCAGTCGCCGGGCCGCTTCGACACCGCCGACCGATTCGATCGACACCACCTGGCCCGTTCGCGCGCGATAGCTCGCGGCGAGTTCACCCAGGACATGTCTCGTCGCCATGGACGAAATCCCGGCAATCCCGCTTGTGTCATTCGCTAGCGTCATGTTTGCGGCCCTTGGCCTTCTAGTCGATATAGCGCAAACCGAGCTTTTCGAGCGGTTCGCGCATTTTGTACATATCGAGACCGAGCACGCCCGATGCCAGCTTCAAGCGCTTCTCTTCCTCGAACGATTCCCGCGCAGCGGCCTTATCGAGCGTCTCCACTGCTTTCTGCGAGGGCACGACAACCACGCCATCGTTATCCGCGACGATCACGTCGCCCGGATTCACGAGCGCGCCCGCGCACACCACGGGAATGTTGACCGAGCCGAGCGTCGCCTTGATGCAGCCTTTCGCGGACACAGCCTTGCTCCACACCGGAAAGCCCATTTCCTGCAGCACGCTGACATCGCGCACGCCGCCGTCGATGATCAGCGCACGCGCGCCGCGCGCCTTGAAGCTGGTCGCGAGCAGATCGCCGAAGTAACCGTCGGTGCATTCGGCCGTGATGGCTGCAACCACGATGTCGCCGGGCTGAATCTGTTCGGCGGCCACGTGCATCATCCAGTTGTCGCCGGGATGCAGCAGCACTGTCACCGCCGTGCCGCTCACGGGCGCGCCAGCGTAGATCGGACGCATATACGGCTTCATCAGGCCGACGCGGCCCATGGCTTCATGCACCGTCGCGCTGCCGAGCGCACCGAGTTCGTCGGCCGCGCGGCGGTCTGCGCGCGCGATGTTGCGATAAACCACTCCGAGTTCAGTCATGATCAACGTCCTTGTGCCTTGAGGGTGGCGTCGAGGCGCGAATACACGCGACGCGCATTGCCTTCGTAAATCTTGTAGCGCTGGTCCGGGTTCATGTCCGCGGCTTCCACGTAGCGCTTCGTATCGTCGAAATAGTGGCCGGTTTGCGGATCGATGCCGCGCACCGCGCCGATCATTTCGCTCGCGAACAGAATGTTGTCGACCGGAATCACCTTCGTGAGCAAATCGATGCCCGGCTGGTGATACACGCAGGTGTCGAAGAAAATGTTCTTGAGCAGATGCTCTTCGAGCAGCGGCTTCTTCATTTCCTGCGCGAGACCGCGGAAACGGCCCCAGTGATACGGCACTGCGCCGCCGCCGTGCGGAATCACGAACTTCAGCGTGGGGAAGTCGCGGAACAGATCCGAAGTGAGGCATTGCATGAACGCCGTGGTGTCGGCGTTCAGATAGTGCGCGCCCGTGGTGTGGAAGCACGCATTGCAGCTCGTGCTCACGTGCACCATCGCCGGAATGTCGTACTCGACCATCTTTTCGTAGATCGGGTACCACGAGCGATCGGAGAGCGGCGGGCTCGTCCAGTGGCCGCCCGACGGATCGGGATTCAGATTGATCGCGACGTTGCCGTACTGCTCCACGCACTTCACGAGTTCAGGAATGCAGGTGGCGACATCCACGCCGGGGCTCTGCGGCAGCATCGCGGCCGGAATGAAATGCTCCGGGAACAGCTGGCTCACGCGGTAGCAAAGCTCGTTGCAGATCGCGGCCCACGTGGCGGACACTTCGAAATCGCCGATGTGGTGCGCCATGAAGCTGGCGCGCGGGCTGAACACCGTGAGGTCGAGACCGCGCTCGCGCATCAGGCGCAGTTGGTTCTGCTCGATCGACTCGCGCAGCTCGTCGTCGCTGATCTTCAGCTCGGACACAGCGGGCATTTCCGCAGGACTATTGATACCTGCAATCTGACGGTTGCGCCACGCTTCGAGTGCCTTGGGGGCGGTCGTGTAGTGGCCGTGGATGTCGATGATCATCGTTACCTTCCGGGTGCGCGGATTCGACGTGGTGCACGGACTTCAGCCGTTGCACGGCGCCGATCGGGAATGAGAGTGGGCAAAGCTTTCGGTACATGCGTCATAGCCGGTACCGCAAGTATCGCTAAAACACGCCTGAAAATACGTGCCGATAAACTGATTCGATACCTCAATAAGCTTTTCGAATCGCCCGCGCGCTGTGGCGATCCGCTCCCCCAACATCGTCAGCCTCGCCCGCCAGCAAGGCCCGGCCACATCGGCCTGCGCATCCATGAACATAAACGAAACCGATTGGCTTGCGCCCTTCCATCTCTCGCGCTCTTCGCGCACCGCAAGTCACCGGACGCAAAGCTTGCCGACCTCGACAAGACACTGGCCCGTCCGTTGGAGGACGATGATCGCGGGCGGCGAATCCTGTCCATGCGAGATGTCGGCCCGATCTGCGCGCCGCTGCTACTCGCTGTCTCGCGCCGCACCGTTCCCAGACGACAGCGCACGCACGACGAAATCAGCCAGGCGGCTCGCAAACGCGGCATCGAGCGGTTCGCCCTGGAGCAGTCGGTACCAGAAGGCGCCATGAAAACTCGCGAGTGCGATTTCCAGATCGGCATCGCGGCAGATTTCGCCATTGCGTTGCGCCGCCTCGAGAATGTCAGCCACCACACGGGCACGCGGTTCGACGAATCGATGCCTGAAGCGCTCAAGGAAATCGGGCTCTTCCTGCGCAGCGGCGATCAGGCTCCGAATAGCGGGACCGTCGATCGCCAGATTGTCGAAGAGATCGAGCAGATACTGCCGCAGGACCCGATCGAGCGCGCCATTCTCCAGCACCTGCACGCGCGCGGCACTTTCCAGAAACGCATCGAGGACCAGTTCGGCCTTGCTTGACCAGCGCCGATACAGCGTCTGCTTCGCAACGCCCGCCGCGTTGACGATCTGCTGGATGCTGACCGCGCTGTAGCCCTGCTCGATCACCAGTTGTCGCGCCGCCTGGCGCAGCGCCGGGGCCGTGGCATCGTCGCGCGGACGCCCCGGCTGGCGCGCCTGCGCATCGTCCTTATCCAACGTGCTCATATTCAATACCGTAGTCTCGTATTTAAATTATGATACCGCAGTCTCGTAATTGAGGTTGCCAATCATGTCCGCTTCATCTCGTTTGCTCCGGCCGTCCGGGGCCTTTGTTCTTTTGGCCACTGCATGCCTGACCATCATGGTCGGCAGCGCGATTGTGCCGGGATTGCCCGTCGTGGCTCACCAGCTTGGCCTGAAAGGCCTGGAAAGCTGGCTTGTGACGATGCCTTCCGTGGGTGTCGTTGTGCTCGGTCCCGTGGCGGGCCGACTGGTCGATAAAGTCGGCCTGCGTCCGGGTCTGTTGTTGGGACTCTTTCTTTACGGAGCATTCGGAGTGGCGGCGCCCCTGCTTCACGGCCCGTACGTCGTGCTCATCGACCGGTTTCTGTTGGGCGGGGCAACCGCATTGGTGATGGCGACGGGCACGGGGCTCATCTCGACCTTTTACGACGGTCAGCAACGGCTAGCCATGATTGCCCGTCAAGGCATGGCGATTGAATTGGGCGGCGTCATATTCCTGACGATCGGCGGTTGGCTTGCGTCACGCGGCTGGTGGTATCCGTTCTCACAATACGCACTCGCATGGGTCCTCCTGGCGCTGGCGCTGCGCTACATTCCGGTTCAACCGAAACAGGCAGGTCCGACACTTGAGCAAGATGCTGCGGGTATGCCCAGGGAATTGCTGCGCGTCTACTGCGCGGCATTCTTCTCGATGGGGTGCTTCTTTGTGGGTGTCATCGTCCTGCCCCTTCGCTTTCACGAAATCGGCATTGGAGAAGCGCTCACGGGCTATTTCCTTGCGTTCGTTTCATTGGTAGCCGTGGGCTTTGCTGCGCTCATGCCTCGCTTGGCATCGCGTGCGGGATCGAATACGACCCTCTTCGTTGCGTTCATTTCCTACGCCGTTGCACACGCAATATTTTCGGTCTCCGATGCACTACCGGCATTTTTCTGCGGTGCTGTTGCGCTGGGCGCTGGATTCGGTCTTTCGGTGCCTCTAGTGAATCATTTGACGGTTGAAATCAGCTCGGAAAATAGGCGCGGCAGTGCGCTCGCGGCGCTTTCGATGGCTATTTTTGCAGGGCAATGCATACCGTCTTTCATGCAATATTCGCCAGGCAACACAGCAGCACTGTTTCGAGCCGCTGCTGCGATGGGGCTGGTTGTTGCATTGGGTTTGCCGCTGCTCAACCAATTCCGCAGAACGTAAGGCATCGCGCGTAGCAATCGCTGTCCTTCGCAGAAAACGAACGCGTTATCCGGGCGGCACCCCCATGCGGGATTGCCGCCCGGACAGTTGCATCCGGCGTCGGGTTCCAGTTCTGCTCTCCGTGGCGGTTCATCTGGTCCCCACCCGCGATCGTCAATGCAAGAAGTGAACGCTGCTGATCTCCTCCTCATCGGCATCCTCGGACGAGGCGTGGTCAAGTATTGCGCACCGGAAGTCGAACTTGACGCGAAGAATCGCGGATTCAATGCGATCGTCTCCACGATAGGCCATCAGGCGAGTATTGATCGCTTCCTCGACAGCGAGAATCGCCTGCTCGACGCTCTCCGGATCGTCGCTATCGAAGCCGACCTCAATCTCAACGCTCTCCAGCAAATTCAGCGCTGTGCCAATGTCCTCGGAAGCGACAAATAATGTCGTGGCATCTTCTCTCATCTATCCTCCCCGTTCGGCTATCTAAAACCTGCAGACCGTTGCGAGTTGCACGGCTATCGTTGCACAACCGGAACAAAGCTGCCGGACAACGTACATGGGGTTTGCGTTCGAAACAACGGATGCCTTGCTGTACGCAGAGAAGCGAATAGAATCGAAGGTTCCAGCGCATCGTTGCGGTTATCGCCACGTCCTTGAAAGCTGCCATTAAGGAAAATGGCGCGACGAAATCGCCACAAGCACCCTGCTGCTTCCGACGCTGTCCTCCCAGACATTTCCTGTACAGATCCCTCTGTCGCAGAACGTCCGCTTCCTGGCACCGCGCGGACCTGCGGGCGACCACACGCGAGTTCCGATTTAGGTCAGCGCACTCACACGCTACCGGGCGTGACTCGAATGCTAGTCAACGCGAAGCAAGCGGCCCGATTCCGGGCACACGGCGGCTGGTGAGCCGTTAGACCAGACTTGCTCATTCTCGAGTTGCAGCGACGTCGAGGGAGCAACATCGAAAGCGATCTTCAGCGCGCTAGCAATATTGGCGTCTTCGATGGGAAGTTCCCACGTCAGGAAAATCTGGGCAAAGTCCTGGCCCGGGGCGAATTCGGCCGCCGAGAAACTGTCGCTGCTGCGCTGAATGACCCCGTGCGGCTGAACCGGATCGAAAATTACGGCTGTTCCCCGCTTGATGGGAATGCGTTGGCCCGTCAAGGGAAAGTGCAAATCCAGACCCTTATCTTCCGTCAGGAAGAGATTGCAGAAGGCGTTACCGCCGTATTGTTCGCCGTCGTGGTGATACCTCGCGCCACGACAGCCCATCAGCGCCATGTCGCAATCTGCAATCAGTGCGGGCAGCCCCAGGGTGCCGGTCCACTCAGACGTCGCCTGCACGCAGCGCTTGTAGTCCGGCCAGCGCATTTGCGTGCGCGCCAGCGGCATCACCTCGACATCTCCAGGCTCCAGAGCGAGCCGCACATCTATTTCTCTTTGCCAATCCGCAAGCACGGCCGCAGAAGGCGCCGGCAGATCGAGCGTTCCGGATAAAACGATGTCACTGACGCGGCGACTGCGGATGGCGTCGCCGCTCCAGAAAAAGGAGGTCAAGGTATTTCGCATTCGATTCTGTCGCAGAGAACTCAGCGAGACATTGTAACGATTCATCGTGCTCATCCCGGCAGGCGCGCCAACGTATAGCTAAACGGCGACGGCACGAGGCGCGGCCAAAACGGCGAGTTCTGTCCCCAATCGATACCGCCGACCGTGGCACACCGAAAAATCTTTTCGTTCTGAACCCAATGCCATCGACTTCAATGCCGGCACGCGCTCCTGCATATTCTCGACACGGATCGTAAGCCGCTGAACGCAGTACCTGGCCAGCGAGATACGAACATCAACAATGCAGGCGAACGCCTCCGCTCACGAGGGGCGGCATGCCGACGTCGCGTGCCCATCACGACGATAAATCAGGAGACAACGATGTCCTCACATCCAGCCATACCTGCGGATGCCACGCGCACATCCGCGGATGCTACGTTTCGAAAAGCAGCGTGGCGCTTCATGCCGCTTCTGTTCGTCTGTTACGTGGTCGCCTACCTTGACCGGGTGAATGTGGGGTTTGCCAAACTCCAGATGCTGAACGACCTCAACTTCAGCGAGGCAGTCTACGGTCTTGGAGCAGGCCTGTTTTTTGTCGGCTATTTTTTGTTCGAAGTCCCTAGCAATCTGCTGCTTCATCGTGTGGGTGCACGCCGCTGGATCGCGCGCATCATGGTGACCTGGGCAATCCTCTCGCTCGCTACCGCGTGGGTTACCACGCCGACCATGTTTTACATCGTCCGCTTCTTTCTAGGCGTTGCAGAAGCTGGGTTTTATCCCGGCATGATTCTGTACCTGACCTACTGGTTTCCTTCCCATCGGCGCGGGAAGATGATGGCCGTGCTTACGGCCGGCAATCCGGTCTCCGGCATGCTTGGCGGTCCCCTCTCGGGATTCATCATGCACTCTTTCGCGGGAGTCGCAGGTCATAGCGGCTGGCAGTGGCTTTTCATTATCGAGGCCATGCCGGCAATCGCGCTTGGCATCATCGTCTTCTTCTTTCTCGACGACCGCGTGAAAGACGCGAACTGGCTCAGTGGCGAAGAGAAAGCGCAAATCACACGGGAAATCGACGGCGACGCGGTCAGTCGCACTCATGGCTCGGTCAAGGATGCATTCTCGTCCGGTTGGGTTTGGCTACTCTGTCTTATCCTTTTCGGCATCATCATGGGATCGTACGCAATCGGTTTCTGGCAGCCGACCATTATCAAGGCGTCCGGCGTCAATGACCCGCTGACGGTCGGCTTGCTCACGATGATTCCTTACACCTGCGCGCTCATTTCAATGATTCTGGTTGCGCGCAGTGCCGACCGTATGCGCGAGCGTCGTTGGCATGTTAGCGCTCCCGCGCTCGTAGCTGCGATGGGATTCTGTCTCTGTGCGCTCAGCGACCATCAGCTTGTGCCCGCGATGATTGGCCTGTCACTCGCTGCAGCGGGCATCGTTTCCGCCCTGCCGATGTTTTGGGCGCTTCCCACCTCGTTCCTCGGTGGCACCGCCGCAGCGGCCGGTATCGCGCTCATCAATTCGACCGGCAATCTCGCCGGATTCGTCAGCCCTTCGGTCATGGGCTGGCTAAAAACCGAGACTCACTCCTTGACCTCCGGCTTATACCTTGTCGCGGGAAGCCTGACGCTCTCTGCGGTATTGATTCTGGTATTCCTTCCGGCCAAGGTGGTGAACCGATGACGCGTGCAGGTTTGCAGAAAGCGGCCGAGGCTGCATATCGGAATGCAGACGCAGCCACCTCATCGACATGAGTCAACCGCCCTCTACATCTGACTGAGTCCGTTTCACTGACGTGACGAATCGAAAGATTAAGCGGCAGATAGCAAGTGCAAATTTTGGAGAAAGTCATGGCTGACAAAAAAGATAGTCCGCAAACACCCGCCGATGTTACTGGCATGAAGCGCGGGTTGACCTCTTACGGTGACCAGGGATTCTCGCTGTTCCTTCGCAAAGCGTTTATCAAAGGTGCCGGTTATACGGATCAGGCGCTTGACCGTCCGGTCATCGGAATCGTCAACACCGGCAGCGGCTTCAATGCATGCCATGGAAACATGCCGCAACTCGTCGAGGCGGTGAAGCGGGGTGTCATGCTCGCAGGCGGTTTGCCGATTGACTTTCCGACCATCTCGATTCACGAGAGCTTCTCGTCACCGACGTCGATGTATCTGCGCAATCTGATGTCGATGGACACGGAAGAAATGATTCGCGCGCAGCCGATGGATGCGGTCGTACTGATCGGCGGTTGCGACAAAACGGTGCCTGCCCAATTGATGGGTGCCGCCTCGGCCGGTATGCCCGCCATTCAACTTATCACTGGCTCCATGCTCACGGGCTCGCATCGGAGCGAACGTGTGGGGGCATGTACGGACTGCCGCCGATACTGGGGCAAGTTCCGTGCGAACGAAATCGACCAGGAAGAGGTCGACGACGTCAATAACCAACTCGTTGCGAGCGTGGGCACTTGCTCCGTCATGGGTACGGCGAGCACCATGGCATGTATCGCCGAAGCCCTGGGCATGACGGTGCCTGGCGGTGCAACGCCTCCCGCGGTAACGGCCGACCGTATCCGCGTGGCAGAGCAAACCGGCACGACCGCCGTCACGCTTGCAAAAGAACGATTGACCATCGACAAGATACTCACGCCAAAGGCGTTCGAGAACGCAATGCGCGTGCTGCTCGCTATCGGCGGCTCCACCAACGCGATAGTGCACCTTAGCGCGATCGCCGGCCGCCTTGGTCACAAGATTGACCTCGATACGCTCGACCAGATGGGCAAGGAAACGCCCGTCCTGCTCGACCTCAAGCCGACGGGGCAGCACTATATGGAGGATTTTCATAAGGCAGGTGGCGTCGCCACCCTGCTTCGCGAGCTGAAGCCGCTTCTGCATCTCGATGCATTAACGGTAAGCGGTCACACGCTGGGTGAGCAGATTGAGGCAAGTGGTCAAGGGTTCCAGCAGGATGTGGTGCGGTCTTTTTCGCAACCGATCTACCCACAAGGTGGCCTGGCCGTTCTCCGCGGCAATCTCGCTCCGGGCGGCGCAATCATTAAACAGTCTGCTGCCGACCCGAAACTGATGGAACACGAGGGCCGCGCTGTTGTGTTCGAAAACGTCGAAGACCTGATCAATCGCATCGACGACGAATCCTTGGACGTGAATGCCGACGACATCCTCGTGCTCAAGAACATCGGACCGGTGGGTGCGCCTGGCATGCCGGAAGCCGGCTACATCCCCATCCCGCGAAAGCTCGCGCGTACCGGAGTGAAAGACATGGTCCGAATTTCCGACGGTCGGATGAGCGGAACCGCATTTGGCACGATCGTCTTGCACGTTACGCCCGAAGCAGCCGCAGGGGGAACGTTGGCCTATGTTCGCAACGGGGACCGCATTCGTCTCAGCGTCGTGAATCGAGAGGTATCGCTTCTCGTCGCCGATGAAGCGTTGAAACAGCGCGCAGTGGAAACGCCCATTACGCGACCGACGGCGGATCGTGGCTACCGCAAGCTCTTCCTGCAAACCGTAACGCAGGCGGACGAAGGGGTAGACTTCGACTTCCTGCGAGCAGCCAGCCTTCAGAAAGACACTCCAACCGAATGAACATGCAGGTCCGGGGCAACACACGATGCCTCGGACCGCGCCAGCTTACGAAGCGAGTCGCTCAACCACCGGCGCGTGCCCTGCCGTGATGTTTGCGGCTTCTCCGCGCAGGCGCGCTTCACGCCAGTGCGTCGTCATGAGGCCGGTTGAAAGTACTCGCGGCTGCCTGCGCGAACAACTTCACCAGCGCGAATCGCGGTGAATGTCGTGCGATCACAAGTCCGATACGACGTACCGGTGCGCGTTCGGGGAGCGCAATACGCGTGATCGCAAGCCCGCTCGTCCATAACGAAGGCCAGTCGGGCACCAACGATACGCCCAGCCCTTTGGCCACGAGCGTCGCGATGGCGAGCAATCCGTCAATTTCAAGTCTCTGCCGCGGGTGTAAATCGTTGTCTCGCAAGTAGCGGTCGGCCAATTGACCGCCGAGGACAGAACGAGCGTAACGAACGAATGGCTCGGAAGTCAGAAGTTCGTGGGCATCACGCCCTCTCATCGATTCGTGCGCTACCACGATTAGTGGCTCTTCAGTCAGCGGATGCCATTCGCACGTTTTGGGCATGGCGAATTGTGGCTCGACAACGATGGCGACATCGAGCTCACCCGCGCAGACCTTCTTGCAAAGGTCGACCGAACTTCCCGTATCGACAAAAATCTTCAGATCGGGATACGTGGCATACACACCCTGCAGGACCGACGGCAGTATGCTGACCATCGCCGACTGGAACACGCCCACCCTCAGTTCGCCGATTTGCATCTGGCCATCTTGTGCAATGGCCTGCATGTCCCTCACGGCGCGAAGAAGTGCATGCGCGCTATCCAACACCTTTACACCTTCGGCAGTGGGTCCAACGTTGCGTCCTGAGCGTTGAATCAGCGTGGTTCCCAGGCTTTCTTCGAGTGAGCGAATCCGCGCGGCAACCGCAGTTGCCGTCAGCCCAAGGCGTCGCGCTGCTTCGGCGATGGACCCACTCTCCACCACGGCGACAAAACTCTGCACATAACGAATGTCCATAACCGATTCTATGACAGAGAAGGGAATCGTTGAAAGATCATGACGGCCAGCATCACGCGCTGGTCCGAGCAAAATTTTGTGCGGATCGAACTAGAATCGCAGATCACCCAAACCACCGAGGCCATCGCCCGATCATGATCACCTGCACGCTGCGCTACGTCATCGACCCGTATCGACTCGCCGAATTCGAAGCCTACGCAAAGATGTGGATTCCTTTGGTCGAGCGCTTCGGCGGCCAGCATCACGGCTATTTTCTGCCCAGCGAAGGCGCGAACAATATCGCGCTCGCGCTGTTCTCGTTCCCGAGCCTCGCCGCCTACGAAACCTATCGCCAGCAATCGCAGCATGACGCCGACTGCCAGGCGGCGTTCCAGTATGCAAACGACACACGCTGCATCGTGAGTTATGAACGCAGTTTCATGCGTCCGGTATTCGGGTAGGATTCGGGTAGTGCGCGCGGCGCGTTCCGTGCCGCGCCTCAACCTCTTTCTGCGCAAACGACATGCAACAAGGCACTCCGGCCACCGCCGCCAGCTTTGCCAGTATGGGCGTCGATCTGCTCGACTTCTTCGACGTCACCCCCACTTCGCTGTGGCTTGAGGACTATAGCCAGCTACGCGCCCTGTTCGAGCGCTGGCGCGAAGGCGGCGTGACGAATATACGCGCGTGGCTCGAAGAAGATCCGCGCCGCGTTGCCGAATGCTCGGCCTGCATCCGCGTACTCAAGGTCAACCGCCATACGCTCGCGCTCTACGGCGCGCGCAGCCACGACGAACTGACCGAACATCTGGCCGAAGTCCTGCGCGACGACATGTTCCAGGCGCACGTGGGCGAACTCGAACAGATGTGGCAAGGCAGCAGCACCTTCGAAAGCAAGAGCGTGAATTACACGCTCGGCGGGCGGCGCATGGACATTCTCCTGCGCGGCGTGATCCTGCCGGGCCATGAAAACGACTGGAGCCGCGTGCTGGTGTCGATCGAAGATGTTTCGGCGCTCGAAGAAGCCCGTCATCGCGCGACGGCCAGCGAACAATACGCGCTGGGTGTTTTCGAACACGCGCCGGTGTCGCTCTGGGTCGAGAATTTTTCGGCGATCCGCGAGTTGCTGGACGAAGTGCGCATGCAGGGTATCGTCGATTTCCGCACTTTTACCGACGTGCATCCCGAGTTCGTCGAGCGCTGCATGAGCGAAATCCAGGTGCTCGACGTCAATCACTACACGCTCGGCATGTATCGCGCGCCGGACAAAGCCACCCTGCTCGCGCGCCTGCCGCAGATTTTCCGCGATGAAATGCGCCCGCATTTTCGCGAGCAGTTGCTCGATCTATGGGAAGGCCGCCTGTTCCAGCAGCGCGAGGTGATCAACTACGCGCTCGACGGCAGCGAGCTCAACGTCCATCTGCAATTTTCGGTTTTTCCCGGTCACGAGGAGCGCTGGGATCTCGTGCTGCTCGCGCTCACGGACATCACGGCGCGCAAGAAAGCCGAAGCCTACCTCGAATTCCTCGGCAAACATGATGTGCTGACGAAGCTCAAGAACCGCTCGTTTTACGTCGATGAATTGAACCGTCTGCAGCGCAAAGGGCCGTTCCCGGTCAGCGCGATCGTGCTGGACATGGACAACCTCAAGGCCGTCAACGACCAGTTGGGTCATGCGGCTGGCGACGCGCTGCTGCGCCGTGCAGGCGAAGTGCTCGCGAAAGCCATCCAGAAGCCGTATCACGCGGCGCGCATCGGTGGCGACGAATTCGCGGTGCTGATGCCGGGCGCAGACGCGCGCGACGCGGAAATTGTCGCGGATAGCATCGGCAAGCTGGTCGAACTGAACAACCAGTTCTATGGCGGCCCGCGTTTGAGCTTTTCGCTCGGCTGGGACAGCTGTGCGGAAGGCGAAAGTGTGGAACTGATGTTGCGTGCCGCGGACGCGGCGATGTACGAGGCGAAGCGCCGGCGCAACGAACTCGCACGCAATGGTGCGGAGTCGGTGGATCTGCGCAACAAGCCGCGCAAGGGCGAGCTTTAAGCGCTACTGCCGCGCCAATAGCAAGCAAATTCCGACGTAAACGGCAACCGGGAGCGCGACGCAAAGCGCCTCGCTCCCGGCTTGTGATACGTCATGCCGACGCACGTGCGTAGCTTGCGGCCACGCGAAAGGCGCACGTCAGATCACATGTAAGGACGGCGCGAAGCCGCCCCTGTCATGCCATCCAGCGTGCGCGCCGTGCGACGGCTGCCGGCATCACGACGCGTTGACTGCGTCCTTGAAGGCCTTACCAGCCGTGAACTTCACGGTCTTGGCAGCGGCGATCTGAATTTCAGCGCCGGTGGCCGGGTTGCGGCCGACGCGTGCTGCACGTTGACCGGTCGAGAACGAACCGAAGCCGACGAGCTGCACGGAATCGCCCGACGTGACCGCCTTGGTGACCACTTCGAGGATCGCGTCGATTGCCGCGCCCGTGGCTGCCTTGGTCTCGCCCGTGCTTGCGGCGACTGCGTCAATGAGTTCCTGTTTGTTCATCTGCTACCTGTGTTGAGTTGAGAAAACCTGCATACCCTACCTCACGCGGGCAAAACAGGCAAATCGCGTTGCATATCGAAACGTAACACGCACGGGGCTTACAGACGGTTGCGAGCACCGGGAATGATTCATGCAAGGCGATTTTCTCGCCTATTTAGTGACTATTTCGCGTATTTTTACAAAAACCACCGGTATTCGCGTGCGGCAATCGCGTGCATAAAATCGAGATGGTCCTGACGTTTATTTTCGCAATAGACCATCACAAAGTCCTCGCCGAG
Organism: Paraburkholderia sp. Ac-20340; assembly: GCF_017104965.1. Classification (GTDB taxonomy): domain Bacteria; phylum Pseudomonadota; class Gammaproteobacteria; order Burkholderiales; family Burkholderiaceae; genus Paraburkholderia. The sequence goes on from NZ_JAAGPR010000021.1 coordinate 103,027, forward strand.
CGCTTCGCGCACCCCTGCGTGGCCCCGCATCGCGCTGACGGCGGTCAGCATATCGCCGGGAAAATCGACGCCGCTTGCACGGTTTTCGTTGAGCGGCGCGATGGGTTCCCGGCCCGCGTCGAGGCCGGATTCGATGCCCGCGAGGATCGCCGCGAGCACCAGATAGGGGTTCGCGTCGGCGCCCGCCAGGCGATGTTCGATGCGCAGATTCGCCTCGTCCGACTCTGGAATGCGGATGCAGGCGTCGCGATCTTCGAAGCCCCAGCTCGCCCGGCTCGCCGCGTTGACCATCGCTCCGTAGCGGCGAAACGCGTTGTGATTCGCCGCGAAAATCGGCATGCAATGCGGCAGCAGCGCAAGACATCCGGCCACGGCATGACGCAAGCCGCGCCGCTCATTCGCCGCCAGCACGTTGCGCCCCGCCTCGTCGTAAAGACTGACGTGCACATGCATGCCGCTGCCCGGCGCGTCGAGCCAGGGTTTCGACATGAAACTCGCGCGATAGCCGTGCTGCAAAGCGACGCCGCGCGTGCTGCGGCAGAAAAGCGCAGACCAGTCGGCGGCACGCAACGCATCGTCGCAATGGCCGAAATTGATCTCGAACTGCCCCGGCCCGAGTTCGGCGGTGATGACCGTTGCGTCGACACCCTGTTCGCGCGCCGCCTCCACCATCTCGTGCAGCACCGGCGAAAAACGCGCAAGCCGTTCGATATGCATGTTCGGCTGATCGTCGGCGTCGTTGCTCAGCGTGTCGCGCGCGTGTTGCGGCAAACCTTCGCGCAGCTTCGCGTCGAAGAGATAGAACTCCAGCTCGAAGGCAACGACCGGCTTGAGCCCGCGCCGCGCGAAACGCTTCAGCACGCGCGCGAGCACTTCGCGTGGCTCGAAGCCGATCGGCGCCGCTGTGCCGTCCGACGTGATGAGCATCTGCGCGAGCGGTTGCGGCTCCCAGCGTACCCGTTTGAGCGTGCCCGGCACGAGCCGGCGCGCCGCGTCTGGATCGCCGTCGTGAAAGCAATAATCGCCGATCGGATACACGCCGCCCTGAGCGCCGAGCAGGATCGTGTTCTGCGGCAGCTTGAGCATCGCGCCCGCGGCCACTTTTTCGAGCATGCCGATGGGATAGCGCTTGCCGTAGAAATGGCCCGGCAGATCGAGGCTGATCAGATCGACGTATTGCACGTCGGGATGCGCCGCTCGAAAGGCGCGTACTTCGCTCAGGAGATCGGAGGCGATGGCTGTCACGTCAGGGTCCTTGTTGGCGCGAGTGAGATTTTTTTAATCAGGAATGCAGATCATCAAGAAAACACGCATGCAGTGCGATGCGTGCTGAAACGGCTAGATCAGGTGAAAACCCAGAGCACGCGCGCAGGCTGCTCCGAAAGATTCGCGTAGCTAAAGCGGCAGCGCGAAGGTAGCTGGAAGCTGTCGCCGGTCTTGAGCGTGACGGCTTCGCCATCGGCGTCGAGCCAGATCGTCAGTTCGCCGTCGAGCACGAAACCGCCCTGCTCGTCGCTATCGTCCACCGGGCGCTCGCCGCTGGTCGCGCCCGGTTCCAGCAGGCTTTCCAGCATCGAAAAGCCCGACGACATGCTCGGCGACACCAGCACGTCCGTAATGCCGCCGCCGTAATAAAGCGTGCGCCGCTCAGCTGGTCGCGTCACCCACGGCAACGCGCGCGGCTTGCTGACGCTGTAAAAATACGTGGTGGGCGTCTGCAGCGCCTCGCCGATCGCGGTGAGATCCGCCACGGTCGGCCGCGACAGCCCGCGCTCGACCTGCGAAAGAAAACCCACCGAGCGCCCGATGCGCTCCGCCAGTTCCGCCAGCGTGACCTTCTTGTGCTTGCGCAGATCGCGAATCAGGATCGCGAGCCCTTCGATCTCTTCCTGCCTGTCCATGCCGGTTTTACTCCATCAAACGACGTCGCGCAGGCGATACCAGAGCTTGCCCAGCGCCTCCAGCGGCGCGGCCAGCGCGTCGCCGCCCGGAAATCGCGGATTATGGATGGCCTCGTAGTGCGAGAGCAAGCGCGTATCGCCGAGGATCGCATCGGATACCGCGCGCGCCGCTGCAAGCGTCGGCAATACGCCGTGCCCGGAAAAACCCTGCAACCAATAACGCCCGCGCGCGTGACCGACATCGGGCGTGCGTCGAATGCTGATATCGATATGGCCGCCCCACGCGAACTCGAGCGCGACATCGCGCAGCAGCGGAAACGCCCGGTCCAGGCTCGGGCGAATCGCCGCGCGGATATCCTTCGGGATGCCGCCCAGATACGTACATGCGCCGCCAAACAGCAGCCGATGATCAGGGCTCAGGCGGAAGTAGTCGGGTACAAACTGATTGTCGATCACGCAACTATTACGCGGCAGCAGCGACTGCGCGAGCGCCGGATCGAGCGGCGCGGTCGCCACCTGATACGTGCCGACCGGCAGCACGCGGCGCGCGAGTTCGCGATCGAGGCGATCGATATAGGCGTTGCAGGCGAGCACGAGCGTATCGGCGCGAATCGTGCCTTGCGCGGTGGTCGCGATAAAGCCGGACGACGTTTCGCGCCACGACTGCACACGCGTCTGCTCGAAAATCTTGCCGCCAGCCTGTTCGATGGCAGCCGCGATGCCGAGCGCGAGTTTGAGCGGATTCAGATGCCCTGCCTCGGGATCGTAGAGCGCGGCGCGATAGCGCGGGCTGCCGATCCACTCGGGCATGTCGCGTTGTTCGATCACGCGCAGCGCGTCGTAGCCCCACTTCTGCGCGGCTTCGTCGCGTGCTTCGTCGAGCAGGGCAACGCGGCTGGGTTTCACGGCGGCCCAGAGACTTCCCGGCCGGTAATCGATATCGAAACCATGACGCGCGGGCAGCTCGCGCACTTCGCGCGCAGCCCAGCGCATGCTGTCCCATAGCTCGCGGGCACGCTCGACGCCCAGCGAATGCTCGAGCGGCGCCATATCGCACGACCAGCCGAGCAGCGCCTGCCCGCCGTTGCGGCCAGACGCGGCCCACGCCACACGGCTGGCTTCCACCACGGCGACGCGCTTGCCCGCCTGCGCCAGCCGCAGCGCCGTATGCAAGCCGCTAAACCCCGCGCCGACGATCAGGACATCGACATCGCAATCCTCTTCCAGCGCCGGGCGCGCAGGCGCGGCGGCTGGCAGGGTTTGGGCGTAGTAGCTCTCAACATGCTGGGTCGACTCGACGAACATGGCGGCATCCGTGAAATTTTATCGTGCAAATTTCATGAAAAATTAGCACGGCAATTTCACGGATGCAAGTCGGGCGTGCCTACGCGTTATCCCGCAGATCGGGGAAGCAGGCAGCCGGTTGCGGGCACTGGAGACCCGCCAGGATTGGTGAACAGCACCGTTTCTAGGGCTGCACGTTCTGCGGTCCGGACGAGGCCACGGGCGCCTGCGCAGCGCCCGACGCACCCGCGGCAGCGGACGCAGACTGAACCTGAGCCGCGTTGGCCTGAGCCGTCAGTTGCTCGCCGGCCAGATTCTGAACCGCCTGGGAGCAGTCATCCGGGGGGACGACATGGGCGCGCGCCAGCAGCGTCTGCAGCCCGCCGATCTTTCGCTGATCCTCCGCCAATAAAGACTGGCATTCGGCCTGCACGCGGTCCAGGCCCTCGCGATCCAGCATCGACTGGAGATGCTGGGCCATCCGCTCACGGTCTTCCACATTCGGCGCCTGGACACCGAGAACGCGAAGACTTTCCAGCACCGCTGGCTGGCACGCGCCGGTGTAGTTCACGACCTGCTCGCAGACGGGAGGGAGAACCCACGTGGGAGCGTGTGTAGTCTGGGTGGGCCACATTTCCTGTTCGGATCGCGCCCGATGAACATGGTGAACCGCGCGGGGCGCCCATGGACCGTGGTGAATCGGGTGCTGGTGAAAGCGCACGCGATGCGTATATCGGCGCGCCTCTGGATGGGTCATCACCCCACGCGCGCGTTTCGCCCGTTCCTCGTGTTTCGAGTGCCCAACGTGCTGGAAGCGCTCAGGCCGGTGATGTTCGTGCGACTCCGCCGAGACTTTCGAATGATGCGTTTGCTGGACGTGATGGACCTTGGTCTGCGCGATCGCATGGGCTGCCTGAGTTGCCAGCGAGCACCCCATGATCATGACTATCGCGTTAATTCCCGTTCTTTTCGTTCTATTGCTATTGCTATTGCTATTGCAACCCACTCCCCCGACCTCTCATTTCTTGCGAACAATAAGCAGTTAACGGCAATAAACGGATGAGCTTTAGCCCACCCGACTGGGCACGGACCGCAGCAACTGATCGCGTATCCATTGATGCGCGGGCGTCCCCGCGTGCCGCCTGTGTTGATAGATCTTCAGCGTATAACGTGGCGGAGCGAACGGCGTGGGATAGATCGTCACCGGCGCGGCATCGCGCAACACGCGCGCGGCGTGACGCGGCACCGTCATCAGCAGGCTGGAATTCGCGACGATAAAAGGCGCGACGAGCACGGACGGCAATTGCACCGCCACGTCGCGCGCCACGCCCAGGCGGTCGAGCACGAGATCGATCGAGCCGCGCGACTCGTCCCACGGTGTCACGACCACGTGCTGCGCGGCGAGATATTGCGCCATGCTCAGCTTGCGACGAATCGACGGATGCTGACGGCTGGCGATCACCACGTATTCATCGGAAAACCAGTCCGCGCTTTCGACACCGGCGGGCAACGGCAACGCCTCTTCGTCATAGCCGAGCGCAAAATCGATGCGCCCGGAAGCGAGTTCGTCGGCTGACTCCCGCCCGCGCGAATACACCACCTTGAAACGCACATTCGGCGCGGCCTGCTGCATCCGCGCGATAAAGGCAGGAAGGATGGCGAACGCCGTGTAGTCGGTCGCGGCGAACACAAATGTGCGCTCGCTCGCGGCGGGATCGAACTGACGCACCGGCGCGAGCCCCGCATGCAGCAGATCGAGCGCCTCGCCAACCGGTCGCATGATGCGTTCGGCGGCGGCCGTCGGGCGCATTTCATTGCCGACGCGCACGAACAGTTCGTCCGCGAGCGCATCGCGCAGGCGCGCCAGCGCATGGCTCAACGCCGATGCGCTCATGGACAACTCGTCGGCCGCCAGCGTCACCGAGCGGTGTCGCACGAGCGCGTCGAATACGAGCAGCAGGTTCAGGTCGAGACGACGCAGGTCATGATGCATAACGTTCATTCGGCAATGAGGAAAATGCAGTATACGCAGATTGCATTTCGACTAACATCGTCAGCCTGCCACTCCCTTGCTTCCCTGGAACCGAATCATCATCATGGCACTGACTATCCGCCCCGCCGTCGCTGACGACGCGGCGCTCATCCTCCATTTCATTACCGAACTCGCCATCTACGAGAAGGCCGAAGACCAGGTTGCCGCGACGACGCAAAGCATCGTCGCTTCGCTATTCGGTGCGGAATCGCCTTCGAAGGCCTTGATCTGCGAACTCGACGGCAAGGCAATCGGCTACGCGGTGTATTTTTTCTCGTATTCGACGTGGCAGGCCAAAGCCGGTCTGTATCTGGAAGATCTGTACGTTTCTCCCGACGCGCGCGGACTTGGCGCAGGCAAACGCCTGCTGCAGCATCTCGCGGCGATTGCGTGGGAAAAAGGCTGCGGACGCTTCGAATGGAGCGTGCTGGACTGGAACGAACCGGCGATCCAGTTCTACGAATCGCTCGGCGCGAAGGCGCAAAGCGAGTGGATTCGCTATCGCGTCGAAGGCGATGCGATCCGGGAGATGGCGTTCGCGCCAACGCCAGTGCAATCGACTTCGGCTATCACGCAATGAGATCTGCGCCGCCGGGCAGCCCGGCGGCGCGGCCGAAAACCATCAGCCTGCGGCGCGTTTCGCCCATTCGCTCACGTACGCAGGTTCGCCGCTTTCAGGCAACGCCCCGTCCCGTTCAGGCGCGAGCGGCTTGAGCGCCATCGGCAACACGCCTGCCCAGACCGGACGATCGAGATCTTCCTCGTCGTCTTCCGGGCCTTTCGCACGCACCTTGGCAACCGATTCGTCGAGCGGCAGACGCAGCACGGTCGTCGCGGCCAGTTCATTGCGATTGCCCGCGCGCGCTTCGTGCAGGCGCCCGGGCGCGATGTGCTCCATGAACGCGTCGAGCGCAGCCGACTTGTGCTCGTTCGCGACCACTTCGAACGCGCCATAGATCATCGCCGAGCGATAGTTCATCGAGTGATTGAAGGCCGAGCGCGCGAGCACGAGGCCGTCGAGATGCGTGATCGTCACGCAGACCTGCGCGCCATCGGCGGCGAGTTTGAGCATGCGGCTGCCATTGGAGCCGTGAATGTAGAGATGATCGCCTTCGCGCCAGCATGCGGTAGGGATGCAATGCACGCCATGATCGTCCGCGAAGGCGACGTGGCAGACGTACGCGGCGTCGAGAATCGCGTACAGCGTGTCGCGATCGTATTGCGCGCGCTCGGCGATGCGGCGCATGCGCGTGCGCGGCGTCGGCACGCTTTGGCGGGCGACGGAATCGGCTTCGTTATTGTTATTGTTGTTCTCGCTCTCGGACATCCTCGGCTTCTCCTGCTTTCTGGTGGGGGAAAGCCGATTACGTTAGCGAAGTCGTGGCCCCATGAGTAGATCCAGCATGGCAAGGATGTGTAGGGCCACGGGCCGCGTCGATGTCGATCAGTTTTGCACCGCTTTCTTGCGCGGCACGCGCAAAGGCTTCGCAGCGACTTCCGCCGATCTTGCCGCACGCCGCGGCGTACGACGCGTGCCGGGAACGGCATTGGCCGCCGCCGCTGCGGTAGCCTTGGTGCGCAAGGCTTCCACTTCCTGCGTCTGCGCCGCGTGCGCGATGCGCTGCGCTTCCAGACGGCCTTCGAGCATCCCGGCCTGATGGCGCAGATCGCCCAGTTGCGCCTGTAGTGCCTGCGCTTCGGCGCGAGCGGACTCTTCCGCTTGTGTCGCGCGCTTCGTGGCGGCGTCCAGATCGCGTTGCAGGCGCGTGCTCGTCGCCCGCTCGCGCTCGATTTCCAGCAGCGCACGCTTTTCCGACGCCTGCAAACGCGTTTCCGCCAGTTCGGCGCCCGCGCGCAGTTTGTCGAGTTCGGCGGCGAAATCGGCACGCGCCTGGACGAGCGCCGCGTCACGCTCGCGGCCTTCCTGCTGCAAACCCGCAACCTGCCCTTCGAGCGCCACGCGCGTGGCCTCGCCTGCGGCCTGTACCTGCTCCAGTTCGTGAATACGCACCTGCGCGGCCAGCAAGGCTGTCGTGCGTTGCTCCAGCGCGGTTTCCGTACGCACCAGATCGTTCTGCAAGGTCGCGACGCGCGTTTCGGCTTCGTGGCGCACCGCTTCGACTTCCACGCGCAACGCTTCGAGCGAAGCCTGCGCAGCCGCCGTGGCGCGCGTCCACAACGCGGCGACCAGTTCGCCCGCCGCGCCCTGCAACTCTTCCGGCAGGTCAGCATGCTCGATGCGCACGCGGCTCTTTTCGCGCAATTCCGCCCAGAACTCGGACAGCACCGCCGTAGGCGTGCCCATGCTGCCGCGATGAACCAGTTGATAAAGACGGTTCGCGGTAGGCGTTATGCCGAAGCGGAAAAACAAGAGGGCGCACACCTCGCGATAGAGCTCGCGCGTCTTGGGGAATTCAGCCTTGAGACGCTCGATTTCAGCGCTGATGCGGACTTCTTCGGGGGCGACGTCTGACATGGTGTTTGCGTGCGTATTCGATTCATTAATATTACAACGTAAACAGTCGATTTTCTACCTATTAGAGTTCATATTTTGACATTACTTTTATAATGTTCGTATTTTTGCCATGAACCATCTCTGAGAACGTGCCCAGGACGGAAAATCAGGAATTTGCGATGCTCGCGGAGCGCGCGCCGCTATCAACGTGAAGCGAGGAAGAGAACAACGTGCGCTTTCGAATCCGGCGGCACGAACCGTTTCAATCGATCTCAGCCCTCTTCGCGCGCCAACCGTTCGGCCAGCGCTTCGATTTCCGAATCGGCGAATACTTCGATAGCGTTCGCGCGCAGCAAGGCCGCCGTCACCCCTGCCCCGGCGTGGCGCTGGCCGGAAAAACTGCCGTCGTAGATGAATCCGCTCCCACACGAGGGACTTCCATCGATCAGCAAGGCAAAGCGGCAGTCGTGCTCGCGCGCGGCAGCCAGCGCTGCCTGTGCACCGGCCACGAACAACGCCGAAACATCCGCGCCGGAAAGATCGACCACCTGCGCGCCGCCCGCCAGCACATCGGCGCCTTGCCGCGCGAATGCGATTTCAGCCGCCGGACGCGGCACGCCGAATCCGCCCATCAACTCCGGGCACACCGAGACGATGCGCCCTTCGCGCTGCCACGCGTCGAGCAGCGGATGCGCCAGCGTCTTCGCCGCGCCGTTGTATCGAACCGGGCTGCCGAGCAGACACGCGCTAACCAGAATCTTGTGAATCATCGAAATGGAAGGAGACGGCGAGCAGACGATGAAAAAGCGCCAGCCGCGCGTTATTCGTCTTTCGCGGCGCGCAGAAACGCTTCGGAGAGTTTATCGAAGTGGCGCAGCGCGGCGGGCGTGAGTTCGACCTGTTTGCGGCGCGCGTCCTCGGTATCGCCCAGACGCACCCAGCCTTTCTCGCGCATCGAAGTCAGACGCGCATGCAGCGTGGCCGGCGAACCCAGTTCGCTTTTGGCCATGATGTCCCGCACCGAAAGACGCTCGTTCGTCTGCGCAACGCGCGCCACGCATTCGAGGATGCGTTGTTCGAGCGGATCGAGCGCCGGCAGCGTGGGCAGACCTCGCAGCGCGTCTGCCAATTGCAGAAAACGGAAATAGATATCAGCAGGGCGCGTCATGGTGGGAAATTCGCCTATCGTCGACTGCTCGGACATTCCCAACACGTCGCGCGCAAGGGAACGCGATGCATTTTACCGCGCCGATAAACCCATAACCGCTTTCGCTCCGGCGATCTGGCGCCGATCTCCCGGAGGCTTTCTTCTAATTGTGTCTATTCGATGAAACCAGGCTCGCGCGATTCACAACGATCGGCCGCGAGACGTGAGTATGGCGTTGCGGCCTGCTCGCCTTCGAGCATCCGCGCAATGCGTTCGTAAAGCGTAAACCAGTCGACGGCCAGCACGGGCACGGTGATATCGCCGCGCGCCCGATAGGCAAGAAAGCGCATCCAGCTGTCGAGAAAAACGCCCTGCCCGGGCATCAGCAGACACGGTGGACGCGCCACGCGCGGATAGTGCAAACGGGTTTCGCCGATCGCGGCGTCCAGATTCTCGCCCTCATCGAGTTCGCAATGAGCGCGCACTGCCTCGTCGACGAGCGTCATGGGCAGTTCGACGTACGCCACGCGCACATCGCTTACAACGTGCCGGGCGGTGCTCCCGGCAATGTCTCCCGCAGCACCTCCCGCAAACACACGCTGGGCGATGACCGCGCGCGCCTGGGGCGGCAACGCGCCAAGCGGCATGGCGCCATGAAACAGCGCTTCACGGAATAACGGATAACGGACCAACCAGATATCGGATGAAGCCATACGACAATCCGGGCGATCGCGGCGCGCCAGAACGATACACAGGCGCGCCGCGTCGCTGCGGTGCTCTCTCAGGTTCTATTGTTATAAAAAATATAACGTCAAATTGTTAAATCTACAAGAGGCATGAAAGGAAATCGATTAGAGCGTCGATACGCCAGGTTTCGATGCCCCAAATGTCATCCCGCGCATGCGAATTTAACAAAACATCCACGCTGAATATTTTTCGATTTTTTTTCGTCGCGCGCGATTTATTTTCGGAACCATCCTATCGAAAGCTATTCGTAAACTCACTTCCCCCGCCGACCTGGAGTCTGAAACGATGAACCCTCCGAAACGCTTCCTGCTTGCCAACCTCGCGTGGTCCAGCGAAATAGCGGCCCGAGAACCGGACTTCTTTACCCAACTCGCACAGGGCCAGCAGCCGCGCGTACTCTGGATCGGTTGTTCGGACAGCCGCGTGCCCGCCGAGCGCATCATCAACGCCCGGCCCGGCGAACTGTTCGTACACCGTAATATTGCCAACCTGTTCGCCGCCGATGACGCCAACGCCTCCAGCGTGGTCGAATACGCCGTGCATGCACTCGAAGTCGAACACATCATCGTGTGCGGTCATCACCATTGCGGCGGCGTGCGCGCCGCGCTTTCGGCGCCCTCGCCCGCACTGCCGCTCGTGAACCGTCGCATCGCCGGACTGCGCGAACTGGCCGCGCGACATCGCGCGGACCTCGACGCCATCGACGACATGGATGCACGCGTCGACCGTCTCGCCGAACTCAATGTGATCGAGCAGGTCGCGCGCCTCGAAGCCTCGCCGATCCTGCGCGACGCCAAACGCCGGCCGCAAGTGCACGGCTGGGTTTTCGGCCTGCGCGAAGGCCGGCTGCTGCAACTGCACGACGCGCACAACGCCGCCGTCGCCGCCTGAAAGACCTTTGGATCGAACTCCCCACTCTGGAATTTCCATGCCGAAATCTCGTTCCATCGACTTCGCGACCCTGCGCAGCGACCTGTTCGCTGGCATCGTGGTCTTTCTCGTCGCGCTGCCGCTGTGTCTCGGCATCGCCACGGCGTCCGGCGTCGAGCCGTTCGCCGGCCTGCTGTCCGGCATCGTCGGCGGTCTTGTGGTGGCGCTGCTCAGCGGTTCGCATCTGAGCGTGAGCGGCCCGGCCGCCGGTCTCGTCGTGATCGTGGTGTCCGCCATCGGCACGCTCGGCAGTTTTTCTGCGTTTCTGTGCGCGGTGCTGATCGCGGGCGCGCTGCAAGTCGTGTTCGGTCTGGTGCGCGCCGGGCAACTGGCGAGCTTCGTGCCGGTGCCCGTCATCAAGGGCATGCTGGCATCGATTGGCTTGCTGCTGATCGTCAAACAGGTGCCGCTGGCGATGGGTGTCGGCGCGCACGCGGCTTCTTCCGCCGCTTCTACCACCCACGCTTCCGTCGCGATCGATACTGCGTTCGGCCCGGTGCTTGTGCCCGCGCTCGTGCTCGCCGCCGTTTCCGTCGCCTTGCTGTTCGCATGGGAAACGCCGCGTGCGAAACGCTTTGCGCTGGTGCGCGCGGTGCCCGGACCGCTCGCCGTGGTCGCGCTGGGTATCGGCGTGACGGTTCTGCTCGACGCCTTCGCGCCCGCATTTGCGCTGCCGGTCGAGCAACGCGTCGCGCTGGATTCGCTCGCCTCGCTCGATGCGCTGGCAGGCGCACTCGCGCTGCCGGATTTCACCCAGTTCGTCGATGCCGATGTCTGGCGCGTTGCGCTCACGCTCGCCGTGGTCGCGAGCCTGGAAACGCTGCTGAGCCTCGAAGCCGTCGAGCAGATGGACCCGCAACGCCGCCGCGCCTCGCCCGACCGCGAACTCAAGGCGCAGGGCGTCGGCAATATGATCGCCGGTGCGCTGGGCGGCCTGCCGATCACAGCGGTGATCGTGCGTAGCTCCGCGAACCTCAACGCGGGCGCACGCACGCGGCTTTCCGCCTTCGTGCATGGCGTGTTGCTGCTCGTGAGCGTATTCGCGCTCACGACCGTGCTGAACCTGATCCCGCTGGCCTGCCTCGCGGCGATCCTGATCCAGACCGGCTACAAGCTCGCAAAGCCCGCGCTGTTCGTGGCGATGATGCGCGAAGGCGTGGAGCGCCTGATTCCTTTCATCGCGACCATCGTGGGCGTGCTGATGACCGATCTGTTGATCGGCATCGGGATCGGCATTGCGGTCAGCATGCTGCTGGCGATGCGCGCCAATCTCGACGATACCTTCGCGCTCGCCGAACATGACGACCACTACCTGCTGTCATTTCGTAAGGATGCCTCATTTCTTGCGAAGCCGATGCTGATGCGCTGCCTCGCACGCATTCCCGATCGCGCGACCGTATTGATCGACGCCGAGCGCGCCGATTTCGTCGACCGGGATATCCGCGAAACGCTCGACCGCTTTATCGCCGATGCGCCGCGTCGCCAGATCACCGTGGAGCGCATGCAGTGGCCGCGCCTCGATACGTCAGCGAAACGCCGCCTGCCGTGGGCACGCCAGGCTCGCCCGACTTAAGTCAGGTACCGACGAAAAAAAGCGCGCCCAAGGCGCGCACGAAGGATCGCTGCACTTCTCCGGCGCCACCGTGGCCCGCCACCGAGGCGCCGGAATTCTGCCGCTACATCAATTGAAATTCTCACGCAGCCATTTCTTGTTCAGCTTGCCCACGCTGGTTTTCTCCAGTGCGTCGACGAACTTCACCACTTCCGGCACCGCATACTTCGAGATCTTGCCGGTCTCGACGAATTGCATCACGTGCGTGCGAATATCCTCGGCGCTGACCGGTGCGTCGCGCTCCTCGCGCAACACGATCACAGCAGCGGGACGCTCGCCCCATTTCTCGCTCTTGATGCCGATTACCGCCACTTCGGCCACGGCCGGATGCTGCGAAATCAGGCTTTCGATATCGAGCGACGACACCCATTCGCCGCCGGTCTTGATCACGTCCTTGATCCGATCCGTGATCTGCAGATAGCCGTCCGTGCCAATGCGCGCCACGTCCTGCGTGTGCAGATAACCGCCTTCCCACAGCACCTTCGATGCTTCCGGATTGTGCAGATAACCTTGCGTGAGCCACGGCGCGCGCACCACCACTTCGCCGCTCGCCACGCCGTCATGCGGCACGTCGCGCATTTCGGCATCGACGATACGCAGATCGACAAGCGGAATCGGCAAGCCCGTACGGCAACGCAGACTCACTTCTTCGTCCAGGCTGCGCGGTTCGCGCGACGGCATCAACTGCGCGAGCGTCAGCACCGGGCACGTTTCGGACATGCCATAGCCCGTGAAAATGTCGATGCCGCGTTCGAGCGCCGCGCGCGCCAGACCATGCGGCAGCGCGCCGCCGCCGATCACCACCTTCCACTTGCTGAAATCAGCCGTTTTGGCCTGCGGGCAACTCAGCAGCATATGCAGGATCGTGCCGACGCAATGCGAGTAAGTCACGCCTTCGTCGCGCAGCAACTCCACGATACGATCCGGCACATAACGGCCCGGATACACCTGCTTCACGCCCATCAACGTGGCGATATACGGCATGCCCCACGCGTGCACGTGGAACATCGGCGTAAGCGGCATATAGACGTCGCCGCGATGCACGCGCTGGCCGCTCTCGGGACTCGTGAGCGCCGCCATCACCGTGATGGTGTGCAAAACCAGTTGCCGATGCGAGAAATACACGCCCTTCGGCAGACCGGTCGTGCCGGTCGTGTAGAAAGTGGTGGCGCGCGTGTTTTCGTCGAAGTCGGGAAAATCGAAATGCGTGCCGCTGGATGCGAGCAAACGCTCGTATTCGTCGGCGAATTCGATACCCGGCTGCGGCGTCACATTGCCTTCATCGTCGATCAGAATGAAGGTGTGAACACGCGGCAGCTTTTCGCGGATCGCTTCCAGCACCGGCAGGAAATCTGCATGCACCAGCACGACTTCCGCGCGTGCATGATCGATCGTATAGGCAATCTCGGCCTGCGAAAGACGGATGTTGACGGTCTGCAGCACCGCGCCCATCATCGGCACTGCGAAGTAACACTCCAGGTAACGGTGGCTGTCCCAATCCATCACCGCCACCGTCGTGCCCTTCTTCACGCCCAGCCCTTGCAGGCCGTTCGCGAGGCGCGCGATACGCTCGAACATCTGCGCATAAGTGATGCGCACCTTGCCGCGATAGACGATCTCCTGGTCGCGCGCATGCGACAGCGGCGTCTGCAGGAGGCGCTTGATCAGCAGCGGATAGGCATAGGCCGACGACGCGTCCTCGTTCACATCATCCGCGTCGTTCGCTTGAATCGCCTCGTGTTGCATGTGTGTCTCCAGTCTCGTGCCGTACAACGCTAACCGCTTTAGCGCAGATTCTCGAAAATCGCTGCAATACCCTGACCGCCGCCAATACACATCGTCACCAGCGCATAGCGGCCGTTCACGCGTTGCAGTTCATGCAGCGCCTTCACCGTGATGAGCGTGCCCGTCGCGCCGATCGGATGGCCCAGCGAAATGCCCGAACCGTTCGGATTCACTTTGGCCGGATCGAGGCCGAGTTCCTGCGTCACGGCGCAGGCTTGCGCTGCGAACGCTTCGTTCGATTCGATCACGTCGAGGTCTTCGATACGCAGACCCGCGCGCTCCAGCGCAAGACGCGTGGCCGGCACCGGGCCGATGCCCATATGCAACGGATCGACGCCCGCATGCGCGTAGGCCACGAGGCGCGCCATCGGCGCAATGCCGCGCTGTTCGGCGGCTTCGCGCGACATCAGCAGCACAGCGGCGGCCGCGTCGTTGATACCCGACGCATTGCCCGCCGTGACCGTGCCGTTTTCCTTCGCGAACACCGGCTTGAGCTTCGAAAAATCTTCAATCGTTGCGTCGGTACGCAGATGCTCGTCGGTATCGAAGACGACTTCGCGGCCTTTCACCGTGCGCTTGACCGGCACGATCTGGCCAGCAAAACGGCCTTCGGCAATCGCCTGCGCCGCGCGGCGATGCGATTCGAGCGCCAGCGCATCCTGACGCTCGCGCGAGATATCGAACTTGCGCGCAACGTTTTCGGCGGTCACGCCCATCGGCACCGTATGGAACGGATCATTGAGCGCGCCGAGCATCATGTCGACCAGACGCACATCGCCCATGCGTGCGCCAAAACGCGCATCGGGCGTGATATAGGGCGCGCGGCTCATGTTCTCGGCACCCGCGCCGATCGCGACATCGGCGTCGCCCAGCATGATGGTCTGCGCGGCCGATACGATCGCCTGCAGGCCCGAACCGCACAGACGGTTCACGTTGAAAGCGGGCGTCGATTCCGGAATGCCCGCGTTGATGGCCGCCACGCGCGAGAGATACAGATCCTTCGGCTCCGTCGCGATCACATTGCCGAACACCACATGGCCCACGTCTTCGGGCTTCACTGCGCTGCGTGCGAGCAGTTCGCGCAGCACCAGCGCGCCCAGTTCGGTCGGCGCCACGTCCTTCAGGCTGCCGCCGAACTTACCGATGGCGGTTCGTACACCGCCGACGACTACGACTTCCTTGCTCATATGCACTCCTCGTTCGATGGTCCCCGCGCCTGAGCGCGGCGGGCATTACATGTTCGGATAGTTGGGACCGCCGCCGCCTTCGGGCGTGACCCAGACAATGTTCTGCGTCGGATCTTTGATATCGCAGGTCTTGCAGTGCACGCAGTTCTGCGCGTTGATCTGCAAACGGTCTGCATCCGCATCGTCCTTCACGAATTCATAAACGCCTGCCGGGCAGAAACGCGCTTCCGGTCCGGCGTAAGTCGTGAGATTGATGCCGACCGGCACATTCGCGTCTTTGAGCGTCAAATGCGCGGGCTGATTCTCTTCGTGATTCGTGTTCGAAATAAACACCGAAGAAAGCCGGTCGAATGTGAGCTTGCCGTCAGGTTTAGGATAGACGATCGGTTTGCATTGCGACGCGGGCTTGAGCGTCTCGTGGTCGCGATGCTGGTGATGCAGCGTCCAGGGCACCTTGCCGCCCAGCACCTTCTGTTCGAGACCGACCATCAGCGTGCCCAGGTACAAGCCCTTGCTCAGCCACTGCTTGAAATTGCGGGCTTTATGCAGTTCTTCATGCAGCCACGACTGCTTGAACGCTTGCGGGTAAGCCGTCAGCTCATCGCCTTGACGGCCCGCCTGCACGGCTTCGAATGCCGCTTCGGCCGCCAGCATGCCAGACTTGATTGCCGCGTGGCTGCCCTTGATACGCGAGACATTCAGGAAGCCCGCATCGTCGCCCACCAGCGCGCCGCCGGGGAAAACCAGCTTCGGCAGCGACATCAGACCGCCCGCCGTAATCGCGCGCGCGCCATACGAAACACGCTTGCCGCCTTCCAGATATTTGCGGATCGCCGGATGCGTCTTGTAACGCTGGAATTCCTCGAACGGCGACAAATACGGATTCGTATACGCCAGCCCGACGATAAAACCCACCATCACCTGGTTGTTTTCCGTGTGATAGAGATACGAGCCGCCATAGGTATCGTTTTCGAGCGGCCAACCAGCGGTATGCACGACAAGCCCCGGCTGATGCTTCGCGGGATCGATCTCCCAAAGCTCCTTGATGCCGATGCCATACACCTGCGGATCGGCGTCCTTGCCGAGCTTGAACGTCTCATTCAGTTGACGGCCCAGATGCCCGCGCGCGCCTTCGCAGAACAGCGTGTATTTCGCGTGCAATTCCATGCCGAGCTGGAAATTCTCGGTCGGCTCGCCATCTTTGCCGATGCCCATATTGCCGGTGGCCACGCCCTTCACCGAGCCATCGTCGTGATAGAGAATTTCCGCGGCCGGAAAGCCCGGAAAAATCTCGACGCCCAGCGCTTCGGCCTGCTGCCCCAGCCAGCGCGTCACATTCGCGAGACTGATGACGTAATTGCCGTGATTCTTGAAGTTATCGGGCAGCGCCCAGTTCGGCACCGATTTCGCGCCGGTCTCCGAAAGGAACAAAAACTTGTCCTCGGCAACCGGCACATTCAGCGGCGCGCCCTGCTCTTTCCAGTCGGGAAAGAGTTCGGTGATCGCGCGCGGGTCCATAACAGCGCCCGACAAAATATGCGCGCCAATCTCCGAGCCTTTTTCCAGCACGCATACGCCGATTTCGGCACCTTTTTCCGCGGCCAGTTGCTTCAGTCGAATCGCCGCCGACAAACCCGCAGGCCCGCCGCCGACGATCACCACGTCATATTCCATCGATTCGCGCGGACCGTACTGCGCAATCAGATCGTTTGCGTTGTTCGCATTCATACTGCGTCTCCCCCATCTTCCGGCGCGCGGCGTCTGTGGCCGCCGCGCCGGGCAAATCAGAACATCAGAACTGGTCTTCGGCGAGCGCGAGGATGCCTTGATCGCCGCGCGCGGTCAGCACCGCCGTCGCGAGACCGCCCGCCTGCGCGAGCACGTGTTCGCCGTAGAACTGCGCCATGGCGATCTTCGCGCCGTAGAACGCGGGATCGTCGGCGAGATTGCGCTGCGCCGCCAGCAAGGCGCGCGCCATCTGCCAGCCGCACAGCACGATGCCCGCGAGCTTCAGATACGGCACGCTGCCGCCGAACACCGCGTTCGGGTCGCGCTTGACGTTTTCCAGCACGAAGTCGATCACGCGCGACAGCGCCTGCACGCCCAATTCCAGTTGCGCGCGCAACGATGCCGCGGCGGCACCTTCAGCCTGACCGAGCGCTTCGATGGTTTGCGCCACCTCGTCGAGCAGCGCCTTTGCCACCGCACCGCCGTCACGCGCCGTCTTGCGGCCGATCAGATCGTTCGCCTGGATCGCCGTGGTGCCTTCGTAGATCGCGAGAATGCGCGCGTCGCGATAGTGTTGCGCCGCGCCGGTTTCCTCGATGAAACCCATGCCGCCATGCACCTGCACGCCCAGACTCGTGACGTCGTTGGCCATCTCCGTGCTCCAGCCCTTGACGATCGGCACGAGGAATTCGTAGATCGCCTGATGACGCGCACGCACGGCTTCATCGGCGTGACGGTGGGCGATATCGGCGTGACCGGCCGCCACGTAGGCGAGCGCGCGGGCGCCTTCGGTCATCGAGCGCATGGTCGCAAGCATGCGGCGCACGTCGGGGTGATGCACGATCGTCACCGACTGCTTTGCCGAACCATCGACCGGGCGGCTCTGCACGCGCTCCTTCGCATAACCCACAGCCTGCTGATACGCGCGCTCGGCGATCGCCACGCCTTGCGTGCCCACGCCGAAGCGCGCCGCGTTCATCATGATGAACATGTATTCGAGGCCGCGATTTTCTTCGCCGATCAGATAGCCGATTGCGCCGCCGTTATCGCCGTACTGGAGCACCGCGGTCGGGCTCGCCTTGATGCCGAGCTTGTGTTCGATCGACACGCAATGCACGTCGTTGCGCGCGCCCAGCGTGCCGTCTTCGTTGATCAGGAACTTCGGCACGATAAAGAGCGAGATGCCCTTCACGCCTTCGGGCGCATTCGGCACGCGCGCCAGCACGAGATGGACGATGTTATCGGCCATGTCGTGTTCGCCCCAGGTGATGAAGATCTTGGTGCCGAACACCTTGTACGAACCGTCGGCCTGCGGCTCGGCGCGCGAGCGCACCAGCGCGAGATCGGAGCCGGCTTGCGGCTCGGTCAGATTCATCGTGCCGGTCCATTCGCCCGAAATCAGCTTCGGCACATAGCGCTGCTTCTGTTCTTCCGTGCCGGCCGTGAGCAGCGCTTCGATCGCGCCGTCAGTCAGCAGCGGGCACAGCGCAAACGAGAGGTTCGCCGCGTTGGTCATTTCGTTGCAAGGCGTGCCGATCAGCTTGGGCAGACCCTGACCGCCGTATTCGACCGGATGTTGCAAACCTTGCCAACCGCCCTCGGCAAATTGCTCGAACGCGGCCTTGAAGCCCGGCGTGGCCGTGACTTCGCCGTCGCGCCAGCTGCTGGGCGCGCGGTCGCCTTCCACGTTCAGCGGCGCGATGACTTCGCCACAGAGCTTCGCCGCTTCCTCGAGCACCGCCTGGGCGGTTTCGAAGCCGGCATCGTCGTAGCCGGGCAACGCAGCGACAGCGTCGATGCCAGCCAGCTCTTTCAATACGAACAGCATGTCCTTGACGGGGGCAGTAAAGCTCATGGCGAACCTTTCAATCACGCGGTAGATCGGGGAAGCCCTGCCAGCAGCCGGTTATCCGGTTGCAGCTACGCGGCATATGCGCAGCGACAGGGGCAATGTCCGACCCATCGTAGCGGCAAAGGCGCGCCGATGGACTGTCCAAACCGGCCCATCTAGTGACAAATCTGGCCACGCTCTGCCTGAAGAACGCGTGTTTAAAAGGGTGACCAGGGTTCATCCTGGTGTGTTTGCCGCCCGTCCCACCCAGACGAGGGGGTGCGCGTCAATCGCGGCCGCGATAGGTGCCGGGCGTGCTGCCGGTCCAGTGACGAAACGCGCGATGAAAAGCGCTGGGGTCGTCGAAGCCGATATCGGCGCCAATGGCCGCGATGGTGTCCTGCGTATCGGTCAGGCGCTGGATCGCCACGTCGCGGCGCAGTTCGTCCTTGAGCGCCTGGAACGAGGTGTCTTCGGCGGCCAGCCTGCGGCAAAGCGTGCGTACCGAGCAATGCAGATGATCGGAAGCGGCTTCGATGGTCGGCATCTCCGGCAGCGTGCTGGCCAGATATTGACGCACCTGATGGCTGACCAGTTGCTCGCTGAACGATTCGAAAATCCAGTCGCCGGGCGAGCGCGCGAGAAACTGGCGCAGATTGCGCTTGCTCTGCCGGATCGGCATGTCCAGATAGGCGGCGCTGAAGCGGAACAACGCCGTTTCACAACCGAAGCGCACCGGCCCGGAAAAGAAGTAGCGATGATCGTGCGCGTGCGCCGGCCGCTCGCAGGCCAGATCGACTTGCAGAAACGGGATCTTCTGGCCGATCAGCCAGGACGACACACCATGCGCGAGCTTGAGCATCAGTTCCTGACCGAGCGGGCTGAGCGCGCCAAAGGCCGGATGCGGGCGCAGTTCCACCTGGGCCAGCAATTCGCTGCGGCGCGATTCGAGCCGGAAATCGTCGAGAACGATGTGGAAAAACTGGCCAAAGCGATGCAGCGCCGTTTCCAGATTGCGCGCATCGAGCAGGCTCAAACAGAGAAACTTCAGCGTGCCGCTGCGAAACGGACGACTGAAAACGCCCGGCATTTCATCGTCGATCTCGATCGCCAGCATGCGGTAGAGCGTGGAGAACTGCTCCTCGGTCACGCGCGCGCCGGGTTCGTCCAGCAGCTCGCCGGGAATGCCCGCCTCCTCCAGATAGCGCTCGACGACTTCGGGCTGCGCGCGCGCAGCCGCGAGAAAACCTGCAACGAGCGAGATCGGAACGGTGGAGCCGGGAAGTTGCATGCCTGAGAAAGCCCGGCGGATGCCGTGGCGAAAGCGTTCGGTTGGGCGCGTAGGCGCGACATCGAATCATACGCCGGAGTGGGGCCGGAACCGAATGCGGGTGAGGCACGGCCTCAACCTTACTCGCGCACAACTTCTGGTAAACACCCGTAACAAATGAGCGCTCAAGGCCTGCTCTTACACGGCCGTAATCCGGATCAGGGGTATTTATCGCGTTCGCCAGCGGCGCCGCACCATTTCAAGGACCGGAATCCATGCAGATCCAGCCAACCAGCGCGGCCACTTACGCCACCGCGACGACCAGCACCAGTACGGCCGGGGCCAATAGCAACGCCAGCACCACGGGCAACACGAGCGCATCGAATTCGACCGCGAACACCAGCAGCACGAACAGCACGGACACGAGCAGCACGTCCAGCAGCAGTTCGACTTCGTCGGGCACGTCCACGACCTCGACGTCGAGCGCGAAAAAATCGGGCGGCGGTGGAGGCGGAGGTGGCGGCGGTTCGTCATCGTCGACGAGCGATGCGACCACGACCGCCATCGACAAACTCAAGGCGCTGATCAAGTCACTCGAAGCGCAACTGGCGCAGGTGCAGAATTCGGGCGGATCGTCGTCGGCGGCAGCGTCGGCGGCTTCGCAAGCGGGCACGTCAGGTTCGTCGGACGGCAGCCAGACCGGCAACGCAGCCGCGACCACGGCGAAATCGGACGCCTCGGCGCAGCAGAACGCGAAGCTCTCGCAGGCCAGCCAGATCGAATCGTCGCTGCAGACCGCGCAGGCCGAACTCGTGCAATTGATGCTGGCCAGCGGTCAAACCACTGGCCTGATCTCGACCACCGCGTAAGGCAAAGGAAAAGGCAGCGGGCGCCGCTCAGCGCCCCGCACCGCGCACGCCAACGTAGACCGAATAAACCGACGACGTCGCCGTAATAAACAGCCGGTTGCGGTTCAGCCCGCCGAACGTGAGGTTCGACACCACTTCCGGCAGCAGGATCTTGCCCAGCAGTTCGCCCTGCGGCGAATAGCAGTGCACGCCGTCTTCGGCGCTGGTCCAGACGTTGCCGTGCTCGTCCACGCGAAAACCGTCCGGCACGCCGTTCGTCATCTCGATGAACACGCGGCCATTGCGCAGCGCGCCGCGCTCGACGTCGAACACGCGGATATGGCGCGGGCCGCCTTCCACGTGCGACGCCCCCGAATCGGCGATATACAGCCGCGATTCGTCCGGCGAAAACGCCAGCCCATTCGGCTTCACGAAATCGTCGGCGACACGGCGCGCTTCGCGTTCTCCGCGCGCGAGCGCATAGACGTGACAGCCGCCAATTTCCCCTTCCGCGCGAAACCCTTCGTAGTCGCTCATGATCCCGTAGTCGGGGTCCGAGAACCAGATCGTGCCCTGCGTATCGACGATCAGATCGTTCGGCGAATTAAAGCGCTTGCCCTCGTAGTGCGACACCAGCACGACCACGCTGCCGTCATGCTCGGTGCGCGAAATGCAGCGCCGTCCATGCTCGCAACTCACGAGCCGGCCTTCGTTATCGCGCGTATTGCCGTTGCTGAAATTCGCGTTGACGCGAAACACGCCCGCGCCCAGACCGGGCGCCCAGCGCATCAGGCGATTGTTCGGAATGTCGCTCCAGACGAGTATGTCCGCCGCCGGAAAATACGCCGGGCCCTCGGTCCAGAGGCAATCGCCGGCGATCTTTTCCAGCGGCGCGTTCGCCTGAATCAGCGAGCGAAAGCGCGCATCGTGCACTTCGTAGTCGTTTCGATTCATGCGCGCTTCTTTTCCGCCCAGGGGAGTTCGTCTTCCACATAGACCTTGATGATGGCATGAAACGACGCGTCGCCCGAAAAGCCCAGTTTCTTCGCGCGCGTGACGTTCCAGCTCGACGGCCAGCTACTGACGATGCGCTCGATCACGTCGTCCGGCACCCACTCCACGCGGCCGACCGCCTTCGAACCGCCGAACTTGCTCAGCTCCTCGATCATTTCGTCGACGGTCGTCGAAACGCCCGGCAGGTTGACGATGCGTCGCGTACCCAGCACCTCGCCTTCCATTTCGCTGGCCGTCACGAGGCATTGCACCGCCTTGCGCGGCGACAGCAGCCAGATGCTGGTCGATCCGCTCACGGGGCACACGGCGGTTTCGCCGTTGAGCGCCTCGCGCACGATGCCGCTCGCAAACGACGACGCCGCGCCGCTCGGACGCCCCGGCCGCACCGCGACAGTCGGCAGACGCAGCACGCGCCCATCGACAAAACCGCGCCGCGAATAATCGCCGATCAGCAGTTCGGCCATCGCCTTCTGCACGCCGTACGAAGATTGCGGATCGAGCGCCGTATCGTCCTGCACTTCTTCGGGCAGATTGCCGCCGTACACGGCCACCGAACTCGTGAACACCAGACGCGGACGATGCCCGCGCGCGCGGCACACTTCGAGCAGCGCGCGCGTGCCGTCGATATTGATGCGCATGCCCAGATCGAATTCGGCTTCCGCTTCGGCGCTGAGAATGGCGGCCAGATGGAAGATCACGGCGGTATCCGTGTCGATCAGGCGCTCCAGCACCGCGCGATCCGCCACATCGCCGGTTTCGACGCGCACGCGCGCATCGTCAGGGACCGGCGAGGCCGCCGGCGTGGTGTCGAGCAGCACCAGCTCGGTAATCGGCTCGGGCGTGCCGCCACTGCCCTGCAATGTCTTGCGCAACGCGCCGCGCGCGAGCAGATCGCGCGCAAGACGTTGACCCAGAAACCCCGCACCACCGGTAATCAGCACTTTCATGTTCGATTGCTCCGTTCATGCCTGTGGGAAAGCGACAACTGATTATGGCCCTGCGCGACGACGCCCGGCGACGGGCATTCAGCCACGCGCGGGCAGATAAGGCCGGACCCAGCCGAGTCCCGCCGACGCCGTCGTGCGCGGACGATACTCGCAGCCGATCCAGCCGTTATAGCCAAGCGCGTCGATGCGCTCGAACAACCAGGGATAGTTGAGCTCGCCACGATCGGGCTCGTGACGTTCGGGCACGCCCGCGATCTGGATATGGCCGATGTTCGCCATATCGCGTTCGAGCTTCACGCTGAGATCGCCTTCGACGATCTGGCAGTGATAGCAGTCGAACTGCACCTGAAGGTTGGGCGCGCCGATGGCCTGGCAGATGGCCTGCGCGTCGTCCTGAAGGTTGAGCAGATAGCCGGGCATGTCGCGCGGGTTGATCGGCTCGATCAGGATCGTGACGTCTTCGGCCTGCGCGGCCTGCGCCGCGAACGCAAGATTCTTCAGATACGTTTCGCGCTGCGCGGCGCGAGCGTCCGGCGATGCGACGATGCCCGCCATCACATGCACCTTGCGATTGCCGAGCACGCGCGCGTAGCCCAGCGCGGTGTCGATGCCGCGGCGGAATTCGTCCTCGCGGCCCGGCAGCGACGCGATCCCGCGCTCGCCGCCCGCCCAGTCTCCCGGCGGCGCGTTGAAGAGCACCTGCGCGAGACCCGCATCGTCGAGCCGCGCCTTCAGTTCTGCGGGCGTGTGCTCGTAGGGAAACAGATATTCGACGGCCTCGAACCCGTCACGCGCCGCCGCCTCGAAGCGGTCCAGAAAAGCGTGCTCGGTGTACATCATCGAAAGATTGGCGGCAAAGCGAGGCATCGAACACTCCAGGAACAAGCGTAATTACGCAGTATCGGTAGAAAAACATTCTAAAAGCGCCTCCTGACACAAGCATCCGCGATAACCCTGAGACCGGTAACACGCATGCGCCTGCGCCGTGCTTCAACACTTTCTCCCCCGTTCATCCTACAAGAATCTGCTCCGCGCCTTACATGACATGTAATATGGAGGTCCGCCCGCGCGTGCGCCGCGTATTCAGTCCATTCGTACCTGCTTCAACTGCCTCTGCCGGTGATTTCCCTTTCCCGAATTTCGATCGCCCTTTCCGCCCTGTTCTTCGCCAGCGTCACGGCGACCACCAGTTTCGCCGCCACGTCGCACGCGCATCACGCTACTGCGCGCGCGCATACGCACGTCACGGCGAAGAAAAAGAAGCTCACGCGCAAGCCGCGTTCGGTGCATCGCGCCACGCCCGCCGTCGCCGCCAGCAAACTGCCCGAGGCCAAACGGCGCGCGAAACAGGCCCGACGCACGAAATCGAAACACACGCCGCTTGGCGCGTCGCCTTCGCGGGCATCGGCTCATGCATCGGTGCGCGCGCCCGTTCGCGCCACGGCGACGGCAACGCCCACCGCCGCGAACAAGCCGCACCTGCTCGCGCGCTGCGGCTTCACGATGGCTTCGCGCACGCGGCTCTTTTCGCGCAACGTCTATATCGTCGACGAACAGACGCATACGCAGCTCTATGCCCGTAACGCCGATCACGTCGCGCCTATCGCCTCGGTTTCCAAGCTGATGATGGCCGTGGTCTGGCTCGACCAGCACCACTCCGCTTACGCGCAACGCATCGGCGTAACCAGCGCCGATCTCGACACGCTCAAGTTCACCAGTTCGCGCCTCACGGTCGGTTCGCGCCTCACGCGCGCCGACATGCTGCATATCGCGCTGATGTCGTCGGAGAATCGCGCGGCGGCGGCGCTCTCGCGCGACTATCCGGGCGGCCGCCCCGCATTCGTGGCGGCGATGAACGCCAAGGCGCGGCAGCTCGGCATGACGAGCACGCACTTCGTCAACGCCACCGGGCTTTCGCCGCACAACGTCTCGACGGCGCGCGAACTGGCGTCGCTGGTGCGCGCGGCCAACGGTTATCCGCTGATCCGCCGTTACTCGACCGACAACGAGCAACTCGTCCCGACCGGCCACGGCGAGCTCCAATATGTGAGCAGCAACCGCCTCGTGCGTTACGGCCGCGTGCAGGCGAGCGTGCAGAAAACCGGCTTTATCAACGAGTCGGGGCACAACATGGTGATGCGCGTGATGGTTCACGGCCGCCGTCCCGTGATCGTCACGATGCTCGATAGCGCGAGCGCCGAAGGTTCGCGTCTCGATGGCGAGCGCATTTCGCACTGGCTCAACTGCTCGCTGCGCTGACGCCTCCACGACGCATGCGCTGCCGCTTTATAGCCGCCTCATATCGGCAGCGCATGCGTCGACAGAATCTCCTTGAGCACCATGAACGAGCGCACCTGCCGCACGCCCGGCAGATAGAGCAACTGCTCGGCGTGAAGCCGGTTGAAGCTCTCGCTGTCGCGCGTGCGCACGAGCATGAAGTAATCGAATTCGCCCGTGACCACGTGGCACTCCATACAGCCTGACACCTTGCGCGCGGCTTTCTCGAATTCCGCGAAAGCCTCCGGCGTCGAGCGATCCAGCACGAAGCCGATCACCACCACCATCCCCGCGCCCAGCGCCTTCGGGTCGAGCAGCGCCACCACGCTGCGGATCAGCCCCATCTCCTTGAGCCGTTCCACGCGCCGCAAACAGGCGGGCGCGCTCAGCTTCACCTTCGCCGCGAGGCTCACATTCGAGATCGACGCATCGGTCTGCATCTGACGCAGGATGGCCCGATCGATGCGATCCAGCGCAGGCGCGGCAGGCACGCCGGTGTCGGTCTTTCGGCTTAATTTCATTGCGTGTTGCTCCAGCTAGACGAACAAAAAGTGTTTCCGCAGAACATCTCACGCAGTCAAAGTAAGTAATCGATATTTATTTCGCAAGCTCATTTTTTGCGCGCGTTTTTATCATTCTTTTATCGCGACAGGACGAACCCTCATCGACATCAAGGAGCGCTGCATGAATCTCGATCGATTTCCCCGCCATCCGCTGACTTTCGGCCCGAGCCCGATCCAGCCGCTACCCCGGCTTTCCGCGCACCTGGGCGGCAAGGTCGAGCTTTATGCGAAACGCGAGGACTGCAACAGCGGCCTGGCGTTCGGCGGCAACAAGACGCGCAAGCTCGAATACCTGATTCCCGAAGCGCTCGCCCAGGGTTGCGACACGCTGGTGTCGATCGGCGGAATTCAGTCGAACCAGACGCGCCAGGTAGCGGCCGTCGCCGCGCATCTCGGTCTCAAGTGCGTGCTCGTGCAGGAGAACTGGGTGAACTATCACGACGCGGTGTATGACCGCGTCGGCAATATCGAAATGTCGCGCATCCTGGGCGCCGATGTGCGACTGGTGCCGGACGGTTTCGATATCGGCATTCGTCCGAGTTGGGAAAACGCGCTCGAAAGCGTGCGCCAGGCGGGCGGCAAGCCGTTCCCGATTCCGGCCGGTTGTTCGGAACATCCGCTCGGCGGTCTGGGTTTCGTGCGCTTTGCCGAGGAAGTGCGCGAGCAGGAAAAGGCACTGGGTTTCAAGTTCGACTACATCGTCGTGTGTTCGGTGACGGGCAGCACGCAGGCGGGCATGGTGGTGGGTTTCGCGCACGACGGCCGCGCCGACCGCGTGATCGGCATCGATGCCTCGGCCAAGCCGGCGCAGACGCGCGACCAGATCGCCCGCATCGCGCGCCATACGGCGGAGATCGTCGATTTAGGCAAGCCGATTCGCGATACGGACATCGTGCTCGATACGCGTTACGGTGGCCCGGAATACGGTCTGCCGAACGACGGCACGCTGGAGGCGATTCGTCTGTGCGCGCGCCTGGAAGGCATGCTGACCGATCCGGTCTACGAGGGGAAATCCATGCACGGCATGATCGACAAGGTGCGGCTGGGCGAGTTTCCGGCAGGCTCGAAGGTCCTGTACGCGCATCTGGGCGGCGTGCCCGCGCTCAATGCGTACAGCTTCCTGTTCCGCGACGGCTGATCGCCATGCGCGCCGCCATCGAGGTCGATTCGTCGCGCTGGGCGTGGCTGCGCGCGCCCTGTTCGCTGACGCAGGTTTGCGCGGTCATCGACGGCACCACGCCGCCGGCGATCGCCCGCGCGTTGTGCGAGCGCTTTGGCACCGCGCCGCAGTGTTGCGTGCTCGAATTGCACGATGTCGCGCAGTTGCATGCCGACTGGCTGGCGTCGTTCAGCAAGCCGGGCGCGGATTTCAAACGCGCGCCCGCCGATGTCGATCGCCTGCTCGCGCCGCTGCCGCCGGGTTGTCTGCTCGCGCTGTGCAGCGCGCACGTGGAGCAACTCGACTGGCTCGGTTCGGTCACGGGCCATCCGTGCCGGCTCGTGGCGCTGGACGCGGGAACGTCCGTTGAAACCGCGCTCGAAGCCGTCGGCGCGGTGTGGATGGAAGTGCTCGCCACCCAGTTGAGCGGCGAGCGCTAGCCCCAGGCGGGATCGCCCGGACTTACTCGTTCGATCCCGCGTAGTTCACCACCTCGACCCAGTTCGCGCCCTTGCCCACCGGAGCCTGCCCGGTCTCGTGCAGCGCGCCCGTCTTCGCGTCGATGCGATAAACGCTCATCGTCGGCGACAACTGGCCGACTGCGAACAGATAGCGCCCCGAAGGATCGATATTGAAGCCGCGCGGCTGCTTCTGCGTGGCATACGTGCCGATGCGTTCGAGCTTGCCCGTGACCGCATCCACGCGATACGCCGCCAGCGTGCTCGAGGTGCGCTCCGACGCATACAGGAAGCGCCCATCGGGCGTCAGATGCAGATCCGCGCCCCACGGTTTGTCGCCGTGGAAATCGGCCGGCAGGATCGAAATCGTCTGGATCGGCTTGACCGTATCGTGCGTGCGGTCGAAGGCGAGCACGTGCAGTTTGCCGTCGAGTTCGTCGATCAGATAAACGAAGCGCCCATCCGCCGCGAACACGAAATGGCGCGGGCCGGATTTTTCCGGCAGCGCGTAAGCGGGCGCGGCGTCTTCCGTCAGTTGACCCGTCGTGGCGTCGAAGCGCAGACGCAGCCACGCATCCGAACCCAGCACCGAAGCAAACGCGTAACGGTTATCCGCCGACACGCGAATCGCATGCGCCATCGGCCCGGTCTTGATGGTCTGCTGTACCGCGCCCGCCACGCCATCCGCGCCGATGCGGTTCACCGCAAGCTGGTTGCCGCCATAGGACGCGGACAGCAGATAGCGCCCCGTCGCATCCGTCGAGAGATACGCCATGCTTTCCGCCAGCGGCGCGCGGCCGAGTTCGTCGAGGCGGCCGTCGAGCGGATTGATCGCGAAACTCACCACGCGATACGGCTGCGAGCGCAGCCCCGCATAAAGCCGCCGATGATCGGGCGACAGCGCCATCGGCATCACCGTGCCGCCGACGGGCACGGTTTCCACCGCGGCCAGCGCGCCATTGCCCTCGTCCATGCGGAACACCGAAATATCCTGGCTATCCGCGTTCGACACATAGACGTAAGTCGCCGCCTGCGCCGCCTGGGTTGTCAACGCCGCGCCTGCGAGTCCGATCATCGCGCCCACCATCCCCTGCACCACCTTTCTGTTCATGTTTTGCCTTCTTCTCCGTGTCGCGCCATGTGCAGTTGCGTCTGTCGCATCGGCCATGGCGCCCATGTTGTCGAACAACTTTCGGGACGATCCCACACGCGCGCGGGCCGCACAAATCCACGTTTACCCTGAATATCAACGAAATAGCGTGCAACTCGATTGATCCTGCGCTGACAGGCGCGGTACGATTGCCCCTGACAAGTTGCAAAGACGTATGACAACAAGTGCAGTATTGAGACAGGGAAGCCCAGCTTCCCGCACATCGAAGGGTTCATCACCATGCCGTTGAGCCGTACCGCCAATCCGGCCGCTGCCGATGCCGCGACGCGCACGAAAGTCCGCTACGTCATCCTCGCGCTGATCTTCATCATCACCACGCTCAATTACGCGGATCGCGCCACGCTGTCGGTGACCGGTTCCGCCATGCGCGCCGAATTCGGTTTCGACGCCATCCGCATGGGCTATATCTTTTCCGCGTTCAGTTGGGCCTATGTGCTCTCGCAACTGCCGGCGGGCTGGATTCTCGACCGCTTCGGCGCGCGGCGCGTCTACGCGGCCAGCATCTTCCTCTGGTCGCTGTTCACGCTGCTGCAAAGCGCGATTGGCGTGCTCGGCAGCGCCGCGGCCGCCGTGGCCGCGCTGTTCGCACTGCGCTTCGTGATGGGCGCGGCCGAAGCGCCGGCCTTCCCGGCCAACGCCAAGGTGGTCGCAAGCTGGTTCCCCACCAAAGAGCGCGGCACGGCATCGGCGATCTTCAATTCGGCGCAATACTTCGCCGCCGTCGTGTTCACGCCGCTGATGGCGTGGGTCACGCACGCCTACGGCTGGCATCACGTCTATCTGATGATGGGCGTGGGCGGTCTGGTGCTTGCCGTCGTCTGGCTCAAGGTCATGAAGAATCCGGCCAGCCATCCGCATGTGAACCGCCAGGAACTCGACTACATCGAGCAAGGCGGCGGCCTCGTGAACGGCCATCAGCGCCGCACGCAGGAAGAACGCAAGGCGAATGGCGGCTGGCAACTGATGCGCCAGTTGTTGACCAACCGCATGCTGCTGGGCGTCTATCTCGCGCAGTACTGCATCAACGTCATCACCTACTTCTTCCTCACGTGGTTCCCGATCTACCTCGTGCAGGCGCGCGGCATGACGATCCTGCAGGCGGGACTCGTGGCGTCGCTACCGGCGGTGTGCGGTTTCCTCGGCGGTGTGCTGGGCGGCGTGCTGTCCGATTCGCTGATTCGCGGCGGCGCTTCGCTCACGCTCGCACGCAAGGCGCCGATTGTCGGCGGCATGGCGCTGTCGGCGTGTATCGTCGGCTGCAACTATGTGCATAGCGACTGGCTGGTGGTTGCGCTGATGTCGCTGGCGTTCTTCGGCAAGGGTCTGGGCGCGCTCGGCTGGGCCGTGGTGGCGGATACGGCGCCGAAGGAAGCGATCGGCCTGTCCGGCTCGATCTTCAATATGTTCGGCAATGTGGCCGGCATCGTCACGCCGATCGTGATCGGCTACCTCGTGGCGAAGACCGGCTCGTTCGACAGCGCGCTCGCCTTCGTAGGCGTGAACGCGGCGATCACCGTGTTCAGCTATCTCGTGATCGTGAAGGAGATCAAGCGCGTGGAACTGGCGACGTAGGCGCCACGCTGCAAAGCGCCGCGCGCCCGTCTCGCCAGAGCACGGGCGCGCGGCCGCTTTCAGCGCGCCTGATCGGCAGGAATATGCCGACGCACGATGGCAAGCGCAATCAGCACCGCCGCCATCGCCGCGCCGAGCATCAGCAGATAGGCGAACGCGCCGCCCGCCGTGATCACGGCCGCACCGGCAAACGCGCTAAGAATCGCGCCGATACGCCCAAACGCCAGCGCCGAAGCCGTGCCGGTCGCGCGCACGCCGGTCGGATAGACGTAGGCGCAGAGCGCATAAAGCGTCGATTGCACCGCGTTCACGAACAGGCCGTGCAGGCCGAGCCCGGCGATCAGCCAGCCCGTATGCTGCGTCGCGCCCACGCCGAGTATCATCCACGCGCTCAGCGCGCCGCCCGCGCAGCACAGCAACATCGGCCAGCGCGAGCCCCAGCGCGAAATCGCCAGCGCGCACCCCAAAGCGCCGATCACCCCACCCAGGTTGTACGCGCTCAGCCCGTAACCCGCGAGCGAGACGGACAGGCCCTCGGCCGTGAGCATCGACGGCAACCAGCTAAACGCGCTATACACCGCCAGCAGGCACATGAAGAACGCGCCCCAGATGGCGGCGCTGTCGCGCGCGCGGCCATCGCGAAAGAGCGCGGTGAAGCCGCTGTGCTTTTCGGCGCGTTGCTCGCGCAGGTCGGTGAACGTGGCGTTGGGTGCCACATCGCGCGACATGCGGCCGAGCAGCCGCGCGAGTTCCGGCCAGCGTTGCGTGCGGCGCGCGAGAAAACGCGGCGATTCCGGCAGACAGGCCAGCAGCGCAACCGCCAGCATGAGCGGCAACACGCCGCCCGCGAAGAACAGACCGCGCCATCCATACACCGGCAGCACCTGTGCTGCGAATAGCCCGGCGAGCATGCCGCCCAGCGGCACGCAGACGATCGTCGCCGTGACCGCGAAAGTGCGCATGCGTGCGGGCGTGTATTCGGCGGTCAGCGTCGTCGAACTCGGCAGTGCGCCGCCAATGCCCAGCCCCGCCACGAAGCGCAGCCCCGCAATAACAGCGATATTCGGCGCGAGCCCGATTGCGCAGGTTGCCGTGCCGAACACCAGCACGCTGCCGATCACCGCCCAGCGCCGCCCGAAGCGATCCGCGAACAAGCCCGCACACGCGCTGCCGATTCCCATGCCGATCAGCCCCGCAGCCACGACCGGCGCGAACGCATTGCGCGTGATGCCCCACTCCTTGATGAGCATCGGAATGGCGAAGCCGATGAGCTGGCTATCGAATCCATCGACGACGATCGACAGCGCCGCGAGCACCACGACGCATTTTTGCAGCAGCGTAAAGGGGCCATCGTCGAGCACCTGGCCGATATCGACCGTCGTGCCGCCGCGGGCGATGCCGGCGACGGATGCATCTCTAAGCTCTGCCGAAGCCGCTGGGGAAGTGTTCATCGCGTGTCTCCATCTATTGTTGTGTGCTGCCGATACTGCTTTTTTCGAGCGCAACGGGCTCACTAACGCGTCGCGCTGGCGTCCACGAGGCGCACGAGTTGCAGCAGCGTTTGCGTGCACGGCACCGCCATGGGCACGGCGCGCGCGGCCTCCACCACCGCGCCGTTGATCGCCTCGATTTCGGTTTTGCGGCCTGCCAGCACGTCCTGCAACATGGAAGGCCGATGCGAACGATGATTCGCCAGCGCGTGCCGCACGTTATCGACGATATGCGCCTCGTCCACCGCCACGCCGCTTGTGCGCGCGAGCGCTGCAACCTCGGCGACTATCTTCAGCGCGAGTTCGGGGCCATCGGGCACGTTGGACAATTCGCCCACCGTGCACTGCGTCACCGCGCACAGACTGTTGAGCGCCGCGTTGAACGCCACCTTTTCCCAGATCGTGATCCAGACGTCGGTGTCGGCGCTGCAGGCGAGGCCTGCCGAATTGAGCGCCGCGACCGTGCGCAACACGCTTTCGCGTTTCTCGCCATCGGCGCTCATCAGGCGGATCATGCCGCTGCCGTGCGAATTCACGCGTCCGGCGGCGGGTTTGTCGGCCGGCCATGTCGTTACGCCCACCAGAATGCGCTCGCGCGGCACGCTGCGCGCGAGACGCTCGACATTGCCCAGGCCGTTTTGCAGCGAAAGCACCGTGGTATGCGGGCCGATCAGCGCACTTGCCGCTGCCAGCGCGGCCTCCGTATGCATCGTCTTGGTGAAGACGATCAGCAGTTCGGGCGCGCGCTGCGCCGCTTCGGGACGGCACACATGCAGCTTCGTGACGACGCGCTCGCCGGCGTCGGTGGCCATGCGCAGACCATCGCGGCGGATGGCCTCCAGATGCGCGTCGTCGATATCGACAAGCGTGACGTCGTGCCCCGCTTCGGCCAGCAGCCCGCCGAACAGCGAACCCATTGCACCCGCGCCCAGAATCGCCACGTCCAATGCCTCTTGCATTACGGTCTCCTCTTAGAGTTTTTTCACGCTGAGTCGGAAAGGATAGTGCTGTGGCTGCGTCCGCAATGTGACGCAGCGCAAATCGGCGAGACAGCCGGATCAGGCCACGACAATTTCTATCAGCGCCGGGCCGTTCGCCGTCAATGCTTCGCGTAGCGCTCCGGCAAGCGGCGCGGCTTCGCTGATGCGCTGACCGGAGCAGCCCATGCCTGCCGCGAGCATCACGAAATCGAGGCCAGGCAGATCGGTGCCCTGCACCGGGTCTTCCTTCGCGAAGCCGAAAACCGGCGCGAAATCCTGCAGCGCCGCATAGCGCGTGTTATTCAGGATGACGAAGATTATCGGTAAATGCATCTGTACCGCGCTCCAGATTGCCTGGATCGAGTACATGCTGGAACCGTCGCCGATCAACGCGATCACACGCTCGCCAGGACGCGCGAGCGCAGCGCCTACGGCCGCAGGCATGCCGAAACCCAGCCCGCCGCTATCCATCGTCAGGAAGCGGCCGGGCTTCGGCATCGGCAAATACTGCTGCATGACGGGGCGTGCGCTGGGCGCCTCTTCCACCACGAGCGCATGCGCATCGCGCACCTCGGCGAGCGTCTGCAACGCGAACGCCACCGACATGCGCTCGCCCGCCTGCGGCGGCAACGCGCGCGGCGCCTGCGCACGCGGCGCGGGCAGCGCGCGTTCCGG
>NZ_JAAGPR010000001.1 GCF_017104965.1 Paraburkholderia sp. Ac-20340
GATATGAAAACGCCTGTCACGCGTTATCGGCCCAGTGCGCGCACATTCCCTGCGATCCTGCCGCCGATCGAATATGGGGAAAACGATGTCGTGCAACGCGTCGGATGGAACGGAGAGCTACGCTTCAGGCAGCGGCGATTCAAGGTATCCAGCGCGCTGCACAATCTGCCGGTAGGCATTCGCGAACGCGCTGGAGAAGACGACTGCTATGACCTGTATTTTGCGCACCACTGCTTTGGGACTATCAATCTGAACCAGCAAACGTGAACGGAGAATGTGTTACCCATGTCTCCGTACACCTGTTACCTATGTCTCCAGTCCATACACCGCTGCAAAGAAAAGTAGGTGCCGCCCCGCACAGGGGCGACGCTAATAGACCGACACGACCACAAGGAAATGCCAACAAAAAAGCAGAAAGAAATAGAAATAACAATCGAGCGCCCCCAAAAAAAACGCCCCAACTCCTCCCCCACAGCCCAAAAAAATATACAAACAACCAAAGGTTATTTGAAAGCTGCGACCTGACCCGCTAAAGTCCCCCCCTTTCGCCGCCCAAGGCGACCGCACTCTAAAAACCGGACTCCGACATGCGCGCTCGCATTACCCGCCTCGCCGCCGCCCTGCTGGCCATCACTGCATCTTCGCTCGTCGCCGCAGCACAACCCACGCTGCGCATCGGCGTCGATGCGGAATCCTATCCGCCGTTCTTCTCCAAAGACGCTTCGGGTAGCTGGAAAGGCTGGGAAATCGATCTGCTCAATGCTGTCTGCACGAAAATGAATGTGCATTGCCAGCTCTCAGATATCGCCTGGGACGGCCTCGTCCCCTCGCTGCAAAACGGCAAGATCGACGTGATCTGGTCGTCGATGACGATCACGGGCGAGCGTCAGAAAGTGATCGACTTCACGCGTCCGTACTACGAGTCGCCCACGGTCTTCGTCGGCGCAAAGAGCGATAAGCGCAAGGTCGACTGCGCCGTGCCCGCGACGTTCAAGGGCCGCGTGATTGGCGTGGAAGCCGGTACGAACTTCTCGGCCTTCCTCGACGCGCGCTTCAAGCACGACGCGCAGATCAAGTCTTTCGACAAGTTCGACAACGCGCTCGCCGATCTGGTCGCCGGTCGTGTCGATTACGTGCAGGAAGGCAAGGGCCTCTTCACGGCGTTCCTGAATTCGCCGGACGGCAAGGACTTCGAGATCAAGGGCACCTGCAAGGATGATCCGGTACTCGGTCTGGGCGTAGGCGGCGGCGTGCGTCGCGGCGATGCGCTGCGCGCGCGTCTGTCCGATGCCATCGCCCAGGTGCAAAAGGACGGCACGTGGGACGCGATCACCGCGCGATACCCCAAGCTGCAAGGCACGATCGAAAAGAGCAACTGATTCCGTGCTGATCGATACCTCCGTCTTCGCGCTGCTGTCGTTCGGTAACGGCGGTTATGGCCGCGAGTTCGCCGCGGCCTTCGCGCAGACGGTCGCGGTCGCGGCCGGTTCATTTGCTGTCGGCACGTTGGCGGGTTTCGCGGGCAGCGGCGCCAAGCTCTCGCGCCATGCGCCGCTGCGCGTGCTGGGCCGCAGTTACACGACCGTCGTGCGCGCGCTGCCCGAATTGCTTTGCCTGCTGATCGCGTTCTATGCGCTCGCGCCCGCGCTGGAAAGTGCGCTGCACGCCGCGCATCTGGTGTCGCCTGCGTTCGCGTTCGATCCGCTCGCGGTGGCGATCTGTTCGCTCGGCTTCATTCAGGGCGCGTATCTCACCGATATCTTTCGCGGCGCGTTGATCGCCGTGCCGGCGGGCCAGGTCGAGGCCGCGCTTGCGTTCGGCATGACGCGCGCCCAGGTATTCCGGCGCGTGCGTTTGCCGCTTGCCTTGCGGCTTGCGTTGCCGGGCGTGAGCAATGTCTGGCTCAACGCGACCAAGGATGCGTCCTATATCAGCGTGCTCGGTTCGTTTTCCGATCTGCTCAAGACGAGCCAGCTCGCGGCTGGCGCGACGCGTCATTATCTGTTCTTTCATCTCGTCACCGCTGCGCTCTTTCTTGCGCTGAGCATCGGCTCGATGGCCGTGTTCGGCACGCTGCAAAAGCGCGTGAATCGCGGTGTGCGGCTGGCTTCGCTCTGATGTTCTCGTTTGCGTTCCTCACCGGCACCGTGCTGCCGAAACTCATCGAGGCCGTGCCCACCACGCTCTCGCTGACCTTTATTTCCGGCGCAGCGAGTCTCGTGATTGGCGTGCCGCTCGCGCTGGCCGCCGGTGCGCGTAGCTTCGCATGGCGTTGGCCCGCACGCGGCTGGATCACGCTGATTCGCGGCACGCCGCTGCTCGTGCAGATCTATCTGCTTTACTACGGCTTCGGCCAGATTCTGCCGCGCGAGTGGATGCGCGATAGCTGGGCTTCGCCGTTTCTGCGCGATGCGTACTGGTACGCGATCGTTGCGCTCGCAATCAACGAGAGCGCCTATGTGGCGACGATTCTGCGCGGCGCGATTGCGGGCGTGCCCGCGGGCGAGGTGGAAGCGGGCTACGCATTCGGTATGTCGCGCTGGCGTGTGCTGCGCAGCATCGTCGGGCCGCGTGCATTGCGGCTCGCGCTGCCTGCTTTGATCGGCGAAACCATCCTGCTGATGAAATCCACCGTGCTGGCCTCCACGATTACCGTGTTCGATGTGCTCGGCACCGCAAATACGCTGCGTTTCGAGACCTTCCGCGTTTATGAACCGCTGGCGGGCGCGGCCATCGTGTATGTCGCGCTAGTCGTGGCGCTCACCTGGCCTGCTGCGCTGCTGGAAAAGCGCCTCAATCGCTATCTCGTGCGCGAAACGCCGCATAGCAAGGGCAATGCGGCACGAAGCGGCGCGCGCGTCGAAACGATTGGCGCATTGCGCTGAGCGATTCGCCGAGCCATTCGCGCGCCGCAACCCCGACAACTTTCAGGCTACAACAATGATCCGAATTCTCGATGGCGGCATGGGCCGCGAACTTCTGCGCATGGGCGCGCCGTTCAAACAGCCGGAATGGTCGGCGCTTGCGCTGATCGAAGCGCCCGAGTATGTGCGCGCGGCCCACGATGCCTTCGTGCGCGCCGGTGCCGATGTCGTGACGACGAATTCCTATGCGGTCGTGCCGTTTCATATCGGCGAGGAGCGTTTCGCGCAGCAAGGCGTCGCGCTTGCGGATCGCGCGGGCCGTCTCGCGCGTGAAGCGGCCGCTGCGGCAGGCGAGGCGCGTGCCGTGAAGGTGGCGGGTTCGCTGCCGCCGGTGTTCGGTTCGTATCGGCCGGATCTGTTCGATGCCGAAAAAGCCGCGCCCTTGCTCGATGCGCTCGTGCAGGGTCTCACGCCGCACGTCGATCTGTGGCTCGGCGAAACGCTGAGTTCGATCGATGAAGCGCGCGCCGCCCGCCGTGCGCTGGGCGACGATGTGCGTCCGCTGTGGCTGTCGTTCACGCTCGACGACAGCGGCGATGTGCAGGCAATCGTCGAAGGCCGCGAGCGGGCGCGGCTGCGTTCGGGCGAAACGGTGGAAGCCGCCGTCGAGGCGGCGCTGGAACTGGGCGCGCAGGCGTTCCTGTTCAACTGCAGCCAGGCGGAGATCATGCGCGCGGCGGTGGTGGAAGCGCGCGACGTGCGCGAGCGCAACGGCGCCGCGCTGGAACTGGGCGTGTACGCGAACGCATTCGAACCGGAGCGCGAATCGATGGCCGCGAACGACGGCTTGAGCAAGCTGCGCGCCGATCTCGAACCGCAAGGCTATGCGGAATTCGCGCGTTCGTGGGCGCAGGCCGGGGCGTCGCTGATCGGCGGTTGCTGCGGTATCGGCCCGGAGCATATCGAAAGGCTGGCAAGCGTGGTGCGCGACGGCGCCATGGCATAACGTACGTTGGAGCACGCTGGCGCTCAACCCCCGTACACGTCCCGGATTTGCATGGCAGAATCGGCAGGCAGCCGATAAGACATCTAAAACATGCATTGCGGTTAGCGCCACCCAGGCAGAAAGACGTGGCGCGTCAAACGGGGGACGTCAGCCATGACAACGATAACGTTCGAAGAGTGCATCACGGGCACGTGGCGCGATTCAATCAGAATGGTCCGGCAGCGGCCATTGTTGATCGCCGCCACGACCGTGGCGATTTACTTTGTGCAATTCATGCAAAGCAAATTGCATCACGCGCCCAGACGACATTCCTTGTTGATACCGCTGCTCATCCTGGGCCTGTATCTTCTCAAGCTATTGGTCATGAACGTATTGGCCGTGCAGGCAATACGTTACGTGGTGCTGGGCGAATCTCATACCGGACTGCCCTTGGGCCGGAATCTCTGGCGTTATTACGGCGTCTCGCTCGGCTTTTTTCTCGCGTATTTTCTGAGTATCCTGCTCGGTCCGCTGATTGCCATACTGATCCTGCGTTTCATCGGCATTCACGGCCACGGGCGCGCGCTTTCCATGACGCTGGTTTTTGCGGCGCTCATGCTGGCGGTCTGGATCAATTTACGGTGTAGCCTGGTGGGTTGCCACGTTGCGCTTGGGCGGCCGCTGAATCTGCGCGCGGCATGGCGCGACTCGCGTGGCAACGTCCGGCGCATCGTGGGTTTTCATTGCGTGCTTGCGCTTTCGTTATGCGCAATCCTCTTACCGACCGCTCTGGTCGGTGCGGTGGCGAACTGGGTGCTGGGCGAAAGCGGGCACAGTCCCGTGTTCAGACTCGTCGAGTCAGTGGCCTTCGGGCCGATGCTGATCGTAGCGGGAGCGGGCAGCGCGTGGCTTTACCGCCGCTTCGCGCGTTCATTGCTGGAATCGCCCGGCGCGCCTTCGGCGCAATCGCCGGGCTGATCGCTGCGCCATTCCTTGCCAAAGCCTTTCACTCACTCTATCGATCAAGCCGTATTCAGGAATATCGATAGCGCCAAATCGCCGGGTAATCTGACCACTCTTTGACAGACAACCCGGCCGGGCCTTTTTGATAATGGACGCCTCAGGCTCCCACAATCAGGCTCAGCATGAACGCTCCCACAACGGCGCCGTATCGCAGCGGCGCGCCTGCCTCACACGCTCAATCCACGGCTTTCGTGCGGCTGCACGGCGTCAGCAAGCGCTTTCAGGTTGGCGGGCAGCCGCGCGCGATTCTCGCCGATCTCGACCTCGATATTCGCCGACAGGAATTCATTGCGATTCTCGGCGAAAGCGGCTGCGGTAAATCCACTTTGCTGCGTCTGCTGTGCGGGCTCGACGCGGCTTATGACGGGCAGATTCTCGTCGATGGCGTGGCGCCGAAAATCGGCAACGACGAAGCGGGCGTGGTGTTTCAGGACCCGCGTCTCTTTCCCTGGCTCACCGTCACGCAGAACATCGCGCTCGGGCTCGCGCGTTTTCAGCTCGATCGCGCCGAGGTGCAGCAGCGCGTGAACGAACATATCGCGCTGGTGGGGCTCGCGGGCTTCGAGCAGGCGCTGCCGCATCAGCTTTCGGGCGGCATGGCGCAGCGCGTGGCGCTGGCGCGCGCGATCGTTGCGCGGCCTGCGTTCCTGCTGCTCGACGAACCGTTCAGCGCACTCGATGCGCTCACACGCTCGCAGATGCACGATCAACTGCTGCGCATTCGCGCAGCCGCCGACCTGACGATGCTGCTAGTCACGCACGATGTTGAAGAAGCGGTCTATCTGGCCGATCGCGTGGTCGTCATGGCGCCGCGCCCCGGCCCGTTGCGCGCGACGGTGGAGATTGGCTTGCCGTATCCGCGCCATCGCGCCGAAACCGCATTCCAGCAGCAGCGCGAGCGCCTGCACGCGCTGCTGGGTCACGGCGCTCATTCGCATAGCTGAATGTGTGCTTTGGACTGTCAAGGCATAGACAGATATTCAAACGATGTCCCGGTAGCATGGTTGTAACGATTGCGGCGCATTGAAGAAGCCACGATCTGAATGACGCGGAAACGCGCACGATCTCAAGCCGGCGCTTTCCATATTGATTCATAAGGATTCCTTTTATTTTCAGGCGGAAAAATCATGTCGAAACTGAACGTAGTGGAAAGCGGCGAACTGTCCATTCATCCGGTCACGGGCCGTATCGGCGCGGAGATTCGCGGTGTACGCCTCTCGGGCGATCTGCAACCGGCGGCGCTGGAAGCCATCAACGCGGCCCTGTTGCGGCATAAAGTGATTTTCTTTCGCGATCAGACGCATTTGACGGATCAGGAGCAGGAGTCGTTCGCGAAGCTGCTGGGCGATCCGGTCGCGCATCCCACGGTGCCGGTGCGCGAAGGCACCGAATATCTGCTCGAACTCGATTCGCTGCACGGCGGCCGCGCCAATTCGTGGCACACGGACGTCACGTTCGTCGATGCCTACCCGAAGGCGTCGATCCTGCGCGGCGTGACCAATCCCGAGGTGGGCGGCGATACCGTCTGGGCCAACACGGCCACGGCATACGACGATCTGCCGGACACGCTCAAGACGCTGGCCGAGCAACTCTGGGCCGTGCATAGCAACGATTACGACTACGCGGCCGCCGCCAGTTACTCGCGCAATACGCTGAGCGAACAGGCGAAGGCGGCTTACGAGCGTTATCGCGAAGTGTTCGTTTCCACGCGCTACGAAACCGAGCATCCGCTGGTGCGCGTGCATCCCGAAAGCGGCGAGAAAACGCTCGTGCTGGGCCACTTCTTCAAGCACTTCATCGGCCTGCCTGGGTCGGCATCGAATCATCTGTTCGAAGTGTTCCAGGGCTATATCACGCGCCTCGAAAACATCGTGCGCTGGCGCTGGCAGGCGGGCGATGTGGCGATCTGGGACAACCGCGCGACGCAGCACTATGCCGTCAACGATTACGGCGATGCACGCCGCGTGGTGCGGCGCGTGACGCTGGCGGGCGAAGTGCCCGTGAGCGTGGATGGCCGCTCGAGCGTGACGCGCCGCGTCGAAAAGAATCCGAAGCTCGCCGCCGCGGCTTGATGAAGAACGGCATGCCGTCGCGATTCGGCGTGGCGGCATGCGCATAAAAAGTGCTTATTTGCAGGGGGTTCCCGTGGCACGTCGATTTTTCGCACACCGCTTTTTCAAGTTTGTTAATGCCGTCTCTGTCGTCGCGTGTGCGCTGCTGGCACTGGTCTCGCCCACGGCTCATGCACAGAACGTGATCCGTATTGCAGTGCCCTATATCGGCGCTGCTTCGAAGCCTGCGGGCGGCGGTGTGGTCGACGTGCTTTACGCAAACCAGGCGCTGGAAAAAGCCTTCCTGAAAGACGGCGTGAAGATTCAATGGACTTTCTTCAAAGGCGCAGGGCCGGCCATCAACGAAGCCTTCGCGAATCATCAGGTCGATCTGGCGTTTCTGGGCGATCTCGCGGGCATCATCGGCCGCGCGAATGGACTCGATACGCGGCTGATCGCAGCGCTCGCGCGCGATATCAACGGTTATCTGGCGGTGCAGCCGGGGCAGGGCATCAAGGATCTCAAGGACCTCAAAGGCAAGCAGATCGCACTCTTTCGCGGCACGGCGCTGCAACTCTCGTTCGACAGCGTGTTGCGTAGCGAAGGCCTGACCGAGCGCGATTTCCGCATCGTCAATCTCGATCTCAATGGCGCGGCGGCGGCCATTGCTGCGCATCGTATCGATGCCGTCTGGGGGCCGTCGTCGCTATTCATTCTCAAGGACAAAGGGCTGGTCGAGATTCCGGTGAGCACGCGTGGCCGCGATGGCGTCGGTACATTCAAGGCGGGTCTGGTGGCGTCGAACGATTTTCTGCGTGCGCATCCCGAGTGGGCGCAGAAGGTCGTGACCAACGTGCTCGCGGCATCGGACTGGGTGTCGGATCGCAAGAATCTGGATGCGTATCTGCAACTCGAACAGACCCGTGCGGGCACGCCGGTTTCGGTCTGGCGCAACGAGATTGGCGATAGCGATCCGGCCACGTTTTTCTCGCCGCTGCTCGATCCGTACTTCGTCAACGCATTCAAGCGCGATGTCGATACCGCGAAGCAGCTTGGCATGATCCGCCAGAGCTTCGATGTCGATCAGTGGGTTGACGCGAGGTATCTGAATCAGGCGCTTGCGCAAACGAAGCTCGGCTCGCGCTGGCAACCTTATCGCACCTTCGGCGAAGTCGAAAAAACGGCAAAAGCGAATTAAAAGGCACCTATAACAACATGAAGGACCACCCGACGTTTTTCCGGCTGACGGTCATTGCCGCAGCGATATTCGCCTCCACGACGGCGTGGGCACAGGACGATGCCAGCGCCGCGCAGACCCAGAAAACCGACGCCCCGCAGACAAAAAGCGAAAACCCCGTGCAACTGAAGGAGTTCACAGTCACGGCGCGCCGTCGTGCGGAAAGCGCGCAGAAAGTGCCTGCGCCTATTTCGACGGTCAGCGGGCAGGAGCTGGAGCGTCAACGTCTCTATCGCATCCAGGATTTGCAGCAGACTTTGCCGAGCCTGAATGTGGCGTTTATCAATCCGCGCCAGTCGAGCATTTCGATTCGCGGCATCGGCAATAATCCGGCCAGCGATAATCTGGAGCCGAGCGTTGGCGTGTATCTCGACAACGTGTATCTGGGCCGCCCCGGCATGGCCGTGTTCGATCTGCTCGATATCCAGCAGGTCGATTTGCTGCGCGGGCCGCAAGGTACGTTGTTCGGCAAGAACAGCACGGCGGGCGTGCTCAATATCTCGACGCGTCCGCCGCAGTTCCATACCGAAGGCTATCTGGAGCAATCGGTCGGCAACGACGGCTACGCGCAGACCAAGGCGCATCTGTCCGGGCCGATTTCGGAAACGCTGGCGGGCACGCTCGATCTGGAGCATACGCACAGCGACGGCAGCGTGACGAATCTGTACAACGGCAGTCAGTTGAATGGCGTGTCCAACTACGGCGTGCGCGGCCAGTTACTTTGGAAGCCTAACAATGATTTGAGCGTGCGTTTTATCGCCGATTACAACACGCAGAATTCGAACACCGGCGCGCTGCTGCTCTACGGCGTGCCCACAGGCAGCACGTATTCGTCGCGCGCGGCGTTGCTGGGCGTGACGCCCGTGGCGAATCCCTCGCAGTTTCAGGTCAATACCGATACCACGCCGCACATGAACGTCCATCAGGGCGGCGTATCGACGGAAGTGAATTACAGGCTGCCGTCCGGCTATTCGCTCACGTCGATTTCGGCGGCGCGCTTCTGGGACTTCTCGCCGACCAACGATGGCGATGGCCTGCCCGTGCCCGCCATCAGCAATGCGGGCGTGCGCGTGGACGATCACCAGATCTCGCAGGAAGTGCGACTGGCTTCCCCCACGGGCGGCCCGATCGACTGGGTGGTGGGCGCGTACTACTTCTACGAGCAGACCAACACGAACACCTTCACCGCGTTCGGCCCCGA
Source organism: Paraburkholderia sp. Ac-20340 (assembly GCF_017104965.1). Lineage (GTDB taxonomy): Bacteria > Pseudomonadota > Gammaproteobacteria > Burkholderiales > Burkholderiaceae > Paraburkholderia. The sequence goes on from NZ_JAAGPR010000001.1 coordinate 9,362, forward strand.
TGCGGATCTGTTCCAGTACGGCGTGAATCGCGGCATCCTCAACGGCGTGACCGCTGTTTCGCCGGCTTCGGTCGAAACGAATAGCGCCGCGCTGTTCGGCCAGGCGACGTGGCATATCAACACGCGCGCCGACCTCACGGCTGGCGTGCGCGGCACCTACGAAGACAAGACCGGTTACGTGAACCGTCTCGCCCCGACGGGCGGCGCGGAACTCAGCGGCTCCCTGCTGGCGCTGCGCAATGCGGCGGTGGGCGCGTATCAATCGGGGCAACTGGGGCAGCACGGCATCAGCCCGTCGATGATGCTCAATTTCAGCTACAAGCTGACGTCCGACGTGCTCGCCTACGCGACGCTGTCGCACGGCGAGAAGTCCGGCGGCATCAATATGGCGGTGGGCTCCGCGCCCACGCTGGGCGCGAACTCGCTGCTGTTTGGCCCGGAGCGCGCCAACGATGCGGAACTCGGCATCAAGAGCGAATGGCTCGATCATCGGCTCGTGCTCAACGCGAATCTGTTCTGGACGCAGATCAACGGCTATCAGGCCACGACTTACGTGACGGTGCCGTCCAGCGGACTCGTGACCCAGGTGCTGGCCAACGGCGCGAATGTGCGCTCGCGCGGCGCGGAACTCGACCTGCGCGCGCGGCCCTTGCGCGGTTTGACGCTCGGCCTGAACGCGTCCTACGTGAACGCCACCTATAGCTCGTACACCAACGGCCCGTGCGCGGCGGAAACCACCATCGCCACTGGCGCGACCACCTGCAATCTCACGGGCAAGCCGGTTTCGGGCGCGCCGCGCTGGATCGCCAATCTGAGCGCGCAATACGAATTCCCGATCGGCCACGACATTGACCAGTACATCACCGGCGTGTGGTCGCTGCGTTCGAACCAGTACGGCACGCTCGACGATTCGCGCTACGGCCGCCTGCCGGGCTACGGCATCTTCAATCTCGCGACGGGCTGGCGCCTCAATAGCGGCGCGCACAAGTGGGATTTCTCGATCTGGGCGCACAACCTGTTCAACCGGCATTACTACCTGGCGTCGTTCGCGAGCGTGCAGAACACCTATACGGCGATGGCGGGCGACCCGCGCATGGTCGGCGCGACGCTGCGCTTCACGTATTGACCGACCCGACCGACCCGACCGACCCGATTTTTCCTTGCTGCGAGGCCGATATGCTCAACACGGCGAATTCGACGATTCTCGACGATGCGGTTGATGAAGCCGCCCGCACCGCCAGCACCGCGCGCGCGGGCGGCCGGGCGATCTCCTGGTCCGCGCTGCTGCCGTGGGCGTTGCCGGTGTTCGTCTATCTGCTCTGGTGGAAGGCTTCGCAGGCAGGCTGGATGTCGGCGCAGATTCTGCCCGCGCCCGAACGGGTCTGGGAAACGGCGCGCGACCTGCTGCACGACGGTCTCGTATCGAATCTGCTGATCAGTCTGGAGCGGCTCGCGATCGGCTTCGTGCTGGGCACGCTTGGCGGTGCGCTGCTCGGCGCGTTGATGGGCGCGAGCGTGATCGCGGAAGACGCCATCGCGCCGCTGTTCTATGCGATTGCGCAGGTGCCGCCGCTCGCGTTGCTGCCGTTGCTGATGGTGATGCTGGGCATCGGCGAGGCGCTGAAGATCGTGCTCATTTTCAAGGCCGTGGCGATTCCCGTGGCGATCCACACGCAAACCGGCGTGCGCGGCATGTCGTGGCGCTTGCGCGAAGTGGCGGGCGTGCTGCGCCTGGGCGCGTGGCAGCGCGTGCGTCTGCTGGTGGTGCCCGCCGCTTTGCCGGCTTTTCTCACGGGCGTGCGCCAGGCGCTCGCGCAGGGCTGGCTCACGCTGATCGCGGTGGAACTGCTGGCGTCGTCGGAAGGCATAGGCTATCTGATGGTCTACGGCCGTCAGATGTTTCAACTCGATGTGGTGTTCGTCTGCATCGTCACGATCGGGCTGACGGGTTTCGCGATCGATCAGGGCGTGCAGCGTATCGACCGCTGGCTCGTGCGCTGGCCGCATGAAGCGCCGGGCGCGCGCGTCGCGACGTCCGCGCGTGGCGGGCAACGTTACGCGCGCGGCGCCGTATTGCCGGCGGCGATTCTCGCGCTCTGGGCCGTGGCGGCGCATCTGCATTGGGTCGACGCGAACCTGCTGCCCGCGCCGCGTGCGGTCCTGCATGGCGCACTCGACGATCTGCGCAGCGGCGCCTTGCCCGTTGCGCTCGCCCATACGCTCGCGCGTGCAGGCGAAGGTCTCCTCGCAGGCGCTGTCGCGGGCCTGACGCTCGGCATCGCCCTGGGCGCGGTGCCATGGGTGCGCCGCGCCTTCGGCCCGACGCTCACCGCCTTGCGTCAGGTCGCGATCTTCGCGTGGATTCCGCTGCTCACGGCCTGGGCCGGTCTGGGCGATCTCGCCAAGGTGATCTTCGTTGCGCTCGCAGCGTTCTTCCCCGTGGTGCTGGCGACCAGCCGCGCCGTCGAAGGTCTGCCGCCCGCGCTTGTCGAAGTCGCGCTCACGCTGCGCCTGAACGCCTTGCAGCGCCTGCGCTGGCTGATCGTGCCGGCGATCCTGCCGGGCGTGTTCGCGGGGCTGCGTCTCGCGCTCGTTTATGCGTGGCTGGGCGCGATCGGCGCGGAGTATCTGATGCCGTCCGGCGTGGGTCTGGGCACGTTCATGATGGACGCGCAGCAACTCTTTCGCACGGACCGTCTACTTGCCGCAGCGGTGACGATCGGCGCGCTGGGCGCGTTGTTCGGCTGGCTCGGCAGCCGCCTCGAAGCGTCGACCACGCGCTGGCGCACCCGGCATTAAGCGCTCACGTGAATCGGCGATCGAGCGACTGAACGATCAAGCGATTGCACACCACCTCATCGGAACCTCACACCATGTCCCAGCCTTCCAGCAAGCGGCCCAACTTCCTCGTGATCGTCGCCGACGATCTGGGCTTTTCCGACCTCGGCGCATTCGGCGGCGAGATCGCCACGCCCAACCTCGACGCGCTCGCTCACGCGGGCGTGCGCTTCACCGATTTCCACACCGCCTCGGCCTGCTCGCCCACGCGCGCGATGCTGCTGAGCGGCACCGATCACCACGTCGCGGGCATCGGCACGATGGCGGAGGCGCGCCCGCCGCATCTCGCCGATAAACCGGGCTACGAAGGTTATCTGAACGACCGCGTGGCCGCGCTGCCCGAACTGCTGCACGACGCAGGCTATTTCACGGCGATGGCGGGCAAATGGCACCTCGGCCTGACGCTCGACCGTGCGCCGTCCGCGCGTGGCTTCGAGCGCTCGTTCGCGCTGCTGCCGGGAGCGGCGAATCACTACGGTTTCGAACCGGTGGGCGAAGACGACGAGCAGCCGCGCCTGTTGCGTTCCACGCGCGGGCTTTACGTGGAAGACGGCCTGTACGCCGACCATCTGCCCGACGATTTTTACTCCTCTGACACTTTCGCCGACAAGCTGATCCAGTACCTGGGCGAGCATCGACAGCAGGCCGACGACCGGCCCTTCTTCGCCTATCTGCCGTTTTCCGCGCCGCATTGGCCCTTGCAGGCGCCCGCCGAAATCGTCGAGCACTACCGCGGCCGCTACGACGCGGGCCCCGATGTGCTGCGCGCCGAACGTCTGGCGCGGCAGAAAGCGCTCGGCCTGCTCGACACCGACGTGGCCGCTCACCCCGTCGTCGCGCCCACGCCCGAATGGGACGCGCTGACGCCGGAAGCACGCGCATTCTCCGCGCGCACCATTGGAGGTCTACGCGGCGATGGTCGAACGGCTCGACTGGAACGTGGGCCGCGTGATCGACCATCTCAAGCAGACCGGCGAATTCGACAACACCTTCGTGCTGTTCCTCTCCGACAACGGCGCGGAAGGCGCGCTGCTCGAAGCCCTGCCGATCTTCGGCCCGGACCTGCAACGGTTTATCCGCGATTACTACGACAACAGCCTGGAGAACGTCGGGCGCGGCAACTCCTACGTCTGGTACGGCCCGCGCTGGGCGCAGGCGGGCACGGCGCCTTCGCGGCTCTACAAGGCGTTCACGACCGAAGGCGGCATCCGCGTGGTGGCGTTTGCGCATCACGCGGCGCTGGCGCGGCGCGGCGTGGGCGACGCGTTCGCCACCGTCATGGACGTGGTGCCGACCGTGCTCGAACTCGCGGGTGTCGAGCATCCGGGCACGCACTGGCGCGGGCGCGACATCGCCGCTGTGAAGGGCCGTTCGCTGCTGCCGTATCTGCGTAACGAAGCCGATGCCGTGCACGACGCCACGCATGTGACCGGCTGGGAGCTGTTCGGGCGTCGCGCGGTGCGTCAGGGCGACTGGAAGGCCGTGTTCATTCCGGCGCCGGCCGGGCCGGGCGTCTGGCAGCTTTACGATCTGGCGCGCGACCCCGGCGAAACCCAGGATCTGGCCGATGCCGAACCGCAGCGCCTGAACACGCTGCTCGCGCATTGGGAAACCTACGTCGAGGAAAACGGCGTGCAGGCTTTCGAGTTCGCGCCGGCGTAACAAGCAAAGCAACAAGGCGACAAAGCGCAAAACGGACGCGGCCTTAGCGCGGCGTCCTTGATATGGATAGCAAAAAATCATGGTTTGGGCCGGTGGGGATCGGATGCTCAAATGGTTTGCCCATCTCATCCCCGGAGAACCCATCATGGCCGCCTTAGCCCGCATAGCGGAGCGCTTCGCCGCGCCCGAACGGCGCGCGGGACTCGCGCATTCCACGGCTGTCCCGCCCGCGTCGCTTGAGACGCACGAGGCGCTGTTCCGGCGCGCGCTCGACCCGGTGACGCGCCAGCGCGTCATCAACGCGTTTCTCGCCAGCCCGAGCCTGCAGAACTGGTCGGCGGGCGCAGCGGCCACGCTCGTCGATGCGGGTTACGAAAAGACCTGGCTGCACGGCGAACGGGTGGTGCCGTATCAGGCCGATTGCAAGGAAATCCTCATCGTGCTGGCGGGCGCGCTGGAGGCGAGCTGGGTGAGCGCGTCGGGCGCGCGCGTGATCGGCGAATATATCCAGCCGGATTCGGTCATCAACATCATTCCGGCGCTGGACCGCAAGGGCTCGCTGTGTGACCTTTATGCGCGCGGGACGGTGCGGCTGTACCATATCCCGCGCGAGTCGATGCTCGACCTGTTCGAGCACCAGCCCGCGTTGATGCGCGGCTTTTTCGAGCTGATCTGCTCGCGCAATCGCGAACTGAATAACCGCTTCCGCTTTTCGCGGCTGGCCGATTTCAGCGCGCGGGTGGCCGAGCGCCTGCTCAGTCTCGCGGATCGCTACGGCAATGCCGTGGAGGCGGGCGTCGAGATCGGCCTGAAACTATCGCAGGACGATCTGGCGGCGCTGCTGGGCGTGTCGCGGCAGAGCATCAACAAGGAATTGCGTTCGTTCGCCGATCGCGGCTGGATCGAGATCCGCTATGGGCAGATCACGATCGTCGACAGCGCGGCCCTGCTGATGGTGCGCGAGGCCTGCGAATAGCCGCGGCGACGGAGCCCTCAAACACAAACCGACACAAACCGACAAAGGACACAGACATGAGCACGATTTACGACATTCCCGTGAACGCCATCGACGGCGCGCAAACCACGCTGCGCCCGTACGCGGGCAAGGTGCTGCTGGTGGTGAACGTGGCCTCGAAGTGCGGGCTCACGCCGCAATACGAAGGGCTGGAAGCGCTTTACGAAGGCAAGCGCGCCGAAGGTCTGGAAGTGCTGGCGTTTCCCGCCAACAACTTCAAGGGCCAGGAACCGGGCACCGACGCCGAAATCCAGGCGTTCTGCACGGGCACGTTCGGCGTGAAGTTTCCGCTGTTCTCGAAGATTTCGGTGGTTGGCGACGACCAGCATCCGCTTTATCGGTCGCTTACGGGCGCGCAGCCGCAAGCGGCCGGCGACGGTGCGTTCCGCGCGCGCCTCGAAGGTTTTGGCATCCAGCCGAACGCCGCGCCGGACGTGCTGTGGAACTTCGAAAAATTCCTCGTGAGCCGTAGCGGCGAAGTGGTCGCGCGCTTCTCGCCGGATACGCCCGCTGACGATCCGAAGCTGGTTGCCGCGATCGAGGCGGAGCTGGCGAAGGCGGCTTGATCTTGCATCGCGTGCATCGAGCGCATCAAGCGCAGCGAGTCACGCAGCCCGTTCGGACTTCTCCGGCTTCTGCGTGACCAGCACACGGCTGCCTGCGTTCGCGGGCAGCAGCGCGCTATCGATCGTCGCCAGCAGCGCCACGGCGGCGATCATCCAGAACGCCAGATGGAAATCGGCCGCCGTCGCCCGCCCGGCAGCGGCGCCGTGCCATTGTTCGGCGATCGACAGCATCAGCGCGCCGACCGCAATCCCCATCCCCGCATTCATCTGCTGCATCACCGAAAAGAGCGTAGTGGCGTCGCGCATCTGCGCTTGCGGCACATCGGCGAAACCGATCGTATTGAGCGCGGTGAACTGCATCGAGCGCGTCATGCCGGTGAAAAACAGCAGCGCGCAGACCAGCCAGTAGGGTGTATCCGCAGCCAGTTGCGTGCAGGCCGCGAAGCCCGCCGCGACCAGCAGACCGTTCACCAGCAGCACCGTGCGAAAACCGAAGCGATGCATGATGCGTGTCGTGCCCGGCTTCATGGCGAGATTGCCCGCGAACAGCCACAGCAGCAGCGCGCCCGCCTGCACGGCGCTATAGCCGAAGCCAATCTGGAACATCAGCGGCAGCAGAAACGGCGCGGTGCCGATGGCGGTGCGAAACAGCGATCCGCCCAGCGCCGTCACGCGGAACGTGCGGATCGACAGCGGCCCGAGGCCGAACAGCGGATGCGCCGCGCGCCGCAGATGCACGACGCTCAGCGCCAGCAGCGCGACGCCGCCAATCAACACGTCGATGGAGACGGCAAGCGGCACATCGGCGCGACTGACGGCCTCGATGCCCGCCATGAAGAGGCCGAAGCCCAGAGCGCTGAACACGAAGCCGGTGGTATCGAATCGTTGTGTCTGCAACGTTCCGTTGCGCACCAGCATACGCGCCGCCACGAAGGCAATCGCGCCTAGCGGCAGATTCAGCAGGAAAATCCAGTGCCAGCTCCAGTGCGTGCTGATCCAGCCACCCACGGGCGGGCCGAGAATCGGCGCGACCAGTGCGGGCCAGGTGAGGATGGCGATGGCGCGCACGATGCCTTCCTTGGGCGTTTCGCGCATCACCACGAGCCGCCCGACCGGCACCATCATCGACCCGCCGATGCCCTGCAGCACGCGCGCGGCCGTGAAGCCCAGCAGCCCCTGGCTGAGCGCGCACAGCAGCGAAGCAAAGGTGAACACGGCGATCGCAAGGCTGAATACGCGGCGTGCGCCAAAGCGGTCTGCGGCCCATCCGCTCACGGGAATGAAGACCGTGAGCGCAACAAGGTACGCCGATACCCCAACCGACAGATACGCAGGCGCCGTGCCGAAATCGCGCGCCATGGCGGGCAGCGACGTGCCGATCACGGTGGCGTCGAGGTTTTCCATGAAGAACACGCCCGCGACGAGCAAGGCAATGGCAAAGCGCCGCCGGGCGGCGAGAGGGGACGTGGCGTCCATGCTGGGTGATCCGGTACGGGGTTGGAGCGAAATAACGGCAGACAATCTGCGCATGTTAGTCGATATAGACGCGCGAGCGCGCGCGCCCATGCAGCTTCATGCCGCCTGCAACCACCCCAGCACCTGCTGCCATTCCTGCGCGGTCATCGCGCCGAACCAGTCGTCGTGATCGGCGGTGGGCAGCATCAGCAGACGCGCATCGCCGTGTGCGTTGGCAAAGCGCTGCGCGTGCGCAACCGGGATCAGCGTATCTTCGCGCGCCCCGACGATCACGAGCGGACCCTTGTAGCGCGCCACGGCGGAAACCGAATCGAAGCCGTCGTGCAGCATCCAGCGCACCGGAAAGATCGGATACTTTTCGGCTGCGACATCGGCGAGCGAATCCCACGGCGTAATGAGCACGACGCCCGCGATCTGCGACTCGTTGCCCTTGACGACCTGCGAAGCCATGCCCGCGCCCAGCGATTCGCCCACGAGATAGACCGGGCCGCCCCATTGCGCGATGGACGTCGCGAAAGCTTCGCGCGAAGCCGCGAGCGCCGCTTCCATCGTGCGTGCGCCCGGCCGGTTGCCGTGCCCCGGATATTCGACGATCACCGCGCGATAACCGGCGCGCACGAAAATATCGGCGAGCGGCAGCTTGGTTTCGGCGGATTCCTCGTTGCCGTGATAGACGATGAAGGTGCCGCGCGGCGCGCGATCGGCGGGCGTGACGACGTAGCCCGCGTACTGGCCTTGCGCGTGCCAGACGTCGATGGCGTCGCCCGCATGCGTGGTCGCGCGCAGATCGGGCGCTTCGGGCGTCGAAGGCAATAGCAACTTGTCCTGCATGAAAAACAGCACCAGTGCCGCCACCAGCCAGGCGGCCAGTGCGATGCGTAAGCCATAAGAAAGCAGCCGCATGGTCGATCTCGCGCGTTCGTTTTCGTGGAGGGCTGCGCAAGTATAAGGAGAATCGACCGATGAGCCGTGACAGGGCGCACAAGGGCGGCTGGCGGTCCTGTCACGGCATGAAGATGCGGTCCTGCGGGCAGGAAATTACGTGAAATCATGCTCGCGTCCCTTTGAAAGCAGGACCGCCGGCACACGGGCCGCTACTTGAAATCGCCCGTTTCAAGCTCCACCGATTGCCCGCCGTTCTTCGACAGCGCATTGCGCGCGGCCTTCTCGATGCTGGCACGGTTTGCCTCGAAGGCGCTCAGCAGGGCGTGCGAGGACGTGCCGTTTTTGTCGAAGCGATCGTTGAGCGCGTCTATCGAGACGCTGCACCATACGGGCCGATCGTCCACCTGGGCTTCGAACGCGATACGCGAAGCCGCCACGGCGTGACGGCGGTTCGTAAATTCGATCCTCATCTGATTCCTCCGTGTGCATATTGCCGGATTGCCGGGCGCGGAGCGGCCCGGTCTGCTGAGGGCCGCAAGTCATGCGCCTGACGAATTGCACGGCGTGTGTGAATCGCACCCTCTTTGCGCCAGCGCGCGCACCCCGGGCGCACTGCTTGCGCTAAAGCCGGGAAGCGCCCGACGGCATGACGATTGCGCATGCCGCCATGAAGCTTCCCCAAAAACCGCGACAGCGCAGCCGCCTTCAGTGACAGTCAATGCAAAAATCAGCGATATCAGCCGGTGACTTCCGGCGCGAGGATTACGACGTCGTGTGCGGACAGAAGGTCAACGCGCTCGGCCGCTATATCGGCTATCTGCGGATTCGCCGCATACCGGATGGCCGGATCATCTATCCGTTCGACGGCTGCCAGGTGCCCGGACCGTTTGCCACCGGCGACGAAGCCCGGCGCGCGGCCTGCGAAATGGCGGAGGAATTGATCCGGCTCGATATCGCGAGCCCGGAAACGTGAGCGCGCCGTGGCGGCGCGCCCTGTATTTGCTGCATTACAACTTCACGCCGCCGGCTTCGGGCGGATCGGCGGGATCGTCCTGCCAATGCGGGCGCACGCCGTAGTAGTCATGCAGCGTGGTGGCCCAGCCGATATCGGCCATCGCCGGCCAGTGGTCCTTGTCGAAACCCGGCGCCTGCTTGACGCGCTCGCCGGTCACATTCAGCACGAAGCATTTACGCTCCACATCGAGCGCGAGCGCGACCCACGGCAAGGCCAGCAATTTATCGCCGATACCGAGAAAACCGCCGCTCGACATCACCGCATAGACGATACGGCCCTGCTGAACGTCGATCATGATTTCCTTGATCTTGCCGACTTCTTCGTTATCCGAACTATAGACGCGGTCGCCTTCCAGCGTGCTGGCGGCGATGACAAACGGTCCGGGGCCGCCGGACGATGTGCCGCTCGCGCCGACGATGCGCGCGCCGCCCGTTGCAGTAGTGGTGGGGATGGACATGATGAGCTCCTGAAAAGGGATGAACGACGTGGATTCGCCTGCTCGTCGTACCGCTTCTTGAGCAACGTGCGCGCCCGGCAAAGTCAGCCGGATGCGTGGCACGCGCGTTGCGACTAGCGCGCTCGATCATTTCTATTCAGACTCGATGGTCAATACTCATTCGCTCATACCGGCAAACCTGTTCCCGTGATGCTCGTGCCCGAACTCAATCACGTTGGTTCGACGTTGGCGCATCACGCCATCACACCATCGCGCCTTCCACCTTGAACGCGGCCACCAGCGTATTGAGCGAATGCGCGTGATCCGCGAGCGATGACGCGGCGGCTGCGCTCTGTTCGACCAGCGCCGCGTTCTGCTGCGTGACTTCGTCCATCTGCGTGACGGCGAGACCGACCTGCTCGATGCCGTCGCTCTGTGCGCGCGAGGCCGAGGCAATTTCGTGAATCAGCGTGGCCACGCGCGTCGTGGAGGTCTGAATCTCTGCCATCGCGCCGCTTGCTTCGGTCACGAGCACGGCGCCGCTCGCCACGCGTCCGGTCGAGCCTGCGATCAGCGTGCCGATTTCCTTCGCCGCCGCCGAAGCGCGTTGCGCGAGACTGCGCACTTCGCCCGCCACCACGGCAAAACCGCGTCCTTCTTCACCGGCGCGCGCGGCTTCCACCGCCGCATTGAGCGCGAGAATATTGGTCTGGAACGCGATGCTTTCAATCGTACCGATGATGTCGGTCATCTTCGACGAACTGGCGTGAATCTCGTGCATGGTCTGCTCCATGCGCGTGACCGCGTCGCGCCCGCGCCCGGCCACGTCGGCAGCGCCCAGCGCGAGATCGCGCGCCTGCTGCGCGTTGAGCGCGTTGGTCTGAACCGTGCTGATCAACTCCTGCATCGCGGCGGCGGTTTGCGCGAGCGACGAAGCTTGTTCTTCGGTACGCTGCGAAAGATCGATATTGCCGCTCGCGATCTGTTGCGTGGCGGTAGCCATCGCGTTCGCACCGGCATGCACCTGTTCCATGGTTTCGCGCAGACGCGTCTGCATGGCGGCTAGGCCGTCGAGCAGCACGCCCATTTCATCGGCGCGCTGGATGCTCACGTGCGTGGTCAGATCGCCGGCGGCGATGGCGTCGAATTGCGCCATCGCCGCGCGCAGCGGGTCCATCACCGCGCGACGCAGACCGCGCCAACTCAGGAACGCGATCAACATCGCCAGCGCGATGCTCGCGCCGCACATCACGCCCAGCATGCGAAAGCGCGCGCCCGAAGCGGCGTCGGCCTGACGCGCCGCTTCGTCCAGATAACGTTCGAGCGCGGTCTGGCTGGTGTTCATCGCCGTATAGAGGCCGATCAGTTCGGCGGCGCGCTGCTCGTTCATCCAGCTGGCGTCGTGGCCGCGGATGGCCGTGATCAGACGGTCGATCGCATCGCGGCGTACCGCAGTGCGTTTCGCGTCGAGATCGTCGGTGAGCGTTTGCAGCTCGGGCGTCTTGGGCAGCGCGCGAAACTGTTGCCACCAGCGGTCCGAATCGGCCAGCAGCGATTGCGCGCGGTCGAGTTGCGGGCCGAGTTGCGGCGAATCGGGATTCGCCATCGCCCAGTCGAGACCGAAGCGCGCGCGCGACATCGCCGTGCCGGATTTGCCGAGCGCCACCGCCGAAGCGAAATGGACCGCATAGGCGTCATGCTGTGCGCGATTGGTCAGGTCCATGCCGAACAGGCTCACCACACCCATCGCGATGACCAGCGCCCCGAGCGTCATCACCGTCAAGGCGAGCCGCAGATTGATCGTCAGGCTTTTCATTGTTGTTCCATATGCGAAACGATGCACCGTATATGAAAAGTATAACGGCAGGGCAGAGGTGGAAATTAAATGCGATGGGTGGGTGTTTACCCTTGGGGCGGTGCACAAAATAAAAAAGCCCGTCCACAAGGACGGGCAAAAAAGGACGAATGTGCGACCAGCGTGAGCATCACGATCGGCTTTCAGAAAACAAAGATCGAATAGTGATCCTTACTATATTGCACACTTCATCCGGAGAACGTTGAAGCATAAAAGCCATGCAAACGGCGCGCGTGAAGGATCAAACCTGCGCTGCCCCATCTACATCGCTATTGTGCGATCAGAAGCGCGTGAGCATGCCCACCGCGCCCATCACCTGATTGCCCGTCGACGACGAACCGCCCGCGTTATACATGACCGCGACGTTCTTGTTACCCGTTGCGTGCTGGTACATCGCTTCGGCATAGAGTTCCGTGCGCTTGGACAGCGAGTAACGCGCGATCGCGTTCACCTGGCTCCACTTCGGATCGGCGCCATACGAGGTCGCGCCGCTCAGGTGAGCGTCGGTGTACGCATACGACAGGCCGGCCTTGAAGGCGGGCGTGAAGTTGTACATGCCGTTGACTTCGTAGTTGTCGAAGCGAACCGATCCATTGCTCAGACCGAATGCGCTCGTGCCCTGGTACTGGCTATGCGAATACACGAAGCCCAGCACGGCCGGCCCGATCGCGTAGTTCACGCCTGCAGCGACGGTGCGTTGCACGTCGGACGTGAGGCTGCCCTTGACTTCGGCCTGATCGACGGCGCCTGTGGTGTTGGTGAAAGCGGTGCCCGTCTTCGAGCCCGAGCCGTTGCTTTGCAGATAGCCAGCCGCGGCCGTCAACGGGCCGTAGGTGTAGCTGGCGGCGGCGCTATATGCGCGGCTGACTGCGAATTCGGTGCTGTTGCTGAACGCGTACATGCCGCCGAACTTGAAGCCACCGTAGTTCAGGCTCGTGTATTTGACCGAGTTGTTGAAACGGACGCTGTGCTGGAGGTTGTCGTTGTCGTACGGATGCGCGAAGCCCGAATCGCCGAAGGTGCCGGCGGTGGCCGACAGCGGCGAAACGAAGTCGACGATGTCGTCGTACTGGCGGCCCATCGTCAGCGTACCGAAGGCGTTGCTGCTCAAACCGACAAACGCCTGGCGGCCGAACATACGGCTGTTCTGGCCCAGCGTACCGTTGTTGACGTTAAAGCCGTTTTCAAGGGTGAAGATGGCTTTCAGGCCGCCACCGAGATCTTCTGCGCCTTTGAGGCCGAAGCGGCTGCCGCTGATGTTGCCGCTCGCCAGCGCAACGCGGCCGCTGCCGCCCACGTTGTTCGTATAGGCGATGCCGGCGTCGACGAGGCCGTACAGGGTCACCGAGCTTTGAGCGTGTGCGGAGGAGGCGGCGGCGAATGCGGTCACGCAAGCGGCGGCGATCGAAATTTTTTTCACTGTGAGACTCCAGTTCTATAGGTACGCTGGGTTGAGACGCCAGCGAGTATAGAAAAGGGCCTGCGAAAAAATGCGCGCCGGTTGGCGCAGGGTCCCTTCCGGAATCTGGAAGAATGGATTCAAAAAATTGAAATAATTGGCGGCAAGCCATGTTTCATAACGCTCGCGCAAGCCCGGTGGCGTGGGGGATTGCGTCGCCCGGCGTCGCGGAGTCGCGTTTCTGCAACATCGGAAAGTGAAACAATCGGGCGTCGATGGAGGTCGAGTGATTCTTTCGATCTCGAAGTGGACGCCCGCTATATCGTGGCCACCGCGCTGCGTTATATGGCTTTCGAAACACTCATGATTTAAGGCCTTTTCCGCGAAAGATGAAGTAGCTCGATACCGCCATCAGGCTCACGGCAATCGCACCATAAAGCATCAGCACGCCGAAGCCGTGAATCAGCGCGCTTCGGCTAATCTGCGCGAAATGCTCCGCGCTCAGGGCAGATGCGCCGATGAAAGCCGCCGCCTCGCTCGGTACGAGATCGCCCGCTGCCACGCGGCTGGCCAAGGCATGCCATGTTGCGCTTTCCGCAGGTACATCCAGCGCCGCCTGCAAACGATGCGAGACGCCTTCCACCAGCAGCAAGCCCATCAACGCGATATTGACTGCGAGCGTGATCATGCGTGCGCTCATGTCGATACCCGATGCCATGCCCGCACGCGACGCGGCAACCGAACTCGTCGTGGTGTTCGTGACCGGCGTATTGGTCATGCCAAGTCCCGCGCCTGCCAGCAGGCAACCGGGCAACACGGCCCATCCGCCCGCATGGCCGAACCGGCTGCCGATCCACATCACGAAGAAACCCAGGCCGATGGTGAGCAGCCCGGCAGGAATCACCAGTCCAGGCCGGTAACGCAGCGCCAGCCGCTCGCCAACGGGCGGAAACACCAACGTGGGCAAGGTATAGGCAAGCAGCGAAAGCCCCGCGGCAACCGGCCCTTCGCCCAGCGCGCGCTGAAAGTAAATCGGCAAATAGATGATGAAGGCCCAGAAGCTGAAATTCATGCCCACCGATCCCAGCAACGCGCCGGAAAAGTTGCGCACCTTGAACACCGAGAAGTCGAACATCGGATGCGCGATGCGCGTTTCCACGCCGTAGAACAAGGCCAGGCTGAGGGCGCTGGCGGCGAGAATCGTCAGGCTGGTAGCGCTGGTAAAGCCTTTGTCGCCGCCTTGCGTAATCGTCCAGACGAAGCCGAAGATCGCCGCCGAAAGCGTCACCATGCCCCAAACGTCGAGCCTGCGTGCCTGCGGGTCGCGCGATTCCTGCACGCCGGCCCACGCGAGCCCGAGCGTCACGACAGCGAGGCCGACGTGAATCCAGAACACCCACTGCCAGCTGGCCAGCGCGACAATCGCGCCGCCTACCAGCGGCCCGAATCCCAGCCCGATGCCGAGCACGATGCCCCATACGCTGAAGGCCCGCGCACGCGCGGCGCCTTGCTGAAACTGATGCGACAGCACGGCAACCAGGCAGATCAGCATTGCGCCGCCGCTTGCGCCTTGCAGGGCGCGGCTTGCAATCAGCATCGCCGATGTCTGCGCCAGCCCGCACAGCAGCGAGGCCACGCCAAACAACGCAATCGTGCCGATAAAAATGCGCTTGCGACCGAAGCGGTCGGCAAGCGTGCCGGTCGCCATGAGTACCGTCGTGCAGGCGATGGTGTAGGCGTTCATGATCCACTGAATCTGCTTGAAATCGCCGTGAAGCACGGTTTCGAGTGTGGGCAGAATGACCGGGACACTGGAGATTTCCAGCGAAAACATCATCGCTGCGAGACAGACGGCGATCAGTGCGACCGTGTTTCGTTGTGTGTGCAACGGTGTTGACGGTGGCTCGATCTCGCCTGTTTCCTGTTCGATTTCGCAAACCTGCATGACTCGCTCCAGAAAGGGTTTTGACGCGGCCGCATGCAAAGGGGCCGTTCATCATCGGATTTTCATGAGCAGTCTAGAGGAATATAATTCCCCTATTGACGCATATCATTCCCTCTATAGCGTCCCGCACGGAACCAATTAAAAGGGCAACAGATGAAAGACAACCTCGATGGCGTAGCCACTTTCGTGCAGGTGGTAGAAGCGGGCAGTTTCGCACTGGCGGCCGAGCGCATGAATCTCACGCGCTCGGCGGTGGGCAAGGCCGTCAGCCGGTTAGAGGCGCGTCTGGGCGTGCGGCTGATTCATCGCAGCACGCGCAGCCAGTCGCTCACGACCGAAGGGCAGTCGTATTACGAAGGCTGTGTACGTGCGCTCGCGGAACTCGATAACGCCGAGGCCGCGCTCGATCATAGCGGCATCGAGCCAAGCGGCCGCCTGCGCGTAAGCGTGCCGGAGGCGTTCGGTCATCTGTGCGTGGCGCCTGTCATGCTCGATCTCGCACGTCAGCATCCGAAGCTGCAGATCGATCTGTCGTTCACCGACCGCATGACGGATCTGGTCGAAGAAGGCATCGATCTGGCCGTGCGTATCGGCGAGTTGCGCGACAGCACCACGCTGGCGGCGCGTCATCTCGGCACGCAGCATGTGGTGATCGGCGCATCGCCCGACTATCTGGCGCGGCACGGTACGCCTGCGAGTATCGACGATCTCGCGGATCACATCGGCATCGGCTATTCGATCGGCGGCAATGTCGCGCCGTGTTGGGGCGGCGCCGTGATGACGGGCGGCGACGGCGGCGTGCAGCCGGTACGTATCCGCTCGCAGATCAGCATGGACGATATTCAGGCGATCGCGGCGGCGGCAATCGACGGTTACGGGCTGGCGTGGCTGCCGTGCTGGCTGCTCACGCGCTTCACGCAGAGCGGCGTGCTGGTGCCGGTGCTCGGCAACTACCGCGTGCGCTCGCAGGAAATCTACGCGGTCTGGCCCAAGGTGCGCCATTTGCGAGCGAAGACGCGCGTGGCGATCGACGCGCTCAAAGAGCGGATTCCGGCGATGATCGGCGCGTAGCGGGTTTGTGCTTGTTGAGTAGCGCAAGCACTTCATCCACCATCGGATTATGACGATCAGGATTCCATAGCAATGCGGCCGTCACCACCATGATCTTTTCCTTGAGCGGACGCACGACGACGTTTTCCGGCGCGAGGCGGCGCATCGAAGCGGGCACCAGCGCCACGCCCTGACCGCAGCCTACGTAGGCGATCTGCGAAGTCACGGAACGCACTTCGTGCGTAATGCGCGGCGTCAGACCATGCGTGCGGCAGACGGCGGTGAGCATGTCGAAGTAGACCGGGCTGACCTGCCGCGAGGACATCACCAGTTGCTCATCGGCCAATGACTGCAGGCGCACACGCGGCAGCGCCGCGAGCGCGTGGTCGCGTGGCAGCGCCACGGCCAGGCGGTCTTCGGCGAGCGGCAGCGTGGCGATCGTGCCGCCCACTTCGCCGTCCACACGCACGAAAGCCAGATCGAGTTCGCCTCTTTCCAGTTGCGGAACGGCATCCACGCTGTCGATTTCCTTCACGAACACGCTCAGATGCGGATGCGCGCGTTTGAGCGCGTCAAGCAGCGGCGGCACGGTTTCGAGCATTGCCGATGTAATCGCGCCTACCTGCAAGACACCGGATTGACCGGCGGCGACTTCCCGCACGACGCGCTCCAGTTGCTCGACGTGGCCCGCGAATTGCCGCACGGCAGGCAGGATCGCCGCGCCTGCGGGGCTCAATTGCGTGCCTTGGCGCGATCGATGGAAGAGTTGCAGCTTGAGCGACTGTTCGAGCACCTTGATCTGCTCGGTGAGCGGCGGCTGGGACATATTCAGGCGCTGCGCGGCGCGCCCGAAGTGCTGTTCCTCGGCAACGGCGAGAAACATCCAGAGCTGGCGTATCAGCCGGAAATCGATGGTATGGCTCATGGCGGGCTCATTAGGTACGCGTACAGGTCTACGTACTGATATACGTACAAACGTGTTCCAGAATTCGTATCACGGAGATACGAAACGCGAATTTGTCATATCAGCGGGACAGCGCGAGGATTGTCGCACTTTTCAACGGAAACGAGCGCGATGAACTCCACCTCCATTCTCGACCGCCTTGCCGCGCTGGACACCAACACGGTGTCCGATGCGCTCGACTTTCTCGGCCTGCCCGGCGCGACATTCGGTCTGCGGCCGTTGTGGGATTGCCCGAAGATCGTGGGCCGCGCGAGCACGATCCAGCTTGGACCCAAGACCGACGCGAAGCCCACGGTCCACCTGATTTCGCCCGTGATCGACGCCGTCACCAGCGACGATCGTGTGCTGGTGATCGCGGGCGGCGCGAACGGCGTGTCGTGCTGGGGCGACATTCTCGCCAACGCGGCGACGGCAAAGCGCATTCGCGGCTCCGTCATCGACGGCGTGAGCCGCGATATCGAGGGCAGCGAAGCGGTCGCTTATCCGGTCTATGGGCGCGGCGTGACGATGATCAGCGCACGCAATCGCGTGATCCAGCTCGACTCGGGCTGCGCGGTTCAAGTCGCGGGCGTGACGGTGAACGAGGACGACTATGTGATTGCCGATCGTTGCGGCACGGTGTTCGTGCCCGCAGCCCGCATCGAAGCGGTGCTCGATCTGGGCGAGCGCATCGCGCGGCGCCAGGACGGCATGGTCGCGGCGGTACGCGCGGGCCGCTCCGTTGCCGAAGTCATGCATGACAAGGAATTCGAGGCCATCGCGGCCCGCTAACCCCTCTTTCGACAAGGAATGTGCGCGATGACGCAATCCCTCAAGGCGAGCGCCGAAGACCAGCAACTGGTCGCGCTCTTCGAAGGCCTCGATACGCCTGGCGTTTCCGATGCGCTCGACAAACTCGGCCTGCATGGTCAGGCGCTGGGCATCATGCCGCTCGCGGACGATACGCGCGTGGTCGTCGGCCCGGCGTTCACGGTGAAATACGTGCCGGCCAGCGTGCCGCCGGGCACGGTCGGCGATTTTATCGACGAGGTCGCGCCGGGCGACGTGATCGTGATCGATAACGACGGCCGCACCGATTGCACGGTCTGGGGCGACATCATGACCCAGTACGCGGGCTTGCGCGGCATCGCGGGCACGGTGATCGACGGCGTTTGCCGCGATGTAACGAAGGCGCTGGGCGAGCGTTATCCGCTCTTCACGGCGGGCCGCTTCATGCGCACTGGGAAGGACCGCGTGCAGGTCGAAGCGGTCAACGGCACGGTTGCGATCGGCACCGTACGCGTGATGGCGCGCGATATCGTGGTCGCCGATGTCAATGGCGTGGTCATCGTGCCGCGTGCACGGGCGCGCGAAGTGGCGCAAACGGCGCGCGCGATCGAAGCCACGGAAGCGCGTATTCGCGAGGCGATCGCGCAGGGCAAGACCTTGGGCGAAGCGCGCGCCGCGCTCGGTTATCACCAGTTGCAGAGGAAAGCCTGATGTCCGCGATTCGACACTATGACCGCGCGCTGCTGGAGCAGGCGTGCAAACTAGGCACATCGACCTTACATGAAGCATCGGGACTCCTTACGAGTTCCGTCGATCCCGCCATCCGCACGATCTGGCCGGGCGCGAGCGTGGCCGGTCCGGCGTATCCGCTCGAGTGTTCGCCGGGCGACAATCTGGCGATTCATATCGCCATGGAAAAGGCGCCGCGCGGCAGCGTGCTGGTGGTCTCGACGGGCGGTTTCGTTGCCGGATATTGGGGCGAAGTGCTGACCGTCGCCGCCGAGGCAACGGGCGTTGCAGGCCTGGTAATCGACGGCGGCGTGCGCGATATTGCGGCGCTCACGCAGCGGCGCTTTCCGGTGTTCACGCGCGGCGTGTCGATGCGCGGCACGATCAAGGCCAGCGCGCCATCGGTTGGCCAGCCGCTGAGCTTTACGGGCACGCCGGTGAGCGCAGGCGATCTGGTCGTCGCCGATGACGACGGCGTGCTCGTGATTCCGGCCGCCCACGTACAGGCCACACTCAGCCGTGGCCAGGCGCGCGCAGACAAGGAAGCCGGCATCATGGAGCGCCTGCGCGAAGGCAAAACCACACTGGATTTACTGGGGCTTTCGCAATGGAGGGCGGCGTGATGGCATCGAACGCGCAATCCTTGAACCGCTTTCTTGCTGGCGCGAAACCGTCGGCCACCTATGCCGTGATCGATCGCGTTGCCGCGCGCCGCGCGAGTGGCGCGGCCGTGATATCGCTCAGCGCGGGCGAGCCCGATTTCGACACGCCCGCTCACATCTGCGAAGCGGGCATAGCCGCGATACGCGCAGGCCACACGCGTTACACGCAGGTGGCCGGATTGCGCGCGCTGCGCGAAGCCATCGCCGCGAAGTTCCAGCGCGAAAACGGCCTTGAGGTGGACTGGCGCGATACGCTCGTTTGCAGCGGCGGCAAGCAGGTGATTTTCAATGCGCTGGCCGCCACGCTGAATGTGGGCGACGAAGTGATCGTGCCCGCGCCGTACTGGGTCAGCTATCCGGAGATCGTGCAGTTGTGCGGCGCGCAACCGGTGACGGTGCCGTGCGATGCCACGAGCGGTTTCAAACTCACGCCCGCTGCGTTGCAGGCTGCAATTACGCCGCGCACGCGCTGGCTGATCCTCAATTCGCCGTCGAATCCCACGGGCGCGGTCTATGATCGCTCAGAATTGCAGGCGCTGGCCGAAGTGCTGCTCGAGCATCCGCAAGTGCTCGTTTTGTCGGACGATATCTACGAGCATCTGATTTTCGACGGCCGGGCGTTCTTCACGCTCGCGCAGGTCGAACCGCGTTTGCGCGACCGCGTGCTGACGATGAATGGTGTTTCAAAAGCCTATGCGATGACGGGTTGGCGAATTGGCTTCGCGACCGGGCCGCGCTGGCTGATCGACGCGATGGAGAAATTGCAGGGCCAGCAAACCTCGGGCGCATCGAGTATTTCGCAACATGCGGCATTGGCCGCGCTCACGGGGCCGCAAGATTTCATCGCGCAATCGCGCGCAGTGTTCCAGCGCCGCCGCGATTCGGTCGTGGCCCAACTGAACGATGCGCCCGGTTTGCATTGCGAACTCCCGCAGGGCGCATTCTATGCGTTCGCGTCATGCGAAGGTTTGCTGGGCAAAACCACGCGCAGCGGCGCGCGGCTCGATAGCGACGAAGCCGTCGTACACGCCTTGCTCGACGAAGCCGGGGTGGCGACGGTGCATGGCAGCGCATTTGGCCTGGGTCCGTATATCCGCATTGCCTATGCACTGGACGATGCGTCGCTGACGCAAGCCTGCGCAGCCATCCAGCAATTTTGCCGCTCGCTCGCGGGCTGAATGGCACCGAGTAGCACCGAGTAGCACCGAGGAGAACAGAGGATGTCACACGAATTCAAGCACGAGCGCGTGGCGTTGAGCGTCGACGGCACGCCGCTCGAAGTTAGCGCAATATTTCGCGGCGGCGATAAAGATAAAACGCCGATTGTGTTTCTGCACGGCTTCGGCTCCACCAAAGAGGATTACGCCGATATCGTGCGGCACGCGCAGTTCGCCGGTCATCCGTTTCTGGCGTACGACGCGCCGGGTTGCGGCGAAACCTGGTGCGCCGATCTTTCGCGCATCGACATTCCCTTTCTCGTGCGAACGGCATTGGCGATGATCGAGCGCGTGGGCTTCACCCGCTTTCATCTGGTTGGGCATTCAATGGGCGGGCTGACTGCGCTGATGCTTGCGCACCAGCATCCGGCACGCGTGCTCAGCTTTGTCGATATCGAAGGCAATATCGCGCCCGAAGACTGCTTTCTTAGCCGCCAGATTGTCGATCACGCGCGTGAAAGCGATGAACGATTCTTCGACGATTTCATCGAGCGTACGCGTCATGCGCCGGCCTACGCCAGCGCGCTCTACGCCGCGAGCCTGCGCCACAAGGTCCGCGCGCAAGCCGTGGGACCGATTTTTCGCTCGATGGTGGCGCTATCCGATAACGGCGATCTGATGCAGAAGTTTCTCGCGTTGCCGTTTGCGCGCCTGTTCATGTATGGCGCGCAGAATGCCACGCTGTCGTATCTGGATTCGTTGCGTGCGCAAGGTGTTTCGCTGGCGGAAATCGCGGACTGCGGGCACTTTCCGATGTACTCGAACCCGGTTGCGATGTGGCGTGAGATCGCCGCGTTTCAGGCGCAAGCCGTCTGAATTACGAGGTCGCGCACACGTAGCTGCTGGCGCGATTGAGATTGCCTTTGCCCGTATAGCGTGGAAACGCCGGATAGCGGCACAGCGGGCGCGTGCGCCCGTTGCTGGGCTGCGCGATATCGGTGGCGAGCAGCGTTTCCGGCGCGACGCCGTGCGAAACCCAACCGTCCAGTGCGCCCAGCAGATCGACCGAAGGAATAAACACGCCGTTGCCGTGCTGGAAACCCGGCACCATGTAGAGCCGCATGAAGCTGTCCACGCGGTCTTCGCCGTAACGTGCGATCAGACTGTCGTAATAGGCGATGGTCTGATTCGGGCTGATGACTTCATCGGCGAGACCTTGCAGCGTGATGAGCTTGCCGCCGCGCGCGAGGTAGTGCGTGATGTCGGGATTCATCGCGCCGATGGTCGCGGAAAGCGTGTAAAGACGCTGCTGATAGCGGCCCGGGCGCGTCACGTCGAAGTTGATCGCGTCGAAGGTCGGGTCGTGCGTGACGAAGTATTTGATGTACGCATCGCCTTGCGCGAACAGGTAGCCGTTCGCCACGAAAGTGGGCCGCGGCAGGCGTTCGGGTTCGTGCGCGAGGCCCAGCATGCTGGTGAAGCGCACGCCCTGAAAGACGTTGTAGCCGCGATAGCGGTCCACATTCCAGGCGAGCGGATATGGCAGGCGCAAGCCGTCGCGCAGATGTTCGAGCGTTGCGAGTTGCGGCGGCGTGAGACATTCGTCGGCGGCCACGGGCGCGCCCGCTTCATAGGCCGGGCAGCGCAGCGATTCGATGATCCCGGCTTCCTTTGCGCGGCAGCCTTCGACATCGCTGATGATGCCGTCGGCGGCGCCGTCGAGCGTATCGCACACCTGCATCGCGCGTTCGTACACATGTTCCAGCAATAGCGGCGAGAGATAGCCGCCCGGCGTGCGGTACTCGCGCTGGCCGACCGTTACGCCCATCAGGCGCACGCCCGAAAAGTTCAGCGCGGGGGCGTTAGCGATCACGCCGTCGTAGTCGTCGGGATAGCGCTGGATCACGGTGTAGCCTTCGCGGCCGCCCGTGGAGCCGCCCGCGAAATACATATGCTCGGGCGTGCGGCCATAACCGCGCTCGATCAGCGCGAGCGCGACGTCATGCACTTTTTTCAGGTGCGCGTAACCGAAGTTGGTCACGGCTTCGTCGAGCAGGCCGAAATTCGCCTGCGAGGAATCGCCGTTGTGGCCCGAGTCGTCGCCGAAGGTGGCGTAGCCGCGCGCGAGCGGGGCGCGGTCGGGCGAGAAGGGCGTCGGCCCGGTGCCGGTCACGACAATGCCGCTATAGCCTCCGCCGCCGAATTGCACCGCGCGGCCATTCCAGCGGCTCGGCAGATTGAGTTCGAAGCGGATATCGGGCGTGCCGGCCGTCTGCGGGCGGATCACGCCGGTCAGGCGGCAATAGTCGCCGTCAAGATTGCCGGTAGCGGTCGCGCCGATCATCACGGCGCTTTGCACGAGCGCGCCGCCGGTGGGCAGGCCGATGCTGGCCGGCGGCAACAGCGTGCCCGTGAGGTCGGTGCAATGCAGCGGCAGCGCGGGCGAGCGCTGGGCGTGAGCCTGCGTGCTCAGCGCGAGCGCGAGTAAAAGCGCGGCGTGGTGGGTCGCCTTCAAACGGTTGAATGCCTGCAAGCCGCTTTGCTTCATCCGCAACCGGCCCGGCGTTTGGATTCGGCGTGGCTCGCCACGCGCGCCTTTTGCCGCCCGGCCATGCCGCGCCAGGCGTGCGCAAGCATCAGCGTCGCGCCGATCGCCACGGCGTCGCCCGCGAGTGCTGCGCCGAACGCCGCCGCGCCGTGCAGCGCGTGCGGTGTCGCCGTATCGACGGCGAGCGAAATCAGCGTGCCGCCCACGAAACACACCAGGCCCGTGCGCCCGACTGTCACCACCGACGGCAGGCGTGCGGCCAGCCGCGCAATGGTGCCGCGATGCACGAAATACGCGGCCACCATCGCGATCACGATGAAGTTGACGACACGGGAGAACGCCAGATGCTGTTTCATGGCTCCAGGCAAAGGTTGAGTCAATACGAGCAGTTTCACCGCCGCGAACGCCGCCACGGCTGCGAAGGCGATACGCACAAGCCAGCGCGCGGCCTCCGACGCCTTGAAATCGGCGGGCACCGGATGCAGCCGGCACAGCATGCCGAACACGAACATCAGTTGCCAGGCGAACGGATTGAACGACCAGTCGGCGACGTGTCCGGCACTGAACAGCGCGGCAAGCTGCGGGGCGATCACCCAGATCAGCAGGCTCGCGGCCAGCGTGAACAACGGCGCGCGGCGGGCAAACGGCACGGCGGCGGGCACGCACAACGCAAATATGACATACATCGGCAGCACGCTGGATAGATACGGCTGGCGTGCGAGCACGAGAATGTTCAGCGACTCGCGCAGCGGATGCAGCGCGAACGGTCCCCAGCCGCTCAGATCGGCGGCGAGCGGATTCATATGAAGCATCGCAAGCAGCGCGCCCGAGAGCAGCGTAAGCAGCGCCGTAAGCAGATAGGCGCGGTAGATTTCCCAGCTACGGCGCAAAAAGCGGCCCTTGGCGGCACTCGCGCCGCGATGCGCGTGCACCGCCATATAAGCCGCCGCCGATGCATAGCCGCCGAGAAAAACGAACACCTCGGCGGAATCGCATAAGGCATACGCATGCAACATCACATGCGAGAGCGCGCTGCCCGGAATGTGATCGAGCACGATCACGATCAGCACGATACCGCGGAAAAAATCGACTTCGATTGAACGCCCCTGACGCGCTTCCATGTGTCCCTCGACAGCAAGCAGATCGCACGCAGCCGTGCACGCGATCGTTCGATGAAAGGTATGGAAGGCAACGTGACAGGTGCGCGCGCATTGAATTCAGCCACCGCGATGTCGCGCTGCCCATGCCCGTACGAGCGCATCGGGCAGCGAACGTTCCCCGCGGCATGCATAAACCTGCGCAGATGACCGGTTCGCCAT
Source organism: Paraburkholderia sp. Ac-20340 (assembly GCF_017104965.1). Taxonomy (GTDB): domain Bacteria; phylum Pseudomonadota; class Gammaproteobacteria; order Burkholderiales; family Burkholderiaceae; genus Paraburkholderia. The sequence continues at coordinate 33,651 of NZ_JAAGPR010000001.1, forward strand.
ATTGAAGCCAGCGTAAGGCCAGTTTCGCGCGCGAGGGGCGGCATCACGCGTTGCGTGCAACGAGTTCCTTGATGGCAGCTTCCAGCGTGACGCGACCCTTGAGCGATTCGGCTGGCGCCTCGAATTCGATCCAGCCTTCGTTGAAGCCGTCGATCATTTGCATGCGCGGAGCAGGATGAAGCATGCCTTGAGCCAGAAAGCGCGCTTCCCACTGATCGCGCGGAACGGCGGTTGTTTTCACCGGCTTGCCGAGTGCCGTACCGAAGGCTGCGGCGATGTCGTTGGGCGTGACGCGGCGCGGTCCCTCCAGTTCCACCACGCGCACGCCGCTCCAGGTTTGCTGCAACAACTGCGCGGCTACGCGGCCAATGTCGGCGGTGGAGACCATCGGCACCGGTTTATCGAGCGGTTGCAGCCAGCTTTCGATCACGCCCGATTCGCGTGCGGATGCCACGTCCCATGCGGCGTTTTCGAAGAACCAGGCCGCGCGTAAAAAGGCGACCGGCATCGGCAATTGACTCAAGGCCGTTTCCATCAGGCCAAGCTGATTGAGCAGATTCGGTTGCGTTGCCTGCGCGCCGATGGTCGAGAGCACGACCACGCGTTGCGGCCTCGCGGCGCGCAGCGCCTCGTGCAAGGCGGCGATCGTGCGTTTCGATTCGGCGAAATCCGGTGACGGATCGAAGACCGGCGGCAGCAGCACGAACACGCCCTGTGCGCCTTCGAAAGCCTGGCGCAATGCCGCGCTGTCGTTCATATCGGCGATGGCGATTTCGCAGCCGCGCGCCGCCCATGTTGCGGCTTTTTGCGCGTTGCGCACCACGGCGCGCACGGCTTGCTGCTGTTCGATGAGCGTCTGCGCGAGCGCGCCGCCAACCTGACCTGTCATGCCTGTAATTGCAAACATCGGCTTGCTCCAGTTCGGAAAAGGAATAAAAGGATTCGACGGACTGGATTGTGTGCGCGGCGGGCCTGGGAATCCATGACATGAATGGCATTTGATTCATGACACAATGGCATGACGCTACAACGCGTAGACATGGAAGAGGAAACCACGATGTCCTTCGACGAACGCATTCTCAACGGTATGGGCGTGCTGACCGCTATCGTCGATAGCGGTAGTTTCGCGGGCGCGGCGGAGCGGCTCGATATGTCGCAATCGGGCGTGAGCCGTTCGGTGGCGCGGCTGGAAGCGCGGCTCGGCATTCGCCTGTTCGATCGCACGACGCGCACCGTCACGCTCACCGACGAAGGCCGTCGTCTCTATGAACAGGTCGTGCCGCTGCTCGAAGGTCTGGAGCAGGCGGCGGCGAGCGCAGCGGGCGGGGCGAACGCCGTGCGCGGCAAACTGCGCGTGAATGTCGACCCGTTTTTCTCGAAGATCGTGCTGAGCCCGCGCATCGGGCAATTTGTCGAGCGCTACCCGGAGCTTGAGCTGGACCTCATCACGCGCGACGAACTCGGCGACATGATTGCGGATGGCTTCGATCTGGCGGTGCGTTTCGGCGTGCCGCGCCCGTCAACGCTGGTGGCGCGCAAGCTGCTGGAGACGCGCATCGTCACTGCGGCTTCGCCGGGCTATCTGAAGAAGCGCGGCAGGCCGCTCAAGCCTGCTGACCTCGAGCGCGAACCGCATGAATGCATCCAGTTCCGCGATCCAGAAACGGGGCGGCCGTTCGTGTGGGAGTTTCACCGGCCGCGCAGGAAAGTGGTGATCGCCGCGCGCGGGCGGCTGACCGTCAACGATGTATCGACGATGCATGGCGCGTGTCTGGCCGGACACGGAATCGCGCAGATCATGGCGCTGGGCACGCAACCGCTATTCGATAGCTGCAAGCTGATCGATCTATTCCCCGATTGGCCCGACGAGCGTTTTCCGCTTTACGCGCTTTATCCGTCGCGGCGGCATCCATCGGCGAAAGTGCGGGCGTTTCTGGAGTTCATCGTCAAGGTGACGGGGGCGGAGGTCACGGATGTGCCTTGGTATTGAGGCACAAACCAGGCACAAACCGGACACTCGCGCGCTTTCAATTGCCCCGATTTTCGCGGATCACTTTCTCCGCCGCCGCTTGCGCTTCGCTTGCCACACCGTCGTGCACACGCGTGGCGAGCGCGGCTAACGGCGTATCCGAATCCAGCAGATGTCCATCGCGTTCGTGCGTATCGACACGTACTTTCATCGATAGCCCGATACGCAAGGGATGCGCGGCGAGATCGTCCGGGTCGATCGAAATCACGACGGGCACGCGCTGCACGACCTTGATCCAGTTGCCCGCGGCGTTCTGCGGCGGCAGCATCGAAAACGCGCTGCCCGTGCCAGCGGAAAACCCTTCCACGCGCCCGCGATAGCTCACCTTCGATCCGTAGATATCCGAATTAATGATGACGGGTTGACCCACGCGCATATTGCGAATCTGTCCTTCCTTGAAATTGGCCTCCACCCACAAACCGTGCAATTGCACGAGCGACAGCAGCGCGAGACCGGGCCCGACCTGCTGGCCGATCTGCACGGTGCGCTGTCCCACCACGCCGTCGATAGGCGCGACGATGGTGGTGCGCTTCAGATTGCGCCATGCCAGCTTGAATTGCGCGACGGCCTGAATGACGCCCGGATTGTCTTCGACGGCGAGGCGGCTGCCCATCGCGCGCGCTGCATCCAGTTGCGCCTGCGCGGCGCCAAGCTGGGCCTGCGCGCCGGTCACCGCCGCGCGTGCGCGAGCCAGTTCTTCGGGCGAAACCACTTCCACCGAGGCATGATCGCGCGCCGCCAACGCACGCTGCGCAAGATCCAGATCGGCTTGACGCGCCTTGACCGCTTCGGCGTACATCGTCGCCGAATAGCGCGCGTTGGCGGTCTGCCGCACGGCTTGCGCGAGTTGCGCCTTTGCCTGCGCCAGGGCGACGGACGCTTCGGCGTCGTCGAGTTGCACGAGCGGCTGGCCGGCGCGCACGCGTTGCGTATCGGCGGCGAGGACGTCGATGACCGTGCCCGCCGTTTGCGCGGCGATCTGCACGACGTTGCCGGCGACATAGGCATCGTCGGTGTCTTCGCGAAAGCGCGCCGCGGTGTACCAGTAGAGCGCGGCGGCGATGGCCGTCACGGCCGCCACCGAGCCGAAGATCGCGAAGCGCCGTTTGCGCGTCGCGCGCTTGCGGGCGAGTGCGGCCGCATCCGCGCCGAACGTGGCGGGGTCGGGGTGCAGGTTGGTGTGGTCGTGGTGCATTTAATTGAAATGCGTGAGGTTGGTTTGATCGCCGGGCTTATCTGCGGCCCGATCTGTCAATCGGTCATGCGAGGGAAACGCCACATCGAAGTGCGAGATCGCCGGTCCCGGCAGCGTGCGCTCGTCGAAGCCGCCGCCCAGTGCGCCGATCAACGCCACCCGCAGCGTGCGCCGTTGCGCCTGCAGATCGATCAGTTGCGCGCGTTCGTCGTAAAGCGTGAGCTTCGCGGTGTTCACGTCCTTTTGCATCAGCAGGCCGCGCCGGTGCCGCTCTTCGGCGATCGAGACATAGCGCTGCGCGGCGTCGGCGGCATCGCGCTCGCCGCTCACGAGGCGGTCCACGGTCTTGAGCGAGACCAGCGTGCGCGCGACGTCGCCCAGCGCCGAGTCGATGGTCTTGTTATAGAGGCCGATGGCGACATCGGCATTGGCGGCGTCGCCCGAGAGTTTCGCCTTGAGGCGGCCGCGATCGAACACCGGCAGCGACACGGCGGGCCCGACCGAGCCCGCGAGCGCCTGGCGCGAGAACATCGCGCCGGGCGTGAGCGCGAGCAGACCGGCGAAGCCCACGAGATTGACGTCGGGATAGAACTCGGCGCGCGTGCCGTCGATGGCGGCATACGAGGCTTCCACGCGCAAACGCGCCGCGACGATATCGGGCCGTCGCCCGAGCAGATCCGCGGAAAGACGCGAGGGCAGCGGTGTATCGACGAGATTGGCGGGGCGCGGCCGCGTCAGCGAAAGGCCGCGTTCGGGGCCGCCGCCGGAGAGCACGCCCAGTTGCAACTGCGCGAGGTGAATGCGTTCGTCGGCGAGTTCGATCTGCGTGATGAGCTTGTTGCGGCGCACGGCGGCGTCGTCGGCGTCGTAGCCGTTGTCGATGCCGCGCGCCGCGCGCTCGCGTAACACCGCCGTGATCTGGTCGCTCGCGTCGCGCTTTTCGATCCACAGATCGTGCAGCGCGTAGGCCTGGTCGAGATCGCAATAGAGCGAGACGATGGCAATCGCCAGCGTCAGGCGGGCCTGTTCTGCATCGACGCGCGCGGCATCGCGCAACGAGAGCAGGCCGCGCGTGGCCGCAGCATTGCGTCCCCAGAGATCGAGCTGATAATTGAGTCCCACGAAAATGGAGGACGGTGATTGAACAGGATCGCTAAATAACTGCACCGGTACGTCGTAGCCGTTGGCGGAGACATTGGCGACGCCGTTCGATTGCGGCATGCGCGCCTTGTTGACGCTTGCGCCTGCTGTCGCCGTGAGTCCCGTCAGCGATGAAAACTGCTGCAATTGCGCCTGCGCCACGCCAATGCGGGCTTTCGCGATCTGCAGGTCGGGGTTATGTGCATAGGCTTCCGCGACCAGTTGATCGAGTTGCGGATCGCCGAATTGACGCACCCAGTCGGGCGCGGGCCAGGCCGTGGCGCTGGCGGATTGCGGCGTGTCGGCCATGGTGCGCGAGAGCGCGTTCACGTCGGGCGTGTGCGGTTGCAAGGCAGGCATGATGGTCGGCGCGCAGCCGCAGACTAGCAGCGTTGCAGCGCAGAGGGCCATTAAAACGGCACTTTTTGGCGTGTTCATCCGCGCCGCTCCTGAAGCGTGACGCGGCGAATCCAGCGCGGCTGCGAAGCATCGAGCGGGCCGAGCCGGCCTAAAAAGCCGTCGAGCAAACCGTAGAAAATCCCTTTGAGTTTGGCGCGCTTGTCCTGTTCGCCCAACACGATCTGAACGATCTGCCAGAGCGTCAGCAGGTTCGGCACGAGTGCGACAGGAAAGCGTGGGCCATATTGAATCGCAATCTGCATGGCATTGCGCGCGCTGTAATAGCGGCGCGTCCACGCGTGATTCATCGTGGCGATTTCCAGCGGGCCAACACGCCGCCGCGCCTTTGCACCGATGCGATGGCGCAACACCAGCGCGGGCACGAGATAAAGCGGCACGTTGCGTGCGAGCGCACGAAAGCAGTATTCGGTATCGACGTGATCGATAAACAGCGCTTCGTCGAAGCGTCCGAGCGCTTTCCACGCTTCGCGCGATACAAAGCTGCCCGACGAAATCAGGAACGCGCAACGCATGGGCGCCGGCGTGCCTTGTTGCGTGTCTACCTGCAAACGACGCACGCCAATACCGTTGGTCGCGAGTTCGGGCAGAAAGCGGCCGTCGTTTTCATCGAAGATACGCGGCCCGGCGATGAATGCGCGTCCGGCAAGCCGCGCGGCGAGTGCGTCCATTGTCGGGAAATAGGCGGGCGGGACCACGGAGTCCTGGTCGAACAACGCCACGGCGTCGATCTTCGGATCGCGCGCAAACAGATGCGTCAGCCCCACGTTGTACGCGCCCGCAATGCCGCCGCGATTGCCGTGATGGATCAGCGTATAGCCGTCGCGCCTGGCGGCTTCGCGCGCGCTTGCGTCGGCCTGAGGCGTATTGTCGATGACCACGAGCGCCGCGCACGCTTCACGCAACGCGCGTAGCCGCGCGAGCTGTTTGCCGCTCGGGTGAAAGAGAATGACGAGTGCACCTGCCCGCATCGCGTGGTTCCTTTCGTGGTTTGATGTGTTGTTATCGTTGTGTGTTTTTAATTCAGTGGCCGATGGTCATTGCCGCGCCCCGTTTAGGTCGTGTCAGCCACATCAACGCGGCCAGCAGCACGCAGGTGACGCTGGCCATGAAGAACATATCGCTCGTTGCCATCATGTAGGCCTGCTGCATCGTGATCTGATGCAGCGCGCCCAGTTCGCGCGCACCGGTCACGCCCATCGCATGCAGCGTATCGACGAAATGCTGCGTGCCGCCCGATTCTTTCGTGACCGATTGCGAAACCGTTGCATAGTGAAACGTCGCGCGATGATCCCAGAGCGTGACGCTCATCGCGGTGCCGAAAGCGGCGGCCAGTGTGCGCAGAAAATTCGACAGACTCGATGCGGAAGCCAGTTTGTGATCGGGCACGCGCGAGAGCGTGGCGGCCGTGAGCGGAATAAAAAAGCAGGGCAGGCCAATGCCCTGAATCAGCCCCGGCGTGACGATCTGCGTGAACGTCATCGTCAGCGTGAAATGCGTGTCCCACCAGAGCACGGCGGCAAACACGAGAAAGCCGAAGGTGGCGAGCACGCGCGCGTCGAAGCGATGCGCGTACAGGCCGACGAGGATCGAGAACACCAGCGCAAGAATGCCGAGCGGCGCGGTGGCAAGCCCCGCGTGAAAAGCGTCGTAGCCCATCACGGCCTGTAGCCAGAGCGGGAACACCACGCCCACCACCGAAAAACTCGCCATGCCGAGCGAGATGATGAGTACGCAGAAAGAGAACGTGCGATCGCGAAAGAGGCTCAGGTCGATCACGGGCTGCGCTTCGCCGGCTTCCCAGAGCAGTAGTGACACCAGCGCGAGCGCGGCGACAATCGCCAGCGTGACGATCAGCGTGGAATCGAACCAGCCCGCGTCGTGGCCGAGATCGAGCATCGCCTGCAATGCGCCCACGCCGATCACAAGCAGCGCGATGCCGATGTAATCGACCGGCACGCGTTCGCCGCGCTTTGCGTCCTTCCGCAGCATGGTTGCACAGACAACGAAAGAGAAAAGCCCGATCGGCAAATTGATGAGGAAGATCCATTCCCACGAGAACACGTCGATCAGATAGCCGCCCACCACGGGGCCGAAGATCGGCGCAAGCAACACAGTCATGCCCCATAGCGCGAGCGCAAGCGTGCGTTTGTCGCTCGGGAAGGTGCGCAGCAGGATGGTTTGCGAGAGCGGCACCATCGGCCCGGAGCAGAGTCCCTGCAAGGCGCGGCAGATCACCAGCACGTGCAGATCGGCGGCGAGCGCGCACATCAGCGAAGTGAGCGTGAACAGCAGCACCGCGCCGATAAAAAGCCGCGTTTCGCCGATTCTGCGCGCGAGCCAGCCGGTCAGCGGCACGGCGATGGCGGCCGCCACCGAGTACGAACTGATCACCCACGTGCCCTGGCTGTTCGCCACGCCCAGGCTGCCCGAAATAGCGGGCACGGCCACGTTGGTGACCGTCGAGTCGAGCACTTCGATAAAGGTGGCCAGCGAGAGCGCGAAAGTCAGCAGCGCAAGGCGCAAGCCGCGCGTGGCGTGGCGTTCCGGCAGCGCGAAGGACGGTGCGGTGCTCATGCGCGAACCACCGCGAGCATGGGCGCAGGCACGGCTTCGTGCGCTGGCTGATGCGCCGTTTCCTGCGTGGCCGATGGCGCGAAGCGTTCGATGAAGCGCGCCGCTTCGGCGCAACCGTCGGGCGAGGCCGCGAGCTTGCCGCGCGTCTGTGCGCAGCGCGTGGCGATGCGCGAATCATGCAGCACGCGGGCGAGCGCGTGCGCCAACGCGGCGTTCGTGAACGGCGCATCCAGACGCACGCCGCAGCCCGCATCGGCGACACGCTGTGCATTGTCGAACTGATCGTGCGCGAACGGCGTGACCACTTGCGCAATGCCCGCTTCGAACGCGAGCGACGCGGTGCCGATACCGCCGTGATGCACGAGCGCGCGGCAACGCGGCAGCAGCGCGCGCAACGGCACATAACGCCGATGCAGCAGACGTTGGCGCGGCATATCGCGGCCGCGCTGGGCATCGTCGGGGGCGCTGTCGCCGCCTAGCAGCAGGCCGCGCGTGCCGGTCGCGCGCAAGGCGTGCAGGACCGCTTGCGCGTAGTGCGCGCCGTCCACCAGCGTCGATCCGGCGGTGAAGACCACGGGCGGCTCGCCGGCGGCCAGGAAGGCTTCGAGTTCCGCGTCGGGCGCGCCATCGTCGAGATCGTTGAAGAGCGGGAAGCCGCTGAGCGTGTGCTGCGCGGGCCAGTCGGGCTGTGGCGGCGCGAACCAGTCGGGAAAGAGGCAGAGCACGCCATCGGTCGAATGCAGCCAGCGGCCGAGGATGCGCTTCGCGGGCGGCAGCGAGAGCTTCACGCGCAACGCGTTCAGATGCGGGCCGCACACGGCGTCGAGTACGGCGCGCTCGATCAGCGTCATCAGCGCGGTCTTGATCGGCAAGGGCAGGCCGCGTGGAATCGTCAGGCGCTTGTGCGCGGGCGGCGCGTGCGCCGAAAGCAGTGTCGATGGTGAAACCTGTACGGACACGTATGGCGTGCCGTATTGCTCCTGCAAGAGGCGCGCGGAGAAGGCCCAGAGTGTGCCCACCAGGACTGTATTCGCGTCGAGCCTGGCGTGCAGCGCCTCGTAATGCGGTTCCAGCACGGGCGCAATCAAGGCCCACAGCGTCTTGAACGAGGTACGCGGATGCCAGAGCGCAGGATTCGCGAGCGCGGCCGTGTAGTCTTCGGCAAGGCCGATCGCGACGAAATCGAAGCCCTCGCGACGCACCGCCGGCTCGAATGGAGGATGCGTGCAGAACACGACGCGATGACCGCGCGCAGCCAGCGCACGGCCGACGCCGAGCAGCGGATGCACGTCGCCCGCCGAGCCGATCGCCGTGATGATGATCTGTGCCATCGGGCCGCCGCGCGCGTCAGTAGATGCCGGGAATCAGCGCGGCGACTTCGCGGCGGTAGCGCGCGTAGGCATCGCCGAAATGACCGGTGAGCCAGCTTTCCTCGACACGCACCTTGAAGGCCAGCGAAGCGAAAATCAGCACGACGCCCAGCGCGCCGCGCCAGGTTTCGCCGATGACCGCGGAACCCGCGAGAGCGATCAGGCAACCGGTGTAGATCGGGTGGCGCACGAGCGCATACGGGCCGCTGCGGATCAGTTCGTGGCCTTCCTTGAGCGTCACGGAGACACTCCAGTTCGTGCCCAGATGCAGGCGCGCCCACACCGAAAACAGCAAGCCGGCCACGAGCAGCGCGAGTCCGCCGAACTGCACTGCGCCCAGATGCGACCAGTCCGGCAGCAGCGCATCGAACGAGGGATCGGGCAGGATCACGAGCGCGCCGCCCACGATCAGCGGAATCGATTGCCAGGTGCGCGCGCTGCGCGCTTCCTTGCGCGCGGTGGTCTTGACGGCTTGCGCCGTCGCGATCCAGTACGCAAGCCACAGAAGCCACGGTACGACGATGGCGATACTTTGCACGATATTCATGAGCGGGCCTTGACGATGGGTTCGAGCGTTGCGGCTCAGGAAAGCACGGGCACCTGGAACGGCAGGCGCTGCGGCACGCTGGAGTTGGCGACCGGCGAAAGCTGCGGGATCGGTGCGATGGGCGTGAAGGTCTCGCGCTCGCCGCAGAAGAAGTCGCACAGCACCGTGCGCATCTGTTCCTGCTGCGCGCGGCCTTCGAGATCGAGGAAATGGCCTGCGCCGCGAATCGTCGAGAATTCGGCGTGGCGCACGTAATCGCCGAGGCGTCGCACATCGGCGGCAGTGGTGTAGTCGTCGAGATCGCCGTTGACGAATTTCACGTCGCAATCGATATGGCGAAACTCATTCAGATAGCGCTCCGGTTCCATCGCCAGAATCTGATCGACGTGGAAGGCGACCTGATCCTGTTCGTCGCGCGGCAGACGCGTGAGATAGCGGTAGTTGTAGAGCTTCATGATGCGCGGTAGATGGCGGCCCACGGTGTCGTTGAGTAGCTGCGCCGCCTGCAGGTTTTCGCCAGCGGCGATATGGTCGCGCGCGCGGGTGACGTAATCGGTCATCGCGGCGTTGAGGAACGGCGAGAACGACGCGATGGCCGCGCGGCGTACGCTGGCGCAACCGCGCGCGAGTGCGAACAGCGAAGCCACGCCGCCCCACGAAACCGACAGCAGGTACGCCGGACGGAAGCGATCGGCGATGTGCATGAGGATGTCGACTTCGTCGTCCTTGGTGAGCGCGTAGTCGCATACGTTGTGCTCGCGCGACTGGCCCGCGTAGGGCAGATCGAAGCAGAGCGCATTCACGCGTTCGCCCAGATAGCGGATGGTCTGGCCGAACGACGCGGTGGTCGCCAGTGCGCCATTGACCAGCAGCACGGTATCGAACGACGGATCGAAGCAATGATGCTCGACATAGACTTTGAGGCCACCCGGTAGTGGCAATACCTGCTTCTCGACGGACATGAGATTTTCCCCCCGCATGTAATGCCAAAAAGACGAACGCGACGAACGCACCCGCAGCCGGCCGGATAGCGAAATGACGCCTGTTGGGCGTATCGCATCCAGGATGGCTGCACTCGATTTCGCCAGGGCCGCGCCGCGTACCGATGCGTCGCGCCGCCTGCAATGTGCCGGCCCGTGGCTTGAAAACTTGTCCCCTCCAGGCCGAAGGTCGGGCGCGGCCGTGAGAGGCGGCCGCTTGCGCCTTGTACCGACGCTGTGCCCGATTGCTGCACTGCTTCTAACGCAACAGGTGTGCCATTTCGACTGAGGAATCGCGGCGGGAAGGACGCGACGGGTGCCGGATCGTTATGGGGCGGGCGTTGCAAGGCGATTGCACTTGAGCACTTTGCTGCCGTGCGAGAGACCGATGTGCGCACAACGAACGTAACGATGCGCGCGACATTGGGCGTAACGTAATGGCTCATGTTCCGTGTTACGGGGCTGGCCGTAACACAGGTAAACCTGGGTAATGAAACGCCATGCGAATGCGATATTCAGCGCGAATTTGTTAATCGATGCGAAAGGGAATTCGCATAATCGGATAGCGATTTCTGTGGATGGGCGGTGGCGTTTTTTGAAAGTTGCGCGGATGGTTTGCAGATCATTTTCGACCTGTTCATATGGGTAGGTTGCGCGAACATTTCGTCTCGGTCATCCTCGCCGGATATGCCGGGAGCTGTGTCTGTGTTTTGCGATTTAAATAATCGGTAGTGCGTTTTTGTTTTTGTATCGGCGAATAGTTTTTCTCCCATTTCGCGATTCGCTTCCGCGATATCGACCGTCTCGCTGCACTCGCAACTTTCTTTGCGCTCCTATCCCTCTCGTGTTGGCGCTCATGTCACGTTACGCAATTTCGTAACGTCGGTGGATTTCCCTGTTACGTCTAATCAATTCGCATTGACTGCATCGATTTTGATGTCGTGAATGTGCCGTCGTTACGTGTTGTGGCCGGTTTGCTCGCGTTGGCATGGTCTCTGCAGTGTGTGGTCCCGCAGCCGACCGCTGCGATAACCAACCTAAAGAGAGACTAGCGATGGGGAACAACGTGAAGACGCGAATCACCACGATGGCGTTGTGCACCGCGGCAGTTTTCGCCGCGGCGGCCAGCGGTGCAGCACGGGCGGATTCGACGGCGCCGGGGGGCGTGGCAGTGGGGGCGGCGGCTGGAGCAGGCGCCACGCCGGGAACGATTGTGATTGGCGGCGGTATCGTCGGCGTGGCGACGGGCAACGACGTCACCGTGGCGGTGGGCGGCGCGGCTGGGCTCGCGGTGAATTACGGCGGTCAGCCGCTCGCGCAACTCGGCGGGTTGGTGGGGGCGTTGCAGGGCGCGGGTGGGAGTGATCCGCTGGCGCCTGTTACTGGCGCGGTGAGTACGGTTACGGGGGCGTTGTCGGGTGCTGGCGGGAGTGATCCGCTTGCTCCTGTGACTGGCGCTGTGAGTACGGTTACTGGCGCGTTGTCGGGTGCTTCGGGTAGCGACCCGCTTGCTCCTGTGACTGGCGCGGTGAGTACGATTACTGGAGCATTGTCGGGAGCATCGGGTAGCGACCCGCTCGCGCCTGTGACTGGCGCGGTGAGTACGATTACTGGAGCATTGTCGGGTGCTGGCAGTAGCGACCCGCTTGCTCCTGTGACTGGCGCGGTGAATACGATTACTGGCGCGTTGTCGGGTGCAGGCGGTAGCGATCCGCTTGCTCCTGTGACTGGCGCTGTGAGTACGATTACTGGCGCGTTGTCTGGTGCATCGGGCAGCGATCCGCTTGCTCCAGTGACTGGCGCTGTGAGTACGATTACTGGCGCGTTGTCGGGTGCATCGGGTAGCGACCCGCTTGCTCCAGTGACTGGCGCTGTGAGTACGGTTACTGGTGCGCTGTCGGGCGCGTCGGGCAGCGATCCGCTTGCCCCGGTGACTGGCGCTGTGAGCGCGGTTACCGGTGCGTTGTCGGGAGCGTCGGGCAGCGACCCGCTTGCGCCTGTGACTGGCGCGTTGAGTACGATTACTGGCGCATTGTCGGGTGCTGGCAGTAGCGATCCGCTTGCTCCGGTGACTGGTGCGGTGAGCGCGGTTACTGGCGCATTGTCGGGTGTAGGCGGTAGCGATCCGCTCGCGCCTGTGACCGGTGCGGTGAGCACGATTACTGGCGCGTTGTCGGGTGCATCGGGCAGCGACCCGCTCGCTCCGGTGACTGGCGCTGTGAGCGCGGTTACCGGTGCGTTGTCGGGTGCATCGGACAGCGATCCGCTTGCTCCTGTGACTGGCGCTGTGAGCACGGTTACCGGTGTGTTGTCGGGTGCTGGCGGGAGTGATCCGCTCGCGCCTGTGACGAGCGCAGTGAACACCGTGACCAGCACGCTGGCCAACGCAGCAGGTAGCGACCCGCTCGCGCCTGTAACGAGTGCAGTCGACACGGTCACGAGCACGCTCGCCAATGCCGCAAGCAGCGACCCGCTGACGCCTGTGACGAGCGCGGTGAACACGGTGACCAGCACGCTGGCTAACGCAGCAAGCAGCGATCCGCTCGCTCCGGTCACCGACGCAGTGAACACCGTAACGAGCGCTCTGTCTGGAGCGACTAGTGGCAACCCGCTTGCGCCTGTGACGAACGTTGCCAATGCAGCGACGAGCACGCTCACGAACGCAGCGAACGCCACCACGGGCAATCTCGCGAACACGGTCAACGCCACGACCAGCACGCTTGCAAACGCGGTTAACACCGAAGTGGGCGCGCTGAGCACGGCGTCCGGTACGACGACGGCGAATGTCGTGAATACCGTCGATTCGACGACGGGCATTGTCGCCAATGCACTGAATTCGGGATCGAGCACGCTGGCCAGCACGCTCAACTCGCTGACTTCAGCGGCATCGAGCGCAGCAGGCAGCGACCCGCTCGCGCCAGTGACGAGTGCAGTGAACACGGTAACGAGCACGCTTGCCAACGCAGCAGGCAGCGACCCGCTGACGCCGGTAACAAGCGCAGTGAACACGGTGACCAGCACGCTCGCCAACGCAGCAGGCAGCGATCCGCTGACGCCGGTAACGAGCGCAGTGAACACGGTGACCAGCACGCTCGCAAACGCAGCAAGCAGCGACCCGCTGACGCCGGTAACCAGCGCAGTGAGCACGGTAACGAGCACGCTCGCAAACGCAGCAAGCAGCGATCCGCTCGCGCCGGTAACGAGCGCAGTGAACACGGTAGCCAGCACGCTCGCCAATGCAGCAGGCAGCACGCCGCTCACGCCGATCACGAGCGTCGTCAACACGGTCACCAGCACGCTCGGCAGCGCCGCCGGCAGCAACCCGCTCACCCCGGTCACATCGGCGGTGAACACGCTCACCAGCGCCACCGCGCCGCTCAGCAGCACCGTCAACACGGTGACGAGCACGCTTGCCAGCGCCAACCCGATCACGCCGATCACCGGTGCGCTCGGCACGGTCACCGGCACGGCTGGCACGCTGACGGGCACGCTCGGCAGCATCGCGAAGACCAACCCGGTCGTGCCGCTGGTTAGCGCGACGACGGGGGCACTCGGCTCGACGCTGGCATCGGCGACCACGGTGACGGCGGCGGTGACGGGCGTAGTCGGCGCGGGCGTGAGCGTCACGAACAGCGCGGCGAATGCGAGCACGGCGACGGCCGGACAGACGAGCGGCACGGCCAGCTCCAGCGCCACGGGCGCGCTCGCGCCGGTGACGGGCCTGGTGGCCTCGATCGGCTCGACGGCGACGCACGCCGCGGGATCGAGCAGCGCGCTCGCGCCGGTCACGAGCCTGCTGAGTTCGGTCACGGGCGCCCTGCCCAAGTAACAACGCAACCAGCAATATCAGCAACATCAGTTAGTCGAGGGGAACAAGGGCCGATCAACCACAACCAATCAAGGCCCGTTGCAGCACGGAGAAGCCGGCCTCGCGCCGGCTTCTTCTCTTTTATCCCGGGTGAGCTATGATCGCAGCGGTGCGCCAGCACGATCCGTCATCGCTTCATGAAAGGCTTTCACACAGCACGATGAGCAGCCTGCGTCTACATCTCTGTTCGATTCTGGGCACGATCGCGGTTTATCTGCTCACGCTCTGGATCGACGAATTGCTGTTCCTGCACAGCGGATTCCCGCGCTTCGTCGAATGGATTTATCTGCCCACGGGGATTCGCCTGTTGAGCACGCTGCTATTAGGCGTCGATGGCGCGATCGGCCTGCTGATTTCCGCGCTGCTGGTCGATTTTTTTCATTATTTTCCGCACGACCCGGCGCGCGCGATTGCTGGCGCGGTGATCAGTTCGGTGGGACCGTATGCGGTTTACCGGCTGGCGCTGGAGCGCTATGGCCTCAAGGCGTCGCTGGCGAATCTCTCGGCGCGGCGCCTGCTCGTGCTGGCTTTCGCGGTTGCCTTCACGAATTCCACCTTGCATCACGTCTGGTTCGCGCTGGCCGGTTCGACGCCGAATCTGCTGGAGAGCTACAGCATGATGTTCGGCGGCGATCTGCTCGGCGCGCTGATGTTGCTCTATATCGTCAAAGGGCTGCTGACCCTGCTGCCCGCGCAGCCGGGGCGCACGCGCATGACGGACGGCATGTTCCGCATACGCATCGCGCTCGACAGCGCCTATAACAACCAGTTGCGCGAGCGCACCTAGCCGCCTGCAATCAGCTTGCGCCGCGCGGCTTTCACGCGTGCGAGATGCGCGTCGTCCCAGTCGTAGAAGCCCGCGCCGCTGCGCACGCCCACGCGTCCCGCGTTCACCTGCTCGCGCAGCAGATCGATCACGTCTTCGTCCTTCGCGAGTTCGGGCATCAGATGCGATGAAATATCGACGAACGTATCGAGCCCGCCCATATCCGCGCCCTCGAACGGCCCGACGATACCCCAACGCCGCCCCAGCGACGCCTTCATCACGCGATCGACCACTTCCGGGCTCGCCGCGCCCGAGCGCACGATATTGAGCGCCTCGCGCAGCACCGCGAATTGCAGCCGGTTGCCGACGAAACCCGGAATCGCTTTCGCGAGCACCACCGGCTCCATGCCGATGGCGCTCATCAAGGCCTCGGTGCGCGCCGTGACGTCGGGCGCGGTGGCGCTGCCCGGCACGACTTCGACGAGCGGAATCATATGCGGCGGATTCCAGAAATGCGCGATCACAAAGCGCTCGGGCGCGCTCAAGGCGCGAGCGAGCAGATCGGGTTCGAAGCCGCTGGTGTTGCTGGCGAAAATCGCATCGGGGGCGAGCACGGCGTCGAGTTGCGCGTAGAGCGCGTGCTTGAGATCGAGCACTTCGGGCACGGCTTCGAATACGAATTGCGCCTGCGCCATTACGTCGAGTTGCGCGCTCGTTTCGATACGCGATAACGCCGCCGCGCGTGCATCCGCATCGATCCGGCCCGCGTCGATCAGTTCGTCGAGGACCGCTTCGGCTTTTGCGCTCACGCTCGCGAGGCGCGCGGCATCGACGTCGTGGACGATCGTACGCAACCCGTGCAGCGCGCATTGCGTCGCGATGCCCACGCCCATCAACCCCGTGCCGACTACGCCTGCTACGGTCACCTTGCTGTCCATGCCGGTTGCCCTCCTTGATTGATTCTGGCTCGACGCTCACTCGAGCGATCAGCAAGCATAACGCTTCGCAACATCCAGGAGGGCGAAGCCGGGCAAGCGCCCGGCGCGTTGCGATTACGAAAAGCGCGCCATGATATGCCGCGCGCAGGTGTACTCCTCCAGCGCGAACATCGACATATCCTTGCCGTAGCCCGAACGTTTCATGCCGCCGTGCGGCATTTCGCTGACCAGCGTGAAGTGCGTATTGATCCACGTGCAGCCGTATTGCAGTTCGGCGGCCACCTTGAACGCCTTGTTGACGTCGCGGGTCCAGACCGAACTGGCGAGGCCGAAATCCGAATCGTTGGCCCAGTCGATGGCCTGTTCCGTGCCTTCGAAACGCGTCACCGAAACCACCGGCCCGAACACTTCGCGGCGCACGATTTCGTCGTCCTGACGCGCGCCCGCAATGACGGTGGGTTCGTAGAAGAAACCGCGCGTATCGGCAATCTTGCCGCCCGTGGTGATTTCGATGTGCTTCTGGCTGGCGGCGCGCTCGACGAAACTCGCGACGCGTCCGCGCTGGCGCTCGGAGATCAGCGGGCCCATTTCCACGCCTTCCATATGCTGCTCGCCATAGCGGATCGAACCGACGGCGCTCGACAGGTCGGCCACCAGTTTGTCGTAGATCTTGCCTTCGGCGTAGACGCGGCACGCGGCCGTGCAATCCTGGCCCGCGTTGTAGAAGCCGAACGTGCGCAAGCCCGCGACGACCTCGTCGAGATCGGCATCGTCGAATACGATCACGGGCGCCTTGCCGCCCAGTTCCAGATGCGTGCGTTTCACCGTTCGCGACGCCGCTTCCAGAATGCGCTGGCCCGTGGAGACATCGCCGGTGATCGAGATCATGCGCACCTGCGGCTGCGTGATGAGCGGCGCGCCCACGGTGTCGCCGCGACCCGTCACGACGTTGATGACGCCTGCGGGAAAGATCGACGCGATCAATTCCGCGAGCTTGAGCGTGGTGAGCGGCGTCTGCTCCGAAGGCTTGAGCACGACCGTGTTGCCCGCGGCCACGGCGGGCGCGAGCTTCCACGCTGCCATCATCAGCGGATAGTTCCAGGGCGCGATGGACGCCACCACGCCAACAGGATCGCGGCGGATCATGCTGGTGTGGCCTTCGAGGTATTCGCCGGCGATCGGGCCGTGCTGCGTGCGGCATGCGCCTGCAAAGAAGCGGAATACATCGGCGACGGCGGGGATTTCGTCGTTGAGCGCGCCCAGGTAGGGCTTGCCGCAATTCAGCGATTCGAGCCGCGCGAATTCGGTGGCGCGCGCTTCGATGGCATCGGCGAGTTTGAGCAGCAGCGTCGCACGATCCTTCGGTGTACTACGCGACCATTTGGGCCACGCATGGCTCGCGGCGGCCGTGGCGGCCTGAACCTGTTCGAGCGAGGCTTCGGCTACGAGCGAGATCACTTCGCCCGTCGACGGGTTGTAGATGTTTTCCTTGCTGCCCTGGCCCGGCACGAATTCGCCGCCGATCAAAAGGCTGGTTTGCAACGATTTTTCCATGTGATTTCTCGTGGTGACTGGATGGGCTATGGGTGCCTGAGGGTTTAGCGGCTGCTGCCTGCCGTGCTTTCGGTGTCGCGCGTGAGGTACCACGTGCCAAAAATCGGAATCATCGTGACGGCCATCACCAGCAGCGCGACCACGTTGGTAATGGGCACGTCGCGCGGTCGCGAAAGCTGGTTGAGCAGCCAGATCGGCAGCGTGCGTTCCTGTCCGGCCGTGAACGTCGTGACGATGATTTCGTCGAAGCTCAGCGCGAAGGCGAGGATCGCGCCCGCCAGCAAAGCGGTGGCGATCTGCGGCAGCACGATATGGCGGAAGGTCTGCCAGCCGTCCGCGCCCAGGTCCATGGAAGCTTCGATCAGGCTGGCGGGCATGCGGCGCATCCGCGCGACCACGTTGTTGTAGACCATCACCACGCAGAAGGTGCCATGACCGACGGCAATGGTCCAGAAGCCCAGGTCGAGATTCGCGGTCTTGAACGCCGAAAGCAGCGCGATGCCGGTGATGATGCCCGGCAGCGCAATCGGCAGGATCAGCGCGAAGGTGATGGCTTCCTTGCCGAAGAAGTTGCGCCGATACAGCGCGCCAGCGGCCGCCGTGCCGAGGACCACGGCCAGCAGCGTGGCGAGCGCCGCCACTTTCACGGAGAGCCACGCGGCGTCGAGCATATCGTCGCGGGCGAAGGCATCGGCGAACCAGTGCAGCGTGAAGCCCTTGAGCGGGAAGCTGAACGCGCTGGTTTCGGTGTTGAACGCGTAGAGCGCGACCACCAGAATCGGCAGATGCAGGAAGGCGAGGCCGCCCCAGGCGGCGCAGCGCAACAGGCGCGAGGGTTGGGCGTCAGAGTGCATCGAAGGCTCCGAGTCGTCGGGCGATGACGAGATACACGCCGATCAGCAGCATCGGCACGACGGTGAAGGCGGCGGCCATCGGCACGTTGCCGATCGAGCCTTGCATCGTATAGACCATGGTGCCGATAAAGAGCCCGCTCGGGCCGACCAGTTGCGGAATGATGTAGTCGCCGAGCGTGAGCGAAAACGTGAAGATCGAACCCGCGACAATGCCCGGAAACGCCAGCGGCAGCACCACGGTGCGAAAGGTCTGGCCCGGATGGGCACCCAGATCGGCGGAGGCTTGCAGCAGGTTGCCGGGAATGCGTTCGATGGCGGCCTGGATCGGCAGGATCATGAACGGCAGCCAGATATAGGTGAACACCAGAAAGCGGCCGATATTCGAAGTCGACAGCGAATCGCCGCCAATCACCGGTACGCGCAGCAGCGCATCGAGCGCGCCGCGCAGATGCAGCATGTCGATCAGCCAGTACAGTATGCCGCCTTGCGCGAGGATCACGGTCCACGCATAGACCTTGACGATATAGCTCGCCCACATCGGCAGCATCACGGCCACATAAAACAGGCCTTTTTTCCAGCCCTTGGCGTAGCGCGCCATGTAATACGCGACGGGGAAGGCGAGCAGCGCGCTCGCCAGCGTGACGCAGCAGGCCATCGCCGTGGTGCGCAGAATGACGTCGAGATTCGCGGCGTCGCGGATCAGCGCCAGATAGTTCGCGAGCGTGAAATCGGGGCTCACGGCCATCGTGAAGTCGTCGAAGCGCCACACGCTTTGCAGCAGCAGCGCGAACAGCGACCCCAGATAGACCACGCCGAACCATAGCAGCGGCGGCAACAGCAGCATCAGCAGATAGAGATTCGCGTGGCGGTGCAGGAAGCTGCAGACACGGCGCACGAGACCGTCGCGCGCGATCGGCGTGCGTGGTACGGCGGAATTCGACGTCGTCGCCATGCTCATCTCCGTTGCTCCAGCGCGACCATCGAATGGCGCGGCCACGCGAGCGTCACCTGCGCGCCGACCTGTGGCAGTGCGCTGCTCGCATCGTCCTGATTGGCGACGGTGACCGCCAGCATTTGTCCGGCTTCGGAGCGCACCTCGTAGCGGCTCGTCGCGCCGTAATACTGGATATCGACGAGTGTGCCGGGCAGGCGCACATCGTCGGCGCCCGTGTTTGCCGTATCGATAAAGCGAATATGCTCGGGCCGGATCGAAAACGGTTGAGCGCTGCCGACGCGTTGCAGTGAAGCGGCATCCGCAATTACGTTAGATGTCCCAACGAAATCGGCAACAAAGGGCGTGGCCGGGCGCGTGTAGAGATTGCGCGGCGTATCGACCTGTTCGATGCGTCCCTGGTTGAACACGGCCACACGATCCGACATCGACAGCGCTTCGCCCTGATCGTGCGTGACATAGACGAAGGTGACGCCGAGCTTGCGTTGCAGCGTCTTGAGCTCCGTTTGCATCTGCTCGCGCAGCTTGAGGTCGAGCGCGCCCAAAGGCTCGTCGAGCAACAGGATGCGCGGGCGCCGCACCAGCGCGCGCGCCAGCGCCACGCGCTGCCGCTGGCCGCCCGAAAGCTGGCCAGGGCGCCGCGCGCCATAACCGCCCAGCGCGACCAGATCGAGCGCTTCCTCCGCCTCGCGATGGCGCGTGCGCTTGTCCACGCCGCTCACCAGCAGCCCATACGCCACGTTGTCGCGGATATTCATATGCGGGAACAGCGCGTAGTCCTGGAACACCGTGTTGACGTCGCGCTGATACGGCGGCAGGCCGGTGGCGTCGCGGCCGTGCAGCACCACGCGGCCCGCGCTGGGCTGCTCGAAGCCCGCAATGAGGCGCAGACAGGTGGTCTTGCCCGAGCCGGACGGCCCGAGCATCGAGAAGAATTCGCCGTCCTCGACCACGAGTGAGACGTCGTCCACGGCGCGCACGCCGTCATAGTGGCGCGAGACCTTCGAGAATTCGACTGCGCTGTTCATAGCGGTTCCTGCGAGATGCGTGAGTATGGGCGGCGAGACAGATAGTATGGATTCCTATCGTCCGCCCATGATCGAGATGAAGTCCTGGGTCCAGCGGCTGTACGGCACGCATTGACCTTGTGCGCAGCTGGCGACCGGCGTTTTCCAGAAGTGAATCTGGTCGAAGCGGTCATAGCCGTTGGCCGCGCAGAAGTTCGAACCGCCCACGGCCTTCTGGTTGCAGCCGCCCGCGATCACCGGATTCGAGCCGAACCACTCGGCCAGATCGGCCTGCAGTTTGCGATTGAGCGACCAGTTCATCCACTTGTAGGCGCACACCGGATGTGGTGCGTCGGCGTGAAGCATGGTCGTGTCGGCCCAGCCGGTTGCGCCTTCCTGCGGAATCGTCGCGGCGATCGGGAATTTCTCGCCCTGCAGCGAATTGACCGTATAGCCCCACGCGCTCGATACGGCGATACCTTCGTTCTTGAAGTCGTTCATCTGCACGGTCACGTCATGCCAGTAGCGATGCACGAGCGGCTTTTGCGTGCGCAGCACCTTGAGCACTTCGGCGTATTGCGCTTCGCTCAGTTCATACGGGTCCTTGATGCCGAGCGCGGGATTCTTGTGCATCAGATAGACGGCGGCATCGGCCACGTAGATCGCGCCGTTATAGGCCTGCACGCGGCCCTTGTTGCTCTTT
Source organism: Paraburkholderia sp. Ac-20340 (assembly GCF_017104965.1). Taxonomy (GTDB): domain Bacteria; phylum Pseudomonadota; class Gammaproteobacteria; order Burkholderiales; family Burkholderiaceae; genus Paraburkholderia. The sequence continues at coordinate 54,548 of NZ_JAAGPR010000001.1, forward strand.
CCGTCGGGCAGCGTCTGCTGCTCGAATACCACCGACCACGAAGTGGGCGCCTTCGGGAAAATCTTCGTGTTATAGGCGAGGAAGTTCGCGCCCCACTGATAGGGCACGCCGTAATGCACGCCGTTGACCGTGTGCCACGGCGCGTTCTGCAGGCGCGGCTCGATGGTGCTCCATGCGGGAATCAGCGCCGTGTTGATCGGCTGCACCTTCTTGCCGTAGACGAGGCGCAGGCTCGCATCGCCCGATGCCGTCACGAGGTCGTAGCCGCCCTGGTTCATTAGCGTGACCATTTCGTCGGAGGTCGCGGCGGTCTTCACGTTGACCTTGCAACCACTTTCCTTTTCGAAGCCGGTGACCCAGTCGTATTTCTTGTCGGTGTCGCCGCGTTCGATATAGCCGGGCCACGCGATGATATTGACCTGGCCTTCGGGCTTGCCGAGTTGCTTGAGCGGCTCGGACGGCGCGGCCGCGCTGGCGAGCCCTGCGTTGACGAAGGTGGCAAGGGCGATGGCGGCGGCCAGTTTTGAGTTGTGCGACATGCTCCGGGTCCTCGTAGGTGGTGTTCTTTGACGGCGTTCCGCAGGCGTGGCGGGCGGCGTTTGAGGCGATGCGCTGAAGGTCGGAGCTATTCTAGGAGGCAGGTTTTTTTGTCAGCCAGACCGAAACCCAGATACGAGCTATCGGCAAAACCGAATGCTATGCGTGCGCGAATGGCCAGAAAAGCGCGGGAGACGAGAGGAAGTCGCGCCGCTCCGTAGAAACCCGAACAGCGATGTAAGCGGAATAAACTGTATTCGTTATTTGCGAATGCAATTTCGCATGTATCGGAAATTCAGATCGAATTCTTGTTGTGCGTGCGCGAATACTCGCGGGCGACCACCAGAAAGTGCTGCACCATCTCCGGCAGCGCAAGGCTGCGCCGCCACGCGATGCCGATATCGACCGTGGGCATGTCGCCCAGAATCTTGCGCACTTCGAGCCGGTCGCCGTCGAGCGACCATGGGCGATACAGCACGTCCGGCAGGATTGACAGACCCGCGCCCGTGGCGACCAGACTGCGCACCGCCTCCACGGAAGCCGTGCGCATGACCGTATTCGGCCGCAAGCCGGCGGCGCGCCAGAAAGCCGTGGTGTTGTCTTCGAGTTCGTCCACCTTCAGCATGATCATGCCTTCGTTGGCGATCTCCTGAAGCGAGATGCTGCCGAGCCCGCGCAACGCATGATTGGCGGGAAGCCACAAACGCCAGGCGGCTTGAATGAGCGATTCGGTTTCGATCGCCTGGCTGTTTTCCACGTTCGAGACGATCAGCACGGCGACATCGAGTTCGCCATTCACCAGCAGATGCTCGATGTAATCGCGCTGATCCTCGATCACCTGCACTTCGACTTTCGGATAAACGCGCTTGTAGTGATCGAGCAGATAGGGCAGGAAATAGCCCGTCATCAGGCTCGTGACGCCCACATTCAATCGGCCGGTGCGTGCATCGGGCCGCGCGGATAGCGCCTGCTGCGCGTTGCGCACGGCCGCCAGAATCTGATGCGCGTGACGCAGGAACTGATGCCCCGCATGCGTGAGCACCATGCCGCGCGCGTGGCGCACGAACAGTTGCGCGCCCAGTTCGCTTTCGAGTCCCTTGATGGCTTCGGTGATCACCGACTGCGAAATATTGAGCGTTTGCGTCGCGCCCGTGACCGATTCGGCTTCGGCGACAGCGATGAAATAGCGCACGCTCTTGACGGAAAGGCTCATGCGGGGCGAACGGTTGGCCGGTTTTTTGGGATGAGGAAGTATATATCGGGTGGGTAGGCCTGAATCAATGCGTAATGGCTTTCGCCTTTCACGAGTAGCGATTTCGTGTGACCATGCTTGCCGATTTCTCTATCTGTCAACCATTCATGACCGGGATTGCGTTGTGACTCATTCGCCTGTGCGTCGTACCTTGATGTTGGGTTTATCCGCGCTTGCCGGTGCGGTTTTACTGCCGGCGGCGCGTGCCGCGAATGCCCCACTTCTCGCCGATATCGAGCGTCGCCACGGCGGGCGTCTTGGCGTCCATGCGATCGATACGGGCTCGGGCCGCGTACTCGAACATCGCGCGGACGAACGCTTTCTGATGTGCAGCACTTTCAAGGGCATGCTGGCGGCGCAGGTGCTGGCACGCGTCGATGCGGGCAAGGAGCAACTGGATCGGCTCGTGCACTACACGGCGCAGGATCTGATTTTTACCTCGCCGGTTACCAAAGCGAATCTGGCGCGTGGCGCTTTGCCGGTGCGCGCGCTCTGCCAGGCGATCATCGAAGAAAGCGACAACACGGCGGCGATTTTGCTGATGCGTAGCGTCGGGGGGCCGCCTGCGCTCACGCAATTCCTGCGCGATATCGGCGACAACGTGACGCGCTCGGATCGTTACGAACCTCACTCCAACCACAACGACGGCGTGCTCGATACCACGACGCCGCGTGCGATCGTCACTTCGGCGCGGGCGGTGTTGCTGGGCGAGGTGCTGAGCGCGGGTTCGCGCGCGCAACTGGAGCAATGGATGGTGGCCTGCAAGCCGGGACTCAATCGATTACGCGCGGTTTTGCCGGGGGACTGGCAAGCGGCGGATCGTCCCGGCACAAGCGTGGAAGCGGAAACCAACGACTACGCGCTGGTGCGCCCGCCAGGCCGCGCGCCTTTGCTGATTGCCGCGTATTACGACGCGCCCGGTGTGAGCATGGACGCGCGCGAAGCGGTACTGCGCGAAGCAGGCAAGGTATTCGTGCAATGGGCGACGGCGGCGTGATACGCGGGGAAACTAGGCAGGCGGGGTACGGGGGCCGCAATGGTCAGATCGACATCATGCGCGGTATTGCGATTCTGCTCGTTCTATTTCACCACTTCAATATCGCGTATCGGTTGGATGACACCGCGCTGGCGCGTGCGATCGGCTGGGATGCGGTGCGGGCCGTTGCGCGCAACGGCAACTATGGCGTGACGATGTTCTTCGTGATTTCGGGCTATCTGATTACGACGAATGCGCTTAAACGCTGGAATGACTTGCGCAATATCGAACTCCGGGCGTTCTATGTGCTGCGGATAGCGCGCATTGCTCCAGCGCTCGTCCTTTTGCTCGTGGTCGTCAATTCGCTGGCCTGGGCGGGTATTCCGATCTTTATGAACCATGCGCAGCAGGGCGAGCCGGTATTGTCGTTCTGGCTGGTGAATCTCGCATCGTTGACCTTCTGGATGAACGTGTTGATTGGCGCGCACGGCTGGGTCAACTATGCGCTGGGCGTGCTGTGGTCGCTATCTGTCGAGGAAGTGTTTTATCTCTCGTTCCCGCTTCTCTGTCTCGTGCTACGGCGTGAAGCGTGGTTGTTCGCGGTTTGGGCTGCGTTTATCGTTATCGGGCCGCTGTACCGGCTGGGTCATCAAGGCGAGGAAGAGCAGTTCCTGTACGCGTATTTCGCGTGCTTCGACGGCATCGCAACGGGCTGCTGCGCAGCGTTGCTCGCCCGGCGTCGTTTGTCGGGCGGTCGAGCGCAAAGTGCTTTGCGTTGGGGTGTCATCGTGCTCATGATCTGGCTTTATCTTGGCTGGCCCATTTCGCAGAGCAACGTTTTTGGTGTCACGGCGATTGCGTCAGGTACGGCGGTTTTGCTGCTGACCGCGCGTGATAAAAGCGCAGGGTGGTTGGGCTTTTCGTGGCTGGGTAGATTGAGCTACGAGCTTTATCTGTTTCATCTAATCGTGCTCGGTTTGCTGCGTACGTTCTTTGTGCCAGCTTTGGCGACGGCGGAATCAAAGCTGATATTGCTGGCGGTCTACCTGCTGTGTTCGGCGATCGTGAGTATGGCCATTGCGCGCTTCTACGCAGAGCCATTGAATCGTGGCATACGTCGCTGGTTCGCTGCGCGACATCGCGCTGCTACGGATGTGCACGACGAAGATCAGCGGTTGAGCCCGGAGTGGACGGAACGCTAGCAGGTTGAGAACAGAGCTGGGAGAGCCGGTGCGTTCAATCTGCGGCGCGGCGCGCGTTTAATGTCGGCATTCGTTGAACGTTGAACCGCCGACGTCGACGGCAAAAGGCTTTGCGGGCGATATGGTCATTTAGCATTGAACCCGCGCGCCACTTAACTTTGCACGTTCAGAAGCACGGTTCATTTACGTTTGAACTTTCTTTCCGGCCACGGTGGTCGTGATGGTACATCGATTGTCGAGGCGTCGAGCGCGCCGATACGGCGGGCGAACGTCGCTGAGCGAGCCATGGGGGACCTTCGACTTTCCCCAAAGCGGCCGTTCAACGTGTGCGGTTAGATAGGGTTTGGGTTGGCAAGCAGCGCTGCTGACTCATCAAACCATTTTAGGAACTTATCGATAGCGTCGGCGACGGCGGGTATTGTTGCATGCAAGGGCAGAATGGTGTCGGAACCACGTCGCAGAATAACAATCTTCGCCGCGTGTGCCGGTGGGCAGAAAATGAAAGCCTTACCTTCCCGGTCGAATTGCTCGCCCCAATTCGTCAAGAAATTGAAAATGCCATATTTCTCCCAATCGCGCTCGCATTCGAAGACGGTTCGAACGTCATCTTCAAGTAGTCGATCGCCTTGAGCCCCGTACAGTAAGCGATCAAGACGATCGATTAACTGTTCGTCGCTCAGATTGTCCAGATCACCTCGCCAAAGATCTGGAAGGGCCGTCACGAGCTGCTTGAATCCTAGATATGCCGGATACAAAGAACATCGAGGATTAGAAAAATCGCCTATCGACGTATTCGCGCACCATACTTGCATTCGCCCGTAGACGGCGGAAGGCGGGACCAGACCAGGTTCGATCATGGCTTCGATGGCAAACTCAGATTTTGAACCGAATAACATCGATCAATGTCCGTGGTCTAAATAGTAGCGTTTTGTGACGAATCTCGTGAATGGCCGCTCATGGCCGACCACCGCCCGATGCGCTTCGCATGAACCGTTGCGGCATCGGAGTTGGGCGACCGGCGGAGTTCGACCTAAGCAGTGAGTTGGATCTACGAAAACTGAATGTCCGATGTTCGCACGAACAGACGGTCAAGGTGGATTCTATCGCTGCGGTAAGTGGTCAATCGCGGTAAGGTCTGCCCGATTGATCGGTTGGCGAAAGCGACTTGACGAATGGCGCACCTAGCAGGCCGGGATTCAGTTCTACCGTGAAATGCTCACTTTTGCGATCCTTTTGGTTATTTGCGAGTGAGCAGGGCATTGGCAGGGAATGAAAGTTGTGGCCATTGAAAATCAGCGGACGCGCCGGATCAATTCCAAGCGAACAACCCGTTCCCTTCCCGTGATAAATGTGTACGTCCCCTTCGACCTGGAATGTTTGTGGTGTGAGTAATATGTCACCCACATAATTGTTCAGGAACGTGCTGGCTACGAAGCCGAGAAACAGCGAACTCACCACGCTCAGCGGAATCATTTCGGATGCGACCGCTCCCGCGAGCGCGTGATCTTTGAGGCGGGCGCGTAACACAAAAAACACCGCCACTGACAACAATAACCACCCGACGACCGCTGGTGGAACCAGCAAAAACGGATTAATTGATTCTCTTGTGAAAACTGCGGAGAAGGGAAACACAACGACAGCGAGAACGGAAGCCCATGCCCCGGGACGACGCAGGCAGCGCAAACTCTTCTCCGCATTGAGCTTGCTGCCCAAGATCGTCTCAAGGAGGCTCGCGGTTTCAGCGATCTGAGTTGTGAGTTCTTTGCGTGAGTCCTTGGGTATGCACCCGCCCATGGTCAGTTCGAGAGTCCGTTCGCCAAGCGACAGGCTGGAACCGTGTGCCAGTAATGCAGTTGCCGCCAGGCGAAATTTTTCGTCTAGCTGAAACTTCCGGATCATGACATCGTCCAGACCATATGCGACTACGTCGCGTGACCCATATGCGATTATGTTGCGGAACAGTGCCTTCGGGGGCATCAGATCAAGTAACTTCAGAATGCGCGACTTACCGTCAATATCGCTTGTTCGCTTGAGGCTGAATGCACCCCGCACATTACACGGCGTGCTGATCCGGGATCGGTGTCTCCCGGACTGCAGCTTGACGTGTCTGCGCGGCATAAGGACCTCGTCTTGGCGCGTATCGATCACACCTGTCTCCCCGGAAGAGTCTGCTCGACCATAGTGCTTTTTTTATTTTATCGATTTTCGCATTCGCACTTGCGAATGGTGTCGTACGTAGGCGCTTCGCAAATGGCTGCATTCGAAAGTAGAAGACATTTTCGAGTGTCGGCGCACTATCATCATGCAATGAGAGGAGCTGGCCAATCACCGCCTGACGCGCGTCGCATGAATCGTTGCGGCATCAGAGTTAGCCGACCGGGAGAGTGCGACCCGAACCGGTCGTCCGACCATGTCGGCATTGCTGTCTGCTTCGGTGAATATAGCCGTCATTCGAATCTCGCAATCCATTGAGCACGAAGGCTCGCGGAAGTCGACATACTGATATGATCGCCTGACCTAGTTTGCTTGGTCCTGTCTATGCGATTTTCCGTATTGATCGTTACAGCGGCAATACTACTTGCGGCATGTTCTGGCATTACGGGAGACTCCCATCCCCGAGCAGAAATTCCCCCCCTGAAGCCGAGTTCGGCGAGCAGCGCGGATCCTTCTCCGGAGGCCTCCGGCGGAAAAAGAATATTGATGGTTGACCGATTCGTGCAGCGACTGGCCGCTGTCGCGGATGCTGGTGCAATGTTTGACGTCAGTGCCACAATGCACGTGCTCGACATCGGTTATCGTGCTCAGACGTCCGATGCGATACCGTTACCGGCGGAGTGCCGCACGTATTCGGATCCGAAACAAGAAACGAAAACGACAGTTACTGCGGATGAGCGAAGCTGGTACAGAAGCACCAATTTCGGCGAAAGCAAGTGGACCACCGCACAAGCACTCGCAGTTAGTCCACCGTCGATCCGATATACCGTTGACCACACGATTCGATGCACAGACCGGTACTTGATACAAGACGGTACGGAAGCCCATCTGCAATTTACTTCGTTGCCGGCGTACGCGTGTATCACGCAATCGGATGTCTATCGCGCGTTGCCCGCTGCGCATCCTGCGGGTGGCGGCATGGGCATTCCCGTGATGACTTCATTCGTCGGCTATTCGGGCCGAACCAACGATGACATCGGGACCAGGCTCACGTTCACGTTTCGCTCAAATTCGCCGTGCGCCGTACAGGCGGAGATTCAACAATCGCAAGAAGACGGATTTCGATTTCAGCGGGCGCTTTGGGGGCACCAGGTATGCGTTGCAGAAGAACAGCATGACTACTGCGTCGCACATGGTGGTCCCTCAATCAGCCAGGCAGATTTGGAAGGCATCTCCGCGTACGTCGATGCACATTGCCCGACAATCAATGCGATGTACCTCAAGGAGCCGCATTCTGGTCAAAATCCGCCAAGGGGGGCGTTGCAGAGATTCCGACCAAATCCCTGCGGGTTCTAGACGCCGATCAAAGGGCGCCAAGCATCGCTGGCAAATGAATGCCCGTTGTAAGGAGCGCAGCGGACATTTAAACGTGGCCATCCCCACTTTCCGTAATGGCTGTTCCTGGCCGACTGTGGATCTATCCCATTTACACGGAGCGGTGCTTACCTTCCATCAAACCGAGCGTCGAAACGCAATTTGCAGCAGAAAAATGAGCGCGAGCGCTACCGTCTGCAAACCAATCGTCCTGCGATGCCTGCAGTGCAGGCGACAACCGCGGCACTCGCCAGAAATACTCCGCCCAGACCGACAAGTCCGCCCAGACAGCCCAGCAGTGGGCTGCCGACGGCCATTGCGACGTCAAGGAAAGCCGTGTAGACGCCCATCGCCAGCCCACGGTTGTTCTGTGGCGTTGCCCTGACCGCTTCCACACCTAGCGCCGGATAGACAAGCGAATAGCCAAGGCCCGAAATGAATGCGCCTACCGATGCGATGAGCGCCGTGTTGGCGAACCCTATCCATACCAGCCCCGCGGCCTGAACGACCACGAACGCCAGAGCGACCTTCGCAGCACCGAAGCGGTCCGGCAGATGGCCTGCTACTGTGCGCGCAAGAATCAACGCGAAGCCGAAGCACGTGAACGCCATCCAGACCGGATGCCAGTGCCTGTCAATATAGAGCAGGGAGCTAAAGGCGAGGATCGCGCAGTACCCTATGCTCGCCAGCGCTGCCGCCACGCCGGGTAACCAGACCGCACGGAGGACGGACTTCATCGAAGCACGCTCTGCGTGTGGATGTGGATGCACGGCGGGCATGTTGACGAGATATAGCAGAACGACCAGCGGCAGTAGGGCTGTCATCAACGCAATGGCGATAAAGCCAGCACACGAGTAGAGCATCGTTCCAACCGGGCCGCCAAATGCCATCGACGCGAACATGGCCGTGCCAATCCAGGCGATGACCTTTCCTGCGTGCTCCCTGTTCACGAGCCCAAGTCCCCATGAAACCGCGCCTGTGATGATGAAACTCTCCGCTGCACCAAGGACGGCACGCCCGGCAATCAGAATGACGACGGAGAGAACGGGTAGCCTCACGAATGCCAGCGATAGCAGATAAAGCAACCCTGCCGCAATGGCGCCAATCAGTCCGGCTACGACGGCTCGTTTGGGACCATGCCGATCCGAGTAGGCTCCAGACCAGATGCGTGAGACCAGTGACGCTGCAAACTGTGCGCCCGCCACAAGCCCCACGACAAACGTATTGAACCCAAGGTCGCGATGGACATGTAGCGGGAGCACTGGAAGTGCGACGCCGATAATCGTGAAGCCGACGAGCACGGCGGCCATGATGGGGAGTAGCGTCACCAGAACGGAGCCGTCCGCCTTCTTCACGGAGGGTAAATAAGACATTGAATTGCGCCTTTACATCCGGTAACCCGGTTTCTTTATCAAAATCTCAGGACGTTTCTGAATGTCGGGAACATACACATCGTCCTTCCATCGATTTGCTTCAATCTCTTCAAATGCGACCGAAACCGACTCCTCTCCGTAACCGAGGATCGCCATCACTTCACGGGTAATCGCATCCGCCAGTTTGTGCTTTTGCGCTTCGGTCCTTCCGGGCCATGCTTTTACAATGACATGTGGCATTGCTTGAATCTCCATGGGTTGAACAAAGGTCGGGCCAAGCCGCGAAGGCTGCCCGATTTCATCAAGATGCCTGACTGGTGGGCCTGAAGAGCACTTCATTGATATCGACGTCGTCCGGTTGGCTGATGGCAAACTCGACGACGCGCGCAAACGAACTGGGCGAAATGGCCTTCTCATAAGTCCTGGCCATATTGGCAGCGACGTCGCTGTCGGTAATGGTGTCGGTGAGTTCGGTCGCGACCGCGCCCGGCGACACAATGGTCGTGCGGATATTCCAGGGTTTGACTTCCTGTCGCAGTCCTTCAGAAATTGCTCGTACTGCCCATTTGGTACCCGCATAAACCGAACCTCCCGGACCCACCTTGTGACCTGCGACCGAGGAGACGTTGATAATCTGACCGGACATTTGCTTCTGCATGTGTGGCAGCGCCGCTGCGATTCCATAGAGAACGCCCTTGATGTTCACGTCGATCATTCGGTCCCATTCGTCGATCTTCAGCTTGTCGAGCATGGAACTGGGCATCAGCCCGGCGTTGTTCAGCAGCACATCGACGCGGCCATGGAGCGCAACTGCGCGATCGACGAGCGACTTCACCTGGTTGCGGTCAGTGACGTCGGTTTTCTGAATGGCGTCAGGGGGGAGATTGAGTTCGCGTGCCAGCGATTCGAGGCGCTCAAGGCGGCGGGCGCCAAGCACGACATGTGCGCCTGCTTTCGAGAGATGACGGGCGGTTTCCGCGCCCAGTCCGCTACTTGCGCCGGTGATGACGACGACTTTGTTTTCGATTCCTGATGACATGATTCAACTCCTTTAAATTTGGCAACTTTGCGATCGGAATTCGCTTTTCCAGACGCTCAATCCACCGCGACAACTATCGATACTGGGCATCGGAAACAGCCTCGAGCCAGTCCACGTTTTTGCCGTCCGCCCAATAAGTCAGAGCGACATGGCTCATCGCGGTCGTATCGGTCGCGCCGTGCCAGTGCTTTACATCGGCGGGGATCCAGACGACGTCTCCGGATTCGATGACGCGACGCTCCTTGTTTGCCTCCTGTATCCAGCCCATACCCGCAGTCACGATCAACAATTGACCCGCTGGGTGGCTGTGCCATGTCGTGCGCGCGCCCGGCGCGAAATCCACCAGTCCCACGCTGGCGCGCGTGGAGTCGTTTGGCGGCAGAAGCGGCCTGACACCTGCGTTGCCCGTGAAGTTGTCCGGTTTGCCGGCCACGACGGCAACTTCGGCGGCATTGCGAATTTCAATCCCGCTGCCCATTGCTGCAGTCGACGCAATACTGGCCGCGGACGCGGCCGCCGCAAATGCATGTTTCATGAATGACCTCGATGACGGGCGAACCGGATGAAGGCGGCAACCCGGATTACTGGAGTGGGAAATCAGCTGCGCGAGGCGCGATGGGTACGCTGTCTTTCGCGTGACGAATGGTGAAGCGTCCATGCATGCAATGTAAGCGACGTAGCAGTAAGAAACTAGCTGCTAGAATGAGATTGGACCTATAAGCGGAACTTCTCAATGGCCGGTGACAACCTCAATGATCTGGCGGCCTTTATGGTCGTCGCGCAGGAGAGAAACTTCACGCGTGCTGGCAAACGGCTTGGTGTTTCCCAGTCGGCGTTAAGTCAGACGGTCCGCGCGCTGGAAGCGCAGCTAGGGCTTCGTCTGCTCACGCGTACAACCCGCAGCGTCGTCCCCACCGAAGCCGGTGAGCGTCTGATGGCGTCGATTGGTCCGCGGATCGAGGAAATCCAGCGTGAGTTGATGGTGCTGAGTGGACTGCGCGACAAGCCCTCTGGGGTTATCCGCCTCACGGCCACCGAATACGCAGCTGAAGCGGTGCTGTGGCCCGCCATCGCGAAGCTGGTCGACGAGTATCCGGATATCAAGGTCGAAGTGCTCACGGACTATGGGTTGACGGACATCGTGAGAGATCGCTTCGATGCCGGTGTCCGTCCGGGGGAAACCATTGCAAAAGACATGATTGCTGTGCGGATTGGACCGCCGACGCGGATGGCGGTGGTCGGCTCACCGGAATACTTTTCGAAGCGCAAGGCGCCACGCAAGCCACAGGATCTCACGGCACACAGCTGCATCAATCTTCGGCTGTCCAGTCACGGCGGCCTGTATCCGTGGGAGTTCGAGAAGCGCGGGAGAAAACTCAACGTCAGAGTGGACGGCCAACTCGTGTTCAACAGCAGCAGCCTGATTTTGCATGCAGCGCTCGAAGGGCGTGGGCTTGCCTATCTAACGGAAGGGCAAATGGCTCCGTACCTTGCAGACGGACGGTTGCTGCGCGTCCTGGAAGACTGGTGCGAGCCTTTCTCGGGATATCACCTTTATTATCCGAGTCGCCGTCAGCCTACGCCTGCGTTCGCTCTTCTCGTAGAGGCGCTTCGATATTCGCCAGGGAAGGGCTGACTTGCCCTGTTGTTTCTGGGGTTGGTCGATACGAGAGGCTGTTGGCGCCTCATCTCAGCTGTTGTTTGCTGTGCACGAGCAATGGCCGTTAGCGGAGTAGTGCAGCCGTTTCAGCAGCCAGTCCGCCTTCGCGCCTGGTCGGCAGAGTTTGTGGCGGCCCCGGCCGTTACGCAAGCCACGATCGCCACTGCTGCGTCGCCAGGAAGCCCGATCGGCACTCGCGCGTCGAGTCGCGGAGTGACAGTTCATGGCAGCGCTCGCGACATCAGGTGAATCACAAAGCGCTGCGAGTCACTCACGTCAATGGCCAACCCGATATACGCGGCCGCTATGCACGCCCTCTACGCTCCGTCGATAGGCCATTGCCACACGTATCGCCGGTACGCTTTCGTAACCAGGAAAGTACGGACCGAACCGCTCCATAGATTCAGTCAGTACGGTGGGGCTGACGGCATTGATCCGAATACCCCGTGGAAGATCGCAGGCGGCGGCGCGCACGAACCCTTCAATCGCAGCATTTGAGGCTGCGGCATTGGAGCCTTGTGCAATCGGATCATCGACTGCAATACCCGACGTAAGCGTGATCGACCCCTTGTCGTTCAGGTAGTGCAAACCAACGAGTGCGACTCGCACCTGACTGATCAGTTTGTCCTGCAAGCCTTTGTTGAAGTCGGCGACGGTCATCGTCTCGACTGGAGCCAGAATAACGTTGCCCGCGGCAACAATAATGGCGTCGATTTTTCCAACGGTCTCGAACAGCGCAGCGACGCTTTCATCACTGCGGATATCAACCGTCTGGTCCCCCCGGCTACGTCCAACGCGGATGATTTCGTGTTTGCCACTACGCGCAAGTTCGTCCGCTACGGGACGACCTACGTCCCCGCTGGCGCCGATCAAGACGATTTTCATGGAACGCTCCTTCTGTGAGTTCAGGGTCGAGGTCACCATTCTTTACCGAACCGAATCTTGAATAAATATGCTCAAATTTTTGACACTACTAACTCACAGTTAGTGATACGGACAAACTGCGTGGCATGAAAACCTTTATTGCCGTGGTGGAGGGAGGCAACTTCACCTGGCCGCCATCGCAGGCGCAGGATTGCTGCTACAGCCGGAAGTGCTGGTGGCGAATGATCTGGCCAGCGGGGCGTTGGTGCAGGTGTTGGAGGCTTACTCGCCGAAACCACGGCCTTGTCCGTATTGTGTATCGGCGGGATCGACAGGCACTGCCGAAGCTCACGCATCAAGTGAATGACTGCAGAGCCTGCAAACTTGCATGGGTGTCCACGTGCTCCACCAGAAAATCCAGAAACGCACGCACGCGCAACGGCATATAACCACCCTGGCCGACATAGACCGCATGAATATCCTCAACGTCGCCTGGATTGCAGTCTTCAAGAACCGGCAGCAGCGTTCCGTCAGCAATATCGCGCTGTACCTGAAACGCCGCCACACGAGCGAGGCCCAGACCGGCCAGAGCCAGTCGACGTAACGCTTCGCCATCGCTGGCTTGCGCGTTCCCGGTTACGGGCACCTGGATGTCCTTTCCTTCATGCCTCAGCGGCCATCCCGAACTGGCTCGCACATAGTTTGCGCCCAGGCGATTGTGTGAGAGCAATTGCTCCGGTGTAACAGGCATACCGTGGCGCTTGAGATAGCCCGGAGCGCCGACGATCAGCATGCGAGTGTCGCCCAACTTGCGCGCGACGAGGTTCGAACTCTTGAGCGGCCCGGCGCGAACGGCGACGTCGGTACGCTGCTCGAGGATGTCGATGACTTCGTCGGTCAGCACGATGTCGAGCGTCACGTCGGGATGCATCTCCAGGAATTTCGGTGCCAGCGGCAGCAGGAAGTGATGGCCGAAAGGCACGTTGGCATTCACGCGCAGGCGGCCGTGAGGAGCAGTGTGATCGCTCGCACAGCGCTCGGCTTCTGCCAGGTCGGCCAGGATGCGCACGCCGCGTTCATAGAACGCGCAGCCCTCGGGCGTGAGTTGCAATTGACGGGTGGAGCGGTTCACGAGGCGCGTGCCCAGGCGTTGCTCCAGACGCGCGATCAGCTTGCTGACGGCGGAGGGCGTCATACCGCAAGCCCGTGCGGCGGCGGAGAAGCCGCCCGATTCGATGACGCGCACGAACACTTCCAGTTCGCCAGATCGGTTGATGTCCAGACGAGCCATCGCATTCCCTCAGTGAATTGAATTCACAGATCCTTGTCCTCTGGCTAGTCTATGCCAGTCTGTTCTTTGAATTCATCATTAGTCGACACATTGCTATTGAATTCACTGACATGACGATACTCAAAAAATCGCGCGCCAAGGCTTCGGCTGCACTGGTCGTGGCGCTGGCGGCTAGCGGTGCTTCGATTACCACGCCTGCGCAAGCGCATTCATCGACGTGGGTTGCAACCTGGCAAGCCAGTCCGCAGCCTGTCTGGGGATCGGATTTCCTGTTTCCTGCCAATGTCCCGCAGGTATTGCGGGACCAGACCGTGCGTCAGGTGGCGCGCATCAGCGTGGGTGGTCGACGCTTGCGCATCGTGCTCAGCAACGCCTATGGCAGTCAGCCGGTGACCGTCGGTAAGGCCACGGTCGCGAGGGCCGGGCAGCAGGATGGCGTGACGGACAGCAGCGCGCGGCCGGTGACGTTCGGCGGCCGGGAAATGGCGAGCATCGCGCCAGGCGCCTCGTTAGTCAGCGACCCTGTGGCGTTGCCGGTGTCCGCGTTGGCGCAGGTGACCGTGAGCATTTATCTCCCGGATACAACGCCGATGACTACGTTCCACTGGGACGGCCGGCAGAGCGCCTGGATCGTGCCGGGAGACCAGAGTTCGGCCCTGGCGCTGACGAAGGCAGGCGGCGTCATGCAGAGCACCACGGCTCGGCTGCTACTGACAGGAATCGACGTCGAAACGGAGAGTGCTGCCCGCGCAGTGGTTGTGATCGGCGATTCGATCACCGATGGCGCGGCGGCTAGCCTGAACCAGGATAGTCGCTGGCCCGATTTCCTTGCCGCTCGTCTGGCGCCTGACGGTGTTGCTGTTGTCAACGCCGGCATTTCCGGTGCTCGACTGCTTTCCGATGGCATGGGCGTCAGCGCTCTGGCGCGGCTGGATCGGGATGTCCTGACGCAACCTGGGGTAGGCAGCGTCATCGTGATGCTGGGCATCAACGATATTGCCTGGCCTGGCACCGCCTTCGCGCGGACGGCGCGCCGGCCATCACTGGACGATCTGACCGCGGGGTATCGGCAGTTGATCGAGCAGGCGCATCGACGCGGTCTTCGTGTGATCGGCGCAACGCTCACGCCGTTCGAAGGAGCACTGCCAGGCACGCCGCTGGACAACTACTACGACGCCGATAAGGACGCCCTGCGCCAGCGCGTGAACGACTGGATTCGTCATAGCGGCGTATTCGATGCGGTGATCGATTTTGATGCAGCTTTGCGCGACCCCGTTCATCCGCAGCGATTGGCTGAGCGTTACGATTCCGGCGATCATTTGCATCCCGGCGATGCAGGCAACCGGAAGATGGCGGAGTTTGTCGATCTCGGTGCTTTGATACCGCAACCCGACGCTATGCAACGCGATAGGTCATCCGAGTTCGAGGTGGCTACCGACTCACACTTTCTGCAAGGGGCGAAGATAGGTCATGGAAATTGACTCGCCCGCTGCGGATTCAAGCCGTGCTAAAGCTGCCCGCAAATTCGGCACTGGCTTGAGCAAATCGCTCAATTAGAAAGTCGATCAATAGCCGCACTCGGGGCACCGTGTAGCGCGTACGATGCAGAACCGCATAGACGCCCTGTTCGGGAAGAATAAAGTCGGGCAGTAGAACCTTGAGCGATCCTTCGCGCAAGTCGGCAGCAGCGTCCCAAATGGTCTTGCGCGTAATGCCATGCCCGGCCAGCGCCCAGCGACGTACGAGAGCGCCGTCGTTGGTTTCCCACGCGCGATCCATTTCGACCGAGTGTGTCCACCGCTGCTCACCGCGAGCGAAGTGGAATTCGTTGAGCGGCCCGTTGTTGGTGACGAGCACAACAAACTCGTGTCCCGAAAGATCGTCGGGTGTGCTCGGCTCACCGTTGCGCGCAAGGTAGTCGGGCGACGCGCACAGGACGCGCCAATTCGGCGCAAGCCGGCGCGTGATCAGGCCAGACGACGTATCCGGGGCGCCGAAGCGGATCGCCAAATCAATATCGTCTTGAACCAGGTTGGACAGGGAGTCGGTCAAGGTCAGTGCTATCCGGACTTGTGGATGCGTATGCGTGAACTCATCCAGCCAGTCGCTGAGCAGATTGCGCCCGAAGTCGGTCGACGCCGAGATGCGCAGTTTCCCCTGCACGGACGTTCGACCGACTTCGATTGCCGTTTCAGCATCGGCGAGTGCCTGCAATGCGATCTGGCAATGGTGGAGGTAGACGCGGCCCTCGTCGGTAAGACGCAATTGCCGCGTTGTGCGGTCGAATAGTCTGGTCCGCAGCACGGTCTCCAGTTTGCCCAGACGCGCACTTGCTGCGGCGGGCGACAGGCCGAGCTTGCGTCCCGCTGCCGAGAGACTGCCAAGCGTCGACGCTTCCACAAAGAGCTGCAAGTCACCGAGTCGATCCGTTGCCATATTTAATCTGGATTTGAATATATTTCAAAAACAAGACCAATTATCAAATCTAGCAGATTCCAGCATCCTACGTGCCTCTGAGATCGTTCTTTGAGGCCATAGTGAATCCAATGAATCCTGTCGATACCCGTCCTGCGTTAGCCAACACTTCCCTTGAATCCGCCGGTGCCTTACCGCTCGCTGGCTTGCTTGCATTAACGGCAGCCAGTGCGATTGCGACTGCCAACGAAAGCGTGCCCGCCGGCTTGCTTCCGCAACTTGCTGAAGGTTTTGGCGTGACAGAGGCGTGGGCGGGGCAACTCGTTACGGCGTGTGCGCTCGGCTCCGGGCTGGCTGCGATTCCGCTCAGTGCCGCTTTGCGCAGCTGGCCGCGACGGCGCGTGCTGATGCTCGTACTCGCGGGATTTTTCGTTTGCAATGCGATCACTGCTGTATCGACTTCGTTCGCGCTGACATTGATAGCGCGCCTTACCGTCGGGCTTGCGACCGGCCTCGCATGGAGTCTGCTCGCAACCTACGCGCGGCGCATGGTCACGCCGGAGCAGCAGGGGCGCGCGCTGGCGATCGCCATGATGGGCATACCTTTCGCGCTTTCGTTGGGTGTGCCGCTGAGTGCGTTTCTCGGGCCGCGGGTTGGCTGGCGCATCATCTTCGCTAGCATGGCCGCTGCGAGTGTCGTACTGATGGCGTGGTCACGCAGGACCTTGCCGGAGTTCAGCGGGCAGAACGACCGGCAAGCGCTGCAGCTTCGCCGGACGCTACGCATCCCAGGCGTGCGTCCTGTCCTGTTCGTGTTAATGATGTGGATACTGCCGCACTACATCCTCTTCACATACATTGCGCCGTTTCTCGCGTCGCGCGTGCCAGGCGTTCGGCTCGACACGATTCTGCTGTTGTTTGGCGTCGCCTCCTTGATCGGCATCGGCGTTGTCGGTGTGCTCGTCGATCGGTGGTTGCGCGCGCTGGTGCTCATCGGAATCGGCACCTTCGCCGCAGTCGCATTGATGTTCGGCCTTTGCGGAAGCTCTGCGGTCGCAATCAGTTTCGGTGTCACTGCGTGGGGATTTTGCTTCGGCGGTCAGCCGACTCTGCTGCAGACCGCACTCGCCGACGCAGCCGGAGATTCGGCCGATGTCGCGCAAGCAATGCTGGTTACCGTATTCAACCTTAGCTACGCGGGGAGCGGTGCGCTGGGTGGGGTACTGCTCGCCACGGTTGGGATAGACGTGATTCCGTGGGTGACGTTCGGCATGTTGCTGCTCGGCCTTGCGGTTGCGTGGGGTGCAAAGACACACGGTTTTGTGGCGAGACACCAGCGACTCAAACCCTGATACCTTCTGTTGTGTGCACCAGTTGCGCCACTTCTCCGATATGTTCCTTTACACAACGTTCGCCTCTGGCGGACCACTGTTCGCCCGACATCGCGCCGCTTAATACGCCGATAAAACTCACACCAGCGGCCCGCGCAGCATCCGCATCGACAGCATGGTCACCCACATACATAGCCGACGCGGCAGGCACGCGAAGATGGGTCAATGCCAGCGCAATCGCGTCGGGGTGCGGTTTGTGGCGATGCACGTCCTCTCCGCCTACGATCACGTCAACAAGCGGCCGCAACCGCGCGGCATCCAGGATCGACTCAATGCGATAGCGAAATTTATTCGACACGATCGCCACTTTGATGCCGTGGCCCCGTAATTTCTCAAACAATCCAGGAACTTCACGATAGATTTTTGTCGATGGCACCATGACTTCATCGGCTCGCTCGACAAACAGACGTGCAAATTCTTCTGCGCGTTCGATTTCTCCATTGCCGGTCAACGTTTGAAACATCGCCTGCAAGGATAGGCCAATCACCGAGTGGATATTCGCATACTCGACTTCCGTGACGCCCATTGTCCGTAACGCGTAGCGCGTACATTCCACGATTCCCGTGGACGAGTCGGCCAGCGTCAGATCGAAGTCGAACATGATGGCTTTGAAGTGTCGACTTTCCATTCAAAGGCTCCGGGTTTTTTGCGTGGGAAAGCGAACTGGGCCGATACACGGCGGACGTAAATGTATTCTCTCGAAGGCATGCGCTTGCATCGCTGAGGCGAGCATCAGCAATGTCAATGTTTGAACTACTCGTCAGACAAAATTTCGTCCATAACGTTATCAACCACGACGGGGCTTTCAAAGTACGTGACGGAAGGATCCGCGCCATACGTTTCCCGCGCCAACGCCTTCCAGCTCTCTGTGTACATTGCTTCAGCTTCCGCACGGGAATTCCAGAGATAGACGCCACCACCTGCGGTTCCGTCCTCGGACAGAACATAGTATTTGCGCAAAAGCCCCGCCACTTCCCGATACTTCGGTGCTGCCTTGAGGAAAAGGCGTCGTGCTTCATCGCGGGTAACGGGCGTAGGGAACTGAAACGACGTAATGATCGTGATCATCTGAGCACACTCCAGCGATGGTTAGACTCAAACATACAAGCTCGATACGAACGCCGAAAATGGATGCGTTGACGGCAACGAGAAACGTTGCCGATTCGGCATAAAAGGTCAGCGGTGTTACAGTCGATAGCGCTCGCGCCGCTGCTCAGTATAGCTATTCAACGATGGATGTTTCCGCTACGGAAAATCGGGCGGCAGCGCTCAAAACGGCCAGAATCGATGCGGTCACAATGTTCGGGTGGATACCCACACCGAAGCGTGTGCCTGGCAAACCCGACCATGCCGTTTCCACAATGGCCATTGCCGATGCTTGCGCACCGCCGCCAAGACTACGCTCCTCATAACTATCGATCCGCAATGGCAAGCCCAGCGCTGCGACGGTTGCGGCAATGGGGCCATTCCCCGCACCGCGCAAGGTCTTAACGGCGCCATCCGGCGTCGCCAGTTCCAGTTCGATAGCCTGACCTTCGGGCGCGTCAAATAAGCGATGTCGCCGGTAGGTGAGACGAGCGCCTTCCTGATTCTCGGAAAAGTAGGTTTGCGCGAAGGTGGCCCAGATCTGTTCGCTGCTCAATTCCGTCTCGCTGGCATCCGCAAGCGCCTGCACGATCGCACTGAATTCGATTTGCATCCGGCGCGGCATGACCACCCCGTGATCCCGCTGGAGAAGAAACGCAATTCCGCCTTTCCCGGACTGACTATTGACACGCACGATGCTGTCATAGGTTCGCCCAATATCATGGGGGTCGATGGGAAGGTAAGGAACTCGCCACAATGCATGGGCGTCCTGCGCGGCAAAACCTTTGGCAATGGCGTCCTGATGTGAGCCGGAAAATGCGGTAAAGACCAGATCGCCGACGTAAGGATGACGCGGGTGAATGGGCAACGCCGTGCATTCTTCGGCAATGCGCGCCACGCCAGCGATATCGGAGAAGTCCAGACCCGGTGCGATGCCCTGCGTGTACAGATTCAGCGCGAGCGTCACGACATCCAGATTGCCACTGCGTTCGCCATTGCCGAACAGGCAGCCCTCGACCCGTTGTGCGCCCGCAAGCAATGCCTGCTCGGCACAGGCCACGCC
This sequence comes from Paraburkholderia sp. Ac-20340, assembly GCF_017104965.1. Taxonomy (GTDB): domain Bacteria; phylum Pseudomonadota; class Gammaproteobacteria; order Burkholderiales; family Burkholderiaceae; genus Paraburkholderia. The sequence goes on from NZ_JAAGPR010000001.1 coordinate 74,225, forward strand.
GGTGCCGCGATCGTTATGCGGGTGTACGGACAGAACAATGTGTTCACGGCGCTCCAGACGACGGTGCATCCATTCGATCTGATCGGCGAAGACATTGGGCGTGGAGACCTCGACCGTCGTAGGCAGGTTGATGATCATGGGCCGTTGCGGGCCTGCATCCCACGCCCGGATCGCCGCATTGCACACCGAGAGCGAAACATCGAGTTCCGCCATACAGAAAGTTTCGGGAGAATACTGAAGCACCCATTCCGTTTCGGGATGTCGTGCCGTGAGTTGCTTGAGCAAGCCGATGTGATGCTCAACCATGTCGATTATCTGCGGCACGCTCAGACCGAACACAATCTCGCGCCATGCTGGTGCGATGGCGTTGTAGAAATGCACGATGACACGCCGCGCACCCTGTACGCTGCGCACCGTTTCCGCGATCAGATCATCACGTAATTGCGTGATGACCATGGGCGTCACGTCTGCAGGTATCAGGTCGGCATCGATGAGATGGCGCACGATCTCGAAGTCGGTCCGGGACGCGGAAGGGAAGCCCACTTCGATCTCCTTGAACCCGATACGCACCAGCTCATGAAACAGCCGAAGCTTGCGCTCCCTGTTCATCGGTTCAAAGAGCGCCTGATTTCCGTCGCGCAGATCCGTGGATAACCAGATCGGCGCTTCGTTCAACGTTCGCGATGGCCACTGGCGATCCGGCATCTCGACGACCGGATACGCGCGATATTTTGTGGAAGGCATTGTCAGCATTACGACCTCGAAAAGGGAATCAACGATGTTCTGATTCCCCTGCTCAAAGGAGGCTGACTGAGGTCGGGGTCAGGGGGAATCAGGTTGGATCGTGACGCGCGCGAACGCGTACCGACCCCGACCGGGAGGCAGGGCTAGTAGCAGTCGCGAGGCGGAAGAAGCGGTGCGCATGAATAGATCGAGCAAAGCAGCGGTGTCGGCCTCACTATACGGTTGACCTGCTTCGTCCATCTACATAAAAATGGACAGTCTTTTTACTTGGATGGACACCATGGTTGCGACTGCCGCGACGACAGACCGCAAACTGCTAGATCTGACCGATCTCGAAGCCTCTGCCTTGGCCGTGGTGGGTATCGTTGCGCGCTACGAGGCGGGGCAGGTCGTGCCGGAGCACCGGCATCGCCGCGGGCACCTGATCTATGCCGCCGAAGGCGTTCTGCGAATCGAAGCGGCAACGGGCCGTTGGCTGGTACCGCCAACGGCGGCAGTCTGGCTGCGACCCGAGACGCCTCATCGGCTGATCATGCCGGCTTCGGTTCAGGCGCAGGGCATCTATATTCGCGAAGACGTTGCACGGGATCTGCCCTTCGAGGAGGGTGTCCTCCATGTTTCGCCATTGCTGCGGGAATTGATCAACGCCGTCACGCATCTTGAGGATCAGCACACGCAATCGAGACGCAGCGCGCTGCTGGGTGATTTACTTGTAGAGGAATTGCGTTCCCAGCCGCGTCTTCCCTTTCATTTGCCCTGGCCTGTGGATGCCGAAATGCAGCAGGTTTGCCAGGCGCTAGCTCACGATCCAGGCGACCCGACTACGGCCGAGATTTGGGCGGCTCAGCTTGCTATGAGCACGAAGACATTTCATCGCCGCTTTCAGCGAAGCACCGGTGTGACATTCGGAAAATGGCGTCAGCAGATGCGCCTGATGTCTTCGCTGGCGATGCTGCTACAGGGAACGCCGATCACCCGGGTCGCTTTGAGTAGCGGCTATGAGAGCCACAGCGCGTATGCCACGTCTTTCAAAAAGCAGTTTGGATGTTCGCCATCGGCATTTGTCGTTGCAAGTGAAACGGGAGTTTAGCTCTCGTTGGGGGCGTTGATTGTTGGGTGTGGCATTCGCGGAAGTGGTCATTGTCAAGCGCATTACTGCATCACAGGCGCTCAAAACTTGTGCCGCATGCCCACACGCAACGCGACCTGCTTATCGGTCGATGAGGGCGTGAGGCCGGTTATTTGTGCAACGGGACTGCCGCCCGTCGAGTCGACGCCGCTCGCTTTTTCGTAGACGGCGATCGTGTACAGATCCGTTCGCTTCGACAGGAACCAGTCGAGTCCGGCGCTAAAGAGATGGTAGTTGGCGCCTTCCTTGCCGCCCGCGCCACCGTTGCGCGTGTAGTCGTATGCAGTGCCCGCGAGCAGGGATGGTGTGATCTGGTATTGCAGGTTCACTTCGATGTTGTTGAAGGCGGCCGTGCCCGCGTAGTGCAGTGGATTCGGACCAGCAGCAGAACCCAGTTTGTCGAAGCGCGTATTCGAATACGCAATGTTCGTATTCAGTGCGCCAAGCGTCAAACCAACACCGGCCGCGGCGATCTCCAGACGGTTTGCCGATGCGTAGCCCGCGAAGACCGGATTCGATTCAGGAGTGGTTGCGCTACCGAAGCTGCCCAGGTTGTTGCTCGTAGCAGACCCGGCATTCGGATTCGCACCGAAAAACGAGAGATTCGGGTTGCTGATATTGAGGTAAGCCGCGCCCGCGGAAAATGGCCCGGCAGCGTACGACGCGCCTGCGCCCCAGATCGAGTTCTGTGCAAAGGAACCGGCAACGCCGCCAAGACCCAGAATCGCTTCAACGGTAAGTCCGTTCCAGGTGCCGCTGCGGAACTTGATCGAATTGTTGATGCGTCGGGTGTTCTGGGCGTTATCGAGGTCGCCGGGGTGCGCCGTCATATAACCGCCCCATTGTGGCGACGCGAGGTATGAGCGGAACAGATCCACTACGGGATCGTATTGGCGCCCAAGCGTTACAGTGCCGAGATCACTTTTGATACCGACCCAGGTCTGGCGTCCGAACATTGCGCCGCCCTGGTTGAGGGCACCATTGTTGCTGTAGAAGCCGTTTTCCAGGAGAAATATCGCCTTCATGCCATTGCCCAGGTCTTCCGATCCCGTGATGCCCCAGCGGCTGCCTTGCAGGCCAGCCGAGCCACCTTCAATCATGGCAATCTGATGACCTCCGGTAAAACCGTTGGCGGTTTTACCCTTCTGGATATTATTCGTGTAGTTGACGCCGCTGTCGATCACGCCGTACAACGTGACGTTGCTTTGAGCATGGCTCGCAGTCGAATACATCATGCTAATTGTAAGGATGCCAAAATAATTAACTGACTTCTTCATTTGCGATGTCTCCGGGATATAGGTTGTTTTATCGGCGCTTCTATACGAAGCGCCGTCGATGCAGTCTAGCGATTTGCCTGTTGACCCGATGCCACCGGATCGGCCCCATCGGCCTGTTCAGACAGACGCAGGAAAAACGTCATCAGGAAGGCGAGCACGAGCAGGCCAGCGAGAAACAAAAGACCTGGCGTGGCGCTCGCGCCAGAGCCCTTGATATAGCCGATCGCGAATGGCCCCACGAAGCCGCCGAGGTTACCGATCGAGTTGATTACGGCGATGGAAATGGCCGCTGTCGAGCGCGAAAGGAACAGGGTCGGGAGCGCCCAGAATGGGGATTTGAATGCGTAGAGACCAGCGAGGCTCAGGCTGATCATCGAGATCGACACATAAGGGTTGGTCGAAACACCCGCCCCAAGCAATGCCAGTGCAGCAACGCCCAGCGGTACCGCCGAATGCAGGCGTCGTTCGTTGCGGTGGTCGGAATGTCTGGACCACAGGACCATGACGATCGTCGCGAAGATATACGGCACCATCGCAATCAGGCCAATCTGGGTATGCGTGAGCGCGCTCGAAAATCCCTTGATGATCTGGGGCATCCAGTAACCCACCCCGAGGCTGCCGCACTGGTACACAAAGTAAATGAACGCGAGATACAGCACTTTGGGGTTAGCCATTGCCTTGAGCGAACCGAAGTGTCGCGCGTTGGGCCGCGCGCGGGCGTCGGCGGCAAGTTGGCCTTGCAGCCATTCACGCTCGGCGGGTGTGAGCCATTTCGCGTCGGCCGGCCGGTCGCTAAGGAACAGGAAGCAGACAATGCCGCCGATGACAGCCGGTGCGCCCTCCAGCACCAGCATCCAGCGCCAGCCGCTCCATTCGAACCAGTGCACGTGATCCATGATCCACGTGCTCAGGGGCGCGCCCACGATATACGAAACTGGAATCGCGGCTGTAAACAGCGCAACCGTGGTGGCCAGTTCCCTGGCACGGAACCAGTAGGTCAGATAGACGATGATGCCAGGGAAAAAGCCCGCTTCGGCAACGCCCAGCAGAAAGCGCACGATATAAAGCTGCGTAGCGGTATGCACGAAGGCAGAGACGACCGAGATCGCGCCCCATGTCACGAGAATCCGTGCAATCCAGACACGCGCACCAAACTTCGAGAGCATGAAATTGCTTGGGACTTCGAACAAAAAATAGCCGATAAAGAAAATGCCCGAAACGAAGCCGAACGCCTCGCTGCTCAGTGCCAGCTCCCGGTTCATCTGAAGCGCCGCATAGCCGATATTGGCGCGGTCGAGGTAGGAAATGATGTACAGCACGAACACGAACGGGATGATGCGCCAGGCGATCTTGCGCACGACGGCGCGTTCGTCGAGGGTAGCAATGGGGGAATGCATATGTCTCCAGCGGCGGGGATTACCCGCCGCGTGCCTCTGAAAAGCGGAATGACGTTAGGGGCGTCTGATCAGGCCTGCGTGTTTGAGAACACCATGCATACTGGACTGCCCGATTTTTCGACGAAACCGGTAGGCGCGAGGCGACCGGTATGCGAGTCGATCTCGAAGGCAACGATGGTGTCGCTGTCCTCGTTGAGCGCGTACATGAAACGGCCGTCCGGTGTGCTTGTCATGAAGCGGGGTGTTTTGCCTAGCGAAGGTTCGGCGTTCACGAAACGCAGATGTCCGTTTGCGGGATCGATGCTGAAGACCGCGATACTGTCGTCGCCGCGATTCGAGGCGTAGACGAAGCGGCCACTGCGATCCACCTCGATTTCCGATGCACGACTGTTGCCTGTATACGTGTCAGGCAGGCTGGAGAGCACCTGCAGTGGCGTGAGTGCGCCCGTCGTCACGTCATAACGGTACGAGGTCACCGTCGAATCGAGTTCGTTGATAACCCACGCGTATGCACCACTGGGGTGGAACGCGATGTGGCGCGGCCCAGCGCCTTCGCGGGACTCTACGAAGGGTTGCGCCGCAGGCGTGAGCGTGCCGTTCTCGAAGCGGAACGAGAATGTGCGGTCGAGTCCCTTGTCGGGGACGATCACGAAGCGCCCGGCCGGATCGAACGGGTTGAAGTGCGGTTTCGCCTGCTTTTGCTCGATGCGGTGTGGGCCAATCGGGCCATCGAGCTTGACAAGTTGTGTGAGCGGCTGGAGCGAGCCGTCGGCGGCAATCGGCAGTACGGCGAGACTCGCGCCAATGTGATTCGACACCACCACGTAGCGCCCGCTCGGATCGATCGCCAGATGCACCGGGTTTTTGCCCTCGGTGCTCTGCCGGTTCAGAAACGTCAACTTGCCGGTGGCCCTGTCGACCTTGAACGCGCTGATGTCGCTCAGGTCCCCGTGCACCGTGTAAAGCCGCTCACCATCGCGCGAGAGCGCAAGGAACGATGGGTTGACGAGATCCTTCACGAGCTGGACGAGCGTGAGTGCGCCGGTCTGGGTATCAACGCGATACACGCTGATGCCATCTCCGCGGGCGTTGCGTTCTCGCGTGGTACGCGAGCCGACATAAGCAAACATGGGGTTCATTCCTTTTAAAGCGATTTGGCCATGGGCCGTTTCAGCGGATAGAGCCGGCAATTGAAAGCATCCCGAAACCACGATCGCAGTCAGCGATAACGTTCTCTGGATAAATTCGCGTCGCCCCAACTGAGGCCCGCTGGTCGCATCGTCGCCGGCTTTCTCCATGGTCGTCTCCGGATTGTTATGTTTGGGGTTTTCACTATGATTGCATTTTGTCCTGGAAAAGTGCAAAAATACAGTCATGGAAAACACTGACACCCCACTGACCGGCCACCTCGATGTCGCCGGGGCCCGCTTGCGGTATGTCGATCTGCCGGCGATGTTCGGCGCGAAGCTCGGCGAGTTGCCCTTCGTGCTGCGACTGCTGCTCGAGAACGTCATCCGCAACACGGACGGCGATGAACGCCGCGCCGCGGTCGACGCCATCCTCGCGTGGTGCGAGCGCGGCACGAGCGAACACGAAATCGCGTATCAGCCCAATCGCGTGCTGATGCACGACACGACCAGCACGCCCGCGCTGGTCGATATCGCGGCAATGCGCGATGCACTGGCCGAGGCCGGCGCCAACCCTGCTGCGCTCAATCCGGTGCTGCCGGTCGATTCGTCGGTCGATCACTCGCTCGCCGTGGAATATTTCGGCAAGCAAAACGCTGCGCCAGAGAATCTCGCTCTGGAACTGCGCCGCAACGCTGAGCGTTACCGCTTTCTGCGCTGGGCATCGAAGGCGCTTACAGGCGTGCGGATTCACCCGCCTGGCACGGGCATCATGCATACGATCAACCTGGAGCAACTGGCGACGGTGGTCACGCGCGTCGAGCGCGAAGGGCAGACGTGGGCGGTGCCTGACACGATGATCGGCACGGACAGCCACACGCCGATGATTAACGGCATCGGCGTGCTGGGGTGGGGTGTTGGCGGCCTCGAAGCGCAGACGGTCATGTTCGGTATGCCGGTCATGCAGCGCATTCCCGATGTGATCGGCGTGCGGCTTACGGGCGCGCTCAAGCCTGGCGTGCTGGCGACGGATCTTGCGCTGACGGTCACGCAACGGCTGCGCGCGATTGGCGTGTCGGGTGAGTTTGTCGAATACTTTGGTCCCGGCGTTTCGACCTTGAGCGCAGGCGATCGCGCGGTGGTTGCCAACATGGCGCCGGAATATGGCGCGTCGACCGGTTTTTTTGCGGTGGATGAACGCACGCTCGACTACCTGCGCGCGACGAATCGCAACGAAGACGCCATACAACTCGTCGAGTCGTTCACGCGCGCGGCGGGGCTTTGGTTCGATCCCGACGCGACGCCGCGCTACACACGCACGATCGAGATCGAGCTGGCGAGTATCGGCATGCATGTGGCCGGGCCGCGCCGACCGCAGGATCTGCTCGATTACACGGCGCTACCGGCAACGCTGGCGACGCTTGATTTCCAGCCCGCAACACCTAATGTGCGCATGCCGCGCCATCCTGTGGCGATCGCTGCCATCACGAGCTGCACGAACACGTCCGATCCAGCCTTGTTGATTGCAGCCGGCCTGGTAGCGCGCAAGGCGCGCGCGAAAGGGCTGAACGTGCCGGAGTGGATCAAGACTTCGCTTGCGCCGGGCTCGCCCGCCGCAGCCACGTACCTCGCACGTGTCGGGCTGCTCGACGACCTCGCGGCGGTGGGCTTCGATATCGTCGGTTATGGCTGCACGACCTGCATTGGCAATTCGGGGCCGCTTACGGAGAGCGTGCGCGCGGCGCAAGCGGAAGGCAGCATTTATCCGGTGGCAGTGCTGTCTGGCAACCGCAATTTCGCGGGCCGCATTCACCCCGATCTGGATCTGGGCTTCATCATGTCGCCACCGCTCGTGATCGCGTTTGCGCTTGCGGGCAATGCGGAAGTGGATTTGAGCCGCGAACCGGTGCAGATTGCGGCTGACGGTACGCCGGTGTTTCTGGCCGACCTGTGGCCCACGCGAGAAGAAGTGGCGTCGCTGGTGGCGCAATCGGCCGATCCGGAAGACTATCCGCGGGCGTTTGCTGTGGCGAGTCAGAATCCCGCATGGCACGACCTGGACGCGCCGTCTTCGGCTCGATTCCCATGGGATGCGGACTCGACTGCGCTGCGGCGGCCGCCGTTCGCCGCTGCCGACCAGGGCAGCCAGCTCGGCAGCTATCGCGCGTATCCCCTGCTTGTTCTCGGCGATGACATCACCACCGACCACATCTCGCCTGCCAGTGCGATCCCGAAGGACAGCTTCGTGGCCGACTTCCTCGTCTCCCGCGGCGACGATCGCGACGATCTGAACGTGTTCGCTTCACGGCGCGGCAACTGGGAAGTGATGATGCGCGCAGCGTTCTATAACAAGACGCTGTTGAACCGTCTCAAGCCCGGCATGCCGGTTGCCCACACGCTGCATGTGCCGAGCGGCGACGTGATGCCGATCTTCGAGGCTGCACAACGTTACGCCGATGCAGGCGACTCAGTTGTGCTGGTGGCGGGAGAGCGTTACGGCACGGGATCGTCGCGCGACTGGGCCGCGAAGGGCCAGCGTTTGCTGGGTATTCGCGCGGTGCTTGCTGCGAGCTTTGAGCGAATCCACCGCTCGAACCTCATCGGCATGGGTATTCTGCCGCTGCGCTTCGCGCCGGGCACCCATCCGGATACGCTCGCGCTCGGGCCGGGTGATATGCTCGACGTCCAGGCGGACGCCGCGACGATTTCACCGCGTTGCACGGTGCCGGTACGCATCGTGCGCGCCGATGGCCGTATCGAGGCCATCGACGTGCGCGCCGCCGTGGAAACGCAGCTCGAATGCAGATTATTGCGCTCGGGTGGCGTGATTCCGCTGATCCTGCAAAACACACTCGCAGCAGGGGGCCGTTGACGAAGCCCTTCGCCGCGTGGCTGGCTGAGAAAATGATCGACCGATCCATTGCGACACAGATTATCGACCTGATCCGCACCGAGGGCATGGAGGCCGGCGCGCATCTGCCCGCGCAGATGCTTGCCGACCGCCTGCGCGTATCGCGCTCGCCGGTGAACGAAGCGCTTGCGCTGCTCCACGAGAAGGGCGTGCTCACGCGCGAAAAGAATCGCGGCTTTTTTGTGGCGCGGCCGGTGATCGCATCGCTGTCCGACGTGGTGGACGAACTCGGTCTTTCTGAAACCGATCTTGTCACGCGGGTGTATTTCCAGATCGCCGACGATCGCCTCAAAGGTGAGCTGCCCGATACGTTTTCGGAGCAGTTGATCCGCACGCGTTACGGTCTTACGAGCGGGCAACTGACCACGGTGCTCGGACGCATCGCGCAGGAAGGCTGGGCCGAGCGCAAGCCTGGGTACGGCTGGGAGTTTTCGCCGATGCTCACGACGCCGGACAGCCTGCTCAAGTCGTATCGCCTGCGCCTCGCGCTGGAGCCGGCCGCCTTGCTGGAGCCGGGTTACAAGCTCGATCGCAAGGTGCTCGAACGCTGCCGCGACGTGGAAAAGCATCTACTCGCAGGTGGCATCGAGACCGATACCGCGGACCAGCTTCATGAACGCGGCGTGCGTTTTCACGAATCACTGGTCGAGGCGTCGGGCAACAGCTTTTTCATCGACACCGTCCGGCGCGTGAATCGCGTGCGGCGGCTGCTTTCCTATCGCTCGATGCAGCATCGCGAGCGCTATGCCGAACACGCGAAGCAGCATCTTCATGTGCTCGAATTGCTGGAGAAGGAGCGCAACGAGGAAGCGTCGGAAGAACTGCGCCAGCATTTGCTGCATACGCTCGACGCACTGTCGAATATCCGCGAGATTTTTGAACCCTGAAATGGCGCCCGGCATGCGGCGTCGCCTACACATTATGAAAATCGATTCCGCTGTCGTTAAGGCTTTTGCGCCCACAGGCGTGCTGCGCGCGTCTATCAATCTTGGCAACCCGATTCTGGCAAACCGTGATCCTGCCACGGGCGAACCGTTTGGGGTGTCGGTCGATCTCGCGCGCGATTTCGCGGCGCATCTGGGTTTGCCGCTTGAGCTGGTCGTGTTTGACGCCGCTGGCAAGTCGGTCGAAGCCGTGAGCGACGAGCGCGCAGATTTCGGCTTTTTCGCGGTCGATCCAAAACGAGGCGAAACCATCGCTTTCACCGCGCCTTATGTGCTGATCGAAGGTTTCTATCTCGTTCGCGAGGATTCGCCAGTTCGCACCAACGCCGACGTCGACGCTGCGCACAATCGCGTGGCCGTTGGCAAGGGCAGTGCCTACGATCTGTTCCTTACGCGCGAACTGAAGGCCGCGCAGATCGTTCGTGCTCCGACATCGCCAACGGTCGTAAAGACTTTCATCGAACAGGACCTTGAGGTGGCTGCGGGTGTGAAGCAGCAATTGCAGGCCGATGCGGACCAGGTCGGCGGTCTGCGTCTGCTCGACGAACGCTTCATGGTGATCCGGCAGGCGATGGGTGTTGCGCGCAGTCGCGGTGAGCAGGCGGCAAAAGTTCTTGCGGATTTCGTCGAGCAGAAGAAAGCATCGGGCTTCGTCGCCGAGGCGCTTGTGCGGCATGGAATTGAAGGCGCGTCGGTCGCACCGGGAGCTTGAGGGGCGTTGCCGCGAGTTACTGTTCGCCCGGACTAGTGCTGTATCGAGCGGTTGAATCCGCCGGTGCAATGCTGCCGCTCGATTGTTAAGACGTGCGCTTTGCGAGCGGCAGTTCGTGGCCGATTACTGACTCATGCGCTTGCATGACTGCGCCGATTGGTGAGAACAGGCGACCGACTCTGCCCGACCTTGAGGAGCTCTTCAATTGACCCGGAAGCGGTCGTTGGATGTAGCGAGACGACTCTAGACCAGATTCGCGATCTGCCTGCCATCGTCGCTCCAATGCGTTATTCGCCCACTATCAGGGTTCGCAAGCAGAAGTCCAAGAGGCTGGAGCAAAGTTTCGACAAAGCGAAAATTTTCCGGGAATGTACCCTTCAACAATATGGTCAGTATTGGTTTCGCCATGGTGTTCGGTTGGCTGTTCACGGATGTCGTAGTAAGCGAGTCGTCGCGTGGCAATGTCGCTGCCTACTGCGTTACCTAAGTGGTAGGCGCTGACTTCGATAGCGACAGCAGATAGTCGCCTCGGCCTTCGTCGTCGGTCCACGCGTCCGTTGCGTCATTGTCTACCCATGCTTCGTGCTCAAGGTTGCGCTTCAATCGCTTCCGGCCCGCCGAGACATCTTGGACCCATGGCGTGGTTTCCAGTTGAACCCTGGTGACGAGCCAGTCAGTGAAGAGATCCGGCATCCCAGCAATTCGATGCAAGTGCTCCTTGTAAAAGAACGGATCTACTCCGATCCATATCTCACCTTCGACCCAATCTCCGCTGCGTACAAACCTCGGGGGCCTGGCCTCGCAAAAGACCTTGATTCCGAAGTCTATGGCCCACACCTCCGGCGTCGCAAAGATTACTTCTGCAATGACGTTGTAGACGGAAGCGTGTTTTCTCTCGCATTGCATTACACGCGTGGAAGAAGGCACAAGCGCCGAGCCATTGAATTCGAGGGCAAGTTTGTACGATTCCCCGACCTGAAAGTCACCGTAATTTCCGTCCTGGATAATCCACGAGTTAAGGCCGACGACGAGTTCGTTCACTTGCACTGAATGGCTGATTTGATGGGACGATTGTACCTGTTGCGGCTGTAGCGACCGCGATGTCGTCTGGATAAGTCGATCGACGTCGATTGTTAGCGATCTACATGGCGCCGTCTAGTAAAGTCTTCTCCTCTACCGCATTCGCGACTATCAGGATATCGATCTTCGTTGCAAAAAATATATGCGTTTCATGAATTTCGTACCCATCGGAAGTCGATGCGAGCCTATGAGCCTGCTATTGCATACCAGCGAAGAGTTCGGCGCACAGTCCGTCGCTATGGGCGGATGCGCGATTGTCGAAGATTCGGGTCGCGATGACGAATGGATGATTGTGGCCGCATGCTCTCCAATACGCTTCCCCCGTGTCGCCCACAAGAACTGCTGGCCTCAATTTGCTGCAGTGCAAGATTCAGACTTAAGCGAACGAAGTTCAAAGTTAGATGAACCTCGACATTTAAAACAGCAGCAGATGCAAAATCACCCGCAGCAGGCCCGATCTGAGGTGTTTCTGACGTATTTTTGATGAACACAGCGCGCTCAAACGGGGTATTGTCGATGCAAAGACCAGGAGACGCCATGAATCTGCATCGCCCGCATTCGGAACTGAACCCGCGCAGCCTGCACTATCGCGAAGACACGTGTTCGCTGCGCGATTTCATCGACGTCGTGCAGGGCGGGCGCGATGCCGTGCGGCCCGCGCATGCGGCTGAATTGCGCGAGGATGTGCCGCTCTACGATTGCGCCGCGCTAAAGCACATGCTCGACGATGCGGCGCACCGCACGACCTTGCAGGAAGAATGGGCCGATGTGCTCGAACACGGCGCAGGCGTGTTCGTACTCAAGCGCGCTTACGCAGACACCACGCCAATCGATGCAGCCACTGCGGTATTCGAAGCGATCATTCACGACGAACGCGCTGCGGGTGGCGCAGCAGCCGATCACTTTGCGAAGGCCGGCGCGAACGATCGCATCTGGAATGCACAGCAAAAACTCTGTTTGCGCGCGCCCGAAGTGTTCGCGCGCTATTACGCCAATGCGATGCTGGTGGCCGCGTCCGAGGCGTGGCTCGGCCCGTGTTACCAGATGACCGCCCAGATCAATGTGGTGCGGCCAGGCGGCGCGGCGCAGCAGGCGCATCGCGATTATCACCTTGGGTTTCAGACCGTCGAGCAGGCGCAGCACTATCCGTCCCACGTGCATAAGATGTCGCCGTTTCTCACCTTGCAGGGCGCGGTCGCGCACAGCGATATGCCCATCGAAAGCGGCCCGACTCAATTGCTACCGTTTTCGCAGCGTTATGCGCAAGGTTATCTGGCGTGGCGGCGACAGGACTTCCGCGATTATTTCGAGGCGCATCAGGTGCAATTGCCGCTGGAAAAGGGCGATGCGATCTTTTTCAATCCCGCGCTGTTTCATGCGGCCGGAGCAAACCGTACCGCCGACGTGCAGCGCATGGCGAATCTGCTGCAGGTTTCATCGGCATATGGAAGGGCGATGGAATCGCTCGATCGCACGGCGATGTGCGAAACGCTCTATCCGGTGTTGATCGCACGCCTCGCCAGCGGCGAATTGACGGAGCCGGAAATGGACGCCGTGATCGCCTCCTGTGCCGAAGGTTATCCGTTCCCGACCAATCTCGATCGCGATCCGCCGCTGGGCGGTCTTGCGCCGCAAAGCCAGCAGGCGCTGCTTCGCCGGGCCTTGCTCGAATCGTGGAGCGAAGCGGCGTTTGTCGCAGCGATCCGGTTGCAGTCAGCGCGAAGGGACGCTTAAGTTTAATACAGTCTATATGTACAGTTTAACTGTACATATGATATGGTATCGGCGATGAACCGTCCATCGTCTTCCGAACCTGTCGATCTCGACGCGCTGGCCGGCGAGCTGCGCGTTTCCGTCGGCAAGCTGTTGCGCCGCGTCCGCGAACATTCCCAATCCGACGATCTGACTGCGGCGCAGAAGTCCGTGCTTCTGCAACTGGAACGTAGCGGTCCCGCTACGGTTTCGGCATTGGCGCGCGCGGAAGGCGTGAAGCCGCAATCCATGCGGATCACCGTGGCGGCGCTGGAAGCGCAGGGCGCCGTCAAAGGCAAGGCCGATCCCGCCGATGGCCGGCAAACCCTCATCGACTTGACGCCCCGGTGCCGCAAGGCGCTCGAAGCGAATCGCGCCGCCAACGAGGACTGGCTGGTGCGCGCGTTGCAGGCGCAATTATCCGCAAAGGAACAAGCGCAACTCGCCGCCACGGTGGGTTTGCTGCAACGGCTCGCGGACTTCTGATCAACATCGCATGGGAGTGTCGAATATGGAATGGCTGCACCTTGCTGGATATTTTTTTGGCGGTGCGTTTCTCACGAATGCGCTGCCGCATTTCGTGCGCGGCGTGTCAGGGCAGCCGTTTCAGAGCCCGTTTGCAAATCCGCCTGGCAAAGGGTTGTCGTCGTCTACGGTCAATGTGGTGTGGGGTTTCTTCAATCTCGTGATCGCTTATTTGCTGGTTTGCCGCGTGGGTGAATTCGCGTTGGACATTACCGCCGATGTCGTGCCATTCGGCGCGGGCATGCTGGCCATGGGCCTCTTCATGGCACGGCATTTCGGCACATTGCACGGCGGCAATGCGCCTGCGAGTCGATAAGCGACTTTGTAAATACCGATTGCAAACATCGGACGAAAGCGCTTCGTCTACTCGTACTTTCCACCTTGTTTGCCGCCGGGCACGGCTTTCGCTACTGCGTTTGTTTATCGACCTTCGACGAGTCTCTGCGCACGGCATCGGCTAGACTCGATCCGCAGGGTTGCGCGATCAACGACGAGTAGACCGAGGTGGACGATTCTTCCGATCTGATCATCGCCCGGCCCGAGGGCCTCTATTGCCCGCCTGGCGGCTTTTATATCGATCCGTGGCGGCCGGTCGAGCGGGCCGTCATCACGCACGCGCACGCGGATCACGCGCGCTTTGGCCATAGGCGTTATCTCTGCGCGCAGCCGGGGCTCGGTGTGCTGCTTTCGCGTCTGCCGGGGATCGACGTACAGGGTCTCGCTTACGGCGAAACCATCGATATCGACGGCGTGCGCGTGTCGCTGCATCCGGCCGGACATGTGCTCGGTTCCGCCCAGGTGCGAGTCGAGCACGCGGGGCGCGTGTGGGTGGCGTCCGGCGACTACAAGGTCGAGCCTGATCCCACCTGCGCGCCGTTCGAGCCCGTGCGCTGCGATACCTTTATCACCGAATCCACTTTCGGTTTGCCGATTTATCGCTGGGAGCCCGCGCAAAGCGTGTTCGACGGTATCGATGCCTGGTGGCAGCACAATGCCGCGCAAGGCCGTGCTTCGGTGCTGTTCTGCTATGCGTTCGGCAAGGCGCAGCGCGTGCTGGCGAGCGTGAATCGCGGTATTGGCCCGATCTTCTGTCACGGTGCGGTGGAGACTTTGAATCGTGTCTATCGCGATGCGGGGATTGATCTGCCGGATACGCGGCTGGTCAGCGAGATGCCCGCGCGCGACAAGGCCGCGTTTCGTGAGGCGCTGGTGATTGCGCCACCTTCGGCGCAGGGCAGCGCGTGGATGCGGCGCTTCGGCGACTATAGCGATGCGTTCGCATCGGGCTGGATGCGCTTGCGCGGCACGCGGCGCAGGCGCGGTGTGGACCGCGGTTTCGTGCTGTCCGATCACGCCGACTGGCCGGGGCTGCAATACGCCATCGGCGCGAGTGGCGCACAGCGTGTGATCGTCACGCATGGACAGA
The DNA here is from genome assembly GCF_017104965.1 of Paraburkholderia sp. Ac-20340. GTDB lineage: Bacteria > Pseudomonadota > Gammaproteobacteria > Burkholderiales > Burkholderiaceae > Paraburkholderia. Next base: position 89,249 of record NZ_JAAGPR010000001.1, read on the forward strand.
TCGAGCCGATGGTGCGCTGGCTCACGGAGCAGGGCCTGGAAGCGGGCGCATTCACCACGGAATACGGCGATGAAGCGAGTGACGCCGATGCTGCGGAAACGCCGCAATGAAACGCTTCGCTGCGCTCTATTCCGCGCTGGACGCGACCACCTCCACGAACGACAAGCTGGAGGCGCTGATTGCGTATTTCGCGAGCGCCCAGCCCGAAGACGCCGCATGGGCCGCGTATTTTCTGGCAGGCGGCAAGCCGCGCCAGTCGGTGCCCACGCGGCTGCTGGTCGACTGCGCGCGCCAACGCGCGGGCTTGCCGCAATGGTTGTTCGAGGAGTCGTATCAAGCTGTCGGCGATCTTGCCGAGACCATTGCGCACGTGCTGCCGCCCGCCACGCGCGAAACCGGACTGGGTCTTGCTCAATGGATCGAGGACCGCGTGCTGACCTTGCGCGGCCTCGACGTGGATGCGTTGCGCGAGCGTCTGCTGGGCTATTGGGACGAATTGAACTGGAGCGAGCGCTTCCTGTTGACCAAGCTGATCGGCGGCGGTTTTCGTGTGGGCGTATCGCGGCAACTGGTGGTGCGCGCGCTCGCCCGCGTGGCGGATGTCGATCACAAACGCATCGCGCAGCGCATGGTCGGCTGGACCGATTCGCGTCAGGCACCCGATGCCGCGCGCTATCTGCGGCTGATCGCGCCGCTGTCCGAAGGCGACGATGCGCTCACCCCGCACGAAAGCGATATCGGTCTGCCTTATCCGTTCTTTCTCGCGCATCCCTTGCAGGCCGATCCCGCGACGCTGGGCGCAAGCTCGAACTGGATCGCCGAATGGAAGTGGGATGGCATACGCGCGCAATTGGTCAAGCGTGCGGGGCGTGTGTGGATCTGGTCGCGCGGCGAGGATCTGCTGACCGAGCGCTTTCCCGAACTCGTGGCGCTAGGCGAGGCGTTGCCCGACGGCACGGTGATCGACGGGGAAATTCTCGCGTGGGAACCGGGCGCCGATGCGCCTTTACCGTTTGCACGTTTGCAGCCGCGTATCACGCGCAAATCGCTGACGAAAAAAGTACTCGCCGAATCGCCTGCCACGATGCTGGCCTACGACCTGCTCGAAATCGAAGGCCGCGATTTGCGCACCGAAGCGCTGGCGCAACGGCGCGCGCGGCTTGAAGCGCTGGCGCTTTCCTTATCGGCATCGCTTGATTTGCTGCGTGTTTCGCCGCAGGTGGGCGCGGCGAACTGGAGCGAACTCGCCGCACTGCGCGAGCAAAGCCGGGCACGCGGCGTCGAAGGGTTGATGTTGAAAGAACGCACGTCGATGTACGGCGTTGGGCGCACCAAGGAAGCGGGTACGTGGTGGAAGTGGAAGATCGATCCGTATTCGATCGACGCGGTGTTGCTCTACGCGCAGCGCGGGCACGGCCGGCGCGCGAGTCTCTACACGGATTTCACTTTCGCGGTTTGGGACGAAGCCGCGGGTGTGCGCACGCTGGTGCCTTTTGCGAAGGCATATTCTGGCCTCACCGATGAAGAAATGCGCAAGGTCGACGCCGTGGTGCGTAAAACGACGATCGAAAAATTTGGCCCGGTGCGTAGCGTGACGCCCACGCTGGTGTTTGAAATCGGCTTCGAGGGGATTCAGGCGAGCCCGCGCCATAAATCGGGCATCGCGGTGCGCTTTCCACGCATGTTGCGCTGGCGTACCGATAAAACCATCGAAGACGCCGATACGCTTGCCATGCTCAAAGGCTTTCTGCATGAGGCGCAGGCATGAATGCGCCGCGTCCGCGCCGGGTTCCGCGCACACGCGAGGCGCAGGCGAAACATGATGCCGCCGCCGCCGCGCACTTCAATCCGGCGCCATTCGAATACGACGCGAGCGAAGCAGAAAAGCCCATTGAACAACGTATTGCGCAATGGTTTGAAGCGCGCGGCTGGCAGCCGTTTGAGTTCCAGCAGACGGTATGGCGCGAAATCGCTCGCGGCGCGAGCGGGCTGCTGCATGCGAGTACCGGCGCCGGTAAAACGTGGGCGGTCTGGCTCGGCGCGCTGGCGGCCTATGAGGGCAAACCTGCGCTGCCGGGGCGCACACTATTGCCTGCGCCGCTCACCGTGCTCTGGATCACGCCGATGCGCGCGCTTGCCGCCGATAGCGCGCGTGCCTTGCAACTGGCGGTGAAAGAGTTGGGCGTGCCGTGGACGGTCGGGCTGCGCACGGGCGATACCTCATCCACCGAGCGGGCGCGCCAGAACCGCCGCATGCCGTCGGCGCTCGTCACCACGCCCGAAAGCCTGACGCTGATGCTCACACGCGCGGACGCGCAGGAAGCGCTCGCCCACGTGCGGCTCGTGATCGTCGACGAATGGCATGAACTGCTGGGCAACAAGCGCGGCACGCAGACGCAACTTGCGATTGCGCGCCTCGCACACTGGCGGCCGGAGTTGCAGGTGTGGGGCCTGTCGGCCACGCTCGGCAATCTTGCGCTGGCCCACGATGCGTTGCTGCATGCGGTGCGTACGCCGCGCGTGGTCGTGCGCGGCGCGCAGCCTAAAACGCTGATCGTCGATACGCTAATCCCCGAGACCATCGAGCGCTTTCCGTGGGGCGGCCATCTGGGCACGCGCCAGGTGGGTGCCGTCGCCGACGAAATCGACGCTGTGCAAAGTGCTTTGGTGTTTACGAATACGCGCTCGCAGTCGGAGATCTGGTATCGCGCGCTGCTTGAACGGCGTCCCGAATGGGCGGGGCTGATCGCGCTGCATCATGGTTCGCTCGATCAGGAGGTGCGCGAATGGGTCGAGCTGGGTTTGAAGAATGGGCAACTCAAAGTGGTTGTGTGCACATCGAGTCTCGATCTGGGTGTGGATTTTCTGCCTGTGGAGCGGGTGTTCCAGATTGGCTCGCCCAAAGGTGTTGCGCGACTCATGCAGCGCGCTGGCCGATCCGGCCACGCACCGGGGCGCACGTCGCGCGTCACCATCGTGCCGACTCACGCGCTCGAACTGGTCGAAGCCGCTGCCGCGCGATGGGCGATCGAATCCGGGCGAATCGAGGGCCGCGAAATGCCGCTCAAACCGCTCGATGTGCTGGTCCAGCATCTGGTGACGGTGGCGATTGGCGGCGGCTTCACGCCGGCTGCATTATTCGACGAAGTACGGACGGCCTATGCTTACCGCGATCTCACGCAGGCCGAATTCGACTGGGCGCTGGCCTTTGTCGAGCGCGGCGGTGCGTCGCTGGCGGCGTATCCCGACTTTCATCGTGTGGTTGTGGACGCGCAGGGTGTCTATCGCGTTCCGCGCGACGATCTGGTTCGCAGACATCGTAACAACGTCGGCACAATCGTTGCTAACGCAACGATAAACGTTGCGTATATGAGCGGCGGACGGATTGGTGCGATGGAGGAATCGTTTATCTCGCGTCTGAAGCCCGGCGATGTCTTTACGTTTGGCGGCCGCTCGCTCGAACTGGTGCGTGTACGCGAGATGACCGCTTATGTGAAGCGCGCCACTTCATCGCGTGGAGCCATGCCGCAATGGGCGGGCAGCAAGATGCCCTTGTCGTCCGAACTGGCCGAGGCTTCACTGGTGATGCTCGCACGCGCCAGCGATGGCATTTACGACGAACCGGAGATGCGTGCGATCAAGCCGCTGCTGGAGATACAGGCGCGCTGGTCGGCGCTGCCAGGTCCTGGCGTGCTGGTTGCCGAGCACGTGCGTTCGCGCGAAGGACATCACTTCTTTTGTTACCCGTTTGCCGGGCGCATGGCGCATATCGGGCTGGGTTCCTTGATCGCATGGCGTGTCGCGCGCGAGCAGCCTGGTACGTTTTCGATATCGATGAACGACTATGGTTTCGAGTTGTTGTCTGCGCAATCATTTGAATGGCAGGCCTTGATCGACAAGGGTCTGCTTTCGCCTGACAATCTCGAACACGATATTCTCGCGAGTCTCAATGCCTCCGAGCTTTCCGCGCGCCGCTTTCGCGAAATCGCGCGCGTTTCGGGGCTGGTTTTTCAGGGGCATCCGGGGCAACAGAAAAGCGCGCGGCAATTGCAGGCGTCCAGCGGCCTCTTTTACGAAGTGTTCCGCAAGCACGACAGCGCGAATCTGTTGCTTGAACAGGCCGATCGCGAAGTCATGTTGCAGGAACTCGAATTTCAGCGCATACGCGCGGCACTGGTGCGGATGAACGAAAGCCGGCTGGTGTTGACGCAGCCGATCAAACCCACGCCGTTTGCGTTTCCCCTGATTGTTGGACGGTTGCGCGAAAAGATCACGACAGAGAAACTAGCCGATCGCGTCGAGCGTATGCTTGCAGAACTCGAAAAGGCCGCGCAGCGCCCGGAATAAGCCATGTCCTCTCAAACCTTGACGATCGACCTTCACGGCCACGCGCTCATACTTTCTGCGTTACGCGGGGCGTTCGATCCTGTGCTCAAAACCCTGTTTGTCGCCGATGTGCATCTGGGCAAGGACGCGGTGTTTCGCGCGCGTGGTATTCCGGTGCCGGCGGGATCGAGCAAAGAAACGCTCGCGCGACTCACCGGTCTGATTGCCTTGCACCAGCCCGAATCGATCGTTTTTCTCGGCGATTTGCTGCACGCGCGCGAATCGCATGCAGACGAAACGCTCAATGAATTGCGCCGATGGCGCTTGATGCACGCTGACCTGCGCCTCGTGCTGGTAGAAGGCAATCACGATAAACACGCGGGCGCGCTGGCGGATGAGTTTGGCATAGAGACGGTATTGGAGCCTTATCGGCTGGGACCGTGGGCGCTTTGTCATCATCCGCAGAATGTCGACGATGCCTATGTGCTTGCCGGGCACGAACATCCTGTGATTCGACTCGCAACGGGTTTCGATCGCGTGCGCGTGCCGTGCTTTCGGCTTGGTGAGCGTATGGGCGTATTGCCGGCGTTCGGCGCATTTACCGGTGGGTTCGAAATCGACACGACGGCCGCGCGTGACGATGTGTATGCGGTGGCGGGGGAGCGGGTCATACGAATACGAAAGCCATAGCCCAATCCCCTCCGCTTTGGCTTAACGCCAGCGCAGGCCCTGAAACGGATTCCAGCCGTTGTCGCCTTTAATTTGCTTGAGATAATACGAGTAGTTCACGCACAAGGCATAGAGCGCACCCAGGCCGCAATTAATGCCGATATCCACGGCATTCGGAACATCAATGCCCGTCGTCGCTTCGAATAGTATTTCGATGACGATGGTCGCGAGCATGATGCCCCACAACGTCAGCGCACGGCGCCACATGCCAAGGCAGATAAAGTAGAACGGACCGAAAAAGAACCCGAGGTAACTCATATTGATGAGGCGCTTTTTGCCGCGCGGCAATGTCTTGAATACCTCGCGCGCCGCGGGTGACGTCAGCGGACCATGCGTTTCGAAAAACGCGAAACGCTCGCGCCATTTAGGCTTCGTTTCGGGATCGTTCATCACGGCGGTATAGCGATCTTCGCTTTCGGTAATGGTATTCAACGCGGATCTCCTCGGGATTTTTTACCCGCACGCCAAATATTTATGCGAGGCGGGTATTATCGGAATGATTTTCTGAATTGCGGCAGATTTTATCCAGTGGCCGCAATCATACCCGGAGTTAAGCGTATTTTTATGACGAATTGATATAGCCGGTTCAATCGCGATACGCAGAAAGGAAAGCGGCGATTTATTTGTCAAAGCCCCAGACAGACGGCTCCAGCCGCAACGATCAGGCAGGCGAGCCAGCGTGCTGCACTGACTTTCTCGCGCAACACCATGCGCCCGATCAGCACCGCGAACACCACACTGGTTTCGCGCAATGCCGACACCGCGCCCATCGCGCCGGACTGAAGCGCCCAGATCACAATGCCGTAGGCCGCGATCGACACCAGGCCGCCCGCTATCGACGAGACAATCGACAGCGGTTCGGCGCGTACAGGTTGCCAGAGCGATCCGAATCCACGCATGGCCACAAACAGCACCGGCATCAGCCAATAAAACAGAAACATCCATGCTGTGTAGGCGAGCGATTGACCATCGGACAAACGCACACCGATGCCGTCGATGACGGTGTACAGCGCGATGGTCGCGCCGGTCGTGAGCGCGGCCAGCAAACCGCCGCGCGTGACATGCCGCCCCAGCAGCGCGATGGCAATGATGCCGCCGGAAATCATGACGTTCCCGAGCGCATGCAAAGGTCCGATTGCTTCGTGCGCGAAAAGAGCCGCGCCGAGCGCGACGAGCAGCGGCGACGAACCACGCGCGATCGGATAGGCGAGCGCGAGATCATTGCGTCGATACGACCGGACAAGGCTAACGTTATAAAAAATATGCACGAGGCCCGAAGCGATGATGTAAGGCCAAGAGGCAACCGCCGGTAGCGGATTGATCAGGATGACGAATGAAGAGGCCGACGCAATGGCGATACTCATCCACGTCAGGGAGAGAAAACGATCGCGATTGCCATGCAGCATCGCGTTCCAGCTTGCGTGGAGCAGAGCGGCAAGGAGAACAATGCCGCCGGTGTAGCTGAGCATATCGGTTTGGAGAGGAAAGAAAATGCGTCGGTTAATCGGATAGTTGGAAGAATATCTATCTTGTCTGGGACCGACAAACCAGATAAATTGCGATGTCGAATTAGATAATCTATCCCGAATGAAACCGATATTGCCTCCGCTCAACGCCTTGCGGGCCTTCGAGGCTGCGGGGCGGCTGGGCAGCTTCAAGGAAGCCGCGGCGGAACTGCATGTCACGCCTGGCGCGGTAAGCCAGCAGGTGCGGGTGCTGGAGGAGTGGTTGGGCGCGGCGTTGTTCGAGCGGCACAACCGGCATGTGGCGCTTACGCCGGCCGCGCAGGTCTATCTGGAGGAAATCGGCCCGCTGTTCGAGCAGCTTTCGCTGGCGAGCGCACGATATGGCGTGCCTCGCGCGGTTTCGCGAACGCTTTCTGTGAGCGCGCTGGCGACGTTCACGCTGCGCTGGCTGGTGCCGCGGCTCGCGAGATTTCGCGCTGAATATCCTGAGATCGAGGTCAAGGTGGACACGTCGAACGGGCCGCTGGAAAGTCTCGAAGCCCGTTATGACGTGATCATTCGCGGCGGCCCCGATACGTTTTATGGCTATTCGGCGCGGCCATTTCTATCCGACGAGCGCTTGCCGGTCTGTAGCCCGGCGCTGCTGGAGCGCGTGCCGCTGCAATCGCCCGACGACTTGCGCCAACATACGCTGCTGCACGCTTCGAGTCTTCCGCGGCTATGGCCGGATTGGCTGGCGCGTGCGCGGGTTCCTGCGCTCAAGCCCGCGGCGGCGCTGACCTTCGATCATTTCTATTTGACCTTGCAGGCAGCGATCGATGGGATTGGTATCGCAATGGGGCCTACCGCGCTGGTTTCGGATGATCTTGCTGCGGGTCGTCTGGTCGCTCCGTTTTCCGGGCCGCGTTTGCCGTCGCGAAGTTATTGCGCGTACGTGCCGGATGAGAAGGCGGACGATGAACGGGTGGGAGTGTTTTGCGCGTGGCTGGAGCGCGAGGGGCGCGGGGAGTGAGTTCGATATTGTGTGGGTGGGAATGGCAGCCAGACTGCGCTTGTTGTACGACCGTTTTAAATCGGCTTTAGACAGGCTTTCAGACTCATTCTAAAGTTTCCACGCCAAGGTGCCGTTTACGCTCCTGACGATTAGAAAATAAATACGATGGGAACGAATATGCGAAAAATCGGTTGTTTGTCCACGTTGCTTGTGGTTTCGGCTTTATCTGGATGCGGCGTGTTGGGGCCTTCGGAATATAAAGAGCCGGCGAACGACGACGCTGCTACGCTTGTTTTCAGCAAGGGCGGCCACATGCTGGTGATACCCAATATTTACACCGGGGCGGCCGAATGCACAGACCGCACGCGCCTGCCGCCCATTCCCGATGATGGCGAAGTGGTAAGAAAGATCGCGGCGGGCCAGCCGATTTCGTTTTCGCTTTCGCGCACGGAAGGCTATCTTGGAGATGGTTGCGTCGTTACTGCCACCTTCACCCCAGTGCCAAACCACCGGTACCTGGCACAGGTGAAGGGACATGGCACTACGTGCCATCTGGAGCTCAACGATGCGGGCAAGCCTGGCGATGAATATGTCCCGCCAAAGGCTGTGGCGAAAGAAGACCGTAAATGGCATCGCCCCTTGAGCGAGAGCGGACCCTTTTGCACCGAGTAGCCGGGAAGCGCAAGGATAAAGCCAGGCCTTGTACGGGCATATTCAAGTTTCATCGCGCGATCCCCTGCGCTATTGAGTAATCGGCTCCAAGGCTAGATCGCTGGAGTAGCGACCGCGCTTACTCCGGCGAACAACATACCCCGAGCGCGAAGTGACGTATCGGAACAGTGTGTATCCTGCGCTCGTCTTTGCGCCGGGAGCAGCGTGGACGAAACTCCAGGATTCATCGTCTTCGTCCAGGCACTCAACTCCATGAAGGATTGAATTGGAGTCGGCATTCGCAAGCAAATTTGCGTACGATCCGGCAAGCGACTTGCAAGTATCCAGATGCAACACGCGATGGCTTTCCTCAATCGTCACGGTTGCATTTCCGCCATCGTCAAAAGCCAGATCGATAGTCTTGCCCATCATTGCGTCATCACCCGATGTGTCGGATATGGCATACCTTCCACGGAACTCTGCGGAATAATCTGCGGAGACAATATGGGCAGTGGAGCATCCATTCATCAGAAGGGAGCACGCGAGGCCGCTCGCGAGTAATTGAAGCAGTTTGATCAGTTTATCTTCCGTCATTCTTATCCTGTTTAGCGTTCTATCTGGCGTGGCATCGAAATGTAATGTCGACCACGCGCGGAAAAACTTGAATGCAAGTGGCCGATCAATGTCACCAGAGCAGAAAATGCGTGAGCCCATGCGCCTTGAGATGTTAGTGTAGCGTCACGAATCAATCGAAAAATACGCTATATAATCCGACGACTCCCACTAAAATCAACGACCATGCTCGCTGCCCGCTTCAAACGGATCTTGATCTGCTTGTTTCCTGCGCTATTTGTCACGCTTGTGCTCCAGTATCATCGAACGGGGAAAATAGAGGCTTACGGCGCGGGAGTAACGTTAATAGCGTTTCTGGCCATGTACTTTGCGTCGAATCGCTTGACCACGCTATGGGTTCGTGTTTTTGGCGCTAGCCGGGCGGCAGTCAATGGATTGGCTGTTTTGTGGGGTGTGCTGGCAATTGGCCTGTTCGCCTTTTTTTACCGGATGATGTAGGCGAGCAAGTTAAACCAAACTTGCAGATCCGGCTGCGCCATCGACATGTTGCATAGAGATCGCACGCCAGCTTCCCTGCACCTGCCTTCCACCTCTGCTAACCTTTGTCGCGGCCTGCGTCGTATCGCGTGCATCGAGTGCCTATCGAGCACTGATCGCGCCGCGTCAATGGCATGCTGCAACCCAGATTATCGTCGACGGCCGTTCAGCCTTTGAGCGGCCGCTGAAATAACCCGGCTATCTCCAAGGTGGAATGACTATGAATCGCAAAGTTATCGCGAATGCTCTGATTGTTTCGTTGCTCGGCGCGTCTGCCGCTGCTTTCGCCCAGCCGCATCAGGACGGCCCTGGCGGCCCCGGCGGTCCTGATCATCCGGGCGCAAATCATGGTGCGAATCATGGCGCTCCGCACGGCAATAAAGGCCATGGCGCGCCGATGCACGATGCGTCGATCTCGCGTCCGGGTGGCCCCGTTCCTCATAACGACTGGCACAAAGGCGAGCGCCTGCCTTCTGAATACCGCGATCGCAACTATGTCGTCGACGACTGGCGCGGTCATGGCCTTTCCTCGCCGCCGCGCGGTTATCACTGGGTTGGTGTGAATGGCGACTACGTGCTCGCCGCGATCGCTACGGGCGTCATCGCGAACGTCCTGGCGTCGTCGCGCTAAGACGCTGATGTTGCGCGCCGTGAGATATCGGCGCGCGACGACTGAAAGCGATACGCACAGGAGGAGATAGCGACGTGATTACCCCATTGACTGGCGGGTGCGCATGCGGATCGGTCCGCTATGTCTGCTCGCGCGCGCCAGTGGCGACACTCAATTGCCACTGCCTCGATTGCCAGCGCTCTAGCGGAGCGCCATTCGCTTCCGGTTTCATTGTGCGCGCAGCGGACGTCACCATTTCCGGCTCGCCGAAAACCTATTCCGTTCACGCCAGCAGCGGCAAACTCGCAACCCGAAGCTTTTGTGCCGATTGCGGATCGCCACTATTCACTAGCGGCGAGGCGGCTCCAGAAGTCATGTCCATCCGTTTCGCCACGCTGGACAATCCATCGCAGTTTCAGCCGATGCTCGATATCTGGACATCCAGCGCCCAACCATGGGTTTGCCTGAGTCAATCGATTCCTCACTATCCGCAATCACCCTGATTCGCGCTTTTCGCGCTACCGCTTTCTTCGTCGAATGATTCGTCTAGCATTTTCTTGAACGAAGTGTTGGCTGTAGCGATTTAGCATAGTTGAAGCAAATGTTACGGTCGTTTACCGTGCTCTCACGCCGTCGATCATGAACGGCGATGCGCTAGAACCTGAGAGACCTACAATGACCGACAAGTTTGTTTCCCGCCCTGGCGGCGGAGAGCGAACTCGCCTATGCAGCCTTCCGTGCGGGGAAGTTCTCGTCGATATTCGCTATGGCGATGGCGTGACGAGACTGAGTGACCTCGACCACATCCACACAGCCGGTGAAATTGAAATCGTTGTGCTCGATTCGATCGAGCGCGTCGCCGAACAACTGCGTGCGCGCAGTGAAAAACTCAATAGCGGCGATGCGCTGATTGTTTTCGTGGCGAATGAAGCGGTCTATTCGGCGGCGGTGAATACGCTGAAAATCGGCGCTTCGGGGTAATTGCGCGGGTTGCGTTAACTAAGCGGCCCGCGTTTTTCCAACTTAGAGCGCAGGGCCGATCCTGTTATCAAGTCGCGAGACATCAAAAATCACAAATCGCGAATACGGATTGAGTCGACGAAAAATCCTGATGCCGCCATGAGGGCGCATCTCCGCCTGTGACCCCATATCGTGCACGTTTGTGCACGTTTACATTCTCGTTTGTGCACGTTATGATGGTGCATGACTGATGATATTCCCATCGCCCGTCGCGAACTGATTGCCTCGCGCCTGGCCGCCGGGCAGGCGGTTGTTGCGGCCACGCTCGCTGCCGAATTCGAAGTATCCGAAGACGCCATCCGCCGCGATCTACGCGCGCTGGCTGCCGAAGGTCTGTGTCGGCGTGTCTATGGCGGCGCGCTGCCGGTCTCGCCCGCGTCTGCGCCCATGGCCGCGCGCATGGACGAAGCGCGCGAGCGCAAGCAGGCGCTCGCAGCGGCGGCCGTGACGCAGGTGCAGCGCGGCGAGCTGCTGTTTCTCGACAGCGGCAGCACGAATCTCGCGCTGGTCGACATGCTGCCGGAAGACTTCGAACTGACCGTCGCGACCAATTCCATCGACATTGCCGCTGCGCTGTTGCGGCGGGCCGATATCCGCCTCATTGTGATGGGCGGCGAGGTCAACCCCGTGGTGGGTGGCAGCGTCGATGCCGCAGCCGTCGCAAGCGTGCAGAACCTGCATATCGATCGCTGCTTTCTGGGCGCGTGCGCCGTATCGGCGCAAGAGGGCGTGAGTGCGTACGAATTCGCGGATGCCACGTTCAAACGCATCGTGCTTTCACGCAGTCGTCACACGATCATCCTTAGCATGACTGACAAAATCGAAGCACATGCCTCGCATCGTGTCGCGGCGCTGGATGCTGTCGCGTGTCTGGTGGTCGAGCACGATGTCGCGCGTGCGCAGATCGCCGCGCTCAGGAAAGCGGGCACGACCGTTCTGCAAGCACAACGTCCTGCGAGCGAATGACGCTCGTTTTCACAATCTGATTCTGGAGCCACGCCGATGGAGTTCGCCGATCGTCCCGCCACGCGCCTCGCTACGCGTCTGGCCTTCTTTGTGGGTGGTTTCGGTATCGCCTGCTGGGCGCCGCTGGTGCCGTTCGCAAAGCAACGCCTTGCCGTCGACGACGGCACGCTCGGCGTGTTGTTGCTTTGCATCGGCCTGGGTTCGGTCGTGGCGATGCTCGCAACAGGCGCGCTAAGTGCGCGTTACGGCAGCAAGCCGATTATCGTCACGAGCGGCATTGCGCTCGCGCTGATTCTGCCCTTGCTCACCGTCGCGGCTTCGCCTGCCACGCTCGGCGCTGCGTTGCTGGCCTTTGGTGCGGCGCTCGGTTCGCTCGATGTGGCGATGAACGTGCATGCAGTCGAAGTGGAGCGCGCGGCGAAGAAGCCGCTGATGTCGGGCTTTCATGCGCTATTCAGCGTGGGCGGCTTTGCGGGCTCGACGTTGATGACGTTTCTGCTGTCGCTGCATCTTGGCGCGCTGGAAAGCACGGCGCTCTGTTCGGTGCTGATGCTGATCGCGATGTTTGTCGCGACACCGCGTCTGCTGCGAGCAGTACAGGCCGCGAGCGGGCCGCTATTCGTCATGCCGCGCGGCATCGTACTGCTGATCGCGGCGCTCACCTGCATTGCGTTCCTTGCGGAAGGCGCGCTGCTCGACTGGAGCGCGTTGCTGATCACGGGCAAAGGGTTGGTCGCTGCGACGCAGGGCGGTCTCGGCTACATGCTGTTCGCCATCGCAATGACGGTGGGGCGCCTGACCGGCGACGCCGTGACGGCCCGCATAGGGGATCGCGCCACGTTGGTGTGGGGCGGCCTCGTGGCCGTCGGCGGGTTTGCGGTGTTGCTGGTCGCGCCGGTCGCGACGCTGGCGCTGGCGGGCTTTCTGTTGATTGGCCTGGGCGCATCGAACATCGTGCCGGTGCTGTTTCGCCGTGCAGGCGCGCAGCACACCATGCCCGCCGCGCTCGCGATTGCAGCGATCACGACGACGGGCTATGCGGGCGTGCTGATGGGCCCGGCGCTGGTGGGCTTTGTCGCCAAGGCCGTGGGCCTTGAGACGTCCTTCTGGATGCTGCTCGCGCTTCTGTGCGTGGTGCCCTGCTGCGCAACGCTGGTGACGCCCGCGCCGGTACGCCAGACGGGTCTGGCGCGGGACTGAAGTCAATCAGCGAGTGCCGCCGGTGTCAGCTTGCATCGGCGATCGAATGGCGCAGTTCCTGATAGCTGCGCAGACCGGCAAGGCCCAGCTCGCGGCCGATACCGCTCAGACCCAGGCCGCCCCAGCAGACCTGCGGAAAGATCAGTTGCGGCGTGTTGATCCACACGAGGCCCGCGCGAAGTTGCGCCTTGTAGCGGCGCGCGGCGTCCTGATCGGCGGTCACGACGGTTGCGACCAGGCCATAGCGCGTATCGTTGGCGAGCGCGATGGCTTCATCGTCGGTGCGGAACGACTTCACGCAGGCGACCGGGCCGAACACTTCGTCGCTCCAGAGAACGTTGTCGGCGGCGGGCTCGGCTACGACCACGGGCGCCATGAAGAAGCCGTCGCCGCAGGCCGCGTCGAGCTGGCCCGAGAACGCCACCGATGCGCCCGCATCCACGCCTTGCGCCAGTAGCGACTGCACGCGTTCGCGCTGCGCGGCCGAGACCAGCGGCCCCATCGCCACGTCATCGCCCCGGGGCGGCGCGACCACGATGGCGCGCACGGCGCTTTCGAACGCCGCCATGAACTTGCGATAGACATCGTCGTGCACGAGGATGCGTGCCGTGGCCGAGCACATCTGCCCGGCATTGGCAAAAGCGCCGCCGATGGCGAGCGAGACGGCGCGTTCGATATCGGCATCGGCGCGCACGATCAGCGCGGATTTGCCGCCTAGTTCCAGCGTTACGCGTTTCATGTCTTCAGCGGCGGCCTGCATCACTTTCTTGCCTGATGCGGTGCTGCCGGTGAACGAAATCTTGTCGATGAGCGGATGGGCGGTGAGTTGCGCACCCACGGCGCCGCCGCCGTTGACGATATTGACGACGCCATCGGGCACGCCGGCTTCGGCGATGATCGCGGCCAGCATGTGCTCGACGGGCGATGTGAATTCCGATGGCTTGAGCACGACGGTGCAGCCTGCGGCCAATGCGGGGGCCGTTTTCCAGGCCGTGGTGACCATCGGGAAATTCCACGGCACGATTAGGGCCGCGACGCCTACGGGTTCATAGTGGCGTTCGCCGGTGACGGTGTTGTCCGGGAGTTCGATTGGCTCTGCGGCGAAGGTGCTGGCGGTGGCGCACAGGTCCGCGTAGTAGGAGAACGTGGCGGCGGCGTCGCTGACGTCGAGGTTCGCTTCGAAGGGCGGTTTGCCGCTGACCTGCATTTGCATTGCTGCCAGGCGGTCGCGGTCAGATTCTATTAGTTCTGCGATTTTCTTTAGTATCTTTCCGCGCGTTGTGGGGGATGTGGCTCGCCACGCGGGGAGGGATGCGTGTGCCGCTTTTACCGCTGCGTCGATCTCGGTCGCTGTGGCGTGCTCTTGCCAGCCAATCAGGGCGCCTGTGGCGGCGTTGTGGATGGGGGTCTTTTCTGCGTTTGCGATCTGATGGGGCGTGCCCGATATTGTTGCCGCTGGCAGTGTGAAGGTGGTTGCTGCGGTTGCTTGATGTGTCGTTGTCGTCGTCATTGTTTCGTCTCCTGTTTGGTTTGGTTTCTTTTTTTGTTTTGGCATTTCCTTGAATTCGTGTCGGTCTATTAGCGTCGCCCCTGTGCGGGGCGGCACCTACTTTTCTTTGCAGCGGCAAAGAAAAGTAGGCAAAAGAAAGCCGCTCACACCGCCAGTGTGACGCAGTCCACAAACCGCCTTTTAGGGGGAAAGGTATAGGAGCATCCGGTCCCCCACGCCACCAAAGCTAGTGACAAGGCGCCCGCCCACCCGGGGGCGCTATGCGCCCCGATGGGCATAACGCAAACCGAAGGTTTGCTGGTTTCCCTTGCAAACCCAACCGTTGCGCGCGTAGCGAGCAACGGGATGAATGACGGCTTTGTCACTACCTTTGAAGGTGCGGGATGCCGGATGCCCCTATACCATTCCCCGTGTAAGGCTGGTTGTGGACTGCGTCACATTGGCGGTGTGAGCGGCTTTCTTTGCCTACTTTCTTTGCCGCCGCAAAGAAAGTAGGTGCCGCCCCGCACAGGGGCAACGCTAATAGACCGACACGAACTCAAGGAAATGCCAACAACAACAAAAAAAAACCACCCCAAAAAAAATCAAAAAAATCGCTTACCGGTAATTAACCCCAGGCATAACGCAAAGCATTTCAAACGCCAGATTAGCGCCCACAAGCGCGGTAGTCCCCGCCTGATCGTAAGGCGGAGAAACCTCCACAAGATCCGCCCCAACCACATTAAGCCCCTTCATCCCTCGAATGATTTCGAGCCCTTGCTGCACGGTAAGCCCGCCGACTTCCGGCGTCCCCGTCCCCGGCGCAAAAGCCGGATCGAGCCCATCAATATCGAAACTCAGATAAACCGGCGTATCGCCCACACGCTCGCGCACTTGCGCCATCAAAGGCGCCAGCGACTTATTCCAGCACTCCTCGGCCTGAACGACAGTAAAACCCTGCTGCCGGCACCAATCAAAGTCATCCGCGTGATACCCCGTCCCACGCAGACCAATCTGCGTAACCTTATCGCACTGAAGCAGCCCGTCTTCAACCGCACGCCGGAACGGCGTCCCATGCGCGATCTTCTCGCCGAACATGGTGTCGTTCACATCGGCATGCGCATCGATATGAACCACCGCCACCTTGCCGTACTTCTTGTGCAGAGCCCGCAAAATAGGCCACGCAATCGTATGATCGCCGCCCAGCGTAATCGGCCGGCAGCCATTGGCCACAATAGCGTCATAAGCCTCTTCGATCAGCCGGATCGAATCCTTCAGGTCATAAGGATTCGTCGCCACATCGCCAATATCCGCTACTTGCAGCGAATCAAAAGGCGCCGCGCGCGTCGCCATGTTGTACGGACGCAGCAACACCGATTCCGAACGGATCTGGCGCGGTCCAAAGCGCGCGCCCGAGCGGTTCGAGGTGCCCAGGTCCAGCGGCACGCCGACAAAACAGGCGTCGAGGCCGTCCGTCGTTTCGGCTTGCGGCAGCCGCATCATCGTGGCAATGCCGCCGAAACGCGGCATTTCGTTGCCGCCCAGCGGCTGGTTAAGTTCGCGTTGCATGTGGGGTGTCTCCGATCGTTGATTGCTCTCGCGTAAGGCGAGGAATGCAGTGGAATGCAGTTGAAGCGATCGGGCGATGGTAGGCGAGGCGCGCGCCGCGCAAATCACGAAGTTGAGATGTTCACATCGATGGCAATCGATGCAAAAGGGCGTTTACAGCGCCGCGAGACAGGGGGAAGCGTGTCCCCAGCCAATCAGTTCGCGCTTGGTGCGCACGCCCAGTTTGGCGAATGCGCGCTTGACGTAGGACTCCGCCGTGGCGGTGCGCACGCCCAGAATCTCCGCGGCTTCCGGCACGGTCTTGCCCGTGATCAGGTGCGCGCAGATTTCGTATTCGCGCTTGGAGAGCTTCACGCCATCGGCGGCAATACGCGCGTCGAATTGCGCAAGCGGATGCAGATACGAGGTGGGATGCGCCACACGCCGCGCCGCGCTGGTGGAGGCGTGCAATTCGAGCAGCGGAAACAGAAAGTCGCTCACATGGCGAAAGCGATTCATTTCGGCGAGCGAAAACGGCGGCGCATGCAGCGCGCGTTCGAGTGCAATGGAGTGCTGTGCGTGCCGCGTGCCGCGCGCGAGCACGCATTCGTGCGCAATCAGCGCTTCGTCGAACAGTCGTTGGCGGAATTCGCCCGGCGGGATCGCGCCGATGTCGCGCACCACCAGCATCGTGCCGATCTTGCCGCGTATGCCCGCAAACAACGGATCGCTTTCGTAAAAGCGATCGTAGTAGAGCGTCATGACTTCCGAAATCGTGCCCGAATCCATGCCCACGCCGCCGCTGCCCACCCATTCGCAGCGATAGCCGTTGGGCATGTTGCTGTCCGCGCGCGATCGCTCGATATGGACGACGTTCAGCGGCACGACTTCATTGAGCAGAAGCGTGAGGCGAGGGACGAAATCCGGCGTGCCGACGGCTTCGATGACGTTGCCGAGCGTTTTGAACGACAGCGGGAATTGGGTGTGTTCTTGCAGGGGTACGGGAATCAGCATGGCGTGCCCCAGATTGAAGGCGAATTCATTATAGCCGAAGGGCTGCACCGCCCGTTAGACGGGGTTTTCAGGGATTTTCGCGCTGCCCGGCAAGTTTGCTGAAAAGGCCGCCAAAAAGCGCCAGATCGAATCGGCGGCATCACGCAAAACGCATCTTGCCCCCCCCGAGGGGGGGCATACCGGCGCGGCGCGACCCGGCAACATGGCCGCACCGATTCAATCAATGCGTCAAAACGACGCCCGATACAGGAACACACATGAGCAAGCTGATTCAGGACATCAAGGAACTGGGCGCAGGTCTGGGCGATTTCACCAAGCTCGACTACGGCATGGACGAAGGCGACTGGCGCGCGGCCGAAGGCAAGAACGGCGGCTACGTGATCGGCTGGTGGGAAGGCAAGGTCGGTTCGGTCGAATTCCCGGAGACGGGCGCGGACGAAGCCTGCTGGCTCGTCGAGGGCAAGGTCGCACTGACCGATGCCAATGGCGCACGCAAGGAATTCTCGGCCGGTCAGGGCTATCTGCTGCCGAAGGGCTTCGCAGGCAAGTGGGAAACCATCGAAGACGCCAAGAAGTTCTACGTCCTGCTCGAACCGCAACAATAAACGTTGCGATAAACGTCGCGGCCACGCTCGCGACTTTCATCGCAAGCCGCGCCCCGCTTCGATAGCGAACGGCGCGGCGCCGTCCCCCTCGCTTTATGCAGTGAAGCCATCATGAGTGACAGCGCACAACTCTACGAAGCCGGCATCGCCACGCCGCCCTCCACGCCCGCCGCCGCACGCGAAAAGTCGCGCAAGCCCGTCGAACTCGGCGTCGAAGAGGCGCTGTCGCGCACGAAGCTTTCGCCTTACTGGCTCGACAATCCGGCGCAACCGCCCGCCGAGCCGAAACTCACTTTCGACACGCAAGCCGATCTGCTGATCGTCGGCGGCGGTTTTACGGGTCTGTGGGCTGCCGTGCAGGCCAAGGAGCAGATGCCCGATCTGGATGTCGTGGTGATCGAAGCGGGACGTGTGGCACACGGCGCATCGGGTCGCGCGGGCGGCATTATTTCGACTTCGGTGATGCACGGCCTGCCCAATGCGGTGCGCGTGTTCCCGAACGACATCAAGCAACTCGAAGAATTCGGCCATCGCAATCTGGATGGTTTCGAAGAGACGCTCAAGCGCTACAACATCGACGCCGATATCGAATGGAACGGCGAGATGACCGTGGCCGTCGATCCCGATCACGTCGAGCATCTGCAGGCCGATTACGATCTGCACACCGAATACGGCCATAACGTCGAACTGCTCGACGGCAAAGCCACGCGCGAGCAACTGGATTCGCCGCTGTTCGCGGGCGCCCTCTGGTCGCGCAATCGCAGCGGCATCGTGCATCCGGCCAAGCTCGCCTGGGGTCTCAAGCGTGCGGCGCTTTCGCTGGGCGTGCGTCTGTATGAATACAGCCCGCTGCTCGAAGTCACCGACGAAGGCCAGACGGTCTTCGTCAAGACGCCCGAAGGCAGCGTGCGCGCGCCGCGCGTGCTGTTTGGCAGCGGCACGGCCAAAGTGGGTATCGCCGATATCAACCGCCGCGTGCTGCAGGTTCGCGATCACGTGCTGGCCACCGAGCCGCTCACCGAAGAACAGCTCGCGCGTATTGGCTGGAAGAATCGTCAGGGTATTTACGACACGCGCACGCAGCTCAATTATTTCCGCCTCACGAAGAACAACAACATTATCTTTGGCGGTCTGGTGAGCTATCACTTCGATGGCGATCCCAATCCGCCTCAGGATGAAAAGCGCGAAACCTATTACCGGCTCGCGCAGGCGTTCTACAACACTTTCCCGCAGCTCGCCGACGTGCGCTTCTCGCACGCGTGGGGCGGCCCGATCGATTACTGCTCGCGCGGTTCGGTGTTTGCGAAGCGTTATCTCGGCGAGAAGGCCGTGTTCGTTGCCGGTTATACGGGCTTTGGCGTGGCGGCGAGCCGCTTCGGCGCCTTCATGGGTCTGAACCTGCTGTTCGATCGCCAGAGCCCGGAACGCGATCTCGACATCGCCAAACTGAGCCCGACCTATATTCCGCCGGAGCCGGTGCGCTGGCTGGCGGCCAAGGTCACTTTCCACGCCTTCGATGGCGCGGATGCCGAAGGCGGCTGGAAGCGGGCCTGGA
This sequence comes from Paraburkholderia sp. Ac-20340, assembly GCF_017104965.1. GTDB lineage: Bacteria > Pseudomonadota > Gammaproteobacteria > Burkholderiales > Burkholderiaceae > Paraburkholderia. The sequence continues at coordinate 108,532 of NZ_JAAGPR010000001.1, forward strand.
TCAAGGGCATCAAGGCCCTGGGCTTTCCGATGTGATGTGAAGCGCAAGGCGGCGTTCGCATTCGACGGGCGCCGCCGCAGTGAGTAGACAGCGGCATGTTTTCCAATACTTCCGATCTCGACCTGCGCCTCGTGCGGGTCTTCCTCGCCGTGGTGGACGCGCGCGGCATTACCGCCGCCGAAGCGACGCTCGGCGTACGCCAGTCCACCATCAGCTCGCAGCTTTCCGCGCTGGAAGCGCGCGTGGGCTTCACGCTTTGCGAGCGCGGGCGCGGCGGTTTTCGCCTGACGTCGAAGGGCGAGCGCTTCGTGAGTTCGGCGCGTGCGCTGGTGTCCGCCACTTCGCAGTTCGTCGCGCAGGTGCGCGATATCGACCGCAAACTGGTAGGCACGCTGTCGATCGGCCTGATCGGGCAGGCTTCGCATGTGGAGAACGTGCGGCTTGCCGAGTCAATTGGCGCGTTTCGCAAACGCGATCAGGCGGTGCGCTTCGCGATGCGCGTGGCGCCGCCGCAGGAGCTTGAAGAAAGCCTCGTGAACCAGCAGCTCGATCTGGCGATTGGCTACTTCTGGCATCGCGTGGCGGGGCTGAGCTATACCGAGCTTTTCAGCGAACGCCAGGTGATCTGCTGCGGGCGTGGTCATCCGCTCTTTCACGAAGGCCCGGATGTGACGCTCGACGATCTGCGCGTGCACGACTGGATCTGGCGCAGTTATCCCGTGCCCGAAGAACTCGCGAGTATCGGCGAACGGCAGGTCACGGCGATTGCGGACAGTATCGACGCCGCCACGGTGCTGATTCTTTCCGGCAGCCATATCGGCTATCTACCCGAGCATCACGCGCAACCCTTCGAACAACGCGGATTGATTCGCGTGCTGGGGCGCACGGCTTTCGGTTTCGATGTGCCGCTGCATCTGGCCGTCAAACGCGGCGCCGCCGATAAACCCATCGTGCGCGCATTCTGCGAAGACCTGCTCAACGTGTATGGCGCACAAAGCGTGGAGGAAGAACGCGCGTGTGCCTGATCGATATCGATGTGCGTGCAACCATAAAAAAAGCGGCCGGGAAAACATTGGCCGCGCATGAAGTGAACGTTTGAAATACGCAATATGGCGCGCATTCGAGTGAATTAGAGTGACCGCCAGAGATGAGGACAGTGCGCGGCCCTGACCGCGCGACGGGATACCGGCAAGGCGCAAGACACCAGAACGCCAGAGCCAAGCCCCAAGGAGTGAGACACCATGGCAGACAACACCAGCATCACGCAGATCGAGACCTTCGGTTTCGAGCGTATTCCCGACAAGTCGCGCTATGCACGACCTATCGATCTTTTCCGGCTGCTGTTCGGCGGCTGCAATACCTTTTCGACTTCGGTGCTGGGCGCGTTCCCGGTGCTCGTCGGCCTGTCGTTCAAGGCGAGCCTGTGGTCGATCGTGATCGGCGTGCTGGCCGGCACCTTTATCCTCGCGCCGATGAGTTCGTTCGGCCCGCGCAACGGCACCAGCGACCCGGTTTCGTCGGGCGCGCACTTCGGCATTCATGGCCGGATCGTCGGTTCGTTCCTCGCGATTCTTACGTCTGTCGCGTTCTTCTCGCTCGCCGTGTGGAGTTCGGGTGATGCGCTCGTGGGTGGCGCGCACAATATGGTGGGCCTGCCGCAGAACGGCTGGACGCTCGGCATCGCCTACATGGTGTTTGCCGTGCTCGTGCTGGTCGTGTGCATCTACGGCTTCCGCTTCATGCTGTGGGTGAACAAGATCGCCGTGTGGGCCGCGAGCCTGATGTTCGTGGTCGGCGCGTTTGCGTTCAAGGGCACGTTCGACGTGCATTACGCCGGCACGCTTCATCAGGGCAGCGCGGGCTTCTGGGCCGCGTTTATCGGCGCGGTGCTGGTGGCGCTGAGCAACCCGGTGTCGTTCGCCTCGACGCTCGGCGACTGGGCCCGCTACATTCCGCAGACCACGCCGCGTTATCGCGTGATGGGCGCCGTGTACGCCGCGCAGATCGCCACCTTCGTGCCGTTCTTCTTCGGCCTCGCGACGGCGACCATCATCGCCACGCACGCACCGAGCTTCATCACTTCGAACGACTACGTGGGCGGTTTGCTGGCCGTGTCGCCGCGCTGGTTCCTGCTGCCGATGTGCCTGATCGCGATCATCGGCGGGATGTCGACGGGCACGACCGCGCTCTACGGCACGGGCCTCGATATGTCGAGCATGTTCCCCAAGTACCTCAACCGCGTGGGCGCCACGCTGCTGATCGGTACGCTGGCGATTGCGTTCATTTTTATCGGCCGCTTCGCGTTCAATCTGGTGGAGAGCGTGTCGACGTTCTCGACGCTGATCTGCACGTTCAGCTGCCCGTGGATGGCGATCATGGTGATCGGCTATATGCAGCGCCGCGGCTTCTATCTCGGCGACGATCTGCAGGTGTTCAATCGTGGCGGCCGCGGCGGTCATTACTGGTTCACGCATGGCTGGAACCTGCGCGCGATGGGCGCGTGGCTGCCGGCGGCGTTCCTGGGTCTGTCGTTCGTGAACCTGCCGGACCAGTTTGTCGGACCGCTGGGCAATCTTGCGGGCGGCTGCGATCTGAGTGTGCCGGTGTCGTTTGTGGTGGGCGGTCTGCTGTATCTGGCGCTGCTGTGGATGTTCCCGGAACCCGATGGCGTCTACGGTCCGCAAGGCCGACGCTTCGTGCGCGGCGGCAAGGCTGCAGCGGCGGCGAAGGTGACGCCGGTGACGGCGCGCGTGGTGACGCAAGCCGTGACGAAAACCGGCCATCAGCGCGACGAACACGAGACGGCTGGCATGCGTTCGGTGCAGGGTGTGCGCGAGTACGCCGAGTAAGCCGCGCTTGCGCAGGTAAAACAGGGGAAATGAACGGCCGGCGCGCTTGAGCGTCGGCCGTTTTGCATTGTGCGGCGATCGCGCCCCTTCTCGAATCGGCCCGTTTCGGGCTGGAAAAGACCCTCCAGAGCGCCTGTTTTCCCCGAAATCCGCTGAAATGGTTCGGGAAAATCCCGAAAGGCTTTAAAATCTCCCGTTCCGTGCAGGATCGCCGTGCCGATCCCGGCCTTTTTCCGCTGCCTTCGCTGGCGCGGAAGGCCTGATGGGGACGCATCGACGCGGCGGCTGGACCGCCCGGGCGCCAGGCCTGGCGCTGGAGGGCAGGGCGCGATCGGCTAAACTAGAAGGCTTGCGCGACCGGTTTCCGCAGCCTCTGCGCGATGTCCGGCACAGGCAGCACCGGCGCGGCTCGACCTGCGCGGCACGACCACTTTTCACACTCGTCGCGGTATCGTGGCGGCGGGTCAATGCATCGACTGGATGAACAACCATGAGCACGATTCTCGAATCTCTTCCGACCGGCCAGAAAGTCGGCATCGCGTTTTCCGGCGGCCTTGACACCAGCGCCGCACTGGTCTGGATGCGCAAGAAGGGCGCCGTGCCCTACGCCTACACCGCCAACCTCGGCCAGCCCGACGAAGAAGATTACGACGCGATCCCGCGCCGCGCGACCGAATACGGCGCAGAAGGCGCACGTCTGATCGACTGCCGCGCGCAGCTCGTCGCCGAAGGTATCGCCGCGCTCCAAAGCGGTGCATTCCACGTCTCGACGGCCGGCGTCACCTACTTCAACACGACGCCGCTGGGCCGCGCCGTGACCGGCACGATGCTCGTCGCCGCGATGAAGGACGACGGCGTGAACATCTGGGGCGACGGTTCGACCTACAAGGGTAACGACATCGAGCGCTTCTACCGCTACGGTCTGCTCGTCAACCCGGATCTGAAGATCTACAAGCCGTGGCTCGACCAGACCTTCATCGACGAACTCGGCGGCCGTGCCGAAATGTCGGAGTTCATGAACCAGCAAGGCTTCGCGTACAAGATGTCGGCTGAAAAGGCCTACTCGACGGACTCGAATCTGCTGGGCGCGACGCACGAAGCCAAGGATCTGGAAAGCCTGGAATCGGGCATCAAGATCGTCAACCCGATCATGGGCGTGGCGTTCTGGCGCGACGACGTCAAGGTCGACCGCGAAGAAGTGACGATCCGCTTCGAAGAAGGCCAGCCGGTCGCCCTGAACGGCCAGACCTTCCCGAACGCCGTGGAACTGCTGCTCGAAGCCAATCGCATTGGTGGCCGTCATGGTCTGGGCATGAGCGACCAGATCGAAAACCGCATCATCGAAGCGAAGAGCCGCGGCATCTACGAAGCCCCGGGTCTGGCGCTGCTGCACATCGCTTACGAGCGTCTCGTGACGGGCATCCATAACGAAGACACCATCGAGCAGTACCGCGAAAACGGCCGCCGTCTGGGCCGTCTGCTGTACCAGGGCCGCTGGTTCGACCCGCAAGCGATCATGCTGCGCGAAACGGCGCAACGCTGGGTCGCACGCGCGATCACGGGCGAAGTGACGATCGAACTGCGCCGCGGCAACGACTACTCGCTGCTGAGCACGAAGTCGCCGAACCTGACGTACCAGCCGGAACGTCTGTCGATGGAGAAGGTGGCCTCGACGTTCTCGCCGCGCGACCGTATCGGCCAGCTGACGATGCGTAACCTCGACATCACCGACACGCGCGACAAGCTGCGCGTGTACTCGCAGGTTGGTCTGCTGAAAGGCGGCGATGATTCGGCGCTGCCGCTGCTGAAGACCGATAAGGAATAAGGCAGTCTCGTAGTTTTAAAAAAGCCCGCTCCGGTTTGATGCCGGAGCGGGCTTTTTGTTTTTGGTGCTTTGGTGCTGCGGCTCGATGACACGGAATGGTGCTTATCCAGGCGCAAGCTGCCATATCAAAACAAAAGGCGCACTCAATCCAGAAGATCAACATGCGCTTTCATTGTTGAAGCGCTAATTCATGGTGCATCAGAATGCCGGTCATAGTTTCCGGACGGATTTATTCTTTTCCGTATTGCGGCATTATTTACTTTCCCGATCAAGAGTTTCCAGCCTGTGCTTCCAATGCCTGATTTAATTCTTACACTAAAAAGACTTTCTGCATTGCTGTAATCAGATTCGTAAGATATTCTCGGCGCATTAATAAACGGCGCCTTGGCAGTTCGCTGTGGCATAGCCTGACCACTCTTGATGCAACCATGAATGATCTGTCCGCGTTTGCGCACGGTGCGTTTTTCATGCAGGACAAGCGCCTGCTCGCCTTGAGCTTTCCACACGACGACGCCCCTTCAGCCGTTGATTCGTATGGCCGGCGTCGCACGGTCGCGTTCGTTGTCGAGAGGCTCGTCGCTCATGAAGGTCTCGGTATCGACTTTCGTTTCGAGCTGACGTTGCTCGGCAACGAAGCCGGCGTGATGCTCGACGACATGCTCGGCAAGTTGCTGGCCGTTGCGCTCGTGCGCCCCGATGGCGGTGCGCGCTATTTCAGCGGTTATTGCACTGAATTTGCGCTCGTTGGCAGTGACGTTTCGATTGCGCAATATCGCGCGGTGCTGCGTCCCTGGAGCGAATTCCTCAAGACCCGTATCAACAATCGCCTGTTTCTCGCGCAGCCGTTGCAGCAGCAGATCGCCACGATCCTCGCCGACTATCCGGCTCTCGCTCCCGCGTGGGAGTGGCGCGTGCGCGGCGACGATCCGTCGCGAACGATGAACGTGCAGGGCGGTGGCCTTGGCGAAAGCGACTGGAATTACGTCGTTCGTCATCTCGAAGCTGCGGGCTATCTATATTGGTGGGAGCACGGCGAGCAGGGCATGCGGCTCGTCATCGGCGACGACAGCACGGTGCAGTGCAATCCGGTCGATGGCGCGTCTGCGCAGATCCGCTTCCAGTCGCATGGCGGCCCTCAAGAGGAAGACGCCATTTCCAGCTGGTCGGGCAAGCGGGTTTTGTCGGCCGGTAGCTATAGCGCCACGGCGTTCGATTTCAAATCGCCACGCGCGGCTCATGCGCAACTTCCGACGCTTCAAGCCTCCGGGGTGGCGCCTGCGGTCGACCATCACGAGTACGTTGGGCATTACGGCTTCAGCAAAGAAGCCCAGGCGGGCGACGCCGTCACGCGGCTACGCATGGAAGAGATCGAGGCCGCGTCACAGCGCTTCGAAGCCGTCGGCAACCATCACGGCATTATGCCGGGGCGCTGGTTCGAGCTGGCCGATCATTTTAGTGCCGCGTCGGCGCGCGCGCAGGACCACGAATATCTGATTCTCGAAGCGCATCACGAAGCTTCGAATAACTATCTGCAGGCCGATGGGGGCAAACCCGAGTACCGCAACCGCTTCATCGCCCTGCGCCGCGATACGCCGTGGCGTCCAGGACGCGGCCAGAACAGCGAGCCGCTGCGCATCCAGGCGCCTCAAACGGCGACGATTGCCGGTAACAGCGACGCAGGCAGCGTCGATGTCGACGAATACGGCCGCGTGCGTGTGATCTTTCATTGGGATCGCGCCACGCAGCAGAGCGCGCGCATTCGCGTGGCTTCCGGCTGGGCGGGCGGCGAGAAGGGCATGGTGGCCCATCCTCGCGTGGGCAGCGAAGCGGTTCTGATGTTCCTCGACGGTAATCCCGATCGTCCGATCGTGACGGCCACCACGTACAACGGCAACCGCATGCCGCCTTGGGCGCTGCCGGATCAGCACGTGCTCACAGGCCTGCGGAGCCGCGAACTGTCCGCCGATGCTGGCAACCAGGCCGGCGGTCGCTCCAATCACATCCTGCTCGACGATACGGCGCAGCAGTTGCAACTGAAGTTGCGCAGCGACACCGACGCCAGCGAACTGACGCTTGGCCACAACGTGCGCATCGACGATACGCAAGGGCGCACCGACCAGCGCGCCCGCGGCTTCGAACTGCGCACCGATGCGCACGGCGCTGTGCGCGCGGCTAAAGGTTTGCTGATCACCAGCGAAGCGCGCCCAGAAGCCCGAGCGCACGCAACCGATATGGGCGAGACGACCGCGCGCCTGGCGAAGGCGCAGGATCTGCACGGAACCTTGTCGGGATCGGCACATGAAGTGAAGGCGCAGCAGAGCGGCGATCAGGATGCGGTGCGCGATGCCCTGAAGACGCAGAACGAAGCGCTGCGCGGCAGCGGCGGCAATCCGCAACAGGGTGAATTTCCCGAGTTCGCGCAACCGCATCTGACACTGGCCAGCCCTGCGGGTATCGAGACGACGACCTCGGGTTCGACGCACTTCGCCAGCGACCGGCATATCGCGCTGACGAGCGGCGAGCACACGAGTATCGCAGCCGGCCAGAGCATGCTGGTCAGCGCGCACGACGCGGTGCGCGTGGCCGCGTTCGAGAAGGGCATCAAGCTGGTCGCCGCCGCTGCGGACATCGACATTCAGGCGCTCAAGAACACCATCAACGTGCTGGCAAAGCTCGACGTGAAGGTCGACGCCAACCGAATCACCTTGACCGCCAAAGAAGAAGTCCTGATCAATGGCGGCACCAGCTATACGCGCTGGAATAGCGCCGGCATCACCCACGGCACCAACGGCGCATTCACGACGCACGCCGCGTCGCACGGCTTCGTCGGCCCTGACAGCCTCCCCGTTCCTGCACAGGCGCTGCCGGGCACGCCCTGCGCGCCTTGCATGGTCAATGCGGCCTCGATGGCGTCGCCTTTCGCAGCCAAGGCTTGAGGGGAGTTCACGCATGACGTTCGAGATTCAAACCGGTCCGGCGCGCCGGATCATCGATGCGGTTCTCGCGGGTGGGGAAGGCTTGCACGCCTATGTACTCGTCGATGGCGCGTTGCTGCAAACGCAGAACGTCGCGCAGCGGGAACGCTGGCCGACGTTTGCAGCCCTGTCGCTGCTGGCGAATGCCGATCTCGACGCGCAGGCCGTTGGGCCGTTGCTGTTCGAGTTGCCGCTGGAGGATGAGGGGGATGAGGCAGACGATGGCGGCATCGTCTGGGACGCTTCGAGCGTGATCGTTTCGCCGCTCACGCTCGGGGCGCTGGCCGCGCATCTCACGCCGATGCTTGATGTGCAGCTCGAGCAGATGGACCGCACGATGCTGATGCGTTTCTTCGATCCGCGTGTGTTGCCGTTCTGGCTCGACATCTTGCCAGCGGATCATGTTGCGTGGCTCGCGCGCGGTGTGCACGGCTGGATTTATCGTGACGCGCGTCGGAACCTGAGCGTGGCGCGCATCAAGGCGGCGTGCAAGGCTGGCGAACTCGCCGCCGCCGCCCGCTTTCCGCTGCAATTGTCGCAACAGCAGGAGGACGATCTGCTCGCCGCCTGCTATCCGTACACGTTGCTCGAACGCCTGCGTAGCGAGTTCGCCTCGTTGATGCAACGTGTGCCGCTGGCAAACCAGTACGACTTCGTGTGCGAGCAGCTCGATCGGTTCCGCGCGCATGGCGAGGACAGCCCGGCGTCTTTGCTCACCTGGTACGAACTGGCGTTAACTTACGGACCGCGTTTCGACGAACTTCCTGCCGTGCAGCCGATGATCGCCGCGCTCGATGAAGGGCTGGATTTCGCGCAGGCGCTCGCACTCGTGCCGCCCGGCGAATGGGCGCGCATGCAAGCCGAAACGCAGCCCGGCATTCAGACCGAAGCAGCAAATTAAAACGAATCAGGCGTCCACGGGACGCCGCCGACATTCCATGAAACTGACTACCCGATACACCTGCCTCACGGTACTGACGGCCATGGCGCTCGCTGCTTCGGCATGCAGTCGCGGTTCGACCGGCGGCGAGCCGAAGAGCTTCGGCACGAGTGCCGACAGCAAGTGGGACGATCCGAATATCGACATCATTACGGCGGGTTCGTACAACTACACCGACTACGACATTTACGGCGTCTATCTGCTGCCGCTCAATGCGAAGAGCCTCGACGATGCGGCGAGTGCCAACGGCGCGAGCGCCACGCCGCAGTCTTATACGCAATGGGAAGGCGGGCCAGGCGGTCAGCCCAGTCTTGCCTGGGACTTCCGCTGGAAAACGCCGCTGAAGATGAAGGTGTGGTGGCAGCGCGTGGTCGATGCGAAGCTGTACGCATCGAGCAAGAACTACGACGCGTACACCCAACGGGAATCCGAACCCGGTACGGCTTGGTGCGAGGGTGAGATCACCATTACGCAACCGCCCCTCAAGGATAAGACCAGCGGCATTCTGCTGCACTTCTTTCCCGACGGGCGTGTTGAAGGCGACATGAATTTCGTGATCGACCGTCAGCCGGTAAAGGTCGATATCGCCCGGCGCAACGAGCAGCCCAAGCTGAGCGGGCGCGCGTGCCTGAAGGAAATATCCAATCCGCTCTATGGGCGCAAGAAGCCCGTTCACTGGAACTGAATGGGCATCCGCACGGAGTAAAACAATGAGCAATGCGCCCATCATCCGACGCATCACCGACCTGACGCCGAGGGACAGCCAGACTCGCAATAAACAGCGGGAGGCGCTGGACTCGTCGGACAAAGACAATTGCAAGGTGTGTCCCAAGCCGGTGTGGTTCTCGGCATTTTTTGACGGTACGGGCAATAACTTCCAGGCTGACGGCAACGGCTCGACGAAGGCCGACGCGGTCCAGTACAGCAATATCGCGAAGCTCTGGCAGTTTGCGCACGTCGAAGACGGGGCCATGCCGCGAACCGTGCGCCGCTATATCGAGGGCGTTGGCACGCCGTGCGCCAAGGTCGGCGATTCGGGCGGCGGCCTGGACAAGGCGCTCGGGATGGCTTCGGCGCGCAAAGGCGAATTGCGGCTTCGCTGGATGCTCAATGAACTGAACAAACACGTCGGCACTCACATGCCGGCTGTCAGCCAGATCAATATTTCGGTGTTCGGCTTCTCGCGCGGCGCAACCGAAGCGCGGGCCTTCGTGCGCATGCTGACCGAACATCTGGCCGAAGCAGAAGGAAATAAGCTGTGGTGGCGACAGAAGAACATGAACGGAACGCGCCCCGAGGTCGTGGTTTACTTCTTGGGGATTCTCGACACGGTTGCTTCGACCGGGTTTGGCGGCAGCAAGCTCGAGTCGAACCTGGAATGGAGCCTTGGGCCGGTGTTGGGAGGGGCTCTCTATGGCTTCGTCGATGAAGGCGGACACGCGGCATGGGCCAACGACCTGCGCATTCCCGCTTACGTACGTCAGTGCGTTCACTTCGTTGCTTCGCACGAGTGCCGCGAGAAATTTCCCAGCGATTCGGTGCGCGAGGATCAAACAGTCCCGTCGAATTGTGTGGAAACGTATTACCCCGGCATGCACTCCGATGTCGGCGGTGGCTACACGAGCAATAGCCAGGAAGGGCGCACCAACGAACTGGCCAATGTGCCCTTGAATAACCTGTATATCGAGGCATGGAAGGCCGGTGTGCCGCTTAAGCCCCCGGCACAGGTGATGGAGACAGCCGGCGCTTTGTTTGCGATTTCTCCCGAGCTGGAAGACCTCTGGAATGTCTATATGGCCCAGGGCAACGAACAGGCGAGCGGTCCTGCACCGGGCGGTTCCCGCCTGGAAACGCACGTCATCTGGCACATGAACCGCTATTACCAATGGCGTGCAAGCCGCAGCCGGCGTTTGCACGACGGTCGTCTGAAGCCGCCCGGCGGCGTCGATCACTACATGGCGATCACGGACGCGGAATGGAACGATGACACGGATCAAATCCGTCGCATGGCCGGTGGTTTCCTGACGTCGACTATTTCCGACCAGATGAAAGCGATTGATGCGGCGACTCGTGTCAACGGCAACTGGCTCGGCGGCCTCGATCCGACGCTGCGCCAGAAGTTCGACCGCTTCTTCGACCTCTACGTGCACGACTCAATCGCAGGCTTCAAGAACCAGATGGCGGACAGCTACGTGAGCTTCGCTGAGGCGAGCCGCTGGACAACGAGCCGCCGCTACTTCATGGGCAAGCGGGACAAAAAGTTTCTGTACTGGACCTATGCGGGCGACAAGGCCGAGCAGGCCGCGACGCAAGCTGCGATGCTCGATCCGGCAAAGTCGTCGCAAACGGGCGCAACGGCGGATGCTCAACTGGCCAGCAACCAACCGGCGGCGACGGGGCAGGCTGCGCTGGCCGACGCGACATCGGCGGCATAAGGACAGCGGTGCAAATGGGACTGGCGCCTTTGGGCGCTGGTTCTTTCTCTTTCAGCCGGGGCGTTGCGGTGTCTCGTCTTAAGCAGGACGCGTGGCATTTTGCGCGCGCACAATCTCCACCAACCGCTGCGCCGCTGCCGAAAGATACCCATCATTCCGATGCACGACACCAAACTCCCGCGTCATCGTCGTAGCGGGATTGGGCAGTTCCACCAAAGCAGGCGTAAACCGCCCGGCCTCCAGATTCCGCCGCGAAATAAAGCTCAACAACCCAGTCTCGGCAATCAACCTCGGCACAGCCGCAATCGAACTGGTCATCACCGCAGCCTTGGGCGCGGGCAGCCCATGAGCCGCAAACACGCCCTCGAGCCACTGCCTGGTCGCCACCGACTGCGCCGGCAGCACCCACCCGCAAGCGGCCATCGCTTCCAGCGTCGCTTTTTTGCCGGCCAGCGGATGCGAAGCACTCGCCGCCACCACCACGTCGTCGGCGAGAATGGGAATCTGCACTAACGCCTCGTCATGCGCCCCAAGCGGCCCAATGACCACATCCAGCAGCCGCTTGCGCAACGCCTCCTGCAGCACATCGTTCATGCCGATCTGCAACTCCACCACAACAGCCGGCGCCTCCTCGTGCAACACGCGGCAGGCCGTCGGCATGATGAATTCGGCGATCGTTGCGGCCGCACCCACTTTCACCAGCCCCGACAACCCCGCGCCCAGCGAAGCAATCTCGCGCTGCGTTTCATCGAGCGTGCGTTCGACCAGCCGCACGCGTTCCTGCAACAGCCGCCCCGCATCGGTCAGACGAATCCCGCGCCCGCTGCGCTCGAACAGCGCCGCTCCGTAAGTCTCCTCAAGCCGGTCGATACATTTCGACAAAGCCGGCTGCGTCACATGCAAGGCCTCCGCGGCCCGCCCCAGATGCCCCAGCTCCGCGACCTTCGCGAAATACATCAAATCGCGCACCTGCAGGTTCATGACCATGTCGAATCCATAGCTAACAGGAATGGAAAGATGAAAAAACGAAAATAGACATTATGAGTCGTGGTGTCAACAATGACGACAGGCAAGCACCACGCCATCGAGATCAACAAGGAGACACCCAGCATGGCCTTTCGCATCCTCGTCACCGCGCCGCGCCTCGCGCCTGCTGGCCAGCGCGTGCTGGCGGCCGCGCAGTGCGAGACCGTCTATATCGACGACGCCCAGAACGCCGCACAGGTCGCGCACATTCTCGCGACGCAGCCCATCGACGCGGTCATTTCGCGCACCGTCGATCTGTCCGGCGCGGCCATCGCGGCCTGCCCGACGCTGCGTGTGATCTGCAAACACGGTGTAGGCGTGACCAATATCGATGTCGATGCCGCCACGCAGCGCGGCATTCCCGTGTTCACGACGCCCGGCACCAACACGCATTCGGTCGCCGAACTGGCGATCGGCTTGATGCTGGCCGCCGCGCGCAAGCTCAACTTCTACGACAGCGAACTGCGCGCGGGCCGCTGGACCCGCACGGGCGATGGCCGTCAGTTGCATGGCCGCACGCTCGGTCTGGTCGGCTATGGGCAGATCGGCAAGCGCGTCGCGGCGATTGCGCACGCGCTCGGCATGAATGTGCGCGCGTTCGACCCTGTCGCGAAGCCGGCCGATGCGCAGCCCTTCGTCACGCTCGAACGCTCGCTGAACGATCTGCTCGCCCATGCCGATGTGCTGAGCCTGCATTGCCCCGTGAACGCACACACGCGCAATCTGCTCGATGCGCAGGCCATCGCGCGTTTGCCCGATGGCGCGATCGTCATCAACACGGCGCGTGGCGAACTCATCGACGAAAGCGCGCTCGTGGATGCGCTGCGCAGCGGCAAGCTCGCCGCCGCCGGTCTCGATACGTTCCGCAACGAGCCGTTGCCCGCTGGCGATCCGCTCGCCGCGCTGCCCAATGTGGTGCTCACGCCGCACGTGGGCGGCTCGACGCCGGATGCGCTCGACGCCGTAGCGGTATCGGCGGCCGAAACCTGTCTGCGCTATCTGCGCGGCGAGCCGCTCGACGCCGCCGCCTGCGTGAACCCCGCCGCCCTCACTCTTTCTCACGCTGATTCAAAGGTCATCGCATGAACGCACTCCAGGATCGGGCCGGCTGGCCCGCAGGTTTCTTCGTCGGCCAACGCACGCAACTGCCGAGCGCGGCGCAGATCGAGGCGTTCCGCAGCGTGCCGGTCGCGCACGCGGGCGATTGCATGGGCCGCAGCACCGGCGCCTACGGGCTCAACGCCTATCACCATTCGATCTCGCTGACGATGTGCGGCCCGGCCATCACAGTGCGCGTGCGTCCCGGCGACAACATGATGATTCACAAGGCGATCGAACTGGCGCAGCCCGGCGATGTGATCGTCGTCGATGGCGGCGGCGATCTGACCCAGGCGCTGATCGGCGGGCTGATGCGCACCTCGGCGCTCACGAAGAAGATTGGCGGCTTTGTGATCGACGGCGCGATCCGCGATCTGGCCGAGTGGGCCGAAGGCGGCATTCCCGTCTACGCGCGCGGCCATACGTTTCGCGGCCCGAGCAAGGAAGGCCCCGGCGAAGTGAATGTGCCGATCGCCTGTGCGGGCATGATCGTGAATCCCGGCGATCTGATCCTGGGCGACGCCGATGGCGTGATCGCCGTGCCGGTCGATCGGCTCGATACGCTGCTGCCGCTGGTGCGCGCGCATGCGGACAAGGAAGACACGATCCGCGCGACCAATGCATCGGGGACGGCCGACCCGGAGCGCTTCAACGCGCTGCTGCGCAAGAAGGGCTGCCCGGTTTAGGCGCGATTGCAGGTAAGGCATCCTTAAAAACAAAACAGGAGACAAGGCTATGCAATCGAGCACCCCAGCCGCGCTCGCGCATGAATCGGGCGCATCGTCCGATTCGGGCGACGTTCGCCGCGCCGCCGCGCAGGCGGCTCAACTGGCGCCCGAGGTCCACGCGCGCCAGATTTCGGCGCGGCTCGACCGGCTGCCGCCCAGCGCGCCCGTGTGGCTTTTGATCGGCGCGCTCGCGCTGGGCGGCTGGTTCGAGATCTATGACATGTTCCTCACGGCCTATATCGGCCCGGGGCTCGTCAAGGCCGGTATTTTCAGCAAGACGACGGCCTCGATATTCGATCTCGGCGGTCTGGGGGCGTTCGTCGCGGCGCTGTTTCTCGGGCTTTTTATCGGCACGATTGGCGTGGCGTTTATCGCGGACCGCATGGGCCGCCGGCGCGTGTTTGTCGGCGCGCTGCTGTGCTACACGTTCGCCGCCGTGATGATGTCGCTGCAAAGCGAGCCGGGCTGGGTGGTGTTCTGGCGCGTGGTCGCGGGCATCGGCGTGGGCGCGGAACTGGTGACCATCGACGCCTATGTCTCGGAGTTCGTGCCCGCGCGTCTGCGCGGCCGTGCCTTCGCTTTCGTGCAGGCGATCCAGTACACCTCGATTCCGACCATCGCGTTTCTCTCGTGGCAACTCGTGCCGATCGCGCCCTTCGGTCAGGACGGCTGGCGCTGGGTCGTGTGGATCGGCTGCTCGGGCGCGGTGTTCGTCTGGCTGATCCGCCTGGGTTTGCCGGAAAGCCCGCGCTGGCTGATCCAGCACGGCCGCACCGCGGAAGCCGAAGCGATTGTCGCGCGCCTGGAGCGCCGTATCGAGCGCGCAACGGGCAAACCGCTGCCTGCTGCAAAAATCGAGAATGTTGCGCCCGCAACGTCATCGTCAACGCCCGCAGCTACCAGCGACGATAGCCCCTGGAGCGCACGTTACCGCCGTCGCACGATCATGCTGCTGGTGTTCAACTTCTTCCAGTCGATTGGCTATTACGGCTTCGCAAGCTGGGTGCCCACGTTGCTGGCAGAAAAAGGCGTCACGCTCACGCACAGCCTCTGGTACTCGTTCCTGATCGCGATTGCGAGCCCGCTTGGGCCTTTGCTCTCGATGCTGATCGCCGATCGTGTCGAGCGTAAATGGCTGATTGTCGGCGCCGCGGCGGCGATGGCGGTGCTCGGCGTGATCTTCGCGCAGCAGCGCGCGCCGATGCTGCTCGTCGCCATGGGTCTGCTGATGACGCTGGCGGGCAACTGCATGACGTTCTCGTACCGCACGTATCAGGCCGAACTGTTTCCGACCCGCATGCGGGCACGCGCGATCGGCCTTGTGTATTCGGCGAGCCGGATCAGCGCGATGCTGTCGGGTTTCATGATTGGTTTTTTCCTGCGCCATCTGGGCGTGCCGGGCGTGTTCGCGCTGATCGCCGGTTCCATGTTCGTCGTAGTCCTGACGATTGGACTCTTCGGCCCGCGTTCACGGGGTCTCAGTCTCGAACAGATTTCGGGTTGATAACAGCCTGAATTCAGGCCTTGTTTTCAGGCCTCGAATTCAGGTTCGCTTCGCCTCGCTTGAGGGCACTACATGTTCTATCTCGATCAACCGCCGCGCGTGATTGAAACGCGGGTTTTCTCCTCGATGCCGGAGCGCTTTCGCCAGACCGGCATCGGCTCCGCCTGGGCCAATGCCAACAAGTCAGGCCAGAGCGTCGACAGCTTTCTCGAAGGCCCGGCGTTCGATGCGCAAGGCCGTTTGTATGTCGTCGATATTCCTTTCGGGCGCATTTTTCGCATCGACCGCGAAGGCGAGTGGACGCTCGTTGCGCAATACGACGGCGAGCCCAATGGCCTGAAGTTTCACCCGGACGGCCGCATTCTGATCGCGGATTATCGCAACGGCATCCTGCAGCTCGATGCGCAAAGCGGCCGCGTAGAACCGCTGCTGACCTCGCGCAACGGCGAATCGTTCAAGGGCTGCAACGATCTGGCGATTGCGGCGAACGGCGATATCTATTTCACCGATCAAGGCCAAACCGGCTTGCAGGATCCATCGGGCCGCGTTTATCGTCTGCGCCCCGACGGCCGCCTCGACTGTCTGATTTCGAATGGCGTGAGCCCGAACGGTCTCGTGCTCGATCCGTCCGGCCGCGTGCTGTTCGTGGCGATGACACGCGATAACGCAGTCTGGCGCGTGCCCTTGCTCGATAGCGGCGGCACGGCAAAAGTAGGGCGTTTCTGCACGCTATTCGGCACCAGCGGCCCCGACGGCCTCGCGATGGACGAAGCCGGCAATCTCTATGTCGCGCATGCTTCGCTGGGACATGTGTTCGTCTTCGCGCCCAACGGCGCGTGCATTGCGCGCGTGCAATCGTGCGCGGGCGAGACGGTGACGAATCTTGCCTTTGGCGGGCCGCAACGCCGCCAGATCTTTATCACCGAATCGAAAAGCGGCAAGGTGCTGGTCGCCGATGTCGGGCAGCCCGGCATTGCCTTGCCTCGTCTGCTTTAAAGCGAGCGCACCATGACGGCAGCCTTTAGCCTGAGCGACTATCCGCTCGCGAATCATTCCGCGCCGCGCACGGGCACGTCGCCGTCCATTCCGCGGCGTCTTGCGCGCGTGCTGTCGCTCGCCGATTTCGAAGCGGCGGCGCGCCGCCATCTACCGCGCCCGATCTTCGCTTACGTGAGCGGCGGTTGCGAAACCGATCGCTCGCTGCGCGACAATCGCGCCGCTTTCGAGGACTACGACTGGGTGCCGCGCGTGCTGGTCGATACCTCGCGGCGCACGCTCGATACGACCTTATTCGGCCATCTCTACGCCGCGCCGTTCGGCATCGCGCCGATGGGTATCAGCGCGCTCTCGGCGTATCGCGGCGATCTGATTCAGGCGCAGGCCAGCGCGCTCGCCAATGTGCCGATGATCATGAGCGGTTCTTCGCTGATCCGCATGGAGGAGATTGCTGCCGCCAATCCGCAGGCGTGGTTCCAGATGTACGTGCCGGGCGAAGCCGACACGATTGAAGCGCTGGTGGATCGCGTGGCGCAGGCGGGCTTCGGCACGCTCGTGCTGACCGCCGACGTGCCGGTTTCCGGCAATCGCGAGAACAATCTGCGCGCGGGATTTTCGACGCCGCTGCGCCCCGGCCCGCGCCTGGCGTGGGATGGGCTGACGCATCCGCGCTGGTTGTTCGGCACCGCGCTGCGCACGCTCTGGCGCCACGGCATGCCGCACTTCGAAAATTCGCGCACTACGCGCGGCGCGCCGATACTTTCGTCGAGCGTGCTGCGCGACTTCGGCGCGCGCGATCATCTGAGCTGGGAACATCTGCGGCTGATCCGACGGCGCTGGCGCGGCAATCTCGTCGTGAAGGGCATTCTCGATCCCGACGATGCGCGTCGCGCACGCGAACTGGGCGCAGATGGCCTGATCGTCTCGAATCATGGCGGGCGGCAACTCGACGGCTCGATTGCGCCGTTGCGTGCCTTGCCTGCGGTGGTGAATGCCGTCGACGCCGCGTGCCCGGTGATGATCGACAGTGGCTTTCGCCGCGGTGGCGATGTGCTGATGGCGATCGCGCTGGGCGCGCGCGCCGTGTTTATCGGCAGGCCGTTCAACTATGCGGGCGCAGTGGCGGGGCAGGCGGGCGTGCTGCATGCGTTGGCGATCGTCGCGGCGGAAATGCGCCGGAATATGGCCTTGCTTGGCGCGACACGGCTCGATGCGCTGGGTGTGGAGAATCTGCGGCCGCGCACGTTACGCTAGGCCGCGACGGCACGGCAGCTTCACAAAAGATCGGCCCTTAATTCGCGCACGCCGCGCCCCAGACGCTGGCGTAGCAATGTGCGCAGCGTCGCGCCATCGGCGTAACCGACTTCGGCCGCAATCGCTTCGATATCCAGACCGCTACCGTGCAGCAGCGTCTGTGCGTGCTCCACGCGCAGATCCTGAAAGTACGCGAGCGGCGATTTACCGAGCACTTCCTGGCAGCGGCGCTGTAACGAACGCGGGCTGGTTGCGAGCGCATCCGCCGCATCCTGCAGCGAAAAGCCATTGCGCAACTGCTTGCGCGACCATTGCTCGAAACGCTGGATCAGCGGGTCGGCCTGCGCTAGATGATTCGGGATGATGTACGCCGCCTGCGAACTGCGAATATCCGCGAGCAGATAACGCGAAACGAGCGTCGCGAGTTCGGGGCTCGCCTGGCGGATCAGCCAGAGCGCCAGATCGAGATGACCCATGGCGGCGCCCGCCGTCACGCCGATATCGGTGGCGATCAGCATGCGCGTTTCGTCGAGTTTTACCTGCGGATAGCGCTGCCGGAACAGCGGCGCGAGCGACCAGGTGCTGGTGGCTTCGCGACCGTCGAGCAGACCGGCTTCGGCCAGCAAAAACGTGCCGATACACGAAGCGGCGATGCGTGCGCCCTGGGCGCGCCAGGCCAGCAACTGCGCCTTGGCGTCGGCGACATCGGCGCGGGCGAGGGCCGGAATCAGCAACTCCGCCGTGGTGGCGTTGAGCGCCGGGACGACGACCCAGTCGGGCTTGAGCGCGGGCGTGATGGGCTGTACGGGAATCGTCAAGCCGTGGCCCGAACGCACCCTTTTGCGCACGCCGACCACGGTGACATCGAAGCGCGGCGTGCCGCCAAACGCGCGCGCCGAAAGCCCGTTGGCTGCGCGCAGCGCATCGAGCGTGACGGCAAGGCCCGTATCGAACAATCCTTCCAGCGCGAGTACACAGATTCTCATGGCGTAAATGACCACAAAGTTGTCATTTACGACGATACCTCTTTGTTGGCCCGAAAGCTACATTTCTTCCCGTTGCATGCCGCAACACCCATCAATGACGGAGAAAAATCATGAAAGTCTTTGCGATTGGCTCGATCACCAACCCGCCCTCGCCGGAACAGCAGCCGGAAGTCATGGCGAAGGAAGTACCGGCTACGTTGCAGCTATATCTGGACGGCAAGATCGAGCAGTTCTGGTTTCGCCAGGATCGGCCGGGCGTGTTCTTCCTGATGAACGCGCAAAGCGTCGAGGAAGCGCGCGAGGCCGTTCAGCAACTGCCGCTGGCGGCGGGCGGTTTCATGACGTTCGAGATGACGCCGGTGGGGCCGCTGGCGCCGTTGGGACGTTTGATTCCGAAGTGACGCAGGCGGCGTAGGGTGTGAGAGAAGCTGTAGGGCGTCAGAGTAAGCGCAACGGTGCATTCAAAATTATTGATTTGCGTGCGATGGCGCCATAGGTTGGCGCGCAGGCAGTCACAGTTCATGCGACTGGTCTGCTTGCGCGTCAGAGTTGTGGTATTTGCTGGGCGCGATTGGCTGGGTGTGACCCATCTCTGTCGTTCGACTGCGTGGTGTTGCTTTGTCTCCTCTTGCACTTAAAGCGGTCATGAGCGCTATCGACCTCGAACAAGCTAATTCGAATCGAGACGCCTGATATCCATTACTTCAGATATTTGTGAAGGGCGAAACATGGCCGAGTCCGTATGGAAACTCGGCTTTCGCGGCTGAGGGCGAGGTCAAACTTACATTCTGGACGGCGATTACGAGCGTTTGCGCCGCTGCTTCTATTGCGGCATGCAGCAATAGAAGCAGCGGCAGGGCATCCGTCAGTTTGGGATTGCGGCCCGTTCGGCAAACGCTGATTGAACCCATAGCCCAGGATTAGCACGATGTAAGTCATCAGTGCCTGGTCGGCGATCCCGCTCCCAAAAATATGCCCTCAGCCCGCGGACAACTGCGGACCGCCGCATGACCATGCCGAGACGAGCTGCGCGATCGATTGCCACGCGGCCTTAACCGTCGGCACCGCGTCACACGCTCCTATCGTTCGTTCAGAGAGCTTCGGGATTACCGCCCCTAGTGGCGAACCAGAAACCGCAGCTAAGAAAGTAGTGCTGCAATCATCACGCTTTGTACACGCGCCACCAGCCACACACCTCGCAACATCATCGCGGCATTTGAGCTTGTCCGACCAAAATACACTAAAAGCTTTCTGTGTCTCGCGAAGATCTGCACATCGAATATCTTTTTTCAGCTGCAAGAATGGCCAAACATCATCGACGTGGTGACATTCGTACATTTTAAGCCGCTTCTTCATGTCTTCGCTTTGGCTATAAGCGTCTTCTAGCCACTTCCAAGGTATCAGGTTCTCAACGGAGCAAACGGGCAACACAAACGACTCCGTCAGCGGTGATGGATCCGTTTTATCACTTGCGAGCACCTTGTTAGCAGTTTCACCAGGTTTGGAGGTGGGAAACCGTCGATCACTGTCCACAATGCAAAGGCAAAGTCGATCTGTCGAATTCTTCAAATGTTCATAAACATTCCCTGTGGTATTCCCACCACCGTTATAAGCCTCAAAAGAAAGATGTCCAGAAAAATTTAATTTACTCGCAAGCTCTGTTGTCAAAAATCCATAAAATTTTGCATCATCAATATTTTCAACAAGCAAATATGGTTTCTGCAGCAAGCTAGATGTCACACATGCAACGGGGATTTTTATAAATCTCTTGCCATTCTCAATAACAGCGTGAATGTTATCAAACAAACCAATGAAAATTTTCACTTCTACTGTTTCAGCGAACTCTGCCAATTGCGCGTAGCGATTAATAACATTTCTAAGTGTTTGCTTTGTCCTGCCGCCAAGAGATTCACCTATGCTCAGCAGGTGCTCCGCCACATTGCGCTCCGAAAAAATGACGTGCGCCCCTTCTCGATGTGCATTGGCAATGTTATCCAATGCAATCGAGACTACGCTGTTCTCCGTCAAATTCTCCCCGATTCCAGCTAAAGATTGGTCTAATTCTATTATCATTTTTATACCGGTTCAAAAAAACCGTGTGGCCAATTTCTCAAAAAACCCTTTTCAGAAAAATCTGAGTGACGAATATCTGTAGGCGAGGAAAATTTATTTTTTTCAAAAATCAATACAGAAGCATCTTTCGACGCTATTTTTCCGGTACCAATTAGTGACCCGAGACGATTTACAAGATATTCACTATGCGTTTCAACGATGACGCGAATATCAATTTTTTTCGCTCTTGCAGCGACAATCGCAGATACAAATACGTCGGCAAGCTGAGCTTGGAGCCTCGGATGGAGATGCAGTTCGGGCTGTTCAATGGCAAAAATCACCGGTGCAATGCGTCCACCATTTTTTCTCCCCACTCTTTTATTTTGAATCGCCCACAATTGCGCCAAAATCGGAAACATTTGCGAAAAACCAAACCCCGTGTCTGCCATGTTAAATTCTTTCGAATTATCCTCGGAGGATCGAAGCAACAATGACAAATGTCCGCCCTGCTCGGACGACGTTTGAATAGAAATTCCAAAAAAATCGCGAGTCCATTTCGAAAAACTATACCGCTCGCCTGCTGACATATTATCAAGAAAAAGTGCGAAATTTTTTCCCGTCGGGTCCAATTCATTTACAGCCAGTCCCTGCTTCCTGTAATAGCGCTCGGCGCTCGCACGAAGTGGTGATACATATTTTATATTTTCAAGAGCTGATTCAAAATAATCAAAAATGTGTGCTGTAATCTCTGGGAAGCGCGTTCCAATAACGATATTTTTAAGTTTTTTGAATTCAGCCGAATCTTCATTCCAATTTGCCGCAGCTCTCCGCCATGTGGCGTCGCCTATGTCGTCGCTCTGTGCGACTGCCAGGAGGGAGTGAATAGAAGATCGAAGCAGACGATATGCAACGTCACGATGACGCTCTTCGCGTGAGCGGCCATCCATCCGTTGCCCGACAAAATCAATAACAGTTTCAAGATAGGTCTTTCGCTGTTTTTTTAGATCGGCTGTCGCCCCAGATCCGAAAGACTCGCTGCTTGCAAGACGTGTGAACGTGGGGATTGGGCCATTCCACTCGCGAACACCCAGCCAATCCTTCACCAACTCGACACCACTTTGGCCATTGATCTCGAAACGTTCAAATGTGCCGTCAGCGTTCAATTCGAAAGAAATTTCATTTCCATCAAAATGAAAATCATAGCCGAAACTTTCAAGACACCCATTATTGCGTGGGCCGTATTCAGTAATGGAAACAGTAAACTCTGTAATGCGAGAATCTTGCGGAAGTTGTCGATTAAATACCGCTCGCGATGTCTCAAGCAACGCATCCAAAAAAGTATCGAATTTAATTGTCACCGATACCGAATTTTCGTCTGCGAATTTTGATATGGTCTCTGAGAATCCACCAAAATCTACGAGCTCCCCGACCCACAAAAATGGCTCTCTAGCCCGGACGCCTAACGCCTGCTTAAAAAGAGCGAATGTTCGCAAAAAAGTACTTTTCCCTGAACTATTTTGCCCCAAAAGCAAGGTAATGGGTGCTAAATCGATTAATCCAGAGTTTTTAAAGCTTCTTATATTTTTCAAACCCAAGCTTTTCATGCTATCCCCGATTCAATTAACTACGACTTGCAATGCTCGAGAGACTAGCAAGAATCCGACAGAATCGGAAGTATGTGTGCAGCGATTGCGTCGCGCTGTGATTCATAATGGATAAATCTGTCGATTTTTTTGCCCCACAAGGCCCGCGTTGCCGTTGTGCGCTGCGACCAAGCTGTCGGAGCGGCGCCCGATCACCGGGTTAGCATTCCCGGCGTAATTTCTCAGCGCATTGAACGTGGCGATACCCGCGCATAGCAGGGGCGCGGCTTCTTCGGCGGCGAGTTCTGGCGGAATCGCTACGAGTGCCGTTGCGCGCACAACCATTGCCTCGGCGTAACCGCCATCACAGGTCGAGCCAACAAACGGCTGGTTTTCGCAAAGTTGGAATTGCCCGCGCCGACATTGCGCACACGCATTGCAATGCCCGCCAAGACGGCCTACGCCCACTCGTTGACCGGGTTTCCAGAGCGCGGGCACGCGAGCACCCAGCGCAACGATCCGGCCGACGATTTCGTGCCCTGGCACGCGTGGCGGTTGCAGCGCGGGATTGGCGCGATCGATGTCGGCGATATCGGCGCCGCAGATTCCGCAGGCTTCGACGGCGAGAAGGACTTCGTCGTCGCCGGGCATCGGTGTCACGCGTTCCACGAGTTCCAGAATGCCGGCCTGCGCAATCTGCATCGCACGGTAAGTGGCTTTCATGATCGGCTCTCTCGCGATAGGGATATGGATTCAATGGCTGCGTCTACGGCGTCGATAGCACCGGCGACGTAGCCCGGGTAGCGCGCCGACCACTCGCTGCCGATTCCCGCCAGGCGGCCGCGCCAGCTACCCGCAACAGCTTCGCTTTGCGGTGCGTGCCAGTGATGCGGCGTGGCGGTGCGGTCGGCGGCGGTTGCGCTCAGGCGGGACGCGGTCCAGTCCTTGATGGTTTCGAAGTGCGGATCGCGGGCTTCGTCGCCGAACAGCCGTATGAGTTGGGCGCGGCACGCGGCGAGCAACGCGGGTTCGCCAATCCGTGCGCGCCCATCGGCCGGAATGCCGATAAAGCCGAACACTGCTGCCGCGCCTTCCAACGGAGACGCGTCGTGGATTTCCGCAAGCGGGCCGCTCGCGCTGCGCGCCGCGCCGGAAAGGCCGCGTTCGCGCCAGAACGCTTGTGGGTAGACCGCGAGATACTTCGCATGCGGTGCCATCCACGTGGGCGTGTCGCGCCACGATTGCGCGAGGGCTTCCGGCAGGGGCGGATCGAATACGATCGAGGTTGAGGCCAGGCGCGGCGGCAATGCCAGCAAAACATGGGCAACGCTGTGCGTGCTCATGTTTCCCTGCGCATTAATGCTCTGAATCTCGATGGAATGCTTAGCAACACTGAGGTGTGTCACGCGCTGATCGAGGTGAAGGCATTGCATCGACAGACGTGAGCGAATCGTATCGACGAGCGCGGACATTCCGCCTGCAAGTCGCATCGATACGGGTTCGTTTGCGTAACCGCGCATGCGAACCGGCGGTGCGCCGGGAGCGCGCTCGATTAGCGTGTCGCCGCTCTCGTGTTGCGCGAAACGCGCGATGCCCAGTTCGCGCACGAGCCGGTCCAGTTGCGGCTGAATGCCCGGCCAAAACCACGTCGCGCCGAGATCGAAGCGCGCGTCGTTCGGCCCTGCGGATACGGTCTCGATTCGGCCGCCAAAGTGGTCTGCTGCTTCCAGCAGCATGTAATCGTCAATGCCGCGCGATTGCAACTGCATTGCCGCGTAAAGCCCCGCAACACCGCCACCGACGATGGCAATCCTCGCATTCATGACGAAACCTCTATTGGCAGGCCGCGAAACGCGCCCGTCTTCAGATAAATCATTGCGCCACCCGCACCGGCGAATACATCGCGATGCGTACCGGCAGGCAGTCGTAGCCAGCCGCCGCGCAGCAAATGCGTGTGCTCCGCAATGACTTCGCCGTCGAGCACCAGCAGCTCCGCACCTTTAACGGCATCGGTCAATACGCGCTCGCCGGGCGCAAGTCGCGCGAGCATGACGCGCTCTTCTTCATCGGCAAAAAGCGGACAAACCTCGCGGCCTTGTTCGCGTTTCCATGCATCGGGCGCATAGGTGTCGATACGCACGCTGCGCTGATCGGAAGGCATCATCTGCCCCAGTTTGACGAAGATAAGCGCGCCTTCCCGACTGGCTGGCCGATGCGATGAACCCGGCGGATTGCGCAGATACCAGCCCGCCGGATAGTGCGCGTCGTCTTCGGAAAAGCAGCCGGAAAGCACGAGAATCTCCTCGCCGCCATCGTGTGTATGGCGAGGGAAATGAGAGTCTCGCGCGTATCGCACAAGACTCGTGGCGCGTGCTTTTTCATGGCCGATCGCGCCAGTGACGCGGTCGAGCATCACACGCTCGACGCCGTTTTGCGGCGAGCGTACCCATTCGAAGGATTCGCTCGCGACCACGGCGCGGCGCGAAAATTCGGCGTTGACGAGCATGGCCGCTCAGGTGGTCGGAAGCGCAGCGTGGGCGTCGAGCACACGCGCGGAATACGTGAGCGCCGCGCCCGCATTCAACGCGATGGCTACACCCAGCGCTTCGGAGATTTCCTCCAGCGTCGCGCCGTGTTCGACGGCCTTTTTCGTATGCACGGCGATACAGCCATCGCAACGCGTGGTCACGGCGACGGCCAGCGCAATGAGTTCGTGCATTTTCGGTTCGAGCTTGCCGGTTTTCGTGGCGGCGCCGTCGATGGTCATCAGGCCGCGCATGACATCGGGCGTGATCTTCGCGTAGTCGCCGACACGTTCGAGCAGGGCGTCGCGGTAGCTGTTCCAGTCTTGCATCATGATGTTCGATTCCAGTGAGTTGATGAGTGACTTCGCGAGTGATTTGACGAATGAGTGCGGCGCATTCAGGCGTGACGTCCGGCCATCACGCCGCCATCCACCGGCAGCACCGTGCCCGTGATCCACGAAGCCTGCGATGATGCGAGGAACAGGATCGCATCGGCGATATCGGCGGGTTGGCCGTTGCGTCCAAGCGGATGGAACGCGTTGAAAGCGGGCAGCGTTGCCTTCACTTCGGCGTCGCTCATGAAGGTGTTGTAGACCGGCGTTTCCACCACGCCCGGCGCGACCGTATTGATGCGGATATTCGAGGCCGCAAGCTCGATCGCCAGATTGCGCGTGAGCGCATGCACGCCCGCGTTGGCGGCGGAATAAGCGGCCGAGGGCGTCGCGCCAATCGCCTGCAGCGCCCACAGCGAACCGGTCTGCACGATCGCACCGCCGCCGCGCAGTTGCATGGCCTTTGCGGCCGCTTGCGCCATGAAGAATTTGCCCTTGAGGATCGTGTCGAGAAAGCCGTCGTATTCGGCTTCGGTCACGTCCAGAAACGCTTTGGGACGGAAGATGCCCGCGTTATTGACGAGAATATCGACGCCGCCGAATGCTTCGGTGGCGAGCGCGACCAGCGCGGTTGCCGTGGCGGGCAGCGCGATATCGCCGGCCAGATAGCGCACGTGCGCGCCGCTCGGGTCGACCTGCGCGGTGGCCTGCTTGAGTTTGCTTTCATCGCGCCCGCCGATCACCACCTTGGCGCCAGCCTGCAGCAGACGCAGCGCGACTTCCTTGCCGATACCCGAACCGCCGCCAGTGACGATCGCAACCTTATTAGAAAAACTGTTACTCATGAACGACTCCTGAAATGTTCGCAAGAGACAGAGACGAAGGGTTTGATCTCTGTGACGGATACATTCTGGGCGCTCGGCAGGGCGCGCTCAAATCAGATATTCTGTGCTTTGCTGATAGAAAATCTTTCAGATATGACGACTCCGGTTTATCTCAACGCACTGCGCGCCTTCGAAGCCAGCGCGCGCCACCAGAGCTTTTCTGCTGCGGCGGCGGAACTCAACGTCACGCCCGCAGCAGTGGGGCAACTCGTGCGCAGCCTGGAGGAGTGGCTGGGCGCGCCGTTGTTCGTGCGCGGCACGGGCGGCCGCGCCCGGCTGATGGCAACGGAAGTCGCGGAGCGCGCTTTGCCCGATATCCGCGCCGGTTTCGATCGCTTGACGCTGGGGCTGGAACGGTTGAAAGAAGGCGCGGCGAATGGCGTGCTGACGGTAACGGTCAGTCCTGCCTTCGCGGCGAAATGGCTGCTGCCGCGCATCGAGCGCTTTCACGCGCAATGTCCGGAGACCGATCTGCGGCTCGATACCAGCCTGAAGCTGATGGATTTCACCGCGCAAGGTATCGATATCGGCGTGCGTTATGGTGCCGGCACTTGGCCCGGTCTCGCGGCGGAAAAGCTGATGGACGAGGAAATCTATCCCGTCTGCTCGCCGGCGTTGGCCAAAAGCAGTCAATGGCGCACGCCGCGCGAACTCGCGGGCGAAACGCTGATTCACGACCTTTCGGTGGATAGCCATGCGGGCTTTGCCACATGGCAGGCGTGGTTCGAGGCCGCGGGCATCCCGGACGCAGCAACGCGACGCGGGATGAAGATCAACAATTCGGCGGCCGTACTGCAGGCGGCTATCGACGGACAGGGAATTGCACTCGCGCGTAGCGTGATGGCGCGTGACGACCTGGCGGCAGGGCGGCTGGTGCGCCTCTTTCCGGCGATATCGTATCGATCTGCACTGGCGTATTACGTGGTGTATCGGCCGGAATGCGCGAGCCTGCCGCGGCTAATGACGTTTCGCGACTGGTTGATGAGCGAAGCGCGCAAGGAAACGCTGGCACGCAAGCCGCGAAGTGAAAAGCGGGCTTCGGCGAAAAGCGGCGGCAGCCGATAGACACGTCACACGTTTGTGCGCGAAACAGGCGAGCGTGCGCCATGACCGCCTGGGTAAAATGAAAAGCCGCTTCGCGTAATCCCGACAAACCGCGCTCACGTTACGGACGAAATCGCATGCCGCTGTCCAGGATCGACCTGAATCTCTTTATCGTGTTCGAAGCGGTCTATCGCACGCGTAATCTCACGCGCGCGGCGGAACTGCTGTTCATCACGCAGCCGGCCGTCAGCAATGCGCTCGCGCGCATGCGTAAAACCTTCGACGATCCGCTGTTCGTGAGCACGCCCGCCGGCATGCTGCCCACGCCGGTTTCGGAGAACATCATCGGCCGTGTGCGCGAGGCGCTGCAATTGCTCGATTCCAGCACGCACGCGGGCGAGCGTTTCGATCCGGCGACTTCACAGCGCACTTTCCGGCTCAGCATGAACGATCTGACCGAGGCCATGCTGTTGCCCGCGCTCGAAGAAGTGCTGCAGCGTCACGCGCCCGGCATCCGCATCGAGAGCTATTTCACGACGCGCCGCGAAGTGCCCGAGGCGCTGGCGAGCGGCGAAGTGCATCTGGCCATCGACGCGCCGCTGATCGACGATCCGCAACTGGAGCAGGCGCCGCTCGGTGGCGATCACTACGCGTGCCTGCTGCGCAAGGATCATCCGTTCCGCAAAAAGAAACTGACGCTCGACGATTATCTGAGGCTGGGTCATATCCACGTTTCCAGCCGACGTCAGGGGCTCGGTCTTGTCGATACGGAACTCAACAAACTCGGCCAGCGCCGCAATGTGCTCACGCGCGTGCAGCACTACCTGGTCGCGCCGCTGATCGCCATGCGCACGGATCTCGTGCTGACCGCGCCGCTCAAACTGCTGCAACGTTACGATGCGCGCATTCTCAAGCTGCCGTTCGATTTGCCGGGGCTAGAATCGCATGGTTACTGGCATCGCAGCGTGGCGGGCGATCCGGCGCATCGCTGGTTGCGCGAGCAGATCGGCCAGTTGATGCAAGCGCAGAATCTGCAGGCGTTTGGATAGCGTTCTGGCACGCTATAAATCTCACCCAGTATCGCCAGCCGGTATCACCATTAGTTATCGAGATATATAAATAGAATAAACTTCCTGAATGCCACGCGGCCCGATATCGTACTAGCCATCTTCACGCGAGGACGGCATGGCGGATCTCTATCTGGTACGGCACGGGCAGGCGTCGCTGGGCGCGCAGAATTACGACGCGCTGTCGCCTTCGGGACATATTCAGTCGACGTGGCTCGGCGAATATTTCGCACAGGCGGACATGCAGTTCGACCGCATTGTGACCGGCACGATGCGCCGTCACGAACAAACTGCCGAAGCGCTGCTCGCCGGCATGCGCGCACCGAAGATCGATGTCGTGCAGGATGCCGATCTCAACGAATACAACTTTCACGCGCTGTTCGAAGCCCTCGAGGCGAGCGGCCTCATGCCGCCCGCACCTGCGGATGGCGCGATCAAGCACTTCTATAAGGCGCTCAAGCACGCGCTGCAACTCTGGTCCGAAGACCGTTTGCCGGGCCCGCTGCCGGAAAGCTGGCAGCAGTTTCAGACGCGTGTGGCGCGCGCTCGCGAAGCGATCCAGCGCATGGGCGGCAAACGCGTGCTGGCAGTGAGTTCGGGCGGCGCGATTGCGGTGTTCACGCAGCAGATTCTTCAGGCGCCAGCATCGGCTGCTATTGCGCTCAATATGCAGATCCGCAACAGCAGCGTCTCGCAATACGTTTTCAATGAAAGCGCGATGTCGCTGGTTGGCTTCAACGCGCTGCCGCATCTCGAACGCGCCGAACGGCGCAAGCTCGTCACTTACGGTTAGAAGCCGGTAAAAAGCAGGCTAGAAGAACGGGCGCAATCGCATTCACACTCTCGCAGCATGACTATGTCCGATCCAATTGACGTTGATGTCCTGAGCCGCTATCTGGCGGCGCACGTGGCCGGTTTTCAGGGGCCGATAACGCTGGAGAAGTTCGCCGGCGGTCAGTCCAATCCTACCTTTTTACTGAGCGCGCAAAGCGGCCAATACGTTTTGCGGCGGCAGCCGCCAGGCACCTTATTGAAATCCGCTCATGCCGTAGACCGCGAATTTCGCGTGATCGAGGCATTGGGACAGACTGCCGTGCCAGTCGCGAAAGCGTTGCACCTGTGCAAAGACCGCGAGGTAATCGGCAGCCTGTTTTATGTCATGAGTTTCGAGCAAGGCGAAATTCATTGGGACCCGGCGTTGCGCGATTCGAGTGCCGAAAAGCGTGGCGCGTATTTCGACGCGCTGCTCGAAACGATGGCGGCGCTGCATAACGTCGATGTCGAGGCCGCCGGTCTTGCCGACTACGGCCGTGCGGGCAATTATTTCGCGCGTCAGATCGATTTGTGGACCACTCAGTATCGCGCCGCGCAAACCGGGCAACTCGACGCCATGGAAGCGCTGATTGCGTGGCTGCCTGCGAATTGCCCAGCGGAATCGGGCAAGCCTGCGCTGGTGCACGGCGATTTCCGTATCGACAATTTCATTTTCCATCGCGGCGAGCCGCGTGTGCGCGCGGTGCTCGACTGGGAATTGTCCACGCTTGGCAATCCACTCGCGGATCTCGCGTATTTCTGCATGTGTTTGCGCTTGCCGCGTCAAGGGCATATCGCCGGGCTGGCGGGTCTCGACCGCGCTGCGCTGGGCATTCCCAGCGAAGAAGCGATGGTCGCGCAATATTGCCGCCTGCGCGGTATCGACGCGATCGGGCACTGGAACTTTTATCTGGCCTTCAGCTTCTTCCGTCTCGCGTCGATTGCGCAAGGCGTGAAAAAGCGCGCGCTTGGCGGCAATGCGTCGAACGCGAAGGCTCGCGAGGTCGGCGAAATGGCGGGCGCGCTCGCGCAAATGGGCGTCGACCTGATCTGAAATCACCTTACGTTTATCCACTTTCCGGGCTTTAAAAAGGTTACTTAAGATGACTAATCTATTTGATCTGAAATCGAAGATTGCGCTGGTGACGGGCGCAAGCCGTGGCATTGGCGAAGAAATCGCCAAACTGCTCGCGGAGCAGGGCGCACATGTGATCGTGTCGAGCCGCAAGATCGACGACTGCGAGGCGGTGGCGCGCGGCATCCGCGAA
The DNA here is from genome assembly GCF_017104965.1 of Paraburkholderia sp. Ac-20340. GTDB lineage: Bacteria > Pseudomonadota > Gammaproteobacteria > Burkholderiales > Burkholderiaceae > Paraburkholderia. The sequence goes on from NZ_JAAGPR010000001.1 coordinate 138,716, forward strand.
GCCGGTGGCAGTGCCGAGGCATTCGCCTGCCACGTGGGCCGTATCGAAGATATTCACGCGATCTTCGGGCATATTCGCGAGCGTCACGGGCGGCTCGATATTCTCGTCAATAACGCTGCTGCGAATCCGTATTTCGGCCACATTCTGGATACCGATCTCGCTTCGTTCGAGAAGACCGTCGAAGTCAATCTGCGTGGCTATTTCTTTATGTCGGTGGAAGGCGGCAAGCTGATGCGCGAAAACGGCGGCGGCGCGATCGTCAATACCGCGTCCGTCAATGCGTTGCAACCGGGCGACCGCCAGGGCGTGTATTCGATCACTAAAGCGGGCGTGGTGAACATGACGCGTGCGTTCGCGAAAGAGTGCGGGCCGTTGGGTATCCGCGTGAATGCGCTGCTGCCTGGCCTTACGAAAACGCGCTTCGCAGGCGCGCTGTTCGCCGATCAGGAGCTGTACGCGAGCGCAATCGGCAAGATTCCGCTGCAACGGCATGCCGAGCCGCGCGAAATGGCCGGCACGGTGCTGTATCTGGTCTCCGACGCGTCGAGCTATACCAACGGCGAGTGCATCGTCGTCGACGGCGGACTGACGATCTGAGCGCCGCTATTCAGCGTGCTAGAGCACGATTGAGCACGACCGGGCACGACCCGATTCAAACCGATTCAGGAGAGCAGAATGGACTTTGCGTATAGCCCGAAAGTCGAAGCGCTGCGCGCGCAATTGAGCGCATTCATGGACAAGCATATCGTGCCGCGCATTCGCCAATGGCACGACGAAGTCAGTGCGGGCCAGTATCCCGTATCGTTTATGGAGTCGCTCAAGGACAAGGCGCGCTCGGAAGGCCTGTGGAATCTCTTTCTGCCGCATCTGCACGACGACGAACCAGGCACGCGGCTGAGCAACCTCGACTACGCGCCGCTGGCGGAAATCATGGGCCGCATTCCCTGGGCCTCCGAAGTGTTTAATTGCAACGCACCGGACACGGGCAATATGGAATTGCTCCATATGTTCGCTACCCCCGCGCAGCGCAAGCAATGGCTCGAACCGCTGCTGGACGGCAAGATCCGCTCGGCGTTTGCGATGACGGAACCGGCCGTGGCTTCATCGGATGCAACCAATATCACCACGCGCATTCGCCGCGACGGCGACGATTATGTAATCGACGGACGCAAGTGGTTTATCACCAACGCTGCGCATCCGAATTGCGAAATCTTTATCGTGATGGGCAAGACCGATCCCGATGCGCCCAGCCACAGTCAGCAAAGCATGATTCTCGTGCCGCGCGACACGCCGGGCGTGACGGTCGTGCGCAATATCACGGTGATCAATCACACGGCGCCCGAAGGCCATTGCGAAATCGTGTTCAAGAACGTGCGCGTGCCGAAAGAGAATCTGCTTGGTACGGAAGGAAGCGGCTTTGCGCTCGCGCAGGCGCGGCTCGGGCCGGGACGTATTCACCACTGCATGCGCTCGATCGGCGCTGCGGAACTGGCGCTCGAACTGATGATCGAGCGCGCCCAGGCGCGCACGGCCTTCGGCAAGCGTTTGCACGAACACGGCTCGGTGGCGGAATGGATCGCGAAATCGCGCATCGAAATCGATCAGGCGCGGCTCCTCGTGCTGAAGGCCGCGTGGATGATCGATACCGTAGGCGCGAAGAGCGCGCGCAAGGAGATTTCGATGATCAAGGCGCTTGTGCCGACCGTGCATACCGCCGTGTGCGAGCGTGCGATGCAGGTGTTCGGCGCGATGGGCCTGAGCCCGGACACGCCGCTGGCCGATAGCTGGACCTGGGGCCGCGCGCTGCGCTTCGCCGATGGCCCGGATGAAGTCCATCTGCAAAGCATCGCGCGCATGGAGATTCAGGCGCGCCCGCACGAAGCGGGCAGCGTGAGTCCTTATCTGACGCCGCCGGTTTGAGCCCGCGTTTTCAAGCTTGATTTGCAGCTGCCCGCGCCCGCTCCAGCAAGTGATCGACGTCTTCGAAAGTGGTCGAGAACGCCGTCACGAAGCGCACGACGTTGGCGCCCCAGCGATCGTGATAGAAGCGGAATCCTGCATTGAGCAGCGCTTCGATCAAGGGCGCGGGCAGGCGGCAAAACACGATGTTCGCGGCGGGCGCGCCCAGAATCTCCACGCCTTCCAGCGCCGCAAGACCTTGCGTGAGACGTTGCGCGGCGGCGTTCGCCTGACGCGCATTGCGCAGCCACAGATGGTCGCTCAGATACGCGTCGATCTGCGCGGCGAGAAAACGCATCTTCGAAAACAGATGTCCGGCGCGCTTGCGGCGGAACGCGAGTTCCTTCGCGAGCGAGCGGTCGAACAGCACGATGGCTTCGGCGGCGAGCACGCCGTTCTTGGTCGCGCCCAGCGAAAGCGCGTGCACGCCGGCCTTCCACGTCATCTCCGCGGGCGAGCAGTCCTGCGAAACCAGTGCATTGGCAAAGCGCGATCCGTCCATATGCAGGCGGATATTCGCGGCCTTGCAGGCATCGCCGATCGCCTCGATTTCCGCGAGCGTGTAGACGCTGCCTTCCTCGGTGGCCTGGGTGATGCTCGCGCAGGCGGGCTGCGTCGAATGGACGTCGCCAACCTTGGCGCTGGCGGCTTCCAGCAGCTTTGCCGGGTCCATTTTCGCGGCGGGGCCGTCGACGCTCACGAGCTTCGCGCCGTTCGTGTAGAACGCGGGCGCGCCGCATTCGTCGTTATTGATGTGGCTCGATGCGTGGCAGTAGATGTTGCCCCAGGGCGGCGACATCGCGCTCAGGCATAGCGCGTTGGCGGCCGTGCCGGTGGGCACCAGCAGCACGTCGACTTCGCGCTCGAAGATTTCGCACAGGCGGCGCTCGACGCTTGCCGTGTAGGGGTCCGCGCCATAAGGGTTGGCCTGCCCGGTGCTGGCGGCCACCAGCGCTTCGATCACTTCGGGCGATGCGCCCGCGATGTTGTCGCTCGTGAAACCCAGGGACAGCGCCCTGTTACTGCTCGTCATGGTCGTTTCCTCAACTCGGCAGGGGCATGTGGCCCCGGATGCAGACATCGTATGCCGGGCGAGGGTGACGGCGCTTGTAAAAAATTGACGTAGCCGCGCGCGAGCGCTGCGCTCGAACGCCGAACGCCAGCTAGCTGCGAAAGCGCGAGGGCGCGACGCCATAGGCCTGGCGGAACGCGCGATTGAAATGGCTCTGATCGTAAAAGCCCACGGCCTGCGCGACCGTGGCAATGGCCTGCGAGCCTTGCAGCAGCAATTCGCAGGCGCGTTCGAGGCGCAGGCGCAGCAGCCACGCGTGCGGCGTCATGCCGATGCTCAGCTTGAACTGCTTGAGGAACTGGAAGCGGCCGAGCCCGCACAGGCCAGCGAGTTCTTCCAGCGTGATTTTTTCCGCGAGACGGCTGAAGCAGTAGTCGCGCACACGACTCCACTGAGCCAGCGACAGCGCGCCCGGCACGCGCTCGGGCACGATCGCGCGCGACTGGCGCAGCAGGTTTTCGAGCAGGGTGAGCCATTGCGTCTGCGCGTCCAGACTGCCCGCGCCGCCGTCGTGCTGCATCGAATCGTGCAGGCGCACCAGTTGGGCGGCGAGCCGCGTGTCTTCGAGCACGGCGCTGGTGAGTTCAGGCGCGCGCGGCTTGCCGCTGATTTCCTCGGCCACGCTCGCGATCAGTTCCTGCGAAAGCCGGAACGTCTTGAGCGTGTACTGGCCGCCGTCCTGCGCCATGCCATCGTGAATCTCGCCGGGTGGCATCAGCGCAACGCAGCCGGGGCCGAGCAGAACGGTCTTGCCCTTGCTGCCCTGACGCTGGATGCCTTCGCTCACGAGTCCCACATGAAAATCCAGATGGAAATGGCGATCGAAACTGAATTCGGCGAAACGCGCCGTACTCAGCACGAGGCCGGGCACCTCGGATATCTGCTGGTAATGGACGTATTCGCTCATGAATCGGGGCGCGATAAAGCGGCGCAAAGGCGTGGATAGCGCGAAGTATACCGCTCGCGCGCGGCGGCCCGCAGCGCTTCACAACACCGGCAGCACCGCGCGAATGTGCTCCGCGAACGCAGCCGTCAAATGCGAGGGCCGCTTGCGCCCGAACTTCACGGTGATGCCCACGGCCGGCAAAGGCGGCAGGGCGGGATCGCCGTTGAGGATCGCGAGATCGGGCGGCACGGCGGTTTGCGTCATCACGGCGAAGGCCTGGCCCGCGCGCACCAGCGCCGTGAGCCCCGAAAGACTGCTGCTCGCGCAGGCGATGCGCCACGCGCGTCCGGCTTGCTGCAGCGCCTCGCAGGCAGCGATGTGGTCGAGCGTATCGGCATCGGAGAGGGCCAGCGGCAAGGGATCGAAGTGCGCCGGATCGAGGCCGGGATAGCCGATCCACACCAGCTGCTCGCGGCGGATCAGCTCTTCGCCGGGCGTGGCATCGGGCAGCGAGACCATCGCCAGATCGACCGCGCGTTTGTCCAGCAACTCGACGAGCCGGGGCGTGGGCGCGCAGACCACTTCCACCAACGCATGCGGATGCTGGCTCGAAAACTGGCGCAGCAGCGCAGGCAGGAAGACGGCCGCGTAATCGTCGGGGCAACCGAAGCGCACGCTGCCCGTGAGGCCCGTGCCGCTGAGATCGGCCAGCGCTTCGTCGTGCAGCCGCAGCATGCGCTGCGCGTGCACCAGCAGCCGCTCGCCCGGATGCGTGAGCACCACGCCGCGCCCGGTGCGCTGGAACAGCGGTTGATCGACGATCGATTCGAGCCGTTTCATCTGCTGGCTCAGTGCGGATTGCGTGCGCCCGACGCGTTCGGCGGCGCGGCTGAGCGCACGCACTTCGGCAATCACGGCGAAGGAACGCAGCAGATCGATTTCGAGGATGCGGCTCACGGGCGGGTCCTGAGGTATTAGCGCTGTTTCTGGCTCCCATTAATACTATTCGATTTTATAAAAGCTGGGCGCGACCTAGACTGCAAGACATCACGCCATTCCGGCCCGATCACAAGGAGAAGCACGGTGTCCCGCAACGACGATGCAACCTTCTGGCACAACGCCAGGCAGCACCTGATCCGCTACGGCGGCACCTTCGAGCCGATGATCATCGAGCGCGCGCAAGGCAGCTTCGTCTACGATGCCGACGATCGTCCGATCCTCGATTTCACGTCCGGCCAGATGAGCGCGGTGCTGGGGCACAGCCATCCCGAGATCGTTTCGGTGATCCAGGAGTACGCGGGCCGCCTCGACCATCTGTTCAGCGGCATGCTTTCGCGGCCCGTGGTCGATCTGGCGACGCGGCTGGCCGATATCACGCCCGACGGTCTCGACCGCGCGCTGCTGCTGAGCACGGGCGCGGAGTCGAACGAAGCCGCCATCCGCATGGCGAAGCTCGTGACCGGCAAGTACGAGATCGTGGGCTTTGCGCAGTCGTGGCATGGCATGACGGGCGCGGCGGCGTCGGCGACCTATAGCGCGGGGCGCAAGGGCGTGGGGCCGGCGTCGGTGGGTTCGTTCGCGATTCCGGCGCCGTTCACCTACCGGCCGCGTTTCGAGCGCGACGGCCAGTACGACTATCTCGCCGAACTCGATTACGCCTTCGATCTGATCGATCGCCAGTCGAGTGGCAGTCTCGCGGCCTTTATCGCCGAGCCGATCCTGAGTTCGGGCGGCATCATCGAATTGCCGCCGGGCTATATGGCGGCGCTCAAACGCAAGTGCGAAGAGCGCGGCATGCTGCTGATTCTCGACGAAGCGCAGACCGGCGTGGGCCGCACGGGCACGATGTTCGCCTGCCAGCGCGACGGCGTGACGCCCGACATTCTCACGCTCTCGAAGACGCTGGGCGCGGGGCTGCCGCTGGCGGCCGTGGTGACGTCGGCGCAGATCGAAGAAACCGCGCACGAGCGCGGCTATCTGTTCTACACGACGCACGTGTCCGATCCGCTGCCTGCCGCCGTGGGGCTGCGCGTGCTGGACGTGGTCGAGCGCGAAGGGCTGGTGGCGCGGGCGAACGTGATGGGCGAGCGGCTGCGCAACGGTCTGCTCGATCTGATGGAACGTTACGAGTGCATCGGCGATGTGCGTGGGCGCGGTCTGCTGCTCGGCATGGAGGTCGTCAAGGACCGGCGAACCAAGGCGCCCGCCGATGGACTCGGCGCGAAGATCACGCGCGAGTGCATGAACCTCGGCCTGAGCATGAACATCGTGCAATTGCCGGGCATGGGCGGCGTGTTCCGCATTGCGCCGCCGCTGACCGTGAGCGAAGAGGAAATCGATCTGGGCCTGTCGCTGCTGGATCAGGCGATCAAGCGATCGATTTAAATCCGCTTTAAACCGGTTTTAAGGCGGGTTTAAAACCTGGGATGGCATTCGAAGCGCAGCACGGAATCCTGCTGGGCGAGCGCTTCGACGCCATCGGTACGCTCGACGGCAAAGCTCGTTTGCATGCCGCGCGTTTCGCAGTAATCGGTGGCTTCGGCCTGCGCACGACGGTGCGCACGCGCCCAGGCAAGACGTCCGCCCGAAGCGGAGGCCGTCACCATATAGGTGTCCTTGCCCGTTGCGGTTACGTCGCCCGCCGAAGCACAGGCCGATAGAACCGAGGCAGTCGCGAACAGCGAAGCGAACAAACTGAAAAAGCGGAAAGACATGCGGGGGTACATCGACAACGGTGTATTGGACTGCATTTTTTTAACTTCGTATTGGGTTCAAATCTTTATCGAGCAGGGTTGTCATTCGGGCGGCGCAAGGCCGCCCGAAGCACATCAGCAAACAGTCGTGGCGACGCGGCGATTCGTTTTATTGCGGCATTCCTGAATCGCGCGCAGCTTCACATGCTCGACGATTTTCTGGCTAGTGACGCGCCCGGCAGTGCTGCGGAATTTGCGTGCGGCGCGCGAGAGCAGCCGTTCATCGTGGACGCGATGCGCCCAGGCGCGGGCCGCGAACCAGCCGACAATCGTCCATCCCAGCAGGATATTGACCACTGTGATGGCCAGTGCGTCGCTGTGATTGCGCGCATCGGCTTCAATCGACGGAATCAGATAAAGGCTCAATGCGGCAATGAGTGCGGCGCCTTCTAAAACCTGGAACATGTCTTCACCTCAGAATTAAGCTGCAAATCTGCGAAGCACTTGTCTTGAGTGCGCCGCCATTGCGATGGAGGTGAGTTTAGGACGTTTCTATCGCAAGACAATGCTAATAGAACGAAATCAGAGTTGCGCTCAGGAAAACAATCGCGCTGTAGGTTCGTATTACGTTGAGCGGCGCGCGAAATAAAAAAGGGCAGTGAATGAATGCATTCAATCTGCCCCTTAAAGCAATGAGTTTGGAACGTGTTTTAGCGCCACATCGCCTGAAATACGCCGTCGCGGCGCACGAGCGCGTGGAATAGTGCCGCTGCCAGATGTACGACGATCAGCGCAAAGAAGCACAGCGCAAGAAAACGATGCGCATTCCACAGCAGCGAATGCAGTTCATTGCTATGCGGCAGGATCGCGGGCAGCCGCACGCCGGCGACGACGACCGGGTAATCGGCGGCCGAAAGCATGCCCCAGCCAATCAGCGGCAGCGCAATCATCAGCACATAGAACGCCAGATGCGAGAGCCTGGCGGCGAGTTTCATCGGCTCCGGCATATCGGCGGGCAGCGGCGGCGCGCCTTTGATCAGACGCGTGACCAGGCGGATCAGCGCCAGGATCAGGATGGCGATGCCGAGCGGTTTATGGATCGAGACCAGCGTGAGGTAATCGGGCCGGATGGTCGACACCATGCCCACGCCGATAAACAGCATCGACAGAATGCAGATCGCCATGATCCAGTGAAGGGCGCGTTGCAGCGGCGAAAAGCGCGCGTGAATGGGGCTCATGGCTTCGCTCCTTCCGGGGGCGTGTGCGGATAATCCTTGTCCTCCGCGGTGCGGCGGTTGAACGAGACCGAATAGGCGGCCGAGCGGGCGGCGGGGAACGGATCGTCGGATACGTGCATGCCGGCGGGCAGCACCGTGGGATCGAAGTTCAGGTCGCGGCAGGGGCCGTCCGGTTCGGGCTCGATCGCGCTGACCACGAGCGTGCCCGCTTCCACCTTGCGGCGCTCGGCGGGCCAGGCCTTGCTGGGATCGGCGGTGGGATCGCCGGGATCGGCCACGGTGACGGACAGCGTCCAGCGTTGCGGCGCGGCGTGCACGCGTTCGGTGATATCGGTGTCGAGGAAGTTGGCGCCGCGTTGCTTGAGGGCATCGGGCGAGACGGTTTCGGGCTGCTGCGCGGGCACGAAGGACCAGCGTACGACGTGGTCTTCGCCTTGCGCGTTGGTGAACACGAAACTGTTGAGGCTGTTGTAGCGCTCCTGCGCGTAGGAAGCCGTCCACGGCGCGCTGCCGGCCCATGCGCCGAAGGCCGCGAACTCGGGATGCGCGCCGATGAAGTTTTTCATCGCGTCCGGGTCGGTCTTGTTGCCGGCGGCCTGCAGCAGCGCGTAGAAAGCCTGCGGCGTGGCGACGGGGAAGAACGGCGCGTCGATCATCGCCGTGCGCCATTCGCTGCCATCGGGCGCGACGATGCGCAGGCTCAGGCCGCGCACGCGCACGGTGGCGTCGGCGGCTTTGGCATCGGCGGTGGCCAGATTGAAGCGGCCGGTGACGGGGTACGAGCCGGCCGCGAGCATCGGCGCTTTGGAGAGCGCCGCGCCTGCACCGTTGGCTTCGAAAGTGCCTGTAAAACAGATGCCTTTGGCGTGATTGCGCCGGAAGCCGAGCGCGGGGCCGCCCGGCGGCGCGAGCCCGTTGACGACCTTGGCCGGAGTGATGCGCCCCGGCGTGAGCCAGCCGCCGGTGTAGGCGAATGCGGCCACGAGGACCACGACGACGACGGCAATCAGGACGAATGCGCCTGCATTGGAGCCGTTAGAACCGTTAGAGCCATTGGAACCGCCAGAACCTGGTCGATCGGACATGGAACCCTCGTTGTTGGGCACAGGCACTACTGGGGACTAAGCCGCAGGATAGTGAATTTCTGCCCGAAGGGTTGCGTGCGCGTGCGGAGGCTTTAAAGCGGGTTTCTGCTTACTGGATTGAAAGCATTTGAATCGTGCGCGCGCGATTCAATGCACGATCAACGAATTGGACTGTGCATTGCCGGCACCGGCCGCGATATTGATGCCGATATTGCCGCTCGCGCCCGCGAGTGCGCCTGCACCGAGTTGCGCGATGGAACTGCCGCCCGCCATCTTGACGACGGCATTCGTGCTCTGCGTCGTAACGATTTCCGCTTGCGACGTGGTGGCAATGACGAGTTGATTCGTCTGCGCATTGAGTGCGCCCGCGCTGAGATTCACGCCGATATTGCCGGTCGCGCCGCGCAGCACGTCCGCGCCCACGGAAGCCGAAGGCGCGTCGATCGTTGCGCTGCCGGCGACGTTCTGCAGCGTGCTCAGCGTGACCGACGAGAACACGGTCGTGCTGTCATCGTCGGATAAAGTGGCCGACGTGCCTGCAAAAGACGATGAGGCGCCCGCGCACGCGGCGGCCCAGATGACTGCGGCGATGATCGAACGGACTTTCATTGGCGGCTCCCCAGCGTGTGCGAATCACACGGATAGATTCGATAACGACCGTGGAGCGGGGAGGTGGAGTGAGGGTTTTCCCTGGGGGAGTGATGCCGGGGCGTGGCCGATAAAAAATAGCGATACAGACCGCAGCCCATATCGCCCACTTACGCATCAGTGGCAAACACCGGCAGGTGGAGTTGCCGGATGGAGTGACCAGGCGATGATCGGCATTACTCCACTTCGAGGCCGATCATCACGCTGCCGCCTTCCGTCTTGACCGGATGCGTGGCGAGATTCACGCACACCGGCGCGCCTTGCGCCTTGCCGCTCGGAATATCGAAACGCCCCATATGCATGGGACATTCGATGATTTCGCCGAACACGAAGCCATCCGCGAGCCGTGCCGTTTCGTGCGTGCACACGCCTGCCGTTGCGTAAAAGCCCGAGGGCGTGTGATAGATCGCATAGAGTTTGCCGTCGTGCGCGTATTCGATGACGTCTTCTTCGTCGATGTCGCTGGTCGCGCAGACGTGATGCCATTGCAGAATGTTCATGGTATTTCCCGGAGAGAAGAGAATTCACGCAAAAGATTCATGCAAAAGATTCATGCAAAAGATTCACGCAACCGCGTCGCCATGACGGCCCGGCGGCAACTCGCGCACGACCACGAACTCGGGATCACGCTGCTGCCTTGCGAAGATCGCCAGAATCTCGCGCCATGCAGGCCACAGGCCGCGATAGGGCGCGGGCATCTGAGCGGCAACCGTTGCATGGAATTGCGGTAAGGCATGAAACGGCACACTCGGAAACATGTGATGTTCGATGTGGTAATTCATGTTCCAGTACAGAAAGCGCACAACAGGATTGAGCATCACCGTACGGCTCGACACGCGATGATCGAGCACGTTCTCTTTGAGGCCCGTGTGCTGCGTCAGTGCGCACAACTCATGCAGCCACGTGCCATACGCGCGCGCCACGAACAGGAACACAATCGGCAGCCAGCTATGCGCGAGCAGTGCCCACGCGAATACGCCCAGGTAGCAGGCCAGCAGCACGCGCGAGTTATTGCACATGCGGCGATACTCGCTTTCGGGCACGACGGCTTTCGCGCCCTTCGTCACGATGCCAAAGCTATGCAGCACGATCGCGCCGAGAAACTGGATGCCATGCGATATCCGCACGAAATCCGTCACCAGCTTCAGATAACTCAGTGGGCGTTTGAACGCTAGTTCGGGGTCCTGATAAGGATCGGCAGTCAAGTGCGTATAGGTGTGATGTTTCGCATGCAGCCAGCGGCTATAAACCTGTTCGCGCCACGACATGAAGCAGATCACCCAATAAACCGCTTCATTGATCCAGCGCGTCTTGAAGGCCGTGCCGTGCCCGAGTTCGTGGGCAGCGGCTTCGCTGAAGGCGAACACGGTTCCATACAGCAGGAAGGCCGGGATTGCCCATACGGTGCCCAGCGACCACCACGCCAGCGCGCCTGTCGCGATCACGAGCGCGAAGAAGCCGCCTGCCTGCACGAGCCCCGGCGCGTCCGAGCGCGCGGAAAGGTCCTTGAGCGCCTTGCGGTCGATGTCCACCCGGTACCAGGACTGCATGTCGATATTCATTGCTTGACTCCGTCGCGGCAGAGAGATTTATCGGTACGAGCCTGCGTATTGCTGGACCACGGCGAGGTTCTCGCGCGTGACGAAGCTCGGCCCGGAACTGACGGTCGAGCCGGTATAAACAGGTTTGAGGCCGTATTTATCGAGGCGTGCCGTCACTTTTTTGTCCGCCTTGAGCGCGGCGACGATATGCGTGGGATCGCTGGTCTTGTCGCGAACGGCGATAGCCATGGCGGCCACCGACAAATACCCCTGCAGATAAGGCTGCTGATCGATTGCGAAGGCAATATGGCCTGCCTGGATCGCTTTGAGAATGTCGGGTGAAAGATCGAAGGTGGCCACATAGATCTTGCCGGTCTTGCCCGCGTCCGCCACGCCGCGCAGTACGCCCATCGCTTGATCGGGGCCGAGCGCGAGAATTGCCTGCGTATCGGCATGCGAGCGCAGATAGGCGGCAACCTTGCTCTGGATGATCGTGGGATCTTCGCCGCTGTCCATGGTCGACTTCTTGTAATCCGCGCCGATGGCATCCGCGAAACCCTTGCAGCGGTCCCACAGCGCCTGGATATCGGCGCCATGATTCACGCACAGGAAGGTATGGATGCCCGCGGCTTTCGCGCGTTCGCCTGCTGCCTTGCCCGCTTCGTATTCGGGCTGGCCCACATGCAGGATCGCGCCCAGTTTCATGCCGTCGGCGGGGCCGCCGTTGATCGTCATGAGCGGAATGTGTTTGGCTTTCACGCCGCTTATACCCTTCTGGATCATGTCGAAGTTCGGCACCGTCGTGATGACGCCCGCGTAATTGCGCGCGGCCGCCTGTTCGAGAATGCGCACCATGTCGCCGGTATCGCCCGTGGGTGGATTGCGGTAATCGACCGGCACGTTGAAATCTTCGCTCGCGTCGCGCATGCCGTTCTTGACGGTGTTCCACCAGACATTCGAATCCGAGCCGTGGCTCACCATCACGAAGCGTTCTTCGGCCATTGCGCTGCCTGCGCCGAAAGCGGTGACGAGCGTGAGCGCGCTGAGCGCTGTAATTGCGGTGGCCCGCGTGAACGCCGCGAGCGCGCGCCGGGCGCGGACTGAACCGTTCCTCTTCATGATGCTGTCTCCTGTGAATTGTCGTGTGCCGTCATTGCCAGGTTTTCTACGACCACTTTTCTTGCGGCTTTTTCGTGAAAACCCTCTGCTCGAATGCTGGCGAATGACGAATAGAATGTAGTTGATGGAATTCTGGCTCTCAAACGGAATGTTGAGGACTTTTCCTCAGTTCCTTCCGAACCCGAGGTACGCATGACGGCGAGAAAAAAGCCCACCATGGAGGACGTCGCGAAGGCGGCGGGCGTGAGTTACGCAACGGTGGAGCGGGTGCTGAACGGGCGCGGCGGCGTGTCGCGCGCGAAGGAAGCGGGCGTGCTGGAAGCGGCGCGCACGCTCAAGATCGACCGTGCGCTGCACGAGGTTTCGGTGCGCTGGTTGCGCATCGCCATCGTCACGCAGAATCCGGCGTCTGCGTCGCCGTATTACGCGGCGCTGCAACAAGGTTTCGAACTGGCGCAGAAGTCATTCGAGACATATCGCGTGCTATGCAGCGTGACGTTTTTCGATGATCTCGAACCGCAGTCGCTTGCGAAAGTCATTGAACGCGCCGCGCAAAAAGCCGATGCGATGATCGTCGTGGCTTACGAACATCCGCTTGTGGTCGATGCGGTTTCGCGCGTCGCGAAGAAGATGCCCGTGGTGACGGTCGCGAGCGATTTGCCCGATAGCGGCCGCCTTGCCTACGTGGGCATCGACAATCGTTGTGCGGGGCGTATTGCGGGCGAATTAATGGGGCGTTTCGTGGGCCGCGAGGGCGGCCAGATCGTGGTGATCGCGGGTCTGCGTACCTATCTCGGCCACGAGGAGCGCGACGGTGCGTTTCGCTCCGTGCTGCGCCGTCGTTTTCCCGCGTGCGAAGTGGTGGCGACAGTCGAGAGTCGCGAAGACGCGCGCTCCACCGAGCGCCTCACGCGCGACGCCATTGCAAAGTATGCGGATTTACGCGGCATCTACAATATTTCCGTTGGCGATGAAGGCGTGGCGCGTGCGCTCAAGGCGAAAAAGCGCGAGCACGAAACGGTGTTGATCGGTCATGAACTCACGCCGGTCAGCCGCGCGCTATTGATCGAGGGCGTCATGGATGCGGTGCTCGATCAAAGCCCGTTTGTGGAGGCCGTGCGCGCGGTCGAAGTCATATTGGGTCACTACAATCGCGGCACGCCTTCCGGCTTGCCATTGCAAACGCCGATTTCGATTTACATGCAGGAGAATCTGCCGGCGCAGTTTTAATCGATGCTCAATCAAAAAGGAACGCTGCGATGAAAAGATTTTGCTTCGCATTGGCCGCGATTTTGACGATGGCGGGCGCGCACGCGAACCCCCTCGATCATGGCGATTTCGTTTCTATTCCCACGCGCGCGGGCGTGACGCAAAGCCTTTTTTTCGCCACGCCGGCGCAGAAGCCCGCATGGGTGATTGTGTTGTTCGGCGGCACGCCAGGCGCATTGCATCTCGGGCCGAACGGCGCCACCACGCTCAAGGGTAATTTCCTGATCCGCTCGGCGCAGCACTGGATCGACGACGGCGAGGCGGTCGTGCTGGTGGATACGCCGTCCGATCACACGGAAGGTGTCGACGATGATTTCCGCTACGGCAAGGATTCGGTCGTCGATACGCAGGCAATTGCGGCGAAGGTGCGCGAGCGCTTTCCAGAGGCGAAGATGGCGTTTGTCGGCACCAGCGCGGGCACGGTGTCGGTGGGCAATGCGATGAAGCGCGACGCGAAAATCGCCGATGCCTTCGTGCTGACTTCACCCGTGACGGTCTCGCGCAAAGGCGACGCCACCATCGCCGATCTCGATACCGATGGCACGCAAAATCGCGTGCTGGTCGTGGCGAATGCGGGTGATCAATGTCCATCGTCGCCTCCCGATGTCGCGAAACGGCTCGCGCAGAATCGTCATTATGCGTATGTCGAAGTGAATTCGAATGAAGGCGATTCGAATGGCGCAGGCCGTTGCGGCGGTCATTCTCCGCACGGCTTTCTGGGGATCGAAATGGATGTGCTTAAGGCGATTCAGGGGTGGTTGAAAGGGCAAGGCAGCGGCAATTAGCTTTCCGCTTGCCACGGCGTAAAGCCGGATTCCAGCGCAATGCAATCGCCACCGCTACCACTACCCTCAGGCAGCATCCCAACGCGCCTGCGCCACGGTTAGCTTCTTCGGGATCAGTTTGAGGTCGGTGAAAGTATCGGCGATCTGTTGCTGATAGGCGAAGGTGGCGGCATCGACTGGCTGCACGCCGAAGCTCGCGCGTTTGAGCGCGACTTCCAGCGTGGCGGCATCGAGCCCAACCAGTGGCGAGAGTTGCGTGGCCACACTGGCGATATTGTCGCGTGCATAGGCGTCCACTGCCGCGATCTCGTCGAGCAGCGCGTGAACAACCGGCGCATGCGCAGTCGCGAACTTGCGGCCTGCGAGGTAGTACTGCGTATTGCGCACCAGACCTTCGCCGGTGGCAATCGCGCGCGCATTGGCCTGACGCTCGATGGCCGCGAAGTACGGGTCCCAGATCGCCCATGCGTCCACGCTATGGCTCGTGAAAGCGGCGCGCGCATCGGCGGGCGCGAGATAAACCGGCTGAATATCTTCGTAACGCAGACCGGCTTTTTTCAGCGCTTCGACCAGCAGGTAATGCACGTTCGAACCGCGATTGAGCGCCACGCGTTTGCCGCGCAAATCGGCGACGGTGCGAATCGGCGAATCCTGCTGCACGACGATGGCTTCGCCGCGCGGCGCGGGCGGTTCGCTGCCGATATAGACGAAATCCACGCCACCGGCCTGCGCGAAAATCGGCGGTGTCTCGCCCACGGCACCCACATCGACGGCACCGGCATTGAGTCCTTCGAGCAATTGCGGGCCGCCGGGAAATTCCAGCCATTGCACGGAGAAACCCGATGAAGCTAGGCGTTTTTCGAGCGCCTTCTGCGCTTTCAGCACCACAAAGTTACCGTACTTCTGATAGCCCACGCGCAGCACTTTCGTGTCGTCCGCACGCGCCGCGCGGCCGCCAAAAGAAAGCGCCAGAGCGCTGGCTGCGCCGGCTTTAAGAAGTAGACGGCGCGTGTCATTCGCGCTGGAGCGGTCGTGCGGGGAATTCGACATCGTAGTGTGGCCCGGAAATGAAGTAGCTCGAATGCGTGCATGCACGGCGAACGCGCATGATGCGCGGCGATTCGCGCGCCGGTCAACGAATCGCTTCGAAGTATTTCTGCTACTTATTTCGTGGGAGAGAAATAGGGCGGCGGCTCTCTGGGTGTATAGTTGTTTGACGAAACGATATGAGCGATAACGCGACCATGTACCGGAAAAGCTTCGAAGGAATGAACTGCTCGATCGCACGCGCGCTGGAAGAAGTGGGCGAGTGGTGGAGTTTGCTCATCGTGCGCGAGTGCACGCAGGGCACGACACGGTTCGACGAAATCCAGAACCGTTTGGGGATTGCGCGCAACGTGCTTACCGCCCGTCTCGCGCGCTTGATCGAACTCGACATTATCGAGCGTTATCCGCTGGCGGAGCGCGCGAATACCGATGGTTATCGTCTGACCGAAAAAGGCGACGATCTCTATCCGGTACTGGTCGCGCTAATGCAATGGGGTGACCGCTGGCTGGCGAAAAACGGCAAACCGCCCATCGAACTGGTTGACCGCGTCAACGGGCATCCGGTGGAA
Organism: Paraburkholderia sp. Ac-20340; assembly: GCF_017104965.1. Classification (GTDB taxonomy): domain Bacteria; phylum Pseudomonadota; class Gammaproteobacteria; order Burkholderiales; family Burkholderiaceae; genus Paraburkholderia. The sequence goes on from NZ_JAAGPR010000001.1 coordinate 154,627, forward strand.
ACGCTCAAGGTGCAAGGCAAGAATAAACGCCGCCTGGGCTTCAAGGATGTGCGCTTCGTGCCTGGGCCGGGCGCGACGGCCACCACGCACGAAGTCATCGATGATCGCAATCAGCGCGTGCTAGGCGAATCCTGATGGTGATAGCGCGCGCCCGAAATTAATGCCCTCAATGATCGAAAGTCCCCTGATATTCCGGCGCCGCATCCACCCGCGTATTCATTTCGAACATCACGCCGCCAGGTGCGCGGCAGAAGAAACGCGAGCCGCGTCCGTTATTGAACACGTCTGTTTCCATCTGCACGCCTTCGGCCTTGAATCGCGCATAGAGCGTTTCTACGGCTTCCAGATCGGGCAATTCAAAGCCAAGGTGGAAATTCTTCGGCCACGCGGGCGTATCCGCGCCGGGCGTATCCGCGCCTGCATGATCGATCACGACGTCGTAGCCCGGGCGCTTGAGGATAAACGAACTGTCCCAGCTACCGGCGATCGTAAAGCCCAGATAGCGCTCGAAAAAAGCCGCCGTGGCCTGGGTATCGGCTGAGGGAAAGCTCAGATGATTGAGCTTCATGGTTTGCATCACATCTTGAGTGGCTTCTTTCATGGTCTGTCTCGCTTGCTGTGGCGGCGGCACAATTGCTGCGCCATTCAGTGAGAACAGAATAAGAGAAGCGCCTGGCTTCGCATACTCGCATTGCCGCTCCATGCGCGGCGCAACGAAAAGCCCTTGCTACAAGGGTCTTTACGACGAAAAGGCAAGCTGAGGAAAGTCGATGCTCGCGTTTGGCGGGATGCGGGCGGGAAGGTCGGCCCGGCGAAAACCGGGCCGACCGGAAACTACATGGCGTTAAGCCGCAAGCGCGAGCGCCTGCGAGAAGTCCGCGATCAGATCGTCGATATCTTCGATGCCCACGGACAGACGCAGCATGCCGTCCGAAATCCCCATCGCCTTGCGCGTTTCGGCGCCGGCTTCAAAGAAGATCGTCGGCGCGACGGGAATGATCAGCGTGCGCGTGTCGCCCAGGCCGGTGGCCTTGATCGGCAATTGCAGCGCGTTGACCACGTCGACCATGCGTTCCGTGTTGAGCAGCTCGAACGACAGCAGCCACGACGAGCCCTTGAACAGCGTCTGCGCGACTTCGTATTGCGGATGGCTCTTCAGGCCCGGATAAAACACCTTGCCGATCGCCGGATGCGCTTCGAGGAACTGCGCGAGCGCGAGCGCATTGTCGCTGCTCTGCTTCACGCGCAGCGCCAGCGTTTCCGCGCCCATCGCAATGGTGTGCGCCTGTTCGGAAGACAGCGCCGCACCCATGTCGCGCAAGCCCTTCTTGCGGATCTGCAGCAGACCCTGGTCCTTCGCAGCCGAGCGGCGATAGTCGTCGGCGATGTTCGGATACGCGCTCCAGTCGAACAGACCCGTGTCGGTGACCGCGCCGCCCAGCGCCGCGCCATGACCCGCGATCGTCTTCGTCAGCGAATTGATGACGAGGCTCGCGCCCACGGCCTTCGGCTTGAACAGGGCGGGCGAGGTGATGGTGTTGTCGACGACATACACCACGCCATGCTCGCGGCACACCGCGCCAATACCTTGCAGGTCGGGAATCTGCGTGCCCGGGTTGGCGACGGTTTCGACGAACATCATGCGCGTGTTCGGGCGGATGGCGCTCTTCACGTTCTCGACATCGCAGGCGTCGACGGTCGTGACTTCGACGCCCAGCGTGCGCAGCGTGCCGAACAGGCTGTTGGTGTTGCCGAACACGTAGCGGCTGGAGACGATGTGATCGCCCGCGCGCAGCAGCGTGAGGAAGGTGGCCGTGATCGCAGCCATACCGGTGCCGAAGCAGATCGTGCCGACGCCTTCTTCCAGGCTCGTGATCTTGCGCTCGAGCGCGGCCGTGGTGGGCGTGCCCTGGCGCGCGTAGTTGAAGCCGCCTTTTTTCGTGCCCTGAAACACGCCGATCAGATCCTCGACGCGTTCGAAACCGTATTGCACCGAGGTGTGGATCGGCTGGCGCACGCCGCCGTGCTCGCTGCCCGAAATCCGGTCGCCGTGAACGATGCTGGTGGTGAAGCCTTGCTTGCTCATCCTTTCTCCGCTTGTCTAATCCGCATTCAAATCGGCATTGAAATCTCTAACCTGTCGGCGATTATCGCCTGTAACCGGTGGGTCGCGAAGTCCTGGGCGCGGCTGGGAGCCTGACCCCGTCTTAACATTTTCTTGAGACGCCCTTGCTTACCATTGCAAATCACAATCATTCTTATTTGCATTAGGTGAGTACATGCAGTTGAATCGGGGAACGTGGGGCCGGCCGTCCAGCCTGCTGGTGAATCTGCTGGGCGCGACGCTCGGCTGCGCGGCGGTGCCGTCGGCGCACGCACAGGCGGCCCAGACCGCACAAGTCGCTCAAGCCACACAAACCGCTCAAGCGGCGCAAGTCGCGCAGACAACGAGCGCGGACACAAAAACCAAGGCCAAAGCGGCTGAAGCCGCGCCCGCCAAGGCCGGCGAGACGCTGCCCACGGTCGTGGTGAGCGGCAAATCGTCGGCGTATCAGACGCAGTTCGTCCAGTCCGATCTGTTCACCGCGCCCATTCTCGACATGGCGCAGAGCGTCGCCATCGTGCCTAAACGCGTGCTGGACGAGCAGCAGGCGCAGAGCCTGCAGGACATCCTCAAGAACGTGCCGGGCATCACCTTCACTTCGGGCGAGGGCAATCTCGGCTGGGGCGATATGTTCACGATTCGCGGCTTCTCGGGCGAGCAGAGCATCACCATCGACGGGATGCGCGATGCCGGTCTGGCGAATCGCTCGGATACCTTCGATGTCGAGCGCGTCGAGGTTTTCAAGGGCACCGGCACGATTGAATCGGGCGTGGCCGCGCCGGGCGGCAGCGTCAATCTGGTCACGAAAGAGGCGCATCTGGGCGATGCGTATCATCTCTCGACGACGCTGGGCTCGGCCCGCTATCGTCGCGTGACGGCCGATCTGGACAAGCAGATCGGCGAGACTTCGGCGCTGCGCCTGAACCTCATGCGCCACACGCAGGACGTGGACGGCCGCGCGATCGTGCACGACGACCGCTGGGGCGTGGCGGGGTCGCTCGCCATGGGGCTCGGCACGCCTACCACGGTGACGCTCGATTATCTGCATCAGCAGGACAACAACGTGCCCGATACCGGCGTGCCGATCGAGCGCGGCACGGGCGGCCAGCGCATGCCGGGCGTGCCCAGCAACGGCTGGTACGGCGACCCCGATCTCTACAAGGATCATTCGACCACGGACCGCGCGAGCATCCGCATCGAGCACGAATTCAGCGACAACCTGCGCATCTCCAACTTCACACGCTGGGAGCAGACCGATCGCACGACGGTGCTCGCGCCCGCGCGTTTCAATTCGACTTCGGGCACGTCATACGGTTATGTGGGCACCGGTTCGCTCGTGACGAGCGCTTCGGGTGTGCTGTCGTACAGCGGCTATGCGGCCGACCCGAATCTGTCGTCGCTGGCGGTGTTGCGCGGCAGTAATTACGGCACGTCGAAGCGTTACGACATCGTTGCGAACGAAACCAATGTGAACGCGTCGTTCGACACGGGCGGCGTGCATCACGATCTGGTGGTGGGCGCGGAGTTCTATCACGAACGTTATGGCGATCTGCCGCGTAGCGTGATGGCGCCATCGACGAATCCGGTGATGGATCTCACCAACGCCTACGGCACGAGCATGAGCGGCGTCTCGACGATGGAAGGCACCACCGGCGATTACGCGGCGGTCAGCGACGGCGGGGTCTACGTGCGCGATACCGTCACGCTCACGCCGAAGTGGATTCTGGAAGGCGCGGCGCGTTACGACCGCTTCTCGGTGAAGCAGGTGAGCGGCGCGGCCAATGCGCATAGCGTGGCGCGCAGCAATGACGGCGCGTTTAGCGGGCGTATCGGCGTGACGTACAAGCCGTTGCCGTTCGGCAGCATTTACGCGAGCTATAGCCGCGCGTCGCAGCCCTCGGCGGTGGGCGCGTCGACCAATAACGTGATTTACGGCGATACCTCGAGCGCGAGCGCTACCCTGAAACCGGCCGTCGCGCAGACCTGGGAAGTGGGTTCGAAATGGGACTTGCTGGAGCGCCGTCTTTCGCTGACCGGCGCGCTCTTTCGCACGGAGTTGAGCGATTCGTGGGATTACGGCGATACGACGTCGAGCGTGGTGCGTGCGTTGCCGCCCAAGCGCGTCGATGGCATCGAACTGGGCGTGTCGGGCAACATCACCGATAAATGGTCTGCATTTGCAGGGGTTGCAGCGATGCGCGGGCGCATCACCAAGGGCGCCAATGCAGGCCAGCGCCCGGCCAATGTGCCCAATGCGACCTTCAATATGTGGACCACCTATGAAGTGACGCCGAAATTCTCCGTGAGCTATGGCGTGCAATACGTCGGCACGCGCCGCTATACCGACAATGAATACGTGGGCGGCCAGAGCAATAACAGCAGCACGGTGAGCGGTGCGAGCGGCACGCATCCGACCTATGTGTACGACGCGGAAAAAGCGCCTGCTTTCTGGCTGCATTCGCTGGCGGCGCACTACACGGTCAGCAAGAACCTCTCGTTGAGCCTGAATGTGCAGAACCTGTTCAACAAGTTCTATTACTCGGCGATTGGCGCCTCGCTCGACGGCTTCCAGCTTTATGGCGTGCCGGGTGCGGGCCGTACGGTGCTGCTGTCGGCGGACGTGCGTTTCTGATGGCCGCGTAGAAGCCCGTCAAGGCGCATAGAAAGGATAAATCGATGATCGTGGAAATACCGGGCGTCTTTAGCCCGCAGGAATCGGCCGTGCTGGTCGAACGGTTGCGCGCCGCGCAATGGGTCGACGGCAAGGTCACGGCGGGCGCGCAATCGCAGCGTGTCAAACAGAACCGGCAACTGGCAGGCGACGACCCGCTCGCGCGCGAAATTGGCGATGACATTATCGACCGGCTCGCGAAGGATGCGGTGTTTATGTCCGCTGCGCTGCCCAAGCGCATTTATCCGCCGCTATTCAATAGCTATACGGGCGGCGAGGCGTTCGGTTTTCATATCGACAATGCCGTGCGCGGTATTCGGGCTTCGCGTGAACGGGTACGCACGGATCTTTCGGCCACGCTGTTTCTGAGTGATCCGTCGACTTACGACGGCGGCGAACTCGTGATTCGCGATACCTATGGCGAGCAGCGCGTGAAGCTGCCCGCCGGGCACATGATCCTGTATCCGGGATCGAGTGTGCACAAGGTCGAGCCGGTGACGCGCGGCGAGCGTATCGCCTCGTTTTTCTGGGTCGAAAGCCTGGTGCGCGAAGATGCGCAGCGCTCGCTGCTACTCGATATGGATGTCGCGATCCAGCGCCTCACGCAGCAGCAGGCCAGCGACGATGCGCTGATTCAACTCACAGGTTGCTACCACAACCTTTTGCGCATGTGGGCCGACTGCTGACGTTTTATCGCTGCGTCATCAGCGCTTCGACAGATCGATCAGGAAGCGCGTGCCCTGGCCCGGTGCGGTGTCCAGCGTCACGCGCCAGCCCTGGTGTTCGCAGATGCGCTGCACGAGCGAAAGGCCGAGGCCCAGGTTGTCGCTGTTCGCCGCGCCGCCGCGCACGAAAGGTGAGAAAACGCGGGGTTTTACGGTATCAGCGATACCTGGGCCATCGTCGGCGACTTCGAATGTAGTTGCGCTTGCACGTAGGGCGATGCACGTGCCGCTGGCGGCGTGCTGCAAGGCATTGCGGATCAGATTGGAGAGCACGATGCGCAGCAGCGCGGCCGGATAGTAGGGCGCTTGCGCAGCCGCATTCTGTGGCGCAATGGCGCTTTCCATGCGTAAACCGATTTGCGTCGCACGTGGCGACCAGTGAAGGACTTCTTCATTCACGACGGTGGCGATATCGCTTTGCGCGAAGCCGTCTGCTGCGGCGTTGCCGCGCGAGAGCATCAAATAAGCCGCAAGCTGCTGATGAATCTCGCGCGAGGCCGCGTGCATGCGTTGCAGTTTCGCGCGATTCGCAGCGGGCAGCGCAGGATCGTCGAGCAGCAATTCACATGAACTCGATATCACCGTGAGCGGCGTGCGCAACTCGTGGCTCACATCGGCGGTAAAGAGTTTTTCGCGCTGCAATGCCGCTTCGAGCTGGTTATAGGTGATGTCGAATGCCGCCGCGAGACGGCCGATTTCATTCTCGGGATAAGCTTGTGCCAGGCGCGTTTGCGGCGGCAGTTCGGGACGCGTGACGACCTGTTCCGCGAGTCGCGTGAGCGGCCGCAGAAAGCGCCGCGTGAGCGCGCCGCCCAGCAAAAACGCCACCAGCAGGCCGCCGCCCACGCTGCACACCGTTACCCAGTGCGAGTGCGCGCGACGTTCTTCAAACGCGGTGTAATCGCGTAGCAGCATGTAGCGCACGCCGTCGCGATCGTCGGCCATGACGTGCCAGTCGCGGTCGTTGTGCTCGAGGCGAGTGAAGCCGGGCTCGACCTGACGCAGCCAGCGCGGGAACGTGTCGCCGCCGGGTTCGCCGTGAAAGAAGCGGTCGGGACGGCCTACGTCCTTGCCGGAGAGAAACTCGCCGCGCACGCGTTCGAGCGCCATGCCCATGTCGATCTGCTGAAGATGCCGTTCGAGCCGGTTGACTGTCCACATCGATACCAGCGAAAGCAGCCCGCCAACCAGCACGGCCAGCACCAGATAGGTGAGCACGAATTCGCGCGCGAGCGTGCGCCGTCCGCCGCGCGGCGGCGTTTGAGCGGCGAATTCAGGCGTCATCGGCGGGAGTGTCGGGCGCGCGCAATTGATAGCCGACGCCATGCACCGTATGCAGCAGCGCGTGCGCAAAAGGTTTGTCGATCACCTGACGCAATTGATGAATATGCGTGCGCAGACTGTCGCTATCGGGCGGCGAATCGAGCCAGAGCGACTCTTCCAGCTTGCTGCGCGCAACCACGGCGGGACTCGCTTTCATCAGCATTTTCAGCAGCGTCATGGGCGCGGGCGGCAGGCGCAGCGGCTGGCCCGCGCGCGTGAGTTCGCGCGTGTCGATATCGAGCACGAGATCGCCAACCTGCAAGGTACGCGCGGTCGAACGGCTGCGCGGACGCTGCATGAGCGCCTTGACGCGCGCGCCCAGTTCCGCGAGCGCGAATGGCTTGATGAGGTAATCGTCGGCGCCGGCGTGAAAACCGGTGAGCCGGTCGTCGAGCGTATCGCGCGCCGTCACCATGATGAGCGGCGTTTCGCAGCCCGCATCTTCGCGTAGACGGCGGCACAACTCATAGCCGTCGAGGCGCGGCAAGGCCAGATCGAGAATGATGACGTCGAATTCGCCCTGCGCAGCCAGCGTGTAGCCGTGCATGCCGTCCATTGCGCAATCGACGATGTAATTTCGCGCGCCGAGATAACTGGCGATATTGCCGAGAATGTCAGGATCGTCTTCGATCGCAAGAATACGCATGATTGACCGGAAAAGACCTGTGATTAAGTACGACGCGCGATTTTATCATTTTGAGTCGATATCGATGGCCAATCGCGTCGAATAGCCCTGCTTTTAAAGCAGGCATCCTGATTAATGAATTTGCACCTGGGCGGGGATTGATCGGGTGCTTATTTTTATCCGCATATTACAACTAACTGCCAGTTTTTTCGGGCACTGTTTTAGCCGCGCGATCCTTACCAGGATCGCGCGGCAACCAGCTTGTTTGCCAGCGAGTGAGTTTTAGACTAACGCGGTTGCGCGGGGACGATGCGCATCGGCAGATAGAGCGTGAAAACGAAGCACAAGAGATGGAGCAATGCCAGCGCCAAGAAAGCGGCCAGAAAATGATGCGGTAATGCTGTTGCCGTGTGGCTCGCAGCCGACGAAAGCGCTATCGAAACCAGCGTCGTTGCAAAGGGGCCGCCAATGCGTTGAGCGATATTGAGCGCGGTATTGGCTACGGGCATGCGTGCTTTGGGAAGCGAAGCATAAGCCGCCGCAATCGCGGGTACGCTGATGGTGCCTTGCCCCAGACCTGTGACGAAAAGGCTCAGCGCCGCCCAGACCGGCGAGTACGCGTGGATGCTCATCCACACGAATACGAGCGTGCCGATCAACGCCAATAGCGCGCCGCCTGATGCAACCGGGCGGCATCCGAATCTATCCGTTAGCACGCCAAGCACTGCGAACGAACCCATCATGCCGATGCCAATCGCAGCGACAAGCCAGCCTGCTTGCGCGGCAGACAGCCCGCATCCGGCGATAAGAAAAAGCGGCACAGCAAGCTGACGACCGAACAACATGCCGTTAGCGAAGAATTGCGTGAAGGCGGCGACGCGGAACAGGCGCACCGAGAAAATGCGAACGTCGATCAGCGCGGAATCGCCTTTGTTAAGTGCATGTTTGACAAAGGCAGCAAGCAGGACGATACCCGCTGCGATACACGCAATGCCTTCGAAATCCGTTGCACTCTGCAAGCCATACACCAGCGCAACGAGGCCCGGCGAAATCAGCGCAAAACCTGTGTGGTCGAATTGGCGCGCTTGCGTAATGGCTGTATCTCGCGGCAACATCCGCGCGGCTAATGCAATACCCAATGCGCCAATCGGCACGTTGACAAAAAAGAGCCACGGCCACGATGCGTGCGCGAGTATCGCGCCAGCCAGCACGGGCCCGAGGATCGGCCCGAGCAGAATGGGCAGCGTCGTATAGCCCATCACGCGCTGCATGTTCTTGCCGCCTACACGTCCTATCATCATCTGCGCCATCGGTGCGAGCACGCCCGCGACGAGCCCCTGAAAGAGTCGCGCGCCTATGAGCATCGCGATGTCGTGTGCCAATCCGCAAAGCGCGGATGCCAACGTGAACGTGGCGAAGCCGAACAGATAGAGACGCCTGGCGCCCACGCGGTCGACCAGCCAGCCGTTGAGCGGCAGCATCAGCGCCATCGCCAGCAGATAGCCGCTCACGATCCACTGCGTTTGCGCGATGGGCGCATCGAGCGTGCGGCCGATCGTGGATAGCGACACGTTCACGAGCGTCGCGTCCATCTGCGCCATGAACGAGCCTATCGACACGACAAGCGCGACTTTCCAGATGCGCGGGTCGATGCGCGAGGGCGTAGGCGTGCCGGTCATGTCCTGCTGGTTCTCGCTATTGGGTTTCTGTCGAAACACGAATATAACCGCTCGAACGTGCCACGCCACGGAATATCGATCTGCCAATCGCTCGTTTGGCGCGCGCGAGGTTCGTTGCTAGATTGTCCGCACCTTCATTGACGCGGAGAAAATCATGGCAGAGACCGGAGAGCAGGGCCAGCACGCAGGGTTGCAGGCAGGCGTGCATGTCATCGCCACCGACGAAGAGGCGATTGCCGTCGCGCGCGAGCTCGCCGCGCGTCTCGCCCAGGGCGCCGCCGAGCGCGATCGCGAACGGCGTTTGCCGCGCGAAGAAATTGAATGGTTTTCGCAATCCGGGCTGTGGGCGATTACGGTGCCGAAAGCTTATGGCGGCGCAGGCGCCTCATTCGTCACGCTGATGGAAGTGATCAAACTCATTTCCGCCGCCGATCCTTCGCTGGGTCAATTGCCGCAAAATCACTTCGGTCTTGTCGATGTGATTGCGCTTACGGGCACGGAGGAACAGAAGCGCTATTTCTTCGGCGAAGTGCTGGCGGGCAAGCGATTCGGTAATGGTTTTTCCGAAAAGGGCACCAAGAACGTACTCGATCTGAAAACGCGCGTGCGCCGCGATGGCGACGATTACGTGGTGGACGGCACCAAGTTCTATTCGACGGGCGCTCTATTCGCGCATTACGTGCCGGTGCTCGGGCTCGACGAAACGCGCCGTGGCTGGCTGGCCTATATTCCGCAGGGCACACCAGGGCTGACGATTACCGACGATTGGTCCGGTTTCGGCCAGCGCACCACGGCAAGCGGCACGGTCACGCTGGACAATGTACGCGTGGGTGCCTCGCATGTGCTGCCTGCGTACCGCGTCTCCGATCTGCCCACGCTGAACGGCCCGGTTTCGCAGATCATTCAGGCTGCCATCGACGCGGGCATTGCCAAAGGCGCAATCGACGATACGCTGGCTTTCGTGCGTGAACGTTCGCGCCCATGGGTGGATAGCGGCGTGGAGCGCGCGAGCGACGATCCTTTAACGGTACGCGAAATCGGCCGCCTTTATATTCAGTTGCATGCGGCCGAAGCGTTGCTCGAACGATCGGCAAAGCTGCTCGATGAAATCGCTGCGCAGGAAACGGTCAGCGAAGACGATGTGGCGCGCGCATCGGTAGCGGTGGGCGAGGCCAAAGTGCTCACTACCGAAGCCGCGCTGCTCGCCGGTGAAAAGCTATTCGAGCTGGCGGGCACGCAATCGACACTGGCTGCGCACAATCTCGACCGTCACTGGCGCAACGCGCGTACGCATACGCTGCACGATCCTGTGCGCTGGAAGTATCACCTCGTCGGCAACTATTATCTGAACGGGACGAAACCCGCGCGTCACGCGTGGAATTGAGTAAGTTTCGCGGCAGGCACGTTGCATAAAAAGCGGGACGGGCAATCGAATGCTCGCCCCGCTTTTTGATTGCCAGTAATACGGCGTTACTTGCGATCGGAATAGATCTGGTCGAATGTGCCGCCATCGGCGAAATGCGTGGCTTGAGCCTTTTGCCAGCTACCGAAAACCTGTTCGACCGTGAATGTCTTGAGCGGCTTGAATTCGTCGGCGTGTTTAGCGAGCACGGTTTTATCGCGCGGACGCAGATGATGTTGCGCGATGATTTCCTGCGCGGCAGGCGTGTACAGATACGTCAGGTAGGCCTGCGCTTCCTTGCGCGTGCCGCGCTTGTCCACCACCTTGTCGACAACGGCAACGGGCGGTTCGGCCAGCAGACTCGTCGACGGATAAACGGCTTCGAAGTCCCTGGCGTTATCGCCTGTTTCAATCAAGCCGACTTCGTTTTCGAAGGTGACCAGCACATCGCCGATGCCGCGCTGCGTGAAGGTCGTCGTCGCGCCGCGTCCGCCTGCATCGAGCACGGGCACGTTCTTGAGCAACGCGCGCTCGAAATCGAGCGCCTGTGCATCGCTTGCGCCTTGCAGCTTGCGAGAGCCCCACGCGGCCAGATAGGCGTAACGACCGTTGCCCGAGGTCTTCGGATTGGCGATCACCACCTGCACACCGGGCTTGACCAGATCGCTCCAGTCCTTGATGTGTTTCGGGTTGCCCTTGCGCACGAGAAACACCATCGTGGTGGTGTACGGCGCGCTTGCATCGGGCAGGCGCGTGCGCCAGTCGGCGGGCACGAGCTGGCCGCGTTCGGCGAGCAGATCGATATCGTTGGGCTGGTTCATGGTGACGACATCGGCCTGCAGACCTTGCAGCACAGAAAGTGCCTGCGCGCTGGATGCACCATGCGACTGGCGGATTGACACGGTTTCGCCGGTCTTCTGTTTGTACTCGGCGATAAAGCTCGCGTTGATGTCCTTATAGAGTTCGCGCGTGACGTCGTATGAAACATTGAGAAGCGTAACGTCTGCATGCGCGAGCGGTGCGGCGAATGCGGTGCCTGCAACGATGCTCGCGCCAATAAAGCGCACGGCGCGCCCGATTCCATTCATGGTGGTCCCCGAGTGATCTGTTCGATGATGTCGATGTGATGGCGGCAGTGCCGCCTGGACGAACCATTTTATCGACGGCGTGCGTACGCCTTATATCGATCGCTGCGTTGCTTTCCCGAATTGGCGATAAAGCCGCTCGTGCCGGCACAGGTTATATCGATGTGCCGAATCGTTATTGGCGTGGTGTGCACTGCGTTTTTATACTGCGTCGAAGGTTTGGCGATCAGACCAGATTAGGGTAGCTGAATGTGCAGGCTTCATCGGCGAACTGCTGGATACGCGCGTAATCGGCGGGCGCAAGACGCATGAAGCCACGCAGGCGCAGTGTTCGTGCGCGTGGTGGGTCAGCCGCGCACGCATGGTCGAGCGCATCGCGCAGCAAGGCAGCCTGTTGTTCCGGCAAGCTGCGCGAGGCGATGAGGGGCAGGCCGGGCGCGGCGGCGCTCATACCAATCGTGCAAACGTTTTGAAGCCATGCCGGCAGTGCATCGCGCACGTAGGCCAGTGTCACGCAATCTATGGCGGCCACATCCGCTTCGCCCGCGTTCAACGCGCGCAACGCGTTCAGATGGGAGCCAACCCACTTAACCGAAGAAAAGAAGCGGCCCGCATGAGCGAGCGGCGCAATGGCGTGACGCAAGGCGTTCATGCCGCTATGTGAATCCACGCTGTTGCAGGCCGCACGCAGACCGCGGCAGGATTCGAGCGAGTGTGCGCCCTGATCCCATGCTTGCCGCGATACGACGAACACGCTGCGATAAAGCGGGCCATCGCAGCCTTCTGCATCGAATACCGGCGTGGCGAGCAGATGCACGGTATCTGCGATGCCCAGCAGGCGATACGGAAAACCGCAAGTCTGCGAAATCAGCAGATCCGGGCGACGCCAGAACGCGAGCAGGTCGTCGGGGATATCGGCGGGCAGATTCACATCGCGTGGGCCACCCGCGCGAGCGAAAGTATCGAGCGTGTCACGCAGCAACGCGCGCCACAGCGCGTCGTGCTGCGGCGTGACGTTGTACATCGGCAAGGCGGCGATCCATTGGCTCATCGCGACAGTTTAAGCAATTGCGGGCGACTTTGCCCGTGCGGGAAATCATGGCTGAATATTTCGATGCCGATCACGCGCGGGACGTTGCCGCGCTGCAGGCGGGTTTCACTGCCCGCACGGAATGGCCCACCTGGCTGTTGATCGCGGCTGTCTATGGCGGCTGGAGCGCCACGGTGTTGCTGGTGCGAAACCACACGCTGCCGCTCGCGGGAGCCACACCCATTTTCATCCTGCTGTGTGCGTGGCATATGTCGATGCAGCATGAACTCCTGCATGGTCATCCAACATCATATGGATGGCTAAATAAGATGATGGGTTATCCACCGCTGGCAATCTGGTTTCCCTATACGCTCTATCGCGATACTCATCTCGAACATCATCGCGACGAAGCGCTCACGCTGCCCGGGCTCGACCCAGAGAGCAATTATGTGCCTGGGCAGCAGTGGCAAAGCTGGCCGCGCTGGCGCCGTGCAATGTGGCACGCACGCAAGCGCTTTGTGAGCCGCATGCTGGTTGGTCCGCCGATGAGTGCTGCGGCCGTCGTTGCCGCTGCGTGGCGTGCGCTGCGCGACGGTGATCGACGCTATATACCGATGTGGATCGCGCATGGGCTCAGCGTTTGCTTCTTGCTGTTCGTGCTCGATCGTTGGGCGGGAATTCCCTGGTGGTATTACCTGCTGGCCGTCACGTGGCCTGCGCTTTCACTTGCGACGATCCGCTCGCTCTACGAGCATCGCGCGGCGCCCGAGCCCAAGGCGCGTATCGTCATCAACGAAGCAGGGCACGTTATGCGCCTGCTGTTCCTGAACAACAATTACCATCTCGTGCATCACGATCTGCCCGCGTTGCCGTGGTACTTGCTTGGACGTGTCTATCGCCTGCGTCAGCAGGACTATGCGAGAAAATGCGGCTATTTCGTGATTCGCGGCGGCTACGGCGAACTGTTGCGCCGCTACGCCTGGCGCGCCACCGATGCCGTCGTGCATCCATTCGACGCGGCGAACGAAACGCACGACGTTCAGGGCAAGGCGCAGATTCCAGCCTGATCAATCAGGCTGCCGATGCAAGTGCACCGGTTTTCTCCTCTTGTTGCGCACCTTCGTCTGCAAGTTCGGCTTCGATATCGTGCAGCCGATGCGGTGCGAAGATTCGCAGCGCGATGAACCAGGCGAAACCGGCGGCCAGCAGCGCGGCAAACACATAGGGAAGGACCGCATACGCACCCGGCGCGGCCGGATAGATGCTGCCGACGAACGGAATGCCAATCAGCACCACGGCAATCACACTGATCGCGATATGCTGCGGCTTGAGTTCGCCACGACGGTGCAGGAACACCGGCGCAGCAACGGCGACGATCACATAAGTCAGCAGAAAGCCGAACGTGGCAATCGTGCTGAGATAACCATAAGCGTCGAATAGCGACGTGCCGTGCCATTGAAACACCACGCCCACGACGAGCGAAAGCAGCGCAAGCAGCGTGACGGCGACGTGCGGCGTGGCATTGCCCGCGTGAGCGCGTCCGGTGGCGGAATGCAGCAATCCTTGACGCGCGAAAGTGTAGAGCAGTCGCGCCGCCGCATTGATCGACGAGAAGAACGCGGCGAAGAAACTCAATGCGACGCCCGCGTCGATCAGCACGCCGAGTGCGCCAAGATGGATACCGTGCGCGACGGCGGAAAGCGGTGCGTTCGCCTGGTCGAGCGGCGTGGCCGAGCCTTGAAACAGCGCAACCAGCCCATACGACGCGACGAGAAACAAGGCGGCCGGTCCCAGAATACTGACGATCACCGCGCGCGGGATCAGCCGGAACGGCTCGCGTGCTTCCACACCCAAAGCCGTCACACTTTCAAAACCCGTGAAGCTGAAAAAGGCCAGCACCATGCCCAGACGCAATTGATCTGGCTTCACGGCGGCTAGTGTGATCTGTTGCGGATCGACCCAACGGCGGTGCAGAAACAGCGCCGCGCCAATCACAAACAGAATGAGTACGACGGTGCTGATCTCGATCCAGAGCGTCGTGCGCGTCGATAGACGGATATCGCGCCACGTAATGAACCACGCGCCGACCGTCACCGCTACGGTGATCGTAACGGTCGCGACCAGTCCCGTGCCCGCCACGCCTACGCCAATGTCCTTGAACAGCACGACGACTTCGTTGACGGTGCCTTGCAGAATGCCCGCCGCGCCGATACCGTAGGCAATCAGCAGCGACCAGCCCGCGACGACGCCCCAGATCGGGCCGAGTCCGCGTGCCGCGTAGGTGTACAGCGCGCCCGGCGATGCCGTGCGTTTGGCGAACTGCGTAATGCTCCACGACGCAAACAATAAGCCGATGGTGGCAAGCAGATAGGCGAGCCAGGTGCCGTTACCGGCCGTGGCGAATACGGCCGGAATCAGCAGGCCAGCACCGCCGGCCGCGCCGACAAGACCAATCGATTGCGCAATTAATTCGGATAGCGAAAGATAGCCGCGCCGCAAAGCGCCGCCATCTCGCGCCTGAGCGGCGAGTTCGGACATGATGTGATTCCCGGGAAGTGTTTCTAAAGGAGGGGTCCCGCGCCGGGCGACGCGGGACTGATTTCATCAAGCCGTTTCGGCGGTTTCCGCGTGCTGGGCGACGGCCTCGCGCTTTACGCGTTCGATATCGCGGTACTGGGCGGCGGGGTGATCGTCCGGCAGTTTGGCGCCGTCGCCGAAGAGCTTTTCGCGCAGCGTGCCGGGCGCATACTCGCGCGCATACACACCGCGACGCTGCAATTCCGGCACGAGATGCTCGACCACATCCTCGAAGGTTTCGTGCGCGATTGCGTAGGCCAGATTGAAGCCATCGACGTCGGTGAACTCGACCCATTGCTGGAGAATATCCGCGACCGTGCTGGGCGAACCCACGAATACCGGGCCCAGGCCGCCTACACCGCCCCAGCGCGCCAGTTCCTCGATGGTCCAGGCCTTGTCGCCGCCTGCCAGATGTTCGACGGCCGAAACGATCGCATTGGTTTGCACGCGGCGCACGGTGTCGGTCGGCAGATACTGGCCGAAGTCGATGCCGGTCCAGCCCGACATGAACACGAGCGAGCCATCGTAAGAGACGTGGCGCTGGTAGTCCTCGAACTTCGCCTGAGCCTTTTCGTCGGTTTCGTCGACGATCACCGTGACAAGGTTATAGATCAGCAGCTTGCGTGGGTCGCGGCCCGCGAGTTCGGCCTGCCGGCGCACTTCGGCCACGTAGTCGCGCAACAGCGTCTGCGTGGGCGCGGCAACGAACACACATTCCGCGTGCTGGGCGGCAAAGGTTTTACCCGGCCCTGACGCGCCCGCCTGGAACAACACGGGCGTACGTTGAGGCGAAGGTTCGCAAAGATGATAACCAGGGACTTCGAAGTATTTTCCCTTGTGGCCGATCTCGTGGACTTTCTCGGGATGCGTGAACACGCCTTTTTCCCGATCGCGTACCACTGCGCCATCTTCCCAACTGCCTTCGAAGAGCTTGTAGAGCACTTCCACATACTCCGCCGCCACTTCATAGCGGTTGTTGTGATCGGCGAGACCGCCCTGGCCCACGTTCTTCGCGCCGCTTTCCAGGTAGGACGTCACCACGTTCCAGGCGAGTCGTCCTTTGGTGTGATGATCGGCCGTGGAAAGGCGGCGCGCGAAAGTGTAGGGATGCTCGAAGCTGGTCGACGCCGTAATGCCGATACCCAGATGCTCGGTCGCCAGCGCCAGCGGTGCAGCAAGCTGGAGCGGATCGTTGACGGGAATCTGAGCGGCCTGATGCAGCGCGTGATAATTGCCGCCCTTATAGACATCGTAATAGCCGATCACATCGGCGATAAAGATCGCGTCGAAAATACCGCGTTCGAGAATCTTCGCGAGATCGGTCCAGTATTCCAGATCCTTGTACTGCCACGAACGATCGCGCGGGTGGCGCCACAAACCGGGCGACTGATGGCCCACGCAATTCATTTCGAAGGCGTTAAAACGGATGTTTTTGCTCATGGCGCTCACTTGCTCCCACGGCCAGGGCCGTTGCCGATCTGCCAGACGAAGGGCGGTTCCGTGCCATTGATGGTCCAGTCGCCCACGATGCGGGCCTTATAAACCAGCGGATTGTGCGACGACACCGTACGCGCGTTGCGCCAGTGGCGGTCGAGGCGAAGCCGCTTGCTGATGGCCGAAGCGCCCAGCGCATCGAACAGATGCGTGGCCGCGCGCAAAGCGAGTTCGGACGTCACAAGCTGGCTTTGCGCCGAAGCGATTTCGGCATCCACATTGGCTGCGCGTTCGGCTGCTTCGTCGCCGCCGAAACGCGCCTCATAGGCGCGCTGCGCGGGTTCGGCCGATTGCAGCGCGACGGCCTCGGCGGCATAGGCCCACGAGGCGATCTCGCCCACCACCTGCTGGATCTGCGCATCTTCGCTCACGTGCGGCGCGTTGCCGTGGCTATAGACGCGCGTGCGGTTGCGCACGAGTGTGGCGGCATCGCGCTTCACGGCTTCGGCGATACCCGCGAGCGTGGCGACGTGAAAGAGTTGATAGAACGCGGTCTGGTATTTGAAGCGGCGTTCGAAGTCGATGATATTGCGCGCTTCGACTGTAGCGTCCTTGAACAGCGTGGTGCCGCTGCCCGTGGTCGTCTGGCCGAAGCCGTCCCAATCATCCTCGCGCACGACGCCGCCTTGCTGCGTGCTCACGGCGGCGATCACGTCGCTGCCGTCTTCGGCGCGCTGGGCGTAGACGTCGATCCAGTCGGCGTAGATCGTGCCAGTACTGTAGTACTTCGAACCATTTACAAAGTAATGGCCATCGCGCTGGGAAACCTTGGTGTTCGTCTGCCCGACGGCCACATCGCCCACTTCCGACCATGCGCTGCCTACGATCTGGCCGCTCACGAAACGGTCGAACCAGAGGCGCTGATCGGCATCGGCCGGTGCGTTCAACCAGTCTTCGACAAAGGCGAAATGCGCGCGCAGTGCTTGTGGCAGATTCGAATCGGCGGCGGCCAGTTCGATCAGCAGGCGGAACAGTTGCGGGATGGACGCGCCTGCGCCGCCATATTGAACAGGAATGCGCACTGCACCAAAGCCCGCTGCCTTGAGTGCTGCAATGGCTTCGTGCGGCAGGATGCGTTCACGGTCGCGCTCGGCGGCGCCGCGTGCGATGTCGGCGAAAATCGGGCGGAAACGGGCCGCGAGCGTGTCGTAATCGGTGCCCGTGGAGCGTGCGATGTCGGGTCTGGATGCAGTCATGCTGTCTTCCTCTGAGCGGTCTTGGGCGATGGAGACATGGGTTCGTCGATAAATAACCCATGAATAGCGAATGAGTTTGCCGATGGTGTGAGCGACGAGTATAGAAAGCCGCGCAGTCGCGTTCCAATAACGGATTCTCGAAACGATATGGGCGTTATCGATTTGCGTTGGCCCCAATTGCGTTGACCGCATTGGTTATCGCTTTCTCTGCTTTCCATGTGAGCGAATCTTGGTTCTGTTCCCGTGTGGATTTTTCTAAGCTCGGAGATTACGCGGCCATGCCGTCCAATACGACACGCATAAAAAGGGGAAAACAGATGCAGGACCAAACGACCAAACCGACGCTATTGCATCGTATTGCGGCGCCATTGCGCGGCTGGCGCAGACTCGCGGCGCTGGCGCTTTTGAGCGTGCCGGCGGTTTCGGCATGGGCCGCCGGCGCTGTGCCTGCGGAAATCAAGCTCGATTACGCTTATTACTCGCCGGAAAGCCTCGTGATCAAACGCAATGGCTGGCTCGAACAGGCATTCGCACCGGACCACACACAGGTGCGTTGGGTGCTGAGCCTGGGCAGTAATCGCGCGCTGGAATACCTCAATAGCAGCGCAATCGATATCGGTTCTACGGCGGGGCTCGCGGCGGTGCTGGCCAAGGCCAATGGCAATCCGATCAAGACCGTCTATATCTTCTCGCGTCCTGAATGGACGGCGTTGGTCGTGCGCAAGGATTCGCCGATCAAGACGCTCGCCGATCTCAAGGTCAAGAAGATTGCAGCGACCAAGGGCACCGATCCCTATCTCTTCACGCTGCGCGCGCTGCATACCGCCGGTCTTTCGCGAGACGACGTGGAGATCGTCAATCTTCAACACCCAGATGGCCGCACGGCGCTCGTCAACGGGCAGGTGGATGCGTGGGCCGGACTTGATCCGCACATGGCCGCAGCGCAGATCGACAACGGTGCGCGTCTGCTGTATCGCAACGTCGACTTCAATACCTGGGGATTCCTGAATGTTCGTGAAGACTTCCTCAAACAGTATCCAGATGCGGTCACGCGCGTGCTCAAGGTCTACGAACGGGCGCGCGAATGGATCGGCGCGCATCCTGATGAAGCGGCGCAGATCGTAGCGGAAGACTCCAAGGTGTCGCTCGCGGTAGCAAAGCTGCAATTGAGCCGCAATGACTTCAGTCAGCCGGAACCGGGCGCAACGCAGATCAAGGCACTGGAAGCCGCCGCCCCCATTCTCGCGCAGGAACAACTCGTGAAGCCCGGCACGGATCTGAACCGCGTGATCGAATCGCTGATCGATACGCAGGCGGCGCAACCTGCGCTGGCTTCGGCGCAGCGTCCCTAAAGGCAGAGGAGCGAGGCGATGGGAGCCGATGAAACTGCATTGCGTGCGTTGCGGCCAGCGCTGGATATAGCGGCCGAAGCGCAGCCTGCAAACAGCGTGCGTTCGCTATCACGTGGCTGGCGCATCGCCGGGACATGGCTGCCCGTGGCGTTTCTGCTCGTGATCGAAGCGCTGGTGCGCCTGCGCGTGCTGCCCGATAACCTCGTGCCCGCGCCATCGTCGATTGCCGAAGCGCTCTGGCAACTGGGCGCGGACCCTTTGCTGCGCCATATCGCGGCCAGCACCGCGCGCGTGGCGGCCGGTTTTGGTTGCGGCGCGGCGCTGGCCGTCGCGGTGGGCGCAGCAATGGGTTTGAGCCGACGTCTGGACGCGCTGCTCGATCCCAGTTTTCAGGCCTTACGCGCCATTCCCTCGCTCGCGTGGGTGCCTGTGCTGCTGTTATGGATGGGCATCGACGAAGCGCCGAAAATCACTCTCGTTGCAATTGGCGCGTTTTTTCCCGTGCATTTAAGCGTGGTGTCGGGCATTCGCAATGTGGATCGCAAACTGCTCGAACTGGGCGCGATTTACCGGCTTGCGCCATCGCGCCTGTTCCTGCGCATTCTGTTGCCGGCCGCTTTGCCGCAGATTTTCACGGGCTTGCGCACGGCGCTCGCGGTGTCGTGGATGTTCGTGGTGGCCGCCGAACTGATTGCCGCCACGCGCGGCCTCGGCTATCTGCTCAGCGACGGACGCGAAACCGGGCGGCCCGACATCGTTTTCGGCGCAATCATCTTATTGGGCCTGCTCGGCAAACTCACGGATAGCGCCATGCGCGCGCTCGAATCCCGTGTGCTGGCCTGGCGCGATACCGCAATAGAAGGAGAGCGCGCATGACTCATTCGGCTTTACTCGATGCCGATATTCGCGCGAAGCGTTATGGCAATCGCACGATCCTCGATAACGTGCGGCTTACGCTCGCGCCCGGAAAAATCACGGCATTGCTGGGCCCGAGCGGTTGCGGCAAGAGCACCTTGCTGCGTATCGTGGCCGGGCTCGACCGCGACTATACGGGCAGCGTGGCGCTCGACGGTGTGATGCAGCGCGGACCGTCGCCGCTTGCGGGCGTGATTTTTCAGGAGCCGCGCCTGCTGCCGTGGCTGCGCGTGGCGGACAACATTACGTTTCCTGAACGCGCGCGCGGCGCTGCACTGGCGCATGCCCGGGCGCTCCTCGACGAAGTCGGCCTGAACGCCGACGATGCCGCGCGCTGGCCCAAACATCTCTCGGGCGGCATGGCGCAGCGCGTGGCGATTGCGCGCGGACTGTTTGCGCAACCGCGTCTGCTGCTGCTCGACGAACCCTTTAGCGCCGTCGATGCCATGACGCGTATGCGTTTACAACAATTGCTGCTTACGATTGTCGAGACGCATCGCATGGCAGCGCTCGTTGTCACCCACGATATCGACGAAGCGCTTTATCTGGCCGATCGCATCGTGTTGCTCGAACCGGCCAAAGGCCCGTCTACAAGGCCTTCGAGTCATCTATTCGAGCTTGGCGCGGCTCGCCCGCGGCAGCGCGAAAGCCTTGCCGCGCATCCGTTGCGCGCGATATTGCTAGAGCGACTGGAAGCCGCGGTAATGGCGTGACGGCGGCCAACCTAGCTAAATATGAAACAAATCGCATATTTGATTGACCGAATGCCAGGTGAAACGATATCGTCATACTTTTGACACTTTCGCAATACGCAATACCTTGGCTTCAGCAGAATATGAAACCACGCACTCATTGCGTGTGGAACTGGATGGCGTCAGTTATTCCGGTTCTTATCGAGTGATGACGGGCAGCGTCATCGTCTACTTCGAGAACGAAATCAAGTTTGCTCCCTACGGCAAGAACCGGCCCGAGCAGATTGCGCGCTGGCTATTGACCGATCTATGCCGCAAGGCGGAATCGCGCAAGCGCAAAGTCGCGCTAAAAATGTAATCCGTTTTCCGCCAGGCGTTCCCCAGCGCGTTTATCCGGCGCGTTGGGCGGGCGTATCATGAGCGTCATTTTCGTGGGCTTTGGCTTGTTGAAGCCAGATCAGTCGGGAATCGAATATGACGCATGGTATCGACGAACGAAAGCGCTGGGTTGCGCTGATGGTGCTCTGCCTTGGCGTGCTGATGATCGTGCTGGACACGACCATCGTGAACGTTGCCTTGCCGTCCATACGGGCGGATCTGCGCTTTACGGAAACCTCGCTGGTGTGGGTCGTCAACGCCTATATGCTGACCTTCGGCGGCTTTTTGCTGTTAGGCGGCAGACTGGGTGACCTGTTCGGCCATCGACGCTTATTTCTGCTGGGCATCACGGTATTCACGCTCGCTTCGGCCGCGTGCGGCCTGGCCAATTCGCAAGGTATCCTGATCATTGCGCGAGCTGTCCAGGGGTTGGGTGGCGCGGTGGTGTCGGCGGTATCGCTCTCGCTGATCATGAACCTGTTCACTTCGCCGGAGGATCGCGCGAAGGCCATGGGCATTTATGGATTCGTAGGCGGTGGCGGCGGCAGTGTCGGCGTGCTGCTGGGCGGCTTGCTGACCAGCGCATTGAGTTGGCACTGGATCTTTCTCGTCAACTTGCCGATCGGCGTGGCCGTCTATGCGGGCTGTGTGGCGCTGCTGCCCAAAGGCAAACCACTGGCTGATCGCGCGAAGCTCGATGTTGCGGGCGCCGTAGCCGTGACGGCTTCGCTGATGCTGGCTGTTTATGCGGTTGTGCACGGCAACGAAGCGGGCTGGACCTCCCTGCAAACCTTGCTGCAACTGGGTGTGGCCGTCGCGCTATTGATTGCGTTTCTTGTGATCGAGTCGCGCGTATCGCATCCGCTCATGCCGCTGCATATGTTCGCGCTGCGTAACGTGGCCACGGCCAATGGCGTGGGCGTTCTCTGGGCGGCGGCATTGTTCGCGTGGTTTTTTATCTCCGCGCTCTACATGCAGCGCCTGCTGAATTACAGCGCGATGCAGGTGGGGCTGGCGTTTTTGCCCGCCAATATCATCATGGCCGTGTTTTCGCTGGGGCTTTCGGCCCGGCTAGTGATGCGCTTTGGCATTCGCGCGCCGCTCGCGCTGGGTTTATTACTTGCCGCGTTGGGCTTGCTAGTGTTCGCGCGCGCGCCTGCCGAAGGCGCATTGCTGTCGAGCATTGTGCCCGGCATGGTGCTGATGGGGCTGGGCGCGGGCGTGGCGTTCAATCCGGTGTTGCTGGCTGCAATGAGCGATGTCGCGCCCGAAGAGTCGGGCCTCGCGTCCGGTGTAGTCAACACGTCTTTCATGATGGGCGGCGCGTTGGGGCTGGCCATTCTGGCGAGCCTGGCTTCTGCGCGCACGGAAGCATTGACGGCGGCGGGCGTCGATACGGTCAGCGCGCTCAATAGCGGTTATCACCTCGCGTTCCTGCTGGGCGCGATTGCGGCATTGATCGGCTGCGTACTGGCGGCGGCGTTCGTGCGCACGCGTACACCGCAGCAAACTCCGGCGCAGCAGGACCGCATCTCGGGCATGTGAATGTCTCGTGAGCGCCTCGTGAGATCGGCGCGCGGCCAGAACCAGCAGGCCCCGGCCGCACGCACTTATCTTATGCGTTCACTCAGCCGATAGGCCATTGCAGCACTACGCACGAGTCGTTGTAATCCGTGTCCACGCCATCTTCGGACGCGAGAATGCCGAACCACGTGCGTTTCGACAGCGGCGCGAGACGGCCATCGGTGGCCGACTTCTTGCCGTTCGCGAACACTTCGACGCGCAGGTTGCCTTCGCCGGAATTCAGGATCGTGCCGCGTACCTCGTCCTTCGAGTTGCCGGCATACGTCCATGCGGGCTCTTTACTGTCTCCGATATAGAGTTTCACTTCCTGGCGGAAAGCCGCATTGGCGAAAAAGACCGCGCGGAAGTTCGTATTCGGCGGCAAGCGGAAATTGCCGTTGCGATCGGAAAACGGTTGAAAGTCAGACATGTTTCGCTCCTGTCTCAAGCTATGCATTAAGCGGGAATAGTGCATCAGGCATGGTGTTTCGTCCCGCTACCTACTGGAGTAGGTGTGAGTATCGTATCGATTAAAAATAGAAAAAAATTCCAGGCAATCAAATAATATGGAATGGATATTTATTCGATTTGAGTGGGTTTTGAAATAAATCTGAATTGATGCGATATGTCGATTTAATCGTTATCGAATGACTTTTCGCGCGACGCGAAGCGCATTTGCATGGCCGCGTCTCCCTCCTTGCATTCGTCCGCGATGGATCGGATCGCACCGCAACGGACCGTGTTCGATCAGCGTGCCGCGAATGCGATAGAACGTCGTGCCCGGTCGGCCCGCACGTTCGCGCAGTCCTCAGGAATGGTGGCGCAGCTTTTTTTTCGTTTCAGGAATAGAAGATGCTAAAGAGCGTTTTAAATCGATTTTTCCGCTAGCGGGAAACCCTTGCATCGAAAATGCATAGGTCCTATCTTCGCGGCATCTATGACCGGCTTTAAAGCGGCAAGAATGAAAGAACATTAAAGATCATTGAATAATTACCGATTCCCCCGCAAGCGATGCGAATTCCGTGCCGAGGGCGAGCCTTCTGCGATAACGACTGTTGACCGTCTCGCGCGATCGATTGATTAAATCAATTCGTATGAATATTGACCAGAAAGTGTCCGGCGGACTAATCTGCAAATAACAAACATCTAGTCAGCGTTTGATCTATCGGCCTTCATTCGGACCGCATCAGCGCAGAATAGCCGGATGAAGTGAGTTATGCATTTAGCGTAGGCGTCGAAGTTCAGCGATCGAGGCTAATGAACATGAACTCTCTCGACATTCAGGAAAGTATTCGCGAAGTCAATCTCTCTTACCTCATGCTGGCGCAGCGTATGTTGCGCGAGGATCGGGCAATCGGCATGTTCCGGCTTGGACTGGCCGGCGAAGTGGCAGATGTGCTGGCGGGCCTGTCGCTGTCTCAGGTCGTGAAGCTCGCTTCGTCGGATCATCTGTTGTGCGCGTTCCGCTTCAACGATCACATGCTGCTGTCGTCACTCACGCAGCCTTCGAAGCACATCGAAATCGCATCGGCCCACGCTGCCATTCTGATGGCTGGGCATCCCGTCGAACTCCTGGTCTAGGCTCGCACATAACGTCATGAATACAGTGGCCAGAAAGAGCGTCACCGAAGACGCGCAGGAAGTGTTTCGCGCCGTCGCGCTTATCGAACTCGGCGCGCGCATGCAGGTGCTCGAAAGCGAACTCACGCTGTCGCGCGATCGCCTGATACGGCTTTATCGCGAAGTGCGCGGCGTTTCGCCACCAAAAGGCATGCTGCCGTTTTCCGCCGATTGGTACATGCCGTGGATGCCCAATATCCACGCCTCGCTGTTCTTCAATACCTATCTGTTTCTGAAGAAAGAGGCGAGTTGCTCGCATCTCGATGCGCTCACGAAGGGATATCGGCTCTATCTCGAGCATTGCACACGCACCGATGCCGAACCCGTGCTCGACTTGACGCGCGCGTGGACGCTGGTGCGTTTCTTCGAAGCGGAGATGCTGCAACTCACTGCGTGCTGCCGATGTACGGGCAAGTTCGTCGCGCACAAGCACGATCTGCAGAAGGGCGTGGTGTGCGGCGCGTGCCAGCCGCCGTCGCGTGCGGGCAAGACGCGCAAGGCGGCAGCACGGGCAGTGGTCGAGGCATCGGTGGTGCAGACCTTCGTGGAGGTCGCGGACGACGTCGCCATCGAAGCCGTGAACGAGGAGACCGTGCAGGCGGCGTGAGTGTCTATGCCGCCTGGCACTGCCTGCAACGGGCGCGCAATCAGAATCAGATCTGCTGCTGGCCGCCATCGACGAACAGTTCGATGCCGTTCACGAAGCTCGCATCGTCCGAAGCGAGGAACAGCGCGGCGCTGGCGATTTCGTTGGGCTCGCCCAGACGGCCCATCGGAATTTGCGCGGCCAGGTAATCGGCGAGACCCTGGCGCTGGGCCGCGTCGTCACCGGCGAGGTCGAGCAGACCGGGCGTGCGTGTCGCGCCGGGGCTGATCGTATTCACGCGGATGCGGCGGTCCTTGAGGTCCAGAATCCAGCTACGGGCGAAGGCGCGCACGGCGGCCTTCGAAGCCGAATACACGCTGAATGCAGCGGTGCCCGCGCTGCCGGCCGTCGATCCAGTGAGGATTACCGAAGCGCCTTCGGCCAGCAGCGGCAGCGCTTTTTGCACCGTGAACAGCACGCCCTTCACATTGCGATCGAAGGTGTCATCGTAATGTTCTTCGGTGATGCTGCCGAAAGGCAGCATCGAGCCGCCGCCTGCGTTGGCGAACAGCACATCCAGACGTCCTTGTTCTTCCTTGATCTGTGCGTACAGCGCGTCGAGTTCCGTGAGCTTCGTGGAATCGACGCGCACGCCGCTCGCCTGGCCGCCCGCTTCGCGGATGCTCTTCACGGCTGCATCGAGTTCGGCCTGACGACGGCCCGTGAGGTAGACGTGCGCGCCTTCGGCGGCGAAACGTTGCGCAGTGGCGAGGCCGATCCCGCTGGTTGCGCCGGTGACGAGTGCGATCTTGTTGTCGAGTTTGCGTGCCATGGTGTTGCTCCTTTCATCAAGTCAGTGGATGGGTGTGTTGGGTGTTGCGTGCTGCGATGAGAGGAGAATATCGACGTCCCGCGTATTTCGAAATAGAATTGGTTGCAAGCCAACGTTGCAAAAATGAAATGATGAGAGGCACTGCCTGACCAGGTGCTCGCACAACGCACACGCAAAAAAATTTTCACGTCGGCCACAATATTCTTTGCGCTGATTCGTCTTCAGCAGCATGGAACCGCCACCCACTTCGCAGCCGATGACCGACCGAGATAGCGACATCACCGCGACTGTGGTGCGCGAGCGTACAAGGCTCGTGAATTTCATCCGGCGTCGCATTCGCGACCCGGACGATGCCGAGGACATCCTGCAGGATGTCTTCCATGAATTCGTGCAGGCCTACCGGCTGCCCGCGCCAATCGAGCAGGCGAGCGCATGGCTGTTTCGCGCCGCGCGCAATCGTATTGTCGATCGCTTTCGCAAGAAGAAAGAGCAACCGCTGGCGGAGCTGGCGCAAGCCGAATCAGAGGACGAAGCGGGCAGTGAATATCGGCTCGACCTGGCTTTGCCTGCACACGATGCCGGGCCGGAAGCACTCTATGCACGCACGCTGGTGCTCAAAGCCTTGCAGGACGCGCTCGACGAATTGCCGCTGAATCAACGTGAAATCTTTATCGCCCACGAACTGGAGGGGCGCTCGTTCAAGGAAATGGCGGCGCAAAGCGGCGTCACGCTCAATACGCTGCTTGCGCGCAAACGCTATGCGGTTTTGCATTTGCGCACGCGCCTGCAGACCATTTATGAAGAACTGGATATTTAAAGGAGTCGATGGATGAAATTCCGAATCCGATGTGCGGGTAAGGCCTTGTTTGTGATCGTCGCTATCGGCGTGCTGGGTTGGGTTGTGATGTCGTTGTGGAACTGGGTGATTCCGGCGCTTTTTGTCGGCGCGCGCACGATTGACTTTGCCCACGCGCTGGGACTGCTGGTATTGAGCCGCATCCTGTTCGGCGGATTTCGCGGACACGGCGGCGGCTGGCGGCAACGCCGTCACTGGCGCAAATGGGAAGCGATGACGCCGGAAGAGCGCGAGCACTTCCAGTCGGCATGGCGTTCGGGACGCGCGCGGCGCAGCGGGGAGGAAGCATGAGCGCGACATTGACGCGCGACTGCAAGCAGGCACCGGGCGTGATCGCGCCCGTGGTGGACCTGAAGCGTTGCGAAGGCAAGGGCGATTGCGTGGAAGTCTGCCCGGAGAATGTGTTTGAAATACGCCGTATCGATGAGGACGATTATCGCAAGCTCGATTTTCTTCATCGGCTCAAGCAGCGGGTGCACGGCATGAAGGTTGCCTATACGCCTAATGCAGACGCCTGCCGCTCGTGCGGACTGTGCGTGACGGCGTGCCCCGAACGCGCGATCAAGCTCGCCAGAACGGCTTGAGGTGCTCATTCCGTACGCAGATGAATCATCTGAATGATTAGGCATACTACTCATCAATAGAAGGAGCGTTTATGGAAACATCTACTGCCACTCTGCTGCAGCGGCTTCACGCACAGAGCCATGCCGAAGTGATCGCGCGCGCCAAGGCGCAATTGCAGGGATCGAACGAGGGTTTCCTGAATATCGCGGACGAATATGAAACGCTCGCGCCCCGGCTGCGTGGACGGTATCTCGAAGCGCTCGGTCTATCGAGCGAAGACTTCGAATCCTCGCAGGGCACGCCGCTTTCGCTGGCGGTATCGGCGGAAACGGGCAGGCTGTTGCGCAATATGGTGTTGTCGAACCGCCCCGCGCGCATTCTCGAACTCGGCAGTTCCTGCGGCGTTTCCACGCTTTATTTCGCCGAGGCGTTGCGCACCCTGGGCAGTGGCGTGGTGCTCGCCACCGAACTCGATACGCGCAAATGCGCGCAATTGCGCGCCCACGTGAGCGCGGCGGGCCTGGAGGATTACGTCGATCTGCGGGAGGGCGATGTGTTCCAGACCGTCGCAGGACTGGACGGCACGTTCGATATGGTGTTTATCGACGTCTGGGCCGATACCTATCTGAGCCTGTTCATGCGCATCGAGCGCCTGTTGCGGCCCGGATCGATCGTGCTGGCGGACAATATGTACACGGCCGAATACGCGGTTCAGCCGTTCAAGCAATACATCGAAGACAATCCACGCTTCTCGACCACGACGCTGGATTTCGAATCCGGCGTTGAATTCACCGTTGTCGTGGCTTAGGTGCTTATACCGAAGAAGCCGATAAAGCGTGGATGCCGGTGATCAGGCCTTGCGCGCCAATACGTTTGCCGCGAAAGTTTTTGCGTGCGCTACGGCTTCCTGTGCATTGAGGAAGATGCCAAGCTCATCCCAGTTCTCTTCGACCGCATAAGTGCCTTTCGTGGCGAGCGCCCGCTGAACGCGCAATTGCGCCGCATAGCGGCCGTCGTCCAGTGCCCGCGCGGTGGCGACGATCTTGTGCGGAGGGCCCGATCTCTCCGGCTGGATAAACTCGTGAGGACCGCCAGGTATGCCGATATCGCGCAGTGCATTCCTCGCGCGGCAATCCGGGCAGTAGAAGCACCAGCCCGCATCTTCCTGCTTTGAGCGGACCTGACCGCGAGCCAGCACGGCACGGCATTCAACGTTTTCGCAGATGAACGGCATCGCAGTCTCCGAAGTGGTTTGAGGGCAAGCCTAGCACGTCGGAGGCCGCTCAACCATTGGCATTGTTGCCCTGGTGGTGGCTATGGAAAACCCTTAAATGGCGAATCGGACTAACCGCCCAGCGCAATGATGGCGGCAGTCAGCACGGTGCCGAGCAGCGTCATGGCAAAGCCGGCTTTCAAGGCGCCTGCACCGGTATAACGACCGAGCGCGAAGCCCGCGGCGAATAGCATGGCCAGCGTGAGCACGCGCGAGATGACCAGTGCGGTCACGTGATCGCTCACGAGGAGGAAGGGCAGCGCAACCGGAAATGTCGATATGACCACCAGCAGAAAGATGCCGATTGCGCCGATAAAATCGTCGCGCTGGAAATGCGCGCGCGGCGGCAGCGTAGTGGCGGCGGCCAGGCGCGAGCGGATGAGTTCGAGTTCGTTGTCGTCGACGAGCGGTTCGAGCGCCGGCGGTAAAGCGTTGCGCAATGCCTGGACGGCGGCGGCCGGGTCTTGTTCGCGCTTCACGGTCAGCGCCAGACTCAGGCGCTGACCGCGATCGGCGAGCGTGCGAACCAGAAACATCACAGCGTCGGCGAGACCCCAGGCGAGATTGCATCCGAGCGCGGCAAAAAAGAGTTTGCGCCCGGCGTCTTCGCCTGCCGTCACGGCCTTGATGGCCCCCACGAACGTCAACGCCATAAACAGCCCAAAGCACAACTCGGTAACGCGATCGACCGTATTGAGAACGGGCTCGCGCTTGTCGGGAAGCGGCTGGCGTGACGGCGTGGTGGTACTCATGGGGCCTCGTGCGGGAGCCGATGGAGACTTGCAGAAGATACGCCATTGTTTGAAATGGCTCGCTGCAAATCGCTCATCGGCGCAGTGATCGGCTAGCTACGCCCGCCTAGAACATATAACGCAGCGATGCCGATCCGGCGAGCGACGCCGCGCCATGATGGCCGGCCGTGCCGGACACGCGGATTTCTGCGCTGGTCGGGCCTTTGCGCGCGGCCAGCCGGAGCGCCGCCACGCCGAGATAACGCGTGTCATAGGCGGCGATCTGGCTGATGCTATAGCCTTCCACCGTGCCCGTGCTGGTGACCGTCGGCGAATTCAGTGCTTCTTCAAAGCCCAGCGTCATGCCGGGCGTAAATGTCCATTTGCCGAGCGCAAGATCGTTGATATCCAGATCGACCATGGCGCGCGCCGTCAATTGATCGTGCTTGATGGCCTGCATATCGAGCGCGACTTCGCTGCCCGTTTCCTGGAAGCCCTTGATTTTCGCCTGCGTATAGCGCAAACCAATTTGCGGCGTAATGGTGAATGACTTCAGCTGGAAGCGCTTGCCGAACATGCCTGTTGCGCTGTACAGCCATTGATGCGAGCCGCCGGTCGCGGTGCCCAGGCCGTCGCCGAGCACGCGCGTGGAGTCGTACGTACCTTCGCTGGCCATCAGCATGCCGCTCACGAATGTGCCGCTATTGACGGCGCCCAGTGCGTATCGCGCACCGCCGACGATCTGCACGCTGTCCATCGAAGCGGTCGCGCCTGCGCTCTCGGGACGCTGGTTTTCGCTACCGACCGCTGCGTAGAGCGTCAGGCGAGGCGTGACGCGTTGGGTCGTGCCAATCAGAATGCCGCTTTCTTCGGATTTGCTATTCGCGCTGCCGGTTGCGCCCGAGGCCGTAGCAATATCGCTCCAGACGGAAACCCAGACCGGATGCTCGGGCTTGCCATCGGTCGAGAGCGAGCCGAAATCGCGAATGGCCGATTCCACCGCGAGCGGCTGATTCATCAGGTACGCCAGCGCGTCCGCGTGAATCTGGCCGCCGATGCGGTTTTCCATGCCATCGAGCGTGCCCGCATCGATTGCCGATTGCAGGAAATAATTGAAAGCGGTGTAGTTGCCGGAGAGCGAACTGTTCTGCAGATTCCGCAGGAGCGCTGCGCCAGCGGATGCATTGCCGCGCATCGACGCCTGGCCGGGCAGCGAGTTGTAATAGACCATTTTCGCGCGCAGCACGTAAATATCGGCCATCGACAGACCCAGGCCTTCAGTCAGATAGTTCGTCACCGAACCATATTCGGAAACGATTTCGGCCAGCGCGGAAGTCAGCCAGCTTGAATTGACGCTGTAGATTTCCTTGATGGCCTCGGCCATCTGCTCGCCCACGGTTGAGCCGTAAAGCGCCGAATAGTAAGTCAATGCCGCTTCGTAATAAGCCTCGATGGTGGCCGCCGAATACGAATTGGTGGCCAGATAATCGGTCATGATCTGGCTCGACGAAACCCCCGCGATACTTTCGAGCAGCACGGCCGCCCAGCCCGTGCGGTCCTTGCCCGAGGTGCAGTGAATCAGCGCGGCGCTGTCGCCGTGTGCGAGTGCGAGCAGCAGTTGCGCGAACTCGCTGCGCTCGCTGGCGTCGGTCACGAAGCTGTCGTACATCGACGTCATGTAGGCGTCGGCGCCCGCGACCGAGGTGTAGGCGCTGCTGGTCGCGGTCACGGTAGTCGACGCGAGGATGTTGATGTTGGTGTCCGTCGCGCCGGCCACGCTCGCATCCGGCGCGGCGGCGATTTCGCTGGTGGTGCGCAGGTCGTAGATGCTCGTGATGCCGAGTGCCTCGAGCGTGGCGGCATCGGCCGCGCTCAGACTCGACAATGCGCTCGAACGATAGAACACGCCCGTGCGCATCACACCGTCGTTGGCGACGCTGTTGCTATAGCCGGTCCCGCCGTACAAGGTCGAGATGCCGGCGATGTCGCGGAAGTTCGCGAGCGTCGAGAGGATCGGGGTATCGATGGCATAGGTGACGTCGCTGGCGTGGGCGTAATTGATCGTCAGACACAGGCTGGTCACCGCGCACGCAATGGCGTTCCGTGGTTGCATATTCTTGTTTTTCCTTTCTTTTGAAATAGTCGGCGCCCCGCCAAAGGCTGTCGCTACGGCGTTTCCCGGCGAATGGGCGGGCGCCATGGAAACATACGGATATGTATGTTTCATGAAAAAATACAGAGTTGTATTTTTTGAATGGGTGTGTATCGAGAGGCCGGCATCGCCGCGCGATGGCTCGAAATGTCCGGTCCGGGCCGCCTTGGCTGGCGCTCTAGTAAAATCGGGCTTTCCGTTTCTGGATTGCCAGACGGACCAGACCAGACCGATATGTCCGATCAAGCATTTCCCGACTCCAAACCGCTAAGTCCCAAAGCACTTCGCACCCGCGCGCGGATGTTTCAGATCACCGCGGAAATCATCGGCCGCGAAGGCTATAGCGCGTGGAGCGAGGAATATCTCTGCGAGTTGTGCGATTGCACGCGCGGTGCGCTGCGTTATCAATTTCCGCAGGGCCGCTACGATTTGTTTCCTGCCTTTATTGCGTCGGCGCTCGATCACGATGCGGCGATGATGAGCGCCATGCAGTCGCTCACCACGAAAGAACGGCTATATCTGATTCTGAGCAGCCTGGGCGAGCGGCCGCCTTCCGAAATGACGGTGGCGATGCTCGAAATCTGGATGGCTTCGCGTGGCGATGCACGTTTGCAGGAAAAGATCCAGCCGCTGCTGGCGGGCGCCGATGGCCGTCTGCTTGGATTGCCCGAAGGCGAGCGTGATCCCGAAGTGCTGGCGCTTTTCAATATCCTCTTTGGTATCAGCCTGAGCAGCGTGCGCGACGATTTCGATCCGGCGGCGCTGAAGGCGTCACTCGACTGGCTGCTGGCTCAATTGCCGGTGCCGGAGTCACTGGCGCGCAAACGCGCTGAACTCACAAAGGCGCGCGAAGCAAAGCGTTTCGCGTCGGCTGGATGAATGCGGCGAGCGTGTTGTTGCTCGACCTGATTAGTTTGGATTGCAGAATATTGGTGTTCCGAGTTTCGGTGTTTGTGATATCCATAATATTGATGGCGATGGGAATATATGATTGATTTGACAGATAAATCAGTCATCGCTAATTTGCCCTTCTGAAATCCACGCTGCTGTTCCCCACAATACGAACCAGGAGACACCCGTCATGAGCGTCAAAGTATTCGATTCCCCAGAAGTGCAGGATCTGCTGAAGGCCGCTGCGAATCTCAACGGCAATGCCGGCAATGCACGTTTTCAGCAAATCATTCATCGTTTGCTCGGCGATCTGTTCAAGGCTATCGACGATCTCGACATTACGCCCGACGAAGTCTGGGCTGGCGTCAATTATCTGAACAAACTGGGCCAGGATGGCGAGGCGGCGCTGCTTGCAGCAGGGCTCGGTCTGGAAAAATACCTCGACGTTCGTATGGATGCGCAGGATATGGCAGCCGGTCTGAACGGCGGCACGCCGCGCACGATCGAAGGCCCGCTCTATGTGGCCGGTGCGCCCGTGCGCGACGGCGTGGCGAAGATCGACTTCGACGAAGACGCGAATGCAGGCCCGCTAATCATTCGCGGAACCGTGAAGGGTACGGACGGCAAACCCATTGCCAATGCCGTCGTCGAATGCTGGCACGCCAATTCCAACGGGTTCTATTCGCACTTCGACCCGACGGGTAAGCAAACTGATTTCAATCTGCGTGGTTCGGTGAAAACCGGCGCAGACGGCGTGTACGAGTTTCGCACGCTCATGCCTGTGGGTTACGGCTGCCCGCCGCATGGCGCCACGCAGCAGTTGCTCGATGGTTTGGGCCGCCACGGTAATCGCCCGGCACACGTGCATTTTTTTGTCACGAGCGGCGATCACCGCAAGCTCACCACGCAATTCAATATCGAAGGCGATCCGCTGATCTGGGATGACTTCGCCTACGCCACGCGCGAAGAACTCATTCCGCCTGTCGTCGAGAAAACGGGCGGGATCGCGCTGGGTCTGAAGAACGATGCGTACACGCACATCGAATTCGACGTTACGCTAACGCCGCTGCTGCAAGGCTCGGACAATCAGATCGTCAACCGCTTGCGCGCTGAGGCCGTGGCGTAAAGCTATTTCCGTTGCGCCGATAGTCGAAAAAAAGCCTGCCTGACGAAGTATTCGTGAGGCAGGCTTTTTCTATGGCTACCGGGCAGTGCGTTCAGTTTGTCATCGCGCCGAGTTTAGATGTATCGAGTGCGCGGTCCGTGGTGCCATTGTGCGCAATCTGCTCGCTTGCAAGCGATTCGCGATAGAACCGGCATCCCACGCCGAGCAGCACGACCGCCAACGAAGCCGCGCAGGCATTGACGATCGACACCGAATGGCCGACGGCCAGCGGCGAAGCAAATACCTTATCGGTGAACAGCGCAACGATGGTCGTGCCCAACCCCAAGGCCAGCAGATTCTGCACCAGCAAAAACAGTGCGGAAATCTGCGCACGCAGTTGATTGGGCGCGAGCGTTTGCATCGCAGCGGTCGAAGTTGGCATGGGAAACGACGCGAAGAACATCGCCACCACGAGCACTGCAAGGGAGCCATACAGTCCCGGCACCTGCGTGAACAATGCGGCGGGTAGCAGCATACAGGCCGCGCCGATACAACTCGCGCGCATCGGTGCGTCCTGATAGCCGCGTCGCAGCAGCCAGTCATTGAACCAGCCGCCGCAAAATACGCCTGCAGTATTCGCCACCAGCAGCACGGTGCCGAGCGTATAACCGGCCTGCACTGGGCTCAGGCCAAAGTGGCGAATATAAAAAGCGGGTGTCCAGCTCATCAGCGAGAACAGGGTCATCGCGTAGAAAGAAAAGCCAAAGTAGTGGCAGCCGAACGTGGCGCGATGGCGGAACACGAAACGCAGGGCGTCGGCGGTCGTCATGCGTGCGGCGCGGCCGCTGCCGTCCTGCGCGAGTCCTTTGCGCTGCGGGTCGCGCACGGTGAACAGCACCAGCAGCGCAACCACGAGCCCCGGCAAGCCGACGATGAAAAACGTCATCTGCCACGGATGAATCTGTCCGAATAGCGGCACGGTGAATGCCGAAGCATGCTTGAGCAGCGCGATCACATAGCCGCCGACCAGAAACGCCACGCCGCCGCCAATAAACGAACCGAGCGAATACACCGCAATCGCGCGCCCCAATTTCTCTTTCGAAAAATAATCGGCCAACATCGAATAAGCCGCCGGCGAAAGCGCGGCTTCGCCCACACCTACTGCCATGCGCGAAACGAACATCTGCAGGAAGTTCTGGCTGACACCGCATGCCGCAGTCGCGAGACTCCAGATCGTTATCCCCACGGAAATCAGACGCGGTCGCGCGTAACGGTCGGCGAGAAATGCAATCGGCAGCCCCATGAAGGCGTAGAACAGCGAAAACGCAAAGCCGCTGAGCAGGCTGAATTGCGTATCGCTGAGCACGAGATCGCGTTTGATCGGCTCGATCATGAGCACGAGGACCTGGCGGTCGATAAACGAAAACACATACGCGAGCATGCAGACAATCACGACATACCAGGCGTAGGCGTCGCGTCGGCCGGGGCGGGCGGCGGCCGCAGTAGTGTTCATACGGATTCTCCAAGGGGATGTGGAATGCGTCCGGTGCGACTGCGCACGCGAGCGGTGTAGGCAAACGCAGGCAATGTAGCCAGCCAAAATCCCGCGACAAATGGGGAGAATTACTTCGCGCTTAGTGAGTTGCCCCCATCGGACTAAAGAAAACACCCATACGCGCCTGAGTGAAATGCGCGCAAGTGCCGATGGCAAAGGGATTCGCGCCACTGCGCAGATGCCGTCTATAAGCGTTATAGAGAGCGTTTAATCGACCGGAGAATTTGGTCTTCATAGACTCGCAGCGCAATGCAGATCAATGCAAGGCCACACAACCATGCTGAATTCGGGTCATTAGATAAAGACACAGATGAAACCTCACTCGCTCAAACGCATCTCCCGCGCCGCGTGCAGCGCTGCGCTTCTTTTTCCTGCCCTGGCTTTTGCGCAATCGAGCGTGACCCTTTATGGGCGTATCGATACCTCGCTCGAATATACGAATTTTGGCCCTAATCACGTGATGCGAATGGGAACAGGCAATCTGTTCGCGACCGAATGGGGCATGAAGGGGATCGAAGATCTGGGTGGCGGTTACGCGGCGATCTTCAAACTCGAGAATGGCTTTAGTTCGGCGAACGGCGCGTTTTCGAACAATGGTGCGATGTTCGGGCGCGAAGCGTGGGTGGGTTTGACGAGCCCATACGGCGGCGTGCAGTTTGGCGAACTCTATACGATCCTGCACACCGTACTGGTGACTTACGCTCTGCCTGGTTATGGCGCGGGTCTGGAATGGGGCAATGCGACCAATAACTTTGTCGGGCCTGCGTATCTGCGCGTGCATAACGCAATGCGCCTGACTTCCGCGCCATGGAACGGCTTCATGTTGCGCGCCATTGCGGCGCGTGGCGCGAATGGTGCGAGCGGCCAGCCAGCGACGCTTGGCGATAGCTATGGCGCGGGAATCAACTATGCGCGCGGCCCGCTCTCGCTCGATGTTGCATGGATGGAGCAGAAGTTCAGCCCGGTAACGGCCGCTTCGTTGACTAGCGAAAGCCCTACAGCGCAGGGCAATTATTTCGTGGCAGGCGCATCGTATGACTTCGGCTGGGCCAAACTGGCGGGCTTGTATCTGCGTCACCGTGGCGGGCCGGATGTGCAAACGGCGGTCGATTCGCTGAGTGCCTATCCGCATCACGATGTCTATGAAATCGACGCTACCGTGCCGCTTGGGCGCGCCAAACTGCTGGCGAGCTATGGCCACTATCGCAAGACCAGTGACAGCGACGGCAATGCCGATTCCTATGCGTTGCGTCTCGATTACCCGCTCTCGAAACGCACGGTGCTGTATACCGGCGCGGCGATGGTGCGCAACGGCAGCCACGCCTCGTTCACGATCAACGGCGCGGGTGGCGGTGGCGTAGCCGTGGCGAAGGCGGGCGCCACCGCGAGTTCGCTGGTGGCGGGCATGCTCGTATCGTTCTAGTCGTCGAGGTCGCTGGCGTCGCCGGTCTCCACGCACGGCGACGCGAGCCACGCATCGAACGGCTCGCGTTCGCCGATGCCGAATAACTCCACCAGCAACGCGCGCAGCCAGCGATGTCCGGGATCGACATCGAAGCGCCGGTGCCAGTAGGCGTTGACACTCCAGCTCTGCGCGTCGGCGATTTCGTGGATCGCGCAGGCGTGCTGCGCGGCGAAACTCAATGCGATAGTACGTGGCACGATGGCCGCGTAATCGGCGCCTTGCAGTAGCGATGGCAGCACGAGAAAATCGGGCAGCGAAGCGCGCACGCGCGGCATCAATTCATGCCGTTCGAGCAGAGTCATGGATTGCGGATGCGACATTACCGCCACCAGGCGCAAGCTGGCTGGCGCACCTGCATCCAGGATGAAATCATCGCCGAGACCGAGCCTTCGGTGGGCGCCTTCGGAAAGAATCAGCACACAGCGCTCGCTCAGCAATTCCGTACGTTGAAAATGTTCGGATGCCTGATTGAAGTGGCCGATGGCGAAATCGATCTTTCCCGCTTCCAACGCGATATTGAGTTGCTGCTCGTCCAGGTGCAGCGTTTCCACGACAGCGCCCGGCGCGCGGGCGTCCAATGCGCCCAATAAGGTCGGCAGACAGGCGCTTGCTGCGAAATCGTTCATATGCAGGCGAAACACGCGCTGGGTCGTTTCGGGCGTGAAGCTCGCGCCATCGTCGAGCACGTCCTGAAGAATCGCGAGCGCCTTGTCGACTGAAGCCGCGAGACGCCGCGCGCGCGGCGTGGGCTCCACGCCCAGGCCCGTACGCACGAACAGCGCGTCGCGAAACATCAGACGCAGCCGCCCGAGTCCGTAACTGACCGAAGGCTGGGTCACGCCAAGGCTCAACGCAGCACGCCCCACATGCTTCTCCTGATAGACGGCGCGAAACGTCTTGAGCAGGTTGAGGTCGAGATCCTGCACGCGTAGCGCGGCGGGATGCGCGGGCGAGCTTCCGTTTGTCAGCGTAGTGTCGTTGAGTGGATGACTCATGCGATCCGCCCGCGTGTGGACGAAGGCGCGTGGCCGAAACGGCGCACATAGGCTTTCGTGAAATGCCCGAAGCTTTGCACGCCGCAAGCGAGCATGGTCTGCGCGATGTTCGCCTGCGGATCGTGCGTGAGTCGTGCGTGTACCGCTTCAAGACGCCGCTCGCGCACATAGGCCGCCGGTGACATGTCCAGGAACTGCGCGAAGCCGTTCTGCAGCGTACGCGGCGAGACGCCCGCCACGCGCGCGAGAACGGCAAGCGTGAGCGGCGTATCCAGATGCGCATCGATATGATCGCGTGCGCGGCGCACATGGGCAGGCAGCGGCGTACGCGTATCGCTGCGCGTCATCGCGTCGCTGTACGAGTGCGGAAGCTGTGTGAGCAGCATCGTCATCAGCCACTGCGTGAGATCCTTGCCGAATAGCGTGGCAGCGCTCGCGCCCTCGCACTGACTGTGCATTCGATGCAGATGGCCCAGCGTGTCGCGCACGATTGCCGCGCCGCGATGCGTGGCGTCCACACTCATGGCAAAGCGCAGCGGCGTGCGCGGCGTGGCTTGCAGCAGTTCGGCCAGCTTGCGTTCGAGCGCCTCGCGCTCGATACGCAGCAATAAGCTGCGGCAATCATGACTCGTTTCGATACGGCTTGCACGCGCGGGAGAAGAGACGCTGATCGCGCCGCGCGTGACCGCTGCATGCTCGCGGCCCGAACTCAATTCACACGCGCCCGCAAGCGTGAGGCGAAACAGAAACTGCCCGGCATTGCCCGCGAAATCGATACGCGTCGCGCGTCCATAGCTGAGTTCGGCGAGACCGCCGTGCGCGAGTGCGACGTCATAGAGTTCGGCGTTCATCGGCTCGCGCCCGCGCGTCTGCATGCTGTGGGGACCGAGCAGCCGCGCGACGGTGCGTTCGACATCGGCGCTTGCGTGGGTGGCATGAAGCAGATTGCTGGGCGTGCGGGATAGGGCGGGAGTCATAAGCCGGTCTCGTCGATTCATCGTGCGGGCGGGTTCCATGATCGGCGAGAAAAAAAGTGTTCGCAACCAGGGCTTGCCGGATTCTCA
Organism: Paraburkholderia sp. Ac-20340; assembly: GCF_017104965.1. Classification (GTDB taxonomy): domain Bacteria; phylum Pseudomonadota; class Gammaproteobacteria; order Burkholderiales; family Burkholderiaceae; genus Paraburkholderia. The sequence continues at coordinate 193,127 of NZ_JAAGPR010000001.1, forward strand.
CAGAACTTGCGCGAATTGAAGCGACACGGCAGGGCGCCGCGCGTAACTTCATTGCAGAGCGCACGCAAACGCATTCGATGGTTTATCGATGGGGATCGCGTGCCTGATTCACGTAACACAGGCGCGTAACGCGCAATTGAGGAGAAGCTGGAATGAAGGTCTGCGTTCTGGGTGGTGGTCATGGATGCCATGCTGCGGCAATCGATATGCTTGAAAAAGGGCATGAAGTGGCCTGGTGGCGGCGCGATCAGGACGCCGCAAAAAAACTGCGGGCACTTGGCGAACTGGAGGTGCAGGATTGGCGCGGAACCCGGCGCGTACCGCTTGCGGCGCAGCGCACGCCTGGTGCGATTTGCGTGATCGACGATCTGGCGCAGGCACTGGAAGGCGCGCAACTCATTGTGATTCCGCTGCCGGCTACGACGCACGAACCGCTTGCCCTGCAACTCGCGCCATTGCTGAGAGATGGCCAGGTCGTCTATTTGCCTCCCGGCACATTTGGCAGCATGGTGTTCGCCGATGCACTCGCCGCAGCCGGTAATCAGCGCCGCGTGGCGATCGCCGAAACCGGCACGCTGCCGTATCTCGTGCGCACGCATGGTGCGAATCGGGTGGTGATCAGCGCTTACGCCACGCGTCTGCCTACGGGCATTTTCCCCGCCAATGCAGCGAATTGGGCCTTTGAAATCCTCGAAACGGCCTATCCTTCGGTCGAGCGTATTGAAGATGCCTTGTCTGCCGCATTGATGAATGCCGGCCCCGTAATTCATCCGCCGCTGATTCTGATGAACGCCGGTCCGCTCGAACATTTCGAAAGCTGGGATATTCATAACGAGGGCACGCAACCGTCTATTCGCCGGGTGACCAATGCGCTCGACGCCGAACGTATGGCCGTGCGCGAGGCACTGGGATACGGCGCGCCGCATTTCCCGCTGGCCGATCATTACGCGAGCGAAGGCGACGATTGGATGTATGGCCGCGGCGCGCACGGCAAGCTCACCGATAGCGGCGACTGGCGCGAAAAGATCGATTTGCAGACGCATCGTTACATGCTGGAGGACACGCGCCTCGGCCTCTCGTTCATCGTTTCGTGCGGGCGCTATGCAGGCGTGCCGACGCCTGTTGCCCAGGGACTGCTCGCACTGGCGAGCGCGGTGAGCGGGCGCGATCTCTATGCGCAGGGTCGTTCGCTCGAAGCGTTCGATCTCGCGCAGTATTCGCCGGCGCAATTGCGCAACTTGCTCGACAGCGGAGTGCGCGCATGAACGCGGCGCAGCATATCGACTGCGTGCATGTCGTGGGCGCGGGGCGCATGGGGCAAGGCATTGCATTGGCTGTTGCGTTTGCGGGTCTGCAGGCCACGCTCATCGATTTCAAGGCGCGAGCCGATGGCGAGCATGAAGCGTTCGTCGACAAGGCGCGCACATCGATTGGCGATCAATTGCAATCGCTCGTGGCGTTCGGCCGTATGACAGCGGAGCAGGCGGCGTGCGTGCTCGGGCGCATCGGTTTCGTGGACCGTGCATCGGGCGCGGCGGCCTTGCGCGAAGCGAAACTGATATTCGAGGCCGTGCCGGAAGTGCTGGATGTGAAGGCTCAGGCATTGCGATGGATGGAAGAGGCGGTCGATGTACAGGCCGTTATCGCTTCGACGACTTCGACCTTTCTTGTCACGCAATTGCAGGCATTCAGCACGCGGCCGGGGCGCATCATCAACGCGCATTGGCTCAATCCCGCGCATCTGATTCCGCTCGTTGAAGTGAGCCGCAGCGAGACTACCGACGCCGATGCCGTTGCGCTGACAACCGATCTGCTCGCACGTATCGGCAAGCGGCCGATTGTCTGCGCGCCGTCGGCGGGCTATATCGTGCCGCGTATTCAGGCACTCGCGATGAATGAAGCCGCGCGCATGGTCGAAGAAGGCGTGGCCAGTGCCGAAGATATCGATACGGCAATACGTACTGGCTTCGGCTTGCGTTTCGCCGTACTCGGCTTGCTTGAATTTATCGACTGGGGCGGCTGCGATATTCTGTTTTATGCCTCGCACTATCTCGCGCGTGAAATTGCGCCACGCTTCGAGCCCGCGCAGGCTGTCGTCGAGAATATGGAACAGGGTCGCGATGGCCTGCGTACGCGAAAAGGCTTCTACGATTACGCCGATGTCGATGTGCCGGCCTATGTGCGTCAGCGAGTGCAGTCGTTTGGCGCCTTGCTCGATCATCTGGGGCTCGCGCCAGCATTCGATGGTGCGTTGAGACAACCCGCCTGACGAGCGTATTCTCATCCTGTCAAAGCGCCCGAAAGGGCGCTTTTCTATGGACTTTCACGCAAGCGCGGGACGCGCAATCCGATGAAAATTGCGGCTGAAGTAGACCAGCCCGTCGCCGTCGTTGCGCACGCGAATATGCGTGGCTTCGACAAACATCACCGAATGCGAACCGACTTCCTTGAGCTCCACGATACGGCCTTCGATGCTTGCAAGCGCATCGCGCAGAACCGGCACGGCGGATTCTCCGTCGTCCCAGCCAGGCAGCGCGAAGCGCTCTTCCATCGGCAACTTTGTCATACCCGCGAAATGCTTTGCGAGGTCTTCGTGTTCGCCCGGCAACACGTTGATGCAGACGCGCCGGTTGCCCTCGAACGCCGCGTGCATGGCGCTGGAGCGATTGAGGCAAACCAGCACCGTGGGCGGCGTATCGGTCACGGAGCAGACGGCGCTGGCGGTAATGCCGCAGCGGCCGAACGGCCCATCGGTCGTGATGATATTCACGGCCGCAGGCAGATGCGCCATGGCCTGACGAAAATGGGCGCGCGCGTCGTCGGCTGCGGCGGGCGTGGTGTGCTGGGCATGGGTCATGACGTCGGTTCCGTGAGTAGGCGATACGTCTAGATTAGGGCACGGGAATTTTGAAAAGTATCGGCGCGAATGGTGCCTGAGTAAGCGCTTGTCCGCACTGTTCTAAAGATTTCTTTAGAGCGGCGCGGCGCGCACGAGCGGCTTTACCTAAGCGCTATTCCTACTTCCCGCCATAATTTCGACCGGCTAGGATAGTGCGCAAGGCGCTATTGCTCATTGCGGCGCACCTTTTGCCACGCGTTTCAAACCGCAGTCACTTTTCTGGAGAGAGCAGATGACGGGCCCTGCTCAGCTTGTTTATGTGGTCGACGATGATAGCGGCATGCGTACGTCGCTGGCGTGGCTGCTCGATTCGGTGGGTATCAAATCGGAAGGCTTTGGCAGCGCGACCGAATTTCTGGCGGCATTCGACGTGAACAAGGCCGCGTGCCTGATTCTGGATGTACGCATGCCGGAGCGTAGCGGTTTCGATGTTCAGGCGGAATTGAACAAGCGGGGCGCGACACTGCCGGTGATATTCGTCAGCGGTCACGGCGACATTCCCATGTCGGTGCGCGCGATGCAAAACGGCGCGATCGATTTCGTCGAAAAGCCCTATAACTCGCAGCAGATGCTGGACAAGGTGCAGCGCGCGCTCAAGATGGCGGGCGAGCGTCACGCGGTCGAACTCAAGCGCAGAGAACTGCGCAAGAGAATCGAATCATTGACGGCCCGCGAAAAGGAAGTGCTGCATGGCGTGGTCGACGGCAAGGGCAGCAAACGTATTGCAGCCGATCTGTCGATCAGCGTGAAGACGGTCGATGTGCATCGCGCCAGTATCAAGGAAAAGCTTGGTGCGGAATCGATTGCGATGCTGGTGCGCGATGTCGTGGCGGTCTGGAACCCGGACGAAGGCGCAGAGAAGAACTGAATGCCAGTCATGCCAGCTTGCCAGCCGCAGCAACGGCTGGCAAGACGCTGCATTAGCGCATATAGAGGCCGCCGTTGACGTCCCAGCATGCGCCGTTCGCGAACCAGGCTTCGCCCGAGGCCAGCAGTATTGCGGCATCGGCGATATATCCGGCGCTGCCCAGACGCCCAACCGGAATACCTGCGATCACCTTGTCGAGTTTGTCCGCAGGCACGCTTTCGTGAACGATCGGCAAATCGAGCGGGCCCGGCGAAATGGCATTGACCGTCACGCCTTTGGCGGCCAGATCGCGCGCGAACACCTTCGTCAACGTGAGCGTGCCGCCTTTGGCCGCCGCGTAATGGGCGCCAGTAGCCGAGCCACCATTCTGTCCAGCAAGAGAAGCGATATTGACGATGCGTCCTTCACCGCGATCGGCAAAATACTGGCCAAATACCTGGCAGCCAAACAGCACGCTTTTCAGATTGACGTTGATGGCCTGATCGAATTGCTCGCCGGTGATTTCCATCACCGGGACGACTTTGGATGCCCCGGCGTTATTGATCAGCGCATCCACCTGGCCCCAGCGTGCTACAACGGCTCTCAAAGCGGCTTCGAAATCGGCTTTCGAGGTGACGTCTAGCGCAATTGCACACGCCGTCGTGCCATCGGGGCTGAGCGAAACCGCCACGTCGTGTGCGGCGTCAAGCGCGAGATCGGCCAATGCAACACGATATCCAGCTGCATGGAATTTCGCGGCGAGCGTGGCGCCCAGTCCGCGCGCTGCGCCGGTTATGACAGCGACTCTTGATGTCATGCGAATAGACTCCAAAAAATTGAGCGTGGTTGCGCGTGCAACGATTACGTATTCAGTGCTGCTTCGATTCGCGACGCTACCGCGCACACGAGTTCATCGGCGCCATGACGGCCAACAATCTGAAGCCCGGCCTTCAACGCCGTTCCGTGCACGGGAACCGGCAGGCTGAGCGCGGGATGTCCGCTCAGATTGAATGGCCGGATCAGCGACGACATCGCAATGACCGAGGTGCCGTTGCGGGCCTGTTCGAGCGTGATGGGAAAGTCGGGTAGCGTGGGCATAACGAGGACGTCGAATTGCGCGAGTGCGCGATCGACATCGTCGTTAAAGTGCTTTCGCACGCGTTCGGCATTCGCGACATCTTCGTCCGTGGTGTTGGCCGCGGCGCGCAGACGTGCTTCGAGATCGGCTTGAAGCTGGCCTGTTTCGACAAGTTGCCCGAATGCCGAATAAGTTTCGCGATTGATAATGGCAAGGCCTGCTGCGAATGCCTGAGCAAGACCGGGCAGTTCGAGCAACGCGGATGTAAAGTCGGCTTGGCGGACTGCCAGGTCGACCGCGTCCGATATCTCTTTGCGCGCTTCGGCTTGCACAATGCCGACGCGTGCCGAAGCCGCACTGCCTTCAGCGATAGTGCGATCGAAGCGATCGCCAATAGCGGACATCGCCAGCGTAATCGTGCGCATATCGCGCGCAAAAGGGCCAACGCAATCGAGCGTGCTGATGGCCGGTGCTGCGCCGCTGCGAGAAACACGCCCAAACGTAGGCTTGAAGCCAATCACGCCGCAACACGCTGCCGGCCCGCGTATGGAGCCGCCCGTATCGGTGCCGATCGCGGCATCGGCAATACCCGCACCCACGGCGGCCGCTGATCCGCTGGACGAACCGCCGGGAATGCGCGAGGCGTCTTGCGGATTCAATGGCGTGCCCGTGTAGTCGTTAATGCCAGTCATGCCGAACGCAAGTTCGTGCATATTGGCTTTGCCGACGATTCTCCAGCCGTGATCGAGCAGGTTCTGGACCACCAAAGCATGCGACGGTGCAGGCGCGACATCGGCGAGCGCACGGCTTGCGGCCGTGGTGCGATAGCCCTTGATATCGATTGAATCCTTGATGACGATCGTCGGGCTGTCTGCCCCGTTGCCGCCGAGCGAAAATGATTCGAGCAAAGCACTCATGCTGAAAGTTCCTGATCTGTCGATGGCAAGGCCGCGCGCGGTGTCACTGTCCACGGCGCGTCGAACATGCGCTCGGTGCGGAAGTGGCTGATCAGCCAGTCGTGGCTGTTTTCCGCAGGCGTAAAGTCAACCACAAGACGCGCGCCGATCAATTCCGCACGGCTATCCACGTAACCGGAGGCTTGCAGCATGATCCAGCGTCCTGTTGCCTGTTTGCCATTCACGTGAATCGTTTCCGATGTGACGAAATGCACATTGGTCGTGAAATGCGGCGTGGGCGGCAAATAACGCGAAAGCAGGGCGACGATTTGCGCGCGTCCCACCGAACGGCCGAAGGTCTGTGCGTAATGCGTGCCGATGCCTTCCCAGACGGCGTTTTCGGTGAAGAGCGCGCCCAGCGATTCGCCGTCCAGCACGGTGGCCGGCACGTCGCACAGCGCCATATAGCGCGTGAACGTTTCGCGCACGGCGCGTTCTGCTTCCAGATTAGCGAGCCGTGTTTCGAGTGCTGCGATACGGGCATCGGAATCGGTCATCGCTCGAACTCACGCATTTGCTGCGGGCGGCACGACCAGCTGGCGTCCCACGCGCGCTTCGATCTTGCCGTAGCGCCAGAGGTTGTATTCGCCAACCGGCGTCGTGCGATAGAGATTGCACACGGCCGTGACGGTGTCGAAATCCACCACGTCAGCCATGATGTAAAAGGTCCACGGCGCGCCATCGGATTGACCGACGGTGAGGCGGTCGTCGTCCATGATGCCGAGCACCTGCACGCCTTCCATTGCGTCGATGGCCGAAAGCATCTTGCCGTATGCCTGCCATACGGTGCCAATCTGTTCGCGCGGCAGATCGAAAAAGTTCTGCGTCACGCCGCAGCAAAAGAGAACGCGCAGAGGGAGTGTGTTTGCTTGAGTCATCGAATGAATGCCTTTTAAAAGTCGAATGAATGAGTGCGGCCAGTAAAGCGCGCGTTACAGATAGCCGGGAATCGGCGGCACGCCCACGAATACGGCGCCCGCGCCGTCGTAATTGCCTTCGGCGAGAAATGCATGCTGCGTGACGACGATCGCGTCGCGCAAGAGGCGTTGCAGCGGATGCGAGCGGTAGATCGCCATCGTGCCGCCCAGACGGTAGGCGCGCATGACCACGTCGGCGCCTTCGCGTGCGACCTGCGTGGCTGCCAGGCGCAACAGGCTGACCTGATCGGGCGTGGCGCTATTGCCGGCGGCAATCGACGCCCACACGCTTTCGGTTGCCTCGTAGAAGAAGGCGCGAGCGGAGCGCAATTGCGCTTCGGCTTTCGCCAGTTCGATGCGGTAGTAGGCGCGGTCCGCGAGTTGGGGCGCGCCTGTGGTCGTGCGACGGCCGCCCGACATCTGGTTCGCCACGTCGAGCGCGGCCCGCGCGATGCCAAGATTCACCACGGCGAGCACCTGTGCCGCGTAGGCAACGGTGGGGTAGCGATAAAGTGGTTCATCGACGGTAGACGGGCCGCCGCGCACAAAGGTCCAGTCGTCGGACACCACCTTGCCCTTCAGGCGCAGGTCGTGGCTGCCGGTGCCCTGCATGCCCACCACGCTCCAGTTCTCGACGATTTCGATATCCGATGCACGAAATACAGCGGTGCGCGGCTTACCTGGTGCACCGCCGTCGCCCGCGCCGGTATCGATCCCCACGCCCAGCCAGTCCGCGCCCTTGCAGCCGCTTGCGAACTTCCACGTGCCTTCCACACGCCAGCCGCCGCCCGGCGCAGCCTGAACCTTCTGAACCGGAAACAGCCCTGCGCCAAAGGCCTGATCCGGGCCCGTGGCGTAGATTTTGGCCTGCGTTTCCAGCGGCAGCGCGGCGAGATAGATATTTGCCGAACCGAAACTCGCGACCCACGCAGCCGAGCCATCCGCGGTTGCAATGCGCTCGATCATGCGCAGAAATTCGGCAGGCGGGCGGGCATCGCCGCCGAAGCGCTTCGGCGTGGAGGCGCGATAAATGCCGGCCTGCTTGAACATGTCGATGACATCGCGGGGCACGTGGGAAAGCCGTTCGAATTCCTCGCGACGCGCCACGATGACTTCGACGAGCGCATCCATGACCGCCTCTTCGCTGGTGGCGTCTTGCAGAACGGAAGGCGCGGACGAAGCGGACGTAGCGGACGGAATGTGGCCGGTCTGCGGCGAAATGGCGGTCGCGGTAGCGGGCATGAAGCTTCTCCTGAATGGGGGCGGCGTGTTGTTGACGATGTGTTCCGATTTGTAGATCAGTCTAGGAACGACAAAATTGACCAGCAATTGGGGCGCAGACTCGAAAAACTGGGGAAATCCAGTGGCCATCTAAAGAAATCTTCAGGTACCGGAGTCGCGCGGCCGGTGCTATCTTTTCAATGGCGCGATCAGACCCATTCGAGAGAACCTTGCATATGACGTCCCTGGCAGAAGCCGATTTCCACCGTTTGCTCGATGCATTGACGCTTTGCGTGCTGCTGCACGACGCACAAAGCAAGGCCATCGTCTGGGCAAACCGCGCGGCATGCGAAGCACTCGGCTTTAGCGTGGACGAACTGATTCCTTTAAAGGCCGTTGACATGACGCGGCCGGAACCGAAATACGATCGCGAACTCGCTATTGCGGCAATGAACCGGTCGGCCACGCAAGGCCCGCAGGTCTACGAGTGGTGTTATCGCTCGAGGACCGGGCACGACATGCTTTCCGAAGCGATTGCGACCACGGTGAAGCTGGAGGCGCGCACGGTTGTCATGGTGCAGTTCCGCGATATCAGCGCGGAAGAATCGATTAAGCGCAGATTGCGCGCGCACGAGGCGCGCCTGCGTGAATTCATGCAGGACCTCGGCGAAGGCGTTGCGCTGCTCAACGAGGCCGCTGAAATCCAGTACATCAGCGAATCGGGCCGGCGTTTGCTGGGTTTGTCGCTGAACGATGCGGCAGGTTCGATCGTCGATTACACCGCCGCGGAAGAGAGTGCGCGCCTGCTGAATCAACTCGATAATGCGCCCGCAGACGGACCGTCGAGCCCAGGCCGCTACCAATGCGCCGATGGCGAGCGCTGGTTGCGCATTACCTGCCGGCGTATCGATCTCGAAGAAGATTTGCGTGGCGTGCTGATTCACTTTCGCGACATCACCGATGTGGTGCGAACCGAAGAGGCGCGCCGCACCGAAGCACGCATGCTCGAATACGCGGGGCGTTACAACGCGATGGGCGAAATGGCGATGGCGATCGCGCATGAATTGAGTCAACCGGTCGCGGCAATCAGAAACTTTGTGGAAGGCGCGATTCAACGGCTTGCGCAGGCGGCGCCAGGCGAATCGATTGTCTGGGGTTTGCGTGCCGCGGATCGTCAGGCAGAGCACGCCGCCACGATTATCAAAAGCGTGCGTGAGTACGTGGCGCGGCGCGATCCCAACATTGCCATTACGGATTTAAGGACTATTCTTTCCGAAGCCGCCTGGTTCGTGCAGTTGCGCGCGCGCGAGGCCAATGTCTCTGTTCATGTCGAACTATCCGACGATCCGCTGATGATCGAATGCGAGCGTGTCCTGATCGGCCAGGTGATACTCAATCTGGCGTTCAATGCCATTGATGCGCTGGCTTCGGCAGAATGCGCGCAAAAGCAATTGACTATCGGCGCGTGCCTGAATGACGGTCAGGCGCTGGTTTTCGTGCGCGATAACGGTCCGGGTATTTCGGAAGGCCACGAACGCCTGTTCGATGGATTTTCATCGGCGAAGGAAACCGGCAATGGCATTGGTCTTTCGCTTTGCAAAAGCATCATCACGCGGCATGGCGGCGTGATTCGCGCCTTCCCCGTGCAAAGCGGCGGACTCGAGTGCCGCTTCTGGTTGCCGCTCGACGAGGCAGCCGCAAGCTAACGCCCGAGCGACTTTGCGGTTTGGCCGCCAATGCCGAAATCCGTATTCGGAATGTCCTTGATCATCACGCGCGTGGCGTCGACAGGCGTATCGAGAATACGCGCGCTCGTTTCGCACAGCGCTTGAATGAGTGCGCGTTTCTGTTCATCGGTGCGACCCGCGATCAGTATGGCGACGATAACGGGCAGAGAGGGCGGCGTGTCTTCAGAGGCTGCGCGACCGCCGATGCCGTAATCGCTGGCGGGCAACTCACTGAGCAGAATACGGACTGATTCCGCCGGCGCGCCAATTGCATTCACGGTAGCGTACGTAAGCGTGTCGATAAGCGTGGCTTTGCGCGCCTCGGCATGGCCCGCAGGCATATAGACTTCGAGCGTGGGCATAAAATGGACAGCCAGTGAGAAGGCCCCGCAGACATATCGGGGCCATTTGCGGTTTAAAGAAGGAAGCCGATTGCGTTCAGCGCGTCGGTCGAATCGATCAGCCGGATAACCTTCTGCAGAAGACGCGGTTCATCGCCATCGAAGCGGATGCGATGCGTGAGGTCGGCGGCGAAAATCGTCGGCACCGAGCGCTTGTAGGCCACGATGATCTGCGCCGATTGCACTTCGACCACATTCGCTTCGTCGCTCGCCAGCGTAAAGCGCGAGACCGTCCGCACGGTGCGCGCCGCATCCGATGCGGAAGCCGAGTAGCCCGACGTCATGCGCTCCACGCGTTTCTCGCGCATGTCGTGGTCGTCGTAGGCGTAGTTGAGCGTGGCGGCGAAATCCGTGGTCGTGGGATCGATCGGCACGACATAGAAGCCTTCGGTGTCCCACAACTGCAGCCACTCGTGATATTCGCGGCGATCGAGCATTTCGGCTTCGCGCCAGATCAGGCGCACCGCGCGCGAAAACGTATCTTGCGACATCAACTTGTTGCGATCGTCCATCATGCCTCCATCATCTTGCGCCACTGCGCATAAGCTTCGCGCATGCCGGTCTCGTCGGTGGCGTGGGCGGTTTTTTCGCCATTCGGCGCGGTGGTTTCGCGATTCAGGCCGCGATTGACGAGGATCGGCGTGTTCGGGCCCGCATGCGCGCCGCGTTGCACGCGCTCCCAGGCTTCTGCGTCGTCGGGGCTGCCGAAACCGAACGGACCCTGGAAGTGTTCGTGAATGCGCAGACGCACGCGATTGGCTTCTTCGGGGCCGCCATCCATGCCCAGCGCCACGTGACGGATTTCCGTTTCATCGGCGGAAATCGGCCGTAACACGCGGAAGAACGCCATGGACAGCGCGAGATTCGGGAACAGGTTGAGATTGAAGCCCACGCCCATGAGCGAGCGCACGATGCGGCGCACTTCTTCGGGTGTGTGCTTTTCAGAAAGCTGCGCCGCGAGTGAGTCGAAACGCTCGGGCAGCGGCGCGCCGTCGTCCTGATCGAGATCGACCAGTTCGGGCACGAGCACGGCAAGGCTATGACCATTGCCGAGCGAGCGGCAGAACGCCTGATCGCTGGTCATGAAGCTCGTGATGACCGCAGTGGTTTCTTCGTCGATCGATTTGAGCCAGGACTTGTGCACGACCGGGAAGTGATAGAGATCGGTGGTGTTTTCAAGCTGGATCTTCCAGTTGCCTTTAAAGCGGAACTTGTGTTCGCCATTGGCCTTGACCGGATAACCCGCGCCTTGCTTCATGAACAGATCGATCCACGGCTTCGCGCCGCCGAGGAAGTCTTCGAGCGGTTCGATATCGGCATTGAAGCTGGCGAAGATCAGCCCTTGATAAACGCCTACGCGCAGCTTTTCCAGCGGCAGATCGCCTTTCTCGCACACGCCTTCGTAACCGTCGCCATAGGGCAGCGCGCGCAGCGTGCCGTCGAGCGCATACGACCAGCTATGGTACGGGCAGGTGAAGCCCTTGGCGTTGCCCTTATGTTCTTCGCAGACCGTCGCGCCGCGATGGCGGCAGCGGTTTTGCAGCACGTTGATGGTGCCGGTCTTGTCGCGCACGACGATCACCGGCTGGCGGCCGATAGTCGTGGTGCGGAAGTCGCCGGGATTCGGCAGTTCGCTTTCGTGCGCGACCCAGATCCACGTCTTGTAGAAGATGCGATCGAGTTCCGCTTCGAACAAGCTGGAATCGTGATAGAGAGACGGCGAAATGCGGTCGGCTTCTGCAAGGCCGCGCAGCGCACTCGTGTCGATGCTTTGCCAGGTTTCGCTCATGATGTGAGGTACGGTGGGGTGAGAATGAATCGCTGGCTGCTTGGCCAGTGCGTATAGGCAGTGTCGTCCGGTGGCTCTCATGCGTCAAATTGATCTAAAATTAAGGCGCACATAAACCAGATGGATATCTTATGCAGACGCTCGATGGTGTCGACCTCAACCTGCTGCGTGTTTTCCTCGCAATCGTCGAAGAACAGAGCCTGACCAAAGCGGGCGAACGCCTGGCGCTTTCGCAGCCCGCCATGAGTTATTCGCTCGCGCGCCTGCGCGCCTTGTTCGACGATCCGCTCTTCGTGCGAACGCGTCACGGCATGCAGCCCACGCCTATCTCACAGGAACTGGCGGTAATCGTCGAAAGGGCGCTCGATTCGGTTCGCGAAGCGCTTAGGTATGCAGAGCGATTTGACCCGAAGGTGAGCACGCGCGCTTTCCGGCTGTCTTTGTCCGATGCGGGGGAAATGGCTTATTTGCCGTCGATCTGCGAGGAAGTGAAACGTCTCGCGCCGCGCGTCAAGATCTGCATCGAGCCGCAGCCGGTCGGGCAGATCGAAGAGGCTTTACGTTCGCGCAAGCTCGATTTCGCGATCGGCAATTTGCCGGAACTGACGTCGCGTACGCGCCATCAGGTGCTGTTCGAAGAGGGCTATGTGTGCGTGCGTCGGCGGCGGCCGGAAATGGCCCGGCGCCACAAGATCACGTTGGCGGAATTCGTTGAAGGCGAGCACGTGCTGATCCGCTCGGTCGAGCATAGTCATCACGCGATTGACGACGCGCTGCGCACCAAGGGCGTCGCGCGAAATATCGGCCTGGAAGTCCCGCACTTCGTCGCGTTACCGGGCGTGCTGGCCGTAACGGATCTGATCGCGACTTTGCCGCGACGTCTCGCCGATCTACTCGCGCGTGGCGGCGGGTTTGAGATTTTCGAACTGCCAGTGCAGATTCCATCTGCTGCGGTGACGATGCACTGGCACGAGCATTTTCACGAGGACGAAGGGATCGCGTGGATGCGCGATCTGCTGGTCAATATCATGCAGCGCTTTGCTGGCACGGCGGGCGCGGCTGCTGCGCCGCGCGCCGCCAGAAAGACTGCCGTCAAACGTCCAGCACTAGCAAAGGCGAGCGCGAGCGCGAAACGCAGCAGCAAATAACCTTGTTGCTCGCGCGTTCGGCCTTGCTCAGACAATGGTCGCGATGGTCGGGATCGCCTTCGACCACATCGACCATGCAGGTGCCGCACACGCCTTCGCCGCACGACGTATCGATTTCGATGCCGATCGCGGCGAGCGCGTCGACAATGGTGCTGTCTTTGCCCACGCGCACGACCTGGCCGCTGCTGGCGATCCGGACTTCGAATTCATCGAGCGTCGCGCCGGTATCGGTAGCGGCGGCGGGATCGGCGCCGAAGCGCTCCAGATGCACTTCGGCGACGGCGGGCGTGGCTTCGCCAGCCTTGATCACGGCATCCATGAACGGCGCGGGGCCGCACGTGTAGACGTGCGTGCCGCTTTGAATATCGGCGAGACAGGTGTGCAGCGTTGCGTCCAGATCGTCGCTGCCAATGCCAAAGTGAAAGCGCACATGCGATGCAAACGGCTCCTGCGAAAGCACGGGCAGGAAGGCCGCATGTGCTTCGCTGCGCGCGAAATAGTGCAGCACGAAAGGCTCGCCGCTTGCGGCCAGTCGGTAGGCCATCGAAAGCAAAGGCGTAATGCCGATGCCCGCGCCAATCAGCACATGCGCACGGGCTTCGCCCACGAGGCGAAAGAGATTGCGCGGCTGACCCACCAGCAGTTCGCAGCCTACGCGCACATCGTCATGCAGCGAGCGTGATCCGCCACGCGATTCGGGCTCGCGTTTGACGGCGAAAAGCTGAAAATCGCCAACTGCCGGATCGCTGCACAGCGAATATTGACGCGTAATCCCGGACGGCGCGGTCACGTCGATGTGCGCACCAGGTTCGTAGTTTCCGAACGGCTGGCCGTCCATGCGGGCGATGCGAAACGAGCGAATGCCGTGCGCTTCGTCACGGATATTTTCGACGCGAACTTTGAACGTATGGGCTTGCATGGGGACACCATTGGGAGGCGATATTTCCTGGGGATGCCACGAGGGCAGTGTGTCGCCGCAGGATATCGACCCTTGATCAATCCGGCAAATTGATGAAAATTTGCATTATCCATTTGCCGGATTGATATCTTATGCAGTGTCCGCGTGCTGCTCGCGCTCAATAGCGATAGCCCAGCGTGAGCATCAACGAGCGATCGTCGCCCAGCGCTACTGCGTTGCTCAAGCCGCCCGTGTAGTAATGCTTGTTGAAAATATTGCTCAAACGCAGCGCGGCGTGCCAGCGCGGCGCGGTATAACCCACGCCCACATCGCTGACGACAAAGCCCGGAATCGTGTAGCCATACGCATAGAGATTGCTCTGGCCGCGCACGCCGCCGTTGATTTCCCAGCGATACAGTTCGCCCGGCAGCTTGTAGCGCGCGAAGACATTGAAACTGTGGCGCGGCACGTTATTGATGCGCGTGCCGTCGGTCGAAGGCGTCTGGCCGCCATCGTCGGCGATCACGGCGGAGGTATAGGCATAGCCGCCCGTGATGCTCAGATGGTTCGTCGGCGCCGTGTTGAAGCTGAATTCGAAGCCGCGCGAATGTTCTTCGCCCACGGCAATGCTGTAGCCGTCGTTGTTCGGATCGTCTTCCAGCACGTTGCGGCGGCGCAGATCGAAGGCTGCGACGGTCACGCTCGTGCGGCCTTTTTCGATGTCGAATTTCACGCCGGCTTCCCATTGCTTGCCGGTTTCGGGATCGAATGCCGTACCGCTCACGTCCGCGCCGCTGTTCGGATAGAACGAAGTCGCGTAGCTCACATAGGGACGCACGCCCGGAAACAGTTCGTACATCAAAGCAACCGATCCGGTGGTGGCGTTCGACGGATTGCCGCTGCGTGTGCCGGTGAGTTCGTTGAGCACGTCGCTCGACGCACTGTCGTATCGCACGCCCGCGAGCACGCGCCAGCGCTGGCCCAGCGCAATCTGGTCGCGCGCATAGAAGCCGAGATCGCGAATCGTCGTATACGTATGCGTTTTTGGCGTGGACGGGCAGGTGATCGTGCCGGTGTAGACCGGGTCGTACATATTGATCGAACCCACCGAGCAGGTGGTCGAATTCGCGTCCTCGCGCCCGCGCATATAGTCCATGCCGAAGGTCAATTCGTGGCGGCCGAGCGCGGTATCGAAAGTCTTCTGCGCGTTATTGTCGAGCGAGATGGTGTCGCCAGACCATTGCGAATCGGTGGCGGTACGGCTGAGCGTATAACCGTTCGAGGCGACCTTGCCATTGGCGACAAGCTGGCCGCCCAGCGAGAATTGCTGCCAGCGGAAGTTCTGGTTCACGGTCCAGCCCGAATCGAAATGATGCGCGAAGCTATAACCCACGCGCGCTTCATGGCCCGAATAAGGCTGTTGATCGGGCTCGCCGGTGAAGGTGTCGCGCGACAGGCTGCCGTTCTTGTTCGCGAGCAGCGTGCCGGACCACGGCAGGCCTTGCTGGCGGATGTAATTGCGTTCCTGGTAGCTCGTGAGAATGGTGAATTCCGTGCGCGGACCGAGATCGAGCGAGAGCGACGGCGCGATATAGCGATTGCGCGACCAGACATAATTGGTCTGATCGTTGGAATTCATCGCGAGCGCGTTGATGCGAAACGCGGCCTTGCCGTTTTCCGAGAGCGGCGTGCCCATATCGACGCTGCCCTGGTAGTAGCCGTGACTGCCGACGGTGGCATCGACATCGGCGAAGGTGTAGTCCACCGGGCGCTTGCTGACCATGTTGACCATGCCGCCGGGCAGCACGAGGCCGGAAAGCAGCGTGGCCGGTCCTTTGAGCACTTCGATCTGCTGCAGGCCGAAGGTTTCTTCGGCGAAACGGTTGTTGATGGCTGCGCGCAGACCATCCAGATAGATCGAATCCGACGCGGTCTGGCCGCGAATGATGAAGTCGTCCCAGCCACGCCGGCCATAGGTGCCGGAGATCACGCCGGGTACATCGTGCAGCGCGTCGTTGAGCGTCTGGACCTGCTGCGCGTCCAGCAGGTCGCGCGTGACGACGCTGATCGATTGCGGCGTTTCGCTCAGCGGCACCGACGATTTCGTGACCTGCGCAGCCTTGGGCATGTCGAAGGCCGCAGCGGGGGCGCTGCTGGCGGAGATCTTCACGGTGGGCAATTCGGTGGCGCTGTCCGTGCTGGTTGTTGCCGTGCTGGCGGCGCTGGCGGCCGTGGTGCTGGCTGCATCGGCAGCGGCGGCTTGCGCGAAAACCAGCGTGGGCGCCGCCGCGAAGGCGAGTAGGAGTGCGGCGTGGATCGGGCGGTAGCGCATCAAAGAAACCCCAAGCGTAATGCGAATCATTATTAATTGAGTCGCGCATCGTACTACGGGTTAATCCCTACCGGCAATGCGTGTTGTATCGGCGCAAATCGTTTCTGGCGGCTTGCTTTCCGCTGCGGAGGCCGCGCCTGCGGCCGCTGGCACGGCAGGCGCGGGGCAGGCGTTGCTCAGAACTGGTCGAGATCGTGCGCGACGTAGATATCGCCGGCGAAGGTCGTGTGCGCTTCGCTGACGAGCCTGGCCGCGCTGGCGTCGGTAGGTCCGACGATGCCTAGGTGCGTGAAGACCAGACGGTGCACGCCCGCCGCGCTGGCCAGTTGCCCGGCCGCTTCGGGCGTAAGGTGCTGGGTGCGCAGATGGGCGATCAGCGCGTCCTTCATCGGGCCTTTCATGTTGGGCATGGCGCGGGCCAGGTCGGCCACTACGCCGTCCACGTCGATCACCTCGCTCACCAGCAGATCCGCGCCATGTTCGAGTTGCGCGACGGCGTCGCTCGGGCCGGTATCGCCGGTGACGCCAATCGAGGCGCCGTTGTAGTCGAAGCGATACGCGAGCGACTGCGTGCCGTTATCGGCGTGATGGCCTGGCGCATCGTCGAAATGCGAATTTTGCGCGGCGCGCACGCGCACGCCATCGACATTCAGATCGCTGCCGCCTTCGATCGTGATCACACGCACCAGATCGTCGGGCGAGCGTTGATGCGAATGTCCTAATTCGATGCGCGCCACCGGTTTCATCGACTGCAATAAGCCTTGCACGACCGCGTCGGTGCCGGGCGGCCCGTAAATGGTCAGCGGCTTTTGCGCGTTCTGCATCCAGCGCAGGCCAATCAGCGCCTGCAGGCCGCCGATATGATCCATGTGCAGATGCGTCACGAACAGCGTATCGACATCCGCGGCACGCAGGTGCAAGGCGGCGAGCCGTTCGAGCGCGCCATCGCCGCAATCGACCAGCCAATGACGCTTATCGACGCTCAACAGATTCGCGGGCTGCGAGCGCTCTGCATACAGCGACGGGCCTGCGGCCGTGCCGAGTGTCGTCCACGTCATTGGGCCGGTATCGGTTTGAGTTTGAGCTGCGCTGGCGTGACTGGAGATTGGCGCAATGCCGGCAAGCAGATAAAGAAAAAGACTCGCGCGTGCAATGCGCCTGGGAGTGGAGCGGAATGATTTCACGATTGACTCGGAGAAGAAAAACTAAAGGATGCGCGTGCGAGACATCGTTAAAACGAATGGACGATGCTCGCGGTGACGGTAATCTGGTGTGAATTCGATGAGGGCTGCAAGAACAGCAGCGCCGCGTGCTGACCTTGACCGGTGACGTTTTCGATGGCCGTTTCGAGGTTCAATGTGGTTCTCGCCGAGAGCGAATAATGAAGACCGGCGTTATAGATATGCCAGCGTCCGCCCATTCCGACTGAATAGTCATAGCCCGCGCCAGCCAGCAGCGCGGGCGTGATTTGATACGTCACGTCCACTTCGCCCGTTTGCAGTCGCTCGGTCTGGTGATACGCGCGCATATTCGTGTACGCGTAAATGGCGTAGACCGTTGCCTTGCCGATCTGATAGCTGACGTTCGAAGCCGTGGTGAGCAGATTATCGAGTGCAATGCCGTTGGTGATCGTGGCGGAAGCGGGCTTTCCGAACGCATAAGGCAGGCCGATCGATGCCGGGTTGATCGTGATGCCATTGATATTGCTGAGCGTGCTCTGCGCCTGAAAGCCGCCATTGCGATAGCCGATTCTGAAACCATAAGCGCGACCGGTATTGGTCACAGGCGCTGCGGTCGAACCGAAGCTGTACATCGCGCCGAAATCCAGGCCGCGATAGGTGGGACTTTCATACGAAATCGCGTTATTGAAAAAGGACTGAACGATCTGGTCGAAGTTGCCGGGATGGAAACCGAAGATCGAACCGTGAGCGGCGACATAGGGCGCGAGGCTCGTCGCGAACTGGCGGATTCGCCCCAGTTTGACGGTGCCATACGTGGTGTCGGAAAGCCCAACCCACGCTTCCTGGCTGAACATCGAACCAGTTGTGTTGATCGCGCCGTTGGTGGGTTTGAAGATGGTGGCGAGCTTGAAAATGGCGCTGGTTCCGCCGCCCAGATTCTCCTTGCCGAGCAAACCGAATTGACTCGGAATGCCGGTGTTATTCGATTCGCTCCAGGATCGATGTCCGCCTCCGTTGCTGTTATAGGTCAGCCCGACATCGACGATGCCAAATAGCGTGACACTCGATTGCGCCTGCGCCACCTCCGCTTGTAAAAGTCCAGCGCAAAGCAATGCGCCGCTGGCGCACGCAAATTTCGAGGGCATGGTGTCTCCAGTATTTATTGTGTTGTTGCGCGGCTTGCCGGCCTGCGTACTATGCTGGAGGATTGTGTATCGATTGATGAAAGGTTAAGCTTGATTGATAACTACAGCATATGAGTGTGTTTTCCCATGCGAGCCACTTCAAGAGACCCCCTCGAACAGGGTGAGATGCTTGTCCACGCGAGCGGCGCGATTACTGGTGCGATCGTCGAACAGGCCTTGCGCAAGCTGCGCCTGCGCGATCTGGAAACGCTGCGGATTCTGGATAAAACGCGCAGCTTCGCCAGAACGTCGGAAGCCGTAGCGCTTTCGCAACCTGCGTTGTCGAAGTGGCTGCGCGAGCTGGAAAGCGCGCTGGGCATCGCGCTATTCGAGCGGACCACGCGCCGCGTTGCGCCAACCGCCTATGGCGAGGCGCTGCTTGAATTCGTCGGCCGTGTGCTGGCGGAAATGCAGAACGTTGGCCCGACGCTGGAGGCATTGCGCACGGGCACTGGTCGGCCGGTTTCGCTGGGCTGTCTGCCGAATATGGCGCAACTGATCGTGCCGGGCACGCTTGGCAGGCTGGTGGAGAATGGGCATTCGATTCGTCTGAATGTTCAGGAAGGCTCGTTTACGAGCTTGCTGACACAGGTGGAGCGGCGGGAGCTGGACGTGCTCGTGTGTCACCAGAATGCCACCGTGCTTTCATCGGGGCTTGAAGTCGTGCCGCTGTATCGCGATGAAATCAGTGTGGTTTGCGGGCCGAAGCATCCGCTCATGCGGCGCAAGACGGTCACCTGGCAGGATGCCGCGGAATTTCCATGGATCGCGCCGCCATCGGGCACGGCGTTTCGTAATGCGCTCAACCGGGAGTTCGCGGAGGCAGGCGTGGCGCCGCCGCGCGTGATGCTCGAAACGCTCTCGAAGGAAACCAGTGCGCTGATCGCGCAGCGGCTGCCGTGCCTCTATATCACGTCGTTCAAGAACTGGCGGCTTGCCGATCGCCGCGGCGAGAAAGTGCATCGTTTGCCGTTGCGGATCACGACGATTCCCGAAGCGGTGTGCGCGGCATTTTGCAAACCGGCGGGGTTCTCGGTTGGCGCGGTGATCGAGGCAATGAAGCAGATCGATTTTGAAGTGGCGGGGGTGAGCGGGTATGGGTGATTGCAGCAGCAGGGTGTTTATTTCAGGTTTTTATGCCTGATTTTCAGACCTGACGCTAAAATCCCAGCAGCCTCACTGAAAAGCATCTGCCTGAGGAGGGCGCCAGACGTGCCGGTTGTGAAGATACATCTCGAAGGGCAGATTTCGGATTTCGATCTGCGGCTGCTGCGTATATTCAAGGTCGTAGTGGAATCAGGCGGCTTTACCGCTGCTGAAGTCGAACTCAACATCTCGCGCTCCGCAATCAGCACCGCCATTGCCGATCTGGAAACGCGGCTCGGTTTCAGTCTGTGCCGCCGGGGACGTTCGGGATTTTCGGTGACCGATGCCGGCGCTCAGGTCTACGAAAAGATGCTGGTGCTGTTCGGTTCCATCGATACCTTTCGCACGCAGATCAATGCCATTCACACGCAACTGAAAGGCGAAATCCGCATTGGCATTACCGATAATCTCGTGAGCATGCAGCGCATGAAGATTGTCGGTTCGCTACGCACGCTCAAGACGGCGGCGCCTGGCGTGTTGATCAATATCCGCATGATGCCGCCTACCGAGATCGAAAAGGCCGTGCTCACTTCCGAACTCGACATCGGCATGATTCCGCAATGGCGCACTACGCCGGGCCTCAATTACGAGCCCATTTACGATGAAGAATCGGGCCTGTATTGCGGCGCGGAGCATCCGCTTTTTTCGATTCCCGATGCACAACTCGATGCCGCTACGGTGCTGAGCCACGACTTCGCGGTGCCCGCTTACGCACAGCCCGAACGGATTCAGGCGATCTACCGCAGCAAGCAGGCATCGGCTACCGTGAGCGATCGCGAGGGCGTGGCTTTTTTGCTGCTCACGGGTTGCTTTATCGGCTTGCTGCCCACGCATTACGCGCAGCAATGGGTGAGCACGGGCATGATGCGCCGTGTGCTCCCCAGTGAGTTCACCTTCGTGAGCCAGTACGTGGCCGTGAGCCGCGCCACCAGTACCGACGACCAGATTCTCGCGACTTATCTGGCCGCACTGCGCAAAGCCGTCTGAGGCGTCACGCGGCGCGCGCGCATGATCCCCAGCAGCGCAATGGCGCCGGCCAGTACCGCCGTCGATCCCACTTCGTAGCGATGCGCGGGCAGTACGACCATCGTGACCAGCACGGCGGCGATCAGCAGAATCACCACCCATGTGAGGTACGGATAAAGCCACATGCGGCATTCGATACGCACGCCGTCTTTCGCGAGCACGCCGCGCATGCGCAGTTGCGATACGGCGATCACCAGATAAACCAGCAGCGCGATCGCGCCCGATCCCGAAAGCAGGAAGGTAAAGACTTCGCTGGGCGCGAAGAAGTTCGACGCGGTGACCAGCAAGCCGATGATGGTGCTGCCGATCACCGCCGCGCGCGGCACGCCTTCGCCCGATGTGCGATGAAAACGCTGCGGCGCGTCGCCGCGTTTGCTCAGCGAAAACAACATGCGCGAGGAAATATAGATCGCCGAATTCAGGCAACTTGCCACCGCGGCCAGCACGACCACGTCGACAATGGCTTTCGCATGCGGGACATGCATCAGTTCGAGCGTGCGCTGATACGAGCCATGCAGCGGCAACAGCGGATCGTTCCACGGCACTACCGAAATCACCACGAAAACGGAACCCACATAAAACAGGCAGATGCGCCAGATGACCGAGCGCGTCGCTTTAGAGATCTGCCGTGCGGGGTCTTTCGATTCGGAAGCGGCAATCGTCACGACTTCCGCGCCGATAAAGCTGAACATCGTCGTGAGCAATGCGCCGACCACTGCGCCAGCACCGTTCGGCGCGAAGCCGCCGTGTGCTTCCACGAGCCGCGAAACCCCGCTGACGGGCGCGGCGGGGATCAGCCCGAGTATCGCCGCTACGCCAAAGCCGATAAACAGCACGATCGACACGACCTTCAACATGGCGAACCAGAATTCGAATTCGCCGTACTTGCCCACGCTAAAGAGATTCGTGACGGTGAGCAGCGCCGTGATGCCGAGCGCAAATACCCAGACATGCACGGCGGGCAGCCAGGTGTTGAGGATGGTTGCGGCCGCAATCGCTTCGAGCGGCACGACCAGCACCCAGAACCACCAGTAGAGCCAGCCGATCGTGAAGCCCGCCCAGTGACCGATGGCGCGATCCGCGTAGGTGGAGAACGAACCCGTGTCGGGCGAGGCGACGGCCATTTCGCCGAGCATGCGCAT
Organism: Paraburkholderia sp. Ac-20340; assembly: GCF_017104965.1. GTDB lineage: Bacteria > Pseudomonadota > Gammaproteobacteria > Burkholderiales > Burkholderiaceae > Paraburkholderia. The sequence goes on from NZ_JAAGPR010000001.1 coordinate 215,019, forward strand.
CACGAGCACGACCAGCAGGCCCGCGAGAATATAGGCGATGATCGCGGCGGGTCCGGCTGCTGCAATCGCACGGCCCGACGCCACAAAAAGGCCCGCGCCGATCACCCCGGCCACCGAGATCATGGTGACGTGCCGCTGTTTGAAGCCGGGCGTGAGTGACGAATGAGATGCCGGCGGCTGGGCGCCGGCCGTGGGAGATATCGACATGTGTGCTCCTCCATGAAATGGATTGATCGCGTAGTGCGTTGCGTATTCAATCGTTCTACTGACGATTTGGTGAATGCCGGTTAGGGCGGATAAGGCAACAACGACGATCTTCAATAAGCTGCGTTAGCGCATGAGCAGCGACATCGAATCGCTCAGCTTCATCGCAAAGGCTTTTTTCCACTGCGTTGCCGCGCCAATGCGGCAGAGATTCTCTTCCCACTCGAAGGTGGACATGATGGCGCGCGAGGTGAGCCAGCGGATCGGCTCCGGTTCCCATGAGCGCAGCACGCGGCTGGGCGCCTGGCCGGCGAATACCCAGGGCATGGCGGTGCGTTCGGTTTCGCGGCCCAGCACGAGGTCGGCCAGCGTGCGTGCGAACAGATGCGAAGGCCCGACGCCCTGGCCGCCATAACCGCCGGCCATGCCGATACCGCTCGCTTTGTCGAAGACTACGTGCGGCGCGAAGGCGCGCGCCATGCCGAGCGAGCCGCCCCAGCCGTGCGTGATGCGCACGCCTTTGAGCATCGGGAAAAGATCGTAGAGCAGTGCTTCGCGCAGACGGAATTCTGGATCGGCCAGTCGAAACGTACTGCGTGGCCGACTCCCGAAACGATATCCGCCGCGTGCGCCGAAGATCATGCGGCCGTCGCGCGTGCGCTGGCCATAGCTGACCATCTTGCTGCCGTCGCAGAAGGCGGGGCGCGTGTGCAGACCGATTTCGTCCCAGAGCGCGTCGCTCAGGGGTTCTGTCGCGACGATCAGGCTTTGCACCGGAATCACGTAGCGGCCGAAGCCCGGCACGCTCGACGCATAGCCTTCCAGCGCGGGGATCACGATGGGCGCCTTGACGCGGCCCTGCGCTGTTTCGACGATGCCGGCGCGAATCGCCGTCGCGCGGCTTTGCTCGAAGATCGGCACGCCCAGCCGTTCGACGGCGCGCGCGAGACCGCGCACCATCCGCGCCGGATTGATGGTCGCGCAATGGCGCTTGAATACGCCGCCGAAACCATCGCGCAACTGCACCGTGCGATCGAGTTCGCGCTTGCTCAGCCAGTAGCAATCGTCTTCGGTATGGCCGGCCGCGTAGAGTTGCGCGAGCACGGCGCGCTGGCGCTTTTCCTGTTCGGGAAAACGCGCCGCCGCGTAGACCACGCCGCCCTTATGGAAATCGGCGTCGATCTGTTCGCGCGCGAGCGCAGCGGCAATCGCATCGACGTTCTCGAACAGCAGCTTGCAGCAGGCTCGGCGCTGCGCCATCGGCAAGGGCGCGACGTATTTTTCGAGCCCCGAGATGTAGCCCGCGACCCAGCCGCCGTTACGCCCCGAAGCGCCGAAGCCCGCCGTTTCTGCCTCGACGATCACGACGCGCAGGTCCGGTGCGTGCTGCTTCAGGTAGTAGGCGGTCCAGAGTCCCGTATAGCCCGCGCCGACGATGGCGACATCGGCATCGATATCGCCCGCGAGGCTCGCGCGCGGTTCAAGCGATTCCACCGATTCGTCCAGCGTGTCGAGCCAGAAACTCGCGTCAGCATACTTGCTCATCGCGCGCCCTCGGCTGGTCTGCAGGCACGGCGGCTGCGGCGCATTTCGCGATCACGAAGTATTTGCGCACGCGCGTGAGCGATTCCCAGGTGCCGTCGAAACCGGGCTCGACGATAAAGGCCTCGCCGGGTCCGAACGACGCGGTGTTGCCGTGCTGGTCGGTGAGCGCGACGGCGCCTTCGAGGATGAAGCAGAACTCCATGCTGTCGGGATGCGCCTTTCGCTTACAAAATGCTTCCGACTCCCAAACACCGCTGCTGACCACGCCGTCGACCGAGTGAAATGCGGGCCAGCTACGCGTATCGCCGTTGCCGCTGATCAGCGCTGCGGGCACGGTCGGGCTGACTTGCGGCGCGTGGCCGGGCAGGGGATTGAGGGGCGTGATGAATGCGACCGGCATGGTGTCTCCTTGTGAACGCCTGATGTCGTGAAAGGTCGATTCACTATAAGGAGCGGCCGCATCGATCAAATATCGACGTGCTTAAGCTTACGTTAATTCTTGTTGACGTAATCTAACCGTTATAGACGTCAGAAAAATCGAAGCTTAAGGGAAGTCCCGGTTAGGGAAATCGCGACGGATTTAATCTTTCTGATAAGTGGGAAGGGTTGTAATCGGTGGTTACATCGGATTCCCCGCAAAGCCTTATCTGACGTAGCTGATCCAATAGCGATCCAATAACAATTCAAAATTTTCAGGCAGCGTGGATCTTCACTTCTGACCACTCGCGTCCGCGCGAATCGCGATAAAGTGCCGTCGACGAAGCCGACTTGTGACCGAGAATCGCCTGAGAAAACGGCTCGTCATACTGCTTCGTATAAAGGCGCGCGGACAGCGAGCGGATCTCGTGAAAAGTCGACGGCGTCTTGCCTTCTTCGAGGGGAATCTGGGGATCAAGTTCATCGCGAAATTTCTTGAAGGCGTAAGACAGCGATGCCATCGAAACCGCGTCTCCAGGCTTGCGTTTCGCGCTGCGCTTCAGGTAGTGAATTGGGCTGCGGCTCACCACGCTATCCCGGCACGCCTTGATGACGTCATCAATCGTCATCTCCAGCGCCTTCATATGGATCGTTAGCGGAATCATGAGCTTCGCGCCGGTCTTCTGCTGCTCGACCCAGAGATAGCCGTCCTTGATCTGTTCGAACCGCATGCTCGCGATTTCCTCGCGCCGCTGGCCGGTGATGAGCGCAAGGTTCATCGCGTTTACGAACCAACGATATTCAGGCTGCTTCTCTGCGAGCGATCGGATCTTCAAAAAATCATCTAGCGTCAGGCGCTGGCGGGCGACTTCATGCACAGGCTTTTCGATCGGCTCGACGGGGTTCTCTCCAAGCTTCACGAGCCCCTTCGCGATCGCTTTGCGGAAGATGTCGAGCAGCTTTCCGCGAATCAGCTTCGCGGTTGGCACGCCGCGGTCCTTCGCCGTCTTGTCGATGAAGGTCGACACTTCCATGGGAGTAATGGACGCGATGGGCTGGGCCGAGAAAGGATCTTCCTTGATCGCCTTGATATGCGATTTCAGCGCGTTCACTGTATTGCGGTTACCGTCCTTCTTGGTCTCAAAGTACGTATCGCACCACGACGCGAGCGATACGACGCCGATGTCCAGTTTTTGAAGAATGTCGACGTGGCCCTTGCGGCGTTCGAGCTCGGCGTTAGCCGTGCGCGCCTGGGAGCTGGCTTCGCGAAAATCATATCCGAGACCGATGGTCTTTCCGTTGCCCGGATTGCGAAACCAGTAATACCCCTTCGTGTTTTTATAGAGGTTATCGGGCCAGTTGCGTCTGGCAGCGATTCTTCTTCTAGCGGCCATTCACAAGCCTCTCAATGCGCTCTGCGCGCGGGTCTACGTATACGGCGTCCGGACGGCAGAAGTACGCACGTCCGATCTTCTTGGGAACGGGATTGATCTTGCCGTTCCTGATCCAGTTGAGCAGCGTATTGGGGTGGGGGACATGCTCGCCAAAAACGTCGAGTGCCCATTGACGGACGGGGACAAGTTGCGCATTCATGATGTTCACCTCCATCGCCCAGCACGGGCATTTCCTCGTTTCACTGCGAAGCTTCTGATTTCTCGATGGCGCGCCGCGCCGCTACGAATTCGCGTTGCCATACGATCGCCTCCGCCGGCGTACCGAGCTGCCCAACTACGCGTCTGCGCGCAGTCATGGCGCCAGTCTGGCGCCACGTGATCTCAACGGCGCCGAGCCGCACGGCGATCGCACGCTTGCTTAGTGCGATGTCGTAGTGGCTGCGCGCGGTGCCGGGCTTTTGGTGCCAGCGTCGCGCGACGCCGATCGCATGGGCCATCGCATGAAGCTCCTCGTCGGAGTCCGCGATCATGTGGCACATCACCATGCGGCCGTAGGGCGCGCGCATATCGTCGACGTAGACGGTCATGCCCAATCACCTGATCGGCGCTTTACGCGTTCAATAACCATGCGAATCGCGGCGCGGCGCTGGCGGGAGTTTCCGGTGGGGCGCTTGTCGAGGTAATCGACGACGTACTCGCGCGTATTGCAGTGCGGGCAAGGGACGTCGCCGCCGGAATGCAACGGGCCGCCTGGCTCGTCGCAGCTATCGAGATCCCAGAGGTATCCATCAATGCACGTACCATCCGGGTAGTTGGCGCCAAATGATGGGCCTTCGAAAGAGCAGCCAAGTTTCGTCACGCTTCACCTCCGCTGCGCTCGATCTCGGCTTTGCGGGCGGCGTCTAGCGCTTCTCCGATATGCAGGTATTTCGCGCGCGTCTCGGGATCAAGCGCCATTTTTCTCAGGATATTGCGCAGCCGAGTTCCAATGTGCGCTGGGCAAAACACCACTCTCTCCGGTAAATAGCCAGTGAACCATTCCCATTCGGTCGGAGCCGCTAGGATGTTTGGCATCGCGGAGCCGCAGCATGCACACTTATACATTGCCGTCTCCTTCGCGCGCTGCGTCGCTCATGAGCTCGGTGGGCGCGCCATGAATCGCCATCTTGAACGTATCGCGGCAGATCTCGGCGAAGCGCTTCGGCACCATCCGAGCGTGTGAGCCGTCGGGGCAGCAATCAAGGTGCGGCGCGGGCGCGAATCCGAGGCTTCCGCACTCAGGGCAGAAACGAACCATCTCCTCTGCCTGTTCGATCTCGTGCCCATCATCGACGTCAGACCCAAGCCAATGTCCGTCCGAGGGCACTTCAGGTTCGCCCCAGTGGCCTTCCGCTGGCGACCCTAATGGCGCCACTGCTTGCGGTTCTGCCGCGCGGACGGAAATGGCACGGCCTTCACTGGTGCTGAGCTCGCCGTCCGCGTTTCGCACTGACAGTCCGAGCGCAACCAGTTGGTCCTCAACTTCGCCCAGCGCCTTCAACGTCTCATCGTCAAGGCGTTTCGGCTCAGTGCGACACAGGAACGCAAGCATCTGAACGGATCTGACGAACGCCGCGCGCTCGTCGGGCTGCTTGTTTTCGTTGCTCATTGCGCGTCTCCCTCACTGGCTTGGCGTCGCTGGATATCGTCTCGCATGCGCTGGCGCTTCAAAGCGTTCTCGGCTTCGTATTTGTCACGTCCGAACAGTGCGTAAGGGCCATCCTCCGTGTCGTAGATTTCGAGCAGGAGCCAGCCATCGCCCTCGGGTGCCGTGGGCGTCCATTCGGAGCAGTTGTCCAAGCCTCCGTCGCACCAGCGCTCATGCAGGTCCGGGAGGTCGTTCTCCATCGCACGAAAGCGTGTCTCGATGCCAAACGCCTCAAGGAATGTGTCGGCGCGCGTGCCTTCGTCGCAAATCGGATAATCCGGGTGCGTCAGGAAGCCTTGGTCGTCGCGCAAAATCTTGCGCGGAGTCAGCAACTTTTTGCGCAGGCCTTCCAGGTTGATCGGCGCTCCCACATCTGCGCCCACGGTAGGTGAGGCGTTGAGCATCGCGTGCCACGCCGCATCTAGAGCATCGTCGCGATCCTTGCCGGATTGCTCGGCAGTGTTGAACGCGATTATTGCCTTCGCGCGCATGTCGTACGAGCGTTCGACCAATACGCGCGCCAATCCATCAGGAGCGCCCAGAGCGACGGTAGCGGCGTACAGCGGCGTCCAAAAGTTTCGGCGCGTGTCGCACATACGCGAGTCGGTGTCCATGATCGGGCCTTCAAAGCCGCCATCGCTTCGATAGCGAACCCATGCCACTGGCGTTTTCGCCTCTTCGGCCTGCTCGCGCGCAATTTCGTCAGCGTCGCCGGCGGCAGCCATCGCTTCATAGTCGGTGTCATCCCAAACCGCACCGATGCCGCCGCATTCGCGGCACCCTGAGCCCAAATCGCATTTCAAGATTGCGCTGAACGGGTAATGGCCGACAGGATGGCCATCCTCTGTCTCATGGCAGCCCGAGCAGGTGCGCCAAAAGCCATACTCATTCTTCAGCGCATCCTCGACGCCCAGCAACTCCATAGGCGTTGTCGACGCTACCGCAGCGGATGCGACGGGAGCGGCGTAGAGCGGTGTGACTTTCGCGTTCTCGTGTTTGGACGCCCAATCTAGTGCGTCGCGCTCGTTGATGTAGACGCTGTGCCACGTTTCCTGCGGGCCGCTCGGCCATTCGACCGCCCAAGCTTCCGGCGCTTTCACCGCATCGGAGGGAGCCAGAACGTATTCGATGTCACCGGCGCTCTGCTTGTCGGCGCACCAAGTCACTTCATGGAGGCTCGAAAACTCGATAGCCTCACTGGGCAGTCCGTCGCCGAGAACAAGGTAAATGCGCTGTGGGGCGTTTTTGATAGTCATATCCATCGTTGCGCTCGCATTCAATGATTAAAGTTTCGGGATGCTTTGCCGATAGAATTTGTATGAACAAGTTCTATGACAAAAACATCGCTGCGCTCGTTGGCCATGAGTTAGCACTGGAGGTCGCGCTCAAAGGCGCGGAATCTAGCGCTGCATTTGAGTCCTTCGACGCCATTCGTAAAGCTCAAGGGCTGCCCTCTATTCACGACGAGGACCGAGAGTACTTGCAGACCATTCGTGACGATGTCGCTGAAGGCTTCGAGTACCTTCACGATCCGCTTTCTGTTGCCGAGGCATGCGGTCGACCAGTTACCGAAGAGGTGCGCGCCGCCTCAGATCGATTCCATGGTCGATAGACGCCTGACACGTGCTGTTCACCAGCGTTGATCTTCGAGAGCAAGCGAGTTTTGCGGCATCGCAACTTCGGAGGGCTGAATCATGGAAAGCTCAAGGTCCGGCGATTGTCCAGCGACATAGCGCACCTTACGATTCGCGTAGTCGCGCTCGCATTCGACTGACTCACGCATGAGTTTGAGCACCTGCATAGCTTTGTCTGCATCTAGCAAATAGCTGTTGAATCCGATTCGGATGCACGCGACATCACGTTGCCGGGTAGTTTTCGCTCTTGTGGCCATTTCATAGGCTCCCATTGGGAAATTCGTCGTATGTGCGGCCGTCAAGAAGACGCCCGGCCACCTTTTTGCCGACACGAAATTGCGTTTGATCTCCGATGCGGCTCGTACGGATCGAACCTCCAAATTCGCGGCCGGAGCCATCATCGGCAACTGCGTAGCTCTCGCCATCCGTGTCGCCTGGTAACCACTCGCCCCATTGTTTGAAAAGAAGTGGCACGCCCGCGTTTTCACATTGGTTGCGCAGCCCGCGCACCCATCGGGCGCTCATCGGGCGCGCGTCGACACCGCTCTCGCCGCCGACAATTACCCAGTCGATGCGGTCGCCCGTCTTTGGCTTGAAGACCACATGCTGTGCTGTCGATCCGGTTTGCCCGCTTAGCACGTCCAGCTCGACCTCATCGGAAACCTGCAGGCGGTCTAACTGCACGGGACCTAGCAAAGGCTCCATGCTCAGGAAGCGCACCTGAGCAGGGACCTGAAGCAGCTTCGGAATGTCGCGTTCTGCTTCGACCTGGTTGACGACTGTGGCGCCGAGCCATACGTTGTCGCGCCCCATCAGCCAATCGTGCGATCGTGCGCGCGAGATCTCGCGGAAGGCGTTGCCGATACGCTTCGTGAGTAAGAGCCAAATGAGGTTTGGCGTTAGCTCGATAAGGTCGAACAGGTCGCGGCGCCATGCCGGATCGACATCGATATCGAATACGTCGGCGAGCGATGCGCAGAAAACGCGCGGTCGCGTGCGTCTAAGGTTGAGACAAGCGCATCGCACATTTGGGCATGTCGGTAGACCATTGACGCTCGCAGCGTCATGACCACGCCAATGGCATTCCGGGCACTCGAAGAAGGGCTTTGCATTCCACTGAAGTGGCTTGCGCCAGTTCGCGTGCGACGTGCGTCGGCGCGGCGCACCTGGTCCCCAGTTGATCGCCGCGCCACCGCTGAAGCGCGCATTGCGTGCCTCGGCGTAGCAGTGATCGCAGCCTGGTCCGACCTTTTGACAACCCTCCCACGGATTGAACGTATGATCCGTCCATTCGATTTTGCTGTTCTCGCTCATGCGGTTTCACCGTTCCGCTTCGGGACTGGGTGGCCCATGCAGCCGTGCTCCTTGTGGTCGAAGTTGTCGCACTTGCCACCCATCGGGATAAAGTTGTGGCCCTGCGACAACTCTTCGAGAAGCGCGGCCTTGGCTTCATGCGGCGTCATCGTTCGGCCATCGTCGTCCTTAAACATGCCGCGGAAGTCCTTCAAGCTCCAATTCGTCAGCGCACCGCGCACGTCGAGGCAAAGGTGGAAAGATCTCGCTTCACTGGTGATGTTCACGCTGCCCCCTTCGCTTCAACGGACTGCTTCCAAGCTTCGATATGCTTCGCTCCCTCGGCTCGCCAGTTCGCACCGTGCCGAAGAACGAGCTTCACCATCCAATGAATGACGTGAGCCTGCTCATCCTCGGCTCGGTGCTCGATTTCGACGCCGGCCGCACGCATTGCCCTAGCTATGTGTGCGCACTGGAAGCACATCCAGCCAAGTACTTCCCGTAGATCGGGCGTCAACTCATCGGGGTAGGTCGGCAACGCGCGCGCTTCGAGCGCGGCACACGCCGCGCGCACGTCATCGGCGGCCCCGAAGATAGTGATGCCGGCGACTTTGCAAACCACCTCTGTGGGGCTGACGTCGAGCGTCGTGCCCTGGTTACCGTCTATGGGAGCTTGGTTACCTTGTAGATTCATGTTGTTGCTCCGTTTGCTTGAACCGCTTCGCGCGAGGCAGATACGTCGTGGATCTCGCGTGCGCGGACTTCGAAATAGGCATCCCCAAAGCGCTTGAGCGCGTCGAACGAGCCGCTGATACTCGAGTACTGCTGCGAGCCGATCACGGCGTCGAGCTGGACGGATAGCCCGGCTTCGCGTGCGAGCCGGATCAGGTCATCGTTCATGGGCGCCCCGTCTTTGGGAACGGCAGCGGCTCATTCGATTTGGCGTCACGCTTGAATGTTGGCTTCGCCTTGTCGACCTGCTCTTTGGGCGTGCTGACTGCCGCGCGCGGCTTCGCGGCGGTCTTCTTCACCGCCGGTGTTTTCTTCGCCGCTGGAGTCTTCGCAGGCGCGGCCTTGGCCGTCGGCTTCGTGGTCGGCGCGGGCGCCTTCGTGGCCGGTACCGGTTTTTCCTTGGGCTTCGGCTTCATGTCCGATTCGACCTGTTTGCGCACTGCGCCCGGATCGATGCCGCGCACGCGCGCCGTTGCTTCGAGCAGCTCGGGCTTCGCCCCGCTAAAGGTCTGCGAAACCGACTCATCGATTAGCGCGATGTCCATCACCAGCCGCGCGAGCGCAACCGGATCGCTTTTTTCGAACTCGTCGACTTTCTTGGCGAAATCGGCCTCGCTGATCGCGGTATTGCCCCAGTCGTAGAGCTTGCTGATGCGCTTCTGGTTTTCATTCCAGAGGCGTCGATAGAACGTAACGGCGACGATCTTGAGATCGAAGTCGTCAAGGCCGGTTTCGACATGCTTCTCGCGGATCTGATGGAACAGTGAGCCGCGGTATGCGTCGGCCGCTTTTTTCTTCGCCAATTCGGCCGACTGCGCGGGATCTGCTGTGCCGGCGCTGGGCGCCTGAATGCCCTTGTCGGCGAGTGCTTTTTTCAGATCAGCCTTCGGCATGACATCGAGCAGCTTTCCGTCGTGGGGGCTTTCCAACAGCGCTGCGGTTTTCACGCCTTTGGCGCCAAGGATCTGGCGAAACGTGCGCTGTTTCGCGTCGTCATAGCAACGCGCATCGAGGTCCACATAACCAGCTTGTAGGCCTCCATATTCATTCGGCTGAATCTGCTTCGCTTCCTTCCCGGTAATCACCTGACGTCCTGTGGCAGCAGCTTCAGCACGTTTTTGGGCAGCTGCGGCCTCACGTTTCTTTGCGTAGCAGGATGGATCGGTGCAGACGTCTTTGCTCTCGACATCGCCGAAGAGATCCTCTTGATTGCCGGTGCGCTTCGGACATGGACCACACGCGCCGATGCCCTTCACCAACGCCTCATCGGAGGTCTGGAATGGCGCCCGGTCGAGCCGGAGCATGTACGTTTCCTGAATATGCTGCGAGGCCTCCCGCGCCGACATGACCTCATCGTTCCAGTCGAGCTGCGTAATTTCCTCCGCTGCCTTTTTCTGCAACTCGATCGGCATGCGTGCGAGCATCAGCGCGGTAGTCGCCGTGAGCTTGCCCTCGAAGAAGAGCTTGCGCGTGCCATCGCTCAACGCGCACAGCTTCAGCCGCTGAGCAACATAGGTCTTCGTCTGGCTAACTTCGGTCGCAATCTGAACGAGCGTGTGGCCGCGATCTGCGAGCACCTTGTATCCGTCAGCTTCTTCGAGTGGATGAAGGTCGCGGCGCTGCAGGTTCTCCACGATCTGAATCTGGAGCACTTCGTCGTCGGAAAGCGAGCGCACGAGAACGGGCACTTGAGCGAGCAGGGCATCGGTGGCCGCGCGCACACGGCGCTCGCCGGCGACGAGTTCGAACAGCCCCGGCTCATCCGGCCACGGACGCACGAGCACCGGTTGCAGGATGCCATGCTCTCGCACGCTAGCAACCAGTTCAAGGTGTTCGGCCTCCGGGAAGCGCTTGCGGGGGTTGGTCGGCGACTTGCGGATGCTGTCGATCAGCATGAAGTCGACTGACGCCTGTTCGTTGGATTGCACGGGGAAATCTCCTTATCTATTCGGCTCATTCCAGCTCATTCACGAGCGTTCAATGCATCACGCGATCGCTGCTCGGGCCCGACGGGTTGATGACGGCTTCGAAGATCTTGGCGAGAGCCATGTCGCTGAAGCGCGCTTCGATTGCATCGAAGATTTCAGCGCGCTGGCGATAGAGCGCGAGTGCCGCGCGGAAGTCCGCGTTATCGGCATTCGGGCTGATCAGCATGGGGATCCAGTTGCCACTGCCGAAGGTGTTGTCGTACGCAGCGAGAACGCGCTGGCGCGTGTCGTTCACGGGAACCGAGACGCTCGATTCGACATTCGCGTCGAACTCGTGCTTGCAGCCCATGGCGTATTCGAAGTGCACGCCGGTATTAGTGTCGAAAACGATGGTCGCCGCACGGCTTCCGTCTTCGCCTAGCGCGGTGACGCGCATCTTGAAATCGGTGGGGCGGGAATCGTTGAAGATGAAGATGGTTTTCATGGCTTAGGTCTCGAACGTTGGAATGAGGTGAGCCCGTGGCTGCGAGGCTTAAATGGGCACGTCGTCGGCCATGTCTAGCTGCGCTTGCGCACCCCGACCGGCCGGCAAGTCCTGCAATGCCCGACGCAATTCCCACGTGCCAATCGGCTGCACACGCAGCTGACGCACGAACATGCGTGCTGCGCCTTCATCGAGAAACGTGATGCCGTAGATCGCACCAGGGCCAAAGGCCTTCGTGAAGGGCTGGAGCGCCGGATATTCATCGGTCGCTTCGCACGCCGGCACGTCGACGCGCACGAACGACTGGCCACCAACCGTCAGGTCCGAAACACGGCCTGCAATACGTTGGTGTCCGAACAATTCGACGAGAGCCCATTGCTCGAATTTTTGACCGTCCATATCTGATCCTAAAAAATGGGGCGCTGTACGAGCCGCCCACCGAGAAGCACGCGACGCCGGGGAATTGGTCGCGCACCTGAGAGCCAGTTGATTTTGAGTTAGCGAAAAGCAGCGGCTGAATGCGCAGGGAAGTAGCGTGTCGCACGCGCCACCATCGTGTCTAGTTCGAACACTGCGGCTTCGCTTTTCGCGTGCGCGGCGTCGTAAAGCGCCGGCAAGCTGTCCTCGAACGACGAGCGCACCTCATCGCGGTTCGCGCGGCGTCCGTTGATGTACCAGCACGTCTGCTCGGCCTCGGCCATGCGGAAGATCAGGCCGCTTTCGTGCTGGAGTGCCTCATAGGCCCGCGTTACCCAAACGAGCGAAACGCCGACGCGCTGCTCAATGACCGGGCATGCCTTCGCCACGAATTTCGCGCATTCGATATGCGCGGGGGGCAATAAGGACGTGCGCGTGACGGCCGATAGCGCGTCGATCATGAACGCCTTGTACTGCCCGACCGGTTCGCCGCAGACGCAGCAGCGTTTGTAATACACGCATGCCGCAAGTTTTTCGCTGTCGCAGCGTCGATAGTCAGGCACGCCGCTGTCGCGCTGTGCGAAAACCGGTACCGGATAGCCGCGCGAATCAAGTGGCAGCGCGCGCATGCGCTGCGGCAGTTCAGGCAGACCTTGTCGGAGCGCCATGGCGGTCATCGAAACCCCATGCGGAAGGCGCGCCGCGGCCGCGCCTCCGTGAGTGCCCGGGACATCGTTCGCGGGGGCGGGAAAGATTCGTTCAAAGCGCTTCGCCGAGGCGATCGCCGCATAAGCAGCGCAGCCGAGCGCGAGGGTTGCGGAGCCGAGATAGCCGATCGTGTTCATCGTCATTCCTCGTTCACCAGGCGCACGCCGCGGTCAACAGCAACGCTGCGCAAAAGCTGGCGGCCGAAGCGAGCGCTTGTCAGCATCTCATCGACCGTCTGAAGCGACACGCCGAATTCCATAAGCTTTTCGAGCGCATCGATGGCGCCGCGCTGCACGAGATCGGTCGCGATGAGCTCTTCCGTGCTCATCGCTTCGAAGGTGGCGCTGACGTCTGCGACCGAGCCAGCTGCGTTTAAAAGCTTGGCCATGATCAGTCCTCGTCGTTGGCGGCGCGGCGCTTCAGGTCGACGAACGACTCGTCGAAGGCGAAGCACGTCTGGGTTACGGGAGCGTGTCGCGGCGCCAATGCGTGGCCGACGTGACGCTGCGGACGGCCGACGATCTGGGCGCGCACAGCGGCCTGGACTGCGGCGCGCACGGCGGGATTGAGCAGCGCTTCATCGGGCGTGCCTTCGACGCCGAGCGTGCGGCACGCTTGCGCGAGCAGCTCGTCGGGGAGGCGGGTGGGCGTCGGGCGCATGTCGGTTCTCACAGGCAGCGCGTGAGAGCGCACGACGTGTCACCAGCTGCGAGGCGATCGGTGTACTGCTGATAGCCGAGCAGGAGCAGATAGACGAAAACCACACCGAGGATGGCGAACACGTTGCGAGCGGCGCGAATGGTCCAGAGCAGAGCGCGGACGCCGCGCGCGCCGGCACGAGTTTGTGCGCTGGCGGTGGGATTGGCTTGCTGCTTCTGTGACATGGTTCGCTCCGTTGCGTGTTGCGATCTGATGGAGCGAATATTAGGCAATGCCATATATCTTGTAAAGAGGCATTGCCATATTTTTTTAAGGGAACGGACAATGGCTGAAATTCAAAATTTCAACCGAGGGACCAAAGATGTTTGATGTGAAAAAAATTGCGGCGCTTTTGCTCGCATTCAGCTGCGCTGGCGCAATGGCAGGTGAACCTGCAAGCACGGCTCCGGACGGACAAGTCGTGAAGGCAGCGGTGAAATCGCTCCTTCCTCGCCCGCAATGGGCAAACGTCTCAATCGACACGCGCGATGCGAGAAGCCTGGCATTGACGATCCATTACAAGACCGAGCCGGAAGACGGATTTGCGACGAGCGAAGCCGATACCGAGGCGTTGGCGATTGCTGTAGCGCAAGGGCTCGCGAAGGCCGGCCATTCGCCAGCCAAGGAGAGCAGGTTGATTTTCGTCTATGCGACGAGGGACATTCTTGGCGTGACGGGCGAGAAGCGGGTGGAGATGTTGGGGTGGGCGCTATACCGCCCAGATCAAGATGGCGTGACGTTTGAAAGGAAACTGCGAGGCATGTGATCAGCCAGTCGTCAGCCTTACGAGCTGGCGGCCTAGAACAAAGATAGGTTCGAGCAATCCTAAGGCATTGTCGCTGTTTGCTCCGACAATGCCGAACCGTGTCTCGCCGTCGGAGCACAAATCGATGTAAAGATGCGCGTACACAGAAAATCCCGCGCCCCGGCTCTCAGTTGGGGCGCCTATGGACTTGCGATAGGCGTCGAGGTTCACGACCTTATCCAGTCTTCTTTCGCGCGGTGTGTCCTCGTGCTCCGCCATGTACGCCCCGGGTCGTCAGCTTTTGCTCCGCATAGGAGAGCGGTTGGCTATCAATGCCGTCCTGAAGCAGATCGCGCAGTAGCGCCAATCGCTTCGGAGTCAACTTGCCGCTCTCGAAGGCTTCTCTCAGTTCATTGATGAATTGATCCAGCGTGTCGCGCTCACTTTTTAAGCTGGCAGTTACTTCCGTGGAACCAGGGTTTACCTCAGGGTTTACGATACTGCTTAAATCGTCGTTCATCTGACCGCGGTTGGCGCTCTTCGCGCTTTCGAATGAATCGAAGAGTGCGATCGTCATCAGCGGATCGAAGTTCAACCCCCAATAGCCAGCATCGGCAACGTCCGAGAAATACTCGATCAGGTCGTTGATACGGACCTTCGCCACGCGCCCGTATTTGATCCAATCCTGAACGGATGCTGGACGCACGCCCATAGCGTCCGCGAAAGCCTTCTTCGTGACGCCTTTTCTTTTGATGGCGACCGAAATGGCATCGCCTAATTCTTTCCCAGTAAGCATTGCCTAATTTGACCCGTGCAAAGGTCGATGCGGCAATGCCTTGCTAAAATGAGGCAATGCCATATAATGCCGTTCATGAGCGAGACCTACACCGAGGCTGTCCTGCGGGCCAGCAAATTGATTGGCGGCAACGCGGCTCTTGCGCGGGCCATTGGCGTGAAGCCACCGACTGTGCAGCAGTGGGTGAATGGCGAGCGCAAGGTGCCGCCGAGCCGCTGCGTTGCAATCGAACGGCTGACGGGCGGCGACGTTACGCGCAAGGATCTGCGCCCGACGGATTGGGCGGAGTACTGGCCGGAGCTGGCGGAGGTTGCACAGCACGAGGAGGGCATTTGAGATGACTGCATTTAGCGACCGCCCCGCCTCGAATGATCGAGTCGAGTGCGCGGGACGGCTGATCGAGATCGAGCGGTTTGCGGTCAGCTCGCTTTTTGGGCAGACGCAGCCTGTTCTGCTGTGGCAAGCGCCTCGCCAAGGTGGTAATGAAGCGCCCGCAGGCTCTCGAGCGGGATCGCAAACGCTTGCCATCCGAATCCAGGGTGCCGGACTTGAAGCAGGGCGCCTCCGATGAACTGCTCGTATGAAGCCCACCAGCGAGGATCGACCGTAGCGAGAGTTTTCTCGCCGACTTCTGGATCGCTCGTGCGCACGGGCGGTATCAAACTTTCGCGAACTTGCGCCAACACGTTGATGTGCTCCGAAAGTGCGTCTGGAGTGAAGCTTCTTGTCTGCCCGTTGTGCGTGATCTCGACGCGATACGTCCCGTCGGGCATTTCGTACGTCGCTACTTTGACTTCGTCCGTCATGGGGATTCCCTTTCGTGAAGAAACGGTTGGCGTAGGAACCTCCGATTCTAAACGTGGAGTGGATCCCCACCATTTCTGTCAGTCGAGGAGCAACTAAATGCGCTGGCTCTATGCCTTCTTCGGCCCTGCCGCCGAGATTGCTTTCGGCTGGCTGTGGCTCGTGCGCGGCGTCGATGCTGGCGGCCGTGTCCTGACCTTCTACTGGTGGTGCACAGTCGCAGCGCTGTTCGGCGCCACGTTGATTTACGTGCTTGCGCACTGGGTCAACCGGCCGATTCCGAAGGGTGCGTCCACGCCGCGCGCGGTTCGCTATTGGCTGCGCGCGATCTTTTTCGCGCGCCTTATCGCGCAGGTCGCGATTGGCTGCACGTCGCTCGGCGTCCTGTCGCTGACCGCCTGGCTGTTTGCCCGTTTCGCGTTTCTGCTCGCCACTGAAGGCGAGAAGAGCAGCGCCGGCGTCTGAATGAAAAGCCGCGTCGCCTTCTTGGCGGACGCAACTCAACGTAAGCGCGATGTCTTCGATGCGCGCTGCGTTGAAAGGATTCTTAGATCTGCACGCGCCGGCGCGCAAAGCATCGTGGGCCGAGCGTCGTTGCTGGAGACGCAGTCGCAGGGAGGCAGAGCGGTAGGGCATGTGATCTCGCGTATTTGTGAGTGGCATGCACCGACTGTAAAAGAGGATGCGTTCAATCGCATTCCTGAATAATTGAATAGGGAGTAACCCTCATGAACCACGCAGCACAGACGATACCGATTGCGCCGATGCGCATGCCTATCGTCGAAAAGCAGTTACGGGAAGCGATTGCGGACCCTAAGAAGAAGCAGGCCATCCTCGAGGCGACGGGCTGGGACCAGTCGATGCCATCGAAGATCCTGTCGAACACGGCGGGTATCACTCTGGAACATCTCGACACGCTGTTCCGCGCGATCGGTCTCGTCGTGACGACCGTGAGCTACATGGACTATCTCGCGGAAGGGAACGTCATCGGCAGTAATTGCCGTTGCGCGCGCATGAATATGGGTGCATGCGGCGCTGCCGCCTGACGGTTCGTTCACGCATTCAGGAAGACCAATGAACGTCGAAGCGGGAGATATCGCACGCGTCGTGAATACGGGCACTGCGAACGATGGCGCCGTGGTGAACGTCGTCGAGCTGGACGTCCAATGGACCGAAATCATGAAGAAGCCGGTCTGGGTCGTTCGAGGCGTGAAGATGCTCGGTTTCGCTGGAAAGATCCCCAAGACCGTTCAGGAGGAGGGCGTCATGCCTGACCTGAACCTGCGCAGGGTAAAAACGGATCGCGATGCCGTCGACCGGCGCGACCTTTCGCTGCCGATGCCGCCTACACAACGCAGCCAGATCGCTGAAGCGGTCAAACAAGCTATGGGGACTGGATGTCTCACCACCTGACCAATCAAGCCTGGGACATCGAGCTTCGCGGCATGCAGAAGCTCGTTTTGCTTTGTCTGGCGCACCTTAGCGTGATGAGCACGCGCGAGTGTTGCCCGACGATCGCGCGTATTGCCGTGATGTGTGGCATTTCCGACAGCAGCGTGCGCGACCAGATCCGCGCGCTGGCGGCGCTCGGCCTGGTCGAAGAGCTGCGCGACGGGCGAATCGTGCATTACCGCGTCAATATCGGCGCGCCGCGAGACGCCAATGTCGAAGCATGAGAATTCATCTGCTGGCGGCGATCATGGCCGTCAGTTCAACGCTGGCCTGATCGAGGCTGCCATCCGGCGCCACGTCGATCATCGCGCCAACACCCTGATTCCTGAGGCGTCGATCCGCTACGCCGTCGGTCACAGCCGCTTCGAGTATCGCGCCGATTTCGTCGTGGTCACGCGCGCGAACTACGCGACCGAGCTCGAGGTGAAGATCTCGCTCGGCGACTGGCGCAGGGATCTCGCGAAGCCGAAGTGGGTGGGCATGCCCGCCTGGATCACGCGCTTCATTTACGTCGTGCCCCAGCAGCTCGGCATCCCCGAGTGGGTGCCTGAGCGCGCGGGCGTCTGGCACGTCAAGCCGACCCGCGTCCAGTCGACCAGCACGTGTCTCGACGGCTTCGAGATCTTCGTGGCGCGCGCGCCGCACGTGCTTGGCCGCGAGAAGCTGCCGCCCGCCGTGCTCGGCACGTGGCACAAAAACCTCTACTACCGCTATTGGGAGCAGCGCATGGACGCGCAGCGCCGCATCGCGCGCCATATTCGCGAGGCCGTCGCATGAGCCACTACGCTTTCCAATGGGCAAAGCGCCAGTGCGTGGGCGACTCGACGACCAAGACTGTCCTGAAGACCTACGCGAACTGGGCCAGTGAGGACTACAGCACCTGGGTGACCAACGAGGAGTTGCTCATCGACACGGAGCTGAACATCCAGACGATCCGCAAGGCGCGCGCGAAGCTGATCGAGAAGGGCTATCTGATCGAGACGGACAAGCGCATTGGCGAGACACGCAGCATCGTTGTCTATCAGATGGTGGCGCCGGCCGGCTCGACGATAGTGCAGGCGATCGACCAGCGCACGGGCGAAACGATTTCGCTCAGCCCTCCGTCACGTGAGGATTACGAGGCGAAGACCCTCCAAAAACGAAGCCCCTCCAAAATTGGAGCCTCTTCGGGTAAGCGGGCTAAGAGGGGTGAAAAACCAAGCCCCTCCAAAAACGAAGCCCCTCCAGATTCCACTTCAAGCCCCTCCAAATCCCACGTTAAGGGGGGTGAAATCCCACCTCAAGCCCCTCCAAATTTGGAGCCCAATAAAGCAGATGTTGGCTTAGAGAGCAGTAGCAGCAGCGACGCGCGCGAAGCCGACGCTGTGGATAACTCGCTGCCGCTGCTGCCTGAAGACGAGCAAACCGAAGAGCCGCCGCACAACGCTGATGACATCGCGCCGCCAGATGCCGAAGCGCAACTTCTCGCGTGGCTCGCCGTGCTGCCGAACGTCGCGGTCGACCAGCTGGCGGACCGCCTGCTCGTGCTGACATGGGTTGGCAAGGGCTTGACGCAGGTGCAGCTGGCGGAAGCGCATCGCCGCGCGCAGAAGCGCCGCGACTCAAAGCAGGACGAGCGCGCCATTGGCGCGAAATTTCTCGACTGCTTCGTGAGCGAGGTGCTGGCGGCCGGGAAAGCGCAGGCCGAGCCGTCCGCCAGCCAGAGCACGCCGTGGTGGGAAAGCGATTCGGGCATCAACGCGCAGGGCAGAAGCAAGCGCGTGGAGCGTCGCCCGAACGAGACGACCCCGGATTACCTGATTCGCGTGGCGCAGGCCTCTGGCCGCGGGCCGTGGATCGAGCACGTGCTGAAGCGCTGGCAGGGCACGGCGCGGTACCAGAGCGTCATCGAATTTTTCGGCGACCACCTTCTCCCTGTGGACTTCTACGCGTCATGATCGACAACCCACTTCGCAGCCAATTGTTCGGCATGAACATCTCCGTCGATCCGGCGCTCGACAACGTTCCGCGCATGCAGACGTCGCCTGAGTTTGCGGCGCTAATGCCGGCTGCGTTTGTCGACGAGCTCAACGACTGGATGCTCCAGTTCTTCGGCACGCACAGCCCGATCTACAAGCTGCCGGGAAATCGGCTCGTGATGGGCACAAAGGCATATGCCATGTTGCAAGCGTCGCTGCGATGAGCAACGTCATCGACATCGACGAGCTGCGCATCCAGCGCCAGCAAAAGCACGAGACGCGGGCCGCGACCGAGTGCGCGCACAAGCGGCTCAACCTCGACGACGTCGGGAGCATTGTGCGCTGCGCTGATTGCGGCACGCAGCTCGATGCTTATTGGACGCTCACGCTGTTCCTCGATCACTACGGCCGCGCGCTGCGAAGGCTGAATGAGCGCGAACGCGCGCACGCCGAGGCGAAGGTGCGCGACATCCACCTGACGGCCGCTCAGCGCGTCGAGAAGGCATGGCGCAGCCGCTCGATGGTGCCGTGCTGCCCTCATTGCGGCGAAGGCATCCGCGCTGATGACGGGCTGGGCGGCACGATGATCAACCGCTCGATCGACGACCGCCGGCGCGCGGCGAAGAAGGGCGGCGCGTGAAAAACGACATCGCGAACTATTTGTCGGCCGCGGCGCTCATCGCGCTAGCCTCGGATTCCCGCGTGATCTTTGGGCCGACCTGGCTGCGCATGGCGGCGAGCGCGTATCGACGTGATCGGTCGCATATGGCGCCGGCCGACGTCGAAATTCTTGATCACGTCGACCGCGAGGTTTTGCAACTTGCCTACGGCGAAGGTCTATTCGATACGCAATGGAGCCTATTCGCCGAGTTTCAGAAAGAAATTAATCGACAGATCGCGGAGGCCTTTCGATGAACTGCAAACCCGGAGATCTCGCTTATGTGATTCGGGACGAATTCCCCGAAAACGAAGGGCGCATCGTCGAAGTACTCGCGCTCTCGCCGCCGGAAGAGGACGACGAAGGGCCGTACTGGGAGGTGCGCTTCATCGGCGCGCCCGGGCCGTTTTCGGATTGGGATTTTCCGGGCGAGCGGGCGGGCTACGACCTTGAGTGCTGCTTCCTCGACGCGCAGCTTCGACCGATCAATGGTGTGCCGGTGACGGAAGAAGAGCGAGACGAGGTGACCGCATGAACTGTAAGCCGCCGTGCATGGCGCTCATCGTCAAATCCGATTTCCCGGAGTTGCTCGGGCTGCCGGTCGATGTGCCTGGCGAAACCGTCGATTACCCGAATCTCGGCTTCTGCTGGGTCGTGCGGCTGCCGCGTCCGATGCCCTGTTGGGACTTCGATCGCCAGTGCGACATCCTCCACGACGTCATCGCCGTCCCCGACTACTGCCTGCGCCAGATCACTGGGCTGCCGGTGCACGACGAGCAGCTCGACGAGGTGACCGCTTGAGCACGCTCGATTGGATTTCGACGTTTCTTTTTGTGGCGTTCATAGCGTTTGTCGTGGTCCTGTTCCGCCGCGATCGGCACTGGACTTATTGGCTCGAAACGACGGAGGAACGCTATTACCGCTGGTCCGACGGCGCGTGGGTCAAGACCATCAAGAAACGCTGGTATCGCGTGCACACCGATGGCCGAAAGGAGTATCTCGAATGAAAGTAAGTGAGCTGAGCGGCGCGCTGCTCGATTACTGGGTCGCGAAAGCAGACGGAAGCCGCGGTGCGGCCTACAGCTTTCAAGACGGCTGCTACCGCGCGACCGACTGCGGTGTGCTGATTTTCTATTCGAGTGACTGGCAGCAAGCAGGTCCGATCATCGAACGCGAAGGAATCGCGGTCTATCTCTGTGACGCTTGGGTGGCGCTTGTGCGGCCAGAGATCTGTCACGGTTATCTGGAGGCAGATGTTATCGAAGAGGGTCCCACGCCGCTCATCGCGGCGATGCGCGCGTTCGTCGCTTCAAAGTTCGGCGCCGAAGTGACTGACGAGGTGCCGGCATGAGAGTTAAAGACATGCGCGGCCACACATTGGAAGTGTGGGTCAAATGTTCATTTTATGAGGACGCGCCGGCTGGCTGGCGGGTCGTGATTCCTGTCCTTGAAGATGGCACCGAAGACTGGCAATTGGCGCCGCTTCCGTTCGATACCAACTTCTCCGATGCAGAACGGGTTGGCATTTTTGAACTTCCAGATACTTGGCGTGCGGCACACGTAAGAAACGGGGTCTTCTTCACGGCGAATGGCCCGACTCCTGCCATAGCTGCGGCACGCACCTATGTGATGGCGGTCTTCGGCGAAGAGGTGCCAGCGTGACCGGAGTGTATTTCGTTCTTCATCCCGAGGTATACGGCATTGATCCGGAGCTGGCGGAGCGAGTCGCGCGCGAACTCGGTGGGGCGCTAATCGTGTGCGACTCGCTTTTCGACGGCGAGGAGCTGCGGATGAAGGCCGCTTGCGAAAAGCTGGCCCGCGCGCAATTCGATCTCCCCGAGTTCGCATCGCCGACCGAGATCGATAACCGTGCCGCGCGCCGCCGCGCGAAGTTTTCACGCCGCACAAACAACGACGGATGGAAAGCATGAAGCTCGAACCCTGCAAATTTTGCGGCGGCGTGGCGAAAGATCCGAGCGTCGATCAGATCGAAATCAATTCGTGGCTGGCCAGCATTGAGTGCGGTGAATGCGACGTGACGGTGACGCTGCAATTCACGAGCGCGGCCCCACAAAAGGCGATCGCCGACGTTGTCGAAATGTGGAACAGCGAACCGGGAGCATCCCAATGAAGGTATCCGAACTGAGCGGCGCGCAGCTCGACGAGTGGGTGGCTCGCGCAGAGGGCCATGCCGTAGACCGTCGATTTCGTGCGGAGGCAAATTCCTTTGTGCAGGTGATTGTTAGCGAGCACGGGTCGCGCGGGGTGCCGCACTACTCGTCGGATTGGGCGCAAGGCGGTCCGATTATCGAGCGCGAGCGCTTCGAAATAGCCCCTTGGCTCGATCAAGACGGCCATCTCCACTGGTTAGCACAGCAACAGGAACTACGTGATTTGTTCAACAAGCACGCGCTCTCGGGAGCCACTGCGCTCGTCGCGGCGATGCGCGCATATGTGGCGCTTAAGTTCGGCGCCGATGTTCCTGACGAGGTGCCAGCATGAAAACGAAGATCCGCCCAGACGGAACGCTTCTCATCGCCGCTGAGACCGAACTGGAGCAATACGCGCTCGACCAGTGGTCCAAAGAAAATATCCGCTACGACGACGTGCGCGCGCCGCATCCGCGCATCTCAGTCTACTTCGGCGACTCGCTTGTGCGCGGCAGTTCGACGTTCGACGAACTTGCCGAAACGCTCTCGAAACCGTGAGCGACGGAACCATAGGCGTGAACCCGATCGACGCCGCTCGCGCGGTCGCAAGTGGCGTGGGCCTCGATCCTGAGCAGATCGCAGCTGAGTGGCGCGCCATGCGTATGCCCGGTGTGATGAGCGCAGAGGAGTACTTCCTCGGCACGCCGGAAAACGCCGCACGCGTGCGCAGGGAACGACTGGCGGACATGCGCTACGCCCAATCGCACTTCCCATCTCTTTTCATCACGCCGCCAGCAGCTGCTGGCGGTTCAACCTTGGAGCAAACCATGAGCACCGTACGAGCGAAATTCAAAGTCACGTCGACCAGCCAGCGTGAGCACTGGGACAGCCAGAAGGGGCATATCCACGAGATCGAGCTGTCGCCGGTGGTGAACGGCTCTCCGGAAAACGACGCTTTCTACGCGGCGACGCCCGGCGGCGTCATGAAGTTGCAGACGGTGAACCACGAAGCCGGTGTGCAGTTCGAGCTGGGTGGCGAGTACTACGTCGATTTCACGAAGGCCTGACTTTAGATCCATGATCGCCGGCCGCGCGCCGGCAAACCTTTTGACGGGAGATAAACGGCGATGAAAAACCACTTCAATGTCAGATTGTCCGACGAAGACGGAAATGAAGCGCGAAAAACGCTCACCCTGCGCACGTCGATAGAGAATCTGCGCGAACGGTGTGAGCTTATTGGGAAGTTTATTGAAGATCTGACGCGCAGCGTTGCGGTGTGAGGCGTGCAATGGACACCATTCAAAAGCCGGCGCCGACGTGCTCGACATGCCGCTTCGGTCAACCGTCACCACCTTCGCCACGCATGCCGCGCGCGTGTCGCCACCCGCGTATGGAATATTTGCGCGACCCGGTCAATGGCTGGTTGCCGACGTGTAGCGAGGCGCGCGGTGGCGATTTCATCTCCGTTGATCTTTGTGGGGCCAATGGGCGCCTGTGGGAGGCGCAGCCCGAGGCGCCCCGGCGCGCACCGCTGCTTATTCGCATCTGGCGTCTCGTGCGCGGCGGTGAGGCATGAAAAATCCCGATTGGTCACCCGAAGACGATGCGCGCCTGCGTGCTTTCCACGCAACTGAGTTAAATGCCGAGCAGATTGCCGCGCACTTCGCCGGTCGCACATGCAACGGTGTCAAGGGGCGCATGCGCAAACTGAAGCTTGGCGTGCGCGAAATGGCTTACGCGAAGTGGACGCCAGCTGAATACGCGCTGCTCCGCAAGATCTGGTTTGAGAAGGGCACATTGAAGCAGCTCTGCGCCGAGCATTTTCCCGCGCGCGGCTGGCGGTCGGTGATGGAGCACGGCCTCGCAAGCGGGTTGCCGCGGCGCACGAAACAGCGCGGTTGCTCATATTCGTGGGTGACCGAAGAGCTCATCCGCGTGCTGGCGGCTCAGCCAAACCTCACTGTGCCGGAGATCGCCGCGCGCTGCGCAGGATCACGTCAGCGCGTCACCACGCTCTTACGCCAGGGGCACGGCATTCACTTTTTCAAATCAGGCTGGGAACGTGTTCGAGTCACTGGCAATGGCGGCTGGTGGCCTCGATGGTCACTAGGCGCAGGCCCTGACGCGCCGATGCCCGTCGCGACGTCCAATTCCGTCAACGGGAAGCAGCATCGCTTTCGTCGCCGCGTGCTGGCGGGAAAAATCGATCCGTTTTCCACTATCCGCCAGCAGATCGCTGCATGAAGCATCGACCTAACAAGCGCGAGTCGGCGCACATGGGGCGTATCGCGAAGATGGCGTGCATCTGTTGCACGTTGCTCGACCGCCAGCAGCAATCGAAAACCGACGTACACCACGCTCGCGTTGGCCATGGTGGCGCGCAGCGCGCCGGCGACTTTTGCACGATCCCGCTATGTCACGACGACTGCCATCAAGGCCGAAACGGCGTGCATGGAGACCAGACGTATCTGCGGATCTTGAAAATGACGCAGATGGATTTGCTCAACGCGACGCTCGAGCGACTCTACGGGGAAAGCCGATGACGATGGTGCTGATCACCGACGTGCCGACGCTAGTTCCGGCGACGTATGGGAAATACCGTAACCGCATCACATATGTCTCGGGGGAGGCCGAGCACGTCGCGCGCGTGCGCGTCATCCGTCGCAAGAAACTGGCCGACGGATCGCTCGATCCGGATCTAGCAGAGGTCGAGGTCTACGTTCCTGACGACCGCCGCGCTGGCATCGAAGCGCCGCGCGGCGCGTGGGTCGATCGCGAATATCTGCGCTGCACTGCGCGGCTTAGCAAGAACCGTAGATCGCTACGCGATTTCTTTGACTCTGGCGAGCTGGAGCGTGCAGTTTGAGCCGCCCTCGGCCCGCGCCGGCGGCGCAGACCGATCTTGAAAGCGCGTTGCGCGAGGCGTCACGCGCAGTGCGCGCCGGGCGCCCTGAAGAGACCGTCATGATTTCCGCGTCAGCGCTTTGGCTATTGAGCGAGACGCTCCACGCGCAGAGCGCGCGCATCGAAGCATTGAAAAACCTGCAACCTAGAAAGGCAAGCCGATGAGCGAAACCACAGAAAAGCTGTTCCGCACGCCACAAGACGCTCTCGTGTTCGCGTTCAACTATTCGATGCAGCGGCAGGACCGCTCTTTGGTCGATCGAATGGCCGCACCGTCGCCACGCACCGGGAAGGGCTTGAGCGGTAACGACGGTGCCGGGCAGGCCGGCATGATTCGCCGCGAGCTCGAGCAGTTGAGCGAGCTGGATCGGGCGGTACTTGCCGCTCGCTTCGCGCCGAAATCGTGGCCGTGCGCCTGCGGTAGCGATTGCTGCTCAGGGCACATGCCCAATCCAGAATACGTCGCAGCGATCCGGACTCTGGAGCAAGCCGCTCTGGCAAAGCTGGCCGGCCATTTGTCGCACTATCGCTTGCGGCGGCGGCTCGTCGAAAAGGCGATGGGCGTGAAAGTGGAGATCAGCACGCTGGCCAAAGAGTGCGGCGTGAGCGAAAACACGGCTTCGGCCCACTGGAAGATAGTGCGCGAATGGATTTGCGGGGTGCCGAAGCCAAAGGCAAAGGCACCGGCGAAGCGCGTGCGTGTCGCGACTGACGGCGCGCGTGCGGATGCCGTGTTGGACGAGGAAGCGGAGAGCGCCGCTGTCCTGACTGCGGTAGACGGAATCGAGTCATTGGCGCGCAAACGCGCCGACGATTTGCTCTCCACGTTGCCATTTATGGCGTCATGACGCGCAATTTCTTGACTTTGCGGTTTTCGACCGTAGAATACGCATCAACCTGACACTGTGAATAAGTGTCTCTGAAGCCCGCACGGTTACCGCCGCGCGGGCTTTTTCGTTTTCCGACTCGGTTATGCGCCCGGGATGGCATTGCGGAGCCATTGTTTTGCCGTGTCGCTAAACGAATCCGTCCACGCTGCTTCCGGAGCGATTTTGGCGACCAGCAGACGGTCATCTTTGTGGATATGTTGAACGAGATTGTTGCGAATTTGTTCTGCGGTGTGATTGGTCGAAATGAGCCATGTGGAATCCAAGTTTCCCCAATAGACCTCATAACCCTTGATTGCGGCAATCAGATTCTCGTAATTCTGAAACGGCTTTTTGGTCAGATCGTATCCGACGAAGTAAATGGCCATTGTTTTTCCTTCATGCGTATGGTGATCGGCGCCCGGCCCCCCGGAGCGCCTTCCGCGTATGTAAGGATTGGTAGGCTGAATTCAACGATGTCGTAAACCCTGGGCGTAACGTTTGCGAGTGAAGCAATGAACAGACCGAAGTCCAAGGCTACTTCGCCGCGTCTCGGTGCGAGCGTTATGGTGCGTGCGCCGTTCTTTGCGAACGCGACGGTCGGTATATGTATTGCCGTCTTTGACGAAGAGCCAACCGAAATCGCTGTGCAGGTCTTCCCTCTTGGCCGCGACTCGCTTCAATTGCCCGCGGTGCCGTTCTTTTCGAGCGAGCCGGACGCAGGCGTGAGATCGGCGGCATGGCCGGCCTGATGACGATCCGGGTCACATCGAATGCACGTGATTTGGCTCGCGGCCTCAACGACTTCATTCAGAAGCAGGTGCCTTTCGCGATCGCGCAGGGCATCAACAAGACCGCGCAGCGCGTCGCCGAAGTAGAAAAGCAAAACCTCGCGGATACGCTGACCAATCCGTCACCGTTCACGCGCAACTCTGTCGGCGTGCAGCGCGCAAAGAAAGGCGCCCCGACGGCAGTCGTCTATATGAAGGACATCGCCGCTAGCTATCTCGAGCCGTTCGAGACCGGCGGTGTGCACAAACTCAACAGCCGGGCGCTGCTCAACCCGAAGAACATTCGGCTGAACCAGTATGGGCAGCTGCCGCGCAATACGCTCGCCGCGCTGAAGGGGCGCCCCGATATTTTCATCGGTGAGGTCAAGACTGCATCCGGCGAGACGATCAATGGGGTGTGGCAGCGCCCGACCAACACGAAGCGCGTCAGTCTGATCAACGCGCGCGGCAAGAAGCTCGGCAAGTTGAACAAGCTGGATGCGACGCAGAATGGCGGCCGCGGCAAGCTGAAGCTGTTGATCCGCTTCGGCGATGCATTGCCGGTCAAGAAGCACCTCGATTGGGGCGTCCAAGCGAGGCGCACCATCCAGCAATGGATAGATCGCGACATGGCCACGGCGCTCTCCGAGGCCATGAAGACCGCCCGGCGCTGAAAAGGAAGGTCACCCGGAGGCTCTCCCGAAGGCCCCCCGGGGGCCGGGCGGGTCCTTCCGGGAGATCCTTATTACGCGGGCATTGCGCGCGCCCGTTTTTCCCGTTCCTTTGACCGAAAAAAACACGTTACACGTTACACGCTATGGCGGCATCAAATGCGGCTCAAAGGCGCGCCGCGCCTAGCGATGCGGGTGTAACGCAGCGTGGCGCGAAAGCGCGGTCGAAGGCGGCGGACGTTACACCGGCAGGCGTTACACCGGCCGATACGGATGGCGTGATCGGGAAAGCGGCCTTGTGCGATGCGCTGGGATGGACGCGCCCGAAGCTGGATCGCCGTCTCGATGGCGACGAAGCGTTTCCGATCGCAAAGCGCGGCACGCGCGCTGGCGGATGGGAATTTGATCTTGCGGCGGTCAAGGCGTATCTCGCCGGCGGCGTTTCAGCTGCACGTCCGGCACCAACACGCGCCGCAGCGTCGGCGGACGCAAATCCGTACCCGGGCGCGAAGTTCACTGTCGTACCGCCGGCGGGCGTCGAGCCAGTCGTACACAGTGGGGAGCAGACCGCGCGCCAACGGCGCGACATGGTTCAGGCCGAGATCCTCGAAGACAAGCTGCGCCGCGATCGCGGCGAGCTGGTGCAGGCCGAGGTCATGCGGCAGGTGATCACGAAAATGCTGGTTCACCTTGGCAAGGGTATGGACCGCCTGGCGGATCAGGTCGTCGAGAAGCTCGGCCTCCCAGAGGAGAATGCCGACGTGATTCGCGAACTGACCGACGACCTGCGTACGACGATGGTCGATGAGCTGAAAGTGTTGCTAGGTCCAGATGCTTGAAAGCGCGTACGCCGACCCGTACCAGATCACGCGCGAGGCGCTCGCTGCGTTCGTGCCACCGGCGCGCGAGACGGTTGCTCAGTACGCAGCGCTAAATCGCCGCCTGACGAATCAGGGCGGCGGCTACGTCGGCCGCTGGCATCACGAGAAAGCGCCGTACCTCGTGGCGCCGATGGAGACCCTCACGCGCCTGGACTATCTGACCACAGTCGTGGTTGGTCCAGGGCAGTCTGGCAAGACTGAGGTAGCGCAGAACTGGATGCTGAAGTCGGTCGCAAACG
Source organism: Paraburkholderia sp. Ac-20340 (assembly GCF_017104965.1). Lineage (GTDB taxonomy): Bacteria > Pseudomonadota > Gammaproteobacteria > Burkholderiales > Burkholderiaceae > Paraburkholderia. The sequence goes on from NZ_JAAGPR010000001.1 coordinate 243,055, forward strand.
ACCCGGGCGACATGCTCTGGTATATGCAGACCGATCCCGGTCTCGAAGCATTCGTTAAGAGCCGGATTAACACGCAGATCGATGGCCACGCAGAGATGTCGATGCAGTTGGGATCGCGTCCGGTAGACGACTCGCTGCACTTCAAGCGCTTCACCGGCATGCGTGTCGAGTTTCTCTCGGCGTCCCCGAACAACGTAATCAACAAGTCGGCGCCCCGCATCGTTGCCGACGAGGTCGACGCATACCCCGAGTCGCTGGGTGACATCAAGGCCGTATTGGACATCCGGCGTCAGACGTTCGGACGCCAGTCGATGCTGCTCGCCATGAGCCACCCGGACCGTGCGCGCGGCCTGATCCCAGAGCGCGATTGGAGTGCGGGGATTATGGCGATGTACGGCGACAGCGATCGCCGTATCTGGTACTGGCCATGCCCGGAGTGCGGTGCGTGGTCGAGCCCGATCCCGACCGCTCCTCGGTTCATGGATTTGCATTACCCGGAGGATGGCACGCTCGACGATATCGAGCGTGAGGCGCGTTTGCTGTGCCCGGTCAACGGTTGTCTGATTGAGGATCGACATCGTCGCGCGATGAATCTCGCGGCCTATCGATCACCTTTTGGTGGCTGGATCGGAGATGGGCAGGAGATCTCGCAAGAGGGCGCCGTGAGCGGCGATCTGGTAGCGCGCAAGAGCGCGGGATTCTGGATCGTCGGCGCGATGTCTCCGTTCATCCTCGGCGGCATCGGCGGCCTTGCGCGCGCAAAGGTGAAAGCTGAACGCGAGCTAGAAGTGAGCGGTGATGACCTGACACTTCGCCAGGTGACCGTCAAGCAGTTCGGATTTCCCTACGCGCCAAAACGCGGCGTGGGTTCGATCGATGCCAACGTGCTGGCGGACCGTGCCGAGCCGGATCTGAAGCTGGCAAAGGTCTCTGAAGGTGTCCGGTTCATGACGGCCTTCGTCGACATCCAGATCGCGAGCTTCGACTGGCTGGTGCGCGGTTTCGGCGTGGGCGGTGAGAGCTGGGTTGTCGATCGCGGCCGCATACCAGCCGATCCGGCAACGTCGGCAGAGGACTGGGATCAGCTGCTCGAACTGATCGCACGCACATATCCGCTCGCTGACGGCAGTGGTCGGCACATGCCGATCCGCGCCCTCGGGTTTGACAGCGGTGGATCACCTGGCGTGACCCAGCAGGCGTATGCCGCGTGGAAACGCTGGCGCAAGAACGAGAAGCGCGTGCGGCTTATCGGCAAGATCGCGGGCCGCGATGCGTGGACAGTAATCCCGACCAAGGGCGCAAAAACGCTCGAAGCGCCGCGACTGGTCGTGACGTATCCAGACACGACACGGCAGGCAAACAAGGCGGCCGCCCGCGGTGCGGTTCCAGTGGCGCAGTTCAATCCGAACAGCTTTAAGGACGATCTCGCTGGGCAGCTTCAGGGCGCCGAGCCCGGTAACTGGTACGTGCATTTCCCCTACGAGCTACGGTCTCCCGAAGAACCTCACGTTTGGTTCGAGCAGCTCACTGCGGAGACGCGGCAGAAAAACGGCCGGTGGGAAAAGATCGTTTCGAGTCGGCGCAACGAAGCGCTCGACCAGATGGTCGGCACGCACATGATCGCGCACCTTCACGGGTTATCGCAGATCGATTGGGACAAGCCGCCTCTGTGGGCGGCACCCTGGGACAAGAACACGTCTCTCCTCGCTGGACCTCCAAGCTCGCCGCCGACCTCACCGGCCCCGGGCCCCGCGGCGCCGAAGGCGAAGCAATCCGCAGTTCTCAAGTTCAGATAGCGATGGCCACACTCGATCCAACGTCGCCGCTCTTCGGGCTCAGCACCGTACAGCTGCAGAAGATGCTCGCCGATGCGCAGCAGGCTTACGCAGACCTGCGCAGCGGCAAGAAAGTGGTGTCGATCGCCTACGCTCAGGGCGGCGGTTCGCGCAGCGCGACGTTTCAGCAAACCGACATGGCGTCGTTGCGCATGTGGATCGCCGACCTGCAGCTCGCGTTGAACCCGGCGCTGCGCGTCAATCGTCGCCGCTACATTCGGCCGCTATTCTAATGAGCAAAAATCCGGTAATCGTCGATTTGCGCGGGCAGCCGCTGCGTCGCGCGCGCGCCGACTATCCGAACGGCATGCCGCTCTCCAGTGGCGTTGGACGCTGGTATTTCCCGTACGAAGCCGCTGACTGGCAGACGCAGGAGATGGGCGCGTGGCTGCCGTGGATTCGCTCGCCAGATGCGGAAATAACGCAGTTCCGCGATCGCATGGTGGCGCGTGCGCGCGACCAGATCCGCAATGACGGCCGCTCATCGGGTGGCGTTACCCGCATCCTCGATAACACTGTCGGCGCTGCGCTGCGCTTGATGGCGAAGCCCGACTATCGCGCATTGCGCTATCTGAGCGGTGCGTCTTTCGACGTCCAATGGGCCGCCGAATTCCGCAGCGAAGTTGAAGCGCGCTGGCGCATCTTCGCGAACGATCTCGGCCGGTACAACGATGTCGGTCGCCAGCTCACCGTTTCACAGCAGATGCGGCTTGCGTTGCGCCACAAGTTGATTGACGGCGAGAGCCTCGTCGTTAATTACTGGATGCCGGAGCGCGTCGGACGTGGCGCCGCGCGTTATGCGACCGCGTATCTCGTCGTTGACCCCGACCGCCTCTCTAACCCAATGCAGATGGTCGATACGCGCCACCTGCGCGGCGGAGTTGAGATCGACGACAACGGCGTTCCGCTCGCATATCACATTCGGCGGGCGCATCAAAACGACTGGTACAACTCCGTCGAGAGCATGGAGTGGGAGCGCGTAGAGCGCGAAGACGAAGACGGCTGGCGCCGCGTTATCCACGATTTCGAGCATGACCGCGCGGGCCAGAATCGCGGGGTGAGCGTGTTCGCTCCGGTGCTCGCTCACGCGAAGATGCTCGCACGGTATTACGGCATCGAGCTGCAGGCAGCTGCGATTGCGGCTGCGATCGGCACTTACGTGACGAGCCCATACGATCCGAGCGAGGTGCAGGAAGCCCTCGGCGACGATCGTGAGCTCGGCTTCTATCAGTCGCTGCGTGCGAACTGGAACGACCAGCGGCCAGCGATGTTCAACGGGTCGCGCATCCCAGCGCTCGCGCCCGGCGAAGACATCAAGACGGTGGCCGCTGCGCACCCGCACAGCGGCTTCGTTGATTTCGCGCACGAGATGCTCGGTGCAATTTCGACCCAGCTTGGGATTTCCACCGAGCAGATGACCGGTGACTGGACGCGCACGACGTATTCCAGCGCACGCGGCGCACTGCTAGAGAGTTGGAAGACGCTCGTGCGCCGCCGCCTGGAGTTTTCGGCGGGCACTGCCACGCCCATGTACGCCGTTTGGCTGCGCGAAGAAATGGAGCGTGGCGAGCTGCCGATGCCGAATGGAGCTCCCGACTTTCTCGAAGCTGAAACAGCATACGCAGCGTGCTCGTGGCTTGGCCCTGCGCGCGGCTGGGTGGATCCGGTGAAGGAGCCGCAGGGAGCAATCCTGAAAATGGACGCTGCGCTCACGACGCTCGAGCAGGAAGCGGCCGAGCAGGGCTTCGACTCCGAAGAGTTGATCGACCAGCGCGCCTACGAAATCCAGCGATTCCGCGACAAGAATATTCCGCTTCCCGAATGGGGCGGCGCCGAAGTCGCGACGCGTTCTGACGAACCTCTTCCCCCGCCCGAGGCAGCATGAATTTCCCGCATCTCGCGACACGACTTTTCAACGTGCCGCTCGCCATCACTCCACACAAGGCCGAGATCGTCATCGCGGCGCTGGCGGACCGCCTCGGCATCGCGCAGTTGTTTCGTCCGGACGGCGACATCATTGCGCTGGCCGGCGGCGGCGCACGTGCGTTCCTCGACGACATGGATGCGGACGAGGAGCCCGTCGAGTCGCGTCCCTACGAAGTATTCGAGGGCGTTGCGCGGATTTCGGTGCAGGGCACGCTAGTGCAGAAGCTCGGCACCCTGCATCCGTGGTCAGGCATGACTGGTTATGACGGCGTTCGTGCGCTGTTAAGCCTTGCACTTGAGGACCCGGGCGTGCGCGCGATCATGCTCGACGTCGACTCACCCGGCGGCGAAGTCGCGGGCTGTTTCGATCTCACCGACGCCATCTACTCGGCACGCGGCGAAAAACCCATCTGGTCGATCCTGACCGAGAGCGCCTACTCGGCTGCATACGCGATCGCGAGCGCCACGGATCGCATCATCGTACCGCGCACGGGCGGCACGGGCAGCGTGGGCGTTATCTGTATGCATGTCGATTTCTCGAAGGCGCTTTCGCAGACCGGGATCGACGTGACGCTCATTCACTACGGCGATCGCAAAGCCGACGGTAACGAGTACTCCCCGCTCTCGAAAGAAGTTCGCGCACGTCTGCAGGCCGACGTCGATGCGATGGGAGAGCTGTTCGTCGATACGGTTGCGCGCAACCGCAATCTCACCGCCGCCCGCGTGCGCAGCACGCAGGCCGGCACGTTCCTCGGCGCCGCTGGCGTCGAGGTTGGTTTCGCCGACGCTGTCATGGCGCCGGACGAAGCACTTGCCAGCCTGCTCGCTGAGCTCGGCTGATTTAACCAACCATCAGGAAACACTCATGAGTAACGTGCTCCGCAACATGATGGGCCGCGCGGGTCTCTCGTTCGGCCACCTCGCCAAGGTATCGACGCGCTCGGCGCGCGCCGAAGAAAACGACGATCGCAACGACCGCGACGACAACAGCGGGAAGGGCAAGAAGGGCAAGCGTGCCGAAGGCGACGACGACAACGACGACGACGACGGTCAGAACCGCGACGACGGCGACAGCAAGAAAGGCTCGCGCGCCGAAGGCGACGACCAGGGCGGCGACGATGATGACGACGACCGCGACGACAACAGCGGGAAGGGCAAGAAGGGCAAGCGTGCTGCGGCATCGGGCGACGATGACGATGACGACGACGACGATGGAGATCGTGCCGAGGACGACGATGATGACGAGGAGGAGATGCGCGGTAAGAGCGCAGCTGCTCGCGGCCGTCGTCGCGAACGCGCGCGCTGTGCGGCGATCTTCGGCAGCAAGGCGGCTGGGCGCAATCCGGTGCTTGCCGCCAACCTCGCATTCAACACGAACATGACGCGCAAGCAAGCACTCAAGGTGCTGAACGAAACGCCTGCGCCGCAGGGCAGCGTCGGAGCGCGTCGAAATCCGAATCTCGGTGCTGGCGGCGAGCAGAGCGCATCGCGCGAGCACACGATTCAGGCCGGCTGGGATCGCGCTTTCGGCAAAGCGCGTGGTCGCTAAGTCGAAGCGCCGCACCATTCCAACTTAACAGGACTCGAATCATGGCTCAGACCCCTCTCATCGAGAACCGCCATAACGGCGGCTTTCTGGTATCCGAATCGCGCGGTCACCGCTCGCGCGAAATGGTCACGCTGGCTGGCGCCGTCGTCGTGCTCGCCGGGCAGGTGCTCGGATACAAGGCCGGCGGCGTCGTCTCGGCTGCCGCAGCCGATGGCAATACCGGCAACGGCGCGATTACGCCCGACGCAACCACTCCGACGCTGACCGGCGCGCAACTAGGTGTCTATACCGCGGTGTGCACTGCTGCCGCAGCAAACGGTGGCACGTTTCAAGTCACCGATCCTGCTCACAACGTGCTGGGGACGGTAGCCGTTGGCGCAGCCTTCAGCAATCAGATCAAGTTCGTGATCGCGGACGGCGCGACGGACTTCGTGGTCGGTGACACGTTCGATATCGAGGTCATCGCAATCACCGGTGTGTACGAACCGTTGAACCCGAGTGCCACCGACGGCACGCAGACCGCGGCGGCGATTTCGTTCAACACCGTCGACGTCACGCTCGCGGACAAGCAGGGCACCGTGGTGATCCGTGACGCGGAGGTCAACGCGGCCGAACTGATCTGGCCGACCGCAGCGACCGCCGCGCAGATCGCTGCCGCGACCGCGCAACTTACCGCGCTCGGCGTGATCTCGCGCTGATCGTAGCCAGTCAGTTTCATTCGATGTCCTTTTGGCCGCGAAAGCGGCCATTATTTTTTTGGAGCCAATAATGGCCAGCTTGGACGTTTTCCACCAGGACCCGTTTTCCACCATCCAGCTCACTGCAGCGATCGACAAATATCCGTTCCAGCCGACGGGGCTCGGTGAACTGAATATTTTCGAGGATGACCCCATCCGCACGACGGCACTCGCCGTCGAGCAACGTCAAGGTCAACTGATCATCATTCCGACGTCGACGCGCGGCGCGGAAGGTACGCAGCGCGTGACGGAACGCCGCCAGGCGCGCTACTTCGACGTGCCGCGTCTGCTGCACGACGACACGATCTATGCGAACGAAATCCAGAACATTCGGGCGTTCGGTTCGGAGTCTGAGCTCATGCAGGTTCAGGACGAAGTGGCGCGTCGTCTGAACGGCCCTACGGGCATCCTGCGAAACATCGAGTACACGTGGGAGTTCCATAGGCTGGCTGCCGTGCAGGGCATGCTGATCGACAAGGACGGCTCGATTATCTTTAACTGGTTCGACGAATTCGGTATCGAAGAACCGGACGAAGTGCCGTTCAACCTGTCTGCCAATGAAGAATTCACGCTGCGTCCTATCTGCAACCGGATCCGCCGTTCAATGGCGCGTAAGGCGCAAGGTGCATTCACGCAGAGCACGCGCGTCTTTGCACTGTGCGGCGACGCCTTTTACGACTCATTCGTCAATCACGTCGACGTCGTGAAAACGTTCATGAACTGGTCAGCTGCCGCCGACCTTCGCGACGACCGTCAGGGCGCTGCGTTCGATGTCTTTCCGTATGCCGGTATCAACTGGCTGAACTATCGTGGTTCCGACGATAACTCGACGCTCAAGGTGCCGGACGACAAGGTCAAGTTTTTCCCGATCGGGGCGCCTGGAATCTTCCGTCGCGCACTCGCGCCGGGCGAATCGTTCGAATGGGTCAACACGCCGGGCAAGCAGAGCTATCTGATCCCGATCTTCGACCGCGATCGCAATGCGTGGTGGAAGATGGAAGGATATTCGTACCCGCTGCACATCTGCACGCGTCCGGAGGTTCTGCAGCGCGGCCGCGCAGGCAACTGAGCGTGATCGACTTCGACGGTACGCTCAATGACGCGATCAGCGCGACGTTGGGCGACGAAACTCCCATCGTCTTTTTACCGAAAGCCGGTGGGAGCTTCCCGGGCATCACGGGGGTTTTTACGCAGATCACCGATCACATCTTCGATGCTGACGGCGAGCCGGACGCCAATATCACGGTTGCGACGCTCGGCGCTCAGACGTCTCAATTCTCAGCGCTGAACGCGCCCGTACCTGTTCAGAGCGACCGCTTTCAGATTGGTGGTGTTGCGTACGTCGTCAAGGATGTAGCGGTCGACGGCCTAGGCTGGGCATATATCGATCTGGGCAAGCAATGACCACTTCACGCAACTTACGCGAACTGGCAGTTCAGGGATTGACTGTCGCAGGCGCGACCGCCGCTGGATCGAATGTCTATTCGCCGCGCACGTGGGCGACGTGGGATGGTAAGTATCCGATGCTACTCGTGCAAACGCCCGACGAGCATGGCGAGAGCTGGGGGCGGCAAGGCGCACCGGCATTCACGGTCGTGACTACGTTACGCGTCACGGCGCGAGCACAAGCCGCAGCGCTTGCTGACGACGCCGCGGCGGCCAACGTCGAGGAGCAGCTCGAAACGATCCGTGAGCAGGCCAAAGCGGCGCTCATCAACTACCCGCCGATCATGACCTTGCTGCAACAGTTTCCAGCGTTCAGGTCTTCGATCAGCGTGAACCGTGAAGGGCAGTCGCCCATCGGTGAAATGACGCTCGATGTCGAAATGGAGCATGTGCAAGGCCCCGATGACTTCTTCCAGCCGCCTACTACGCCGCTTGAAGGCGTTGACGTGACCTACGAAATGCCGGACCACACGACCGAGCCGGGCCTCACGATCGATCTTCCACAGACCTGAGCGGCGCGCTGGCGCCATAGGAGCTTTCCATGTACGTGAAACCCGCCCCGGGCGTTTTGTTGCGCGATCCGGTTACAAAGCAACTGCTTTCGTCGGCGCCGGTCGACGGCGTCAAGACGACCGTTGTTCCGGATGCCGGCATGCTGGTCGACGACAACGACTTGTACTGGCGCCGACGCCTGCGCGATGGTGATGCCGTTCGCGCTTCGACGACGCAGGCCGATACCGCATCGAAAGCCACGGCCACCGAAAAGACCTTGAGCTAACACGACAGTCGCGCTGCCCGTGAGCCCCGCTTCTGCGGGGTTTTTCTTTTTGGGCGGCGACATCGTCACCGGAGCCATCGAATGGGCGATCTCTCTTTCCCTAACATCCCGCAGAACCTTCGGGTTCCGCTTTTCTACGCGGATCTCGACCCGAGCAAGGCGAACACAGGTCAGCAGACCCAGCGTGCGCTGATCATCGGCCAGATTCTTTCTTCGGGGACCGGTACCCCCGGACGCCCGCAGATCTGCCAAGGCGTCAGCGATGCGAAGTCAGTAGGCGGTCAGGGCTCAATGCTTGCCCTTATGACCGCCGCATATCGCAATCGCGACTCGTTCGGCGAAGTGTGGTATTTGCCGCTGGCCGACGGTGCGTCGTCGGTCGCTGCCTCCGGTTCGCTGAACGTGACGAGCGTGCCGACGACTACTGGTGTTCTCTCGTTGTATATCGCAGGCCAAGTCGTTTCCCTCGTCGTGACATCCACGATGACCGCAGCCCAGATTGCGACGGCGCTTGTCGCACAGATCGGCACGCTTCCCGACCTGCCCGTCACCGCAGCTGTCGACGCAACGACCACAACGAAGGTCAACTTCACGGCGAAGAATAAGGGACTCGCCGGCAATGACATCGACCTGCAACTGAACTACGGCGGTATCGCAGCCGGCGAGTCGACCCCGACGGGCATGGCCGTGACGATAACCGCCATGGCAGGTGGGCTCGTCGCCCCCGATGTCACAGATGCATTGGCGAATCTCGGCGACCAGACGTTCGATTTCATCGCGTTCCCTTACACGGACAGCACCTCGCTCGATGCGATCAAGTCGTTTCTGAGCACTTCGACGGGTCGCTGGAGTTGGAGCCAGCAGCTCTATGGTGGGGCTTATGGCGCCTATCGTGGAACGCTCGGAACCCTCACGACATTCGGCGTCACGCGCAATGACGAGCACATGTCGATCATGGGCTTCAACGGGTCACCGACGCCGAACTGGGTGATCTCCGCGATCTACGCCGCCGCTGCCGCAGTATCAGCTCGGGCCGACCCAGCACTCCCGATGCAGACGGTCACGTTGGATGGCATGCAAGCGCCTCCGCTGGAATTGCGCTTTCAACTGACCGATCGCAACACGTTGTTGTACGACGGCATCTCGACGTTTTCGGTTGCCGATGACGGTACGTGCGCGATCGAGAACGCGATCACGACCTACCAGAAAAACTCGTTTGGCGACGCTGACGACAGTTATCTCGAGGTCGAAACGCTCAACACGCTCGCATATGTGCTGCGCCAACTGAAGTCGGTCGTTACGACGAAATACGCGCGCAAAAAGCTCGCCGCGAACGGCACGCGCGTCGTCGCCGGCACGAACGTTGTCACGCCGTCCACCATTCGCGCCGACCTCATCGCGCAGTATCAGACGATGGAAGAAAACGGCTACGTGCAGGGCAGCAGCGTATTCGCGCAAGGCCTCATCGTGCAGCAGAACAGCACGAATCCGAACCGCGTCGACGTCCTCTATCCCGCGATTCTCATCGATCAGCTGCGCGTCTTTGCGCTGCTGATGCAGTTCTCGAACATCGTTCCGACGACCTCGAGCTGATCGCGCGAGCACATCCTTTGATGCGCCGCTATGCGGCGCGCTCCTTTTTTCTGGAGACCTGCAATGCCTTCTCCCACCGGACTGCTCGCCGGCACTGCGTCGCTGACCGTCGACGGCACGACGTATATGGTCACGGGCGACTTTAAGTACAAGCCAGGCAGCAAAAAGCGTGAATCGCTTTCTGGCATGGACAGCGTGCACGGCTACAAGGAAAAGCCATCGCCGCCGTACATCTCTTTCAACCTTCGCGACTGGGGCGGCCTTGAGGTCGCATCGGTCAACGACTGGACCGACGTCACCTGCGTGGCGCAGCTCGCTAACGGCAAGACCGTCATCGGGCGCGACATGTGGTCCGTAGAAGAGCAAGAGGTCGATTCCGAAGACGCGAAGTTCGACGTGCGTCTCGAGGGGCCGACCGGTTGCGTTACTGAAACCACCACGAGCTAAACATGGACGACACGAAAATTCTCATTCTCCGCAAGCCCGTCACGATCAAGGGCGACACGAAGACTTACGACTCACTCACGCTGCGCGAGCCGACGGTCGACGAGCTCGACCGCAGCGTTCAGGTGCAAGGCAGTGCGTATGCCTCGAATGCGGCTCTTGTTGCGATGGTGGCGGGGGTGCCGCTGCTTATCGCACGTCAGATGTCGAAAACGGACTACGAGGAGGCGACGGCGTACCTGTCGGGTTTTACCTGGGAGCCCCCGCAGTCTGGCGCGACCTCGGGGACCGACGCGCAGACGTCACTCACTTCTGGCGATGGGGGCCCGACGACGCCGGTCGCATGACGCTGCGGAAGTTCAATTATTGGTTTGAGCAAGCCATGCGTCTTAAGGGAGCTTCCTGATGGCCAACGTCTTTTCGATCACGATCACTGCTGTTGACCGAGCAACTGCGGTCGCGCAGAACGTGAATAAGGCGGTCGCTAAGATCACGAAGCCGATCGGCGACGTCAAGGCGTCCGTCTCCGCGTTCGCCAAAGAAACGGGGATGGACAAGCTCGGCCGGAGCATTGAGAAGGTCGGCATTTTCGCGACCGAATCTGCGCGCCGTGTCGCGTCACTGGCGCCTCCAGTGGCGGCGCTTACCGGCGCCGCAACGGTCGCAGGCGTCGTGGCCTTTGCGACGAGTTGGGGCCGTAGCGCGGTACAGATCCGCAACACTGCCTATAGCATCGGAATGGGCACGACGGAGCTGCAGGAGTATCAGGGCGCAGCGCGCCTGGCTGGCGTCTCCAGTGAGGCAATGACGAACGGCCTGAAGTCTGTCGGCAACGCATTCGAGGATGCTTCCGCCGGCCGCGACACCTTCGTAGCCGGCGTGCTCGCTGATAAGGGCATCGGAATTCATCGTCTGCGCGATGGTTCGATTGATACGGCGCGCGCGCTGCACGACGTCGCGAATGCGGCGTCGAAGATATCGAATACTCAAGCACGTCAGAAATTTCTGGAGATCTTCGGCGTTGGGGATCTGGGTCCGCTGCTTGGGAAAGGCGGCAAGGCGATCGACGCCTATATCGCGAAGTTCCAGAAACTCAATGCGGTGATGACGCCCGAGCAGATTGCCCAGGGCGAGCGCTATAACGAGTCCATCGTCGGTCTCGATGCGAGCGTCGATAAGCTGAAAAATTCCATCGGCTCCTCACTAGCGCCGGCATTGGGCAAAGTCGCAGACGAGATGGTGCCGATTGCGAACGAATATGGGCCCAAGATCGCGAACTGGATCGAGACGACTGACTGGTCCAAGAAAGCTGATGAGGTTGGAAGCTTCGTTGACTCGCTCGGTGGCGTACAAACGATTGGGGCAGCCATTGCGGCGATAACCTTTGCGGGACCCATCGCAAGCATCACGACGCTGATTGCGCGCGCCGTGCGGCTCGTTGCCCTGCTGACGACAATCGCATCAACGACGGCCCCGGGCGGGGCGGCTGTCATCGCTGCTGGCGGCTATATCGCAGAACGCGAGCGTGCGCAGGCGCTTGATAAAAGCATTCATCAACTGCCGGACGAAACGAAGGATCAGCGCGACCAGCGCGTTGCCGACGCGATCGCCGGTGGCGTAGCTACGCCCAATACTGCGGCGCCCGCAGACGGCGGTTTGGGTGGCCGCCTGTTCCGTTCAATTCGTAGCCTTTTCGTTAAAAGTGCTGCGGACAGCGATAAGACGCCCGCAATTGTTCAGCGTTTCAAGGACATGGGGTGGTCGCAAGCGCAGGCATCCGGCATCGCTTCGAACATTTTCCGCGAGAGCGGCTATGACCCGAACGCGAGCGGCGACAACGGTACCGCATACGGCATTGGCCAATGGCACGCTGACCGGCAGGAAGCCTTTCGGAAGCGCTTCGGCATCGACATTCGAAACTCCACGCTCGATCAGCAGCTGCAATTCATTGACTACGAGATGCGGCAGGGCGCGGAAAAAAAGGCCGGCGATGCACTCGCGCAAGCTACTACTGCGGCGCAGGCCGGCGATGTCGTGTCGAGGCTGTACGAACGTCCGGCGGACACCGAAGGCGAGGCGTCACGTCGCGCTGCGGACGCCGTCGCCGTCGACCAGAGCGTTTCGCAGACGACAAATGGCAGCGTGCACGTGCATATCGACATGCCGAACGCGCCGCAAGGAACGCGCGCGACCGTCAAAACGACGGGCAACACGACCGCTTCGGCGAACGTGGGCGAATCCGCACTCATGGAACCGGCAATATGAGCGTTGCAAGTCTGACAAACCTCGCTGGCAGCATCGGAGGTGTCGCATCGGCGACAAGCCAGCTCGCGTCGTTGCTTACCGGTGCTTCGGCCAATTCATGGTGGGGATCGCTGCGGCAGGCATCGTATGGCGGAGTGCCATTCGCCGTGGTAAGCACCAGCACTCGTTTCGGCACGCGCAACGCTGTGCACGAATACCCGTTCCGTGACGACGCGTGGATTGAAACGCTGGGCAAGCTGCCGCGTCGCTTCCAGATCTTTGGTTTTCTGATCGAGAATAGCCGTGTATATGGCGGCGGCGCGGTCATCGTTCAGCGCGACAGACTGGTTGACGTATGCGAAGGCGGTAACCAGACGCTCGTGCATCCGACGTTTGGCCGGATCGACAACGTCGCCTGTTTGGATGCCGAGGCTGGCGAGAGTGTCGAGCACGGGCGCGTCATCGTCGTGCGCTTCACATTCATGCGCAACGGCGTGCAGTCGCAGACGTCGTCGACGACCGATACAAAATCGCTGCTCGATGAAGTCGCCGATGATCTTGGCGTCGGCGCCGAGCTGGATTTCGTTAAGTCGGCTGCATCTGCGATCGAGGAAGGCGCAGCGGTGGTACAGACCGCCGTTGGGGTCGCGGTGAGCTGGGTACAGCTCGGTGTATCCGTCGTCAACGACGTGCGGCGTTTCGCGAACACCGCGAGTACTCTTGTCGGCAATTTTGGCCGCTTTTTCGGAGCCGGTAATTCCGGATACAGCGGTTCGAACCAAACCGCGTCGTCGAGCACGACGGCTGCCGATCTTTTGAACAACGACGCGACGGCGCGCGCCGCTGTTTCGCAAGCCAGCACGGCGCTACAGAAAGCTGCTGCGAACCCTTCGGATGCTGCATCGCTCAATACGGCCGCGCAGGCGTATGTCGTTGCTCTGGCAGCGACGATGTCGGGCCCCAGCGATGCTATCCGCTCTCTGATCAATCTGTCTTCGTTCACTCCGACAGGGACTTTCACCGACTCGGCGATTGGCACAGCAATGTCGACGACTTCTACCGCGACATCAGCGCTCCTGCGACGCGCGGCGATCGCACAGCTTGCTCAGACGGTCGCCATCTACCAGCCGTCGTCATATGACGACGCGGTATCGATGATGTCGACCGTCACGTCCCTGCTCGACGACGAGATCGAGATTGCAGGAGACGCTTCTGACGACAATAGCTATACAGCGCTGCGCTCGATGCGCAGCGCTGTAGTCGCCGACCTGCAGGCGCGAGCAGCCGACCTTGCGTCGCTCGCGACGATGTCGTTCGGCACCACGCTGCCGGCGCTTGTGCTCGCGCATCGGATCTATGGCGACGCATCGCGCGCGGACCAGCTCGTACAGCAGATCGCACCTGTGCATCCTCTTTTCATGCCTTCGACGTTCCAGGCGCTGGCGGAATGATCGATGGACGACGAACTGTATTTAAGCGTCGGCAATCAGACGATTACTGGTTGGACCGACATACGGGTGACGCGCGGCATCGAACGATGCGTCTCTGATTTCGACATCGGGCTTACCGAAGAGCAGATCGAACAGAATGAGGTGACCGAGGTCGTGGTGCAGACGGGCGACGAATGCCTCATCGATCTGGGCGCCGACCTTGTGCTGACCGGCTACGTCGATACATACGAGCCCGCGATATCGAAGGCTGGTCATACCGTGCGCGTAGCGGGACGCAGCAAGTGCGAGGATCTCGTAGACTGCTCCGCTGTTTGGCCGAACGGGCAAATCAGCGGGACATCCGCACTCGACGTTGCGACAAAGCTCGCGGCGCACTACGGCATCAGTGTCAGCTGCGACATATCAGATCTGGTTTCGATCCCCCAATTCAACGTTTTCATCGGTGAAACGCCCTTCGAAATTATTGAGCGCGTGAGCCGCTACAGCCAGTTGCTGGTCTATGACCAACCGGACGGGTCGCTCAAACTCGCGCGGGCTCAATCTGGTACTGATGGAACGCGTGCGACCGGCGGGATTGTGCAAGGCGCGAACGTTCAGGCTGCATCCGTGCTTTTTTCCTCGACCGAGCGATTCTCGAATTACACATGCTTCGCTCAATCGGTGCTGTCGTTCACAGACGCAGGTATCGGCGCGAACATGGTTGCGACTGTGAGCGATCCAAACGTCAAGCGCGTGCGTGAGCGTTATATCGTCGCTGAAGCAGTGCAGGGGTTCATGGATCTGGCGCGTCGCAGAGCCGTCTGGGAGATGAACCGGCGCGCTGGTCGCGCCGCTGTGATTTCGGTCACAGTGGATAGCTGGCGCGACTCTGGAGGTGTTCTCTGGACGCCTAACACGTTGGTATTTGTAGACATTCCGAAGCTCAAAATCTCAAAAAAGACGTGGCTGATTGGCGAAGTATCGTATCGGCGTAACGCGGAATCTGGCACTACCGCGGAGCTCGTCATCATGGATCCGAGTGGCTATTCGCCAGAGCCGATTGCGTTGCAGCCCGCATTCGTCGATGGAAGCGCGTTGGGGGGGCAACAGTGAGCCGGCAATTCCTCGATCGCGCCGCGCGCCGCATCCTGAATCTGATCGGACGTGCCCGCGTCAACCTCATAGACGACTCTGGTCCAGTACAGATGAGCCAGGTCACCGTCAACTCTCTTGAAACGATAGACCGTGTGCCAGTCGTGCACGACTTCGGTTTCAGCTCGGTACCGCCGAAGGAGAGCGACGTCGCAATGGTGTTTGTTGGTGGCGATCGGAGTAATGGTGTCATCGTGGGCGTCAATCACCAGGCATCGCGCCCGCGAGATCTTGCCGCCGGCGAGACTGTCATCTTCACGCAGGATGGGAAGCAGATCTATCTCACGGCAAGTGGCGGCATCAAGGTCGCGGCGAACGGTCAGCCAGTCGAGATCGACAACGCGACGGTCGTGACGATCAACGCTGCAACCAAGATTCGTGCCGTAACGCCGCGGTTTGAATGTACTGGCGACATCGTAGACAACTGTGATTCGACCGGCCGTAGTATGGCCGCCGATCGCGAGATCTACGACTCGCACCAACACCCGATTGCGAACATCCAAACAGGCCTCAGCAATATCAGTACGGGCACGCCAACGGTGACCGAATGAGCGACATCAAGATCTATTGGGACGCCGCTAACGGGCGCGGCGACTGGCAACTTCTTGCAAACGACATCGCGACGGGCGATGACCTGGAAACTGCGCTCCTGTTCAGCATGTTCAGTGACCGCGAGGCCGCGAGCGACGACGTGATTCCTGATGGATCGACGGATCGGCGCGGCTGGTGGGGGGACGACGGCAGCGATAGTGACACGCGTCCCACTGGATCGCGTCTCTGGTTGCTCGCGCGGCGCAAGGCGCCACTCGATTCCACTCTTCAAGACGCCTACGACTACATCGTTGAGGCTATCCAGTGGCTCGTCGACGACGGCGTGGTGGCTCGTTTCGATGTAGTTGTCCAATGGCGGCAACTCGGAACGCGAAAAAACATGATCGGTTCTTCAATCGTCGCGTGGCCGCCTGACGGCAGTGCAGCGCGCACTTATGACTGGGCGTGGGGAACTAGCTAATGCCGTATACCAGACCGACATTGACCGAGCTGCGCACGCAGATCTGGAGTGATATCCAGACGGGCCTCGGTTCGATCCTCGCATTCCTCTCGAAAGCTGTCCTCAAGATTGTTGGCGCTGCGCTGGCTGCTCTTGTCTGGGGCGTCTATGGCTACCTCGACTGGATCGCGAAGCAAGCCGTGCCATGGACGTCTGAAAACGAATATCTGGCAGGGTGGGGAGCGCTGAAGAGCGTGTATCTGAAAGCAGCTGTGGCGTGGGTTGGGGAGGTCGAATTTACTGGTGCTACGCCTGGCAGATCCATCGCTGCGGGATCGAGCATCTCGCGGCAAGACAACACGCTCTATACAGTCAATTCTGCTGCTGAGGTGGCAAGCGACGGGACAGTTACCGTGGCGGTGACGGCGTCGGTGGCGGGCAGCGCTGGCAATTGCGACGACGGTACGTCTATGACCTTGACGTCGGCGATCGCCGGCGTACCTTCGACCGGTTCAGTAACGTCCACTGTGACGACAGGAGCCGACGTCGAGACGCAAAGCGCCTACTGGACGCGTGTGATGGACGCGTATCAGGATCCACCGCAGGGCGGCGCTCAGGGCGACTATGTAAAGTGGGCGACCGACATCAGCGGCGTTACGCGGGCATGGGTGCAGCCGAATGGTTTTGGCGTCGGAACAGTCGTTCTTTATTTCATGATGGATGATGCTGAGTCCGCTTATGCGGGATTTCCGCAGGGCA
Organism: Paraburkholderia sp. Ac-20340; assembly: GCF_017104965.1. Classification (GTDB taxonomy): domain Bacteria; phylum Pseudomonadota; class Gammaproteobacteria; order Burkholderiales; family Burkholderiaceae; genus Paraburkholderia. Next base: position 259,939 of record NZ_JAAGPR010000001.1, read on the forward strand.
CTAACGGCGTCTCGCAGAACGACGAGGGGCCTGACGGGCTTCCGCGTGGCGTTGTCGCGACCGGCGACCAGTTGACGGTCGCAGACACCATCGTCAGCGAGCAGCCGGTTACGGCTCTCGTGTATGCGTGCTCGCCGATCAAGAACTCAATCAGTTTCACGGTCACAGGAATCACGGATAGTACGACGCAGGCTTCTGTGAACAGTGCGTTATCCGATATATTTTTCCGTGACGGGGAGCCGAAGGGCACTATCGACTGGTCGGAGCTAACGGGCGCAGTCAACTCCGTATCGGGAACCAGCGGATACCTCATCACCGGCGTAACGAGCACGGTCGCTGGCGTTACAACGACGCTGACACCGAATGCGAATATCACGATGGGCGCGGGGCAGTTGCCTGTGCTCGGCACGGTCACCTACCCCTCCTGATCTATGCTCGCACCCAACTACAGCGCCGCAGATTATCTGCGCGCGCTGCTTGCGCATTTGCCGCGAGGTCGCGTCTGGCCGCGTGACAGCGAAACCTCACAGGTCAAGACGCTAGGAACTTTCACACCTGCCTTTGAGCGGCTCAATGCCCGCGCCAATAACCTGCTCGTCGATGCTTTTCCCAGCTCGACTTACGAACTCTTGCCGGAATGGGAGTCGACGCTCGGGTTGCCAGACCCATGTGCGGGAGAAGCGCCGACGACCGAACAGCGCGTCGCGCAGGTGGTGGGGCGCTTTACCGCCACCGGTGGCCAGTCGATCGCCTACTACACGGCGGTCGCGAAGGCGATCGGCTACGCAATCACCATCACGCAATACGTACCGGCTCAGTTCGGCATGGCGTTCGGCATGCCGTTCGGAGGCGACGACTGGGCATTCGCCTGGGAAATCAACGCCCCGACGTTCTCCATCAACTACCTCTCGTTCGGCGGCTCATTCGGGACGCCGTTTGCATCGTGGGGAAATAACGTCCTGCAGTGCGAGCTCGAGCGAATCATGCCCGCGCACACTATCCTCAACTTCTCATATTCGGACTGACCGAACATGGATCGACTCATTGCATCGAACTCGGTCGCGGCGGCGCAAGCCGACACCGCGCCTACCACCGGAACGGCCCAATATGCGACCGACGGTAATCCGGCTTCGAATATTCCGGCTACGCGTTGGCCCTCGTATCAGTACAACGCGATTCAGGAGGAATTGATCGCGATTCTGACGTCTGCCGGGATCACACCGGACAGGACGAACAACGGTCAGATCGTCGCAGCAATTAAGGCGCTTTTCAAAAAGAACTCGGTTCTCGCGGACGTAGGAATTGTGAACGCCTATGCCGCCGTCAACGCTACGCCGCTTGTCGCCGCGACATGGGTGGACGGCACGATGCAGGCGGTGAAAATCGCACATTCGAACACCGGACAATCGACCTACGCACCGGATGGACTGCCCGCTATCCCGATCTACGGGCTGGGACTTCTGCCTCTCGCTAATGGCGAGTTGTTTGCTGGTGGGACCGCGTTTTTGATGCGCTCGACGATCACGGGGGTGAACAGCGGCAACCCGATTTGCGTACTGATGGAGTGCGCTGGCGGCGCACAACAGGTTGCGCCAGCTACCCAGCCAACGCATGCGCCGCAAATGAGCCAAGTCGCTGGCGTCGTGGGCGACGCGCGCAATTTTGCGATGACAATTTCGACTGCATCAGCATCGGGCACTTTGACCGCGGACGAGGTCATCGTTGAGAGTGCATTGGGCGGGATCCGCTATTGCATACCGTCGCTAAGCGCGTCATGCAATTTGGCGTCCACTGGCGCCGGAGCGATGGACACTGGCTCGGCACCCGCATCCGGCTTTGTTGCGCTTTACGCGATCTACAATCCGCTGGTTTCGATGTTTTATGGATCGATCAGCGGTACAACGTTGACGGTATCCAGTGTCGTGTCTGGCGCGCTGGCGGTTGGGCAATATGTCCAAGGTGCCGCGCCTGGCACTAAGATCACTGCGCTCGGTACTGGAACCGGCGGCATCGGAACCTATACGGTTTCGGCATCGCAGACAGTCGCTGCAGGTTCTCTGTCGACCGGCTCTGCCGCGTTGCTGGCGACGAACGCGACGAGCGCTGCTGCACCGAATGTGTATGGCGGCGCAAACATGCCGAGTGGCTATACGGCGAGCTGCCTTGTAAGCGTGTGGCCAACGAATAGCAGCGGCCAGTTCGTCGCCGGGTATCAGAAAGACCGAAAATTCTGGTTTCTATCGCCCGTTTCGATTCTCAGTTCGACTAGTGGATCAACGGCACAGGTCACCCTGTCTGGCGCGACGGTTATTCCGATCAACGCCAAGACCGCATTTGGTTTGATTGGCGCAACTAGCGCAACTGCTGCTCAGCAGTTTTCCAGCTATCTTAATTCGGCGTCTGGCGTCGCCGCGCAATCGCTCACAGCTGGTTACACGGTGGCAGGGGGAGCAGTGCTCGACCCTTGGGAGTTGCCGATGGCGACGGCACAGACGCTTTATTACACCGGTAGTGTAAGTAGTGGTGGCACGTTCAATGTCAGCCTTCGCGGCTTCACGATCTGAGGAATATATGGCGAGCACGCTCTATGTGAGTTTTACGGACGCAACGAAAGCGACTGTGAATGGTGTATTCGCAGGACCAGGCAATTCGACCGAGGTGTGGCCATATCAGGACTCAATTCTATCGAGCGACGCGCGATATACGGCGTACTATACCGCGCAGGGAGAATGGGCCGCTTTGACAGGTTTGATTGCCCCCGGCGACTAATTTAAGAGTCGGTCGATTGGTGTAATATCCGGCAACGCCAATCTTTACGATCCTAACTATGTCTACCGTTGAATACGAAAATATTCAGAACGCATCAAAAGAAGAGCGACAACGGATTGTTGATGGGTTTTACTGGCATCACTCAATAGATTTTGGCGACGGCGTCGCCTCTAAAGGCGGCGGTAATATTGCCTATATCAATGAGCAAGCCCGTGCACTTTATGATGGGATAAATATGCACGGTAGATCGCTTCTGGATATCGGCGCATGGAACGGCGCTTTCTCATTTGAAGCAAAACGCCGCGGCTGTGATCGCGTATTGGCTACGGATCATTACTGCTGGAATAACGCGCAGTTCAAGGGCCGTGAAACCTTTGATCTCGCACGCAGCTTGCTCCAGCTGGATATCGATGCGCTCGACATCGACGTGCCTGAAATCAATCCGCAGTCGGTAGGCCAGTTCGATATCGTGCTGTTCTCCGGCGTGTTCTATCACCTGATCAACCCCGTGCATTTGCTGCGCCAGATCAGCCAGTGCGCAAAGAACACGCTGATCGTGGAGACATGGCAGGACATGCTGGATTCCGATCGACCCGGCATGATCTTCTACCCGGGGACCGTGCTGAACGGCGACGGTTCGAACTGGTGGGGACCAAACCCGCAAGCGATGTACGAGATCCTGAAAGAACTTGGCTTCACGCACGTTTTCTATCAGGACGCACCGCGCCGTCGCGACCCCAAAGGCAAAATGTTTCGCGAGCGCGGTATCTATCACGCCTTCAGAACGTGGGAATCGATTTTCGAAATGGGTGGCCCGCATGCGTCGTGGCAGCACCTTGAAAACCCGGACGTTCGCAAGATCGTGTTCGAGCCCGTGTTACCGAAGGCGCGCCGCGATGAGGTTGAACAGCTTGCCAGACTTAAGGCCGAGAACGAGCGCCTGACGCGTGAGAACGCAGCGCTTCGCGAATCGACGTCGTGGAAAATCACGGCGCCAATTCGCGCAATCAAAAGGCTCGTGTCAGGTTAGTACGTGTAGTTCGCACTCAACATCCAATCGCCCTTGATGCCCGACGGCACGTTTTTCGCCGTCGAGCTGCCGACTGGCGCATAGAGGTAATTCAAGCGCACCGAAAACGGCCCGCGTGAGATCGACGCGCCAGCGAGCGCGCCGAGTTGCATGTGCGGGCTGTGCATTAACGTCTCCTGCGTGCCTATCGGGCCGAAGCGGCCATCTGAGAGGGCTGTCGCGACACTCGTCCACGTGCTTCGATAGAGCGCAGGGCCGATCTCCACTCCAAACTGCCAGCTTGAGCCCAGATCCCAGAATGGTTCAAGCGTGAGCGCAATCGCCTGGATGCCTCCTGTCGAATCGAAGCGGCGCATCGCGCCGCAGTTGTCATCGTTGCACGTCTGGGTCGTAGCGTTGTAGCCGCCCGTTGTTCCCGTGCCGTCGAAGTCGGCAGCGTCCTGCGGATTCGTCGATGACCATTTGACCTTGCCGAAGTTGTAATAGTCGAGGTGGAGGCGAAGCCCTGGCATGAACGAGCGCGGCCGCGCGTCGATGGCGTTCATGACGATGCCGATGCGACCTCCATAGCTGCCGTTCGGGGTGTCGTGTGAGAAGCCTCGCGAGTAATACATACCATCGCCGAGTTTGGTCGCCGAAGTGGCGCCGATGCCGGCTTCGATCTGGAAGAACGACTCAGCGCGCGCCTGCGTGGCCGCCGTGCAGCCGATCGCGGTTGCTACAGCTGCGGCTCTCCATCGACATCCGGGCCGACGAAGCATCCGAAGCTGCGCATCCGTTCGTGAATCTGCTCGATGTTCTTGATGGGCCCTTTCATGAGTTCGAGGCGTGCCGCAATCAGGAACGCTTTGTCGAAGCCCAGATCGCGCCGATCCGCCTCTGGCGTCTTGTCGCCCCACGTGTACTTTGCCCACTGGCGACCGGTTGAAACGTGAGCTAGCGCGGCCATTTGCGTGCGCGTATTGCCCAGCTCGTCTGCGAGCCGTAGCAGGTCTTCGGGCGTCGGTGGCACGTAGGATGGGTTCATAGGGACGAAAAAACGCAATGCGCGAGAGCGCGCGAAGGATCAGATTCACGGTCATTCCTTTCGGAGAGTCGGGCACCGCGGAGTGCGTAGCCCAAGCTTCCACAATGTACCTAAAAGGTACATGTGTCAAGAACAACAACACGCCGCCTTCGGGCGGCGTTTTCGTTTCAACAACCCTTCGCGAACAGACCACGCCTATGCCGACCACCGGTGACGATTTGAGCCTCGTGAAGCTCCTTTCCGGGATTTCGGCCTCTCTTGCCGTACTCGCCGGCACACTCTCGGCCGGTTGGATGCGTGCCAGAAAGGAGCTGTCGAATACGCGGAAAGCCGAGTCGAGCGACAAGTTGGATATCCGTCGCGATGAGATTGAGGCCGCATCGCTCGAGAGCCTTGCCCGGGCATCGAAAGAATGGGAGTCGCAGTATCACAAGGCTATAGCGCGCGAGACGCGCTATAGGCGTCTGCTGGCAGTCGCTGAGGCCAAGTACAGAAAGATGGTTCAGCAGGCCGCCGAAGACCGGTTGCAGGACCGTTTGAAGATCGAGGCGCTCATGGTGAGCCTTGCCGAGAAGGATCGACGCATCGTGGAACTGCAGGCCGAACTCGGAGGCCGTCGCGCGACGGACAAAGCATGACGAACAGTCAGCGATTGAAAGCCCTGTGGTTTCGGATCGACGTTTTCGTGCTTTCGGCACTCGTCGTGTTGCTCGCGATGGCGGCGGGCGCCGGCGTCATGAACTGGATCAACCAGGGCGAGCGCATGCAACTCGTGAATCGCTTTCCGACCGTTCGCGCGGAAGAGCGCGCGGCATGTGAGCGCGAGTTCAAAGGGCGCATTGACGACCTGACGCAGCTCAACCAGCGCAGCGCGCAGGACCTCGCGGACATTCGTCCACTCATCAAAGACACGCACGACGTCGCCGAGTACACGCTGCGCTTTCTCGGCGATCGTGCGCGCATCAGTGACCAGCGAACGACGGCCGTGCTTCAGCAAGCGAGGCAAGCCGCGCAGGCAGCAACTGCCGCGCAGCAGACAAGCGCGCAGGTTGAACGAAAGGTCGCTGTCGCGGCGACGAAGGCGGACGAAGCTGCAAGCACGGCACAGGCCGTCAGCAAGAAGCTGGACACGGCCACGCGGCCAGCGCTCCCCGCCAAACCCTGGATCGGTAACAGTCACTGAAAGAGAGCGCCGTTCGCGCGCTGCCTCTGCCTTCTTCCTCACCACGCCGCGTGGTCGCCAATAACGGCGATCGCGCGCCGCGTCATTTGTCGAGTACTCCATGACCCCCAACGCATTTATCGCGGCGATCGCGCCGGCGGCGCGCGCGCTCGCGCTCACCACAAAGATCCCGGCCAGTTTCACGACCGCTCAGGCCGCGCTCGAATCAGGGTGGGCCACTTCGCAGCTCGCACAACGCTATTTCAATCTCTTCGGCGTGAAAGCCGATTCGAGCTGGAAGGGGCCTGTCGTTGTGCTTCCGACCTATGAATTTGTTGCCGGGCAACGCATTACGGTGCCGGCGCGCTGGCGCGTCTACGCGGACTGGCTCGGAAGCCTGAAGGATCACGCCAGCTTCCTGATCGTCAATCCGCGGTACGCCGCAGCGTTCTCGTGCACGAATGGCGCCGCATTCGCCCAGGCAGTCGCTGCCGCTGGCTATGCGACCGACCCGACTTACGCCTCAAAAATTATTTCGATCATCAACGCGCATTCCCTCACGCAGCTCGACGCATGAGGCCTTCCGCCGCTTCGCGCGGCACCTTTAACCACAACGGGGTATCCATGAATGTCGTTCTGTTTTTCGTTGGCGCGATGCTTATCTTTGCCGCATGGGGGGCACTCGTGCTCCTCGGCAAGGCTGACGCACGCGAATATGTGCTGGCGCTCGGCGCGGCTCTCAGCTGGATGGCCACGCATCAAACCGCGAAGTCCGCAGCAATCTCTGAGAGTGGCGCATCGCCTGCGATCGATGCAGTTCCGCCGGCGCCGCGCGCGGGCTATACGCCCACTGTTGCTGATGGCGCTCCCATGCCGCCGCCGCCCGCGTCGCAAGCCATTGCCTCGAGCAACGTAACTCCGCCCACGATCCAGTGAGGCGCGCCGTCGGCGCTCTGCTGGCGGCGCTTATCGCTGGCTGTTCGGCCATTGAGCATGTGCAACTGCTTCCGGCCGTGAATCCGACCACCTACGAAGTTTCTTGCTGCATCGCGTATGCCGAGATTCCTCCATCGACGCGCGTGACCCTCGCAGTGAAAAAAAGCGCCTCTGGCACGAAGGTCAGCCTAAGCGCGCACTGGCGTTTCTGATTTCTCCCCCCGCCGCGACAGCGGCACCTCTCCCGAAGGTTCTCACCATGATGATGAAAATCAAGCGAGCCTTGATGCTCGCCGTTGGCATTTGCGCGCTCGTCTCTACGGTTGCGTGTACCACCACCGCGCAGCAGAACGTCGCGACGCTTGCGGCGCTCGCGCAATCGAATGTCGAAAAGGCGTGCACGGTCGTCCAGCCCGTGCTGCTCAACCTGAGCGCTTCCATTCCCGGGGACGCGAATCTAAAGCTGCTTGCGACCGATAACGGGCAGCTCTGCGCGGCAGTGGCGTCACTTGACGCGACGAACGTGCAGGGGCTTGTCAACACGGTGATTCCGAGCGCTATTGCGTTGGTCTCGCTGTTGCCGATCGATACTGCGACGGCCAATACGATCCGGCTCGCGCTTGGCGCTGCATCGCTCGCGCTTTCCAACTGGTTGGCGGTGAACGGAACCACGTCGAGCACGACGTCGTCGGCAGCAGCATCGACGGCCGCTGCAGCATCGGCGGCGGCTGTGGCGACCTCTGCAAGCGCCGCAACTGCAGCGGCGCCCGCGCAATGAAGCCGCTGCGCCTCGCGCTAAGCGGCTCGGGGTTCAAGGTGCCGGCGCACGTCGGCGCCTTGCAGGCGGTAGCGGACGCCGGCTTTGAACCCGTCGAGCTCGCAGGAACTTCCGGCGGCAGCATTGTCGCGGCGCTTGCCGCTTGCGGGATGTCACTCTCGGATATGAAGACGCTTTCGCTGACGTTTGACTGGTCAGGGATGCTGTCCTTCAGTCCGCTTGCGGCACTCCGCCTGCGCGGTTTCTGTGACGGCGCGCGCCTGCTCGCGTGGTTGCAGGATCATACGGGTGGCCGTACGTTCGGTGACCTGTCGACGATGCTGACGGTAGTGGCATCAGACGTAGCGAGCGAAGCGGCATTCGAGTTCTCGCGCGCCACGACGCCGGGTGCGGCGGTCGCGCAAGCCGTTCGCGCGTCGACGTCGATCCCGTTCGTGTTCGAGCCTGTGAAGTTGGGCGCGGCGCTGCTGGCGGACGGTGGGATGGTCAACAACATCCCGGTCGACCGTCTGAAAGTCGACGAGGTGCCCCGGCTCGGCGTGCAGCTCGTCAGCCAGGATCTTCCCCTGCGTCCGGAGCAGTCGCTTTCGCCGGTGCAGTTCTCGATGCGGCTGATTGACCTGATGCTATCCGCCTGTGAGTCGACACACGTGACGGCCGGGCAGGCGGCGGGTGCGCATATGGCGTTCGTCGAGACAGGCTATGCGTCTACGCTTGATCGGGCGATGCCGCTCGAGCTGCGCCAGCGACTCTTCAACGATGGCTATGCAGCGGCGAAGGCTGCACTGGCCATGTTGCCCGAAGCCTCCCCCACGACCTGATTTACCTTTCCCTGTCCGGGGCAGACTTCCCCATCTGCCTCGGTGTCAGTGGATCGGTCAGGCAAGGCTCGGCGTTGAGTTCCTGCTCGAACAGATCCCATACCCCACCGGGCGTATTCGCCCGACCCACACTCGTTCCGATCGCATCGCGCACGTGGCTGATGCGCTGGATCGACGAACGCAGCCTGTGAATCTCCCAAAGCAACCGCTGGACGACCGGCGTCGGATTTTCGTCATAGATCTGAGCCAGCTCTTCGGCAGTCAGCGGCGCGCGATGTCTGTGTGCCCGTCCCATGACGCTCCCCTCCAATACTGTGAATGCATACAGTATAGAGCGGTGGTGAGGGCAGGGGCTCCAACAGACATGGGTGATCCAAAACCCCCTTGTAAGTGTTTGATTCTATTTGTGCTTGTATGTGTGTTTCAGACCCACACAAAGTGTTTCTAAAACTCACGTAATTCATTGAAAAATTTAAGGAAAGTGCTTCAATGGTGCCTGTAATCGGTGGTAATATACGCGGCCGCGAAGGAACCTCGCCGCACCTGCCAGCCATTGGCCAGCCATCTTGCGCCGCTCCTTCCTTACACAGATTACAAAGAGCGCCATCGGCGATATTCGCTGCGCTGGCCGCTCACCTGGCACTTCTCGTATCGGCCCGCCAAAAGAACGGGGCCCTGAATAAACATGAAACTCCGTAATGCCCGACTCTGGGCACCCCGAGGCCCGCGCCGCTGGTGCTATGCCGCCGCCGCGCTTGCGATTGCGAGCGTCGTGCGCATTGCGCTGCATCCGTGGCTCGGTCCGATGATGCCGGGCACGGCGTTCTGTATCGCCGCCTCGCTGGTCGAGTACTACTTTGGACTTGCGCCCGCGCTGACCGTCATGTTCCTCGGTCTCGGTATCGCCGATTATCTGTTCGTGCCGCCTTACGCCAATATTTCCGTGCTCGATTTTCATGACACGGTGCTGCTGGTGTCGTATCCGCTGGTCACGCTGCTTGTCATTACGCTGATCGAGCGCCTGCGCCGCGAACAGTTTCGCGCGCAACTGATTACCTCGGTGGCGCAATCGCGCTATGAAATGCTGCTGCGCCACGACAACGAGCGCGCGCTGGCACGCCGCGCCGAAGACGAAACGCATCGCCTGCTGCGCCATCTTGCGCAGCACCACGAAGGTTTCATCATGATCAAGGCGCTCGAGCGCAACGCCGCGCAGCGCGCGAGCGTGGGGCAAAGCACGGCGGCGCTGCCGGCCGCTACGGAAGTGGCGCCGGGGCCCCTATACGACGCCGTGCATCCCGAGGACATCCAGCGTCTGAGCAATACGTTGTGGCCGGGCCATCATCGCGTGCGTCTGCGTCGCGCGCAGAATGAACGCGAATTCAGGATGACGAACTGTAACTGCGAGCGTTTCACTACGCATGCGGGCGATTTCCTCGTCCTGCGCACGGAGGACTGAGATGGCGACTGCCGAGATGGAACCGGCCGTGCGCGAAGCGGCCGCCCTGCGCCCGACGGGCATTTTCAGCGAAGGTGACGGCCATGCCGTGCTGCTGTTGCACGGGCTGTCGAGTTCGCCGATCGAATTGCGCTACCTCGCGCGCTATCTGCAGAACGAAGGCTTCACCGTTTGCGCACCGCTGATCGAAGGTTATAGCGCCGGCTCGAAAGAGAAGACCATGGAACAGTGGGTCGAGGCCGCCGCGCGCGAATTCGACGCGCTGGCCGCGCGTTACGAGCGCGTGTCGATCTGCGGCCTGTCGATTGGTGGCGCGCTGGCGATGCGCCTGATTCGCGAGCGCCCGGGCGCGCAGTCGCTGGTGCTGCTTTCGCTGACACTCGCGTATGACGGCTGGGCGATTCCCTGGTATCGCTTCCTGCTGGACTGGGCTTACTACACGCCGTTGCGCCATACCTATCTTTATCGCGAATCGGAGCCGTTTGGCGTGCGCAACGAAGCGCTGCGCAAGAAGATCGCGCGTGCCATGCAGCGCAATTCGTTCAGCGAAGTGGGGCCGTCCACGATCGCGCTGCCCGCGCTGCATCAGGCGTTGCGTCTCGCGCGTGCGGCGCGCAAGGACGTCGCGGCGATCGAGAACGATACGCTCGTGATTCACGCCATCGACGATGAAACCTCCAGCCCGCGTAACCCGCGCTATGTGATCGATCATATTGGCGCGAATTTCCTGCGCACGGTCTGGCTCGACGATTCGTATCACATGATCACCTCGGATAACGAGCGCGAAATCGTTGCGCGCGAAACTACCCTGTTTCTGCGCGAGAGCGAAGTGGCGCACGGCGCGCGCGATGCGCAGAACCAGCCGGTGGTGTCGAAGGCGCTCGCGCGTCGTTTGCGCCAGTTGGCGGCAGTGGGAAGGAAGAAGGCGTGAAGCTATCGAATCTATTTAAAGCGCTCGCGTGTGCGGCCGTGCTCGCATTCACGCAACAAGCCTACGCCGACGACGCATCGTCGCAAAGCGATAGCAGCACGACGCCAGCCGAATCGCCGTGGAAGATCGCTATCGGGCCCGGCGCGTATTTCGCGCCGCAGTATCCGGGCTCGCGCCATATGAAGGTCTATCCGTTCCCGGCGCTGGATATTTCGTACCGCGATCGCATTTTCTCGCAGGGGCCGGACGTGCTCGGCATCAACGTGCTGACCTCGGAGAATTATCACCTCGGTGCATCGCTGAGCTTCGATTTCCAGTCGCGCACGGCATCGGATGATCCGCATCTGCGCGGCCTCGGCAACGTGGACGACGGCCCTAAACTGCGTATCTTCGGCGATTACACGGTCTGGGCCTTTACGGGTGCGGTGGCGGTGTATCAGGACATTTCGGGCAATGGACAAGGCACGACGGCCAGCGCCGATCTCTATGCGTCATTGCCGCTGCAGGGCTGGCTCTTTTCAGTCGGCCCTGGTCTCACGTGGGCGAATGCGGTGTACACGCGCACGTTGTTTGGGATTTCGTCGGCGCAAAGCACGGCCTCGGGATTGCCGCAATATGCCACGGGTTCAGGCATTCGCGACGTGCATATGACGTTCTACGCCACGCACGATTTTTCGAAGCATTGGGTCGGCTCGGTCAACGCCACGCTGGGGCGTCTGGAACACTATGCTGGCGGCAGCCCGATCACCGAGCGCCGCCGCGAGCTGACGACATTCGCCGCGCTCGATTACCGCTTCTAAAGCGGCGTTTTCCGCGTTTAAACGAACACCTCGGGATAAACGAAACGCGCGACATCCACGCGCTCTTTCACCAGCCCGAGCGTGTGAAACGTATCGACGATATCCTGCTGCTCCTTGACGATATCCGGCGTGACAGCGACGGTGGTGTAATTGCGCCGTCCGGTCGCGAGCTTGAGCACATCGGGGCGCACGCCTAATTGCGGCGCCAGCAGATTCGCGGTGTCCTGCGGATGATGCTGCGTCCACGCATTCGCTTTCGCCAGTTCCTGAAACAGCACGCGGATCACCTGCGGGTTCTGCTTGACGAATTCGGGCCGCGCCAGATGAAAGGTGCGGTTGTTCGACAGACCCGTGCCGTCGCGCAGCACGCGCGGCGAAGTGGCAAGCTGCTGGCCGGCGAGAAAAGGGTCCCAGAGCCCGGCGGCATCGACATTGCCCGAAAGATATGTCGCGCTCACATCTGCCGCGCTCGTTAAATAAACGGGCTGGATATCGCTGTATTCAAGCCCCGCTTCGTGCAGCGCGCGCACCAATAGATATTGCACATTCCAGCCGCGCCCAATCGCCACTTTCTTTCCCTTCAATTCGCGGATCGAGCGAATCGGTGAATCGGCCGCCACAAAAATGCCGATGCCCTTGGGATAAGGCTGTTCCGCGCCCAGATAGACCGCATTCACACCCGCAGCGTTGGCGAAAGCCGAAGGCGTATCGGCCGCGTGGCCGAAATCGAGTGCTCCGGCGTTGAGCGCTTCAGTCAGTTGCGGCCCAGCCGCGAATTCCGCCCAGCGCACGTTCCAGTCGAGCGGCTGCAAGGCGCGCTCAAGACTGCCAGTGCCCTTGAGAATATTCAGCGTATTGAACTTTTGATAACCAATGCGCAAAGTGCGCGATTCGGCGGCCTGCGCATTCGCGATGAATGCCGGAACGGTGGCGGCGCCGAGCGCGCTTGCGGAAAGCTGGCGGATAAACTTGCGTCTGCTGTGTTGCATGATGTCGTAATCGTCGATTGAATAAGTTATTCGCGGCGCTGACTCATTACTTCTAGCGCGAGTGGCTTTGTGCCGATTTTATGGACGGCTCGCAGCGGATCGAACCAAGCGTTTCGCATAACCTTATCGGGCCGTTGGCATAGCGTCATATCCGCACTCGATGCTTTAGCAAAAGCACGCGCATGGATATGAGCATCGCTTCGTTGGGCGCACGATATCGGCTCGCTACGATGGACGCCATCATTCATCGTGGAGCCGCCGTCTCATGTCCGCCGCCGTCTTTACCGCCCGCTCGATCGCGAAGCGCTTCGGCGCGACCGTTGCGCTCGCGCGGCTCGATCTGACGATCCACGCGGGCGAAATCGTCGCGCTGATGGGCGCCAATGGCGCGGGCAAATCCACGCTTGTGAAGATCGTCAGCGGCGTGCAGCCGGCCGACGAAGGCGCGATGACGCTCGACGGGCAAGCCTATGCGCCGGGTTCGCCGCTGGCCGCGAAACGCGCAGGCGTGGCCACGGTCCATCAATCGATCGCCGATGTGGTCGTCCCTGCGCTGCCGATTGCGGACAACCTGCTGCTCGACGAATTCTGCGGCGGCGTGGCGGCGATCTGGACGCCGCGCGCCCGCCGCCTTGCCCGGGCGCGCGAACTGGCGGCACGCGTGGGCCTTGATGACGTCGATCTCGACGCGCCACTCGGCACGCTCTCATTGGCGTCGCAACAGCGCGTGGTGCTGGCACGCGCGCTGGCTACGCGCCCGCGTCTGCTGATCCTTGACGAACCTACGGCCAGTCTTTCCGCCGCCGAAGCCGAACGTTTGTACACCTTGATCGATGGCCTGCGCGAAGAAGGCGTGGCTGTGCTGCTGGTTTCGCACCGGCTGGCCGATCTGCGCAGGCTGGCTTCGCGCGTGGCGGTCGTGCGCGATGGCCGCATCGTTGCCGTGCAGGACGTGAAAGACGCGCCAATCGATTTCGATGCTGCGCTGGAGACGATGATCGGCAGGCGTTTGCCGGTATCGGGCACCGCTGCGCAGCAAAGCGGCGCGCGTGAGGCGAAACCGGCGCTGGAATTGCGCGGCTTGCGTCTGGGGCCGCAAACCGATGCCTTCGATCTCGACATGCGCGACGGCGAAATCGTCGCCGTAGTCGGGCCGGTGGGCGCAGGCAAAACACGGCTGGCGCAGGCGATTTTCGGCGCTACGCGAGCGAGCGCGGGCACGATGCGTCTCTACGGCGAACCGTGGCGGCCGCGCACGCCGCGCGATGCGATTCGTGCGGGCGTTTTCATGGCGGGCGAGGACCGCTGGCGCAGTTCGCTGTTTCCCGATGCAGTGCCGTTCGCTTCCGTGGCGGGCACGATCGGCTTTCCATTTCTGCCGCGCTGGAGCCGCGCGGGCGTGGTTGGGCGCACCCACGAGCATGAGGTTGCGCGCGAGGCCATCGAGACGTTCGGCATCCGCTGCACCGGGCCCGAAGACCGCGTGGCGCGTCTTTCGGGCGGCAACCAGCAGAAGGTGTTGCTTGCGCGCTGGCATGCCGAACCGGCACGGCTGCTGCTGCTCGACGAACCGTTTCAGGGCGTCGACGCAGGCGCGCGCGCCGATATCGCCGCGCATCTGCGCCGCCGCGCGGCGGGCCGCGCCACGCTGGTATTCGTGAGCGATCTGGAAGAGGCGCACGAGGTCGCCGACCGCATCGTGCATTTCGATCGCGGCACGGTGGAATACGTCGATCAACAATCCTTAGATATCCTGAATCAAGTATGAGGCCCGTTACCGTGAAAACCGCCGCATCCACGCTTGCCAACGACCTCGCACCCGCCCATGCCGATACGGCTTCGCGCCGCCGCGCCGCGCTTGCCTGGATCGAACGCCTGAGCCTGCTGGCCGTGCTCGCCGCGATGATCATCCTGTTCGCCGTGCGCGAACCGGCCTTTGTGAGCGTCGACAACCTTTTCAGTATTCTGCAAGCGGTATCGATCGTGGCGCTGCTCGGCATAGGCGTGACGATTACGCTCGCGGCCGGCGGCTTCGATCTTTCGGTGGGCAGCGTGGCAGCGACGGCGCAAATGGCCGCAAGCTATGTACTGGTCGTGTGGCACGGCAATGCGTGGGAGGCCGCGGCGGCCTGTCTCGTACTCGGCGTTGCTGCGGGGCTGTTCAACGGCGTGCTCATCACGCGCCTGCATGTGCCCGATCAACTCGCGACGCTCGGCACGCTGTTTCTGCTCGCGGGGCTGCAACTGATTCCCACGGGCGGGCGTTCGCTCGCCACAGGCACGATCCTGCCCGACGGCAACGAAGCAAGCGGTACGTTTCCGGCCGCCTTCCTTGCACTCGGCCGTGCGCGACTGTTCGACGTCGTGCCTGCGCCGGTGCTGGTGCTTTTGGTGCTGACCGTGCTGGTTTCCGCCGTCATGGCGCTCACGCGTTGGGGACGCGTGATCTATGCGATCGGCGGCAATGAAACGGCCGCGCGTCTGGCGGGCGCACCGGCTGCGCGCTATCGCGTGGCGGCTTACGTCGTGTCTGGCGCGATTGCGTCATTGGGCGGTCTGCTGATTGCGGCGCGCGTGGGGCGCGGCGACGTGAGCGCAGGGCATTCGCTGTTGCTCGATGCCGTAGCGGCGGCGCTGGTGGGGTTCGCCGTGTGGGGCGTAAAGCGGCCCAACGTGCCGGGCACGGTGATCGGCGCGGTTTTTGTGGGCGTGCTGCTCAACGGCCTGACCATGCTCAACGCGCCGTATTACCTGCAGGATTTCATCAAGGGCGCGCTGCTGGTGGTCGCACTGGCATTCACGTTCAGCATTGGGCATCGCGGCAGCACACATCGATAGAAAACCAGGGAATCCTGACGATATCAAGAGGAGCAATATAAACATGGCAAAGCACGGTACGACATCTCGCAGCGCGCTATCCCGCGCAATCGGCACGCTCACGCTCTGCGCAGCGGCCATGTTGAGCGCGGGCGTGGCCCACGCGGGCGCACTCAAAGGCGCACCCGCGCCGTTCGACAAGGGCGGCGTGAAGATCGCGCTCGTCAATTACCTGTCCGAAGGCGACTTTTTTCAGGCCTACGAGGCGGGCGCGCAGAAACAGGCGAAAGCGCTCGGTATCGATTTGCGCATCTACGAGGGCCGCCAGGATGCAGCGCAGCAGCGCGACCAGATCCAGCAGGCAATCAACCTGGGTGTCGCGGCGATCATCGTGAATCACGGTTTGCCGGAATCGCTCAAGGATGTCGTGCAGCAGGCGCTCGACAAGGGCATCAAGGTCGTGGCTTTCGACGTCGATCTCGCCAATCCGCGCGTGCCGCAGATCGAGCAGAGCGACCACGATCTGGCCTCGCTGCTGCTGCAACAGGCGGTGAAGGACAACGGCGAAGCGTTTTCGGCGGGCTATGTCTATGTGGCGGGGTTCGCGCCGCTCGATCGCCGCGACGCGGTCTGGCAGGCCTTCAAGAGCGCGCATCCGAAGGTGCACGAGCAGGCGCGTTGGGGCACGGTGGATAACCCGATTGCG
The DNA here is from genome assembly GCF_017104965.1 of Paraburkholderia sp. Ac-20340. Taxonomy (GTDB): domain Bacteria; phylum Pseudomonadota; class Gammaproteobacteria; order Burkholderiales; family Burkholderiaceae; genus Paraburkholderia. The sequence continues at coordinate 276,164 of NZ_JAAGPR010000001.1, forward strand.
CAGTCGGTGGCGAATCAGGCATCGGCCGCGTATCGCGCGCACCCGGATATCCGCGTGGTGATCGCACCGTATGACGAATTCGCGCGTGGCGCGAGCCTGGCGGCGGGCGAAGCGAATCTCTCGGGCAAGCTGCGCATCTATAGCGCCGATATTTCGACAGCCGATATCGAGGCGATTCGCGCGCCGAACAGCGCATGGGTCGCCACCGCGGCGACGAATCCGGCGGTCGTGGGCGCAGTATCGGTACGTGCAGCGGCGCTGGAAGTGGCGGGGCAACCGCTCGATCATCACATCACCGTAAAGCCCACGCTGGTGACGCGCGACGACCTTGTGAAGAACGACATTCACACCATTGCGGAGCTGGGCGCGAAGTTTCCGGCATTTCGCGTGAGCACCGCAGCAACGGCGGGATGGATTCCGGTGGATTGAAATCGATCGACGTCAGATGGCACGCCGAAAAGCCCTGGGCCATGACTGGCCGCAGGGCTATTTGCTTTCTACGCGCTGTGCTTCAGGCCTTGAATTCAACCGAAACAAACACTTTGCGGCAGCGTTCGACCACTTCCCACGTGCCCTTGAAGCCAGCCGGAATCAGAAAGCGATCGCCGGCGCGCACGGTACGCTGTTCGCCGGATTCGTCGCGCAGAATCGAAACGCCTTCAAGAATCTCGCAGTACTCGTTTTCCGTGAAATTCACGGTCCATTGACCGCACTCGCTTTCCCAGATCCCAGTGGAGAGCTGGCCGCAGGCGCTCGTGAAGTGCATATGGGCAGCCTGGCGCGGCACACCCGAGATAACGGCTTCGGGTTTCGGCTCCCATTCGAGCGTTTCTTTGGCGGGCTGCGAGTAATCGACGATGTCCTGAATACGCATGATGATCCGGGTAGTGAAGGGACCAAAGTGATAACCCGACAAAAATCCGGACGCAAGCTCATCGCCTCCAGGGATTCCATGAACATGAAGGAATCTAATGAATCAATGAAATAAGACCATTTTTCTTCATATGCGTCTGTCTCTATGATCGCTGCCATTCACAGCTTTTGTTCCTCGCAACCTTTATTGAATGGCACCCGGCATGGTCACGACACATAATCTCGGCTTCCCGCGCATCGGCGCGAAACGCGAACTCAAGTTCGGCCTCGAACGCTACTGGAAGGGGGAATCGTCGCGCGACGAACTCAAGGCGCTCGGCGCGCAACTGCGTGCGCGTCACTGGAGCGATCAGCGCGAACTCGACCTCGCGCCTGTCGGCGATTTTGCGTTCTACGACCAGGTGCTCGATATGAGTTTTACGCTCGGCAACCTGCCCGCGCGTGTGCAGGACTTTCATGGCGATGCGCTCGACAATGCCTTTCGCGTGGCGCGCGGCCGCTCGGCGACAGGTGCGCAAGCCCACGCAGGATGCTGCGGTGGCGTTGCCGCCGGTGAAATGACGAAGTGGTTCGACACGAACTATCACTACATCGTGCCTGAATTTACGGCCGATACGCACTTCACGCTGGATGCGTCGCGTCTGGTCGAACAGCTTGCCGAAGCTCGCGCGCAAGGCGTGAACGCCAAGCCGGTGATTGTGGGACCGGTCACGTATCTATGGCTCGGCAAGGCGAAGGACGATTCGGACAAGCTGGCGCTGCTGCCGCGCATTCTGCCTGCTTACGCCGCGCTGCTCGACGCGCTGGCGAAGCAGGGCGTGGAGTGGGTGCAGATCGACGAACCGGTGCTCGTGACCGAACTCGACGATGCGTGGCAGCAGGCCTTCGTGACGGCCTACGATGCGCTCAAGACGCGTGAGGTCAAGCTGCTGCTGGCCACGTATTTCGGGCAATTGCAGGGCAATCTCGATCTGGCTGTCGAACTGCCGGTTAATGGCCTGCATATCGACGCGATCAACGCCCGCGAAGAAGTCGCGCTGGCCGCGCAAAAGTTACCTGCGCAAAGCGTGCTGTCGGTGGGCGCGATCAATGGCCGCAATATCTGGAAGACGGATTTGAATGCGGCGCTCGAATGGCTGGAGCCGCTTGCACGGCAACTTGGCGATCGTCTGTGGATTGCGCCGTCGTGTTCGCTGCTGCATGTGCCCGTCGATCTCGCCAGCGAACAGAAGCTCGATGCTGAAATCCGCTCATGGCTTGCATTTGCGCTGCAAAAGCTCGATGAAGTGAAGGTGCTGGCCATTGCCTTGAATCACGGCCGCGAGAAGGTTGCTGCGGAACTCGAAGCCAACGCTGCTGCCATTGCTACGCGTCGCAATTCGCCACGCGTGAATAATCCTGCTGTGAAATCTGCGCTTGCGAGCATCGACGCCAAACTCGGAAATCGTAAGCATGACTATGTAATTCGTGCGCCGAAGCAGGCAGCGATTCTCAACCTGCCTGCGTATCCCACTACTACAATCGGCTCGTTTCCTCAGACCGCCGAAATCCGCCAGGCGCGGAGTCATTTCAAGGCTGGCGCGCTGGATCAAGCCGGATATCAGGCCGCGATGCGCAAGGAGATCGAGCGCAGCGTGCGCGAGCAGGAGGCACTGGAACTCGACGTGCTCGTGCATGGTGAAGCCGAGCGTAACGATATGGTCGAATACTTCGGCGAGCAACTCGATGGTTATGCGTTCAGCCAGTTCGGCTGGGTGCAGTCCTACGGTTCGCGCTGCGTGAAGCCGCCCATTTTGTTCGGCGATATCAGCCGCCCGAAGGCGATGACGGTCGAGTGGATCACCTACGCGCAATCGCTCACGAACAAGCCGATGAAAGGCATGCTCACGGGCCCCGTGACGATCCTTAACTGGTCGTTCGTGCGCGACGACCAGCCGCGTTCGGTGTCGTGCTACCAACTGGCATTGGCGATTCGCGCAGAAGTACTCGACCTCGAAAAGGCGGGCGTGCGCGTGATCCAGATCGACGAAGCCGCGTTGCGCGAAGGTCTGCCGCTGCGTCGCGCACAATGGAATGAGTATTTGCGTTGGGCGGTCGAATCGTTCCGCATCACGGCCAACGGCGTGCAGGACGAAACGCAGATCCACACGCATATGTGCTATTCGGAATTCAACGACATCATTGCGTCGATTGCCGATATGGATGCGGATGTTATTACCATCGAGACTTCGCGGTCGGATATGGAATTGCTCGACGCATTCGATCACTTCAATTATCCGAATGAAATCGGGCCGGGCGTGTATGACATTCACTCGCCTAATATCCCTGGGCAGGATCACATCGTTCGGCTGATGCAGAAAGCGGCGGAGCGTATTCCGGCGCAGCGTCTGTGGGTGAATCCGGATTGCGGTTTGAAGACGCGTCAGTGGGAGGAGGTGATTCCGGCACTGACGAATATGGTGGCGGCGGCGAAGACGTTGCGGGCGCAGGTGCAGTAAGTTTTCGTTGGCCATTGACGGGCAAGGCGTGCGCAATAGGGTTTTCCTGGTGCGCACGCCTTGTCTGAGAGTTTAACGATATCCACGTGCATGGGAGTGCGCGAGCGATGCCTGAAGAATATCGATTCGATGTATTTGGCCGCCAGATGGCGATCGTGAGAAGCGAAAGCGGGTGGGTGGCGTACCTGATCGGCACGGAAGGCAAACGCCGGCGCGCGGCCTTCGAGATTCCCGATTTCATCGCTGCCGATGAGTTGATGCAGTATCTCGATGATCTCTTTCACGAGGATGCGAGCCCGCAGCGGCCCACTGTCGAGCGGCTTTGACGTTACCGCACTTATACGTCCTCGCCTCCGAACGCCTGCCTATGCCACGCCTCGGTTTCATCGTCGGCGGGAAACATGCATTCCAGCCGGATCTCCTGCGCGGCCACGCTCGTGGGCGTCCCCACGCTCGTCACCATCGAGAAATAGCGCAACACCTTGCCGTCGCGTTCGAAGCCGAAAGGCACAACCGGCAGCGCGGACGTGGATTCCGCAGGCGCATGATAAGCACGCCAGTCGCGCGGGACATCGGGATACGCCAGCAGTTCGTCGAGCAAGGATTGCGTGCCGCCATCGATCACATGGCCAATTGCCTCGCGATGCACACGTTGCAGCAGACTGCGCGCCACGTTCTCCCATTCGTGCACGAAAGGCCGCATACCCTGTGGATCGAACATCAGATGCAGCATATTGCGCGGCCCCGTGCGCGCATGCATGTCGATGAATTGCCCGAAGAAACGCGGCGCCGCTTCATTGGTCATCAACACATTCCAGTAGCGATCCATCACGATCGCCGGATACGGTTCATGCTGACGCACCACGCGCTGCAACGCGCGAATCACGCCCTGCATTTCCTGCGCATTCCACGGCGCTTCCGAATACATCGGCGCATAGCCTGCTGCGTGCAGCAGCGCATTGCGCTCGCGCAGCGGCACATCGAGTGTCTGCGCGAGTGTGAGGAGGGTTTCGCGGCCGGGCACGCTGCGGCCGCTTTCGATAAAACTGATCTGCCGCTGCGAAATGCCGGCCTGCAGCGAAAGATCAAGTTGACTGACGCCGCGCGCGTCGCGCCAGTAGCGCAGCAGCACGCCCAAAGCGTGACCGGTTTCGCGTGAACTGTGACGAGCGGCGTCTTTCATCGTGATGTCCATGAATCCTCGTGGAGGCTTCCGACTATAACGAATTCAGCGGCCGTTCGCCCGCCACGCGAACGCTTCGAATTGCGCTTCGAGCGCTGGTTGCGTGACGCTGCCGGTGTAGTTCGTAATGGTCGAAGCGGCCACCACTGCGATCACTTCGAGTATCTGTTCAGCGCTAAATCCAGCGCCAATAAAGCGCTGCTGATCCATTTCGGCGAGCCGTCCGCGCGTTTCGATCAGCGTGCGTGCCAGTGTAGAAAGTGCCGCGTCTTGCGCGTCGCGAGGCACCCCGCCGGCGCGGATCGCATCGACATCGGCATGATCGAGGCCTTGTTGCAAGGCGAGTGCGCTATGAAATGCGACGGCCCATTCGCTTGCGTTCGTCACCGCATTGGTGAGCAGCAGCACCTGGATCTGCGTCTCGCTGAAACTGCTGGCGTGAACGCGCTGGAACAGGCCGATAAAGCCGTTAATCAGCACCGGCGACGCCGCCATTTTTCCGGCGATATTCGGGATCACGCCGAATGCCTGCTGGAGTTGCTGCAAAACGGGTTGCGATTGTGCGGGCGCGTTGTCGATTGTATAGAGGGGAAAGCGGGACATGATGGCTCCTTGCCGTGGAGCGCGGCCGATTTAGCCGCGCGACAGGCAAAGAGTAGGCGCGTGGGCGCAGCGCGCCAATTACATCCGATGTCATCAATACGAGAACGTCGCGCCAAAGAACACACCTTTCGCGCGATCGTCGCCCGCCACGCGCACGCGATATTGCACCGAGACATCGACGAACGAGCGCGGCGCATCATAAGGGCCGCCGCGAAACCAGAAGCGCGCCGCCACGCCCGCGCCGATACCCACGGGCACGCTATGGTCGATCGCCGAATCGTAATCCGCGCCCGCCACCAGATGCGGGAACACCGTGAGGCGCGGGTCGATCGCATCGAGCCTGAAGGTGCGCCCGAGCCGTACATTCGCCGTCGCATAGGTCGAAGGATGCTCGATATAGTGGCCCACTTCGCCATATGCGATGCCCGTCCACCAACTCGGCACGTCCTGCCTCAACGTCGTGCCGAAACCGTCCGACCACGCCGCGCGCGCGAGCCAGTCGCCGCGCACGCTGGAGCCGATCGGCAGGATGCGCTCGAAAGCGAAGATCGCGTTGGTGGACGTGAAGGGCTTCACACGCGCGCCCAGCGCTGCCTGCAAGGTCTGCACGCCCGAAGGCGAATCGCCTTTGACGCCGAAGTTTTCATAGCCGCGCGCATAGAGTTCGAAGGCGCGTTCGCCGAGGCTGCCAAATGGACGCCAGTACGCTTCGGTGCCCGCTTGCCAATTGTTGGCGATACCGGGCGTCGGGTTGGCGACGAGGCCGTTCTGGATGCCGCCGCCGCGATAGTTGAGCGAGGCGTTGAAGCCCCAGTTGCGGGTGGCATCGGCGTGGGCGCTGCGGGCATCGGCGAGGGCTTGCGGGGTCATCGGCGTGGCGTTGTCGGCGTCCTGCGTGCCGTGGTCGATGGCGCGTTCGAGCCAGGCGGCGCCCTGCGCGTTATGGTGCGTCTGCAAGGCGGCGTAACCGGCGTCGCCGGTTGCGGAGGCGGGCAGCGCGCCTTGGGCATCGGCCTGGGCGAACGCCGCGTAGGCGCGCCGGGTATCGCCTGCGCGTTGCGCGAGGTACGCAAGCTGCAGCGGGTCCATGCCGTCGATTACGCCGTTGGCGAGCGCGTCGCGGGCGGCAGCGCGTGCGGCGCGAGAATCGCCGTTCGCAACCAGTGCGTCGATCAATTCCAGCCGATGCTGCGGATCGTCGGGCGTAGCGGCAACAGCGTCGCGCAGCGCAGCAACGGCCGCGGCGTGATCGCCTCGCGCCGTGGCTTCGCGCGCGGCGCGAACGTCCGCGAATGCAGGGTCGGCGGCGTAGAGATCGCACGCAGCGCCGAAGCGGTCGTCGTGGCAATCGAAGATCGGGCGCGCGAGCGGGTCGATGTCCGCCACGTTACGTTGCGCGTGTGACGCAAGCATGCGCTGGGCGCGCTGGCGTCGCAGGGCAATGACGGCGTCGGTATCGTCATGGGCCTTTTCGAGCGGTGCGAGTACGTCTAGCGCATCTTGAGGCCGATGCTGCGCCAACCGTACATCGGCGATGATGGCGCGTGCGGTGCGGGCATCGCGCGCGGCGCGTTTCGCGTCGTCGCTTTCCTGGTTATCCGAACTATTTTCTGAAAGCGTTATTGCTTGCGAAAAATCATCGTCCGCGCCATTTTCATGCTGGGCCGCGCGGGCATAGCCGCGTAACGTCCATGCGAGCGGATTCGTGCGGTCGTGCTGAATCGCCGCGCTGGCAGCGGTTTCTGCGTCAGCCAGATCGCCACGCGCGAACAGCACATCGAGCAGTTGCATTCGGAATGCGCTTCGGTCCGGTGCGTAAGTCACCGCTTGTTGCGCCAGCTTTTGCGCGGCATCCAGATCGCCGCGCTGGCGCGCGTCATAAGCGGCAATCGATACTTGCGGTGCGAGCTTTGCGCCAATAAATGCGAGCCGCGAACGCAGTTCTCCGGTCTCGCCAAAACGTGCCGATGCGTCCTGCGCGGCGCTCCACGCCTCGTCGTCGCGACCTGCTGCGGAAAGCGAATCGATCAGCAGATAGCGCAGCCGTTCGACATCGGGCGCGAGCGCAATAGCGTTCTGCGCATCGTCGATAGCGGCGTTGTAGTCCTTGCGTCCGTACGCGTTATAAGCGGCGCGTGCTTCTACACCGGCGCGGCCTGGCAGATCGCTCGCGCCGCCCGCACCGGCCGCCGCGATCTGCGCGCGCCTCGTGACCAGCGCTTCCATCGGCCCAAGATCGCGGATCGCATCGCTCAATTCGCGCTGTGCTTCATCGCGGTGTCCACCCGCCGCCAGTGCATTGGCGCGCAACACGCGTAACTCGGCCACATCGGGCCGCTGGCGTATGGCTTCGCTCGCCAGCGATGCACTTTCTTCATAACGGTGCGCGTCATACGCGGCATAGGCTTCGCGCGCGACCTGATACGCCGCGCCCGAAAGCGCCAAAGGCAGCGGATGATCGGCAAAAGCCACGGGGGCATGCAGGGCGGTGAGCGCTGCCAGAAGCCATCCGGCAGCGGCCGCGCGCGGCGCGCGGCGTTCGGTTGATCGTGCAGGTGCGGCGCGCGTCATCGGCCTCCCGTTTGCGCGTCGCGCAGTTGTTGTTGTGCGGCGATGGCGCTTTGCAGCGCTTCGCGCGAAATGATGTGGCGCGCCACCATGAAGTCTCCGATACGGCCATCGCGATCGGGGCGATATTCCTGCAAGGCGGCATCGAATCTAGCCCTTGAAACAAGGCCCATTTCGATCAGCAGGTCGCCCAGCAGCGGCACGCCGCGGGTGGCGCCCAATTCCACTGGAGAAAGCACGGCCACTTCGCCATCGGCATCTACGAGCAGTGGTTCTTCCACGCGGCGCAGAATGCGAAGTCCGGCCGTCACCTCGCTTTCGCGCACGATATGCAGTGCCACCGTGCGTTGCGTGAGTGCGTGCAGTTCGTCGAGCGCCGTATCGGTGAGCAGACTCGCGGCCACGAACACGGCATGACCGCTTTCGTCGATCCCTTGCGGCAGCGTGCGCAGACGCACGAGCACATCCACGGGCACCTGGTTAGCAGGGTCGTCAAGCCGCGCGGGCGCGAACTCGCCGCGTGGCAGATCGGTCTGGAACGCCACGGCTTCGGCGAGCGTTTCCTCGTCCAGCCAGCCATTGGCCATCAGCACGCGCCCGAGCGGTGCTTCTCGCGCATGTTCTTCGTGCAGCGCGCGCTCTAGCGTGTCTGGGTCAATCGCTTGCCACGAGACCAGCAGTTCGCCCAGCGTCTGTCGCGTATTGCGCAAGCCACCGGCGCTCGGGAAATCGTGCATCGTCTTGTCCCACGTGAGACGCTTGCCCGTGACCAGATGAATGAGAAACAGCCGCCACGCCCGCAGTGCCGCCAGAAAGTTGATGAAGTTGCTGATCACCAGACGCGGCACGGACAGCACGCCATGCTCCCAGCCATAAAGACGCGTCGTAAAGATCACGCGTTGCGTCACGCGCAGCAGCAGCGCAATAAAATTCGCCGTGAGCAGCGTACTCATCCACGGCGAATCGATAAAAGGCGAGGGGAACAGATCGGGCGTGAGGCCAAGCAGCGAAGCGATTGCGAACAGCGTGAACTGGATCACCAGCAGATAGCCCACCATGCCGACAAACGATGTCACGATGCCTTTGCGGTCGCGCATCAGCAGATAGCGGTTCGCCAGCGAGCCGGTCCAGCCGGTGATCGTCCAGCCTTGCAGGCCGATGCCGAGTGTCCAGCGTGCGCGTTGTCGATACGCAGTCCGAAGCGTATCCGGGAAATATTCGCGTACGCACAGCGGCATCGTCATGGTGACTTCACGCTCGGGGCCCAGGCCGAACCATGTCGTGCGATGCGTGACGAACTGCACGGGAAAGCGCGCGAAAATCGACTGCAACCCCATGCGCCCGATGCGCTCGCCGATGTCGTAATCCTCGGTGAGACTTTCGGTGTTGAAGGGTTGTGCTTCGGTATCGGCGATCAAGGCCAGCATGGCGCGGCGCGAGAAGCAGGTGCCCACGCCCGCCGATGGCACCGTGCCCACGAGACTTTCGCGCACCACCAGGTCTTTCGCGTGCCATTCCGCGAATTCATCCATATAGGTGCCCGCGACCAGCTCGCACCATTCGCGTTCGAGCGACGCCACCGGCAACTGGATCATGTCCTTGCGCGGCAGCAGGTAATTGAAGAACTTCAATTCGAGCGGATGCAATACGTCTTCGCTGTCGTGCATGACGATGCCCGCGAATTCGGTGCCGGCCTCGAATTCATAGCGGAAAATCGCCTGCACGATCCAGTTCAGACAATCGGCCTTGCAGGTCGGGCCATCGTGCGGCACTTCCACGCGATGCAGATGCTTATAGCGGTGACGCATGCGCTCGACTTCGGCGATGGTTGCCGCATCGTTCTGATAGGTGCCGACAAACACGCGATACGCGCGGTAATCGAGCACGCGCACCAGGTCCTCGATCATCGCGGCGATCACATCGTGCTCGTGCCACGCGGGCACCATGATCGCGAGCGGCTGCTCGCTGCGCTGCTTGAGTTGCGCGACGGTGAGCGGCTTGTGCTGCCGCTTGACCGTGAAATGGCGCACCGTTTCGCGAATCCAGTACCAGAGATCGATAAACAGATCGTCGAGACTCGAAACCAGAATGATCGCCGACACGATGAAGGCCGCGTGTTCGAGCCACTGGTAATACTCCGCGAGCGCGATGCGCCCATAAAAGCCGAGCGTGGCGAGCATCATGGCTTGTCTCGCGGCGGCGCATTTTTATTGACGCCATTTCCATCGCTATTGCCATTACCGTTGCTCGCGCCGGTCGGCGGTTGTTGGGCGGCGGCGCGGCGTTCTTCGCTGGTCTGTGCGGTGCGGCGCTTGCGGGCGAAGTGCGCGATGACGATCAAGGCGAGCAACAGCAGCATCAGCGCGAACGGAATGCCCCAGCGTGTCCAGTGGTGCGTGACCCATGCCGTGCTGCCCGTGCCTGTCGCGGCGAGATCGTCGGGATTGATGGTGTCGAAGCGCTTGAGTACGCCGGTGCTGTCCACCACCGCAATGTTGCCGCGCGAGAGCTGGAGCTTGTCGGTGAGCACGGGCGCGGTGCCTGTCGATCGATAGACGATGCCGTGCGCGTCGCCCGAGGTGCCCACGCTCAGCACCGCGAGACGCGAAAGGCCGGATACGTCGATGAGTTTGTCGCCCTTGGTCGAGTCCAGTTGGAGGCGGTCGGGCGAGAAGGCGACCGGGTCGCTTTCGTCGGCCAGGCCGACATCGGTGGCGAGGAACGGTCCCGTGGGATGCGCAGTCTGGCCATTGGCGACGACTTCGAAATGCGCGGGCAAGGGTGCCACGCCCGCGGCGCCCGTGAGCACGGCCAGACGCGGCACGCTATGCAGCGCATCGTTCAGATACGCCTGCGGCACGATCACCGTGGCGGACGATGCATAGCGCGCGGCCATGCCTACAAAATCGGCGCCTGGCGTGCCGTCCGCGAGCTTCAGATAGCTGCTGGGCAGCACCGCCACAGGATAGGACTGGCGCGCCTGACAACCCGCGTCCGGCTGACGTCGGAAGGTCACGCGCAGATTGTTGGTGCGTGCGAGCGCGTAACGCGGAATCTTCAGGCGCAGACGTTCGCGATGCCCATCCACATCGAGCAGTTTCGCGCCGATCATCACGTCGTTGAAATAGACCGTGGCCGTGGCGGCGCCGTTGGAGAGCGTGGGCGACGCCGCGAGATCGAGCACGACTTCGTCGGGCAGCTTTTTTTCGCCGGATGCAGCGGCCAGATCGAAGCTTGCTTCCCACGAGTCGATCGAATGCACGTCGACGCTACGTGGTTCGCCGCCGAGGTCGGAAAGCAGAATGGTGTCGCCGTGCAGGTGCGCGCCCGGATCGATATGATGCACCACCACGCGCTGCGATACGTCGATGGGACGCCAGCTATGCGCAAGCACGCTCGCGCCCGCGTTGTCGCCCACCACGATCACCGCGCGGCCGCCGTAGTGCGCCACGCGTGCTTCACCGGCCGCGAGCGGCGCGACGATCTGCGCGGCGGTGTTGGCGCGCCAGGCGTCGAAGCCGGGCAATGCGCCAGGCGCATTCGTGGCCACCTGGGCGCGCAAGGCGTCGAGCGCGGCGTTGAAGCGCGCGCGCAAGGCGGCGTCGGCGAGCAGCACGTCGGGGCCGAACGCATTGCGCGGCGCGAGCGCGAGCAATGCGCCCAGTTCGGCTTCGCTGGCGATGACATGATGGCTCGCATCCGGCGCGCCGAAAGCCGTTGCGAGCGCATCGAATGCGGGGATCGCACGCAGCGTGGCGGGTATCGCGCTTGCGTCCAGGCCGCTTAGATCGACGGGCTGGCCCACGGCGGGCACGGCCTGCATGGTGGGCCGCTTGCCGTCGCGCTGGAGCAGGGCATCGGTGCGCCAGGCCGTGTCGAGCGAGGCGGCGTCCAGATGCGCGCCCGCTACCGTTAGAACGGGCGCGTAAGGCAGCGCGCTCCATGCGGTGCGCAGATCGCGCACGTCGGCGGGATCGAAACGGTAGCTCAGGCGCGTGGAGGGATCGACGCGCAACACATTGCCGATGGCGGTCTGATCGGTACAGACGTTGTCGTTGATGACCGATGCGTAGCCCAGGCCCAGCCGCACGAAGCCCACGGAACGCGCTGCACCGTCCACGCCCAGATTGACGCTCACGCCGCCTTCTGACTTGTCGAGCGCGCGCGAGGCGACCGGCGAGCCATCGAGCGAAAGCAGCATGGTGGTGCGGCCGCCATCGCCGCGCACGTAGCCGCCGTCGAATTGCAGCGTGGCGTCACTGATCGGTACATCGGCGGGCACGGGCAGAAAGAACTCGCGGCGCGTATCGGGCGCGGTGAGCGTGACGGCGCTGAGCAGACCCAGCTCGCGCAAGGTGACGACGCGCGTGACCGGAACGCTGCGGTTCAGTTGCGCAAAGCCATCTGTCACGGCGTCGGCTGCCATGGCTGACGTGTTGATTAGTATGCCGAAGCAGATGGCGGGGAGAATGAGCGCGCGCGGCGCGCGATGCGTGCTGGAGATCAAGTGCAGTTCTCTCGGGACGAGTTGGACCGGCAACGGACCGCGAGTCCGTCGCAAGGAGCAGGCGCGGCGTTAGAACGCGCGCTTGCGGCGATCAGTCAGTGAGTCAGAACGATGCGTGCAGCGGTGCAGGCTGCACGCAAGGCAAAGGCGGCGCGTGGGCGTGCACGCACATCGGCCTGTCGTTGCGCTGGGCGCGCGACGCGAGAGAAGGGGCTGCTGAATGCTGGTGCCGGGCCCCGAAAATCATGCCCGGCCGTACTGCAGAAATCGACCGCGTAGTGTAGTGCATGGCGTCGCCTCTGTTTTATTCGTATTGGGTAAAATATTAATCGGTGACGAATGGATGAAGCGATGCGAACATGTAAAAAAGTTTTTCAGAGAGACTTTCAATAATATGAACGATTAAACGAAAAGGAAAATCTTGCGATAAAAAATGGACTAATCTCAGGTGTTCAATTGTCGATTGGGAAAAAACTTCCGCACGTCATTAAACTGGCAATTCAGGTGCATCATTAGCCGCCGATAAATATGACGAATGCCCGGCGTAGCGGAGCTTGTGCGGAATAAGGGCGAGCGTTGTCGCAGCGAATGCGCGATTGCGTTTCGCTTTTTCGACAAGGAGTGAGCGCATAGCGGCGAGTTAATCCTTGGTGGCGCGCTATTGCACCTTTTTTACGTTTCTCTTTGCTGGTTTGTCATGGTCCGGTTCATGGGCTTCGTTATTGTCAAATCAGATAATAGTGGGTGGGCGCACCATTCAGTTATTAAGCCGCTCATCTCAGCAAGAAGCGATCCCGGCATGTCTGTCGCCCAAAAGAAAACGGCGCCCGGTTCTTTATGAACCGGGCGCCGCATCAAGCAGCACAAGACATTTCGCTATCAGGCCACGCGGGGCACGCCATCTGCCTGAACGGCATAACCGTCATCGACACTGCCTTCTTCGAGCGAAACGTTGCGCGTTTCGCGGCCCATCATCCACCACGCGGCTGCCGCAATCGGGCCGGGCAGGGCGAGCAGCAGCAGGCCGATCAGCGCTGCCGAAGGCGTGCCCGACGCCGCGTACACATTGGTGAGCATCAGCGGCGCGATCACGGCGCCCAGTCGTCCCACCGCGACGGAGATGCCAAGGCCCGTGGCGCGAATCCGCGTAGGCAGGATTTCCGACGACACCACATAGCCCGAGATATACGCCCACGTCACACCGAACTGGATCAGGCAGTAGCCGATCACCATGCCGGGCAGCGTATGCATCGCGTAGATTACGATGATGGCGAGCGTCGTGAAGGTGTAGCTCACGAACAGCGAGGCGCGGCGGCCCCACGCTTCGACCAGCACGGAGGCGGTCAGGCCGCCTGCGAGCGCGGCCGCATTGCCGTAGACGTAGTAGATCGGCATGTCGGCGGCCGAGACCTTCATATACGGCAGGATCACCAGCGCCATCAGCGTAAGCACGCCATACACCACGGCGGCCTGCGAGAAGTTGAGCGCGCTGGCGAGGCCGCAACGCATGCGGTACGCGCCGAACAGCTCACGCACATTGCGCCAGAAAGCGGGGTGCATCGGTACGAGTGTGGTCTTGGGGTATCGCTGTGCGGCTTGTGCGCGTTCCTGTTGCGTGAGCTTGCTCTGCGCAGCGCTGGCGGCGATGCGCTCGACGATGGCTTCCGCCTCTTCCACGCGACCCTGTTGCAGCAGCCAGCGCGGCGATTCGGGAATCACGCGGCGAATCCAGAAGAACAGCAACGCCATGGTGGTGCCGAAGCCAAAGCCCACGCGCCACGAGATCGCACCGGGCAGGTGGTTGAGCACGAAATACGAAATGGCGGCCGAAATCAGTGCGCCCACCGGAAAGCCCGAGAGAATCAATGAATCGGTGCGGCCGCGATGACGCTTGGGAATGAATTCGCCCATTGTTGCGGTGACGGCCGAATATTCGCCGCCCACGGCGAGCGCGGTCATCGCGCGGAAGAACAGGAACGACTCGTAGTTCCACGAAAACACCGTGGCGACGCTGAAAAACGCGTACCAGAGCAGCGTGGCGAGAAAGAGTTTCTTGCGGCCATAACGATCCGCGAGATAACCGAAGCCAATCGCGCCCACCAGCATGCCGAACACCCAGATACTCACGGCAAGCGAGCCCTGCGCGGAACTGAGGTGCCATTGAGTCTTCAGGACACCGAATACACTGCCGATAATGTTGGTCTCGAATGAATCGAGTGCCCAGCCCACGCCAAGCGCGACGAGCATCAGCGTATGAAAGCGCGTCCAGGGCATGTTGTCGAGCCGCATGAGCGCGTCGGTTTCGACGGTGCGCGGCACAGGGTTTTGCATAGTCACGCTGGAATCTCCTGAGCGATGAATATCAGTGCGCGGCGGCAGCTTGCGCGCGCGAGGTGAAATCGATGTGCGGGAAGTTGGCGCGCTGGCCAATGAAGTTGCGGCCACGCGCGCCGTCGAAAGCCTGATCGACGATGGTTTCCCATTGCGCCGCATCCACGCCATAAGCGGCGGGATGCTGCGCGACGCCCAGCGTGTCGAGCAGATCGGCCAGGCGTTCGGGCGCCTGATCGACATCGCCGAAAATCTCGCCGATCGCGGCGTCGCAATCCGGGTCCACGCCCAGTGCGGCGGCCATCACGGCGGGCAGGCAGAACGAGCAGGCAATGCCGTGCGCCACGCCGCGCGAGAGCGTGATGGCGTACGAGATGTTGTGCGCGAGCGCGGTGCGCGTATTCGAAAACGCGAGGCCGGCGCGCAGCGCGCCCAGTGCCATCGCGCCACGTGCTTCGATATCCTGAGGATTCGTACTCACGCGTTGCAGGCCCGAAATCAATTCGCGCGCCGCGTGGATCGCGAGACCGCGCGTGACGGGATTCGCGTGTACGTTCCAGATGCTTTCGAGCGCGTGCGAGAGTGCGTCCAGTCCGCTGGCGATGGTCGGCTGCATCGGCAAGCCCACCATCAGGCTCGGATCGACGATGACCGCTTCTGCGTAGAGGTCTTCGCGCGAAAGCGAGAGCTTGCGATCGTTCGCCGGGTCCCAGACAGTGGCCCAGCAGGTCACTTCGCTGCCGGTGCCGGCCGTGGTGGGAATCGCGATGATCGGCAGCGCGCGACGGCCAGTGGAAGCGGCGCCTTCGAGGTAGGCGAGCACGGGTTCGAACGCGCCGTGTTCGGCGGCCAGCACTTTCGCGCTGTCCATCACCGATCCGCCGCCCAGCGCGATCAGCACTTCGGGCGCTGTTTCCAGCGCGGCGAGTTGCTCGCACGCACGGCGCAGCATCGGCACCGAAGGATTCGCTTCGACCGAATCGATGCGCGCGAGCGCAGCACCGTTGCGGGCTTCGATACGATCGGCGAGGGCCGCGAACAAGGCGTCGGGATAAGTGACGATCACGTAGCGGCGGCCCGCGATGGCTTCGCCGATTTCATCGAGCGAGCCCGCGCCAAAACGCACGCGCACCGGGTTATGAAAATGCCAGGCGTTCATGCGGCTTCCCCGGCGGCCATGCTGCGCTCGATTGCGTCGATCACGGCGGGCAGTTCGGCAATACTGTCGATGAGGAAATGCGCGCCGGTGCGGGCGAGTTTTTCGCGCGCGGGGGCGAGCAGCGCTTCGCGTGCAGCAGCGTCGAGCGCCTGCCATTGCGCGAGCGAAAGGCCCACTTCGTTGCCGGTCGCGACGATGCCGACGGTCCACATTCCGGCGGCGAGACCGGCTTCCAGACCCGTGGGGCTGTCGTCCACCACCACGCAGCTTTGCACGTGCGCCGCGCCCAGCGCGAGCGCGTTGGCAAGGCACATATCGGGCCACGGCCGGCCGCGCGCCACATCGCTCACGGTGCAGCAGAAGTCCGGCGCATAACCGTGCGCGGCGGCGATCGGCTGAAGATTCTTCATGACTTCACGCGGATAACCCGTCGTGCTGCCGATGGCGATGCCGCGTGCGCGCAGTGCCGCGATCGTCTCAAGCGCGCCGGGAATCAGTGCGCTGTATTTGGCGACGTTGACTTCGTCGATGCGCAGAAACGAGGCGTAAAGCGTGTCGATATCGTCTTCGTTCGAAGCGCGGCCGAACTGCGCCTGCCAGCGTGCCTGAACGCTTTCATCGCGCAGGATCAGGGCGATGTGTTCGCGTTTGGCGGCGCCCATCGGTGCGCGTGCTTCGGCCACGGTGATCGGCAGTTGTGCGAGCGCGAACGCTTCGCAGAAGGCTTCGACCGGCGCGATACAGCCGAAGTCCAGCACCGTGCCGGCCCAATCGAAAATCGCGGTGGTCAGGCGGCCCTGATAAGGCGCTGGGCGGCGCGGATTGCGCACGCGTGCTTCGGCGGCGTCGTGAAGGGAATGAACGTTGAGAGAAGTCGTCATGCTCGCACCAGTGGGGTCGGGGTGTGGGCTTTAGATCAGACGAATCGTCGCTGGATTCGAATGGGTTTCGGCCCGGTGTGAGCAACAGAATAGTTTTGACACATGACGCCGCTATGATCGAAATACCCGTTGAATTTCGGTGTTGCCACCGAAAATTCCGATCGATAAAAAATGACGCTTATATGACATTGACCCAGATCCGCGCCTTTATCGCGGTGGTGCATCACGGCGGCTTCACGGCAGCAGCACGCGCGCTCAATATGAGTCAGACAACCGTGACTTCGCAGATTCAGGCGCTCGAGCAGGAACACGGCGTTCAACTCTTTCACCGGCGCGGCCGCCGCGTCGAACTCTCTGAAGTGGGTCTCGATCTTTTGCCGATCGCGCGCCAGATTGGCGGTCTGGAAAACGACGCGATCTCGCTGCTGCGCGATAGTGGCGCGCTCACGCATGGCTCGCTGAAAATCGGCGCAGTGGGGCCGTTTCATGTGACGGAAATGATCGAGGCATATCACGCGCGGCATCCGAACATGCATCTCTCGGTGGCGCTCGGCAATTCGGAGCATGTGATGCGCGAACTGGATGCGTACGCCTGCGATGTGGGCGTGGTCGCGCGCGCATCGGCCGACGAGCGCTATCACATGCAGCTATACGCGCGTTATCCGGTGGTGGTGTTCGTGCATGCGGCGCATCCGTTCGCGCAGCGCGGCACGGTCGAACTGGCGGAGCTGGCGAGCGAACGCCTCTTGATGCGCGAAGCCGGGTCGACCACGCGGCTGGCGCTGGAAGAAGCGCTGGCTGAAATTGGCGCGACACCGCGCGTGGCGATGGAGATCGGCAGCCGCGAGGCGCTGCGCGAAGCCGTGGCGCGCGGCCTGGGTGTGGGAACGGTGTCCGAATCGGAATACGTAGCAGACGAGCGTTTGCGCAAAGTGCGTATCGCGGGCGATCCGATTTCAACGCACATCCACGTGTGCTGTCTCAGGGAACGGCGCGAGAGCCGACTGGTGGCGTCGTTCTTTTCAGCGGTGCAGGGTTTGTGTGCGCCTTTGAAATAATTCGTATGGCGAAATAATGTGGGTAATCATGCACGAAATCATGCGCGATCAGAACTCCATGTCGAGTTCGTCGATATCGATAGTTTCAGCTTGCGCCGCGGCAATCCATTCGGCGACATAAGGCTGCTTGAGCACGCGCATGCAGTACTCGCCGATATCGGCGTCGATCGGCACTTCGTAGGTCAGCAGGCGCGTGACCACCGGCGCGTACATCGCATCGGCGGCGCCAATCTCGCCGAATAGCCACGGGCCGCCATATTGCGCCAGACACTCGCGCCAGATCGTGACGATGCGTTCGATATCGTCCTGCGCACGCGACCAGATGCGGAAGTTCGGAAAATGTCCGCGCAGATTCATCGGCAGCGCCGAACGCAGCGCGCTAAAGCCCGAATGCATTTCGCCGCACACGGAGCGGCAATGTGCGCGCGCCTTGCGGTCCTTGGGCAAGAGCTTGGCCTGCGGATTGATTTCGTTGAGATATTCGCAGATAGCCAGCGTGTCCCAGATCTCGCTGCCGTCGTGGTGCAGGCACGGGACGAGAATCGACGGTGAAAGCAGCAGCAGTTCGGCGCGCGCTGCGGCATCGTCGACGGGTACGGTGATGGTTTCGAATTCGAGGCCCGCGAGTTTCGCGAGCAGCCAGCCGCGCATCGACCACGAAGAGTAATTGCGGCTGCTGATCGTAAGGCTCGTATTCGTCTGATTCATGCAGGTCTCCTGACCACGGATTTCCAGTACTTCAATACTCCATTGCGCCTTGCCGAATACCCTGCAACGCACACATCGCGGGCGCGGCGCACCGTGAATGTCGGCGTCATGCACTACGCTGAGGCACACGAGCATCGCGAGGCTGCGTGAAGCAACGATAGCGCCGATGGGTGCATCGATTCAGGTGCAAGGCTCATGCCAATGCGGCGCGTACTGGCATAGCTATTGCCTGCCATGCAGGGACTTTGCCCGCACGACAGCCGCCATGAATCTGCTTGCCTATCCGATGTATCAAGCGTTCGCCGATCTGATGCGCCCGTGGCGCGCCGCCGCGTCGCTCACGCGCAGCGTGCTGGCGACATGGCCCACGCTGGGCGCAGCATACGGCGCACGCGAACTCGACGCCTGGTGCGAACAACTGGAGATGGCGGGACTCACGCATGCGCGACCGCCCTTCGATATCGATTCGGTGCTGGTGAATGGCGCACGCGTGGCCGTGACCGAAGAGGTTGCGAAACGCACGCCGTTTGCCACGCTGCTGCACTTTCGCAAGAACATGGACGCAGCGCTTGCGCCACAACCGCGCGTATTGCTGGTCGCGCCGATGTCCGGCCACTTCGCCACGCTGCTGCGCGGCACGGTGCGCACGATGCTCGCCGACCACGACGTCTATATCACCGACTGGCACAATCCGCGCGACGTGCCGCTCGCCGCGGGGCGCTTTGGTTTCGACGAATACGTCGAGCACGTGATGGCGTTTATTCGCCGCATCGGCCCCGATGCGCATCTGGTGGCGATCTGCCAGCCCACGGTCGCCGCGCTCGCGGCGGTCGCGCTGATGGCCGCCGACAACGATCCCGCGCAGCCCGCGAGCATGACGCTGATGGCCGGGCCGATCGATTGCCGCGTCAATCCCACTTCGGTTAACGACCTCGCCAATAGCAAGCCAATTGAATGGTTCGAGCGCAATCTGATTGGCGCGGTGCCGGGCGGTTTTGCGGGCGCGCATCGGCGTGTATATCCGGGCTTTGTGCAATTGAGTGCGTTTATGTCGATGAATCTCGAACGGCATCTGGCTTCATTCGATGAAATGCGGCGGGAACGCGCCCATGGCGACGCTGCAAAAGCGCAGGCGATCCGCGTTTTCTATGAGGAATATTTCGCCACCAGCGATCTCACGACGGAGTTTTATCTGGAGACCGTGCGTTCGGTGTTTCAGGAATATGCGCTGCCGCTGGGCAAACTCAAGGTGGGCGAGCGGCTGGTGGAGCCGCACGCGATCCGGCACACGGCATTGCTCACGGTGGAAGGCGAAAAGGACGATATCTGCGCAGTAGGGCAGACCGTGGCGGCGCAGGAATTGTGTTCGGGTTTGCGGCCGTATATGAAAACCCATCACGTGCAAACCGGCGTGGGGCATTACGGCGTATTCAACGGCCGCCGCTGGGATACGCAGATTTATCCGCTGGTGCGCTCGACCATTCATGCGCATGAACCGCGCGCGCGACGCATGGGGGCGCAGTCGGCGGTGGACGGTTCGAGTCAGGTGACCTTGCGCGCGTTGCTCGATGCCGATGCACACGCGGCCGCCGCCATTGCAAAGGCCGCCGAAACGCAATCCAAATAAGCTTGCGTAAAGTCCGCATTCAGGCGCTTTGCGCAAAATGAATCATTGCCTGAAACGGATTAAAGGCCCGTGGTGAAATTGCCGATAAGCACGGCATATCCATCCCCGGTGCTCCTGTGACCGAATCAACCTCCATCGGCGAACGCCTGCGTTTGCTCGTGAACACCGTCCAGCATAACGAGCGCGCACTGCAGCGCTTTCAGCATGTCGAGTTGCTGCTGATCGAGGCCGAAGATTTCGCGGCCTTTCTCGACATTCTGACCGGCGAACTCGTGCAGGTTTTCGATCTCGGCGCGGCCACGCTATGGCTCGACGAAGGCGCGCGCCTCGCGGCCGAACTGCACGCGGCCGTCGCGCAGTCCGCACCGGCGAGCGATCACTTGCGCTGGGGACGTACCGCCGAATTCGACCTCCCCGAAGCATCGCCGATGCTCGGCGCCGTGGATGCGCTGAGCGACGAAGTGCGCGCCGCCTTGTTCGGTTCGATATCGGACGATGCGAGCGTCGCGATCCTGCCGCTGCGCCATCGTTCGGGCCCGCTCGGCTATTTGAGCCTGATCGGCAAGAACCGCGAGCGCTTCGCCGACGGCATGGCGACCGATCTGCTCGCGCGTTTCGCGGGTTTCGTGAGCGCGGGACTCGTCAATGTGGCGCAGCGCGAACAGCTCAAGCATCTGGGCATGACCGACTCGCTCACAGGATTGCCGAATCGGCGCTACTTCGAAATGCGGCTCGAAGAGGAATTGCAGCGCGCGGCGCGCCATGGCGTGGCGGTGGCGTGTCTATTCATGGATCTCGACCATTTCAAGCTGGTCAACGATACGCACGGTCACGCCGTGGGCGATCGCGTGCTGGCCGCGGTGGGCGCGTGTATTCGCTCGGCGGTGCGGCTGGGCGAAACCGTCGCGCGCTTCGGCGGCGAAGAATTCGTGGCTGTGCTGCAAGGCGACCGCTCGAATGCCAACGTGGTGGCGGAGCGCGTGCGTCGTGCGGTGGAAGCGCTGGTCGTGCGCAGCAACGACGGCGCGCAGGTGCCGGTGACCTTGTCGATCGGCGTGGCAGTGACGCCGGGCACATCGGCCGATAAAGGTGCGGCGGCGCGCGCGCTGATCGACGCCGCCGACCGCGCGCTGTATCGCGCAAAGCGTTCGGGCCGCAACCAGATCGTATTCGCGGCGGACGGCGAGCATGAAAGTGACAGCGAAAGCGAAGCCGCCGCCGAAGATGAAGCCGATTCGCGCCAGGAGCAGGTCTGAATGGGCGTGAGCGGGCCTGACCTGGCCTTACAAGCCGAGGTAATGGCAGCCTTCGCGATTCGCATCGCTATCCATGGTGCCACGCGCACCTACTTCAATTAGCGTGTCCACGGTTGCGCGCCGGTTCGACACCAGCGTCCACACTGTTTGCGCTGCAGGTTCGCGCGCGTCCTGCTGCACATCGCGCAGCGCCGCGAGCAGACGCTCGCGTTCGGGCGACGCGACCACAAATCCCTCGTTGGCTACAGATGCGTGCTGAAGTCCCAGACGTTCGCAAAGCGCGCGCTTCATCTCGACCGAGGCTTCGTCCGCGCGCCGGCTCGCGTCGATCGCATCGCGCGTGTCGGCCTGCATCAGCACGCCATCGACGGCAAACGGCGTGGGCGCTTGCCACGCTTCGTCGGGACAGAGTTTGAATTCCGGCTTCATCGCGTAGAACGGATTGATTTCGGCGGGATAGATGCGGCACACGAGCGGCCGCTCCGTATAAATGCCGCAACGCAAGTCTGCGCCGAGATTCGGGCACGGGCCGGAGAAGGTCGCGGCCAGCGTAATGCCCACGCGCACCGGCAATTCGCCGCTCATGGCCGCGAAGGTGCGTGCGCGCTTATAGGCGGCGTAGGCGTTGCTCGCGTCGGGCTCGGCTGGCCAGGGAATCGCTTCGCAAAGCAGGTCGACCTGGCCGCCGCGCTCGATCCAGCGGGTCGCTTCGGCAAACGTGAGCGGCAGGCGCAGATCGGTGCAGCATTTGCCGCAACTCGTGCAATCGAAATGGGTACTGTCCAACGGTGGGAATCCTTTTCATCGCGCCTGGAGCGATTGGCGCGTCAGACTGAACGATAGCGCGGCTTGGGGTAAGGCGATGTAAGGAGTAGTGGGGCGGATTGGGGCCACTTTGGGGTTTTCGAATTACAGTTTTGTCAGCCTTCCCGCATGGCTTACGCAAGCTTTACAGCGCGATTTAATTGCGCTCATCGCTCACACGGCCGTCACATTGATCCAATAAAACTCACTCGTGCGGCTTTTTAACTAAAGTTTTACTTTCAAATGCCGTTACTGCGCCTGTCACGGTGAGAAGTGGTAGGGAAAAACGAGCCGAGCGCCGATACAAGCGCCGCGCCGTGGCAAGCGATGCGCGCGCCAGACAGATAAAAGACACGTAACAGCGGCCGCGCATCGGCTAACAAGAACGACAGCACCTTGGTCCAGGTGGCGACAGTAAAACGGAAGAGACAATTTTTTAATTCTTGGGGTTTGTCTCTTATGCAACTTTCGCGACTTAGGGTGGGTACGCGCCTCACCGTGGGTTTCGGTGCGCTGCTGGTGCTGTTCGCCGTCGTGGTGGGCTCGGCACTGTTCGTCCTGCATTCGCTCAATACGGTCATCTATTCGGGCCTCAATGTCGGCACCGCGCAGATCGGCCTGCTTGGCCGCGCGCTGGGCAAGGCGCAGGGCGCGTCGCTGGCGATGCAACGCCTGATCGTCGCGCACGATCCCGCCGACATGGAAACGCAAAAGCGCAACGTCGACGAAAAGCTGGGCGACTATCACGACGCCATGACGCGCATGCAGACCCTGTTTGCGCAGAACGACACCACGGATGCGCGCGAGCGCGATTTCATCGCGCAGATCGACCAGCTTGGTCAGGTGGCGGAGCCGCTCGTCAAGAAGAATGCCGAACTCGGCATGCAGGCCGATCCGGGCGCACCTGAAATGCTCTCGAAGCAGACCGGCCCGGCGCTCTCCGATTGGACCGATGTGCTCGGCAAGTTCCGCGATTACGAAGTGAGCCGCGCCGCCGCTACGGCCGCCGCAGCGAACTCCACCTATAGCGCGGGCCGCAATACGCTGATTGCGGCTTCGCTATTCGGCCTCGTGATTTCAGTGGGTTTTGCCGTGCTGATCACGCGCAGCATTCTCGTCCAGCTTGGCGGCGAACCGGCTTACGCGCAAGAGATTGCCCGTCATATCGCCGATGGCCGCCTGGACATGCCGATCGACACGGCGGCGAGCGATCGCACCAGCCTGCTGCATTCGCTGCGCCAGATGCGCGATCAGCTTGCCAGCACCGTGCGCGGTATCCGCGATGCAACCGATAGCGTACGGACGGCCTCGGGCGAAATTGCCGCGGGCAATACCGATCTTTCGGCGCGTACCGAACAGCAGGCCGCCTCGCTCGAAGAAACCGCTTCGAGCATGACGCAGATTACGACCGTGGTGCGCCAGAGCGCTGAAAACGCGCGTCAGGCTGCGGGACTCACGACCACGGCCATCGAAGTGGTCGATGCGGGCGCAACGACCGTCGAAGGCATGGTGAACACCATGTCGCGTATCAGCGAGAATTCCAGCAAGGTTGCGGATATCACCACGCTGATCGAAGGCATCGCGTTCCAGACCAATATTCTCGCGCTCAACGCGGCGGTGGAAGCCGCGCGTGCGGGCGAGCAGGGTCGCGGTTTTGCGGTGGTGGCCAGCGAAGTGCGCAGCCTCGCGCAGCGCTCGGCGGCAGCGGCGAAGGAGATCAAGGAGGTGATCGGCGCTTCGGCCACGGCAATCGATGGCGGGGCGCGTCAGGCTTCGGAAGTCAGCTCGGCGATGGCGCAGATCAAGCAGTCGATTCGCCATGTCTCCGATATCGTCAGCGAAATCTCGGCCGCTGCCGAGGAACAGAGCACCGGCATCGCCGAAGTGAATCAGGCGGTGGGGCAGATGGATACGGTCACGCAGCAGAACGCGGCGCTGGTGGAAGAAGCGGCGGCTGCGTCGAAGTCGCTGGAAGATCAGGCCGAGCGTTTGCGCACGGCTGTTTCGGTGTTCAGCCTTTCCTCGCAGGCTGCGTATGCTGTCCAGCCCGCGCCGTTGCCAGCGGCAGTGCAAACCGCATCTACGCCGCCCGCCGCGCCGCGCCGTGCGTCCGTGGCTTTCAAAGCCAAAGCGCCCGCACCGCGCGAGCCGAAGCTCGCCAAAGCGGCCAAAGAGCCGCAAGCCAGCGCCCCCGTGCGTGAAACTGCTCTTGCGGCAGTGAACGCCGATCAGGATTGGGAAACCTTCTAAGCCTGCATGCGCGGGGTGTCGATTGCCTATCCCGCGCACTGTCCGGCACAACCCCTACAATGCGCCGCCGCCGTATGGCGTGCGCTTTGCAGATTCAAACAAATAATAAGGAGCGGCTCGATCATGTCGTCCCCACAATTCTCACGACGAAAATTCCTTGTTTCTTCCTTGCTCGCGTTGCCCGCTTTGGGTATCGCCGTGCATGGCATGAGCGCTGCGCAGGTTGCGGAAATCGCCGCGCCTGACCTCGCGGCCTATCACCCGGCGTTCTTTTCCGCCGATGAATGGCGCTTCGTGCTGGCAGCGTGCGATCGTCTGATTCCCGCCGATGGCCGCGGCCCCGGCGCACTCGAAACCAATGTGCCGATCTTTATCGATCAGCAATTGCACGGCGAATTCGGCCACGAAATCTATCTGCAAGGCCCTTTCGATCTGAAGGCGCCGCCGACGCTCGGCTATCAACTGCCTTATACGCCGCAAGAGATTTATCAGCGCGGTATCAAGACCGTCGACGCATGGTGCGAGCAGCAGCATCAGAAGCGTTTCAGCGAACTCGATGCAGACAAGCAGGATGCCGCACTCAAGGCCATGCAGGCCAATGAGATCGACTTCGCGCAGTTTGGCGAACCGGCGCTCAAAGGCAGTCAGTTTTTTGGCGAAATGCTTTCGGATTCGAAGAACGGCTATCTGTCCGATCCGATTTACGGCGGCAATAAAGGCATGAAAGCGTGGATTGCGATTGGCTTTCCGGGCGCACGCGCGAGCTTTCTGGAGTGGGTCACGCAACATAACGTGAAATACCCGCTCGGCCCCGTGAGCCTCACCGGCATGCGCGCCTGACGCGGTGCTGCCGATCGACTGAAGACAGACAGATTCAAGGAATAACGTGGCAAACATCACTAATGACGCCGTAGACGTCGTGGTCGTCGGGCTGGGCTGGGCCGGTTCGCTCATGAGTATGGAACTGGCGCAGGCGGGCCTGAAAGTGCGCGCGCTGGAGCGCGGCGAGGACCGCAGCAATAGCGACTTCGCGTACCCGAAGCCCGCCGATCAATACGCTTACGCCGTGCGTAACAAGGTCATGGTCACGCCGCGCGATGGCGCGCTGACCGTGCGGCATTCGGCTAACGACACCGCGCTGCCGACCCGCAAATGGGGCGCTTTTGTGCCTGGCACGGGTGTGGGCGGTTCGGGTCTGCACTGGACCGGCGTGCTGATCCGTCCGACGCCAACCGACCTCAAGCTCAAGACTTACGCCGATCAGGCCTACAAGAAAGGCCAGCTCGAAGAAGGCATGCAGGTGCAGGACTTCCCGTTCACGTGGGACGAAATCGAGCCGTATTACGACTTCTTCGACAAGGTCTGCGGCCTCTCGGCGAATACCGGCAATCTGCGCGGCAAGATCATGGAAGGCGGCGATCCGTTCGAAGGGCCGCGCTCGAATCCTGCGCCGCTGCCCGCGCTGGAAGACACGCTCAATACGTCGATGTTCGCTACGGCGGCGCGCAAGCTCGGTTATCACCCGTTTCCGAATCCTTCGGCGAACGTTTCGCGCGCATGGACGAACCCGTATGGCTGCCAGATCGCGCCGTGCAATTACTGCGGCTTCTGCAGCAAGTATCCGTGTCTGAACTTCTCGAAGGCTTCGCCGCAAACGGCGGTGCTCGATGCGCTCAAGCGCATGGACAACTTCTCGTACCGCGTCAACGCGAATGTGCTGCGCGTGGAGTTGCACGAGGACGGCAAGACCGCGAAGGGCGTGACCTACGCGGACGAGCACGGCAACGAAGTGTTCCAGCCCGCGAAGATCGTCGTGCTGGCGGGCTTCCAGTTCGTGAACGTGCGGCTGATGCTGCTTTCGGGTATCGGCAAGCCTTATGACCCGGTCACGGGCAAGGGCACGATCGGCCGTAACTACGCATTCCTGAGTAATGGCGGCGCAACGCTGTTCTTCAAGGACAAGAATTTCAATCCGTTCGCCACGGCCGGCGCGACCGGTCAGATGTTCAACGATGTCTCACCGGGTAATTTCGACGGGCCTTCGCTCGGGATTATCGGCGGCGCGAAGATTCATAGTTCGCAGTCTTCGGGCGCACCGATCGGCACCGCGCTGCCGCATGGCACGCCTGCCTGGGGCAAGGGCTGGAAAGAGGGCATGCAGGACTGGTACGGCCATTCGATGAAGATCAGCATCACGACGAGCTGTATGTCGTACCGCGATCATTACGTCGATCTCGATCCGAACTATAAAGACCCGTGGGGCCAGCCGCTGCTGCGTATTACGTTCGACTGGAAACAGAACGAACTGAAATTGCAGCAGCATCTGCGCAAGATCGTGCTGGACGTCACGAAGGAATTGAACCCGGATAGTTATTCGGAAAGCTTCCTGTCGCTCGATTCGCACTGGGATATCACGAAGTATGTGTCCACGCATAACGTGGGCGGTGCGGTGATGGGCGATTCGCCGGAAACCAGCGCGTTGAACCGCTATCTGCAAAGCTGGGACGTGCACAACGTCTTCGTGCCGGGCGGCAATGCGTTCCCGCAGAACTTCCAGGCGAATCCCACTGCCACGATTGGCGCGATCACGCTGATGGCCGCGCGCGCGATCAAGGAGCAGTACCTCAAGAACCCCGGCCCGCTCGTGCAAGCATGACCATGAAACTATTCAAGACTTTGACGGCTGCAATCATGACGGTTGCAGCAGGCATGGGCATGGCCGCGGCGCATGCTCAAGGACAGACTCAGGACGCGCAGGCCGCGTTGATCCAGCACGGCGAATACCTCGCACGTGCGGGCGATTGCATGGCCTGTCATAGCACGACAGGCAGAAAGCCTTATTCGGGCGGTCTCGCGATCAAGAGCGGTCTGGGTACGATCTACTCGACCAATATCACGCCGGACACGCGCAACGGCATCGGCCATTACACGGAAGCGCAATTCGCGAATGCGTTGCGCAAGGGCATTCGCGCGGACGGCACGAATCTCTATCCGGCGATGCCTTACCCGTCGTATGCGAAGCTGACCGACGCAGACGTGCATGCGCTCTACGTCTATTTCATGAAGGGCGTGGCGCCGAGCGACGAGCCTGCTCCGCTCACGAAGCTGAGCTTCCCGTTCAACCAGCGCTGGGGTATGGGGCTGTGGAACTGGGCGTTCTCATCGGACAAACCTTTCGTGGCACCGGAAGGCGCGAACGCTGAAGTGCAGCGTGGCGCTTATCTGGTCGAAGGCCTGGGCCATTGCGGCAGTTGCCATACGCCGCGCGGTATCGCGATGAACGAGAAGGCCTTCGATGGCAGCGACGCGCGCTATCTTGCGGGCGGCAGCCTCAATGGCTGGAACGTGCCGCCGCTGCGTGGCATCGCGAAGTGGTCGCGCGCGGATATCGTCGATTATCTGCAGATGGGGCGTAATAGCCAGGCTTCGGTGGCGGGCGAAATGACGTCGGTGGTGTACAACAGCACCTCGCATCTGAACGACGCCGATCTGAACGCAATCGCCGCTTATCTGCAGAGCCTGGGCAGTGCGCAGACCGTTGCGGGCGCACCTTCTGCAGCGAACGAAACGGCGGCGCATCTCACGGCGGCGAAGAACCTCACGCTGGGCGAGCGTCTCTATCTCGACAATTGCAGCGCGTGTCACTTCGTACATGGCAACGGTGCGCCGCGCGTGTTCCCGCGTCTGGATGGCGCAAGCATCGTCAATGCGTCGAGTCCCGATGCGCTGCTGCACGTGATGCTCGCGGGCGCGAAAACGCCTTCCACGGCGAAGGCGCCTTCGGTCTTGCCGATGCCCGGTTTCGCGGCTCGCCTGAATGACGATGAAGTGGCCGCGCTGGCTACGTTCGTGCGCAGCGGCTGGTCGAATCGCGCGGCGGCTGTCGACGCGGGCGAAGTCCGCAAGGTGCGTGCAGCGCTGGCAGACCAATAACGCAGCGATATAACGCCGGGTTTTAAATCCGGCGTTAGCCCGGCAGGCCGGTAGCAGGAAGCATGGTCGATCGACCGTGACTTCGGCTACCGGCCTTTTTTTTGACCTTAAGGATTCCCTAAGCCTGACTATGCCTCGTGCGGCCATGCTGCATTGCACTGAATAACAACAATTGTCATTCAACAGAAAAAGCCTGAATAAACCCTGCGACTCATGGAAATCCCGCATGTTTCAGGGGCTTTTGCGAAAGCAGGGAGAAGGGTTCGCATCGCTAGAATGCCTTCATTAATCGAGAGCCGGCAGCATCGTGTTGCAGGCCAACAATAATGGAGACAGTCGATGCAAACCACTTCTCGCGCGTGGCGCCGCGCTATGCCTGCTCTTGCATTCGCTACCGGCCTGCTGTTCGCCATGGCCGCGCCGCACGCACGCGCGGCCGATGACGCCGGCAACAAGATCACCATCATGGTGGGCGGGATCACC
The DNA here is from genome assembly GCF_017104965.1 of Paraburkholderia sp. Ac-20340. Lineage (GTDB taxonomy): Bacteria > Pseudomonadota > Gammaproteobacteria > Burkholderiales > Burkholderiaceae > Paraburkholderia. The sequence goes on from NZ_JAAGPR010000001.1 coordinate 304,886, forward strand.
AAGCTGATCTATTTGCCTGCGCGTCTGACCGAGCAACTAGGCTATTTCAAGGATGAAGGGCTGGACGTGGAGCTGCTTTCGCAGCCCGCCGGCGTGGATGCGGAAAACGAACTGCTGGCGGGCGCCGTGCAGGGCGTGGTGGGTTTCTACGATCACACTATCGACCTTCAGACTAAAGGTAAGGATGTCAAAGCAATTGTCGTATTCGGACAGGTGCCTGGCGAAGTGGAAATGGTGTCGTCGAAATCGGCCGATAGCGTTAAATCGATGGCCGATGTCAAAGGCAAAACGCTGGGCGTAACGGGGCTGGGTTCGTCGACGAGCTTTCTCACGCAGTATCTGGCGGGCCAGCACGGCATTGCATCGACCGATTACACCATGCTGCCGGTGGGCGCGGACGCAAGCTTTATCGCTGCGGTCAAGCAAGGGCGTATCGATGCGGGCATGACCACGGAGCCCACGGTTTCCGCGCTGCAAAAATCCGGCGATGCGAAGGTGCTGGTCGACATGCGCACGCTGGACGGCACGCGCGCCGCGCTCGGCGGCACTTATCCCGCCGCGAGCCTCTATGTGCAGGACGCGTGGGCCGCTACGCACAAGGCGCAGGCCGCGAAACTCGCGCATGCATTCGTGCGCACGATGCAGTTCATCCACACGCATAGCGCGGAAGAGATCGCCGCGAAAATGCCCGACGATTATCAGAAAGACAAGACGCTTTATGTGAGCGCCTTGAAGGCTTCGCTGCCGATGTACACGTCCGACGGCAAGATGCCCGCCGACGGTCCCACGACGGTGCTCAAAGTACTCGCGAGCTTCAATCCTTCGGTGAAGGGCAAGCACGTGGACCTCGCCAGAACGTGGACGAACGACTTCGTCACTGCGAAATAACTGCGTCGCGTAGCGCGGCTTTGGCGCCCGTCGTGGCGCCCGATCTATCGTGAGATGCCTTTCATGAAGCAAGCTCCAACTTCCACCGCCACGCCTGCGATCGAGTTTCGCTCGGTGTCGTGCCGCTTTATCGCGCCGGACGGCAAGGCGACGGTCGCCTTGCGCGATTTCAGCATGGCCGTAGCGCAGGGCGAATTCGTCGCGATCGTCGGTCCGACCGGCTGCGGCAAATCCACCACGCTCAGCATGATTACGGGCCTGCTCAAGCCGACTGCGGGCGAAGTCCGCGTGATGGGCGCGCCCGTGAACGGCATCGATCCGCGCATCGGCTTTGTGTTTCAGGCCGATGCGGTATTCCCGTGGCGTTCGGTGCTCGACAACGTGGCGGCTGGGCCGCTGTTTCGCGGCCGCTCCAAAAGCGCGGCCTACGACGAAGCCAATACGTGGCTGCGCCGCGTCGGTCTCGACAAGTTCGGCAAGCATTATCCGCATCAACTCTCGGGTGGCATGCGCAAGCGCGTGGCGCTCGCGCAGACCTTCATCAACCGGCCCGAAATCCTGTTGATGGACGAACCGTTTTCGGCGCTCGACATGCAGACGCGCACGCTGATGCAGGACGAACTGCTGCAACTGTGGGGCGGCACGGGATCGGTGGTGTTCGTCACGCACGATCTCGAAGAGGCGATTGCCCTGGCCGACCGCGTGTTCGTGCTGACGGCGCGCCCTGCAACGCTCAAGAAGGTCTACGAAATCGACCTGCCGCGCCCGCGCATTACTTCGGAAATCCGCTACGAACCGCGCTTTATCGAAATCTCCCGCGATATCTGGCATGACCTGCGCGAAGAGGTGCAAATTGCCTGACACGCTTGAACTCCGGAAACCGCCCATGACTGCATCCATGCCTTCACCGAATATGTCCGCGTCGCCATCCAGTGCGTCGCTCGATGGCCATGCGCTCGCGCAGATCGAGCGCCTCGCACAACGCCGCATACGGCAGCGTCATGCCCTCGTGATCGGCCTGCGCGTGCTTGTGCTCGTTGTCGTGCTGGGCGGCTGGGAACTTGCGGGACGCCACAAGTGGATCGATCCGTTCTTCTTCTCGATGCCTTCGCTGATCTATCTGCAGATCGTCGACTGGTTTCAGAATGGAACCTCGCAAGGGCCGCTGCTGTTGCAGGTGTGGGTCACGCTGGAAGAGACCGTGCTGGGTTTTCTGATTGGCGCTGCTGGCGGCGTGGTGTGCGGCGTGTTATTGGGCCGCAACAAGCTGCTCTCGGACGTGTTCAGCATTTATATCAAGGTCGCCAATTCGATTCCGCGTGTCGTGCTGGGATCGGTGTTCGTGATTGCGCTTGGCCTGGGGATGGCATCGAAGGTCGCGCTTGCGGTGGTCATGGTGTTCTTTGTGGTGTTCGGCAATGCGTTTCAGGGCGTGCGCGAAGCGGATCGCTACATGATCGCGAACGCACAGATACTCGGCGCGTCGCGTCGCCAGGTGACCACGTCGGTTGTGATTCCATCGGCGCTCTCGTGGATTCTGGCGAGCCTGCACGTGAGCTTCGGTTTTGCGCTGGTCGGTGCGGTAGTGGGTGAATTCCTCGGCTCGAAGCAGGGCATTGGCCTGCTGATCTCAACGGCGCAAGGCGCATTCAATGCGAGTGGCGTGTTCGCCGCGATGATCGTCCTCGCAGTGGTTGCGCTCTCAACGGATTATCTGCTGAGCGCACTCGAAAAGCGTTTGCTGAGATGGCGGCCCGCCGCATTCTGATGCTCGAATAACGGTCGTGCAGAAAAGAGAAGAACGGCCATTGCCGTCCCGCGTCCGACGCGGGACGGTTTTGTACTGGAGGGCGTGACATGGTGCATAGCCTGCGTGCGCGTTTGCTGTTGTGGTTGTTGCTGCCGCTGGCGGCTTTCGTGCTGGTGGCGGGCGGCGTGTCCTACGATGCCGCGCGACAGACCGCCAATCTGCTGCAGGACAGTGCGTTACTGGCTTCGGCGCGCACGATTATCGAAGATGTCGATTGGGATAACGGTGCGTTGATTGCGACGATTCCGCCCGCCGCGCTAGAGTTGTTCGAATCGCCGTATCAGGATCAGGTCTTTTATAAAGTGCTCGCGGGCAAAGGGCGTTTGCTGGTGGGCGCGCCCGATCTTCCCGCGCCGCCTGCGGGCCTGGCATTGCCCGCCTGGTATGACAGCCGCTATGCCGGCATGCCCATTCGCGCCGTGGCCTACGAGCGCCTGCTCTACGATTCCGGTCATGCCGAACGCGTCACGGTCATCGTCGGCAAAACGATGGCCTCACGTCAGGCCATGATCGACGTGCTGTGGCGGCCGCAACTCTTGCGGCAAGGGCTGATGCTCGCGCTCGTCATGCTGCTCGTACCGCTCGGGCTTACACTCGAATTGCGCCCGCTCATGCGGCTAAAAGACGATGTCGCCGATCGCGAACCCACGCAACTCGAACCGATTCGCCCGGATCATTTGCCTTCGGAACTCAGGCCGATTGTCGATGCGATCAATCAGTGCATTGCGCGTCTCAAGGTGCATGCGTCGACCCAACGCCAGTTTATTGCCGATGCCGCGCATCAACTGCGCACGCCGCTGACGCTGCTGGCGACGCAAACACAGTTCGCAAGCCAGTGCGACGCGCGCGACCCGGCGCTGTTCGCCGCGCTCAAGGGCGTACATCGCACCAGCCAGAAAATGGCTGAATTAACGAGTCAGTTATTACTGCTGGCGCAGGCGGAATCGATGGCGTCGCCGGGCGTTGCGACGCGCGTGTCGCTTGCCGCGGTGTTGTCGTCCGTGCTCGAAGAATTGATTCAGGCCGCGCAGCATCGCGATATCGATCTGGGCGCGGAACTCGACGAGCGCGTGAGCGTAGCGGGCAATGCGGGGTTGATCGCGTCGCTGGCTTCCAATCTGATCGATAACGCGATCCGCTATACGCAACGCGGCGGCAGCGTGACGGCGCTATGCCGCCGAGAAGGCGATGAAGCGGTGCTTCAGGTGATCGATAACGGCCCGGGCATTCCGGCCGAAGCGCGCGCACATGTATTCGAGCGTTTTTATCGCGTGGCGAACGATACCGAAGGCACGGGGCTGGGACTTGCGATCGTGCATCAGGTTGCGCGCTCGCATGGTGGATCGGTGACGATCGCATCCGGCGCGGCGCGCGTCGGACTGATTGTGACCGTGCGTTTGCCGCTCTGGCGTGAGTGAGGAGAGAACATGAAACTGCTGCTGGTGGAAGACAACGCAGAACTGTCGCACTGGATCGTCAATCTGTTGCGCGCCGAGCAATTCACCGTGGATGCAGTAGCCGATGGCGAAGCCGCCGATTCGGTGCTGCATACCCAGCGCTACGACGTCGTGCTGCTCGATATGCGCTTGCCGCGCATGAGCGGCAAGGACGTGCTCAACCGCCTGCGAAGGCGGCGCGATAACGTGCCGGTACTCATGCTCACGGCGCACGGTTCGATCGACGACAAGGTGGCGTGTTTCAGCGCGGGCGCGGACGATTATGTGGTCAAGCCCTTCGATAGCCGCGAACTGGTGGCGCGCATCAAGGCGCTGGTGCGCAGGCAAACGGGCGAGAAGTCGGGGCGTCTCACTTGCGGCGATCTGGAATACGTTTCGGATACGCGCGAATTCCGCCATCACGATGCCGTGCTGAACCTGCGCCGCCGCGAGCATTCGATACTCGAGGCGCTCATGCTTCAGCAAGGTAAGACCGTCTCCAAGCATGTGCTGATGGAACGGATCTTCAGCATGGACGACGAGCCGAGCGCCGATGCCATCGACCTCTATATTCACCGCCTGCGCAAGCATCTTGCGGATTCGAGCGCGCAGATCATGACGCTGCGCGGCCTGGGTTATATCCTGCGCGCGAAAGCCGTGCCGGTACACGAACACGAACGCATCGAAAGCGCCTAAGTATTGGTGAATTCACTTAGGCATCCAAAGGATGCGGGAAAGGAGCGCGAAGGATTCAACCCTCTAGGATTCGTCTCATCCGTTGAACGCAAAACGAGCCGGTGCAAGCCGACGAAAACCGGCAAGCAACCGACCGCGTTCGCAGCGGAACCATCAGAACTTCAACGCAGCACTCTGAGGAGACAATCTTGAAGAAACAACATCTCGCACTGACCGTGGCGGCCGGCGCATTGGCGGCAGGCAGCGCGCACGCCCAATCGAGCGTTCAACTCTATGGCCTGCTGGATCTGAGCGTGCCCACCTATCAGACGCACGCGGACGCCGCCGGTAATCACGTAGTCGGGATGGGTCTGGGCGGCGAACCGTGGTTCAGTGGCAGCCGTTGGGGCCTCAAGGGCGCAGAAGATATCGGTGGCGGCACGAAGGTGATTTTCCGGCTCGAAAGCGAATATCGCGTGAGCGACGGGCAGATGGAAGACCCCGGCCAATTGTTCGATCGCGATGCGTGGGTGGGGCTCCAGGACGATCGCTTCGGTAAATTCACGGCTGGTTTCCAGAACACCATTGCGCGGGATGTATCGGCGATTTACGGCGATCCCTATGGCAATGCCAAGCTGACGACGGAAGAGGGCGGCTGGACCAACGCGAATAACTTCAAGCAGATGATTTTCTACGCGGGGAGTGCAACGGGCACGCGCTACAGCAACGGCGTGGCGTGGAAGAAACTGTTCGACAATGGCATCTTTGCCAGCGCTGGCTACGCATTCGGCAATTCGACGAGTTTCGGCAGCAATTCAACCTATCAATTCGCGCTGGGCTACAACGGCCCGGCTTATACCGCGTCCACGTTTTATAGCCATGTGAATCGCGATGGCTTCACGAATCAGGCGTTCTCGGTAGGCGGCAATTACACATTTGGCATGGTGCGCGCCAACGCCGGTTACTTCCGCTATTGGGGCAATCAGGGCTCGCTCGGCCAGCGTCAGGACAATGCGTGGACCGTCTCGCTCAAGCTCGTGCCGAAGGGCGCATTCGATTACGAACTGGGCTATCAGCAGATGCGCACGCACAACGCGGCCTATAACGCGGATGGCGATATTCCGAACGCCAATATCGGCGCCTTCGATCCCACCAGCGGTTTGCACAACGGCTTCAAGGAGACGCTATACGGTTCGGTGTTCTATCACCTGTCCAAACGTACCGAAGTCTATCTGGCAGGCGATTATATGAAACTGCACGGCGGCTATACCGTGGGTTCGACCTACGGCGCGACCAATCAGGTCGAAGTCACCACGGGCGTGCGTACGCGCTTCTAAGCAACACGTCGATCAAGGCGCACGCGCGCCCGCTTGCCGAGTCTCAACTCATGCTCGCGCAGGCCACGGTCGGCGCCGTGTACGCCGAAGGATAAGGCGAAGACGGCCCGCTCAACAGGCGCAGGCGCTGGGTGGCCAGCACATCGGCCTGCGCCTGCTCTCCTGCTGTGAGCGACACCGCGCCGCCCGCCGGCGCGGCCTGGTTGACGCCGCAAATCAGATCCTTGCCGCTCGACAGATGGACCTCGGTCGAGTACGACGACTGCGGTGCCGCTGCGAAACTGCCGGTGCTCCAGAGCGCCGCCGCACAGGCAAAAATCGCATACATCGGATGAAACTTCATGGCTCGCTCCCGGGGTGAAGTGGTGGGGTGATCCATGTTCAATCAGCGCGCCTCGCCGCGCCAGCCTGAATCCGGAAAATCTATCTTGCATTGAAATAAAGGATCGGAACGCGCGAGCCTGCATGCAAACGTTTGCACATTCGTTTGCGCACTCGATCTAACTTTTTTAATCCTCACTAAACCTGTGACGCGCCATTTGCCATTCCTTACTAACTACGGCGCATGAATAGCGGTTTAAGCATCGATACTGGGGTTTCTACTCATCTCGCCCGATGACTTTCTGGTTGTTGGTCAATTAACAATTGACTACAATTCCGGCGCAAAATGTCTTACCAATCGTTTGTATACCTTACAAAAAGGGCGTGAACAGGCATCCCGATGTCTAGCACGATTAGCCTCTCGATCATGGCAAGCACCGCCCGCCAGGCCTTTGACGCCGACGGGTTGGCGCTGCGCGCGGCAACGGCGGCCGACCGGGATTTCCTTTGTGAGGTGTTCGTCAGCACGCGGGTAGAAGAATTCGCGCGCAGCGGTTGGGAGCCCGAGCGCATCGACGAGGTTTTGCGGCAGCAGTTTCAGTTACAGCACGAGTATTACCGGCAACATTATCCGAACGGTCGTTTCAATATCGTCGAATTGAATGGCGTGCCCGTCGGTCGGCTTTATTACGCTTTGCGCGAGGAGCCGACGGGCGGTGAATGGCGCCTGATCGATATTGCGCTGCTGCCAGCGTGGCGCGGCGGCGGTCTCGGTACGCAGCTGATGCACACGGTATTGGCGCAGGCGTGGCAGCAACGGCGCGCCGTGAGCCTGCATGTCGAGCGCGACAATCCCGTGCGTGGTCTGTACCAGCGGCTGGGTTTTGTGACAACGGGTGAAAACGGGGTTTATGAGTCGATGCGGCGCGCCTGCGCCCCGCATGAAATTCACTCGGGGTTGATGTTTCCAATCGAGCAGGATTACTAAAGAATAATGACAACCGGTCGTAAACCGGTCAAGAAGGAACAGAAGCAAGAGCACAAGAAGGGTCCGGCGCTGATAAAGACGCCGTATCGAACTGAGAGAATGCAGGCGCGCAGGGCTGGCGGCGTGGAATACGCCGTTTGTCGCGCCGACCGCCGGGGGGCGCCGTGTCAGATATACCGACTCATGCCGAGCTGCGTGCTGCGCTCGGCCATATCTTTACGCTGGCCTCGGCAGACGAGGCGGCGCTCGCGCTGGTGCAGACACGTCTTATCGCGGCACCCGAAGGCGTGCCCATGAACGACGGGTACGAATGCTACAGCGCGCACTTCGAACTTCCTCCCCAGATTCAGCTTGCGCAGGATACCTACCGTTTTATCGCCGATAACGGCCATACGTGGATGCTGTTCGCCACGCCGATCATGCCGATGAAAAGCGGCGCAGGCGTGCTCTGCGCGATCGTGCATCGCGAGAAACCCACCTCGAATTCCCAACCCGCAAACGAAGCGGCCCACAACGCGGACGCAGCCTGCTAGGCAAGTTGCCCGGCACAGTCCGCCGTTTTTCCTGCATGTCTTAACCACTTTTTCTGGAGGCAGCATGTCCGATCCGTTCATCGGTGAAATTCGTATGGTGGGTTTTAATTTCGCACCGCAAGGCTGGGCGTTTTGCCAGGGGCAGCAGATGTCGATTACGCAGAACCAGGCGCTGTTCGCGTTGCTCGGCACGACCTATGGCGGCAATGGCGTCCAGACCTTCGGTCTGCCCGATCTGCGCGGCCGCGCGCCGGTGGGCTTCGGTCAGGGATTGGGCCTGTCGGCGATCGAACTCGGCGAGGCTGCAGGCACCGAAAACGTCACGCTCACGCAGGCGCAACTGCCGGCGCACACGCACCAGGCCACGGCAACGCCGGGAGCGCCCATGACGGCGCCGGTCAACATTCCGGCTTCGACGGCCACCACGGGCCTGCAGGGCGAGCCGAGCAGCAACACCGTGCTGGGCACCGTGAGTTCGGGCGGGCGCACGAGCAACTTTTACGTGTCGGGCGACGGCAACGTCACGCTCAAGCCTTTCAACGTTTCGGTCAGTGCCAGTGCGCCGACGGTCACGGTGCAGCCCACCGGACAGAGCCTGCCGCTTGGCCTGCGCAACCCGTATCTGGGCGTGAATTTCATTATTTCGCTGAACGGGATTTTCCCCTCGCGCGGTTAAGCACGCGTCACTCGTATTGCCGTCGCGGTTCGCGCGTGGAGTCATCGTCATGAAGAAGATCGTCAAACAGATCCTGGCGCGCTGGAATACCAGCGCAATCGTTCGTACGCCGCGCACTGCCGCAGCGCCGCTGATGCTGGCTCTCGAACCGCGTGTGGTGTATGACGCGTCGGTGGCCGCGGCGGCGCCTGCAGCGCATACGCATGAAGCGGCGCACGAGCATGCGCACGAAGGCGCGCATCGCAGCCAGGCTGAGACGCATCCGGCCACGACGAACACCACGAGCACCGCGACCGGCGATGCGTCGTCTTCGTCATCTTCGTCGCAGGCGTCCAGCGCGAAGACCGCGAAGACCGCGAGCGGCACCACGGACGGCACGAAAAACAGCACGACCAGCAGCACCGCGAGCAGCGCAACCGCCACCACCGACACGACCCAGGCCGCCACCGTCACCGCACTCGAAGCGGCCGTCACGGCGCGCGACACCAGCGGCGCGCATCAGGTGGTATTCGTCGATCCGGGCGTGGCGAACTATCAGTCGCTGCTCACGGGCCTGCCCACGGGCACGCAGGTCGTGATTCTCGACGCCAATAGCGACGGCTTCGCGCAGATCGCGCAATACCTGCAAACGCATTCGGGCGTGAGCGCGATTCACCTGATCTCGCACGGCGCCGATGGCGAAATCCAGGCCGGTTCGGCGTGGCTGAATCTGGGCGATCTCTCGCAGTACAGCGCGGAGCTTTCCGCGATCGGCGCGGCGATGAAGCCGGGCGGCGATTTCCTGATCTACGGCTGCGACGTGGCGCAGGACGCATCGGGCCAGGCGCTGGTCCAGCAGATCGCGGCGCTCACGCACCTGAACGTTGCGGCCTCAACGGACCCGACCGGCGCGAGCGCGCTCGGCGGCGACTGGACGCTCGAATATCAAGTGGGCGACGTGCACACCGACGTGATCGTTTCGGCGGCGGCCGAGCGGCAATACGACGGCCTGCTCGCGCAAAGCGTCGAGAACTTCAACGTGTCCTTCGATACCAATTCGAGCGTGACCTCGTTCACGCTGGACGGCATCACCTACACGACCAATGTGGCGGTGGAAACGGCCGTGAGCACGGACCCCTACATGCAGGCGCTTTCCGCGGCGAGCGCAAACTCCGGCGCGCTGATTATCGACACGCAAGGGGTAGGCGGCGTCAATTCGGTCACGATCTCGCTCGCGGGCGGCAAGCAGATCAATCTGGAGACGCTCGACATCGACGTGCTCGCCGACGCCAACGTGACGATTACCGCCGACGGCAATACGGCCGACGCCATCGTCATCAACAGCGACGACTTATACACCGCAGAAGAAATCAGCTTCGCCGGTCACAGTTCGTTTGCCAACGCCAGCACCATCACGATCACGGGCGGCAACATGGTGCTGAACCTTGGCCGCATGGTGTACAGCGACCCCGCGCCCGTTCTGACCAATACGACCAACGCGACGACGAACTACACGGCGGGCTCGGGCGTCACGGTCATCGACAGCACGGTCACCGTGACCGATGCCAACGGCCTCGCGCCGCAAACCGCCACGGTGACGATCAGCAGCGGCGCGCAGAATTCGGATGTGCTGAGCTTCTCGAATACGAATGCATCGCTGTACGGCAACCTCTCGGGCACGTACAACAGCTCGACGCACGTGCTCACGCTCTCGTCCTCCGGCAATACCGCGACGCTCGCGCAATGGCAGGCGGCGCTGGACGCGGTGACGTTTTCGAGCTCGACCGGCGCGACCGCGGGCAATCGCACCGTCACCTACGCCGTGAACGACGGCTACGCCAACAGCAACACCGTCACGCACACGGTTGCGCTGACCGAGGTGTTCTCGCTGACTTCGGGCAGCGGCAGCACGACGTTCGTACAGGCGGATAACGCCACCTCCACGCCGGTCACCGTCGATAGCGGCATCACGATCAGCGACCCGTTCAGCAGCACCGCGCACAGCGCGACGGTTTCGATCACGAGCGGCTACGACGCCACTGGCGATGTGCTTTCGTTTACCACCAGCGCCTCGACCGGCGATATTGCCGGCAGTTATAGCGCCGGCGTGCTCACGCTGACCTCGGCGAGCGGCAACGCCACCATCGCGCAATGGCAGGCGGCGCTGCAATCGGTGCAATACACCGATACCTCGGCGTACGCGAGCGGCTCGCGCACGATCTCGTTCTCGATGAACGATGGCACGCACACCAGCACGACCTCGACGCACACGGTCACGGTGCAGCACACCGACCAGACGCCGCTGCTCGCCGACAGCGGCGGCAGCACGTCCTATGTCGCGGGCGGCAGCGCCGTGACGCTCGACGGCGCGCTGACGCTCAGCGATGCCGATAACACCACGCTCGCTTCGGCGACCATCCGCATCGCCTCGGGCTACACGAGCGGCGACATTCTTCTGTTCACGGCCAACGCCAGCAGCTTCGGCAATATCAGCGCGGCTTATACGGGCGGCGTGCTGACCTTGTCGTCGGCGGGCGCGACGGCCACGCTCGCGCAGTGGCAGGCGGCGCTCGATTCCATCGGCTTCAGTTCGTCGACGAGCACGACATCGAGCACGCGCGACGTCACGTTCAGCATCAGCGACGGCACGAAATCCAGCGCGCTGCTGCATCGCACGGTGGCCGTCACGGCGGGTCCGTCGATCGTGCTGGATTCCGGTTCGGCGGCTTTCGTGGCGGGAGATAACGTTGCGTCCACACCGGTTTCCATCGACTCGGGTCTGACCTTGAGCGACGCCGCGAGCACGACGCTGTCCAGCGCGACGGTTGCGCTCACCGGCAATTTCCACGCGGGCGAGGACGTGCTGTCGTTCACCAACGACGGCTCGACGATGGGTAATATCGTCGCCAGCTACAACGCGTCTACGGGCGTGCTCACGCTGTCGTCGACGGGCGCTTCGGCCACGCTCGCGCAGTGGCAAGCGGCGCTGCGCTCGGTGACGTACACCGACGTGGCCGTCACGCCGAATTCGGCGACCCGCACCGTGAGCTTCCAGATCAACGACGGCTCGCAGTCGAGCCCGACCGCAACGCGCACCGTGACCGTCACGGACACCGACCAGACGCCGGTTCTGGGCGACAGCGGCGGCTCGACTTCGTATGTGGCGGGCGCTTCGGCCACGGCGATCGACAGCGGGCTGAGCGTGAGCGATCTCGACAATACGACGCTCTCTACGGCGACGATCTCGATCTCGTCGGGCTTCGTGAACGGCGATGCGCTGTCGTACGTGAACACCGGCTCGTTCGGCAATATCGTCGGCGTGTACAACGCGGGCACGGGCGTGCTCACGCTTTCATCCTCGGGCGCGACGGCGACGCTCGCACAATGGCAGGCCGCGCTCGACGCAGTGAGTTTCTCGACCGCAAGCGGGGCGAGCGGCGGCACGCGCACGGTCTCGTTCTCGGTGAACGACGGCGTAAAAAGCAGCGCGGCGCTGACCCATGACGTCGTGGTGGCGAGCGGGCCGATGGTGACGACCGATAGCGGATCGGCATCGTTTGTTGCGGGCGACAATTCGGCGTCCACGCCGGTCACCATCGATTCGGGGCTGACGCTCAGCGACGCCTTGAGCAGCACGCTCGCGAGCGCCACCGTGTCGATCACCGGCAATTTCCAGGCGGGCGAAGACGTGCTGTGGTTCACCAACGACGGCTCGACGATGGGCAATATCGCCGCCAGCTACAACGCGGCCACGGGCGTGCTCACGCTGTCGTCGAATGGCGCGTCGGCCACGCTCGCACAGTGGCAATCGGCGCTGAGTTCGGTGATGTACACCGACACGGCCGTTACGCCGAATTCCGCAACGCGCACCGTGAGCTTCCAGATCAACGACGGCTCGCTCTCCAGCCCGGTCGCAACGCGCACTGTGACGGTGACGGACACCGACCAGACGCCGGTCCTCAGCGGCAGCGGGGCGAATGTGACGTTCACGGCGGCCGACAACACCACGTCCACGCCAGTGACGCTCGCGAGCGACCTGACGCTTTCGGATCTGGACAACACCACGCTGGCTTCGGCGAGCGTGAGCATCGTCGGCAACTTCCAGAGCAGCGACATCCTGAGTTTCACGAACACCAACACGTCGCTGTTCGGCAACATCGTGGCGAGCTACAACGCCGGAACCGGCGTGCTGACGCTGACTTCGTCGGGCGCTGTTGCAACGCTCGCGCAGTGGAGCAATGCGCTGGAGTCGGTCACGTACACGTCGAGCGCGGTGACGCCGGTGGCCTCCACGCGCACCGTGGCCTTCACGGTCAACGACGGCACGAAGTCGAGCACGGCCTACACCGTGGGCGTGCAGGTGAGCGATACCGACCAGACGCCGCTCATCGGCGGCTCGAACGGCAGCGTGACCTTCACGCAGGCGGACAACGCGACCTCCACGCCCGTGACGATCGACAGCGGCATCACGCTCAGCGACCGCGATAACAGCACGCTGGCATCGGCTACGGTTTCGATCGGCAATTTCGATAACCAGGGCGATGTGATCGGCTTCGTGAACGATGGCTCGTCGATGGGCAATATCGTCGGCGTCTACGATGCGACTACGGGCGTGCTCACGCTCTCGTCGAATGGCGGCACGGCCACGCTCGCGCAGTGGCAATCGGCGCTGCGCTCGCTCACGTTCACGGATACGGCGGTGACGCCCAGCAGCGCAACGCGCACGATCAGCTTCGTGGTCAGCGACGGCACGAAGACCAGCACGGCCTGGACGCGCGACGTCAGTGTGGTGGGCACCGACCAGACGCCGCTGCTTGCGGCCAGCAGCGGATCGACCACCTTCACGGCGGGCGACAACACGGCCTCCACGCCGGTGGCAATCGACACGGGCATCACGCTGTCCGACCTCGACAGCCCGACGATGAGTTCCGCAACCGTGGCCATCAGCGGCAATTTCCACGCGGGCGAAGACGTGCTGGCGCTGGGCGCGGGCAGCTTCGGCGATATCAGCGGGAGCTACGACGCCGCCACGGGCGTGCTGACGCTTTCTTCTGCGGGCGCTTCGACGCTCGCGCAATGGCAGGCCGCGCTGCGCTCGGTGACCTATACCGATACCGCGATCACGCCGGACGCCGCAGACCGCACGATCGCCTTCAGCGTGAACGACGGCACGAAGAACAGCGTGACGGTGACGAAGATCGTGAGCGTGGTGGATACGGACCAGACGCCGGTGCTCGCCGGTACGCAAAGCGGCATCTCGTATCTGCAGGGCACATCGGCGCAGAACATCGACAGCGGCATGACGCTGAGCGACCGCGACAGCCTGACCACGCCCTCGCTGCCGATGACCATCACGGTGGATTTCGCCTCGGGCTTCCAGAGCGGCGACACGCTGACGCTGAACTACAACGCCGCGACCATGGGCACGGGTCTTTCGGTGACCTTCAACACGGCCAATGGCGAACTGGTCATCACGGCGTCGGGCGGCAAGACCATGGCGCAGTGGGACGCGATCCTCGACAGCATCCAGTTTTCGACCACCACGAGCGTGACGGCCGGCACCCGCACGCTGACGATTACCGCCAACGACGGCACCAAAACCAGCACGGCGCTGGGCTATACGATCGACGTGCGCAGTTCCGCGCCGGTGCTCACGAGCACGGGCAGCGTCGGCGCGACGTTTGTTGGCGGCGACAACGCAGCGGGCGCGAACGTGACCGTGGACAGCGGTTTGACGCTGACCGATCCGCTCGGCAACGTGGTGCAGAGCGCGACCGTGGCGATCACCGGCAATCTGCATAGCGCGGAAGACGTGCTCGGCTTCATCGCCGATAGCAGCAACGGCACGACCGGCAATATCGCGGGTTCATACGACAGCGCCACAGGCGTGCTCACGCTCACGTCGGCTGGCGGCACGGCCACGCTCGCGCAATGGCAGGCGGCGCTGCGCTCGGTGTATTTCGCCGATACGGCTTCGGTACCCAACAGCGATACGCGCACGATCAGCTTCAGCGTGAGCGACGGCACGCAGTCGAGCGCAACCATCGCGCGCACGGTCAGCGTCACGGCCACGCATCAGACGCTGATCGTGAGCGCCGGCGACGGTTCTCCGCTTACGTACACGGCCAGCGCGAAGGCTCCGGCGCTCGATATCGGCACGGGTATCACGCTGACCGATCTGAACGCAACGCCGCCGACTTCGGCGAGCATTGCTTTCAGCGGCACGTTCGACGCGCAGCACGATCTGCTGATCTTCACCTCCAGCGCCGCCACCGGCGATATCACCGGCAGCTACGACGCCGCCACGGGCGTGCTCAAGCTGACTTCGGCGAGCGGCACGGCGACGCTGGCGCAATGGCAGGCGGCGCTCAACAGCATCGGCTATCGCGATACGCAGGCCGAGCGCCACGACAGCACGCGCACGATCGCCTTCACCGTGAGCGACGCCAGTTCCACCAGCGCGGCCGCTACGCGCACGGTGCAGATCGCGGGCGTGGCCGATCCGGTCGGCACGCCGATCCTGCCGCAGCCGCCCGTGGTCAGGCCGCCGGTGACGCCGTCGTTCGCGCCTCCGCCGGTGAGCACGCCGTTTGCGAATCCGCTGATCGCCAACGACGACAGCGGCCATAACGACGGCGTGTCGAATCCGCTCATCGTGCTCGACTCGCTCGCGCCGGTCGCGGACGTCGGCACGCTGGTGGTGCCGGCGAGCCATACGTTCACGGTCGATGGCGTGCACGGGCGCTCGCTGGGCGACACGCACGTCGACGCGCTCGATTCGCTGCTGCCCGCCGATGCGCGCGACGCCACGGACTCCGCGCAATGGCTGCCGGTATTGCAGGTGCAGGCGCTCACGCACGCCGATGGCGCATTCGCGCTTTCGCTGATGTCGATGACGGCGAACCACGGCACGCGCATGATCGATGCGTCCGCAACCAATGCGGTGATCACGCAGGCCGATGGCGCACCGTTGCCCGCGTGGCTGCACTACGACGCGCAAAGCGGCGAACTGAGCGGCGTGCCGCCCAAGGGCGTGCATGAGGTGCGCGTGATGGTGTCGGTGCGCGATGCGTTCGGTCATGTCACGCGCCGCGAAGTCGTGGTTTCGCTCGATGCAGGCAACAACGGGCACAGCGCGCACGATGCCCGGGCGGACAAGGCCACGCCGTCACACAAGAGCCCGGGCACGAAGCCCGCGCCGCACGCTTCGCTGGCCAAGCCGTCGCTCGCCGCGCAGTTCGCGAGCGCGCACGCGGCGCTGCATGTGGCGCGCCCGCTGGCGGCGCAGACGGCTGCTCACGATGCACAACCTACCGCGTCAGGGCAGCACGCATGAACGCGCAGTCCCTTAGCGATATTTCAATCCTGGAAAAGAGATCAACTGTCGTGAAATCCCTGTCGCTTGCGGTGCGTGCACCGCGCCCCACGCTGGTCGCGGTATCCGTCGCCCTGTTGTGGCTGTCGGGCTGTGCGATCAAGCCCACTCCGTTCACCGACGCCGAACGCGCGCAAACCGCGCAGGCCGACCGCACGTCGATGTTCGCGAACCAGCAGCCCGTGACAGGGCCGATCTCGCTCGACGAAGCGATGGCGCGCGCGATCCGCTACAACCTCGATCATCGGCTGAAGATGATGGAAGAGGCGCTCGCGCAGCGTCAGCTCGATCTGTCGAATTTCGATCTGCTGCCCAAACTCACGGCGCAGGCCGGTTATACGAACCGTAATCATCCGCTCGCTTCGTCGTCGCAAGGTCTGTACACGAACGAGCAGTCGCTGATTCCGTCGTATTCGACCGATCAGAACGATCGCACCGCCGATCTCACGCTTTCGTGGAATCTGCTCGACTTCGGCGTGAGTTATTACGAAGCGAAAGAGCAGGCCGACCGCGTGCTGGTGCTCGAACAGCGCCGCCGCAAAGTCGTGCAACTGATGATGCAGCAGGTGCGCGAAGCCTACTGGCAGGCGGTGGGCGCACAGCGTCTGCGCGATCGTATCGGGCCGCTGCTCGATCAGGCGCACGCGGCACTCGACGATTCGCGCGCGACGCAGCAACAAGGCCTGCGTTCGCCGATCGATACGCTCAACTATCAGCACGCGCTGCTCGACCTGATGCGTCAGCTCGAAGCCGTGCGCGATCAACTCGAAGAAGCCAAGCCGCGGCTGGCCTCGCTGATGAATCTGGAGCCGGGCAAGGATTACACGCTGGCGGCTACCGAAGATTTCGCGGTGCCGCAGTTCGACATGGCCATGCCGCAGATGGAAGACATGGCGCTGCAACGTCGCCCTGAGCTGGTTGAAGCGGGCTATAACGAGCGCATCAGCGTCAATGAAACGCATAAGGCGATGGCGAAAATGCTGCCGGGTATCGAGCTCGAACTCGGCGGCCATTACGACAGCAACAGCTTCCTTGTCTATAACGCGTGGCGCGCGGCCGGTATCAGCGTGAGCTGGAATCTGCTGAATCTGCTCAATTACAAGGCGATTCACGGTACGGCCGAAGCGCAACTCGAAGTCGCCAAAACGCAGCGTATGGCGCTGAGCATGGCGGTGCTCACGCAGGTGCACGTGGCGCGTAGCGAACTGGGCGCGAAGGAGCGCCAGTTCGTGCTGCTCAAACAGCTCAACGATGTCGATCAGCAGATTCTCCAGCACACGCGCAATGCGACGCTGGCGAATGCGCAGGGCAAGCTCGAGGAAATTCGCGTGGCGACGAGCGCGATGATGTCCGAATTGCGCCTCTATCAAAGCTATGGCGAACTGGAAAGCGCCTATGGGCAGATGCTGGCGACGCTCGGCCTCGACCCGGTGCCCGATAACGTTCGCGGGCATGATATTGCCTCGCTCAAGGAATCGATCGGCGAAGAACAGAAGCGTTGGGATCTGCTTGCGCATGGCGGCGTGCCGCCCGTTGCGCAACCGGGACCGACCACCACCGCAGCGGCAGCAGCAGGAGTTTCGCAGCAATGAAGCAGTGTGCAATACAGCAGTGTGTTCGACCGGTGGCGCTGATGCTGGGCGTCGCGTTGATCGCGGCATCGTCGGCTTGGGGTGCGGCGCCTTCCGTCGCAGCATCGGCTGCATCGTCTGATGCAGCCGATGGCAAGATCCGCATTCAGCTGGTGTCGCGCGATCAGGTGGACGTATCGAGCGAAATCTCGGCGAAGATCGCCGCGCTGCCGTTCCGCGACGGCGACGCGTTCCGCGCGGGGCAAACGCTCGTGTCGCTCGATTGCTCGCTCTACAGCGCGCAGTTGCGCAAAGCCCAGGCCGATTCCGATGGCGCGCGCGATCTGCTCGACGTGAACCGCAAACTCGTGGCGCTGCATTCGGTGGGCGAACTCGAAGTGCAGCAGGCCGAAGCCAAACATAAGGCGAGCGCCGCCGAAGTCGCCTATATGCAGGCGACGGTGCGCAAATGCACGATATCCGCGCCGTTCGACGGCCGCGTGTCGAAGCGCAGCGCCGCGCCGCAGCAGTTCGCCGAGGCGGGCAAGCCGCTGCTGACGATCGTCGATACGAGCCATCTCGAACTCAAGATGATCGTGCCGTCGAAGTGGCTGATGTGGCTCAAGCCCGGCCATCCGCTGAGCGTACAGGTCGATGAAACCGGCAAGACCTATCCGGCGAAGGTGGCACGGATTGGCGCGCGCGTCGATCCGGTGACGCAGACGGTCGATGTGACGGCCGCGCTCAGCGCCAACGCGGCTGACCTGCTGCCCGGCATGAGCGGCTGGGCCACTTTCCCGGCGCACTGAAATCATGAGCGAGTCGGGCACGCCCAGCGGCGCAGGGCAGGATACCGCGCAAAACAACGCACAGAGCGCAGAACAGCGCGGAGAACAGCGCGGCGCGCAAAGCAGCGCGCCTCATGTACGCATCGAAGGTCAACAACTGGCGGTGCTCTGGCAACTGGGCGCGCGCGCACGCGCGGCCAGCAGCGAGGCGACGCTCGGCTTCACCATCGTCAACGAAACGCTTGCGCTGCTGCCGTACCGGCAGGCGGCGTGGTGGCGCGGCAGTGCGCCGGGCGCGATTGCCGCGGTGTCGGGCTTGCCGCAAAGCGATGCCAACGCACCTTACGTGCAGTGGCTGGGCGCGCTCTGCAAGGCGCTGGCGCGCGCGGCGCCCGCCGCGCCCGATGCCGAAGCCGCCGCACGCGTGGAAGGACAGCCCGCGCCGGTGCTGCCCGCGCGGCCGCACGTGCGGACCTTTACCGCCGACGATCTGCGCGCCGACGCCCCGCATGTCGCCGACGAATGGCAAGCCTGGTGGCCCGCGCACGGCGCGTGGCTGCCGCTGACGAGCCGCGATGGCCGCGCGCATGGCGGCGTGGTGTTCGCACGCGACGACGCGTGGAGCGCGACCGATTGCGCGCTGCTCGAAGAACTGGGCCTGGTCTGGAGTCATGCGCTCGACGCGTTCGCGCCGCGCGCCTCGTGGCTCGAACGCGCGCGTGCGTTGCTCAAGCCGGGGCGCACGCAGCGCCGCGTGCTGATCGGGCTCGCGCTGGCCTGCATGATTCCGCTGCGCCTGACCGTGCTCGCGCCCGCCGAAGTCACGCCGAAAGACCCGTTCGTGGTGCGTGCACCGCTGGACGGCGTGATCGACCGGCTTTACGTGCAGCCGAACCAGCCGGTGCAGCGCGGCACGCCGCTGCTCGGACTCGACGCCACCACGCTGCAATCGCGCTATGCGGTCGCGCGCAAGGACTTCGACACGGCGCAGGAAGAGTTTCGCCAGACCGCCCAGCTTGCCGTCACCGACGACCGCACGCGACTCGATATGGCCGAGCGCAAGGGCAAGCTCGACCAGAGCCAGGTGACGCTCGACTACACCGCGCAGCAACTCGCGCGCGTGAAGGTGAGCGCGTCGCGCGCGGGCGTCGCGGTATTTAGTGATCCGAACGAATGGACCGGCAAGGCGGTGGCCGTGGGCGAGCGCATTCTGCTGATCGCCGATCCGTCGCATGTGGAACTGACCGCTTGGCTGCCCGTCGCCGATAACATCGACGTGAAGCCGGGCGCGACGCTCACGCTTTACCCGAAGAGTTCGCCGCTGGCGAGCTACGACGCGCACATCGACTCGATCGCCTATCGCGCCGAACCGACGCCCGAAGGCGTGCTGGCCTATCGCGTGCGCGCGAGTTTCGCGGCGGGCGAGGCGAATGCGCCGCTTGGCGCGATGGGCACGGCGCGCATCCACGGATCGTGGGTGCCGGCGATCTACTACGTGCTGCGCCGCCCGCTGGCGCTGGCGCGGCAATGGCTTGGCTGGTGACGCCAGGCACTTCGCAACATGTCCCGACTTCCTCCCTTACGCCAGGAGCTGACGCTCACGCGCGGCGCGTCCACGCCTGAAGGCGCGCCGACGTGGATGCTCCATGATCCGGCCGCGAACCGCTTCTTCCAGATTGGCTGGCCTGCATTCGAACTGCTCGCGCGTTGGCCGCTCGACGACCCGCGCGCGATTGTCGAGAGCGTGAATCGCGAGACCACGCTCACGGTGACGCTCGACGATATGGAGATGCTGCTGCGCATGCTGCGCCAGCAGAACCTGCTGATCGCCACCCACGCGCAGGACACCGCACGTCTGCAGCAACACGCCGACGCCCAGCGCAGCACGAGCGCGATGTGGCTGCTCAAGCACTATCTGATGATCCGCGTGCCGCTCTGGCATCCGATGACGTTTTTGCGCCGTACCGCGCGTTATGCGGCCTTTGCCTACCGGCCTGCATTCTGGCTGGCGGTGGCGGCGTGCGCGCTGATCGGCCTGTTTCTCGCCTCGCGCCGCTGGGACGAATTCCTGCATACCTTCCACAATTACGCGGATTGGCGCGGCTTGATCGGCGTGGGTGTTGCTTTGGGCTGCGCGAAAGTGCTGCACGAATTCGCCCATGCTTATACGGCGCAGCGCTACGGCTGCCGCGTCCCGACGATGGGCGTTGCGCTGCTCGTGATGGTGCCGGTGCTGTACACGGATACCACCGAAGCGTGGAAAGTGCCGCAGCGGCAGCATCGCTTATGGATTGGCGCGGCCGGCATGCTCAGCGAAATCGCGCTGGCGGCGGTCGCTACGCTCGCATGGAGCGTGCTGCCCGACGGCTCGTTGCGCGCGGGTGCATTCCTGCTCGCCACCACCACATGGATTGCCACGCTTGCGATCAACGCGAGCCCATTCATGCGTTTCGACGGCTATTTTCTGCTGTCCGACTGGCTCGACATGCCGAACCTGCATGACCGCGCTTTTGCGCTGGGGCGCTGGTGGCTGCGCGAATGGCTATTCGGATTCGGCGATCCGCAGCCTGAACCGTGCACGGCGTCGCGGCGGCGCTTTTTGATCGGCTTTTCGTTTGCGACGTGGCTGTACCGGCTGATCGTCTTTATGTCGATTGCGCTGGTGGTGTATCACGCGTTTTTCAAACTGCTGGGCATGGTGCTGTTTTGCGTGGAATTCGGCTGGTTTATCGTGCGGCCGGTATGGCGCGAAGCGGCGGCCACTTGGCGGCGGCGTACGGAATTGCATTGGCGTCGCGAGACTTTGCGCAGTGCGTTGATCGGCGCGATGCTGGTGGGCTTTTTCGTGCTGCCGTGGCACGCGGGCGTGAGCGCGCCCGCTGTGTTGGGGCCGCAGCGCGCGCAGGGCGTGTATACGGTCGAGCCTGGCTATCTGGATGCGGCTGTGCCGCCGGTGCGTGACGGTGCGAGCGTGCATGCGGGCGATACGCTGGCGGTGCTGGTCTCGCCGGACCTCGATTACAAGCTCAAGGCCGCGCAGGCCGATGAAGCGCAATTGCGTTGGGAAGTGGCGCAGCAGCCTTTTGATGAGCGCTTGCAGCAGCAAGGGACGGCGCTGGCGCGGCGGTGGGATGCGGCGCGGCAGACGGTGGCGGGATTGCAGGCGGAGATAGCGCAGTTGACGCTGCGGGCGCCTTTTGATGGGACGGTGCAGGAGGCGGGCGACCCGCCGGTGCCTGGGGCGTGGCTTGCGCGTGGGGAGCGTGTTTACGATGTGATTGCGCCGGTTGGCGTTAAGGGTGACGCGTTTGTTGGCGAGAACGATGTGGGGCGGCTCAAGGCCGGGCAGAAGGCTGTGTTTGTGGCTGGAGTGGCTGAGATGGCTTCCAGGCGCTGTGTTGTCGAAGCGGTCGATAAGGTTAATCTGGCGACGCTGGATGAGCTTTCTGTGGCTAGCGTTTATGGGGGGGCGATTCCGGCTGAGCAGGACGCTAAAACCCATCGTGTTGTGCCTTTGCAGGCGACCTGGCAGGTGCGGTTTGGGAGGTGTGATGGGGCGGTTGGGGTTGCCAGGGATGTGGAGGGGACCGTTTTTCTTGGGGCCGGGCGCGAGAGTTTGATGGGGAGTGGGGTGCGGTTTGTTGTCGCGGTGTTGCAGAGGGAAGTGGGTTTTTGAGCTTTTTTTTGTTTTCTTTTTCTTTGGCATTTCCTTGAATTCGTGTCGGTCTATTAGCGTCGCCCCTGTGCGGGGCGGCACCTACTTTTCTTTGCAGCGGCAAAGAAAAGTAGGCAAAAGAAAGCCGCTCACACCGCCAGTGTGACGCAGTCCACAAACCGCCGTTCAGGGGGAAAGGTATAGGAGCATCCGATCCCTCGCACCCTACCACTAAGTGACAAGGCGCCCGCCCACCCGGGGACGCTGCGCGCCCCGAGGGGCATAACGAAAACGCAAACCGAAGGTTTGCTGGGTTCACGAAAACGCTTGAATTTCAGGGGGGTCCCCCGCATACCCGGCCGTTGCACGCGCAGCGAGCAACGGGATGAATGACGGCTTTGTCACTCAGTTTGAAGGTGCGAGATGGCAGACGCCCCTATACCATTCCCCGCGTAAGGCTGGTTGTGGACTGCGTCAGTCTGGCGTTTGTAGCGGCTTTCTTTTGCCTACTTTTCTTTGCCGCTGCAAAGAAAAGTAGGTGCCGCCCCGCACAGGGGCAACG
This sequence comes from Paraburkholderia sp. Ac-20340, assembly GCF_017104965.1. GTDB lineage: Bacteria > Pseudomonadota > Gammaproteobacteria > Burkholderiales > Burkholderiaceae > Paraburkholderia. Next base: position 327,480 of record NZ_JAAGPR010000001.1, read on the forward strand.
CTAATAGACCGACACGAACACAAGGAAATGCCAAAACAAAAAAAGAAATGCCAAAACAAAAACAAAAAAACACCAACCACATTCCACCACACCAAAAACCCTAAAAAGAAACCACCACCCCCCCCGTCCCATCCTTACAACAACATTCCCCCACCCACCCCAACATTCACATTCCCAAGCTACGATAAAACCCACCCGTCTGACCGGATTGAATCGAAGGAACCCAGGGAATATGAAATACGAACACGCGCTACAAAAAGCGATCAAAGTGCGCCTCGAACGCGCGATGGAGCTTGCCGAACTATTCGGCCTGTTCATCATCGGCATCGGCACAGTGGCCGCAATGGTCCACCTCATCTACCGCATGGTGAATTCGGATGGCGTATCGCTGACCGATCTGCTGCTGATGTTCCTCTACCTGGAAGTGTTCGCGATGGTCGGCCAATACCTCAAAGCCGGCCAGCTGCCCGTACGCTTTCCGCTCTACATCGCGATGGTATCGATCGCACGAGACCTCATCCTGCGCGCCGGTATGAATACCGAACTTCACCTGCTCGCATCGGCAGGCGCGATCGTGCTGATCGCACTAGGCGTGCTCATGATTCGCTACGGCCAGTTCAAATACCCCAGCGAACCAGTCGAACAAAAGGCCGAAGATACCAAGTAAGCGCTTCAAACCCTCCGCATCACAGGCCGCGCACAGCCACGCGCGGCCTCTCCAGCCCTAAACGAAAAGCAAGCGGAACCGTCAGCGTTCCGTAACCCGTACCACAGGCTTTCGAAGCCTTCCCGCTTCTTTCATGCTTCGTTTCATGACTTGTCGTTTCAGCGCAAGTCGTCGTCGCGTTTGCTACGTTCGCGCGCTTATTGCCGCGCGACGATTAAGCATCGATCGACCCCGATGAAACCCGAGGAGAAGAAGAAATGGCACGATTCAGGAAAGTCCCGATGTGCGCCGCCGTGCTGGCGGCGCTCGCAGGCTCCAGCGCCTTCGCGGCCGATCCGGCCATGTGCAGGAGCGTGCGTTTCGCCGATGTCGGCTGGACCGATATTGCCGCGACCACCGGGCTGGCCTCGACCATTCTCGCGGGCCTGGGCTACGCGCCCACGACCACGCTCGCTTCCGTGCCCATCACCTTCGCCGGCCTCAAGTCGAAGCAGATCGATGTGTTCCTCGGCTACTGGTCGCCGACCATGGACCCGATCATCGAGCCGTTCGTCAAGGCCGGTACGATCAAGGTGCTCAATACGCCCAATCTCACCGGCGCCAAATACACGCTGGCCGTGCCCGATTATGTTTATCAGGGCGGTCTGCATTCGTTCCAGGACATCGCGAAGTTCGCCGACAAGCTGCAAGGCCATATCTACGGCATCGAACCGGGTAACGACGGCAATGCGTTGATCCAGAAAATGATCAGCGGCAATCAATATGGCCTGGGCAAATTCAAGCTCGTCGAATCGAGCGAGGCAGGCATGCTCGTGCAGGTCAATCGTGCGATTCGCGACAAGCAATGGATCGTGTTCCTCGGCTGGGAACCGCATCCGATGAACGTGCAGATGAAGATCGACTATCTCACGGGCGGCGACGCCGTGTTCGGCCCGAATTATGGCGAGGCGCGCGTGCTCACGGCCGTGCCGCCCGACTATAGCGCGCGTTGTCCGAACGTTTCGAAGTTCGTTTCCAATCTCCAGTTCACGACGTCGATCGAAAACCATCTGATGGTGCCGATCATGAATAAGGAAGACCCGGACAAGGCCGCCGCCGCCTGGCTCAAGAGCAATCCGCAGATGCTCGACAAATGGCTCGCTGGCGTGACGACCTTCGACGGCAAGCCGGGATTGCCCGCCGTGCGTGCCTATCTGGGCACGCATTGATGTCGTGATTCAAGGCTTTGAATAAGGCTTTGAACAAGGCTTCGAATGGCAGCGGGCATGAGGTGTGCGAAGTCACGCCATTTGTCTGCGGATTTTCGGTGTATGCGCCGCGCTACGCCGGAAATCCCGATAGGCCCGGTAATTTTGTTCGAGTAGCGTTGAACAAAGGAGGAGATAGATGGAGCAGGCTGGAATAGGAGCAGGCAGTGCAGAGCAGGGACGCGCAAGCGAAAGCCCCGGTTCGGGTTTGCGGCGCGGACTCACCTGGAAAGACGCCTTCTGGGTCACAAGCGGCGTGCCCGCTGGCGTGCTATTCACGCTAGGCGGCGTATGCGCGACCATCGGTCAGCCCGCATGGGCGATCTGGATCGCGTCGATTACGATGGGCCTGATCCAGAGCGCGACTTACGCCGAAATTTCAGGCCTTTTCCCGCATAAGTCGGGTGGCGCTTCGGTTTATGGCGCGATTGGCTGGGTGCGTTACAGCAAGATGGTGGCGCCCGTTTCCGTGTGGTGCAACTGGCTTGCCTGGTCGCCCATGCTCGCGCTCGGTTGTGGACTCGCGGCGAATTATGCGCTGGCCACGCTGTTTCCGCCCGAAGCCACCGTGCGTCAGTGGCACTGGACGATTGCCAATCTCGGCTTTATTCAACACGGTCTGACCTTGCGTATCAACGCGACGTTTCTGATTGCCGCCGCGTTCTTGCTGATCACGTTCCGTCTGCAACATAGCGGCGCTTCGAAAGCGGCGCGCACGCAAAAGATTCTTGGCATTGCGTCGCTTACGCCGCTGCTGATCGTCGGCATCGTTCCGTTCGTGACCGGCGATGTGCCTGCGACTCATCTGTTTCCGCTGCTGCCGCTGGGTCACGATGCACGCGGCAATCTCACCGCATCGCTTTTCGGCGCATGGAACGGGCAGGGCGTGGTGATGGCGCTGGGCGCAATGTTCATGGCCGGTTGGGCTTCGTATGGCTTCGAAACCGCGGTCTGCTATACGCGCGAATTCCGCGACCCGCGCCGCGATACGGCGCGCGCGATCTTCTGGTCGGGCGCCTTGTGTCTCGTGGTCATGACGCTCGTGCCGCTCGCGTTTCAGGGGGCGCTCGGCACGCAGGCGATGCTGGACCCGCGTATCGGCGACGGTACGGGCGTGGGCACGGCGATGGCGTCTATCGTCGGCGGCGGCGCGTGGGTCGGCAATGTGATGGTCGTCATGCTGATGCTGTCGATCCTGCTGATCGTGATGACGTCGATGATGGGTTCGTCGCGCACGCTGTATCAAGCTTCGGTCGATGGCTGGCTGCCGCGTTATCTGTCGCGCGTGAACGAGCATGGCGCGCCCACTGCGGCGATGTGGACGGACCTTGGCTTCAATCTCGTCTTGCTGGCGATGTCCGATTACATGACGGTGCTGTCGATCTCGAACGTCTGCTACATGCTGTTCGTCTTCCTGAATCTGCAGTCGGGCTGGATTCATCGCATGGACCGTCCGTCGTGGCATCGGCCGTTTCGTTGCCCGACCTGGCTGCTCGCAGCCGGTGCGGTGTGCGGTTACGCGAATCTCGTGTTCGTGGGCGCAGGCGCGAATCTGCAAGGCGAAAACACCTTGCGCGATGGGCTTTTTGCGGTGCTGCTGATCGTGCCGGTGTTTGCCTATCGCCACTACTGGCAGGATCGCGGCCGCTTTCCGGCTGGCAGCGCGCACGATATGGAACTGGCGGTGACGGTGCGCAGCCGCTGGAAGTCGCTGGCGCCGTATGGTGCACTCGCGCTGGCCGCAGCGACAATCGCCGCTTCGCATTATTTCGCGGCAAGAGTGGGTTAAGTCGAGTGGTTAGCGCGTAGCGCTTGAGTTGGGGTGACCTCTGCGAGTTCTGACGGATCGTCGAACTCGCTTTTTTATTTTTTGCATTGGCTGGTAATTTTCGCTTTCTCTGCGCCACGTCAGACGCCCTCTGTTTTTCCGCACCTATACTCAACGGCCTTTTCCTGTACCCGTTCCGATATCGATAAGCAGTACAGCGAAATCGTTAATGCGTGCCGTCGAATAGAAACAATAAATGCGGAAAATGGAGGTCGAATTGAAGAAATTGAACAATGTACTGGTGCCCACGCCGCATGGTCTCATGCTGGTCAATCGTAACGAGGCGTCCTTTGCGTTTGGAACCGGCGTGGCGCTGCTGGAAGAAGGCGGCTATGACCCGCGCGAGATTGGCTTGATGCGCGAGATCGTGGAGGTATTGCCGCCGGAGTGCGTGGTGCTCGATGTGGGCGCGAATATCGGTGTGCATACGCTGGAGTTCGCGCGGGCATGCGAATCGAAGCGCGGCATCGTGCACACGTTCGAGCCGCAGCGGATTTTGTTCCAGATGCTGGCGGGCAATGTGGCAATGAACAATTTCCAGAATGTGCATTGCCATCTCGCGGCCGTTGGTGCGCAACAGGGCACACTGAAGGTGCCGCGTATTGATTATTCGGTACCTTCCAGCTTTAGCGGTATTGAGTTTGGCAATGGGCAGCAAAAGGAATTCATCGGGCAAGCGCCGCAATGGGATGCCGCTGAAGAGACCGTTCCCATCATTACGCTCGATAGCCTGAATTTGCCACGCGTGGACTTCATGAAGATCGACGTGGAAGGGATGGAGATCGACGTGCTGCGCGGAGCCAGCAAAATCATCGATACATTCCGTCCGCCAATCTATATCGAATATGGAAAGAACGATGCGCTCATGTTGGCTAAAGCGATCTGGGACTTCGGCTACGATATTTTCGTATTTAGTGCGCTGGACTGGGTTGCAACACCGAAGGAGGATTCGGTTGTGCAAATAGCCGGTCTGACCAAACTCATGCCTTAAGCGACCGCGTGTTCGAATACGCGCAGCCCCGGTTCTGCATGACAGACAGAGCCGGGGCTTTTTTTGTTGGCGCGAGTTTCAGACTGTCGCCGGCTGACCGCTGCGCTTTGCCACCGGATTCTGCGGCACCACACCGCCGCGCGCAGGCGCACCGTTGGCGACGTAGTAAGGCGTTTCCACCCGTGCAAGCGCGGCGCGCCCGCGAATACGATCGGCAATTTTCTCGGCCATCATGATGGTCGGCGCATTCAGATTGCCCGTGGTGATCAGCGGCATGATCGACGCATCCACCACGCGCAGACCGTCGATACCGTGCACGCGGCCTTCGGCATCCACCACCGCCATATTGTCATAACCCATCGGGCACGAGCAGGAAGGGTGATAAGCCGTTTCAGCGCGGCTGCGCACGAAGGCGTCGATCTGTGCATCGGTTTTCAGATCCGCGCCGGGATTTAATTCGCGGCCACGGAAGCGATCGAGCGCAGGCTGCGCAATGATCTCGCGCGTAATGCGAATGGCGTCGCGGAATTCGCGCCAGTCGAGCGGCTCGGCCATATAGTTGAAGAGAATCGACGGATGCTGGCGCGGATCACGCGAACGCAGTTTCACACGGCCGCGACTGGGCGAGCGCATCGATCCCACGTGCGCCTGGAAGCCGTGCATTTCGATTGCATTGCTGCCGTTGTAATTGATGGCGACCGGCAGAAAGTGATACTGGATATTCGGCCACGGATCATCGTCGCGTGTGCGGATAAAGCCACCCGCTTCGAAGTGATTGCTCGCGCCGATGCCGGTGCCGCGCAACATCCATTCAAGACCGATAGCGGGTTGATTGCGCAGTTTCAATGCAGGGTAGAGCGAGACCGGCTCCTTGCACTCGTACTGCATGTACATTTCCAGGTGGTCCTGAAGATTGCGGCCCACGCCCGGGAGATCGAGCACGACGGGAATGTCGAGTTCGCGCAGCCACTCGCCGGGACCCACGCCCGAGCGCTGCAGGATTTGCGGCGACGCAATCGCGCCCGCGCAGAGCAGCACTTCGCGTCGCGCATGACGCGTGACGCGCGCGGGGCCGTCCATGAACACCACGCCGCGCGCACGCTTGCCGCTAAAGAGAATGCGATCGGTCACGGCATGTGTGACGATGTCAAGATTCGGCCGATGGCGCGCCTGATCGAGATAGCCGCGCGCCGTGCTGGCGCGCCGGCCTTTCGCCGTCACCGTGCGATCCATGGGGCCGAAGCCTTCCTGACGATAGCCGTTGAGATCGTCGGTGCGCGGATAGCCCGCTTCGACGCCCGCTTCGATCATCGCTTCGAACAGTGGATTCACGCCGGGCTTGCTGGTCGTCACATGCACGGGACCTTCGCCGCCGTGATAATCGTTCGCGCCCACGTCGCGCGTTTCCGCTTTGCGGAAATACGGCAGACAGTCCAGATAGCTCCAGTTTTGCAGACCTTCGATAGCGGCCCAACCGTCGTAATCGAGTGCATTGCCGCGGATATAACACATGCCGTTGATCAACGACGAACCGCCCAGACCCTTGCCACGTCCGCATTCCATGCGGCGGTTGTCCATATGCGGCTCGGGGTCGGTTTCGTAGGCCCAGTTATAGCGCCGTCCCTGCAAAGGATAGGCGAGCGCAGCGGGCATCTGCGTGCGAAAGTCGAAGCGATAGTCGGGGCCGCCCGCTTCCAGCAACAGCACCTTGACGTCTGGATCTTCGGTGAGGCGCGTGGCGAGCACATTGCCCGCCGATCCCGCGCCGATGATGATGTAGTCGTACTCCTGCGAGGCCATATGCGGTTCCCTCTCTGCGGCGCTTTTTAGAAGACGGGCTGATACGGTCCCAGCTCGACCTGAACGGATTTGATGCGCGTGTAGTGCTCGAGCGTGGTGAGGCCGTTTTCGCGTCCCACGCCCGATTGCTTGTAGCCGCCCACCGGCATTTCGGCGGGCGACTCGCCCCACGTATTGATCCAGCAAATACCCGCTTCCAGACGATGAATCGCGCGATGCGCGCGCGCCAGGTTTTCCGTCACGACGCCAGCGGCCAGACCGTAGAGCGTATCGTTCGCTCGCTCGATTACTTCGCGTTCCTCATCGAATACGAGAATGCTCATGACTGGGCCGAAAATCTCCTCGCGTACGATCTGCATGTCGTCGCGGCAATCGGTAAAGACCGTGGGCTGCACGAACTGGCCGCGCGCGAAGTCGCCTTCGATCCGACGTGCACCGCCTGCGAGCAACCGCGCTCCTTCGCGCTTGCCGCTCTCGATATAGCGCAGCACTTTTTCGAGTTGCGCCGCACTGGCAAGCGGCCCGAAGTTGGTGGCGGGGTCGCTGGGCTGCCCCACGCGAATGCGCGCCACGCGCTCGATGACGCGTGCTTCGAAGGCCTCGCGCACGGCGCGATGCACGAATACGCGCGTGCCGTTGGTGCAGACCTGGCCCGCGCTGAAGAAGTTGGCGGTGACGGCGATATCGGCGGCGCGATCGAGATCGGCATCGTCGAAAACGATCAGCGGTGACTTGCCGCCCAGTTCCATCGTCACTTCCTTGAGCGACGATGCGCCCGCGGCCGCCATCACTTTCTTGCCCGTTTCCACGCCGCCTGTGAACGAAATTTTCTCGATGGCGGGATGCGTGCTCAGCAGCGCGCCCACGCGTGCATCGCCCTGTACGACATTGAATACGCCAGGCGGCACACCCGCTTCGATATAGATCTGCGCGAGACGCGAGGCAGAAAGCGGGGTGATTTCACTGGGTTTGAAAATCATTGCATTGCCGGCTGCGAGTGCAGGCGCGGATTTCCAGCAGGCGATCTGCAGCGGGTAATTCCATGCGCCGATACCGGCCGTCACGCCCAGCGGTTCGCGCCGCGTGTAGACGAACGAGCTTTCGCGCAGCGGAATCTGCTGGCCTTCGAGTGCGGGCACGAGGCCCGCGTAATACTCGATCACGTCGGCGCCCGTGACGATATCGACGCTACGCGTTTCCGCGATGGGCTTGCCGGTATCGCGCATTTCGAGCTCGGCGAGTTCGTCGTTGCGCTCGCGCAGCAATTCGACGGCGCGGCGCAGGATGCGCGATCGCTGCATGGCGGTCATGGCGGCCCAGACGCGCTGGCCCGCGCGTGCGGATTGCACGGCGCGCTCGACATCGGCCGCGCTGGCCTGCTGCACGATGGCGAGCAGTTCGCCGGTGGCGGGGTCGTGCGTTTCGAAGGTTTCGCCGCTGGTGGCGTCGGCGTACTGGCCGTCGATAAAGAGGCGTTCGGGGCCGAAAGCAGTCGTGCGAGTGGTCATGCGAGTGTCGCTCCAGTTCAGGCGCGCTGGGCCGCACGCGGGCGGGCGTGCGCTTCCAGCAGAAGGTCGATGTAGTCGTTGGCAAGGCGCAGCGCGGCCTTTGTATCGAACGGCTCGCCGGTGGTGGCGCCACGCAGCCACAGACCGTCGATCATGGCGGCAAGCCCGCTGGCGGCGCGGCGCGAGGCCGCGTGCGGCAGTGCGCGGCCGAACTCCACACAGAGATTCGAATACAGCCGCCGCGTATTGACGTGTTGCAGCCGCCGCAGCGCGGGCACATGCATGCTCTCGGCCCAGAACGCGAGCCAGGTCTTCATCACGGGGCCGCTAACCTGCGAAACGTCGAAATTCGCCGCGACGATCGCGCGCAAACGCGCCCGTGCCTGCGGCCGCGCAGCCTTGAGCCGGCGTTGTGCAGCCGCGCCGAGATCGCGCAGCACATGGCGCATGGTGGCTTCGAGCAGCGCATCCTTGCCGCCGAAATAGTGGCTGACGATGCCCGTGGAAATGCGCGCGCGCTGCGCCACGGTAGCAAGCGTCGTGCCGGACAGACCCGACTGATCGATCGACTCCAGAGTGGCATCGATAAGCTGGGCGCGGCGAATTTCGCGCATTCCGATCTTGGGCATGGCATTCCTGGTGCATCGTGAAGGGCTTAACTTTAAGTTTTTTTTATTGAACGATCAATCAATAAAAAACGGGGTGGGTCCTGTATGACGTATTTTCGAAGCTGCTTGACGGATTCGCGATGATCCTGGGCGGTCATGTCGCATCAAGCCTGGCGGGCGTCGTTTGAGCGCAAGTGGCGGGAGATTTGGACTTATACGTTTTGCAGGTCCGTGCGCTGCTTGCAGCATGCGGCCTTTCAACCGTAGTGCGAGTCTGGAGAGACCGACACCATGAAAAGAACGAATACGGCGGCCTTGAGTGCCATTGCGCTGGCGACGATGCTGATGTCGAACGCGAGCCATGCGCAGAGCAGCGTGACCCTCTACGGCATTATCGACGCGGGTGTGACGTGGGTGAACAACGCTGGCGGCTCGCATCAGGTCAAATTCGACGACGGTATTTCCTATGCGAACCGTTTTGGCTTAAAGGGCACGGAAGACCTGGGCGGCGGACTGAAAGCGGTGTTCGAACTGGAAAGCGGTTTTCACCTGGGCAACGGGCAACTGGCGAACGGTGGATCGCTATTTGGGCGTGCTGCTTATGTGGGACTGCAAAGCGATTGGGGAACGCTTACGCTCGGTAACCAGATCGATATGACGCAGGAGTTTGTTTATCTGTTCAATATCACCGCCTGGGCGAGCGGCTATGCAATCAATCAAGGCGACTTCGACCGCATGAATGGGGATCATCTGCCTAATTCGATCAAGTTCATGTCGAATACGTATGGTGGGTTCCAGTTCGGCGGTATGTATTCATTCAGCAATACGCCAGGGGATTTCCATACGGGTAGCGCGTGGAGCGTGGGGGCGCAGTATCAGCATGGCGATTTCGCTATGGGGACTGCGTATACGCAGTTGAATAATCCTTCAGGGATTTATGCGTTCGATCCTTATGCCATGATTGGTGTGCGGTCTTTTTTTGGGCGGCCTACTGTGAGCGTGGATGCTTCGGGGGCGGTTGCCGATCTTTATTCTAGCGATTCGTTTCCTGTTGATAAACAGGGGACGTTTGGGATCGGGGCTAGCTATGCGATCGGCGCTGTGACGCTTTCTGGAGACTTCACTTATACGCAGATCAAGGCGTTCGGGGACAGCGAACATATGCTTGTGGCCGAAGGCGGCGCTAACTGGCAGGTTACGCCGGCTTTTAGTGCTATTGGCGGGTATCAGTACACTCACTTCGATGGGCATCACTGGAATCAAATCTCGGCTGGGTTGCATTATCTGCTCTCCAAGAATACCGATGTTTATCTTTCTGGCGACTGGCTTAAGGCTTCGCAAGGGGTCGATGCTGTGATTGGGTATAGCTTTACGCCTTCTTCCACTACTACGCAGGCGGATGTGCGTATTGGGATGAGGCATTCGTTTTGATTGGTTTTCTTTTGTTTTGGCATTTCCTTGTTTTCGTGTCGGTCTATTAGTGTCGCCCCTGTGCGGGGCGGCACCTACTTTTCTTTGCAGCGGCAAAGAAAAGTAGGCAAAAGAAAGCCGCTCACACCGCCAGTGTGACGCAGTCCACAAACAGCCGTTAAGGGGGAAAGGTATAGGAGCATCCGGTCCCCCGCACCCTACCACTAAGTGACAAGGCGCCCGCCCACCCGGGGGCGCTACGCGCCCCGAGGGGCATGACGCAAACCGAAGGTTTGCTGGTTTCCGTGGCAAACCCAACCGTTGCGCGCGCAGCGAGCAACGGGATGAATGACGGCTTTGTCACTACCTTTGAAGGCGCGAGACGCCGGACGCCCCTATACCATTCCCCGCGTAAGGCTGGTTGTGGACTGCGTCACATTGGCGGTGTGAGCGGCTTTCTTTTGCTTACTTTTCTTTGCCGCGGCAAAGAAAAGTAAGTGCCGCCCCGCACAGGGGCAACGCTAATAGACCGACACGAAAACAAGGAAATGCCAACCTCCAAAAAAAACCAAAAAAAATGCTGCACCGCACCACCCATAGTTTTTCCGCCAAAAACCATCGCCAACCCGCACCAACACCCCAGTCGCCACCCCAACTGGCGACCCCATCCTAATCCCATGCCGCTTTTGTTCTATCAACCCCCACCCAGATTTTGATCTACTGCTCCCATCGCCGCGCAAGCGGCCCCACCGAACTCAGGGAAGTCAGATGAACGTCAGCGTCTTCGACCTGTTCAAGATCGGCATCGGTCCATCGAGCTCGCACACGGTTGGTCCGATGATTGCCGCCTGCCGCTTCGCTTCGCATATCGAAGACGCCAATCTGCTCGGCTTCGTGCGCCGCGTCAAAGTGGAGCTCTACGGTTCGCTCGGCGCTACCGGCAAGGGCCACGGCACCGATAAGGCCGTCCTGCTCGGCCTCGAAGGCCATCTGCCCCATAGCATCGACCCGGACAGCATCGAGCCGCGCCTCGCCGAGATCCGTCGCGACAAGTCGCTGATGCTGCTCGGCAAGCAGGAGATCCGCTTCGAGGAGCGCGAGTGCATCGGTTTCTTTCGCAAGACGCTCGGCGGCACGAATACGCTGCACTCGAACGGCATGCGCTTTCAGGCTTTCGATGAACAAGGCCAGTTGCTGGTGGAGAAGGAGTATTACTCGGTAGGCGGCGGTTTCGTCGTGAATCGCGAGGGCGATCGCGTCAATGGCGTGCGCGGCGTGCAGGAGGTGCCCTGGCCGTTCCGCACCGGCGACGATCTGCTGCGCGTTTGCCGCGAAAGCGGTCTTTCGATCGCGGAAGTGGTGTTCGCCAACGAATGCGTCTCGCGTTCGCCGGAAGCCGTGCGCGAAGGGCTCATGGCGATCTGGCAAACCATGGCCGCCTGTGTGGAGCGCGGTTGCCGCATGCGTGGCGAGCTGCCGGGCCCGATGCAGGTGCGCCGCCGCGCCGCCGATCTCTGCGCGAATCTGCGCGCACGTTCGGAAGAGTCGCTGCGCGATCCGCTTTCGATGCTCGACTGGGTCAATCTCTATGCGATGGCCGTCAACGAGGAAAACGCCGCAGGCGGCCGCGTGGTCACGGCGCCCACCAATGGCGCGGCCGGCGTGATTCCCGCCGTGCTCCATTACTACGTGAAATTCACGCCGGGCGCGAACGATAAGGGCATCGTCGATTTTCTGCTGACGGCAGCGGCCATCGGCATCATCTATAAGGAAACGGCCTCGATTTCAGGCGCCGAAGTGGGTTGCCAGGGCGAAGTGGGCGTGGCCTGTTCGATGGCGGCAGCGGCGCTCGCGGCGGTGATGGGCGGTACGCCCTCGCAGGTGGAAAACGCCGCTGAAATCGGCATGGAACACAACCTGGGCATGACCTGCGATCCCGTGGGCGGTCTCGTGCAGATTCCCTGCATCGAACGCAATGCAATGGGCGCGATCAAGGCGCTCAACGCCTCGCGCATGGCGCTCAAGGGCAATGGCGAGCACTACGTCACGCTCGACAACGTCATCAAGACCATGCGCGAAACCGGCGCCGATATGAAAACCAAATACAAGGAAACGTCTCGCGGCGGCCTGGCCGTGAACGTCATCGAATGCTAATGGAAATGCGCAACGAGGGAACCGTGAAATGAGCCGCTATTCGATATTCAGTCTCTTCCGCAACGGGTTGTCGTATCACGAGAACTGGGAGCGGCAATGGAAAAGCCCCGAGCCGAAAAAGGAATACGACGTGGTGATCGTCGGTGGCGGCGGGCACGGTCTGGCGACCGCTTATTACCTCGCGAAGGAACACGGTGTCAAGAACATCGCGATCCTCGAAAAAGGCTGGATCGGCGGCGGCAATACGGCGCGCAATACCACCATCGTGCGTTCCAATTATCTGTGGGACGAATCGGCAGGCCTTTATGAAAAGGCCATGAAGCTCTGGGAAGGTCTCGCGCAGGACCTCAATTACAACGTGATGTTCAGCCAGCGCGGCGTGCTGAATCTCGCACACACGCTGCAGGATGTGCGCGATACGGAACGACGTGTGAATGCGAACCGCCTCAATGGTGTCGATGCCGAATTCCTCACGCCCGCGCAGATCAAGGAAATCGAGCCCACCATCAATCTGAATAGCCGTTATCCCGTGCTGGGCGCGTCGATCCAGCGTCGCGCAGGCGTGGCGCGCCATGACGCCGTGGCCTGGGGCTTCGCGCGCGGCGCCGATCGTCTGGGTGTCGACATCATCCAGAATTGCCAGGTGACCGGTATTCGCCGCGACGGCGCGCGTGTCACGGGCGTGGATACGGTAAAGGGTTTTATCAAGACGAAGAAGGTCGCCGTGGTGGCCGCAGGCAATACCACCACGCTCGCCGATATGGCCGGCGTGCGTCTGCCGCTCGAAAGCCATCCGCTGCAGGCGCTGGTGTCCGAGCCGATCAAGCCGGTCGTCAATACGGTCATTATGTCGAACGCCGTGCACGCCTATATCAGCCAGTCCGATAAGGGCGATCTGGTGATTGGCGCGGGCGTCGATCAATACACGGGTTTTGGTCAGCGCGGTAGTTTCAATGTGATCGAAGGCACGCTGCAAGCCATCGTCGAAATGTTCCCGGTGTTCTCGCGCGTGCGCATGAACCGGCAGTGGGGCGGCATTGTCGATGTTTCGCCAGATGCCTGCCCGATCATCAGCAAAACCGACGTGAAGGGTCTCTATTTCAATTGCGGTTGGGGCACAGGCGGTTTCAAGGCCACGCCGGGTTCGGGTTGGGTCTTCGCGCATACGATCGCCAACGACGAACCGCATCCGCTGAATGCACCGTTCTCGCTGGACCGTTTCTATACCGGCCACCTGATCGACGAACACGGCGCTGCTGCCGTTGCGCACTAATCACCCACGGGCTTGAAAGGAGTACACGCTATGTTGCTGATCGAATGTCCGTGGTGCGGTCCGCGTGCCGAAGCGGAATTTACCTGTGGTGGCGAGGCGGAAATCGCGCGCCCGCTGGAGACCGAAAAACTCACCGATAAAGAATGGGGCGATTACCTGTTCATGCGCCATAACCCGCGTGGCGTGCACAAGGAGCAATGGCTGCATGCGCAGGGTTGCCGCCGCTGGTTCATGGCCACGCGCGATACGGTCACTTACCAGATTCACGGCTACGAGAAGTTCCGCACGGGCGGCGCAGTCAACACGAACGAAAGCCAGAACACGAACCAGAGCAATACGGGCACGCAAGGGAGCAAGGCATGAGCCAGAAGAATCGTCTGGGCGCCGGCGGGCGCATCAATCGCGCAATTCCCTTGAGCTTTACGTTCAACGGACGCACGTATCAGGGCTATCAGGGCGATACGCTGGCATCGGCGTTGCTCGCCAACGACGTGCATTTTGTCGCGCGCAGTTTCAAATATCACCGTCCGCGCGGCATCGTCACGGCCGATGTGGCCGAACCGAATGCGGTCGTGCAACTGGAAAGCGGCGCATATACGGTGCCGAATGCGCGCGCCACGGAAATCGAGCTGTATCAGGGCCTCGTTGCCAACAGCGTGAATGCCGTGCCGAATCTGGAAAACGACCGCATGGCCGTGAACCAGAAGTTCTCGCGTTTCATGCCGGCCGGTTTCTATTACAAGACCTTCATGTGGCCGCGTAAATTCTGGCCGAAATATGAAGAGAAGATTCGCGAGGCCGCGGGTCTGGGCAAGGCGCCCGAAGTGCTCGACGCGGATCGCTACGACAAGTGCTTCGCGCATTGCGATGTGCTCGTGGTCGGTGGCGGTCCGGTGGGTTTGCTGGCCGCGTTGACGGCGGGGCGCAGCGGCGCGCGCGTGATTCTCGTCGACGATCAGCGCGAACTGGGCGGCAGCCTGCTCGCAGGCAAGATCGAAATCGACGGTCGTCCCGCCATTCACTGGATCGAAAAAATCGAGGCCGAACTGGCGGCATTGCCCGATGTGCAGATCCTGTCGCGCAGCACGGCCTTTGGTTATCAGGACCACAATCTCGTCACGATTACGCAGCGTTTGACCGAGCATCTGCCCGTGTCCACGCGTCAGGGGACGCGCGAGTTGCTGTGGAAGGTGCGTGCGAAGCGCGTGATTCTGGCGACCGGCGCGCACGAGCGTCCGATCGTATTCGGCAATAACGATCTGCCGGGTGTGATGCTGGCGTCGGCGGTATCGACGTATATCCATCGCTATGGCGTGCTGCCCGGCCGCAATGTGGTGGTGTTCGCGAACAACGATGCGGGCTATCGCTGTGCGCTCGATCTCAAGGCGTGCGGTGCAGCGGTCACCGTGGTCGATCCGCGTGGCCAGGGCGCGAGCGAATGGCAATCCGCCGCGCGCCGCCAGGGCGTGAAGATCATGAATAACGCGGCAATCATGAGTGCGCGTGGCAAGACGCGCGTGAATGCCGTTGAAGTGGTCGCCTGGAATAAAGGCCAGACCGGCGCGAAGCAGGCCGATCTTCCCTGCGATCTGGTGGCGATGTCGGGCGGCTTTAATCCCGTGCTGCACCTGTTCGCGCAATCGGGCGGCAAGGCGGCCTGGAGCGACGCGAAGGCGTGCTTTATTCCCGGCAAGCGCGTGCAGCCCGAAGTGAGCGCGGGCGCGGCAGTGGGCGAATTCAGTCTCGCACGCGGTCTCACGCAGGCCATCGATGCGGGCGTGGACGCTGCGCAATCGCTGGGCTTCGCCGTGAAGCGCCCAGAGATGCCGAAGGTCGCCGATCACGCCGAAGCGCCGATGCAACCGCTCTGGCTCGTAGGCAGCCACGCGGCCGCGGCACGCGGGCCGAAGCAATTCGTCGATTTCCAGAACGACGTGGCGGCCGCCGATATTCTGCTGGCGGCGCGCGAAGGTTTCGAATCGATCGAGCACGTCAAGCGTTATACGGCGATGGGCTTCGGCACCGATCAGGGCAAGCTCGGCAATATCAACGGCATGGCCATTCTTGCCAATGCGCTCGGCAAGACAATTCCGGAAACCGGCACCACGACGTTCCGCCCGAATTACACGCCGGTGACCTTCGGCACTTTCGCGGGCCGCGAACTGGGCGATCTGCTCGACCCGATCCGCAAGACCTGCGTGCACGAATGGCACGTGGAAAACGGCGCATTGTTCGAAGACGTGGGCAACTGGAAGCGTCCCTGGTACTTCCCGAAGAAGGGCGAAGATCTGCATGCGGCGGTGGCGCGCGAATGCCTCGCGGTGCGCAATAGCGTGGGGATTCTCGATGCTTCGACGCTCGGCAAGATCGATATTCAGGGCCCCGATGCTGCGAAGCTGCTCAACTGGGTTTATACGAATCCGTGGCTCAAGCTCGAAGTGGGCAAGTGCCGCTATGGCCTGATGCTCGACGAAAACGGCATGGTGTTCGACGACGGTGTGACCGTGCGCCTCGGGCCGCAGCACTACATGATGACGACCACGACGGGCGGCGCGGCGCGCGTGCTCACGTGGCTCGAACGCTGGCTGCAAACCGAATGGCCCGATATGAAGGTGCGTCTGTCTTCCGTGACCGACCATTGGGCGACCTTCGCCGTCGTTGGCCCGAAGAGCCGCAAGGTGCTGGAAAAAGTCTGCGCCGATATCGATTTCGCCAACGCAGCGTTCCCGTTCATGTCGTATCGCAACGGCACGGTGGCGGGCGCGAAAGCGCGCGTCATGCGCATCAGCTTCTCGGGCGAACTCGCTTATGAAGTGAACGTGCCGGCCAACGCGGGCCGCGCGGTATGGGAAGCATTGATGGCCGCTGGTGCGGAATTCGACATCACGCCGTACGGCACGGAAACGATGCACGTGCTGCGTGCGGAGAAGGGCTACATCATCGTCGGTCAGGACACCGATGGATCGGTGACGCCGTTCGATCTGGGCATGGGCGGTCTGGTTTCGCAGACCAAGGACTTTCTCGGCAAGCGTTCGCTGTCGCGCTCCGATACGGCGAAGGAAGGCCGCAAGCAGTTCGTTGGCCTGCTCACCGAAGACGCGCAATACGTATTGCCCGAAGGCGGCCAGATCGTCGCGCCGGAGTCACGCGCCAGCATGGACGGCACGATGCCGATGATCGGCCACGTGACGTCGAGCTATTACAGCCCGATTCTCAAGCGCTCGATTGCGCTGGCGGTGGTGAAGGGTGGTCTCGGCAAGATGGGCGAAAAGGTTGTGGTGCCGATGGCGGATGGCCGTCGCGTGAGTGCGACCATCGCCAGCCCGATTTTCTATGACACGGAAGGGGTGCGTCAGCATGTTGAATGAAACGAGAGAACCGATGCCCCTCGCGGAATGCGTCGCGGCAGTGTGGCTGGAATCGCCGTTCGTCGGCGCGGATGATGTCATGAAACAACACGCAGCACGCCCGTCCAAGGCCTTCGCCATGCGCGAGTTGCCGTTCCGCGATCTGGTCAATGTGCGCGGCGAACCCGGCGATGCGGCGTTTGCCCGTGCCTTTGCAGAGGTCGTGGGTTGCCGCCTGCCGTTGCAGCCGAATACGCGCTCCGCTGGCGCCGATTACGACGTGCTCTGGCTTGGCCCCGACGAATGGCTCGTGCGCTCGACCGCTGCCGTGGAAGCCGGCGTGCTCGAAGCGAAACTGGCCGAAGCGTTGAATGCGGACAGCGGCGCGTGGGCGGCGGCGGTGGACGTCGGCAGCGGCTTTACGACCGTGGAATTGACCGGCGCGCGTGTGCGCGACGTGCTCGCGCGCGGTTGCCCGCTCGATCTGCATCCGGGCGTGTTCAAGGAAGGCCAGTGCGCGCAGAGCTTCTTTTTCAAGGCGTCGATCGTGCTGATTCCCACCGGCGCGGATCGTTATGAAGTGGTCGTGCGGCGCAGTTTCGCCGATTACTTTTGCCGCATTCTGCTCGACGCCGCTGCGCCGCTGATGTCATGAAGATCGTCGATGAAGGCATCGTGCAGGCGCTTTCGCCTCACACGCTGACGGCCGGGAGGGGCCGCGGCTGGAGCGTGTTTGTCGAAGCGCTGAGCGTGCCGGTGCGCGTGGGCATCCACGCGTACGAGCATGAAGCGCCGCAGCCGGTCGTGATCGATGCGCAACTGGGCTACGGCTGCGCGCCGGACGAGTCCGGCGAATGGATCGATTACGACGGCTGGTGCACGCGCGTGAGCGAATGGCTCGCACAGAAACCGCATACGCGGCTGCTCGAAACCCTGGTGGCCGACCTTGCGGCGCTGTCGTTTCGCGAATGGCCCGCGTTGCAGACGCTCACGCTCGCCGTTCACAAACCGAAGATTCGCCCCGGCACGCGGCGCGTGGGTGTTGCGCTCGAATGGACGCGGGCCGATTTTCTTGCATGGAGCGCTGCGATGTAAGCCGTAGCGCTGTGTCAACCGAGGCAAAAAGCCCATCACACAGGAGACAGCAACGATGAGTAGCAATCGAGGCGTGGTGTATCTCGGACCGGGCAAAGTCGAAGTCCAGAATATCGACTACCCGAAGATGGTTGATCCGTCCGGACGTTCGATCGGTCATGGCGTGGTGCTCAAAGTGGTCAGCACCAATATCTGCGGTTCGGACCAGCATATGGTGCGCGGCCGCACGACGGCGCCGGTTGGTCTCGTGCTTGGGCACGAGATTACCGGCGAAGTGGTCGAAGTGGGCCGCGACGTGGAAACGCTCAAGATCGGCGATCTGGTTTCGGTGCCCTTTAACGTGGCGTGCGGACGTTGCGCGATGTGCCGCGAGCAACATACGGGCGTGTGCCTGAACGTGAATCCTTCGCGTGCGGGCGGTGCGTATGGTTATGTGGATATGGGCGGCTGGATTGGCGGTCAGGCGCAATATGTTCTGGTGCCTTACGCCGATTTCAATCTGCTTAAATTCCCGGATCGCGATCAGGCGATGGCGAAGATTCGCGATCTCACCTGTCTATCGGATATTTTGCCCACGGGTTATCACGGCGCGGTAACGGCAGGCGTGAAGCCGGGTTCGACGGTGTATATCGCGGGCGCGGGGCCGGTCGGGATGGCGGCGGCTGCTTCGGCGCGTTTGTTGGGCGCGGCTTGCACGATCGTCGGCGATATCAATGCGGAACGTCTCGCACACGCGAAGGCGATGGGTTTCGAAGTCGTCGATCTTTCGAAAGACGCCACGCTCGGCGAGCAGATCGAGCAGATTCTCGGCAAGCCGGAGATCGATTGCGCGGTCGATTGCGTGGGTTTCGAAGCGCACGGTCATGGCGCATCGGGTCATGCCGAAGAAGCGCCCGCCACGGTGCTCAATTCGCTGATGGAAATCACGCGGCCTGCGGGCATGATCGGCATTCCTGGCTTGTACGTGACCGATGATCCGGGTGCAACCGATGTGGCGGCCCGTCACGGCAGTCTGAGCATTCGTTTTGGCCTGGGCTGGGCGAAGTCGCATACGTTCCATACCGGTCAGACGCCGGTGCTCAAGTACAACCGCAACCTCATGCAGGCGATTCTGTTCGACCGTCTGCCGATTGCGAAGATCGTCAATGTATCGGTGATTTCGCTGGAGGAAGCGCCCGAGGGCTACAAGAAGTTCGATGGCGGCGCGCCGCGCAAGTTTGTTATCGATCCGCACGGGATGCTGGCGGCGTAATTAAAACTCGCTGCGTTAAATAAAAAAGGCAGCCCTTGAATGGGCTGCCTTTTGGCGTTTGATTCTTTTAAGCGGATTTTTCAGGCGTGTGCGGGAATCGCCGGTAAATGCCGCAATGGCGCATCTACGCCCGCCATCGGCGCAACGCGTTTGCGGCGCTCGCCAGTGGGCGCGATACCAAACGCGTCGCGATAACTCTTGCTGAAATGGCACGCCGACTGGAAACCGCAGGCCATGGTGATCTGCATGATCGACATATCGGTCTGCAGCAGCAGCTCGCGCGCGCGGCGCAGACGCAGCGTGAGGTAATAGTGCGTGGGCGTCATGCCCAGGTGCTCGTGAAACAGCCGTTGCAACTGGCGTTGCGACATATTCGCGAGCCGCGCCAGTTCTTCGCGCGAAAGCGGCTCTTCGATATTGCTCTCCATGAGCGAAATGACTTCGAACAGCGATTTGTTCGCCGAACCCAGCCGTGCAACCAGCGGCATGCGCTGCTGCGCGCTGGTGTCGCGAATATGCTCGACCACGAATTGTTCGGCGATCTGCGTCACGCGCGAGGTGCCCACGCGCGGCGTGATGAGGTGCAGCATCATATCGAGCGGTGCAACCCCGCCCGTGCAGGTCACGCGATCGCGGTCGATTACGAACAGTTCCTTGAGAAAGCGCGTAGAAGGAAACTCTTCCTTTAGCGCCGACATGTTTTCCCAATGGATCGCGCAGGCATAGCCTGCCAGCAGACCCGATTTGGCGAGCGCATAGGTGCCCGTACACAGGCTGCCGAGCGCCACGCCCATGCGTGCGAAACGGCGCAGCGTATTCAGATGCGCGGCCGAGGTGACGTGCTGCACGTCGATACCGCCGCAGACAAACACAATATCGGGCTGTCCGGCGCATTCGGCCGGGCCCGTATCGAAGCCAATACCGCTACTGGACGTGACCGTGCCGCCTTCGGGGCTGATGATGGACCAGCGATAAAGCGGCTGCCCGCTCAGGTAATTAGCCATGCGAAGGACTTCGATCGCGTTAGTGAAGGCGATCATCGTGAAGTTCGGCAACGGCATGAACGCGAAATGCGCTAGCGACGCGGTGCGCTCGGGAGACATGGGGAACCATTCCTTTTATTCGATGGCGACGCTCGGGGCGCGACCAGGCTACGGCATTCTGGAGTCGGGCACCATCGGTCTGCCATGCGGCAAAACCCTGATGCGCCAACCTCCTTACAACGAGCTTCGGTCTTTTCCCCTGAGGAAACGGTCGTGCTATCCGGCGCGCATGAAGCGCATCAACCAGACAGCCGGTAAAGCACGCTGAACATCAACGGAACGCATCGGGGAATGGCCGTTTCGAGTGTACGAGAAATTTATTCGGATCAGAAAGAATTTGCAGCGGTGTGACGGGCCCCCGTCGATTCACCACGACTTGTGAAAAACGGACGCCGATGGCGGAAAAGGAAAAGAACGCGTCTGAAATCGGATATCGATCAAAAAGCCGAGAGACAAGAATAGAGCCGTCGGAAGCCACGGTTGTGTAGCAAAGCAGCGCCGGGCCGCCCACCCCCATTTATCGTCATGGATGCCCTATGTCGAACTCGCAAGCTTTCTTTTCGCAACCGCTCGCCCAGCGCGATTCCGCGGTGCGCAACAGCCTCCTGAAAGAACTCGAACGCCAGCAGTCGCAGGTGGAAATGATCGCCTCGGAAAACATCGTGTCGCGCGCGGTGCTGGAAGCGCAGGGCTCGGTGCTCACCAATAAATATGCCGAAGGTTATCCGGGCAAGCGTTATTACGGCGGCTGCGAATTCGCCGATGAAATCGAAACGCTCGCCATCGACCGTTTGAAGCAGCTTTTTGGTGCAGGCTTCGCCAACGTGCAGCCCCATTCCGGCGCACAGGCCAATGGCGCGGTCATGCTGGCGCTGGCCAAACCGGGCGATACGGTACTCGGCATGTCGCTGGACGCGGGCGGTCACCTCACGCACGGCGCGAAGCCGGCGCTGTCGGGCAAATGGTTCAACGCGGTGCAATACGGCGTGAATCGCGACACCCTGCGTATCGATTACGAGCAGGTCGCCGAACTGGCCGGGCAGCACAAGCCCAGTCTGATCATCGCCGGTTTTTCTGCTTATCCGCGTGAACTGGACTTCGCACGTTTTCGTGCGATTGCCGATAGCGTGGGCGCGAAGCTGATGGTGGACATGGCGCATATCGCCGGCATCGTCGCGGCGGGCCGTCATGCGAACCCGGTCGAGCACGCGCATGTGGTGACGTCGACCACGCACAAGACCTTGCGCGGCCCGCGCGGCGGCGTGGTGCTGACCAACGACGAAGACATCGCGAAGAAGATCAACTCCGCCGTGTTTCCCGGCCTGCAGGGCGGCCCGCTCATGCACGTGATCGCCGGTAAGGCGGTGGCGTTCGGCGAAGCGCTCGACCCAAGTTTCAAAACCTACATCGACAATGTGCTGGCCAATGCGGCCGCGCTGGGCGAGGTGCTGAAGGCCGGTGGCGTCGATCTGGTCACGGGCGGCACGGATAACCATCTGCTGCTGGTCGATCTGCGTCCCAAGGGTCTCAAGGGCACCCAGGTCGAGCAGGCGCTCGAGCGCGCCGGCATTACCTGCAACAAGAACGGTATTCCCTTCGACACGGAAAAGCCCACGGTGACGTCCGGCATTCGCCTGGGTACGCCAGCGGGCACGACGCGCGGTTTCGGCGTGGCGGAATTCCGCCAGATCGGTGCGCTGATTCTGGACGTCTTCGACGCGCTACGGGCGCATCCCGAGGGCGACCCGGCCGTCGAACAACGCGTGCGCCGCGAGATTTTCGCGCTCTGCGAACGCTTTCCCATCTATTGAGACCCCACGGAGCATAACCACGATGAGCACCCTGCACGACAACAGCATCATCATCGACGGCCTGAATATTTCGAAGTTCGAGCGCTCCGTGTTCGAGGACATGCGCAAGGGCGGCGTCACCGCCGTCAATTGCACGGTTTCGGTCTGGGAAGATTTCCAGAAGACGGTCGATAACATCGCCGAGATGAAGCAGCAGATCCGCGAATACAGCGAGATCCTCACGCTCGTGCGCACGACCGACGACATTCTGCGTGCGAAAAAAGAAAACAAGACCGGCATTATTTTCGGCTTCCAGAATTCGTATGCCTTCGAGGACAACCTTGGTTATATCGAGGTGTTCAAGGAACTGGGCGTGAATGTGGTGCAGCTTTGCTACAACACGCAGAACCTGGTGGGCACGGGTTGTTATGAGGCGGACGGCGGTCTTTCCGGTTATGGCCGCGAAGTGATTCAGGAAATGAACCGCGTGGGCATCATGGTCGATCTCTCGCACGTGGGCGGCAAGACTTCGTCGGATGCGATTGCGGCGTCCAGAAAGCCGGTCACATATTCGCATTGCTGCCCCTCGGGTCTCAAGGAGCATCCGCGCAACAAGAGCGACGAACAGCTGAAGGAAATCGCGGACGCCAATGGTTTCGTGGGCGTGACGATGTTCGCGCCGTTCCTCAAGCGCGGCGCAGACGCGACCGTCGAGGATTACCTGGAAGCAATCGAATATGTGGTCGATCTGATTGGCGAGGACCGCGTGGGGATCGGCACGGACTTTACGCAAGGTTATACGACCGAATTCTTCGACTGGATCACGCACGACAAGGGCCGTTATCGCCGTCTGACGAATTTCGGCAAAGTGGTGAATCCGGAAGGCATTCGCACCATCGGCGAATTTCCGAATCTGACTGCGGCGATGGAGCGGGCAGGCTGGAGCGAATCGCGTATCAGGAAGGTGATGGGCGAAAACTGGCTGCGCGTATTCGGCGAAGTCTGGAACGTCTGAAGCACCGCGCTTTTCAAGCCTTTAAAAACCCCACGATCAGGAATACACGATGCAACCGCAACTGCCCATCGACGTGAACCCGGAAACCGGCGTCTGGACCACCGACGCGCTGCCGATGCTCTACGTGCCGCGTCACTTCTTTACCAATAACCACACCGCCGTGGAAGAAGCGCTGGGCCGCGATGCCTATGCGGAGATTCTTTACAAGGCCGGTTATAAATCGGCGTATCACTGGTGCGCGAAGGAAGCCGAAATACACGGCATCGAAGGCATGGCGGTTTTCGAGCACTATCTGAATCGTCTTTCGCAGCGCGGCTGGGGTCTCTTCAAGATTGTCGAAGCCGATCCGGCCAGCGCCCGCGCGCGCATCGAACTGCGTAATTCGTCTTTCGTGCTGGCGCAACCGGACAAGCACGGCACGGACGAAAAGCTTTGCTATATGTTCGCCGGCTGGTTTGCGGGCGCGATGGACTGGGTCAACGACACGGTGCCGGGCGGCAAGAGCGCACCGCGCGCGCAGTCGCGCGAAGTGCGTTGCGCCGCCGAAGGCCACGCGCATTGCGTGTTCGAAGTGTCGCCGCTCACGGCCTGAGACGCCTGCGCAGAACCTGAGAAGAACACGGCATGCGAATCGATAAGCATGCCAAATTAAAAAAGCCTGGCCGCAACAACAAATTCGCAACAATAAGCTCGCAATACAACTGAACACCTGAGGTCGTCCGCGATGCGTTATCCCAATCTGTTCAAGCCCCTGACGCTCAATCAGCTCACGCTGCGCAACCGCATCGTCAGCACCGCCCATGCCGAGGTCTACGCGGAGCCGGGCGGCCTGCCGGGCGACCGCTATATCCGCTATTACGAGGAGAAGGCCAAGGGCGGCGTGGGTCTCGCCATCTGCGGCGGCTCCAGCCCGGTGTCGATCGACAGCCCGCAAGGCTGGTGGAAGTCGGTGAATCTTTCGACCGATCGCATTATCGATCCGCTTTCGCGGCTGGCCGAAGCCATGCATCGCCATGGCGCGAAGATCATGATTCAGGCCACGCATATGGGCCGCCGTTCGGCGTTTCATGGCGAACACTGGCCGCATCTGATGTCGCCTTCGGGCATTCGCGAACCGGTGCACCGCGGCAACGCCAAGATTATCGAGGTCGAGGAAATCCGCCGCATTATCGGCGACTTCGCGACGGCCGCGAAACGCGTGCAGGACGCGGGCATGGACGGCATCGAGATTTCGGCGGCGCACCAGCATTTGATCGACCAGTTCTGGAGCCCACGCACCAACTTCCGCACCGACGAATGGGGCGGCTCGCTCGAAAACCGTCTGCGTTTTGGCGTCGAAGTGCTGCAGGCCGTGCGCGAAGCCGTGGGCAAGGACTTCTGCGTGGGCCTGCGCATGTGCGGCGACGAATTCCACGAAGACGGTCTCGATCACGAACAGTTGAAAGAGATCGCCCAGGCGATGTCCGAAACCGGTCTGATCGATTATCTCGGCGTAATTGGTTCGGGCGCGGATACGCACAACACGCTCGCCAACTGCATGCCGCCGATGGCGCTGCCGCCCGAGCCTTTCGTGCATCTCGCAGCCGGTATCAAGTCGGTGGTGAAACTGCCCGTGATGCACGCGCAAAGCATTCGCGATGCAGGTCAGGCCGAGCGTCTGCTGGCAAGCGGCATGGTCGATCTGGTGGGCATGACACGCGCGCAGATTGCCGACCCGCATATGGTCATCAAGATCCGCGACGGCCGCGAAGACGAAATCAAGCAGTGCGTGGGCGCGAATTACTGTATCGACCGCCAGTACAACGGCCACGACGTGCTGTGCGTGCAGAACGCGGCGACCTCGCGCGAAGCCACCATGCCGCATGTGATTGCGCGCACGCGTGGTCCGAAGCGCAAGGTCGTAGTGGTGGGCGCGGGCCCCGCCGGGCTGGAAGCGGCGCGCGTGGCGCGGCTGCGCGGCCACGATGTCGTGCTGTTCGAAAAGGGCGATGCGGTAGGCGGGCAGATTCTGCTGGCCGCGAAGGCGCCGCAGCGCGAGCAGATGGCCGGCATCGTGCGCTGGTTCGATATGGAAACGAAACGCCTGGGCGTGGATCGCCGTCTGGGTGTGGCCGCCGATGAAGCCACCATCTTCGCTGAGCAGCCCGATATCGTTGTGCTCGCAACCGGAGGGTCGAGTTTCACGCAACAGGTGCCGGCATGGGGCGTGGAAGAAGGCCTCGCCGTGAGTTCGTGGGACATTCTTTCGGGCCGCGTGGAGCCGAAGCAGAACGTGCTGATCTACGACGGCGTGAGCACGCATGCAGGCGCGGGTGTCGCCGATTTCATCTCGAGCCGCGGCTCGAATGTGGAGATCGTCACGCCCGACGTGAAAGTGGCCGACGACGTGGGCGGCACGACCTTCCCGATTTTCTATCGCCGCCTTTACGCGCAGGGCGTGATTCACACGCCGAACTACTGGCTCGACCGCGTGTACGAAGAAGACGGCAAGAAAATCGCCGTGCTGCGTAACGAGTACACCGAGGAGCAGGAAGAGCGCGCCGTCGATCAGGTGGTGATCGAGAACGGCAGCACGCCCAACGACGCGCTGTACTGGAAGCTCAAGCCGGAATCGCTCAATCGCGGTCAGGTGGATGTGCACAAGCTCTTTGCGGCCGAACCGCAGCCGTGCCTGTCCGAAGAACTCGGCAATGGCCGCTTCCTGTTGTTCCGTGTGGGTGACTGCATTTCCATGCACAACATTCACGGCGCGATCTACGATGCGCTGCGTCTCGTCAAGGACTTCTGAGCCATGAAGCCTGCCTACCTCATCACCGCGCTGCTGTGGCTTTCGATGGCGGGCCTTGCGTTCGCCGTCGCGAAGCGCGCCGCTTACTGGCGTCTCGGGCGTGCAGTGGCGCCCGGCGCTTACGGGAAATTCGGCGTCGGCAATCTGTTCAGTATTCCGAAGCGTTATTTCGTCGATCTGCATCATGTGGTGGCACGCGATCCGTATATCGCGAAGACGCACGTGGCCACGGCGGGCGGCGCGATTGGCGCGCTCGTGCTGGTGTTCGTCAACTACGGTCTCGCGATCTATTCGCCCTGGCTCGACAAGCTGATTCTGCTGGCCGCGCTGGCGATGCTGGTGGGCGCGGTGTTCGTGTGGCGTCGCCGTCATGCGAAGCAGGTGCCCGCACGTCTGTCGCGCGGGCCGTGGAATACGCTGCCGTGGATGCTGGGCGCGTTCGCGCTGGGCATTGCGCTGTACACGGCGGTGCCGGCGGGCGCGATGTCGGGCGCGTTTGCGCTGATCTGCGCGCTGCTGATCGTGATCGGCGCTTACACCATGACCTTCGGCGCGGCGCAGGGCGGGCCGATGAAGCATGCGGTCGCCGGTCTGCTGCATCTGGCGTTTCATCCGCGCCAGGAGCGTTTTTCTGCGAATCGCACCGACTGGACCGGCGAAGGCCGCGCCACGCCGCCCACCGCGCTCAAGCTGCCCGACATCGAGCAGCAGGAATATGGCGTCGCCAGGCCGGTGGAATTCCGCTGGAACCAGTTGCTGAGCTTCGACGCCTGCGTGCAGTGCGGCAAGTGCGAAGCCGCGTGCCCGGCCTTCGCGGCGGGCCAGCCGCTCAATCCCAAGAAGCTGATTCAGGATCTGGTCACGGGCATGGCGGGCGGCACGGATTCCGCCTACGCGGGCAGCCCGACGCCGGGCATTCCCGTCGGCCGTCACGGCGGTCAGCCCGATGGCCCGATCGTCGCGGGTCTGATCGAGGCGCAGACGCTGTGGTCCTGCACCACCTGCCGCGCCTGCGTGCAGGAGTGCCCGATGCTGATCGAGCACGTGGACGCCATCGTCGATATGCGCCGCAACCAGACGCTCGTGCACGGCACCGTGCCCGGCAAGGGCCCGGAAGTGCTCGCCAATCTGCGCGAGACTGGCACGATGGGCGGGCACGACAAGGCCGCGCGTTACGACTGGTCCGTCGATCTGGATGCGCCCATCGCGCAGCCCGGCAAGCCGGTCGATATCCTGCTGGTGGCCGGTGAAGGCGCCTTCGACATGCGTTATCAGCGCACGCTGCGCGCGCTCGTCAAGGTGCTCAACAAGGCGGGCGTCGATTACGCCGTGCTGGGCGCGACCGAAAGCGATACGGGCGACGTGGCCCGCCGTCTGGGCGACGAAGCGACCTTCCGCCAGATGGCGCAGCAGATGATGGGCACGCTCGGCACGCTGCAATTCGGCCGCATCGTCACCGCCGATCCGCACGTCATGCACAGCCTGCGCAATGAATATCGCGCACTGGGCGCGCGCTACGACGTGCTGCATCACACCACGCTGCTCGCCGAGCTTGCCGATAAAGGCCGGATCGCGCCGAAAGCGCTCGAAGCGCTGCGCGAGAAGCGCACGACGTATCACGATCCCTGCTATCTGGGCCGCTACAACGGCGAAACCGAAGCGCCGCGCAAGCTGCTCAAGAGCATCGGTATTCGCGTGGTGGAGATGGAGCGCAACGGCATGCGCGGACGCTGCTGCGGCGGCGGAGGCGGCGCGCCGCTGACCGATATCCCCGGCAAGCAGCGCATTCCCGATATCCGTATCGCCGACGCGCGCGCCGTGGGCGCAGACGTCGTAGCGGTCGGCTGTCCCAATTGCACGGCGATGCTCGAAGGCGTCGTGGGCCCGCGCCCCGAAGTCCTCGACGTGGCCGAACTCGTCGCCGCCGCGCTGGAGTGAGCCGATGAACGCCATCAAACGAATCGATCCGCGCCGGCCTTTCATCATTACCGTCGATGGACTGCGGCGCATCACCCTGGGCGAAGCCGGTAGCGCCGATCTCAACGCCTTGCAACGCGCCTCGCACGGTCACGGCGCAACGGCGGCGAAGCCGCGCCGCGAAGTGCGCGAGCGCAAGCACGTGCTGCTGGTGGTTGCGCATAGCGAACGCGGCGCGCTCGACGATCACGCTTGTCAGACGATTGCCGCCGCCGCCTTGCTCGCCGATGCGCAAACCGAAGTCGCGCTGCTCGCTTTCGGCGACGTGAAGGACGATGTGGCTGCGCTCGGCGTGGACAAGCTGATCGAATTGCCGGGCTTCGAGCGCCGGGCCTTTGCGCCCGAAAGCGAATTGCGCGCGCTGCAGGCTTGCGCGGCGGCGCTGGCGCCCAGTCACGTGCTGCTGCCCGACAACGCAACCGGCGATGGCGATCTGGGCCGTCGCTATGCGGCTGCGGCCGGCGCCAGCGTGGCCACGCATGTGGTGGAAATCGACGCGCAGCATGTGGGCGTCTATGAACAGGCCAAACGGGCTTTCGCCACGCGCGCATTGCCCGAGGTGATGCTGCTCGCGCCCAATGCGGTGGAAGCGAAGCTGCCGTTCGTAGGCGCAGGCGAGCGGCTGGCGGGCGATTTCATCCGTCCGGCCAGTGCGATTGCTCAGGCGTATCGCGATCTCGGTCTGGAGGAGATCGACGCGGCGCAGGTCGCGCTGGAAGAGGCCGATTTCATCGTCTCGGCGGGTAATGGCGTGAGCGATGTGGCGGCGTTCGAGAAGCTCGCGGGGGTATTCGGCGCGGCGATCGGCGCGAGCCGCGTCGCGGTCGATAACGGCCATTTCGCGCGCGACAAGCAGGTGGGCGCGACCGGCAAGACCGTGGAAGCGAGCGTCTATATCGCCTTCGGCATTTCCGGCGCCGTGCAGCATTTGCAGGGCATCAAGGACTGCCGCCACGTGATCGCCGTGAATACGGACGCCAGCGCGCCCATCGCCAAACGCGCGAATCTCACCGTGGTGGGCGATGCGCAGGCGACCATCGCCGCCTTGATCGCGCAGGTGCAGGCCGCCCGCGCGGCGCGTGCACGCGGCGAGGTCGAGACTGAAGAACGCAAGCCCGCAGAACGCAAGCCCGCAGGAGTGGCCGCATGAACGCCAAGGTAAAACTGCAACGTATCGCCGTGCTGGTTTCGACGGGGCGTCATCCCGTGAGCGGCACGCCGCGCTATAGCCGCAACGACGCGGCCGCGCTCGAACTCGGCCGCAAACTTGCGCAGCGCCACGGCGCGCAACTCGATGTGATCCACGCGGGGGACCCGGCCGATCCGGCCTTGCCCGACTATCTGGCGCTGGGCGCGCAGCAGGTGGACGTGCTGCCGTGCACGCCGGAAGACGACGCCGCCCAGGCGCTCGCCGCGCGCGTGCGCGATCACGATCTCGTGCTGACCGGCACGCGTGCGGAAGGCGCGTACGACAGCGGCATGCTGCCGTACCGCGTGGCTGCGCTGCTGGGCCGCGCGCTGGTGGGCGCGGCGGTCGATCTCGAAGTCGATGACGGCAATGCGCGCGTGCGCCAGTTCCTGCCCAAAGGTCTGCGCCGCCGCGTGGAGGCCGCGCTGCCAGCCGTGGTGGCCGTGCATCCGCTCGCCGAGGTGCAGCCCGCTTACGCCTATGCGCGTCTGCGCGCCGGTTCGGTGCAGCGTGCCAGCGCGGGCGCACGCGTTCCCAATGCCGATGCCGCCGCCTGGCTATCCGGCCCCGTCACGCGCAAGCCGGTGAAATTCGCCGCTGCCGAACGCCGCTCGGGCCACGCCCGCATGCTGGGCGCGACCACCACGGAAAGCCGTGGCGGGAACGTCGTAAATGCGGGGAGTTCGGTCGAAAAAGCACAAGTGATCCTTGCGTATTTGCGCGAGCATCAACTCATCGATTACTGATTTCAGCGGGCGCCAGCCGCCCGGATGAAGCAGACCCAGAAGCAGATCCAAAGCAAGACAGACACGCACCCAGGACGAAGAATCCGGAGCACACGATGAACGTATCGGCAGAAGTATCGGCAAATGCAGTGGCGCAGGCGCGCGCGCTGGTGGAGCGGCGCAAGGCGGGTTACAGCCTCGAAGCCCCTTTTTATCTGAGCGAGGAGATTTTCGCGCTCGATATGCAGGCGATTTTCAGGGAACACTGGATTCAGGTGGCCGTCGAGCCGGAGCTTCCCGAGCCGGGCGACTATGTGACGGTGGAGCTCGGTAAAGACTCGATCCTGATCGTGCGCGACGACGACATGCAGGTGCGCGCGTTTCACAACGTCTGCCGCCATCGCGGCGCGCGTCTGTGCAACGAGGAAAAGGGCACGGTGGGCAATATCGTCTGTCCGTACCATAGCTGGACCTATAACCTGAACGGCGATCTGATGTTCGCCGAACACATGGGCGAGCAGTTCGACCGCTGCAAACACAGCCTCAAGAGCGTCCATGTGCAAAACCTGGCAGGCCTGATCTTTGTCTGTCTCGCCGACGAACCGCCCGCCGATTTCGATCTCATGCGCGCCGCCATGGAGCCTTATCTGCTGCCGCACGATCTGGCCGGTTGCAAGGTGGCGGCGCAGGTCGACATCATCGAAAAGGGCAACTGGAAGCTGGTGATGGAGAACAATCGCGAGTGCTATCACTGCGTCGCGAACCATCCCGAACTGACGATTTCGCTCTACGAATACGGCTTCGGCTATCAACGTTCGGCCGCCAACGCGGAAGGCATGGACGCTTTCGAGCGCACCTGCGAAGAGCGCGCGCAACAGTGGGAAAAACTCGACCTGCCTTCGGTCGAAATCGAAAAACTGCTGGACGTGACCGGCTTTCGCACGCAGCGCCTGCCGCTCGACCGCAGCGGCGAATCGCAGACGCTCGACGCCAAGGTGGCCTCGAAGAAACTGCTCGGCGAATTCCGCAACGCCGATCTGGGCGGCCTCTCGTTCTGGACGCAGCCAAATTCCTGGCATCACTTCATGAGCGACCATATTGTGTCGTTCTCGGTGATTCCGCTTTCGGCTGGCGAAACGCTGGTGCGCACGCGCTGGCTCGTGCATCAGGACGCGCGCGAAGGGATCGATTACGACGTGGCGAATCTCACGGCGGTCTGGAACGCAACCAATAACCAGGACCGCACGCTGGTGGAATATTCGCAACGCGGCGCGGCCAGCAGCGCGTACGAGCCGGGTCCGTATTCGCCCTTTACGGAAGGACTCGTCGAAAAATTCTCGGCCTGGTATGTGGGCCGTCTTGCCGCGGCGCTCGAGCGCAAGCGGACCATTCCCCTGCGCGTGGAAAGCGGAGTCTGACATGATGCGAGATGCGGCCCAATTCGATCCCGCGGATAGCCGCGTGACGCGTCCGGCGTTCTGGGGTGCGTTGCCGGAGAAGTGGACGAGCGATGTCGAGGAAACGCTGGAGTGCTGTCATGTGCGGCAGGAAACGCATGACGTAAAGAGTTTTTTCCTGCGCTCGCCGCAAGGCCGCACGTTCTCGTTCGAGCCGGGCCAGTTCGTGACGCTCGAACTGGAGATCGACGGCGAAGCGGTGAATCGCTGCTATACGGTTTCATCGTCGCCCGCGCGGCCGCATACGATTTCGATAACCGTCAAGCGCGTGCCCGGCGGCAAGGTCTCGAACTGGCTGCACGATAACCTCATGCCCGGCGCGTCGATCCGCGTCCTCGGGCCGGCGGGCGAATTCACCTGTGCGCGCCACGCCGCGCCCAAATATCTGTTTCTGTCGGCGGGTTCGGGCATTACGCCCTTGATGTCGATGAGTCGCGCGTATCACGATCTGGCCGAAGATCGCGACATCGTATTCGTGCACAGCGCCCGCACGCCCGACGATGTGATCTTCGCGCGCGAACTCGAATTGATCGCCGCGAGCCATACGAGTTTTCGTACTTCTTTCGTGTGCGAGCGCGTGGGCGCGCGCACGCATTGGGCGGGTGTCACGGGCTTTCTCACGCTGCCTTTGCTCAAGCTGATCGCGCCGGATTTCATGGAGCGCGAAATCTTCACCTGCGGTCCGGCGCCTTATATGAAGGCCGTACGCGATCTGCTCGCCGAAGCGGGCTTCGCACGCGAGCGCTATCACGAAGAGAGTTTTTCGTTCGAGACGCTGGCGGCCAACGATGTGCCGTTGAGTGCGCCGGAGGAAAAGAGCAATGCAGCCAATGAAACCTCGACCTTCACGGTGACGTTCGCCAAAAGCCAGCGCGAGATCAGTTGCGGTTCGCATCAGCCGGTGCTGGCGGCGGCGCGCGAAGCGGGCGTGCGTCTGCCCGCGTCGTGCACTCAGGGTATGTGCGGCACCTGCAAGGTCAAGCTCGTCTCCGGCGAGGTGGAGATGAAGCACAACGGCGGGATTCGCCAGCGGGAAATCGATCAGGGCATGGTGCTGCTGTGCTGCAGCACGCCGCGCTCGGACCTCGTCGTCGATAAATAAATCGGCTTATGCGCACCACGTCGCGGCTGGACAAGATCGCGTCGGAAAACAACGGTATCGACCATTTGTGACGGGTGAATCTGGAGGTGTGGGGCGCTCATCGCCCGGAACTCAGGAGACTGCCGTGAAGCTGCTTGCGAAATTGTTGGGCATGGGTGTGGTGTCGGTGGCCTTGAGCGCGGCAGCGCTCGCGGACAGCAAGCCGACGCTGAAAATCGGCTACGTCGAAGGTTGGGACGACAGCGTGGCGACCTCGAACGTGGCGGCGCGCATCATCGAAAAACGCCTCGGTTATCAGGTCGAACTCGTGCCGGTGGCCGCCGGCATCATGTGGCAGGGCGTGGCGCGCGGCGATCTGGACGCCACGCTCTCCGCCTGGCTGCCGGTCACGCAGGGCGCGTACTGGGATCAGTTCAAGGGCAAGGTGGTCGATCTGGGCACCAACTTCCCGGGCGCGAAAATCGGCCTCGTGGTGCCGCAATACGTCACCGCCAAAAGTATCGACGATCTCAATGCACAGAAGTCGGCGTTCGCGGGACGCATCGTGGGTATCGACGCCGGTGCGGGCGTGATGGCCAAGACCGATCAGGCGATCAAGCAATATGGTCTGAACTATTCGGTCATGCCCAGTTCGGGCAGCGGCATGACGGCGGAACTGGCGCGCTCGGTCAATGCCAACAAGCCGGTGATCGTCACGGGCTGGACGCCGCACTGGATGTTCGCCAAGTACAAGCTGCGCTTTCTCGACGATCCCAAGAATGTCTTCGGCGCCGCCGAGCACGTGGACAGCGTCGTGAATCCGGGGCTGGAAACCAAGGCGCCGCCGGTGATTGCGTTCCTCAAGAAGTTTCAATGGAAGCCGGGCGAGATCGACAGCGTGATGCTGGCGATCCAGAACGGCACCAAGCCTGAAGCCGCCGCGGATAGCTGGATTGCCGCGCACGGCGAACGCGTGCAGGACTGGGTGGCATCGACGCAATAAGGCCGCGCGTCAAGGTCATTCAATCAGGCATCCGAAACGTGTCGCTGCGCGCTGCGCCGGCATGGCTGTTCAGACACAGTGCGGGCCGGCGCCTGCATCACGAGGAGATGGACTCCATGAAATCCCCCAAGATCGTGGTCGACGGACTCTGCAAGGTGTTCGGGCCCAATCCCAAGCTCGCGCGCGAGATGCTGGCGCGCGGTGCGACCAAGGACGACCTGTTTCGCCAGACCGGTTATGTTCTGGGCGTCAACAATGCGAGTTTCGAAGTCCACGAAGGCGAGATTTTCGTGCTGATGGGGCTGTCCGGCTCCGGCAAATCCACGCTGATCCGTCTCATCAACCGGCTGGTCGAACCCACGGCGGGCCGCGTGGTGATCGATGGCCGCGACATTGCGGCGGTGCGTAAATCGGAACTGGTGTCGCTGCGCCGCACCGACATGAGCATGGTGTTCCAGTCCTTCGCGCTGATGCCGCAGCGCACCGTGCTGTCCAACGCGGCGTTCGGTCTGGAAGTGGCGGGCGTGAGCCGCAAGGAGCGCGAGAAGCGTGCGCTGGACGTGCTGGAGCAGGTGGGCCTTGCGGCCTTCGCACACAAGCTGCCCGCCGAACTCTCCGGCGGCATGCAGCAGCGCGTGGGCCTTGCGCGTGCGCTGGCCGTGAATCCTTCGCTGATGATCATGGACGAAGCGTTTTCCGCACTCGACCCGCTCAAGCGCAAGGAAATGCAGAACGTGCTGCTGCAACTGCAGAAGGAGCAGCGCCGCACCATCATGTTCGTTTCGCACGATCTGGAAGAGGCGCTGCGCATCGGCAGCCGCATCGCCATCATGGAAGGCGGGCGTATCGTGCAGATCGGCACCCCGCGCGAGATCATCAGTCATCCTGCCGATGACTACGTGCGCGCTTTCTTCGATGGCGTGGACACCAGCCGTTACCTCACCGCAGGCGATCTGATGCAGGCCGAGCGCGTGCCGCTCGTGCGCTCGCTCGACGCCACCAGCGTGGCGGCCTCGCTCAACGGCAGCGCCGATTACGCCTTCGTGCTGGACGCCGAACGCCGGATCAGCGGCTTCGTTACGCGCGACGCGATTGGCGTGGCCAAACCGCAGGTCAAGAAGATCGAATGCATCTCGCGCGGCGCGCCGCTCGAACAGGTCGTGTCGCGCGTGTGCGCGAATCCGGTGGCCCTGCCGGTGGTCGACGAAGAAGGCCGCTTCTGCGGTTCGATCGACCAGGCGGCCGTCCTCAAGGTCATGATGCGCAACGGGAGTCACCACCATGTCTGAGATCATTCCGCTTGGCCGCTGGGTGGACCAGTCGGTTCACTATCTGCTCGACCACGACGCCAATACCTTCGACACCATTGGCCGTGCCATCGAGAGCTTCGCAAAACTCATCGAACAAGGTCTGCAAGGCATTCCCATGCCGATGCTGATGGCGATTTTCGTGCTCGGCGGTCTGTGGCGCGTGGGCTGGCGTTTCGCCGCATTCGCGCTGGCTTCGCTGCTGCTGATCTACGCCACGGGCTTCTGGGATCAAACCGTCGTCACGCTCGCGCTGACGCTGTCATCGACGCTGATCAGCCTCGTGCTGGGCGTGCCGCTGGGCATCTGGACCGCGAAGAGCAAGGTCGTGCAAACCGTCGTGCGGCCGATTCTCGACCTCATGCAGACCATGCCCGCCTTCGTCTACCTGATTCCGGCCGCGATGCTGTTCGGTCTGGGCCGCGTGCCGGGCATTCTGTCCACGGTGATCTTCGCCATGCCGCCCGCCGTGCGCCTCACGAGCCTGGGGATTCGCCACGTCAACCGCGAGATCGTGGAAGCGGGGCAGGCATTCGGCTGCACGCCGTGGCAACTGCTCTACAAGGTGCAGTTTCCCAATGCACTGCCGTCGATCATGCAGGGCGTGAACCAGACCATCATGATGGCGCTGTCGATGGTGATTATCGCGTCGATGGTGGGCGCGGGCGGTCTGGGTAACGATGTGCTCGCGAGTATCCAGCGCCTCGATATCGGCCTGGGTTTCGAAAGCGGTCTGTCGGTCGTGCTGCTGGCGATCATTCTGGACCGCATCACCGAGAGCTTCGGGCGCGCGCCCGGCGCCGCCAAAGCGCCGCTGTTCTCGGGCCTCAAGCAGGTGTTCCGCGTGCGTGCAGTGCCGGCCGAGGCTTGATCGATCCGTAGTGGGGCGCGCCGGCCCGGCGCGCTCGAACCGTTTCCTGCTCAGGGAGCGCAATGTGACTATCGACATGGCTGCGGGCATGGCCCACGACATCGCCGAGGCGGAACCCTCTCTTATCTCGGCATCGTCGCAAGCATCGTCTTTCAGGCATTTCGGTTTCCTTACTTTGCCGCACTTCTCGATGATCGCGTTTTCGAGCGCGGTGGAAGTGTTGCGCATGGCCAATTACGTCGGCAATGGTGAGCATTATCGCTGGTCGATTTTCTCGCTCGACGGTCAGCCTGCGCGCGCCAGCAATGGCATTACCGTGCGGCCGACACAGGCGCTCGACGTGGACAATTTGCCCGATGTGCTGATTGTCTGCGGCGGCATTCGTATTCGCGATGTCGTCGATGAACGCGTGCGCGCAGCGCTGGTGAAGATCGCGCGCAGCGGCAAGCCACTGGGCGGTATCTGCACGGGTGCGTATGCGCTGATGTCGAGCGGGTTGCTCGACGGTTATCGTTGCGCGGTGCATTGGGAAAGTCTTTCGGCGCTGCACGAGGAGTTTCCGCGCGTGCGTTTCGCCGATGAACTCTTCGTGGTCGATCGCGACCGTTTGACCTGCACGGGCGGCACCGCGCCGCTCGATCTGATGCTCGATCTCGTGAGCGCGCGACTGGGGCCGCCGCTGGCCGCGAAAGTCTCCGAGCAATTCATTCTCGAACGTATTCGCAGCGCCAGCGATCTACAGCCGATTCCCGTCGATGCGCGCGTGGGTTTTTCGCGCGCGGAACTCGTGGAAGTGGTGCGCCTGATGGAAGCGAATGTGAAAGAGCCGCTTTCGCTGGAAGAACTGGCGCGCCTCGTGCGGCTTTCGCAACGGCATTTGCAGCGCATGTTCAAGGCGTATTTGAATATCTCGCCAGCGCATTATTATCTGACGCTGCGGCTCAAACGCGCGCGTGAATTGCTGCGCACGACCGATATGTCGGTTGCGCATATCACCACGCATTGCGGCTTCAATTCGCCTTGCCATTTCAGCAAGGCGTATCGCGTGCAGTTCGGTCATGCGCCCAGTTCCGAGCGGCGGGCCGGGCGCGCTTGAAGACTCGCCAGACGACTCAATCGTGATCGACTTCCAGCGGCGTTTGCTCAACGGCCGCGCCGTTGCGCATGAAGTCGTCGAACGATTCGAGGCGCATGTCTTCCTGGCCGCTGCGCTGCTCGCGGAACATCATCGGCGGCACGCCAAACTGTTTGCGGAATTCGCGGCCCAGATGCGAGGCATCGGAGAAACCGCAGCTCGATGCGATATCGGCGACGGTTCGATCCGAACTGGTCAGCAGCCACGCCGCCGTGCGCAGGCGCAGGCCATTGGCGAACGCGCGCGGGCTCTTGCCGGTTTCGGCCTTGAATAGCCGTTCGAGCTGACGCGGAGAAAGATTGAGTTTGCACGCCAGTTCTTCGAGCGGCACGTTGCGCCCCACATGCTGCTCCATCAGCAGGATCGCGCGCTTGACCTTGGGATGCGTGGCCGGATCGAGCCCGGGCGGATGCGGCTGCGGCGCGTTGCCTTTCTGCATTTCGCCCACCAGCAGGATGCGCAAGGCTTTCTGCACGGTTGCGTGATCGAAGTGGCGCAGCAAAATGGCGGCCGCCACGTCGATCGACGCGCGCCCGCCCGAACAGGTAATACGGCGGCGGTCGATCACGAACAGGCGATCGGCGACCAGCATATCGGCGTTGACGTTCGGAAAGCGCTCGATGAAATCCCAGTAGTGGAACCAGCTCACGCAGACGCGATGCTCGTCGAGCACGCCCGCGCGCATCAGCGTGAATGCACCCGTGCAGATGCCCACCAGCGTGGCGCCGCCGCGTGCCGCGTTGCGGATGAAGCGCAGCGTTTCCTCGTTCGCCTGCGGGCCGGAATGCAGCAGACCGCCCACCACGACGACGTAATCGAATTCGCCGGCATCCGCAAAGGTTTCCCACGGCGCGATCTGGATGCCGCAACTCGCGCGCACCGGCGCGAGCGTTTCGCCGACGATGCGCCACGAGCAGCGCACGGGTTTGCTGTAATCGCCATCGTCGGCGGACAGACGCAGCATGTCCACGAAGCCCGAAAAGGCGGTGAGCGTGAAGTTCGGCAGCAGCACGATGCCGAAGCGGATGCGATCCTCGGTCTGGTCGGCGGGCGGAAGCGGTTCGGCGTGCATGTTCATGTGTCGATACAGCGGCTCAGGGAAGCGGAACGTACGCGCACGGGTTCTGGCGCAAAGGGCGATGCCCGCAGGGCAAGCGTCGCCGATCCGGCGCGCGCGCACTTGTCATTTTGCGCCATTTACCATCGCGAATGCGCACCGCGGCGCGGCGGTTCCTGCTCGATGCCGCGCGCGTTCTATCGGCGCGGTGTCGGCGTGAGCGATGCTCAGGCTATCGAACACTGCCCGCAGCCGATCACCCCGCCAGTATGCGCCCCCAGACCGTCGAACTCTCCGAACGCGCTGCCTCGGGCGATGCGCAGGCCGCGCTTGCGTTGCTGGAGTTGAGCATGGCGCGCGGGCATCGGCGGATTGCCTTGCTGCGCTATCTGCATGCGCAATATCTGAGCGCGCCTTTGCAGGCGCACCATCACGACTATGTGCAGCGGATCGCGCAGCGTCTGAGCGCAGAAACGCTCGCGGGCCTCGCAGCGGAGGCCCGGCGCAGACGCGGGGTTTGACGTTAGCTAATTAATGGTGCGCAGGCGCGCCGTTTAGCCCTTACAGCACGACCGTCCGCGCACCGTTGATAAACACGCGATGCTCCAGCACCGCCTTGAGCGCGCGCGCGAGCGTCACGCATTCGAGATCGCGCCCGACCGCCAGCAGCCGCTCCGGGCCAAAGGCATGGTCGACGCGCTGCACTTCCTGCTCGATGATCGGGCCTTCGTCGAGATCGGCGGTCACGAAATGCGCGGTCGCGCCAATCAGCTTGACGCCGCGAGCGTGGGCCTGATGGTACGGCCGCGCGCCCTTGAAGCCGGGCAGGAACGAGTGGTGGATGTTGATCGCGCGTCCGGCGAGTTTTGCGCTCGTGGCATCGGAAAGAATCTGCATGTAGCGCGCGAGCACCACCAGTTCCGCGCCGCTGCTCTCGACCAGACCCAGCAACTGCGCTTCCTGCTGGTCGCGCGTCTGCGCGTTCACGGGCAGATGATGGAACGGCAGGCGATGCTGCTGCGCGATGGATTCGAAATCCGGGTGATTCGAGACGATGCCCGCGATCTCCATCTCCAGTTCGCCCATGCGCCAGCGGAACAGCAGATCGTTCAGGCAATGTTCGAGCTTCGAGACGAGCAGCAGCACCTTGGGCCGGCGGCGCAGATCGTGAATCGCCCAGTCCATGCCGTGCTTGCGGCCGGTGGGCGCGAAGTCGTCGCGCATGGCGGCGAGGTCGAGTTTCGTGGCGGCATCCTGAGCGCCGTTTTGCGTGTCCGCGTGGAAGACGCAGCGCAGGAAGAAGCGGGCGCTTTCGGCATCGTCGAAAACGGTCAGTTCGTCGATATAGCAGCGATGGCGGTCGAGAAAGCCCGCGACGGCGGCCACCTGGCCCGCCGCGCTCGGACAGGACAGGGTGAGGGCGTAGGCGTGATTTGCTTCGGGCGCGGACATGCGGTTCTCCTGGTGTCGTCGTGGCCGCGCGGCGGGGTGAGGGCGTCGAAGCTGCGCGGGATGACTGGCACGGTACGGGAGCCGCCGGGGCGGTGCATAGAACGTTCGCGCTATGTTGCCGGTATGGGCACGCCACGCGGTCCGGCGCGGCGGATTTACGACGATTCCGGTCGGGGCGCGACGAGTGGGTTTGGCGGCTTACTCGGGCCGCTTATTTGGCTGGCTTATTTGGCCCGCTTCCCTACCGCCTCCATCAACAAGCGGTGCAGCGCCCGCATATCCACGGGTTTGACCAGATGAAAGTCGATCCCGGCTTCCTTCGAGCGCCGCCGGTCCTCATCCTGCCCCCAGCCCGTCAAGGCGATCAGCACGAGATCCGCGCTTTCTGGATGCGCGCGCACGCGCCGCGCCACTTCGTAACCGTCCATGCCCGGCATGCCGATATCGAGCAGCACCACATCGGGCTGCCAGGTCTCGATCATCGTCAGCGCGGCGGGTCCGTCGCGCACGATCCGCACATCGGCGCCGAGCAGTTCGAGCAGCACGCCGAGGCTATCGGCGGCGTCGCGGTTATCGTCGACGATCAGAATGCTGCGGCCGATCAGCGTATCGGCGGGCAGCGCGGGCCGTTCGTCGCGCGAATCGCCGTGCGGCGCGGCGGCCATCGGCAGGCGCACGACGAATTCGCTGCCGCGACCGGGCCCCTCGCTTCTGGCCTCGACCGTGCCGCCGTGCAACTCCACCAGACTGCGCACCAGCGTCAGGCCGATGCCGAGCCCGCCCTGGGCGCGGCTATACGTGCGTTCGGCGCGCTCGCCCTGGATGAACAGGTCGAACACCTTCGGCAGCATGGCCGCCGCAATGCCCACGCCGTTATCGCGGATCGACACCACGGCTTCGAGACTTTCGTTGCAGGACGCCGTGAGCCAGATCTGCCCGCCCGGATCGGTGTATTTCGCGGCGTTATTGAGCAGATTCGCGACGATCTGCGCGAGCCGCACCGGGTCCGCGTGGAGCGTCAGCGGCTCGGGCGGCAGGCTCACCGTGAGCTGGTGCCCGGCGGCGTCGATCTGCGCACGGCTCGTGTCGATCGCCTGGCGCAGCACCTTGCCGAGTTCGACCGCTTCCCGGCGTAGCTCGATCTTGCCGCCCGTGATGCGCGACACCTCCATCAGATCGTCGACGAGACGCACCATATGGTCGAGCTGGCGTTCGAGCATGTCGTGGGTGCGCTGCGCGGCGGCGCTGCCGGCATCGGCGAGGCGCAGGATGTGCAGGCCGTTGCGGATCGGCGCGAGCGGGTTGCGCAGTTCGTGCGCGAGCGTGGCGAGAAATTCGTCCTTGCGGCGGTCGGCTTCGCGCAGCGCCTGTTCGGCCGATTTGAGTTGCGTCACGTCCTGCACGACGACGCAGGCGCCCACCACGCGGCCCGCGCCGTCGCGCAACGGCGCGGCGCTCGAACGCATCCAGTGCGGCTCGCCGGTGGTTTCGGTGAAGCGCATCTCCAGGCCCGGCATGACGGTCTCGCCGCGCAACGCACGCGTGCCGGGCCAGTTTTCGGGCGCAACCGGGTTGCCCCGTGCGTCCCAGGCGCGCCAGTAAGGGATCTGGTCGACCTGCATCGACGGAATGCCTTGCGGCATCCAGCGCTTCATCACCGTGTTGCTGAGCGTCCAGTTGCCGGACATATCCATCACGCCGACGCCCGCCGGCAACTGTTCGATGATGGTCCGCAGGCGCTTTTCGCTGGCGCGTAGCGTGTCGTTGACCAGTTCGCGCTGGCGCGCCAGCATCAGATGCGC
Organism: Paraburkholderia sp. Ac-20340; assembly: GCF_017104965.1. Lineage (GTDB taxonomy): Bacteria > Pseudomonadota > Gammaproteobacteria > Burkholderiales > Burkholderiaceae > Paraburkholderia. The sequence goes on from NZ_JAAGPR010000001.1 coordinate 368,352, forward strand.
GTCCACGCGCGCCAGCAGTTCGCGCGCGGAAAACGGCTTGACGAGGTAATCGTCGGCGCCGGCCTGCATGCCTTCGATGCGCGCTTCCTCGCCCGCTCGCGCGGACAGCAGGATCACCGGGATCGCGCGCGTCTGCGCGTCGGCGCGCAGGCTGCGCAGCAGCGCAAAGCCGTCGAGGCCCGGCATCATCACATCGGCGAGCACCAGTGCGGGCGGGGCGCGGCGCACGCTGGTCAGCGCCGCCGCGCCGTCCTGCACGGCTTCCACGTCGTAGAGCGGCGCGAGCAGGCGCTCGACGTAGCGGCGCATATCGGCGTTGTCGTCGGCCCAGACGATGCGCGCGCGCTGGGCGGCCTGGGCGATGCCCGCCGGACGCAAGGCCGCGTGCAGTTGCACCGCGTCGATGGCGCCGGGCAGCAGCGTGGGCGTTGTTGCTGGCGGCTGGGTTGATGGTTGGGTCGGCGATTGGGTCGGCGATGCCTGAGCCGCTTCGGCGGGCAGCCAGCTCAGAACTTCTTCGGCGTACTGGCGCGTGGAGGCCGGGGTTGCCGGAGCCGGCGGCATTGGCGTGACTTCTGACGGGTTGACATGCCCGGGCGCCAGATGAGCGTGGCCTTTGGGGATCGTCACCGTGAAGGTGCTGCCCACGCCCGGCGTGCTGTCGACGCTGACCGATCCGCCATGCTGCCTGACCAGTTCCAGCACCAGCGCGAGGCCGATGCCCGTGCCTTCGTGCGTGCGGGCGCGCGCGCCTTCGATACGATGAAAGCGCTCGAAGATATGCGGCAATTGCGCTTCGACGATGCCGGTGCCCGTGTCGCGCACCGCGAGTTCGACCGTTTGCCCGGCATCGCGCAGTTTCACTTCGATCTCGCCGTCGAGCGTGAACTTGAAGGCGTTCGACATCAGGTTGAGCACGATCTTCTCGTACATGTCGTGATCGACGTAGACCGGTTCGGCGAGCAAGGGGCAATCGACCGTCAGCTGCATGCCCGCGCTCTCGATCGCCGAGCGGAACACGCTGGCGAGGTCCGTCGTGAAGCGGGCGAGGTCGGTGGGCGCGAAGCTTGCGCGCACTCGGCCCGCTTCGATACGCGAGAAGTCGAGCAGCGAATTGACGAGCTTTTGCAGACGCAGCGCGTTGCGATGAAGCATCTCGACGCGCTCGCGCGGCCACGTCATGGCCGCCGCAGCGTTTGCGGCCGCGGCGGCTTCCGAGAGCGCATCTTCGAGCGGCCCGAGGATCAGCGTGAGCGGGGTGCGAAACTCGTGGCTCACGTTCGAGAAGAACGCGGTCTTGGCGAGGTCGATTTCGGCGAGCGCTTCGGCGCGGCGGCGTTCCTGCTCGTAGGCGAGCGCGTTCGCGACCGCCGATCCGGTCTGCCCGGCCACCAGATCGAGAAAGGTGCCGTAGGCGCGGTCGAGCGGGCGGCGCGGGCTCAGGCCCAGCACGATCAGCCCGCAGATGCTGGCGTCGCCGCCCCAGCGCAGCGGCAGGATGCGCGCCGCCACGGCGGCCTCCGACCACGCGCCGCCGGGCGCCGCGAGCGCGCGCGCGGTCAGATCGACATCGACTTCATGGCCGGTGTGGAGAACGTCGGCGAGCGGCCAGGCGGCGGCGTCGTGTGCGGCGGTGGCGGTGTCGAGGCCTGTCGAGGCCAGCAGTTCGAAGCGGGTGTCGCCGATATCCGCGCCCTCGCTGGCGTGGCAGCGATACACGATGGCAAACGGCACGTCGTAGCGGTTCTGCGCCAGCACGCCGGTCACGTGCTCGCAGGCGGCGACGATGCCCGTAGTGTCCGGCGCGCGCACGCCCAGCATGCGCAGCGTTTCCAGCCGGCGCGCGCTGACGACGCGCTCGGTGGTTTCGGTGCACGGGCAGAACACGCCTTCGACGGTGTGCCCGTCCGCCGCGAGGATCGGGCCATAGGTGAAGGTGACGTAGACCTCTTCGCGCGGCAGGTCGCGATCGAAGAAATACTGGCCGTCGTCGGACCAGATGGCTTTGCCTTTGCGCGTGACGCCTTCGAGCATCGGCCCGATGCTGGGCCAGATTTCGCTCCAGCAGTCGCGCCCGGACTGGCCGAGCGCGTGCGGATGCTTGCTGGTGCCGAGAAAGGGAATGTAAGCGTCGTTGTAAAGAATGCGATAGTCGCTGCCCCACCAGATCACGATGGGAAAGCGCGAACTCAGGCACAGGCTCAGCGCGGAGCGCAGGCTCGGCGACCATTGTTCGGGGCCGCCCAGCGCCGTTCCTGTCCAGTCGAGCGAGCGCACGCGCCGGGCCATTTCGCCGTGTTCCGGCAGAAAGCCGAAGCGGGCGTCAGGCTCCGAGGCGCGCGTTTTCGTGCCTTCTTTCATTGATTGTTCTCGCGATCTGTTCTTGCAGATCGCATAGCACTTAGCGCTCCCAGGGCTTCCGGCGTGCGGGCACGCCGCAGCGCGCCATGCTGGCGGATGGCGCGTAAAAGCTTGTCAGAGGCTGCTCAGAAGCCGTGCCGCACGGTCAGGGTCGCGCCGGAATCGTGCGAGTGCAGCACGGCCACGCGCGCCGTGCCCGAGAACACCCAGTCGTTGACGGTCAGCGAGAGCCGGCGTTGCGGCTGCGCGCCGAGCACGGTGTTCGAGGTCGGCAACTGGACGATGGAAATCTGCGGCGCCGTGGACGTGCCGGTATCGAGGAATTGCGCCGTGGGCTTGGCCGGAGCCGCGCCCGCGCCTGGCGCGGCGTTTTTCGTGTAGGTGTAGGTATGCCCGAGATCGGCGCTGTAGTACTGGTCCATCTGCGCGAAAAAGGGTTTGGCCTGGCTGGCCTGCGCTTGCATCTCGTAGTGGAACAGGTAGCCCTGGGGCTCGGGGATGGTGGTCGTGACGACCTCGACCGGCAGCGCCGGCGCGATATTGGCGACGGTGATCGCCTCGGGCACGTCGGACGCGGGACCGCCCGCGTACGCATAGCCGCCCAGCGTGAGCAGGACGGCACCGACCATTCTTTCGTTCAGGCACGTCATGGGCATGCCTCCTAGAAGAAGGAATCGAAACGTCACACGACCGATGATTACGTCTGAACAAGCGCTTGATGCAGTGCGCCGGTGCGGTATCGCAGGCACCCAATCATTGTAGTCAGGGAATCGATTCGTGCCATCGGAATGTGTGCGCTGTCCAGCATGTTCTGGACGACGAACGATGGCGAATGGATGAAGCAGCTATGGTGGAGCCGTCAGGTAAGGCAATGGAAGGAAAAATGAAATCGATGACAAAACAACCTGACGGCTGCATTCGCGACGTATTTTCAGTCACGCTTTTAACAAGTGCTTATTCAAAAAGCGCGCATTATCAAACGTTATGGACTCGGAATAAAACGCCGGGCTTGTGTGGCGTGGCACACAGACAGTGAGACAGTGCACGATGGCGCGCAATGGAAACGTGAATGAATCGCCAATGAAGCAAGCGGGCGAGGGCACGCGAATTGCGCCGCCCTCGCCGCGTGTTTGCGAGCCGCGTCAGAACAACGCGACGTCGCCCGGTTGCGCCCCCGGTTGCGGCCGGCGGGGTAACCGGATGGTGAACACGGTGCCTTCGGCTTCGTTCGAGATCACGTTGACGTCGCCGCCATGCGTGCGTGCGATCAGCCGCACGATATGCAGGCCAAGACCCAGTCCCGAGCCCTGACGTTCGGCGCGCGTGGCGGTGCTGAACGCGCCGAACAGCAGCGGCATCACATCGGCGGGAATCGCGCCCAGGTTGGCCACGGTCACCAGCACTTCGCCGGGCGACTCGCCGTTTGCGCGCACGCGCACGGGCGCGTGTGCCTCGCCATGCGTGAGCGCGTTGTTGACGAGGTTGGCCACCGCCTGCGCCACGAGATCCGAATCCCACTGGCCGGCCAGATCGCCGTGTGCTTCGAACACGAGACGGCTATCGGCGAGCGTGGCCGTGTTCGCCGCGAACTCTTCGATCACCGCCTGGCAAAGCGTGTCGAGCTGCACGTGCGAGCGCCGCAGCGGCAGGCGTCCGCCTTGCAGGCGCGCGAGATTGAGCAACTGCTCGACCATGCGCGTCATGCGCCGCCCGCAATGTTCGATGCGCCGTCCAACGGCCGTGGTCTTTTCGTCGGTCGAGGCGCGCATCAGATATTCCGCCGAACTCATCACGGCCGACAGCGGCGTGCGCAGATCGTGGCTGAGCACCGCCATCAGCATTTCGTTGGCTTCGAGCATTTGCCGCGTGGCGGCGAGCTGTTCGGCGAGCTGGCGCTTTTGCAGTTCGAGCTGCACGAAAATGCCCACCTTCGATTGCACGATGCGCGGCTCGATGGGCTTGTAGAGAAAGTCCACCGCGCCGGCTTCGTAGCCCTGGAAGGTGCGGATCGCGTCCTGCGAGGTGGCCGTGAGGAAGATGATCGGCACATGCGAGGTGCGCGGGCTGCCGCGGATCAGCGAGGCCAGTTCGAAGCCGCTCATGCCCGGCATGTTGACGTCGAGAATGGCGACGGCGACGTCGTGTTCGAGCAGCAGTTCGAGCGCCTCGACCCCCGAGCGGGCCACGAGCAGCCGCACTTCGGGCCGCGCGAGCAGGGCCGCGAGCGCGGTGAGGTTGTGCTCGATGTCGTCGACGATCAGCACATTGACGATGGGCATATTGATGCTGTTCATTAAGGTCAATCCAGGATCAAGCCAGATTCAGCCCCGGCCACGCGGCAAGCCGCGCGCCGAGAGTGGCAGGGGTCATCGTTTCATCGGCGGCGCCCAGCGCGATGGCCGCTTCGGGCATCTGCGGCGCGCTGGCGGTGGCGGGCGTCTGCACCCAGGCCGTGCCGCCCGCCGCGCGGATCGCAGCGAGCCCGCGCGCGCCGTCGTCGTTGGCGCCCGACAGCAGCACGCCCAGCAGGCGCGAGCCGTAAGCGTCGGCGGCGGATTCCATCAGCACGTCGATCGACGGGCGCGAATAACGCACCGGGCCGCCGATCGACAGCGCGATGCAGGCCTGCGCGTCCACCAGCATGTGGTAGTCGGGCGGCGCGATATAGACGCGACCGGCGACGATCGGCTCGCCCGCGTCCGGTTCGCTGACCGGCAGCGCGCAGCGGTCCGATAAGGCGCGCACGAGAAAGCTCGGCGTGGCGGGCGGCAGATGCAGCACGATCAGCACGGCCGCGCCGAAACGTGCGGGCAGCATCGGCAGGATCTGGCCGAGCACCTCCACGCCGCCCGCCGACGCGCCAATCACGACGGCGTCGAACGGGCCAGCGGCCGGTGTTGTCCCGTGTGCTGGCGGACAGGCGGTTGGTTGAGCGGACATGATGGTCTGGCTATGCGGTTCAGCGCTTCTGGTAAATGCGTTCGGCGGCGCGGAACTCGTCGAAGGCTTCGTGGCGTTGCGAAAAACGCAGATTCTCCTTGCTGCCGAGTCCCAGAAAGCCGCGCCGCACCAGCGCGCGTTCGAACAGGCCGATCGCGCGGTCCTGCAGCGGGCGGTCGAAATAGATCAGCACGTTGCGGCACGACACCAGATGCGCTTCGAGAAAGACTTCGTCGGTGGCGAGGCTGTGATCGGCGAACACCACGCGTTCCTTGAGCGTGCTCGACAACCGCGCGCCGTTATAGGCCGCGTGATAGTAATCGGACAGCGTGCGCCGCCCGCCGGCCGCGAGGTAGTTCTGGCTGAAGCCCGCGAAGCGGTCGACCGGATAGATCGCCGATTCCGCGCGCTCCAGCGCCTGCGGGCTGATATCGGTGGCGTAGAAGATCGTGCGTTCGGCGAGGCCTTCCTCTTCGAACAGGATCTTCAACGACCACAACTCTTCGCCCGAACTGCAGCCCGCCACCCAGACCTTGAGCGAGGGATAGGTCTGCAGCACCGGCAACACGTGCTGGCGCAGCGCGAGGAAGTATTCCGGGTCGCGGAACATGTCGCTCACCTGGATCGTCATGTAGCCGAACAGGCGCGAAAAATCGTCGGGGTTGCGCAGCACGCGGTCCTGCAACTGGCTCAGCGACGCCACGCCGAAATCGCGCCGCGCTTCTTCGAGGCGGCGGCGCAGCGAAGGCAGCGAATAGTGCCGGAAATCGTGCTGATAGCGCAGGTAGATCGCTTCCAGCAGCAGGCGCAATTCGATGTCGAAGACGCTGGGCGCCGGTTTCGCGGCGCCCTCGGGCGTAGGGAGATTCGGTTCGGTCATGGGGTTCGGTGACGCATTACTTGCGCAGCCAGACGCGGCACAGCGAGACCAGCTTGTCCACGTCGATGGGTTTGGAAACGTAGTCGTCGGCGCCCGCTTCGAGGCAGCGCTGGCGGTCGTCGGCCATCGCCTTGGCGGTCAGCGCGATCACCGGCAGACGCGCGACGTGCGCGAAACGCGGGTCGCCGCGCAGCGCGCGCATGGCGGCAAGGCCGTCCATCTCCGGCATCATCACGTCCATCAGCACGAGATCGACGCGCTCCTGGCCGCCCAGCATGTCCAGCGCTTCGCGGCCGTTGCGCGCGATCAGCAGCTTCGCACCCAGCGGTTCGATCACGTGCGAGAGCGCGAAGATGTTGCGCACGTCGTCTTCGGCCAGCAGGATGGTCTTGCCTTCGAAGGTGTCGTCGCGCTGGCGCACCGCGCGCAGCATGCGCTGCTGCTCCGGCGCGAGTTGCGATTCCACGCTATGCAGGAACAACGTGACTTCGTCGAGCAGACGTTCGGGCGAGCGCGCGCCCTTGATGATGATCGATTTCGAGTAGCGGCGCAGGCGTTGTTCGTCGTCGTCGGAGAGCATGCGGCCGGTGTAGACGATCACCGGCAGCGGCGCCACGCCCGCTTCGCCCGCGAGCGTTTCGAGCAGGTCGTAGCCGGTGCCGTCGGGCAGCGTGAGGTCGGTGACGATGCAATCGAAGGTGCCTTGCGCGATTTGCGCGTGAGCGTCCGCGAGCGTGCCCACGGCGACGATTTCCACGCCATCGCCCACCAGCAGCGCGCGGATGCTTTCGCGCATCGCGTAGTCGTCCTCGATCACCAGCACGCGTTTGACGCGCTGTTCGAGCCGCGATTCGAGGCGGCGGATCGCCGCTTCCAGCGTGCTGCGCGCCGTGGGCTTGAGCGTGTAGCCGATCGCGCCCAGATGCAGCGCCTTGTCGGCGTGATCGGTGGCGGAGACGATATGCACGGGAATATGGCGCGTGAGCGGATCGCTCTTGAGCCATTCGAGCACCGATAGACCCGAACGGTCGGGCAGGCCCACGTCGAGCAGCACGGCCACGGGCGCTTCGTCCTTGACCATGGCGAAGCCGGTGGCGGCGTCGGCGGCGTGCAGGAAGTCGAATTTGAGTTCGTGCACGAGGTCGCGCAGGATTTCGGCGAAGGACAGATCGTCTTCGATCACGAGAATCGCGCGGTTGCCGTGGCTGCGCTGCGCGCGGTCGTCGTCGATGGAAGCGGCATGCACGGCGAGCGCGCTGGCGGCCACGATGGCCTGACCGGCGCGCGCATCGGCGTTGAGCGTGAGGGTGTCGGCGGAATCGGCGGCTGTGGCGGGCGTATTCTGCGCACGGCTCTTCACGGCAGCCACGTTCGCGAGACTGGCGATGGTCGCGGCGCTTTCTTCCTGCGCGAGCTTTGCCGCCGCCGTGCTGTCGAGCGGCAGCCAGAGCGTGAACACGCTGCCCACGCCCGGCTCGCTCGCGACACCGATGCGCCCGCCCAGCAGGCGCGACAGTTCACGCGAAATCGACAGTCCCAGACCGCTGCCGCCATATTGACGGCTGGTCGAGCCATCGGCCTGCTGGAACGCTTCGAAGATCATGTCCAGCTTGTCTTCGGCGATGCCGATGCCGGTGTCGCGCACGTCGAAGCGCAGGACGTTGGCATCGACCGGCGAAACCGTCAGCGACACTTCGCCTTGCGCCGTGAATTTCAGCGCGTTCGACATCAGGTTGCGCAGGATCTGCTGCACGCGCTGGCCGTCGGTGGTGAGCGCGTCCGGCACGCCGGGCAGGCGGTCGATGGTGAGCGCCACGTGTTTCTCGCGCGCGAGCGGCGCGAAGATTTCGTGCAGCGAGGCCGTCATTTCGTCGAGCTTGACGGTTTCGAGCGTGAGTTGAACCTGGCCCGCTTCGACTTTCGACAGATCGAGAATGTCGTTGATGAGCGCGAGCAAATCGGTGTTCGACGCGTGAATCGTGGACGCGTAGCGCACCTGTTCTTCGCTGAGATTGCCGGTGCGATTCTGCTGCAACAGCTTCGCGAGAATCAGCGAGCTATTGAGCGGCGTGCGCAACTCGTGCGACATGTTGGCGAGGAATTCCGACTTGTAGCGGCTCGATTGCGCGAGGCGTTCGGCGTTGCGCGTGAGTTCGCCCTGGGCGCGTTCGAGTTCGTTCTTCTGCGTTTCGAGGCGGCGTGCGTATTCTTCGAGTTGCACGTTGGTCTGTTCGAGTTCGACCTGTTGCGCTTCCAGACGCGTCTGCGAATCCATCAGCGCGCGGCCGCGTTCTTCGAGGCCTTCGTTGGCCACGCGCAGTTCTTCCTGCTGCACCTGCAATTCGTGATTCAGTTGCTGTGCGTCGCCGTAGGCGAGTTGCAGGCGCTCGCGCGAATTCGCGGCTTCCACCAGATCGCCCATCGTGCCGGCCACGCGCGTGAGGAATTCGGTGTCGCGCGGCAGCAGCGCGCGCATGAAGGCGAGTTCCACCACGCCGTTGATCTGGCCGCTGGCGTCGATCGGCGAAATCAGCAGCGAGGCGGGCGTGGCCGAGCCCAAACCTGATTCCACCTTCAGATAGCCGGCCGGCGCTTCGCGCAACTCGATCACGCGGCGCGAAGCGGCGGCCTGGCCCACCAGCGTCTGGCCGTTTTGCAACATCGGCACGTTGTAGCCGCTTTCCTCGCCGAAGCCGAAGGTCGCCACGCGGCGCAGCGAGGCATCGTGCGAATCGCGCACGTAGAGCGTGGCGACGCTCGCGCTCAGATAACCGGCCAGACAGTCGAGCATCGCGCCGCCCACTTCCGCGAGCGCTTCCTTGCCCATGCCGCTTTCGGCCAGCAGACGCTGGCCCGAGCGCAGCCATACCTGTTCCGCGAGCGCTTCGGCCTGTTCGGCCTGGCTGCGCAGCGCGCCGTCGTAGGTGTTGGAGAGCGCGGTCATTTCGCGGCGGCCGAGCCACGCGAGCAGGCCGTTCACCAGCACCGTGAGCGCGAGAAAGACGGCCACGGTGATGATAGTCAGGCCGCGCGCCGCCGTCGTGCGCTCCTGGCGCAGGCGTTGTTCTTCGGCGAGAAAGTCGGCGAAATCGCGGCGGATCGCATCGGCATTGGCCTGGCCGTTGTCGTTCTGCACCACGGCGAGCACGCTGTCGTGCGAGCGCCGCAGCCGCACGGCTTCGCTGGCGGTTTTGTCCCATTGCTGCGCGAGCGCGAGGATGCGCTTGAGACGTTCGATCTGCGGCGGGTTATCGGCGACCAGGTTCGAAAGACTGCCCACCTGCGCTTCGAAACGCGGACGGCCCACCTCGAACGGCGCGAGCACGCGCTCGTCGCCGTCGAGCAGGAAGCCGCGCAGGCTCGATTCGCGGTCGGCCTGCACGCGCAGCAGTTCGTAGGCTTCGCCGATCACGCGCTCGGAGTGTTCGGCCCAGTTCATCGTCGAGACGAGATAGGCGATCAGCGCGACAAAAGCCACGGCGGTCGCCACGCCCGCAAGCAGCGGCAGCGCGACGTTTCTTTGAATGATGCGTTTGAAGCGCAGCGGGTCGATCGCATTCAGGGCAGGCATTTTTTTCCGATTCTTTCCGATGGTTCGTAGGCCGATATAGCCAGGGCGGGAATATCGACCGGTTTTTCACGCCATATCAACCACATGGCGCGCCCTCTATGGGGCAAAAGCAGGGCAAAAAGGGTGAAATCGATGCAGATGCAATCATACAAAAAGGAGGCGGATTGCGCGCACGCGACTTGCGGGGCAAAGAGGCCTGACCCACCGATCAGCGAGCCGTCGTCATGCTTCGTGAACGCGCAGGTGTTTCGTCGCGAGTTTCGCCACGAGTTTCGTCCGCATTGCAGGCAAAAAGCGCGGGCGACGATAAAGCCGCTGCCTCCGATACCGCGAAGCCGGGCCGCAGTGCGCTGGCGATCGGCGCATTGGGCGTGGTGTTCGGCGATATCGGCACGAGCCCGATCTACGCGCTGCGCGAAGCCGTGCTCACGGCGCACTCGCGCGCCGAACCCGTGGTCATGGGCGTGCTCTCGATGATTCTCTGGGCCGTGGCGGTGGTGGTCGTGCTCAAGTACGCGTGTTTCGTCATGCGCGCCGATAACGAGGGCGAAGGCGGCATCGTCGCGCTGACTGCGCTGGTGCGCGCCGGCTCCGCGCGCGCGGGACGCCGCGCGCCGCGCGTCTTGCTGCTGGCGGGCCTCGCAGGCGCCGCAATGTTCTACGGCGATTCGATGATTACGCCCGCGATTTCCGTTTTGTCCGCTGTGGAAGGGCTGCACGAAATCGACCCGCGTTTCGGCGCGGCGGTGCTGCCAGTTTCGCTGGCGATTCTGGTCGCGCTGTTTATGTTTCAGCGGCGCGGCAGCGATGTGGTGGGGCGCACGTTCGGGCCGGTCATGGCGCTCTGGTTCCTGAGCCTCGCTGCCGTGGGCATCTATCGTATTGCGCTGTATCCGCGCGTGCTGGAGGCGGCTTCGCCGCTTTGGGCGCTCGATCTGGCGGTATCGCATCCGGGCATGGCCTTCACCGTGCTGGCCGCCGTGATCCTCGCGTTGACGGGCGCCGAAGCGCTTTACGCCGATATCGGCCACTTCGGCAAGCGCGCCATTCGTCTGGCGTTTTTCGCGGTCGTGCTGCCCGCCATCGTGCTGGGCTATTTCGGCCAGGCCGCGACGATCCTCTCCGATCCACAGGGCGCGGATCAGCCGTTCTTCCGCTCGGTGCCGCATTGGGCGCTGGTGCCTGCCGTGGGCATCGCCATGCTGGCGACCGTGATCGCCTCGCAGGCCGTGATTTCCGGGGCTTTTTCGATGACGAGCCAGGCCATCGAGCTTGGCTTTCTGCCGCGCATGCGCACGGTCGAGACCTCGCGTGTGCGGCGTGGTCAGGTTTATGTGCCTGCCGTGAACTTCACGCTGCTGGTGGCCGTGCTGTTTCTCGTGCTGTTCTTCCGCAGCTCGGCGCGGCTGACTTCCGCGTATGGGCTGGCGGTGGCGCTCACGATGCTCACCACGTCGCTGCAGATGCTGGCCGTGTGCCGCACGGTCTGGGGCTGGCCGCGTATTGTCACGGCGCTGGTGTGCGTGCCGTTGCTGCTGATCGACGGCCTGCTGCTGGCGGCGAACGTGCCCAAGATTCCGACCGGCGGCTGGTTCCCGGTATTGATCGGCATCTTGCTGTGTCTGACGATGACGACATGGAACCGTGGCCGCGAACTCGCCGCGCGTCATGCCGCCAAGGGCGAATCGCTCGACGGCTTCCTGCGCGAGGCGTGTCGCGGCGATATCGCGCGCGTGCCCGGCACGGCGGTTTATCCGGGCAATGTGCCGGGTCGCGTGCCGGCCGCGCTCGCGAGCAATGTGCGCCATAACCACGTGCTGCACGCGACGACCATCGTGTTCGCGAATGTCTCCGAATCCGCACCGCAAGCCGACGATAAAACGCGTATCGAAGTGCGCGAGCTGGGCGGCGGCTGTTACGAGGTGATCGCGCATCACGGCTTTGTCGAGCGGCCCAATCTGCCGAATCTGCTGGCGATGCTGGGCGATCGTCGGGCTAATCGTCTGGACAATTGGCGTTTCGATCCCGCGCACACGACGTTCTATCTGCCGCGCGATGAAGTGCTGCACGGGCACGCGGTACACGGCATGAGCGCGTGGCGCGCGCGGCTGTTTGCGTTCATGTCGCTGCATGCTTCGTCGAGTGCGGAGTATTACGGCTTGCAGGCCGAACATGTGGTCGAACTGGGCGTGCAGGTGGCTTTGTGAGTGCGGCAAGGCACGCGCCATGCGCGCAAGCCGCGCACGGCGGCACGCAAGGAGACGACCATGAAGCCCGATAAGCGCAAGAAGATCCCACCCCGGCACGACGCGCAGGCGCGCTTCGCCAGTTACGCGAAGCCGCTCGTGGAAGAAGCGTTGCAACGCGGCGCGCATCTGGAGCGTGGCGCGGAAAATCTGCACAAGCTGCGGGTGGCCTTGCGGCGGTTGCGCACCTTGCTCTGGATCTGGCAGCCGCTGCTTGCGCGCGAGATGGCGGCGCTCGAACGCGGCTACCTCAAGCGCGTGGGCGCAGCGGCGGGCGCGGCGCGGGACTGGGATATCGTGGCAGAGCGCCTGGCTAATCTCGACGTCGACCGCGCGCGTTTGAACGCGGCGCGTAGCAGCGCATTCGAAAGCGCTTGCGAGACACTGAGCGCCGCCGATCTGCATCACGCACTGCGCGAGATGCTGCACAAGGTCAATCACGCGCTCAACACGGCGCGGCGGCGCACGTCGATCGAGCTTCTTGCCAGCGAGCGCGTGCGTGACGCCCGCCGCGGCCTGAAAAAGCGTGTGCGCCGCGCCAGCAAGGCTGAAAAAGGCGATTACGCCGCGTGGCACGACGTCCGCAAGGCGGCCAAGAAACTCCGTTATACGCTGGAGTTTCTCGCGCCGATGCTGTCGCGTCGCGATACAAAACGATTGAAGCCGCTGAAGCGTTTGCAGAAACGATTCGGAAACCTGAATGATGCGGTCACCGTCGAGCGGCTGGTGCAAGACCATCGGGAGATTTTCAAGGACGATGCGAGCGCCGATCAATCGCTCGGCGTTTTGAAGCGTGAACGCAAGCGGTGTCAACGGCGCGCGGCCAGATTGATCGATGCTTGATGGCGTGCGCATGCTGCGGCGCTTCAATGCGAAGCAGCGGCGGAAGCGCCGGAAGCGGCGGACGAGGCGAGCGGGCCCGCATCGTCCCAACCGCCGCCCAGCGCCTTGTAAAGCGACACCAGATCCGTGCAGACCTGCAGCTTTTGTTGCTGGGCGCTTTGCTGTGCCGTGCTCACCTGACGCTCAGCATCGAGCACGTTGATGAACGACACGATGCCCTTGCGATAACTGTCGCGCGCGAGCCCATACGCGCGTTGCTGATCCGCGACGCTTTCGTCCAGCGAATTCAGGCGTGCCTGATCGGTGCGATAGACCACCAGCGCATTGTTCACGTCACGCAACGCGCCTAGCACGGTCTTGCGATAGTCGAGCGCGGCTTCCTGCTCCTGAAGCTTCGAGAGCCGCAGATTCGACACCAGCGCGCCGCCCTGGAAGATCGGCAGCGATACACTCGGCCCCCACGACCAGAACAGGCTCGCCCAGTGCGCGAGATCGCGCGGTGTGGTTGCGCGCGTGCCCGCCTGCGCGGAGAGCGAGATATCGGGGTAGAACTGCGCGACCGCCACGCCCACATTCGCGGTGGCCGCGTGCAAGGACGCTTCGGCGCGGCGAATATCGGGGCGGCGCCGCGCGAGCGTCGCGGGCAGGCCGACCGGCACGCTGGGCGGCGTACCGGGCAATGCGCCCGCTGGCGATAGCTCGGCGTCCAGCGCGCCCGGCATCTGGCCCGTTAGCACGGCGAGCGCGTTGAGCGCCTGCGCGATCTGCTGGTCGTATTGCGGCAGCAACGCTTCGGTCTGCGCGCGCTGCGCCTGCGAACGTTCGACATCGAGCTGGCTTTCGAGCCCGTGTTTCGCGGCATTTTGCGCAAGTTCGACGACTTCGTGCTGCTGCTCGATCAGCGCGACGGCGGTGGCGCGCAACATCTGCGCGCCGCGCAACTGCAAATAGGTTTCGGCGACTTCGGCTTCGAGCGAGACTTGTGCGTCGTGTTGCGATTCGATGGCGGCGTCGGTTTGCGCGTTTGCGGCTTCGACCGAGCGGCGCACGCGGCCGAACAGGTCGAGTTCCCATGAAGCGTCGAAGCCCGCCTGCCAGAGACTGATTGGCTTGGTGAGTTCGTCGAGTGCGCCTTGCGCGCCGCGTTCGACAGCGGCGCCCGCGCCCGGCGCGAGCGTATTGATCGGCGAATCCGGCGCGCCGAGCGAATCGACCTTGTTATAGACGCCCGCCGATTCGAGAATGCCTTTGGCGCCGAGTTGTTCGCGCTCGTAGCTCGCGCTCGCGCGCACATTGGGCAGCCCTTGCGAGGCGGCTTGCTGAGTCTGCGCGCGGGCCTCGGCGATACGCACGACGGCAATGCGCAGATCGGGATTGCCATGCACGGCGCGCGCGATCAGCGTATCCATAACGGGATCGTGGAAGCTTTGCCACCAGCGCGGGTCGGGGTCCGATTCGACGGAGGGATTCGAGCTGGCTTGCGTATCCGCGGGCTGCGTTTGCAGAGCGTTCCAGCTGGCAGGCGCGTTTGCCTCAGGCGGTTTGAAATCCGGCCCAACGGTGCAGGCAGACATAGCGGCTGCAAGTATGTTCATCGAAATGATACGGAGTACCAGGCGCATTTCAATGCCCTCCCGCTCCGCCCGAAGCCTTCACGGGCGAAAACAGCAGCGCGAATGGCGCAAAGATCGCGCAATAAACCGCGAGTATTCCGAACACGTCGATATAGGCGAGAATTGTCGCCTGCGAAACAAAGGTTTCGTACAAGTGCCCAGTGGCCGTTTGCAACGCCTGCGCAAGCGGCACGCCGGTGCTGTCCATCACGGTCTGCGCATTGCGCGCGAGCGTGTCCTGATAGTTCTGCGAGAACGGCGACATATGGCCGGAAAGATGTGCCATCCACGCCTGCGAGCGCTCCCGGATCAGCGCCGTCGAAACCGAAATGCCAATCGAACCGGCCACGTTGCGGAACATCGTAAAGAGCGCGGAGGCATCGTTGTTCAGCGCTCTGGGCACGGTGAGGTAGGCGAGTGTGGTTACCGGCACGAACAGGAAGCCAATCGCCATCGACTGCGCGCTGCGCAGTTTTACCAGCGTCATATAGTCGACATTGGGCGTGAGAATGCGTGCATAAATCAATGCGACGGCCAGCAGAATAAAGCCGGTCATGATGATGAGGCGCGTCTGCACATAAGGCATCAGTTTGCTGATGATGGGGATTTCCATCGTCACCAGCAGCGCGCCTGGCGAGAGCACGAGGCCCGCGAGCGTGGCCGTATAACCCAACTGCTGCTGTGCGAGTTGCGGCACGATCACGGCGCTGCCGTAAAGCACGGTGGCAAAGCCGCCGATCATCACGCAGCCGAGCGCGAAATTGCGGTCGCGCAGGCAGCGCAGGTCCACGACCGGATGCTTCGCATAGAGCAGGCGGAACACCGCGCCCACCATGCCCAGCGCGGCCAGCACCGCGAAGGTCACGATAAAGGGCGAGGAAAACCAGTCGTCGTCTTCGCCGCGATCGAGCATCACCTGAAGGCAACCGAGTCCCACCGCGATCAGCGCGATGCCAGGAAAATCGACCTTGCGCCAGTTCATGCGCTGCCTTGTTTCGCGCACGATCCACGGCGGATCTTCGACAAGTTGCATCACCGCGAAAGTTGTGAGCACGCCCACGGGCACGTTGAGCAGGAACACCCAGCGCCACGAAAAATGATCGGTGATCCATCCGCCTAGCGTGGGGCCCATGATCGGCGCGACCACGATCGCGATGGCCGAAATCGAAAACGCGCGGCCGCGCTGGCTGGGATCGAAGGTATCGAGAATGATCGACTGCTGGTTCGGCTGCAGACCGCCGCCGAAAAAGCCTTGCAGCAGGCGAAAAATCACAAGCTGGGCAAGACTCGTTGCCACGCCACACAGGAACGAACAGATTGTGAACGCAACGATACACAGCAGAAAGTAGCGCTTGCGCCCGAGCACGCGGCCAAAGAACGCCGATATCGGCAGCACGATGCCGTTGGCGACCAGATACGAGGTGAGCACCCAGGTGGCTTCGTCGTAGCTTGCGGACATAGTGCCCGCGATATGCGGCAGCGCGACGTTCACGATGGTCGTATCGAGCACTTCCATGAAGGCCGCGAGCGTGACGGCGATGGCAATCAGCCACGGATTGCCTGCGGGACGCCAGTGATGTTGTGGCTGCTTTGCGTCGCTCATCGCCGCGCTCAGTGCGTCAGATATACCGTGGGCACCACCGAAATGCCCAGCGGCAAGGGCCGGTTGGCTGGCAGGCCCGCGTCGATCACGATCTTGACCGGCACGCGCTGCACGATCTTGACGAAATTGCCGGTGGCGTTTTCAGCGGGAAATGCCGAAAAACGCGAGCCGCTGCCCAGCTGGATGCTGTCCACGTGGCCGCGCAGATCGAGCTGCGGATAAGCGTCGATGCTGATTTTCACCTTGTCGCCGGGGCGCATGTGCGTGAGCTGCGATTCCTTGAAATTCGCGGTGATCCACGCCTGCGGCGTGACGATCGAAAAGAGCGAGGTGCCCGCCTGCAGGAAGCTGCCGAACTGCACGTTGCGGCGCGTGATCCAGCCGTCCGATGGCGCGCGCAGATCGCACCACGCCAGATTGAGTTGTGCGGTCTCCAGTTGCGCCTGGGCCTGCGCAACCTGCTGGCGGCGCTGCTCGACGGCAGCCACCGACTGGCGGATCTGCTGCGGCACGAGGCTCGCGGTTCGCAGTTGGGCTTGCGCGCTCAGCACGTCGGCGTGCGAGCTGCGTTGCTGGGCGGTGGCGGTGTCGATGTTCTGCTGCGTGGTGGCGCGCGGATCGACGCCATGCTGACGCGCGTAATCGGCCTGGGCGCGCGCGAAGTTGGCATTGGCCGTTTCGATCTGCGCACGCGCCTGTTCGTACTGCGCCGGATATTGCACACGCGCGATATCGAGCTGCGCCTGCGCGGCCAGCAACTGCGCTTTGGCGAGGCCCAGTTGGGCGTTGGCCTGATCGACTTGTGCCTGATAGTCGCGGCGGTCGATTTCGACCATCAGATCGCCTTTGTGGACGAACACGTTGTCGTTGATATTGAGTTGCGTGACGTAGCCAGAGACCTTGGGCGCGATGGTGATGGCGTTGCCGTCGGTGTAGGCATCGTCGGTGCTGACTTCGTTGCGCGTGGCGAACCACCAGACGAATGCGCCCACCGCAATGATCAGCACGATCAGGCCGAGGATGATGAGCGGCTTTTTGCCGGGGCGTTTGCGGGCGGTTTTACCGTTCTTGTCGTTGTCTTTTGCGCCACGACGCGGTTTGCCGCGATGCGCGCGCGACCATGCGCGGATGCCGCCGGCTGCGTCGCGCTGCTCAGCCATGAGTGCTTCCGCAGGCGCGCACGAATGCACACGATGCAGCCGGAAAAGGGATCGATTTCATGGGCGCTCGATTGAGGACAGGTCTCGACGATGAGCAAAAGCTCATGGTGAGCAGCAAGCGGCGTGCCTTGACAATGGATTTCGGCGCGTGTGGGGGCAAGGCACGGCGACTGCGCAAGGAACGAGTGGATGCGCGCCCCGGGCGCGCGGATTTTGCAACGCAGCACGGTTATGCAGGAGCCCATCATGACCAGCACACTCGATCCCGATAACGACGCCGAATCGGCACAACCCTTGCCGCCGGGCCATGACGCCGAAGCGCTAGGTCCAGGCGATTCATCCGATTCCGGTAGCGATACGGTGGGCGCGAAGCGCCATGAATTCGACCGCGATTCCGATATCGACAATCACGCACTGGAAACCGGCGAAGACGAAGCGAAAAGCGATACGGACAGTCACGGCATGGGTGAACGCGCGTCTGCCGATGGTGACGAAGCCCTGCGCCCCGATAGCGATGTCCTGCCCGATGAGATCAGGCATACGCCGGACTACTAATGTTTCTTTAATGATGGCATAGTCGTGGCACCCTGATCGATGCGGAGTGCCGCTTCCATGCGTCTTAACGTGCTTTGTGCGAGTGTTGTGCTGCTGGCCGTTGCATTGCCGTGCCTGGCCGCCCAGCCCGAGTGTTTAAATAATGCGCCCACGCAGCGGGCGATGGATGAATGCGTCGGCCGCACCATGAAGGCTTCCGATCAACACCTCAATGAGACGTATCGCGCATTGCTCGCGAAAGTGGGTAAAGACGGCGGTGCGCGCTTGCGCAAGGCCCAACGCGCCTGGCTGACATGGCGCGACGCGCAATGCAGTTTCAGCACGATGGGCACGAGCGGCGGCAGTATCAATGCGTCGATGTACGGCCTGTGCATCGACGAACTGACTCAGGAGCAGACGAAACGCCTGGACGCGCAACTGCATTGCAAGGAAGGCGATCTTTCCTGCGGCGGCCAATGACACCAGGCGCGCTTTAATCGTTTAACCCTTTAATCGTGCAGCAAGGGCTTCTGGCAGATCACGCCATACCAGCCCAGGCCGCGATACGTCTCATAGCCTGGCGTGGCCGCAAAAGACACTACGGTGCCATCGAGCGCCTGATAGTAGCCCGTCTTTTTGCCCTCGACCTGAAGGCGAAAGCGTTCGGTGAAAATGCCTTTATCGTCGGAGGCGGCAATCACACGGAACGAAGAATCGACGATCATGCAGCGCGTGCGGCTCCATTCTTCCTCGCTCAAACGCACGCCCTTGACGACCGCACCCGCCTGCGGCGCCCAGTCGAAGAAGATCACGAGCACGCCCAGCACGCGGCCATTGGCGCGGCCGCCTTCGCGAATGGCCGTGGCATAAGTGGCCACCTGGGCATTGCGCAGCGGGGCAAGCGTTTCGACATCGGTGGCGACATAGTCCGCGCCCGATTTCGTTTTCATCGCCGCTTTAAACCACTCGGTTTCGCCCACCTGCTGGCCGCGCACGGGATATTGCGCGTGGCGTCCGCTGGCGATCACCGCGCCGTGTTCGTCGACGACCCAGAGGTCGCGGTACACCGTGTAACTGTCCAGAATCACCGCCAGGCGCTCGGCGGCGTGGGCGGCCGTGGCCGCGGCATCGGCACTGTCGCGCGCCGCGAGACATTCCACCACCGCCGAATCCGTCGCCCACCAGCGCACATCGCAGGACCGCTCATAGAGATTGCGGTCGATCACGTCGATCATGTTGAGTGCGAGATCGGCGCAACGCTGGCCGTCGTGCGAGCGCAGACGGTCGATCATGCTGTCGCCCAGTTGCGTGAGCGTGGAAAGCGAGCCGGCGAGATCCTTGTTCAGGGCCGTCGTGATCTCGGAGATGCGTCGCGATACGTGCTTGACCTGGTTCGCGACCACGGCGAAGCCTTTGCCCGCATCGCCGGCGCGCGCCGCTTCGATCAATGCGTTCAGCGCGAGAAAGGTGGTCTCGCGGTTGATATCGTTGATGTCGCTGATCTTGCTGGTGGCGAGGCGTTTGACTTCGTGGGTGAGATCGACAATGGCTTGCGGATTCGACATGCAGAGTTCCGTTACATGAGTGTGAACATGACGGTGCAGCATGCAAGGTTCGGGCCTGTCGATTTCCCTTCGATTGTTGCGTGCGCAAGCGATTACGAACGATCGCAAACGTTTTGCGTGCAACGATGCGCGGCGAATCTTTCGCCGCGCGTGTCAATGCGTTTTGTCATGCACCAGATTGGTTAGCGGGTGTGCACGGTTTTGGGCATGACATCACAGCGCCGCTTGCCCAAGAATCCCGCAATAGAAGGCGTATTCCGCTTGCAGCGCATGCGCCTGATTCACTGCCTTGCGAAAGCCGTGGCGTTCATCGGCGTAATAATGGGCTTCGGTTGCAACGCCGTTGGCCTGCAAGGCGCTCACCATGCTGCGCGTCTGGTCGGGCGTGACCACCGCGTCCAGTTCGCCCTGGAAGAAAGCCACGGGCACGCGAATGCGGTCCGCGTGCCATAGCGGCGTGCGGGCGCGATAACGTTCGGCGTCGGCCACGGCATCGCCGATCAGCCAGTCGAGATAATCGGCTTCGAACTTGTGCGTGTGCTGGCCCAAGGTGAGCGGATCGCTCACGCCGTACAGGCTCGCGCCGCCGCGGAATATCTCGCGGAAGGCGAGCGCGCAAAGCGTCGTGTAGCCGCCCGCGCTGCTGCCGCGAATGAAGGCGCGTGCGGGGTCGATGCGCTGCTGCGCGGCCAGATGCGCGACCACGTTGCAGGCGTCGTCGACATCCACGACGCCCCAGCTTTCATGCAGCGCCTGGCGATACGCGCGTCCGTAGCCGGTGCTGCCGCGATAGTTGAGGTTGACGACGGCGAAACCGCGCTGCGTCCAGTACGGAATGCGCGGGTCGAAGACCGGATAGCAGGCCGAAGTCGGGCCGCCGTGAATAAAAACGACCACGGGCGGCGCGCCTGCTTCATTGCCGATCGCTTCGGGCGCGTAGAAGTAGGCGTGCGATTCGCTGTCGCCGCTCGCGAAACGCAGTCGCTCGGGCACGGGAATACGCTCGGGCGGCATCATCGGCGATACATCGGCGAGGACCTGCACGCGGTAATCGTCGCGCCGGATCGCCAGCACGGCGGCGGGGCAGCCTGGCGAGGCCGCGAGGCAGTAGAAGTGCGCGTCGTCCGCTGCGAGGTTGCGAAAGCGGCTGTATTCGGGAGCGAGCGTGTGCAATACGCCAGCGGCGCTGCGATGGCCGAGGATGCCCCAGCCGTCGTCCGTCCACGCGGCGAGGCTCGATCCATCGTCGAGCGCGATCCAGCTACGTCCGCCCAGTTGCCAGGGCGCCGATGCGTGATCGGCCGGTGCGGCGGGCAATGCCTGAAGCGTGCCGTCCTGCTCGCGCCACGGCTGCCAGAAGCCGCCGCGATCGCTCAGGCAATAGAGCGTGCCGTTCGCGTCGAATTGCGGCTGCTGCAGGGCGTCTTCGATATCCGCGCCGGCGATCGTGCGGGCGGGCGACCACGCGCCGTGCGCATCGCGTTCGCGGCTGCGCAGTTGTGTGGCGGTCCAGGGTTGATGCGGGCGTTGCCATTCGATCCACGCGAGGCGTGCGCCGTCGGCGCGCAGGCAGGGCGCGGCGTAAAAATCGGCACCTTCGGCGAGGACCGTGCGCGCGCCATCAGCCAGTGCAATCGACACGAGCCGATGCGTGCCGCCGTCTTCTTCCACGGCCAGCACCGCGCCTGCATTAAAGCGCAGATCGCCGTAACGCAGGCCGGGCTGTGTGAGCGCCACGGGAGCCGGTTCGCCGTCGATCGTCTGGCGATAAAGCTGCTGATCTTTTTCGTTCGCAAATACTACGGCATCCTCAGCAATGCAGAACGACCCGCCACCGTATTCATAAACGCGCCCGCGCACGCTGAAGCCATCGGGCGTGAGGCATCGTGCGGGCGATCCGCTGCGCCAGTGCCACAGGCGCGTGGCGGCATCGGCGGGATCGTAGGCGGTCCAGAAGACGCCGCGCGCCGATGCCGCCAGTTCGCCGAAATCCTTGCCGGCGGCAACGGCCTGTTCGGCGCTGACGCGCTCAGGGTTTGCTGAGTTCGCGGGAGTTCCTGTCATTGCGGAAGATGAGTTGCTGGATCGGTTGCACGGGTTGCGCGGCTTCGCTGCGGGCCTGCACGATGATGCGATGCTCGGACGACTTGCTGCAAACCGGGTCCGTATTCGCCGCATCGCCGGTCAGCATGAAGGCCTGGCAGCGGCAGCCGCCGAAGTCTTTCTCTTTCTCGTCGCACGAGCGGCACGGCTCGGGCATCCAGCTATTGCCGCGGAAACGATTGAAGCCAAACGATTCGTACCAGATGTGGCGCAGGTCGTGATCGCGCACGTTGGGGAATTCGATCGGCAGCATGCGCGCGCCGTGGCAGGGCAGTGCCGTGCCGTCCGGCGTGACCGTCAGGAAGATGCTGCCCCAGCCGCCCATACAGGCCTTCGGGCGTTCTTCGTAATAGTCTGGCGTCACGAAGATCAGCTTGCACGGGTTGCCGCTGGCTTCCAGTTTCTCGCGATATTCGTTGGTGATGCGTTCGGCGCGTTCGAGCTGCTCGCGGGTGGGCAGCAGCATCGCGCGGTTGAGCTTGGCCCAGCCGTAGAACTGACAGGTGGCCAGTTCGACGAAATCCGCTTCGAGCGCAATGCACAACTCGATAATGCGGTCGATATCGTCGATGTTGTAGCGATGCGTGACGAAGTTCAGCACCATCGGATAGCCATGCGCCTTCACGGCGCGCGCCATCGCGAGTTTCTGCGCGAACGCCTTGCCCGAACCGGCGAGCATGTTGTTCACTTCCTCGTCGCTCGACTGGAAGCTGATCTGGATGTGATCGAGGCCGGCGCGCTGGAAATCGGCGAGCTTCTGCTCGTTCAGACCAATGCCCGAGGTGATCAGGTTGGTGTAATAACCGAGCTTGCGCGCTTCGGCGATAAGGTCCGCCAGATCCTTGCGCACCAGCGGCTCGCCGCCGGAGAAGCCGATCTGCGCGGCGCCCATCTGGCGCGCTTCGGTCATCACGCGAATCCATTGCTCCGTGGTCAGTTCTTCGCCCTGGCGCGCGAAGTCGAGCGGGTTGGAGCAGTACGGACATTGCAGCGGGCAACGGTACGTCACCTCCGCGAGCAGCCACAAGGGCAGGCCTACGGCAGGTTGAGGGGCGGCAGTGAGGCTTTCGTCAGACAAGATCGATCCAGTGCTTTTCGCGGGCGACCAGCATGAATTGCTCGACGTCTTCGCCCAGTTCGGGCACGCCCGGGAATTGCGTGTCCAGATGCGCGACGATCGCAGCGACCGTTCGCGTGCCATCGATCAGACCGCCAATCGCCGCGGCGCTGTCGTTCAGCTTGATCATGCCTTCAGGATAGAGCAGAACGTGGGCGTTCTGCGCCGGTTCGAACTGGAAGCGATAGCCACGCCGCCAGACGGGCTTGAGATTGCGGTCGAAAGTGCTCACAGTACGATCCCCTTGTGCCAGACGCGTTCGTTCGTGACCGTATGATACGGCGGACGGTTCAGATCGTAAGCCATCGTCATCGCATCGAGCATGGTCCAGAGAATGTCGAGCTTGAATTGCAGAATCTCCAGCATGCGCTGCTGGCTTTCATACGTCGTGTAGTGCTGCAGCGTGATCTGCAGGCCGTGTTCGACATCGCGGCGCGCCTGGCCCAGACGCGAGCGGAAATATTCATAACCGCGCGGGTCGATCCACGGATAGTGCGTAGGCCAGGTATCCAGACGCGATTGATGGATTTGCGGCGCAAATAATTCGGTGAGCGAACTACTCGCGGCTTCCTGCCAGCTCGCGCGGCGCGCGAAATTCACGTAAGCGTCGACTGCAAAGCGCACGCCCGGCAACACCAGTTCCTGCGAGCGCAGTTGATCGGGATCGAGGCCAACGGCTTCGCCAAGACGCAGCCACGCTTCGATACCGCCATCTTCGCCCGGCGCGCCATCGTGATCGAGCAGACGCTGAATCCACAGGCGGCGCACTTCGCGATCGGGACAGTTGGCGAGAATCGCCGCGTCCTTCATCGGAATGTTGACCTGGTAGTAGAAGCGGTTCGCGACCCACCCCTGAATCTGTTCGCGGGTCGCGCGGCCTTCGTACATCGCCACGTGATACGGGTGGTGAATGTGATAGAACGCGCCTTTGGCGCGCAAGGCCTGTTCGAATTGCTCGGGAGTGAGGGCGGGCTGGCTCATGTTTCGGTCCAATTCCAATGAAAGCTGCTGCAAGGATCGCTTCAGCAGCGTGATGCAAAGGCGGCGCGCAGCAAGCGGGGTTGTCGCCCGCGCGCCATGCCGGTGTTACAGATCGATGCTCATGCCGTCGAAGGCGACTTCGACATTGCGGCGCGCGAGTTCGGCGCGCTCCGGCGAGTCTTCGTCGAGGATCGGATTCGTGTTGTTGATGTGCGTGAGAATCTTGCGCGCGCGCGGGAATTGCTCGAGTACTTCGAGCATGCCGCCGGGGCCGCTCTGCGCGAGGTGGCCCATTTGCCGGCCCGTGCGCGTGCCTACGCCGCGGCGCTGCATTTCGTCGTCGTGCCAGAGCGTGCCGTCCACCAGCAGGCAATCGGCTTCGTGCATGCGCGCGAGCAGCGCTTCGTCGACTTCGCCCAGACCCGGCGCGTAGAACAGCTTGCCGCCCGTGCGCGTGTCCTCGATCACGAGGCCGATATTGTCGCCCGGATGCGGATCATGCCGATGCGGCGAATAAGGCGGCGCCGCGCTGCGCAGCGCAAACGGCGTGAAGCGCAGATTCGGGCAGGGCGGAATGGTGAAGGCTGCGCCCGAAATGATCGGGTTCCAGCGCAGGCCGCCGTTCCAGTGCGTGAGCATGGGGAACAGCGGGAAGCCGGTGTTGAGGTCTTCGTGGACCATGTCGGTGCACCAGACTTCGTGCGGGCATCCTTCGCGCAGGCTCAGCAGGCCGGTCGTGTGGTCGATCTGGCTGTCCATCAGCACGATGGCCGCGATGCCGGTGTCGCGCAGTGCGCGGCCCGGTTGCATCGGCGCAAAAGCCTGCAGTTGGGCGCGGATATCGGGCGATGCGTTGCAGAGAACCCAGGATTCGCCATCGTCGGAAACGGCGATCGACGACTGCGTGCGCGCCTTCGCGTTGAGGCGGCCGTTACGGAAGCCCGCGCAGTTCGCGCAATTGCAGTTCCACTGAGGAAAGCCGCCGCCGGCTGCGGAGCCGAGAATGTGAATATGCATGCTTGCTGAGAAAGACTGCGGAAGGCCAGAGGGTATCCGCTCAAGAGAAATAGCCCCGGCAGGCCGGGGCTACTCAGATACTGCTGACGCTGTGCTTAGCGGTTCGAAATGTACATCGTGATTTCAAAACCGAAACGCAGGTCGGTGTAAGCGGGCTTGGTCCACATGGCGGAACTCCTTGAAAAAATGGATGGGCAGGCGGACGTCCGGCAAAGCACTGACTCGGTCAAAACTACGCGGACACACCGGACAAAGGGGGAACGAGAGGCTCATGCGGGCAGGCGGAATGAACTGCACGCCCGACACGCTATGCGCCGCAATTCTCCTCGCGCGTATCGTATCAAATTTGCGCGCGGCACGACGTCGCGGCGCGCACGATCGGCCCTGAAAAACCGTGCAAAGCGCTGAAAAAGGCCGCTCGAAACACTCTATTTCGTTTGCCGCAATATTTGCCGGGAAATCGTCAGGAACGCGCACGAAAACCCGTACGAAAAATGAAACGGCCGTTTCAGCGGATCGAAAGCTAGATGATCTTGAAGAGGGTGGTGAACATGTCGGGGCCGGGTTGGGTGTCGGCTTCGGTTTTGCCGCTGCGTGTGCCTGTGCGTGTGCGTTTGGGTGCGGGTTTGCGTGCGTTTGCTGGATTGCTTTGCTTATCGCTTGCGGCCGGGCGGCTGCCCGTATAAACCGCACGCGGGCGGATCAGATGCGGATTTTCGCGCTGCTCCAGCGCGTGCGCGATCCAGCCCACCGAGCGGCCCAGCGCAAACAGCCCGAACGCGGCACCCACGGGCAGCCCTAAATGCCGCCGCACGGCAACCAGCGCGAGATCGAGCGACGGTTGCGCACCGATCAACGTACTGCCCAGGTCCATCAGCGTTTTCCATTGCGGATGATCCGGCAGCACGCGCGCGAGCAGGCAGGCGGCGCGCACATCGCCATCGGGATAAAGCGGGTGGCCGAAGCCGGGCAGGTCGTCGCCGCGTGCGAGGCGGGCGTGCAGGCGCGTTTCGGGATCGATATCGCCGAGTTCGTCCCACAGCGCTTCGCCGCGCGCCGTCGTGGCGCCATGGCGGCCGCCCGACAATCCCGCGAGTCCGCCGATGACCACCGAGCGCAGACTGGCGTCCGTCGATGCGATGCAGCGCGCGGTAAAACTCGAGGCGTTCAGTTCGTGATCGGCGCACAGCACCAGCGCCATGCGGATCAATTCCGCGCCCGCTTCGCCGACGCCCCAGGCGCGAGCGCATTGTTCGTGGATCGGCGCGGTATCGGGTGCGGTGCGCAGCAGGCAGGCGGCCAGCAGGCGCACGAGATCGCCGCAGCCTTGCATCTCGCTCGCCGCGTTGCGCTGGCCGATGGCCGTGGGCGCGTCTTCGCTCGCCACCGCAAAGAGCGGCAGCAGCGCCTGTTCCGCGTGTTGGCCGCGATAGTGGTCGAGCAGGGTGTTGAAGATATCGGGCGCTTGCGGCGCGTGGGACACGAAGGCGCTGTTTTTATCGCATTGCCAGAGCAGCGCGGCGATGTCTTCGAGACTGGCCTGTTTCGCCAGATCGAGCGCATCGACGCCACGATACGATAGCCGCCCGTCTTCGATCAGCGTGATGCCCGATTCGAGCACCGGCGCGCCCCAGTCCAGCGCCGCGCGCGCCACTTCTTTCGGATTGCGTCCACGCGCACGTTCGGCGGCGAGGCGCTCGACTTCAGCCGCGAGATAACGGCTCTCGCGCGAGGCCGGATCGCTTTCGGCGCGCAGCAGGCCACGGCTCACGTAAGCGTAGAGCGTCTGGCGCGAGACGCCCAGGCGCGTGGCCGCCTCGGTCGAAGTGAGATAGATCGGCATGGTGGTTGGTCAATGACGGTTCGCTCGCATGGCGCCCAGCATAAACAAGCTCGCGGCTTCATGCCGTTGGTGCGATCCGCGCGTGCGCGTCAGGCGCTGAAATCACGCCATCGCGGCTGCAAAAACAACCGTGGCCGCGCTAAAACGCCGCAAATCGCGCCAATTAAAAAAACTTACATCTGGCCGATGATGTTGCCATACTCGCCGTCCCCTAAGCTGTCCGCACATCGTTTCGAACCCGAAAACCCTATCGGATGGCCCACATGCATGCGTCTCTGCGATACCTGGCTGCGCTGGCCGCAGCAACCGTGAGTCTGGCCGCTTTCGCCGGGCCACGCCTGACTCCGCAACAATGCGCCGATTACCCGTTCAAGCACGTCGCGGCCGGTAAGGTCACGCATGCGCAATTGATGGGCGAACTGGCCGAACTCGAAGCGCGCGGCTATAACCCCGGCGACGACAACGGCGTCTACCCGAGCGACCTGCAAGCCGCGCAAAAATCCCTGACCGCCGATTACGGCGCCGATTGCCTCAAGCTCCATCACAAGACCTGATGCTTTATCGACGGCATAAAAAAAGGGCAGCGAAATCGCTGCCCAAACTTTTGCGTGTTGCCTGAAACCGTAAAACGCGTGGCTTAGAACGCGATCGCGATACCGAACATGGCGACGAACTGATTGCCCGTCGACGACGCCGAGGTGTTCTGCGAGTCGCCGACCATCGCCACGGCATCGACGAGATCGCCCGCGCCATTCGCGCCCAGCGTCTGGCCCGAAGCGTGCTGATAGGCCTGAATGGTGTACAGCGTCGTGCGCTTCGAGAGGTGATACATCTCGCGCAGCGAAACCTGCTGATAGCGCGCGGCATCGTGAATGCCGTTCGCCGTGGACGCGCGCGTGTAGCTATAGCCGCCCGACACTTCGATCGGCGTGCTCACGTGGTAGCTCACCAGCGCACCGTAGGTGTTGAACACGGCGGTATCGGTGAAGAGCGAATGGCCGCCCGGACGATACACCACGTTCGAATAGTTCACGCCGAACAGCAGATTGCCGTACGTGTACGTGGCCAGCGCCGCCGCGTGCTGAACCGTGCGCGCCGACAGATAACCGGTATTGATGGTCGAATGCGGGAATGTGGCGCTCGCGCTGGGATCGAAGCCGCCCGTGTATTCCGTGTTGTCCATGCGCAGATAGCCGAGGCCAACCGAAAGCGGGCCGCCATCGTAACGCAGTGCCGCGCTGAACATGCTGCCGCTTTTCATGCTGCCAGCCACGCCGCCAAAACCATATTGCACGCTGCCGCGCACGCCATGGATCGAAGGCGATGTGTAGGTAACCGAACTATTCGCGCGGATGTCGGTATCGAAACCGTCGATATCGCCCGGATGCGCGCCGGTTGCGCCGGTCAGGTAGGTGACCGGGCCGAGCGTGCCGGCGAGCAGATAGTACGGCGTGTACTGGCGGCCCATCGTCAGCGTGCCCAGACGGCTGTCCTGCAGACCCACGAACGCATAGCGGTTGAACGCGAGACCGGCCGACTGCTGCGCGCCGGTGCCCGGGTCGAAGCCTTCCTGCAGATCGAAAATCGCGTTGAGCGTCGAGCTGAGCTGCTCCGAGCCCTTGAAGCCGAACTTCGATGCGTACAGATTGCCGTTGCGCATGTACACGTTCGAGTGGCCGCCCTGGTTGTTCGCGTAGGTGATGGCTTCGTCTACGTTGCCGTACAGCGTCAGGCTGTTCTGCGCCATGACTGGCTGGGAGATGGCGGCGGCGCACACGAGCAGCGAACCGCCCCAGAAAAAGTGTTCTGATTTCATCGTCAACCCTGATATCGACCCGGATGATGTCGGCCGCGCGGCCGGCGATTCCGGATTCTGAAGAATTATTTGAACTGAGTAGTTAAAAATTGCGATGCTGATAAAGCAGCAGGGGCGCGTATGGTACGCGCCCCTGCGGGCCGGAAATCAATCTGTTCCGGCGTGATGGCTTAGTGCGTCTGCGGCAGGGCGTAAGCGATCACGTAGTCGCCGCGATCCGGCGACTGGCGTGCGCCGCCTGCCGAAATCACGATGTACTGCTTGCCGTCGATCGTGTAGCTCATCGGCGTGCCCTGGCTGCCCACCGGCAGACGGGCCTTCCAGACTTCCTTGCCGGTCGAGCTGTCGAACGCGCGCAGGTAGTAATCCTGGGTCGCGGCGAAGAACACCAGACCGCCGCCGGTCGTCAGCGAACCGCCGATGGTCGGCATGCCGATCGGCGTGGGCATGTGCATCTGCACGCCGTAGAGGCGCGTGTCCTTGACCGTGCCGAGCGGCACTTGCCACGCCACGCTGCGCGTCTTCAGGTCGATCGCCGTGAGGCTGCCGAACGGCGGCTTCTGGCACGGAATGCCCAGCGGCGAGAAGAAGCGGTCCTTCGTCACCGAGTACGGCGTGCCGCCGAGCGGCACGGCGCCCATGCCCGCGTTGACGGCTTCGTTACCGTCCGAGGTGCCGCCGCGCTGCTTTTCCTTCACCAGATGGACCCACAGGCCCAGACGCATGTCGTTCACGTAGATCATGCCGGCGTTCGGGTCGTACGACAGACCGCCCCAGTTCATGCCGCCGAGCGAACCCGGGAAGCTCAGTGCGTAATCCGTGCCCGGCGCGGTGAACAGGCCGTCGTAGCGCAGGCCGCGGAAGGTGATGCGGCACATCAGCTGGTCGATCGGCGTGACGCCCCACATGTCGGCGTCCTTGAGCACTTCAGCGCCGATCTGCGGCATGCCCACGGAAACCGGCTGCGTCTTCGCGTACGGCTCGTTGAAGATCTTCGAGGGCTTGACGGGTTGCTCGATCACCTTGGTGAGCGGCTTGCCGGTCAGGCGGTCGAGCACGAACAGCTGGCCCATCTTCGTACCGATGATCAGCGCCGGCACCTTCTTGCCGTCATCCATCGGGAAGTCGATCAGCGTCGGCTGCATCGGCACGTCGTAGTCCCAGAGGTCGTGGTGGACGGTCTGGAAGTGCCATTTTTCGGCGCCGGTGGTGGCGTCGAGCGCGAGGATCGAGCCGCCGTACTTCTCGTCGAGGTCGGTGCGCTTGACGCCCCACAGGTCGATCGCGGCGTTGCCGACCGGCATGTAGACGGTGTTCGAGGTCGCGTCGTAGGTCATCGGCGCCCACACGTTCGGCGTCGAACGCGTAAAGATCTTGCCGGGAGCCGGTGCCGCGTGATCGTCCGGATTGCCCGGATCGAACGCCCACTTCATCTTGCCGCTCATCACGTCGAAGCCGCGGATCACGCCGCCAGGCATGTCGAGCGCGACGTTGTCGGCGACGCGCCCGCCCACCACCACGGTCGTACCCGCGACGGTCGGCGCCGAAGTCAGCTGATACAGCGGGCTCTTGGCGCTGCCGAGGCCTGCCTTCAGGTCGATGATGCCGTGATCGCCGAAGTCGTCGCAGAGCTTGCCGTTGTCGGCGTCGAGCGCGACCAGCTTCGCATCGATCGTGTTCATGTAGATACGGCGGCGGCAGGCGGCGGGGTCACCCGACGCTTCGATCGCCGAAACCGGCGTCGAACCGGTCACCGTGGGCTGCACGAGCGGCTTGGTGCTGTCGAAGTAGGCGAGGCCGCGGCAACGTACCCAGACCGTGGTTTTGGTCGGGAATGCGTGGCGCCATTTTTCGGTGCCGCTGGCGGCATCGACGGCGATCACGGTGTTGTGCGGCGAGCACAGGAACAGCGTCTTGCCCACCTGGAGCGGCGTTTCCTGGTCTTCCGAGCCGCCGCCGTCCGGGCTGAGCGGCGTGTCGCCGGTGTGGAACGTCCAGGCGACCTGGAGATCCTTCACGTTGTCGCGGTTGATCTGCGCAGCGCCTGCGAAGCGGTCGCCGCCGGCCGAGTGGCCGTATGCAGTCCAGTCGCCCATGCCAGCGGCGCCGGCGATCGGCGTCGTGGTTTCGGTGCCGAACTTGCCGTGCGGCACGAACATGCCGTACACGAACGCGGCGTTGAAGAGCGCCAGCACAGCGGCGATGCCGAAGGCCGCGCGGCAGGCCGGAGCCTTGCCTTCGCTCTTGCGCAGCAGCGGGATGAACAGCGCGAGCAGCATGCCGATCATCGAGAACATGAAGATACGCGCGTTGAGCTGCCAGAAGTCGAAGCCCACTTCCCACACGGCCCACAGCGCCGTGGCGATCAGGAAGACGAGGAAAATCGTGAAGGCGTTCGAGCGGCGGCGTACGAACTGCACGCCGGTGGCGCACAGCGCGAGGCCGGCCAGCAGGTAATACCAGCTGCCGCCACGGGCGATCAGCATGCCGCCGCCAATGAGGAAATAAAGGCCCAGCAGCAGGCCGACGGCCCCTACCAGGGTCAGGCCGACACGCGCGGCCTTTGGAATCTGTTTATCTGAGTCTGTTGGTTGCTTCGACATCGTTTCGTTCTCGAATGGAGGCTAAAGGCTCGCCTCGCAGTCGGCTGACCTGCGACCATTTGTAATGGGGCGCAACCGTCAAGCCTTGTGCTAGATTAACCAGTTGGTACATTTTATTAAGAAAAACGAAATCCTGCCCGCAAATTCGCAGCACTGTGGTGCAAATAACCTTTACGGAAGGCCGAATAGCGCCCGCGAAGGGGCGGAGCGGATGCAGGCGGACGCGATGCGCCGCGGCGGCAAGGCCGCCAGATCAGCTAAAAAGAAGGGGATTCGGCGAGGCGGCGGGCTTCATTCCCAAGCCCGCGCAAGGCGTCGATGCGATCGCGCTCAGGCGAGCAGCGAGAGGGTGGTTTCCAGCACCGTGCGCTTGAACTGCTCCGGGTTGTCGGGCAGCGAGGAGAACGCCCGCATCAGGTGACCGTAGCCCACGGTCTTGCTCACGCCGTTGAGCAGCACGAAAAACAGCATGTCGGCGTCCTTCACCTTGAGCACGCCTTGTTTCGCGGCATCGTCGAGCAGCGGTACCAGCACGTCGTAATAGGGCCGCATGAGTCGTTCGACGAGGAAATCCATGCGCGCGCCTTCTTCCGTCGCGGCCGTCGAGAAGAACAGGCCGATGTCCGGTTCCTCGAACACCTTGTCGATATAGATTTCCATGGCGCGGTCCACCCGCGCCTTCGCGTCCAGATCGGCGTCGCGCAAGGCGCCCGTGCCCGCGATCAACGGCCGGGCATGCTCGGCGATCTGCTCGACCACGGCAGTCCACAGCGCTTCCTTCGAGCCGAAATGATGCGCGAGCAAAGCCGGATCGACGCCGGATTCGCGCGCGATCTCGCGCACGCTGGTGGCGTCGTAGCCGCGCGTGCCGAAGGTCTTGCGCGCGTTGCGCAGCAGCACATCCCGGCCGACCGAGGCGTCCTGCGCCGGCCGCCCGCGGCCGCGCCGCACGGGCGTGGGCGTTGCAGTTGCTGATGCCGTGACCTTCTCTTTCATGCCGATGAGCGTTCCCGTTTTTCGATGGACGTGAGTGTACCCGAGCGCGCGCGCGCAACCGGCGGCACAGCGGCTCGCGCGGCACGGCGAAACGTTTGACATGGATCATGGCGAGGGTTTACCATCGATTTTTATTCATTGCGTGTTGAATTAAACATGACGAGTCCGGTACGCATCGTAATCGTGGGTGGTGGCATCGCGGGCATCCTGCTGGCGACGAAGCTGGGCGACAC
Organism: Paraburkholderia sp. Ac-20340; assembly: GCF_017104965.1. Classification (GTDB taxonomy): domain Bacteria; phylum Pseudomonadota; class Gammaproteobacteria; order Burkholderiales; family Burkholderiaceae; genus Paraburkholderia. The sequence continues at coordinate 400,377 of NZ_JAAGPR010000001.1, forward strand.
GCTCGGGCGCGCGGGCAAGGCGCGCATCACGCTGATCGACAAAAGCCCGACGCACATCTGGAAGCCGATGCTGCACACGATCGCGGCCGGCACGCGCGATGTGCAGCAACAGCAGGTGATCTTTCTCGCGCACGCCAGCGAGCACGGCTATAGCTACGAGCCCGGCGAAATGCTCGGGCTCGACCGCGCGCGGCGTCGCGTGCAACTGGGCGCGCTCACTTCGCCCGATGGCAGCACGGTGCTGGAGCCGCGCGAAGTCGGATACGACGTGCTGGTGCTCGCGCTGGGCAGCCGGGCGAACGATTTCGGCGTGCCGGGCGTCGCGGGCAACTGCTATTTCATCGACAGCCAGAAGCAGGCGGAAACCTTCAACGAAGCCTTGCGTGCGCGCGCATTTCGCAGCGTCGCGCGCGACGAGGCGCTGCGCGTGGCGATCGTCGGCGGCGGGGCGACGGGCGTCGAGCTGGCGGCGGAACTCAGCCGCCTGCTGGAAGTGGCCAGCGCTTATGGCGATGCCTCGATCCGCGAGCGTCTGCAATTGACGCTGCTGGAGAGCGGCCCGCGCATTCTGGGCGCGTTTCCGCCGAACATTTCCGCGTCCAGCCAGCAGCAACTCGAAAAGATCGGCTTCAGCGTGAAGACCGGCACGCGCGTCACCGAGGCGACCGAAAGCGGCTTCGTCTACGACGGCGGCGCGCTCGCGCAAGCGGATCTGATGGTCTGGGCCGCCGGTGTGAAGGCGGCGGATTTCCTCAATGGCCTGGGCGGCCTCGCGACCAACCGCGCGAACCAGATCGTGGTCGGACCGACTTTGCAATCCACGGAGGACGACCATGTGTTCGCACTCGGCGACTGTTCCAGCCTCACGCCGGCCGGCGCCGAGCGCGCACTCGCGCCCACCGCGCAGGTCGCCACGCAGCAGGCCGAATTTCTCGCGCGCCATCTGCCGGGCTGGCTCGCAGGCAAGCCGATGCCCGAGTTTGCGTTTCATGATTTTGGTTCGCTGGTCTCGCTAAGCGATTACGATGCGTTCGGCACGCTCGGGCGCTTCGGGTTCTTCCGTGGCGGCTTTATTCGCGGACGCCTCGCGCAACTGAGTCATGCGATGCTGTATCGGCGTCATCAGCAGGCTTTGCATGGTTTGCGCAAGGCAACGCTGCTGTGGACGGCTGAGCGCATCAACGGCTGGGTGCAGCCGAAAATTCGCCTCGCCTGATCGATCGACATAAAAAAACCGCCGCGCACCATCGTCATGGATGGTGCGCGGCGGTTTTTATTTAATTGGTTGGCTTGACTAACTAAATGATCTTAGGCGGGGCACATTGTCGAGCGCCCATAACGTGCGTGCCATAGCCCGAGTTCCTGCTCGTGCTCGGCCACGCGTCGCGGGACGGCATCGCGCAGAAATTCCACCAGCGTTCGAATCTTGGCGTCGAGGTATTGGCGCGATGCGTACAACGCAAAGACGTTGACCGGTTTGAGGCGCGCATGCGGCAGCACCTGCACCAGCGTGCCGTCGCGCAGACCTTGCAGCGCAGTCGGAATCGGCAGCATGCCGATGCCCATGCCCGCGCGAATCGCTTCGCCCAGCGCCTCGGCGATATTCACCGTGAAGGGCGCTTCGCGCGCGGGACGGAACGATTGCTCGTGACCGTCGGCGTCTTCGAAAATCCACGGCGTCGAGGGCAGATCCTGATGCGTGAGTTGCACGCAGGTATGCGCTTCGAGATCGGCGATCGCGGCGGGCGTGCCGCGCCTCGACAGATAGTGCGGCGACGCGCACAGCACCGAGCGCGACAAGCCCAGCCGCTGCGAAACCAGCGACGAATCCTTGAGACTTTGCGCGACCACGATCGCTACGTCGAAGCGCTCTTCGAGCAGATCGGGCGTGCGCTGCGCCAGCACCAGATCGACGGAAACGCCTTCGAATTGCTGCGTGTAGCGCGCGAGCAGCGGCGTGAGGTAATGCTGGCCGAAACCCGCCGTCGCATGCACGCGCAGGCGGCCGTTGGGTTGCGCGGCGGCGCCCATGGCTTCGGCATCGGCGAGATCGACCTCGTTGAGAATGCGCTCGCAATGCTCCAGATAGCGGCGGCCCGCTTCGGTCAACGAGATCTGGCGCGTGGTGCGATTGAACAGGCGTGTCTGCAGACTGGCCTCGAGTTCCATGATCGCGCGCGACACGGCGGCGGTACTGAGGGACGCGCGCGCGGCGGCTTTGGCAAAGCCGCCGGCTTCTGCGACGCCCACGAACATCTTCATGCTGCCCAGCTTGTCCATCGGATTCGGCTTCTGTGAAGGTTCTTCGGGAACGACGGCACGCTTGTGGCGCGCACTAATATTCAACGCATGATGAAATAATTTTACTGCGACAGCCGGGCAGATGTCAAAGGCGAGGCGATCAATGCCAGAACAGGGCGATCAGGATGATGATCGGAATCGGCACGCCAAGCATATAGAGAAGAATCGAGCGCATGTCAGTCTCCTGAGAGGTTTCGTCACGTCGCGTGACGTTGGAACGATCGCTGTGGAGCGGTCAGAATTCGCGCAGGCGGCCGCCTACGGTTGCCATGTAACTCGCGGCGAACGCACCCATCAGCAGCGAGATAAACAGCCAGAGCGTGGCGTGGATGGTGGCTTTGCGGGCGGCGTCGGCGGCGGCGCGTGCGGCGCTTTCCATTGCGTTCATCTTGTCCTGCAGGCGCGTGTAGGTCGTGTTCACGCGGGCCTGTGCATCGCTGGGCGAAAGGCCCGTGCGTTGCGCGACGACCTGGGCGACATAGCGCGAGTCTTCAGGCGAGAGCGCGCCGCCCGAGGGCAGGGCGTTGAGGAAGATGCGCGCGATTTCCTGCTTTTCCGTGACCGAAGCGAGCGCCTGTTCCGGGCGCGTTTCCACCTGCGCCGATGCGCCTTCGACCGGACGCAACATGCCGTCGATCAGATAGCCGACCGGCCAGGTTTGCCACGCGGTCTGCGCATTGCCGCGATCGACGGCGCCAAGGCCCGCTGCCGAATGTGCGCCGGTTTCGGCGATAGCCAGCGCCGCCGTGCGCCCGATGCCCGATACCGCCGAGGCCAGCAGGCCGGCCGTCACGAGCGTGGCCAGCGCCCAGGCGAGAAAGCCGTGGGCGGTGTCGCGGAAGTGGGTTTCATCGCCGCTGATGAGCGGCCAGTGGCGGCGCAGACGTCCGGCCAGATAGCCGCCGAGACCCGAGGCCATGATCTGCGAAACGCACACCCAGATGACCACGGCCGCGCCGAAGGTTTTTGCATGCGCGCCGCTGCCCGGCCACGGTGAAAGCGACGATAAGCCGAGCCCCGTGCCGAGCGTGAGCAGGATCAGCGAGAACGCCGCCATACCCACGGCCCCCGCGAGTATCGCGCCCCACGAAACGGCCTCGCGCGGCAGGCCGTGTTGCGATGCCACAAGCGGCGTCTCGACGCCCGCGCCCAGTGTCGTCTGATTCATGGCTGCTCCTTTCGTGCGGTGAGGCGGTCGGCGGCATCGCCCGGAGTTTGCCGGGTGCGTGCCTGACCACTGCAGGGCACTAGAGCAGAATGCGTGCCGCGCCCTGGCCGCTGGCGCAACGGAACACGTTGACGCCGACTGCACCTTCGGCGACGAACGAGGCGGGATTTGCCGATGCAGCGTTTAGCCGATCTCTCGCGAATTGGCAACCGGCTCGCCCATCATGCTCTGGCTCCGCGCAATGCAAACGCCCCGGCCACACACGCGAGCATGGCGAGACCCGCAATCAGAAACGTATCGCTGTATGCCATCAGCAACGCTTCGCGCATGACACGCTGATTGATCAGCGCGAGCGCCGTTTCATACGTGCCGTCAACACGCCCGCGCGGCAGTCCGTCCACGCGCGGTATGTGCAGCCGCGACACCGCGCGCGCGAGCAGCACCATACGCTCCTGAAATGCCTGCGCATAAGGCGTCACCGCTTCGCCGATACGCGCCGCATGCAGCTTTTGCCGCTCGACCACCAGTTGGCTGACGAGCGCGATGCCAATTGCGCCGCCCACGTTGCGCACCATATTGAACACGCCCGATGCCGAACCCAGTTGCGCCTTGTCGATCCCGTTGACGGCCATCACCGAAAGCGCAATCACCACAAACGACTGTCCCACGCCGCGCACGATCAGCGACGGCACGATGACATTGCGCGCCGAATCGGCATCGAGATGAATGTTCATCAAACAACCTGCCGCAACCAGCAGAAAGCCAAGCGCAATCACGCTGCGCGGACTCGTGCGGCGCATCAGCGGCGGTGTGAGAAACGACATGACGAACTGCACGAGCCCGTAGGGAATCATCACCATGCCGATATCGCGCGCGCTATAGCCTTGTGCCTCGGCCAGATAATTCGGCACCAGAAACACGACGCCAAACGCCACCGCGCCGAATAGAAACTGCATCAGGCTGGCAAGGCCAAAGTTATAGCCGGCAAGCAGGCGCAGATTGATAAACGGTTGCGCGCGGCGCACCTCGATCACGACGAACGCGATCAGGCCGAGCGCTGCAATACACGCAAGCAGCACGATGCCGCTCGACGCGAACCAGTCCTTGCGCTCGCCTTCTTCAAGCACGATCTGCAGCGCGCTCAGACCGATGGCCATGGTCAGGATGCCGGGCCAGTCGGCGCTGCGCAGCTTTTTTGTATCGACGGCAACCGGGCGGATCGCCCATGCAATCGCCGCGATCAGCGCCAGCGCGGGCAGAATCTGAAGATAGAAGATCCAGCGCCATGAATAGGTATCCGTGAGCCAGCCGCCCAGCGACGGCCCCGCCGCCTGCGCCACGTTATTGGCCACCGCAAAGAGCGCCATCCCGAGCGGATGACGCGACTTCGGCAATTCGGTGGCGATCAGCTGGAACGAGAGCGGAATCAGCACGCCGCCGAATGCGCCCTGCAAGGTGCGGGCGACAATCATCGTGCCGATCGTCGGCGCCAGCGAGCAGGCCAGCGAGAACGCCAGAAACCCGGATGCGCCCACCAGCAGCACGCGGCGCGCCGAAAACACCTGCACGAGCCAACCCGTGAGCGGAATCACGACGATCTCCGCGACCAGATAGGCGGTGGTGATCCACGATCCTTCTTCGAAGCTCGCGCCCAGCGAGCCGCGTATGTCGGGCAGCGAGGCGTTGGTGACGTGAACGTTCATGCCCGCCATGAAGCAGCCGAACACGCCGCCGAGCACGGCGACCCACGAGCGCAGCGAGACCGCTTCTGCGGGAGCATCGTGCGCATCGCGGGATTCGTCAGGCGCGGGCGAACGTCGGGCGACGGTACTCATCGCCGCGCCCCTTTCGTATCCACGCGCGCGATCGCCGACATGCCGGGCCGCAGCACGACATCGCGCGGCAAGGCGTCGAGCGCGATCTTCACCGGCACGCGCTGCACGATCTTCGTGAAGTTGCCGGTGGCGTTGTCCGGCGGCAGCAAGGCGAACTCGGCGCCCGAGCCCGGTGCGATACCGCTCACGCGGCCATGCAGCGCCTTGCCCGAAAACGTGTCGATGTCCAGCTCGACGGGTTCGCCCGCGCGCATCGCCGCAAGCTGCGTTTCCTTGAAGTTGGCCACCACGTAGACGGCGTGCAGCGGCACCACCGCAAGCAGCGGCGTGCCGGCCTCGACATACTGGCCCGCGCGCACGCTGCGCTGGCCGACCATGCCGTCCTGCGTCGCGACGATGCGCGTGTGTTCGAGGTCGAGTTGCGCGAGCGCCCGTTGCGCTTGCGCCGCTTCCACGCGCGCGTGAGCGGCCGCCGTCGCGGCGTCGTTCTGCGCGAGGCGCTTGCGCAACACGTCGCGTTCCTCGCGTTGGCCCTGCGCCGCTGCAATGGCGTGCGCGAGCGCGGCGCGCGCCTTGAGCGCATCGGCGTGCGCCGCTTCCCAATGCTGACCGCTCGCCGCTTCGTCGGCCAGCAAGGTGCGATAGCGATTTGCGTCCGCATCACGGCGAGCGGCTTCGGCGCGTGCAGCGTCCACATCGGCTTGCGCCTGCGCGATCGTGCTGCCCTGCTGCGCGAGTTGCGCGCCGAGCGTCTGCGCGGCCGCGCTGCTTTCCTGCACGGCCGCCTGCGCCTCCAGCAACGCGGCCTGAGCGGCCTGCACTTTCGCGCGGTAATCGCGGTCGTCGAGCGTGGCGAGCAGATCGCCGCGATGAACCGTCTGGTTATCGTCAACCAGCACGCGCGTCACATAACCCGCGATGCGCGGGCTCACGGTCACGACATCGGCGCGCACGTAGGCGTCGTCGGTCGTTTCGATAAAGCGGCCCACCTGCCACCAGTGCCAGCCCCAGCCCGCCGCCGCCAGGGACGCCAGCAACGTCCCCGCGACGATCCACGGACGCCGCGCACGGCGCGCCGTAGTGCTGCGCCCGACATCGGCCTGAATTTCGTTATCAACAGTCGTACTCATGCAGACAGTCTTCTTTTGAAATGAGAGAAGAGAAAGGGGACTCGCGCGCTCAAGGCTGCCAGCCGCCGCCAAGCGCCTTGAAAACCGTGACCTGGTCCAGTGCGAGCCGTTGCGATGACTGCGCGAGCGCGGCGTCGTCGGCGCTCAGGCTGCGCTCGGCGTCGAGCACGCCGAGCGAATCGATCGCGCCAGCGCGGAATTCGCGTTCGGCCAGCTCGAAGGCGTGTGCGTGGCCGGCGCGCGCCGTCTCCAGCGCGTCGTGCTCGCGCCAGGCCGCGCCATAGCGGGCGAGCGCCTGTTCGGTTTCCTGCAGGGCGCGCAGCAGTTGCGCATCGAACGCGGCGCGTGCGCCGGTGTCGTCGGCACGGGCCGCGCCTAGCTGGGCGCGACTCGCCGCGAGATCCGGGAAATTCCAGCTGATGAGCGGACCCACGCTCCACGCGAGCGCATAGCGGTCGCCGATCGAAGCCGGGTGTCCGGTGGTCGAGAGCCAGTTGACGGAGCCGCCGAGTGTGATCGACGGATACAGCGCGGCCTGCGCCGCGCCCGCGCGTGCATGAGCGGCCGCCAGTTTGCGTTCGGCTTCGCGCAGATCGGGGCGGCGACGGATCAGCGCCGCGCCGTCACCCACGGGGAAGGGCTGCGTGAGCGTGGGCGGCTGGCGGCAGCTTCGAGCGGCGGCCGGAATATCGGCGGGCGTGCGCCCAAGCAGCACGGCGAGTTCATAGAGTGCCGCGCGGTGTTCGCCGTCGAGCGCGGGAAGACGCGCACGCGCGTCGTCCGCGAAGGCGCGCGCACGCACGGACTCCATCGACGAAACCAGCCCCAGCGCCTGTTGCCGCTGCGTGAGCGTCGCGATGCGATCGGCGATGTCAAGCGAATGCTGCGCAACGTCGAGACGCTGGGCGTAGGCACAGGCGCGCACATACGCGGCCGCCGTTTCGGCGGCCACGCTCACGCGCAAGGCGTCGGAGGCGGCCTGCTGGGCTTGCGCATCCGCGTGGGCGGCGTCCACGAGATCGCGCACGCGTCCCCAGAAGTCGATTTCCCAGGACAGCGCGAAGCCCGGCGCCCAGCCGAAGCGCGACGGCGCGCTGCCCGTGTCGCGTGCGGCGGCCACGATCTGATCGGTCTCGTGCTTGCCGTAATCGACGCCGAATGAAGTTTGCGTCGATGGCAACTGCGCCGCATCGGCCTGCGCCAGCACCGCGCGGGCCCGCGTGACACGCGCGGCGGCAACGGCCAGATCGCGGTTTTGTGCCAGCGCCTCGCCAATCAGCGCGTCGAGCGCCGGGTCGTCATAGAACCGCCACCAGTGGTCGGGCGGCGCGGCGGAGAGCACTTGCGGCGTGGAGGCGGCGGCATCGAAAGGCGCGTTCTGGGCCGGGCTGGCTGACGGCGCGCGATAGGGCTCGCCGACGGAACAGGCGGCAAGCAGCGCACTGAACGCAAACGCGAGGCCTCGGGCAAAGGGTGTCGAGCGGTAGGGCGGGCAAGGGCAAGGGTGAGTGGGAGCGGCAGGCATCGAGTGTCATGGAATCAAACAGTCGTGCCATGTTATGTTGGCGCTCTTTATTCATCGCGCGCGCAATGAGCATTCATCGTCGCGATATGGACACATGAACGAGTTTTTTCAGGCGCTCGACGCTTCCGACAAGGTGAAGCAGATTGGTGTGCTCGCCACGGAGTCCGCCGCTGGCGACGAATTCGCGCCGCACACGCACGCCCAGGCGCAGATGATCCTGTCGATCGACGGCGTCATGATCGTGCGAACGGACGACGGCAGTTGGGTCGTGCCGCCCGGCCGCGCGGTCTGGCTGCCCGCGGGCACGCGCCACGGCATCCAGATGGCCGGCGATGTGCGCCTGCGCTCCCTTTTTGTCGCGCATGAAGTGCGTTCGAGCCTGCCGCGCGAGTGCCGGGTTATCGGTGTCAGCGGGTTGCTGCGCGAGCTGGTTCTCGCGACCAGCGGCCTGCCTGCCGACTACGACCTGAACCATCGCACGGGCCGCGTGCTGGCCTTGATCCTCGACGAAATCGAGCTTGCTCCGTCGCTCGACCTGCATGTGCCGATGCCGCACCATCCCGAACTGGCCGCGTTGTGCGCGCGGCTGATTCGCGAGCCGTCCGAGCCGGTGACGCTCGCTTCATGGGCCGTCGCCGCGAACATGAACGCGCGCACGCTCGCGCGCACCTTCAGGCGTGAAACCGGCATGACGCCGGGCGCGTGGTGGCGACATACGCGTCTGTTGCTGAGCTTGCCGCGTCTTGCAGCAGGCGTGTCGATTCTCGAACTGGCGCTGGAACACGGCTACGACAGCCCGAGTGCGTTCGCCGCCATGTTCCGCAAAGTGCTGGGCGTGCCGCCGAGTGAGTATTTGCGGCAAAACTAGTCGCGCTGGGTCGAGGGTTCCAGCAGTTCGACGATCACGACATCGGTATCGCCATGCGCGATCAGATCTAGCTGCGCCTCGTCCCTGATGGCGACGCCGTCGCGTGGCGCAAGCCGGACAGATCCCACGTCGAGAAGCCCGTGATCGGCGACCAGATACGCCGAGCCGCGCATCGGCAACATGTGCTTGATCGTCATGCCTTCGCGCAGTGTGGCGACACGCACGCGTGCGTCGGCGTTAATCGGCAGGGCGCCCGCGCGCACGTCTTGCGGATCGCCGCTTGCCAGCGTCACGAAGCGGCCTTCGCGACATTCGCGCGAACACACGCGCGTTGCCCAGCGCGGCGTGCCGCCTGTCGTGCGCGGGCGCAGCCAGATCTGAAACACCCGCGCGGGCACATCTTCCTCGTTGCGCTCGGCGTGATGAATCGTTGTGCCCGCACTCATCGCCTGGACGGAATCGGCGACCAGACGCGCGCGGTTGCCCGCGTCGTCCTCGTGCGTGATCGCGCCGGAGCGCACCCACGTGACGATCTCGACGTTGCGATGCGCATGCAGGCCGAAGCCCGAACGCGGCGCGAATGTGTCGTCGTTCCAGACGACGAGCGGCCCGAGCGTCGTATGCTCCGCGCGCCCGGTCATGCCGACGCGAAAATGCAGCCGCGCGTCGAGCCAGTCGCTTCCGATGGCGCCGAGCGTAAGAAAAGGGCGATGTCCGATCATGATGAAACTCCGTTCGGGCACACGGATGCTGAAGTTCGCAGCCGTGCGCCCATGCCACGTTCAGATCTGCTGCTGGCCGCCATCGACGAACAGTTCGATACCGTTCACGAAGCTCGCATCGTCCGAAGCGAGGAACAGCGCGGCGCTGGCGATTTCGTTCGGCTCGCCCAGACGGCCCATCGGGATCTGCGCGGCGAGGTAATCGGCGAGACCCTGGCGCTGGTCGGCGTCGTCACCGGCGAGGTCGAGCAAACCAGGCGTGCGGGTCGCGCCGGGGCTGATCGTGTTCACGCGGATCTGGCGGTCCTTGAGGTCGAGAATCCAGTTGCGGGCGAACGAGCGCACCGCAGCCTTCGACGCCGAGTACACGCTGAACGCCGCCGTGCCCGCGCTGCCCGCCGTCGACCCCGTGAGGATCACCGATGCGCCTTTCGTCAGCAGCGGCAGCGCTTTTTGCACCGTGAACAGCACGCCCTTCACGTTGCGGTCGAAGGTGTCGTCGAAGTGTTCTTCGGTGATGTTGCCGAACGGCAGCATCGAACCGCCGCCTGCGTTGGCGAACAGCACGTCCAGGCGGCCCTGTTCTTCCTTGATCTGTGCGTACAGCGCGTCGAGTTCGTCGAGCTTCGTGGAATCGACGCGCACGCCGGTCGCCTGGCCGCCTGCTTCGCGGATGCTCTTCACGGCGGCATCGAGTTCGGCCTGACGACGGCCGGTGAGGTAGACGTGCGCGCCTTCGTCGGCGAAACGCTGGGCGGTAGCCAGGCCGATGCCGCTGGTTGCGCCGGTAACGAGTGCGATCTTGTTGTCGAGTTTGCGTGCCATGGTGTTGCTCCTTTCGTTCGGTTCAGTGTTCAGGGGAAGGGTGTGTTCGGTGTTGCGTGCTGCGATGTGAGAAGAATATCGACGGCCCAGGCATTTCGAAATAGAATTGATTGCAATCCAACGTTGCATAAATGAAAAGATGAGGGCAAATGGCGAAGCTGCCTGATTTCGAAGGACTGGCGATGTTCGCGAAGGTCGCCGAGGAGGGATCGTTCGCGGCGGCGGCGCGCGTGATGGGCGTGTCGGTGGCGACGGTCTCGCGCGGCGTGGCCCGGCTCGAGGACCGGCTGGGCGCGCGGCTTTTCAACCGCACGTCGCGCCAGCTCGCGCTGACCGAGTTCGGCCGCACGATCTGCGAGAAGGCCGGCGAGATTTATCGCCAGGCGGAGGAGGCGGAAAGCGCGGCGCGCGAGATGTCGGTGCAGCCGCGCGGGCTGGTGCGCCTGGCGGTGCCGATGTCGTTCGGGCTGCGCTGGGTCGCGCCGCTGCTGCCGGGCTTCTTTCGCGCGTATCCGGAGGTGTCGATCGACCTGCATCTATCTGATGCGTCGGTCGATCTCGTTGCCGATGGCTTCGATGCCGCGCTGCGCATCGCCGCGTTGCCCGATTCGTCGCTGGTGGCGCGGCGGCTGTGCGCGGTGACGCAATACGTGGTGGCGTCGCCTGAGTATCTGGCGCGCGAAGGGCGGCCCGCGCATCCGCGTGAACTGGTGGATCGGCCGTGCCTCTCGTACGCGTATCGCGCGCGTAGCGATGTCTGGCGTTTCACGAACGAGGCAGGCGAAGAAGAACCGGTGATGCCGACCGGCCCGCTGCGCGTGACGAATTCCGATGCGCTGTTGCCCACGCTGCTCGATGGTCTCGCGATTGCGGAACTACCCGAATTCATCGCCGGAGAATATCTGGCCGATGGCCGGCTCGAAGCGATCCTCACCGACTGGTCGCTGACGAAGGGCGGTTTGTACTTCGTCACGCCATCGGCGCGGGCGCGGCCCGCGAAGGTGTCGGCGCTGTCCGATTACTTCGCCGAGCATCTTTCCGATCCCACCTGGCGTTGGCCTAAAGCGTAATGCGAGGCCTATCATTGCATTTATGCAACGATAGGTTTCAAACACTTCTATTTCGCAAATATCTCCCGATCCGTATTCTCCTTTCCATCGGCTGCACGACATCAGGTCGCCAGCCACTCAACCACCCGGAAAGGAGAATCACGATGACCACCCAAGCCACGCTGGCCACGCCCAACACCCCGAACACGCCCGATACCGCAACCGTCGCCTTCCTCGCTGCGCTCAACAGCGGCACCGGCCCGGCCATCGAAACGCTCACGCCCGCCGAAGCGCGCGAGGTGCTGGCAGGCGCGCAGCGCAGTGTGGAAGTGGACGTTTCGGGTATCGATGTCACGCGCCGTGTCATCGAGCAGGACGGCCTGAGCGTGCCGCTCGTCATCGTCAAGCCGCAGCAGGCGCAAGGCGTGTTGCCCGTGTTCATGTTCTTCCACGGCGGCGGCTGGATTCTCGGCGATTACCCGACGCACGAGCGCCTCGTGCGCGATCTCGTGGTGCAGTCGGGCGCGGCGGCCGTGTTCGTCGAATACACGCCTTCACCCGAAGCGCGCTATCCGGTTGCGATCAACCAGGCCTACGCCGCAACGAAGTGGGTCGCCGCGCAGGGCGAAGCCATCGGCGTCGATGGGGCGCGGCTGGCGGTGGTGGGCAACAGCGTGGGCGGCAATATGGCTGCGGTCGTCAGCCAGATGGCGAAGGATCGTCAAGGGCCGGCCATCCGCTTCCAGGGCCTCATGTGGCCGGTGACGGACCACGCATTCGATAACGCCTCCTACGACGCTTTCGAAAACGGCTACTTTCTGAGCCGCGACATGATGAAGTGGTTCTGGAACGCCTACATCGCCGACGCGAGCGACGCAGGCGAGCGTAACCAGCGTAACGAGCGCTACGCATCGCCGCTGCGCGCCACGCTCGACGAGTTGAAGGGCTTGCCGCCCGCGCTGATCCAGACGGCGCAGTTCGACGTGTTGCGCGACGAAGGCGAGGCCTATGGACATCGGCTCGATCAGGCGGGCAATGAAGTGACGACCACGCAGTACAAAGGCACGATCCACGATTTCGGCCTGCTCAACGTGCTCGCCGCCGATGCCCCGACACGCGCCGCCATGCAGCAGATGGCAACGGCATTGAAGACGCGTCTGCAATAAGAAGCGCCGCCATTAACGCCTTTTATATCGAGTCAATCATGAGTCATGCTAAACAACTGCTTGCCGCGTACGTCGAATCGATTCGCGACCCGCGTGCCGCCGCGTTCTTGTTCGCCGACGATGGCGTGCTGGAATTGCCGTATCTGAAATCGCTCGGCATCGATGGGCGTGCGCAGGGGCCGAAAGCGATTGAAGGTTTTATCGCCTCGCTACTCGCCAAAGTGCCGGATTTCGCGTTTAAAAACGTGCGCTATCTGATTGAAACGCCGGAGCAGGTTTTCGCCGAATATGAAGTCGAAGCGCTCGTGCCGTCGACGGGGAAAATCTATCGGCAGATGTACGCCGGGCGGCTGGTGGCGCGCGACGGCAAGATCGCGCTGTTGCGCGAGGCGCTGGATACGGTGGCGGCGGCCGACGCGTTTGCGATGACGCGCGCCGTTTGATGAAGCGAGCGCGCCGTCGATTCCGACGACGCGCTCGTGCGCGATTCACTGCTGCCGATACTCAAACGCTTGCATCGTTAGCCGCGCGGATAGGACTAGACCGGACAGCGCAGCGATGCTCCTTTTGCCCGCCCGTCGCTAATTGCACGAATGCCGTGCGCAATGGATTGCGACAGCGCATCGACCGCATGACGATGACCCGCCACGAGGGCGTCGTAACCGTTGCCCACGGGCTCGTCGATTACGCTGCGGCAGGTCATCACCGTTTGCGTATCGAGTGCGCGCACGCTCCACACCGCGTCGAGCAGCGCATGCGAGCCGGGCCACGATTCGAAGCGCTGCACGTTCACGCTCACGCGATAGACCGGCACGTTAGCCGGATGCGGCGAGCCATACACGTCGATGGTGTTCAACTGCCGCGTGAGATCGCCCGAGAGCGCGCGGCGGATTTCGTCGCCGGGCATCGACGCCCAGCGCTCCTGTTCCAGCACCTTCACCTGCGTGGCGTCGGTCTGCACGACAAGCTGCGTCTTCGCGACTTGCGGCGGTACATCGACCGGCGCAAGCTCGATGAGCCACGCCGGATTGCCCGCGCCAACCGGCGCGGCGGCCTGCGAAGTGCGTGCGCCGTCGCCGCTCGGGCTCAGCGTGTAAAAACGGCTGGCGGGCGAGGCGCAGCCCGCGAGCGTTGCCGCGAGGACGAACGCCGAGGCGAACGTCGCAAGCGCGGTAGGAAGCCGCGGGTTAAGCCGGCAAAACGTCATGGCGTGTCTCCTGATTTGCCGCGCAGCAGCGATTCGGGGTGGCGCTCCAGATAATCCGAGAGCGAGTTGAGCGATTGCAGCGTGCGCGTGAGTTCCTGCAGCGCCTGATGCACGTCCGACTGCAACGGCGAGTCCTGCTGCAACGTGGACTGAGCGGCGCTGAAGGTCTTTTGCGCTTCGTCGAGCGTGCCCTTCATCTGCGGCAGCAGTTCGTTGTTGACCTTGCCGAACAACTGGTTCGCGCTCTTGAGCGACTCGTTCAGGTTATTGCCGATCTTGTCGAACGGAATCTGATTGAGCTTCTTCGTGATGTCGGCGACCTGCTGTTGCAGTTCTTCCAGCGAGTTCGGCACCGTCGGCAGTTCCATCGGGTCGCTGTCGAGGTTGTACTTCGCAGGCGGCGAATTCGGGAACACATCGAGGGCGATGTAAAGCTGGCCCGTCAGCAGGTTGCCGTTACGCAATTGTCCGCGCAGGCCCCGCTCGACGAGGCGCTGAATGAACTCGCGACCTTGCGGCGATCCTGGCTGTGGCGTGGCGCCGCCGCGGTTCTTGCGCACGAGACGCAGCGGGTACAGATCCATCGTCACCGGCATGGTGAAATTGCGCTGCTTCGGATCGTATTCGATGCCGATATCTGTCACCTGGCCGAGCGCGATGCCGCGGAAATCCACCGTCGCGCCCACGGAAAGGCCGCGCAGCGACTGGTTGAAGTACATCACCACACGTGACGGCGTGCCGTCGGGCTCACGCATGGCTTCGCTTTCGTCCGAGGCGAGCGTGAAGGTGGCGTTGTCGGGCGCCTGCGGGCCCATCGCGCGGCCAGTCGGCGCCTGAAACGCCAGACCGCCCGCCACGACAGTCGCGAGCGACTGCGTGTTGACCTTGAAACCGCTGGCGTCGAGCTTCACGTCCACGCCACTCGCGTGCCACCAGCGCGTATTCGTGCCCACGTACTGATCGTAGGGCGCGCGCACGAACACCTGCACGCTCACGCCTGCGCCATCCTTGTCGAGCGCATAGCCGGTGACCTGGCCGACCTGAATGCGCCGATAGAAAATCGGCGTGCCGATATCGAGCGAACCCAGATCCGCGCTATGCAGCGAGTAGCGATGACCTTTCTCGTCGATGGTCACGGCGGGCGGCGTTTCCAGTCCGGTGAAATCGCTGGCGGTTTCGTCGGAACGGCCGGCATCTGCGCCAATGTACGAACCGGAAAGCAGCGTGCCCAGGCCCGATACGCCGCCCGCCCCCACGCGCGGACGCACCACCCAGAAGCGGCTGTCCTTGCGCGCGAAGTTCTCGGCGTCCTTGGTGAGTTCGACCGTCACCAGCACGTGCGAGAGGTTGGGCGAGAGCTTGATGGCGCGCACCGAGCCAATCTCGACTTCCTTGTATTTGACCTTCGTCTTGCCAGGTTCGAGCCCTTCGGCGGACAGGAACGTGATCGTGAGCGTCGGCCCGCGCATGGCGACGGACTTCACCACCAGCGCAATGCCGATCAGCGCCGCGATGAGCGGCACGATCCAGACGAGCGAGGGCAGCCAGCGTCTGGGCTGGACGATCTCGGGCTCGCTTGCGCCCGGAACGTGGTCGTCGCCGGAAGGCGTGTGGGTTCCTTTCGGACTAGTCATGCGGATGTTCCATGGTGTATTGCGAGGGTTCTTCAGCGACCGGCGCGGCGCGGGAAACCGGGTCCCAGATGAGTCGCGGGTCGAACTGCATCGACGCCAGCATCGTCAGAATGACGACCGCACCGAAGGCGATGGCGCCCGGGCCCGCGGTGACCGTGCCGAACGTGCCGAAGCGCACCAGCGCAACGGTGAGTGCGATGACGAAGATATCGAGCATCGACCAGCGGCCGATGACTTCGACAACGCGGTAAAGCGTCGTGCGTTCCGCGGTGCGCCATCTGGAGCGCCGCTGCGAGGTCAAGGCGAGGAGCGCGAGCGCAGAGATCTTGAGCATCGGCACCATGATGCTGGCGATGAAAACGATGCTCGCGATCAGCCATTCGCCGGTCAGCCAGAAGTGGACGATGCCGCTCAGGATGGTGTCGCCGCGATCATGTGCGAGCGTCGCCGTGTTCATGATCGGCAGGACGTTCGCAGGAATGTAGAGAATCGCCGCGGCGCTCAGGAACGCCCAGGTGCGCCGCAGAGAGTCAGGCCGACGCAGGTGCATCGGCGCATGGCAGCGCGTGCAGCGCGGCTTGTGCTGCTTGTGCGACTTGCGCGGCGTGCGCGCGAGAAGCTGCCGCGACTCCAGCTGACCGCAGACATGGCAGCAGGCCAGACCGGCGTCTTTGGCGGTGACGTGGCCCGCGACGCCATCGGCACCCTCGGCGCTGGAGTCGCGCGTAGAGCGCAACTTCGGCGCGTAATGGCCCGGGTCGTTATCGCCGCCGATTAGTGGTGCGCGCAACGAATCCGCTATTTCCCAGAGCCTGCGAAAATCGAACATCGCCACGACGGTCAGCATCAAGGTCAGCGCCGCGAAAGCGAACAGCGCGGTCTGCGGCATCACGCGCGAGATGCTCACCAGTTTGACGATGGCGACCAGAATGCCCACCATGAAAACTTCGAGCATGCCCCACGGCCGCACGAACCCGATCACGTGCATCACGTGGCGAAAGCCGGGCGGAACGATGCCTCGCCGGATCGGCAGCAGCAGATAGAGCAGCGCCACGATCTCGACGAGCGGAAACAACACCGTCGCGCAGAACACCAGCGAGGCGACGGCGTACATGCCCTGGCTCCACAAGACCGCGAGCGCGCCGATCAGGCTCGATTCCGAGGTAATCCCGTTAGCGTCCAGCTCGATGATGGGAAACGCCTGCGCGATGATGAAGGTGACGAGCGCGGCGACGGTGATGGCGCACAGGCTGTCGAGTTGCGCGGCGCTTTCCCGGTAGAGCGTCGAGCCGCACCGCGAACAGCACGCGGTCTGGCCTCCGGGCAGGAGGCGAGGCCTGCGGAAAAGGGCGTCACAGTGGCGGCACGCTACGAGTGTGGGGTATGGCATCAAAGACAACGAAGGGCAAAATTCAACAACGGTCGGCGATCATGTTTGCGGCTGTTGCCAACCGAGGCCCAGGCTTTTCTGCAGCGAAACATAATCCTTGAGCAGTTCCGCCTGTCCCGCGACGACGTCCTGCTGGGCCGAAAATTCGGCACGCTGCGTGTCCAGCAGATCGACGAGACTGACGGTGCCGGCGCGATAGCGCTGCCGCGTCAGTTCCGCCGAATGCACCGCGGACTTCTGGACCTTCAGCAGCGTCGCCAGGTGTTCGCGCTGGTAGCCGTAGCGCGACAAGCCGTCGTTCGCATCCTGGAGCGCGCCCAGTACCGCCTTTTCGTAGTTCGCGATGGCTTCGTCACGCGACGCTTCTGCGCCGTGCACGGCGCCCAGCGTGCGGCCGAAATCGAACAGGTTCCACGAGAGATAAGGCGCACCCAGCCAGGTGGCGTTTTCCTTGCGGAACAGGTGGCCTGGGTCGGCGGCGGAATAACTCAGATCGCCGTACAGCGTGACCTTCGGGAAAAAATCGGCGATGTGTTCGCCAATTTGCGCGTTGCTCGATGCGAGACGACGCTCCGCTGCGCGAATGTCCGGGCGCTGCGCGAGCATTTTAGCCGGATCACCCACGGCTACGTCAGTTGGCAGGTTCGGCAATGCACTCGCCTGCGCCAGTTCGGCGTCGAGCGCGCCCGGCGCCTTGCCCGTGAGCACGGCAAGCTCATCGAGCGAGATTTCCACCTGGGAGGCGAGCGGCGTGATGGTCGAGCGGGTGTTTTCGACCTGCGTCGTGAGGCGCTCGACATCGACATCGGCGGCCGTGCCGCCCGCGCGTCGCTGCTCCGTCAGCGTGAGACTTTTCTGCTGCAGCTCGGCCGTGCGCTGCGCGATGAGCAGGCGCTGCTGCTGGTCGCGCAAGCCGATATACGCCTGGGCGACTTCGGCGGCGAGCGAAACCTGGGCATCGGCGAGATCGGCATTGACGGCTTCGGACTGCGCATCCGCGGCTTCGATCGCGCGGCGCGTGCCGCCGAACAGATCGATTTCCCACGAGGCATCGAAGCCTGCGGTGTACAGCGAAAGAGGGCCGCGTCCCGACGAGCCTGCGCTCGAATCGGCCGACGACAGCGCGCTGAGATCGGGCTCGCGCATGCGTACTGTGGCGGCATCGGCGGAAAGCTTGGGCATTTCGGCCGCACGTTGCTGCTGCAACTGCGCGCGCGAGGCGCGCAGCCGTGCCTGCGCCGCGCGCAGATCCGGGTTATGGGCGAAAGCGGCCGCGATCAACGAATCGAGTTGCGCATCGTTGAGCGCCAGCCACCATTGATTCGGCGCGGGCGAAGTGGCGACGACGCCTTTCGCGGGAGCGCGCACGAAACTGGCGGCGCTGGCCGCTTCGGGCGCAACCGCAGGCGCGCCGTAATAATCGGGCCCAACCGTGCAGGCGGCCAGCAGGCACGCGGCGCATGCCACGGCGATTGCACTGACTGCGCTCACGCGAGGGTGGAGGGAATTGGTTGCCGTCATGTTGGATTCAATACACTTCAATGAGCTTCTACCGGAGCCGCGCCGGGACGCGGATTCTTGAGCAGGAAGGCGAGCGGAATGCAGGCGAGCAAGGCGACGCCGAGCACCCAGAACGTTTCCGAATAGGTGATGACGATCGACTGCGTCTGGATCTGCGCAGCCAGTTGCCCCAGCGCCTGCAGCTTCGCGTAGGTCATGTCGCCGGTCTGCGCAAAAAAGCTCGCCGCGCTCGCGACGATATGTTCCTGTCCGATGATCGAGTTATTCGTGACCGCCTCGCGAAGCACGGCCGTATGGAAGGTTTCGCGCCGATCGATCAAGGTGCCGATAATCGCCAGGCCGACCGAGCCGCCAAGATTGCGCGCCATGTTGTAGATGCCCGCGGCGTCGCCGGATTCTTCGCGCGAGACGGTCGCCATGGCCGCCTGATTGAGCGGCATCATCGAGAGAATCTGCCCAATGCCGCGTAGAAGCTGCGACCAGGTGAAATCGTGGCCGACACTCAGCGCGGTCAGCGTGGTGTCGAGCATGCAACTCCACGCGAAAAGCAGCAGCCCCGTGATCACAAGCGCACGAATATCGAACTTGCCAAGCAGGCGCGGCAGGATCGGCATCGTCAGCATCGCGGGGATGCCGGAGAGCAGCATGACCATGCCCGATTGTTCGGCGTTATAACCGGCAACCTGACTCAGAAACTGCGGTAGCAGATACGAAATGCCATAGAGACCCGCGCCCACCATAAAGACAATCACATTCACGCTGGCGAAACGCATGTTGCGCATCAGCGAGAGGCGCAGTATCGGCTTTCTCGCGACATACTGCGAGATCCCGATCAGCACCATGCCGAAAAGCGACACAAAGGTGAGGCTGACGATCATCTGCGATTCGAACCAGCGTTCGCGCTGGCCTTCTTCCAGCACCACGGTGAGCGAACTGAGGCCAATCGCGAGCCCGACGATGCCAATCCAGTCGGCCTTCAGGAATTCTTCCCAGTGCGGACGATCAGGGCCGAGCCCGTAAATCAGCAGGCCAATCAGCGCGAGGCACACGGGAAGGTTGACGAAAAAGCACCAGCTCCAGCTGATGTTCTCGGCCAGCCAGCCGCCGACCACCGGGCCCAGCAACGGCCCGAGCAGCGCGGTCAGGCCAAACGCCGTCATGCCGATGGGCAACTGCGAAGGTGGCAGGCGCGTGCGGATGATGGTCTGCGCGGTCGGGATCATTGCGCCGCCCGTGAAGCCCTGGCCGATGCGCCCAATAATCATCACGGCGAGCGAGCCCGACCAGCCGCACATCATCGAAAAGCCGATGAACAGCGTCGCGTTGGCGAGCAGGAAGTTGCGCAGGCCGAACACGCGCGTGAGCCACGCGGCGAGCGGAATCATGACGATTTCCGACATCAGGTAGCCCGTGGAAATCCACGTGCCCTCGGTGCCGGTCGCGCCGATTTCGCCCTGAATCTGCGGCAGCGCCGAGTTCGTGATCGAGATGTCGAGCGTGGCGATCAGCGCGCCCAGCGCGCCCGCCGCGACCGCAATCCAGTCCGAGGCGCTTGCACGCTCGCCCTGAGCATGCGGCGCGCTCGTCGTACTGACCGCACTGACCGCGTTTGCCGAAGCCGTGCTTGCGTTACTCACGATGATTCTCGGCGTCGATGCGGTGCTCGTCGTCGCGCGAGGATCGGGTATCGACTTCGGCGGTCACGGACATGCCTGGCAGCAGCACCTTGCGCGTTTGCGGGCCGGTTTCCAGACGGATGCGCACCGGCACGCGCTGGACGATCTTCGTAAAGTTGCCGGTCGCGTTCTCCGCGGGCAGCAGGGCGAACTGCGCGCCCGTGCCCGGCGAGAAGCTGTCGACGACGCCGTGCAGCTTGTGGCCGGAGAGCGCATCGACGGAGATGTCCACGGGCTGACCGATGCGCATGCGCCCGATCTGCGTTTCCTTGAAGTTGGCTGTCAGATAGAGGTCCGCGACGGGGACGACCGACAGCATCCGCGTGCCGGGCTGCACGAACTGCCCGACGCGCACCGTACGGTCGCCGACGCGGCCCGCGATGGAACTCGTCACCACCGTATGGTCGAGATCGAGCTGGGATTGTGCGGTGCTCGCTTTGGCCGCTTCGAGTTGTGCGCGCGCCTGACCGAGTTGCGCGGTCAGTGCGCCCACCTGCGAGCGGGCCGATTCGACAGCGGCGTGATCGGCGGCCAGCGTGGCCTGCGCCTGATCGCGCGAGCTTTTGAGTTCAGAGAGCTTTTCCGCGGTTTCCGCGCCGGACGCCACGAGCGGTGTGTAGCGCGCGACTTCGTCCTGCGCATGGCGCAGGCTGACGCGCGCCACGTCTTCCTGGGCGAGCGCCTGGGCAATATTGGCGCGCTGCTGCGCGAGTTGGGCGTTCGCGTGTTCGATGTCGGCATTGCGCGCATCGACGGTGGCTTTGGCCTGTTGGAGCGCCGCCTGGTACTGCCGGGTGTCGAGCCGCACCAAAGGATCGCCGACCTTGACGACCTGGTTGTCCGCCACGAAGACATCGGTGATATAGCCGCTCACCTTGGGAGCGACCGTCACGCTATCGGCCTGCAGATAGGCGTCGTCGGTGCTCTCGATAAAGCGCCCGACCAGCCACCAGTGGCCCGCCCAGCTTGCCCCGCCGATCAGCGCTACGACTGCGGCCCCAATCAGCATGCCGCGTTTCGAACCGCGCGTTTGCGCGCTTTGTTGTGTGTCCTGGCCTTCGCGGCCCGGCGCCCCTGCTGTCGTCGACATGGTGTGGAAAACCCCAATTTATTCCAATTGGACGAATTATTCCATCCGGAAAATATCTGTCAAGTGTTATATTTTGGAAGTTTTCCTACTGAATCTTTTTCCTATGTCTGAATCCAGGCGCCCGCGCCACCCGGCAGAAGGTGGCTACGCACGCGGCGAAGAAACCCGTAAAAAGCTGATCGACGCCGCCATTTCCCTGTTTGGCCAGTACGGATTCGCCGGTGCTTCGACACGGGACATCGCGGCCCGCGCGGGTGTCAACGCGCCTGCGCTGCAGTATTACTTCCAGAACAAGGAGGGCGTTTATCGGGCCTGCGCCGAGGCGCTCGTCGACGATGCCCTGCAGGTTCTGGAGCCGGCGCTCGTGCAGGCGCAGGAGACGCTGAAAGGCGACAAGCCCCAGAGCGAACTGGTCGACGCCTTCATCGACCTTCAGTGCGCCATTGCCGATCTGATGTTCAGAAAGGGGCGCGAAACCGACCGCCGGCTCTTCTTTGCGCGCGAGCAAGGCGGCGGCGAGCCCGAAATTGGCTCGCAAGTGTTGCGCGATCGTCTGCGTACGCCGATGAACAAGGTGAACGCCGCCCTGATCGCGCGCATCACGGGACGCGAAGAAAACGATCCGCTGACCATCGTGCGCATGATCAGCATCTGGGGGCAGTTTTTTGCGTTCCATGTCGCGCGCGAGTCGACGTTGTCGATGCTTGGCTGGGACGAGATCGACGGCGAAAACGCGGAGTTTGTGAAAGCCACCGTGAGTGCGCAAACCCGCTCGCTGCTGCATTCCTGGCAAGTCGAGGCCAGATGAGCGGCGTTTCTCCGGTTCGTTAGATCGCGGAAGTTTTATGATGGAGAGCGGCAAATCCCGGATGCTTTTTGTGTTGCTGCACAGGAGATCTCACGATGTCGCTCGCGCTCTACGGTCATCCTTTTTCCTCGTACACGCAGAAGGCGCTGATTGCGCTGTACGAGAACGCCACGCCGTTTGAGTTTCGCGCCATCGGGCCGGACTCGCCGCATTCGGCCGAGTGGTTGCGGCGCTGGCCGCTGCGCAAGTTCCCGCTGCTGCTGGACGGCGAGCGCCATGTCGCCGAGTCCAGCATCATCATCGAATATCTTCAGCAGGCCCATCCCGGGCCCGTGACGCTATTGCCCGCCGACCCGCAGGCGGCACTCGACGTGCGTTTTCTCGACCGTTTCTTCGATCTGCATGTGATGACGCCGATGCAGCGCGCCGTCGATGGCGCGTTGAGCGGCGACGCCGCGCGCCGTGAAGAAGGCCTGGCGTGGGCCGCGCAGAAACTCGACCTGGCCTATGCGTGGCTCGACGAGGAACTGGCTGGCCGCACGTGGGCGGCAGGCGAGGATTTCACGCTGGCGGACTGCGCGGCGGCGCCTTCCTTGTTCTACGCAGACTGGACCCATCGCATTCCCGAGGCGTTTGCGAATTTGCGCGCGTATCGGGCGCGCTTGCTGGCGCGTCCTTCGTTTGCGCGCGCGGTGGAAGAGGCGCGGCCGTATCGGGCGTTCTTTCCGCTCGGTGCGCCCGATCGCGATTGATGCAATGCGGCGACGCTAACCGACGAGACGCGCCCAGACATGGCGTAAGCGCCGCGCCCGGTCTTCGAACAGAAATGACGCGCCCAGCGTAATCAGCCCCGAAACCATGCCGGTGAGCAGCGCTTCGGGAAAGACGTAATGGCTGGGATGCGAGTAGGTATCGCCGATGGCCGTCAGCGCGCCCATGACCAGCGCGTTGCCATAACGATTCGAATAGAGTTTTGCCAGCGGCGTGAACGTGAGCAGCACGGCCAGCAGGCCGGTGAAGAGGCCGGTCTTGAACGCCAGCGCCCAATGCGCGGCGCTCATGATGTTGGTCCAGCTGCCGGGCATGCAGGTCATGCAGGCGCTGGTCGGTTGCCAGAAACGCTGCACGAACAGGCGGATACGGCGCTTCCAGTCGGTGGACATCGGCAAGGTCTCCAGGCGCGGGCTGGCGGCATGATCGATAAGCCATAAGCCGCCGTCCGACTTGAAGCATGCTACACCAGCGCGCGCTGCGCTCAAGCCGTGCACGTGTATGCAAACATCGGCAATCCGCATGCGCGCTGGGCGCGTCTTTCCAATTCGCGCGCTTTCAATTGAGCGCTTTAAACGCAGCGCGCGAAAGAATGGTCTGTAATGCGAGGCAGCGAGAGGCGGTTTCAGCCTCCGGTTCGTCGACAAGGATGCCTTGCATGGACGCGATCAAGACGCTGCTGGAAACCCAGCCATTGCTCACGCTCTTCGTGACGGTGGCGCTGGGCTATGTGGTGGGCGAGTTGAGCATCAAGGGCGTGTCGCTGGGTTCCGGCGCGGTGCTGTTCGTCGGGCTTGCAATAGGCGGATGGGCGCCGAAGTCCGCGCCGCCTGCCTTGCTCGGCACGCTCGGCCTGCTGCTGTTTCTTTACGGCATCGGCATTCAATACGGCGACCAGTTCTTCAAAGGGCTGACGAGCGCCAACGGACTCAAGGCCAACGCGGCGGCGATCCTCGGTGTGATCGGCGCGGGCTTCGTGGCCATCGCACTGGTGCCCTTGTTCGGCGTGCGGCTCGATCAGGCGCTGGGCATGTTCGCGGGTTCGGGCACGAGCACCGCCAGTCTGCAGGCCGCCATGGCCGCGATGAAAAGCGATGGCGCGACGGTGGGTTACAGCGTTTCCTATCCTTTTGGCGTGGCCGGGCCAATTCTGTTTCTCTACGCGCTCGGCGCCGTGCTCAAGCCCAAAATCGTGCCGCCGCCGCCCAGGCTGATCGAGACCGCCGAAATCGCGCTCAGGAACCCCGATCTGATCGGCCTGAAGCTGTCGGAATTGATCCAGCGTCTGCCGCACGGCGTCTTTATCGCGGCGGTGCGGCGCGCTCATCACAACCAGCAGCCCGAAGCCGATCTCGTGCTTCAGGCCGACGACGTGCTGCTCGCCACCGCCACCGATCCGCTGCTGTTGCGCGATACCACGGCTTTATGCGGCGAGTTGCAGCCGGGCCGCATGACCAACCATCGCGAAGATCTGGCCTATATGCGCGTGTTCGCGTCGAGCCGGCTGGTGGTCGGGCATGCGCTGCGCGATCTGCGTTTTCCTGATGGCGTCGCCTGTTCGATTGCGCATGTGCGGCGCGGCGATGTGGACATGATGCCGGGCCAGGAATTGATCCTCGAATTCGGCGACCGCGTCGGGCTGCTGGCCAATCAGGTTCACCACAAAAGCATGCGCGCGTTCTTCGGCGATTCGATCAAGGGGACCGCTGAACTGAGCTTTATTTCGATCGGCGTGGGCGCGGCGCTCGGGCTGATCGCGGGCGTGATTCCGGTGCCGATTCCCGGCGTTGGCCACCTGACGCTCGGTCTGGCGGCGCTGCTGCTGGTGGCGCTGTGTCTCGGACGGGTGCGGCGTTTTGGCCCGTTCGTCTGGACCATGCCGCTCACGGCCAATCTGGTGCTGCGCAATTTCGGCCTGACGATCTTTCTGGCGCAGGTGGGCATGGCGTCCGGGCCCAAGTTCTTTGCGACAGTCGGCACAACTGGCGTTTCTTTCCTGCTGTATGGGCTGGTCATTGTGCTAGCGTTGCTGATCATCACGGCGGTGTGCTGCCTGTGGATTTTCCGTCTGCCGTTCGACGCGGCGATGGGCGTACTCAGCGGCGCGACCGGCAACCCGGCGATTCTGGCGTTTGCCAACCGCGTGGCACCGACGGATCTTCCGGACGTCGGCTACGCGATGATTTTCCCGTCGATGACTATTGTGAAAATTCTGTTCGTGGAGATCGCCGTCGCGTTGATGCGCTGATGCATTGACGACGAAGCCGTATTTCACGAATCTTTATCCGGAGCAAGTAGATGGATATCGCCGTATTCAGTGCCAAGCCTTATGACCGCGAGTTTCTCAATGCCGCGAATGCGGGGCACGGCCATAAACTCAGATATCTCGACGATCCACTCAATGAGGATACCGTAGGATTGGCGGCGGGCCATCGCGCGATCTGTATCTTCGTCAACGACAAGGCCGACGCCGGTATTCTCGAAACGCTCGCGCGCGGCGGCACGGAACTGGTCGCGTTGCGCTGCACCGGTTTCAATAATGTCGATCTCAAGGCCGCTGCGGATATCGGCATCAAGGTGGTGCGCGTGGTCGATTACTCGCCCAATTCGGTTGCCGAGCACGCCGTTGCGCTGCTGATGGCGATCAATCGCAAGGTTCATCGCGCCTATAACCGCACGCGCGATTTCAATTTCGCGCTCGACGGGCTGATGGGTTTCGACCTGTGCGGCAAGACTGTTTCCGTGATCGGCACGGGCAAGATCGGCCGTGCGTTTGCGCGCATCATGGTTGGCTTTGGCTGCGATGTGATCGGCTATGACGCCTATCCTTCGCCGGAATTCGAAGCGCTGGGTGGACGCTATGGGCAGCCGGGCGAAATTGGCCTGAACGCCGATATCGTTTCGCTGCATTGCCCGCTGACGCCGCAGACCTACCACGTCATCAACGCCGATACGCTGGCGCGCGCCAAGCGCGGCGCGCTGCTCATCAACACGAGCCGTGGCGGACTGATCGATACGGAGGCGGCGCTGGCGGCGCTCAAGAGCGGGCAACTGGGCGGGCTGGCGATCGACGTGTACGAGCAGGAAGCGGATGTGTTCTTTCGCGATCTCTCCGGCACGATCATCGACGACGATGTCCTGCAACGCTTGATGACCTTCCCGAATGTGATCGTGACCGGGCACCAGGCGTTTCTCACGCGCGAAGCCGTTTCGACGATCTGCGAAACGACCTTGCGCAGCATTGCCGAGTTCGAACAAGGTCAGCCGCTGACCAACGAAATTCACGCGGAATGATGCGGGCGCGTCGAACGCGCGGACTGGATGCGGACGTTGTGCGCGATCCAGCCCAGCCAGCCGGAGCGCGCCATCATCGGCAGGACGCGTTTCGGCCCGAACACCACCGTGCCGAGTAGCGCCGATCCCAGCAGCGTGACGCGCGGCGCGCCAGCCAGCGCGCGGCCAAGATTCGCGATCGACAGAGACTGATCGCGCGGCGCGGCAAGTCCCAGCCGCAAGCCGATATTGGCGAGCAGCAGTTCTGTGCGCGCCATTTCCATGCGGGTGAGCAAGGCGGCTTCGCGCGCGTGGCGCAGGCGGGTACGTCGATTCATTTGAGTGCCTCTTTGACCGTTTCGACATCGGCTCGCAATTCGTCGCGCAGTACTCCGAACGATTGTGCATGCCGTTGTGCGCGGAAAATCAGCAGCGCGGCGAGCGAGAGCAGGAGCCAGGCCGCAGCGATGCCCCAGACTACCGCGAGGAAATACGCCGTATTCCACGCCGAGGCAATCAGCGCGAAACAGAAGAACGACAGCGTGAAGAGCAGGGTGACCGCCAGTGCCACCAGCGCGAGCATTTCGCGCATGATGCGTGCACGTGTCTCGGCCAGTTCGATCATGAACAATTCCCCGTAGTCCGTCATACGGGCGATGAGGAACCGCGACACATTGCGCCAGCGGTCGAGCTTTGCTTGCATCGACATGGCCATCCTCCCGCAAAATGCTGCGCTGCGAATGCGCTGTTTAGCAGCGGGTCGCGCACCGGTCTTGCGCGACGCCCGAAACGGTCGCTATTGCCTCAACTGCCCCCAACGGCGCGGCGCTCCTGATACACGAGCGCGCGCTTTTTATACGGCGCTTCCCGTTACGAATGCGATAGCGCCGCGTTCATTTCATCGCGCTCATGCCGCGCGGGCGTGCCCGTCACCGCCAGTCCTGCGCTGTCCAGCGCCTCGCGCGCGTGGGCACGCAGATCGTCGGCGGCGTAGGCGGCATCGGCGTTGCGCACCCATGCGGCGATGCGCAGCCGCACGCCTCCCTTCGACGGATAACTCTCGACGGCAACGGTCGGCGCGAGCGTGTTGCCGGCCAGCACGCGCGGCTCGTCGGCAACCATTTTCTTGAGTTCGCCGATGGCGGAATCGACCTGATCGCGGCGCGCGAGATCGACCGTCACGTCGACCCGTTGGGTGCCGCCGCTGCTGTAGTTGATGACGGGATTGCTCCAGATCTGGCTGTTCGGCACGAACACGTCGTTGCCGTCGCCGCGCTCGATACGCGTGGTGAACAGGCCCACTTCGCGCACGATGCCCGCTGCCGCGCCGCTGCCTTCGATCACGTCGCCGGCGCGGAACGGCCGCAGCATCAGCAGCATGATGCCGGCCGCGATGTTCTGCAGCGTGCCCTGCAAGGCGAGACCGATCGCCAGCCCGGCCGCGCCGAGCGCAGCCAGCACGCTGGCGGTCGCAATGCCGATTTCGCTCAGCGACGCGACGATCGCGATCACCCGCACGGCCCACGCGGCGATGCCGGCGAGCATGGGCGCGAGCGTCGGGTCCGCGTGCGAGCGGGCGAGCATATTGGCGAAAAGCTGGGCGATACGGTTCGAGATCCACCAGCCGATCGCGATGATGAGCACCGCGACGATCAAATGGAGAACGTCGTGCGTCACCGTCGCGAGCAGCGACGGTTGCAGATGGAAGAGCCGATTGAAGAATTCGTCCATGGTTCAGGGCCACCCGTTGTGATGGCACTGATACAGCAGGCGGCGTGCCCGTGAACGGGGCCGCAACAATGGACAGGGCGCGCGTGCGAATCTGCGCGCCCGAAAAACGGCGTTCTACAGGCACACACGACGCAAACGCCAGAAGCACAACGCTTCCGGCGCACGGTGATGCCTTACAACAAGAGCACGACTACGGGCGGATTCTGCCCGCGGGCCGCTTAGTAGCGGCGCTGGGCTTCTGCGAGCAGTTCGCAGTATTCCAGGTGGCGGTTGAGCGCCTTCGTGCCAAGGCGGCTGAGCGCCTCAACAGCGTGATTCACGTTAGACGAAAGTGCAGCGATGAGCGCAGCCATGATGTCCTCGATTCGATCAGGGTGATTACCTAGGGGTTTTCCCTATTATAGGCTCCCCTTCCTGGAATGCAAGGACGATGTGTTGCAATGCGACATTCTTGCGCGTCGATATGTCCCCAGAATGTCCTGAGCGGCGCGCGGCGGCGCTGCACATCGCTTCGAGCCGCTTCAGGCCGCCCGCAGATTCCGCACGCACGCATGCAGCAAGCCGTGCAGCGCCTGCGCAGTCTGGGCATCCATATCGTCGAGCATGGCGCCTTCCACGTGATCGGCGGCAGCGTCGCAATCCGCGAGCAGCCGCACGCCCGCATCGGTCAGCGAGAGCAACACGATGCGGCGGTTCAGCGGATCGGCGGCGCGCGTGACCCAGCCCTGCGCTTCCATCGTCTTCACCACTTCGTTGGCCGATTGCGGCGTGATGAACGAACGCTCGGCAATCTGCGCATTCGACGATTGACCGCGCGCGCGCAACACCGAAAGCGCCGTGTACTGCGGCAACGTAAGACCGTGGCGCGCGAGCGCTTCGGCGAGGCGGCGCGACACGATGCGGTCGAGCTGGCCAATCAGATAGCTCAGGCGCATGGGCGGCACGGCGTGCGGGCTGGGTTCGGCGACAGGGGGCGTGGGAGCAGTTTTACGGGTCATCGACGTGACGTTCAGGGTTTGTACCAACGACATCATATTCTACTTTACATATCAGGTAGCCTGATAGTAAATTGAGATCAAGCCGCGAGTGCGGCAATGTCCACGGAGAAAGACAATGAGCTACGAAGGTCGCTGGAAAACGGTCAATGTTACGGTGCAGGGCGGGATCGCGTGGGTGGCATTCAATCGCCCCGAAAAGCGTAACGCAATGAGCCCGACGCTCAATAAGGAAATGATCGACGTTCTCGAGACGATCGAACTCGACCCGGAAGCGCAGGTGCTCGTGCTGACCGGCGAAGGCGATGCCTGGACGGCCGGCATGGACCTGAAGGAATACTTCCGCGAAGTCGATGCGGGCCCGGACGTGCTGCAGGAACGTATCCGCCGCGACGCGAGCCGCTGGCAATGGCAGTTGCTGCGCATGTATTCGAAGCCGACCATCGCGATGGTCAATGGCTGGTGCTTCGGCGGCGGGTTCTCGCCGCTGGTGGCCTGCGATCTGGCGATTGCCGCCGACGAAGCCGTGTTCGGCCTGTCGGAAATCAACTGGGGCATTCCGCCGGGCAATCTGGTCAGCAAGGCGATGGCCGATACGGTGGGTCACCGCCAGGCGCTGTACTACATCATGACGGGCGAAACTTTCACGGGCCCGCAGGCCGCGCAGATGGGCCTCGTCAACAAGAGCGTGCCGCGTGCGCAACTGCGCGAGGAAACGCTGGCGCTGGCCGCAAAGCTGCTCGACAAGAATCCGGTAGTGCTTCGGAATGCGAAGCATGGCTTCAAGCGCAGCCGCGAACTGACGTGGGAGCAGAACGAGGATTATCTGTACGCCAAGCTCGATCAGGCGAACTATCGCGACAAGGAAGGCGGCCGCGAGCAGGGCCTCAAGCAGTTCCTCGACGACAAGAGCATCAAGCCCGGTCTGCAGGCTTACAAGCGCTAAACGCGCATCCGCAGTCCACGCAAAAAGAAGCCACGCCGCTCGCGGATACCCGCAGAGACAAAAAGCACGAGCGGCGTCCCAACCGGGATAATCAGGACTAGCAGGACAAAGCTGGAACAACCAGGAGACAGGTTTTGGTATCGGACCACAACCACGCAGGCGGCGCACCCGGATGCCGGGGCGTGGCCATCGGTTCCGTCTCGCCGCGTATCGAGCGGCGCGGCGAGTGCTGGTATCTGGAGGCGGGCGAGCCGCTGGGCGCCTATCCCGAGCGCTTCACCGACCGTCTGGAGCGCGGCGCGCTCGACCACCCCGACCGCCTGCTCGTTGCACGGCGCGACGCAAACGGCGCATGGCAGGGCGTCACCTACGCGCAGATGCTCGAACAGGCGCGCGCGATCGGTGCGGCGCTGCTGCAGCGCGGCCTGAGCGCGGCGCGGCCCGTTGCGATTCTTTCGGGCAACGGCATCGAACATCTGCAGATGGCGTTTGGCGCGATGTGGGCGGGCATTCCGTATGCGCCCATTTCGCCGGCCTATTCGCTGTTTTCGGGCGATTACGGCAAGCTGCGCCATGTGCTGGAACTGCTCACGCCGGGCCTCGTTTTCGCCGACGATATCGACGCTTACGCGCAAGCACTGGACACTGTGCTACCCGCCGATGTCGAACGGGTGAGCGCCGCGCCTTCGCAACGCCCAAGTGCGCCCGTCACGCGTTTTGCGGCGCTGCTCGACACGCCGCCGCAAGGCGCCGACGCTGCGCACGCGGCAATCGACGGCGACACCATCGCCAAGTTTCTCTTCACTTCAGGATCGACGCGCTTGCCCAAAGCCGTGCCCACCACGCACCGCATGCTTTGCGCGAATCAGCAGATGCTGCTGGAGACGTTCCCGCAATTCGGCATCGAAGCGCCCGTGCTGGTGGACTGGCTACCGTGGAATCACACCTTCGGCGGCAGTCATAACGTGGGCATCGCGCTGTATAACGGCGGCACGCTTTATATCGACGATGGCAAGCCCGTGCCTGGCAAGTTTGAGGAAACGCTGCGCAATCTGCGTGACATTGCGCCGACGATCTATTTCAACGTGCCCAAAGGCTGGGAAGAACTGACCGTCGCGCTCGAAACCGATGCCGCGCTGCGCGAGCGTTTTTTCTCGCGTGTGAAGATGTATTTCTTCGCGGGTGCGGGGCTTTCGCAGGCGGCGTGGGAGCGGCTCGAACGCGTGACGCTCGCGCATTGCGGCGAGCGCATTCGCATCATGGCGGGGCTGGGCATGACGGAGACGGCGCCCTCGTGTCTGTTCACCACGGGGCCGGTGGCGCGCGCCGGTTATATCGGCCTGCCTGCGCCGGGATGTCTGGCCAAGATCGCGCCGGTGGATGGCAAGCTGGAAGTGCGTTTTCGCGGCCCGAACGTGATGAGCGGGTATTGGCGCGCGCTGCCCGAGCATGCCAAAGACGTGTTCGACGAAGAGGGTTATTACCGCACCGGCGACGCCGTGCGCTTTGTCGATCCGCAGCAGCCGGAACTGGGTCTGGCCTTCGATGGCCGCATCGCCGAGGACTTCAAACTGGCGTCGGGCACCTTCGTGAGCGTCGGGCCGATGCGCGCGCGCATCATCAGCGAAGGCGCGCCGTATGTGCAGGACGCTGTCATCACCGGCATGAATCGCGACGATGTGGGCGTGATGATCTTTCCGCGCCTCGATGCGTGTCGCAAGCTCGCGGGGTCCGGCAATCAGGCGAGCGCAGCAGACGTGCTCGCCGCGCCTGCCGTGCGTGCGTTCTTCGCGGCGCTGGTTGCGCGATTGAATGCGAGCGCTACGGGCAGCGCAACGTATATCGCGCGTCTGCGTTTGCTGGCAGTGCCGCCATCGCTCGATCTGGGCGAGGTCACGGATAAAGGCTCGATCAATCAGCGTGCGGTGCTGCAACATCGCAATGCGCTGGTCGAAGCGATGCACGCGCCCGATGCCGATGATCCCGATGTGCTGCTTTCGGCGCCGCGTAACGTTGCCGTTGCGCGGCAGGAAAACGTCTCATGACATCGACGTATCGGGCGCCGTTGCGCGATATGCGCTTCGTGATCGCCGAATGGCTGGACGCCGCCGCATGGTGGCGCGAAGTGCCCGCATGGGCCGATCTGGATGCGCAGACCGCGCAGCAGGTGCTCGAAGAAGCGGCGCGCTTCGTGCAGGAGCGCGTCGCACCGCTCAACGCGAGCGGCGACACCGAAGGCTGTCGCTTCGAGCACGGCGAAGTGACGATGCCGGCGGGTTTTCGCGAGTCTTACGCGGCGTATGTGGAAGCGGGCTGGCCAACGCTCGCGCTTGATGTCGAGCGCGGCGGTCAGGGCTTGCCGCAACTGCTCGACGTGGCCTTGCAGGAAATGCTCGCGGGCGCGAATCACGCCTGGCTGATGTCGCCGGGGCTCACGCATGGCGCGACGGCCTGTCTCGCCGCATATGGTTGCGCGCGCATCCAACGTGACTGGCTGCCGAAGGTCGCAAGCGGCGCGTGGCTCACGACGATGTGCCTCACCGAGCCGCAGGCGGGCAGCGACCTCGCGTTGCTGCGAACACGCGCCGTGCTTGATGTATCCGATGCGGATGGCGAACGTTACCGCATCGACGGCACGAAGCTTTTTATCACCGGCGGCGAGCACGACCTGACCGACAACATCGTTCATCTCGTGCTCGCGCGTTTGCCCGATGCGCCTGCGGGCACCAAAGGTCTATCGCTCTTTGTCGTGCCCGCGTGGCTGGACGATGGACGAACACGCAATGGCGTGCATTGCGAAGGCATCGAAAAAAAGCTCGGGCTCAAGGCGAGTCCCACCTGCACGATGCGATTCGAAAATGCGCACGGCTGGCTGGTGGGCGAGGCGCATCGCGGCCTCGCGTGCCTGTTCGTGATGATGAATGCGGCGCGCCTGCAGGTGGCGATGCAGGGTGTCGGTCACGCGCATACGGCGTGGCAGCGTGCATCGGACTATGCGCAGGAACGCGTGCAGATGCGTGCGATCAGCGCGCCGCCGAATGCGGACCATGACCCGCAGCGGCCCGCGCCTATTGCGTTTCATCCGGCCATGCGGCGCATTTTGATGGAATTGCGGGCGATGGTCGAAGGCGAGCGCGCGATCGGCTATTGGATTGCGCATTGGCTCGATATTTCCGCACATCACGCCGATCCTGTTGCGCGTGGCGAAGCGCAGCGGCTGGCTTCGCTGCTTACGCCGGTTGCGAAAGCGTTTTTTACGGCCAATGGTTTCGCGGCCGCGTCGAATGCGCTGCAGGTGTTTGGCGGTTACGGGTATATCCACGAATATGGCATCGAGCAAACGTTGCGCGATAGTCGCGTGAGCATGCTTTATGAAGGCACGAACGAGATTCAGGCGATCGATCTGCTGATTCGCAAGATACTCGCCGACGATCAGGCGGCTCTGGCGCTCTTGCTCGCACATGTGCGCGCAGAAGCACAGCAGAGCGAAGGCGGTGCGCGACTCGGCGCGCTGGCCGACGACGTGGAGCGCGTCACCCATCGCGTCGCGCGCCATCATGCCGAAGATTCCGAAACCGCCTACCGTGTCGCTGACGATTATCTCGCGCTGATCGGCTGGCTGCTGCTGGCGTTCGCCTGGACGCGCACGTTGCGGTTGGCATCGTCGCCGGAGCACACGGTTAGCGACGATCCCTTTTACGCCCAGAAGCGCGAGACCGCGCGCTTTTTCTTCGACTATCCGCTGGCGGCGTTCGCGCATCGTCTGGCATTGGTCGAAGCGGGTTGCGCTGCGCCATTGCCGCATATCACACCGGCATTGCTGTAATTGATTACAAAGGATACCGAATGAACAAGTTATTCCGGCGTCTGTTCGCCTCTGCGTTCGTGACCTTGTGCGTGGGCCAGTCGCTCGCTGCCGAAGCCGACACACCCAACGTCACCTTCGATCCGCCCAAGCCGCATCTGACTTATATGGGCCGCTTCAGTGTCGATCTGACTGCGCCGATCTGGGAACTCGGCGCGAGCAACGATGCGGGCAAACGCCGCATCATTCCGATCACGGGTGGACACGTGGAAGGGCCGCTCGTGAAGGGCGAAATTCTCAACAACGGCGCGGATTGGCAGGTCGTGACGAAAGACGGCGTGGCGATGATCGACACGCGCTATCTGCTGAAGATGGACGACGGCGAATACGTCTATCTGCAGACGCGCGGCATGCGTTACGGTCCCGCCGATGTGCTCGCCGATGTTGCCAAAGGCAAACCTGTCGACCCTTCGAAGTATTACTTCCGGCTTTATATGAACTTCGAAACGTCGTCGAAGAAATATGCGTGGCTCAATCGCGCGATGGCCGTGGGTTACGCGATGCGGCTAGGCAATGCGGTGGTGTACGACGCGTATCTGCTCGATAGCGCGGCGCAGTAAATGCTGCATCATATTTCCAGCGCTGCTGGAGGTCTGGACGGTCGAGCAATGCCTGATCGGCAATAATACGCGCCGCCTTTCGATACGGATTCCGTACGAAAGGCGGCGCGCACTGATTGGAAACTGATTCGCTTACGCTTCAACTACCGTAATTTCCACATCGATATTGCCGCGCGTGGCCTTCGAATACGGGCAGGTCTGGTGCGCCATTTCCACGAGACGCTGCGCCACTTCGCGTTCCACGCCCGGCAGACTCACGTTCAGACGCGCGCGCAGCGAATAGGCGTCGTCGCTTTTCACAAGGTCGATTTCCGCATCGACCGCCGTTTCGCGCGGCAGCGCCACCTTCAGGCGCCCGGCCGCCAATCCCATCGCCCCAATGAAACAGGCCGACCAGCCCGCGCCGAACATCTGTTCCGGGTTGGTGCCCGGCGCGCTCGCTCCAGGCGGCGCGAGCTTGACCTCGAGGCGGCCATCGTCGCTGCGGGCGGCGCCGTCGCGACCGCCGGTGGTGTGGGTCTTGCCGGTATAAAGGACTTGTTCTGCGTGGCTCATGATGATTTCCGGGTAGATTGATAGTCTGTTTGATCGCCTGGTTAAAGCGCTATGCAAACTGAATTGATTCGCGCGGTGAATCAGCTACCGCGATAGAGATTGCGCAGGGCGTCGAGTTGGCCGTTCTGTTCGGCATTCACGAGTTCCTGACGCACCTGGGCGCGGGTGATCTTTGCGTTGGCGTTTTGCTGAACCGGCGTCCACGCTTGCGCTTGTGCTGCTGCCTGCGTGGCGGTATCGGCCGATGCAGGCACGGCTGCGAACGAAGCGGAAGCGGCAACGAGTGTGGCACCTGCGGCAAAAGCCAGAGCGATCTTCGAAACTTGCATGACGTTCTCCTTGAATCAGTAGATGAGAAAGTGAGAAAAGGACGACCGCTTGATCGACCTGCCAGGCCGTCCTTGTTCACGGCTTGAAGCGTTGTCTGCGGCGTTGACGTATTAAAACCAGCGGACGTATCTGGCATGTTTCGCCAACGTGCCGTATTGCAATTCCCTGTATCTGGGCAACGCGCAGATACATAGAGACACAAACCCGGCCGCCCGCGCGGCGTCAGGCCCACGCGGCCCGAAGCGAACGCGCGCTGGACACAATCCAGATACATGCGGCTGCTTCAATCGCTTCCACGAACCCGAAGCCGGGAGCTCACCACCTGTGAACGCAAGGCTTCAGTCATTCATTTCAGTCATACATCACGGAGGATTCATGTCTGAACTCTGGCAATTGACGGCAGCTGAACTGGCAAGACATATCAGGTCGCGTGAAGTCTCGGCGCGCGAAGCAGCGGAATCGGCGCTTGCGCGGCTCGATGCGGTGAATCCCATCATCAATGCGGTCGTGGCCGTCCATCCGCAAGAAGTGTTGAAACAGGCCGATGCCGTCGATCAGGCTATCGCGCGAGGCGAAGATCCGGGGCCGCTCGCAGGCGTGCCGGTCACCACCAAGATCAACGTCGATCAGGCGGGCTTTGCGACCACCAACGGTCTGCGCGCCCAGCAAAACCTGATCGCCGAATTCAATAGTCCCGCCGTCGATAACCTCGTGCGTGCGGGCGCGGTATTGCTCGGGCGCACCAATTCGCCCACCTTCGCGCTGCGCTGGTTCACCTCGAATCAGGTGCATGGCCGCACGCTCAATCCGCGCGATCCGTCGCTGACGCCGGGCGGATCGAGCGGTGGCGGCGCGGCTGCCGTTGCGGCGGGCATCGGGCAACTGGCTTTGGGCACGGATATCGGCGGGTCGGTGCGCTATCCGGCTTATGCGTGCGGCGTGCACGGCTTGCGTCCGACGCTCGGCCGCGTGCCGGCGTTCAATGCTTCGTCGCCGGAACGGGCGATCGGCGCGCAACTGATGTCGGCGGCGGGACCGATGGGCCGCACTATCGAAGATCTGCGCCTCGGGCTGGTGGCGCTGGCCGCGCCGGATCTGCGCGACCCGTGGTACGTGGCGCTGCCCGTGGAAGGGCGCGAAGTGCCGCGTCGCGCGGCGCTGTGCGTGCGTCCTGGCGGCCTGAATACGGTGAAGGAAGTCGAAGACGCGCTGCGCGACGCCGCAAATCGTCTGCGCGACGCGGGCTGGCAAGTCGAGGAAATCGACGATGTGCCGTCCATACGCGAAGCCGCGCAGCTTCAGGAGCGGCTGTGGCTGGGCGATGGTTTCGACGCGCTTGCCAGCGCAGTGGAAAAGGATGGCGATCCGGGCGCGGCGGCGGTCATCGCGGCGGCGCGCGAGAAAGTGCGCCGCCTGCCCGCCGATGTCATCAGCCAGTCGCTCGTGCGGCGCACGACGCTCGCGCGCCAATGGCGGCTCTTTCTCGATCAATACGCGGTCGTGCTCATGCCGGTGTCGAGCGAGTTGCCGTTTGCCAGCGACCTCGACATGCAGGGCAAGGACGGTTTCGATCGGGTCTGGGAAGCGCAACTGACGCTGCGTGCGCTGCCGGCCGTGGGCCTGCCGGGCCTCGCCGTGACGACGGGCCTCGTGAACGGCGTGCCGGTGGGCGTGCAGATTGTCGCTGCGCATCATCGCGAAGATCTGTGCCTGCTTGCGGGCCGGGATATCGAAGCGCGTGGCGTGCCTGCGTCGCCGGTCGATCCGCGTGCTTGATTGAAGCCACGCATGAAACCGCGCATGAAACCCGTGCAGGCGCGGCAATTTTGATTCGCTGTGTGTACGTAAAGCGGGCAGACACATTGGGATACATGGCGTCTGCCCGCTTCCGATATAAATGCCCTGCAGCCCGCCGGCTGCCTGTTTGACGAGGCCGAGTCATCCCGATGTCGCCTCGTACCTGTCGATCAACAAGGAGAAAAGCGTCATGTCAGATCCCGTCAATGTCCGGCGTCGTCGGATACTCGGCACTACGTTGGCGAGCCTGAGCCTCGCGGACCTGGGCCTGAGCAGTCTGGCCCACGCGCAGTCCCAGGACGGCGCCGCGTCGAACACGCGCACGGGCAGCGGCGTGTCGTTCGGGCCGATCCAGCAGATCGATGCGGGCGTGCTGAATGTGGGCTACGCGCAAGCCGGTCCGACGAACGGTCAGCCGGTGATCCTGCTGCATGGCTGGCCGTACGACATTTACAGCTTCGTCGAAGTCGCGCCGATGCTCGCGGCCGCCGGTTATCGCGTGATCGTGCCGTATCTGCGCGGCTATGGATCGACGCGCTTTCTGTCTGCCGACACGCCGCGCAATGGCCAGCAGGCCGTCACGGCCGTCGATATCGTCGCGCTCATGGACGCGCTGAAAATCGATCAGGCCATTTTGGGCGGCTACGATTGGGGCGGTCGCACGGCCGGTTGTATCGCCGCGCTGTGGCCCGAACGCGTGAAGGCGCTGGTTTCCGTGAGCGGTTATCTGATCGGCAGCCAGGCAGCGAACAAGAATCCGCTGCCGCCGAAGGCCGAATTCCAGTGGTGGTATCAGTTCTATTTCTCGACCGAGCGCGGCGCGCAAGGCTACGCGGCGAACCGCGATGCCTTCAACAAGCTGATCTGGCAACTGGCCTCGCCCAAATGGAATTTCGACGATGCCACCTATGAACGCAGCGCCGCGTCGTTCCAGAACCCGGATCACGTGGCGGTGGTCATTCATAACTACCGCTGGCGTCTGGGGCTGGCACAGGGCGAAGCGCGCCTCGATGCCATTGAGCAGCGTCTGGCCACCGGTCCGACGATTTCCGTGCCGACCATCACGATGGAAGGCGACGCGAACGGCGCGCCGCACCCGGACCCCGCAGCCTATGCAAAGAAGTTCACCGGCAAGTATCTGCATCGCAATCTGACTGGCGGGATCGGTCATAACCTGCCGCAGGAAGCGCCGAAAGCATTCGCCGAAGCGATCTTGCAGGTGACGCATCTGTAAGTTGTCTCCGCAACAAAAGCAAAGCGCGCCATTTTTTAAATGGCGCGCTTTTTTATCGACCGGACTCCTGAGGAATCCGGTCTTTTTATTTCCTGGCGATTAACCTTGCTTCGCATCGGTTCCCAGCAGGGTGCGAATCGTCTGCTCGGTTTCATCGTAATTGCCTTCGCCAAAATGGCTGTAGACCAGCTTGCCATTCTTGTCGATCAGATAAAGCGCGGGCCAATACTGGTTGTTATAGGCATTCCAGGTGGCATACGAATTGTCCTGCGCAACCGGATACTGAATGCCGAAGCGCTGGACGGCTTTCTTCAGATTGTCGGTATTGCGTTCGAACGGCAGTTCAGGCGTATGCACGCCGACCACCACGAGACCCTTGTCGCGATAGCGCGAATACCACTCCTTCACATAAGGCACGGTATGCGCGCAATTGATGCAATCGAAAGTCCAGAACTCGACCAGCACGACCTTGCCGCGCAATTGTTTCAGATCGAGCGGCTGGCTGTTGATCCAGGTGTTGATGCCGGTGAAGTCGGGCGCGGGTGCGCCGTTCTGCACGGCAGCGGGTTCGGTGGCGGCGGGGCTGGCAGTCGAAGCGAATACGGCATAGGCGGCAGTGGCGGCCAGCGCCGTGGCGACGGCGGCAATCTTGAGGCGTTCGAACATGACGGAATCTCCATGAAGGGTTGGGATGCGAGCCTATTGGACCGCGCACACGTATCTGCTACATGTCCCGTCCCCGTGACCTTTGCAACGCAGTGTGTCGCCGTGAGTGGCGGATACACGGCGATACAAAACGTCGGCTTCATGTCCCGAGTTCCCTGGCTGTCCTGGACCGTGTGTATCCGCATGTGTCCCATCCGCTGCGCGACACATGACGATGCGCTGCACGCGGTTTCCCGACATGCCTCCGATACATCAGGACATTGAAATACGGTTCATGGCAGGGGCGTCGCGTTGCTTCCGAATTTGCCGAATCGCCCCCCCTGATTTCGATGTGGATCTGTCTGGAGACCGTCTCATGTTACTGCTCGTGGTTGCCTTCATTGGCGGTGCGTTCACCGTACTCAGTCCGTGCATCCTGCCGGTCGTGCCGTTTGTTTTCGCGCGTTCGGAGCAGCCGTTCGTCACCGGCCGCCTGCCGATGCTGATCGGGCTTGCGGGCACCTTCGCGCTGCTCACCGGGCTGGGCGCGGCGGGGCTCGATGGCGCAGCGCAGTTGAGCCAGTACGGGCGTTATGTAGCGCTGGCGCTCTTTGCGGTGTTCGGCGCGGCCTTGTTGTTGCCCGCGCTGGCCACCCGGCTCGCGCAGCCGCTGACGGGTCTTGCCGATCGCTTCATGACGCGCTCGAATGCGCAAGGCGCTGCGGGGCAGATCGGTTCGGCGCTGTTGCTCGGCGCGGCGACGGGATTGCTGTGGGCGCCTTGTGCCGGGCCGATCCTCGGTTTGATCCTCACGGGCGCGGTGCGCCATGGCGTGAGCTGGCAGACCTGGGCGGCGCTTGGCGCGTATGCGGTGGGGGCGGCTTGCTCGCTGGCGATCGTGGCGAGTCTCGGCAAGCGGGCGATGGACGCGCTCAAGCGTTCGCTCGGTGTCGGCGAGCATGTGCGCCGCGCGTTGGGCGCGCTCGTGCTGGTGACCGTGGGCGCGATTGCATTCGGGCTCGATACGCGCGTGCTGGTGCATTTGCCCGGTTCGCCGACGCAGGATCTGGAAAGCCGCTTGACGCAGCGCTTGAGTGCGCCGGTGGCTCACCCTGTTGTAAAGCGCAGTGTCAGGCCCAGCGTCGCGCAGCAGACGCAGCGCGCGAATGCAGCGCATATCGTGCGGGTTTCGGCATCGGCGCCTTCGAATGAGGGTGTTTCGCTGCCGGTGCAAGGCACGTTGCCGTCGCTCGATGGGGCATCGGCGTGGTTGAATTCGGCGCCGCTCACACCGCAGTCGTTGCGCGGCAAGGTCGTGGTGGTCAACTTCTGGACGTACTCGTGCATTAACTGTCTGCGCACGCTGCCGTATCTGAAGACGTGGGCGCAGCGTTATCAGCACGACGGGCTGGTGGTGGTCGGCGTGCATACGCCTGAATTCGGTTTCGAGCACGATCAAGGCAACGTGAAGCGCGCGTTGGCGGATCTGAACATTCACTATCCGGTGGCGCTCGATAACGACTATCGCATCTGGAATGCCTTCGGCAATGCGTACTGGCCGGCGTTTTATATCGTCGATGCGCAAGGCAAGGTGCGTTATCACCACTTCGGCGAGGGCGGCTACGCACAGGCCGAACAGGCGATCCAGCAACTGCTGGCTGAAAACGGCCGTGCCGCTCAAGCCGATGCCGATGCCCATGCTGCGCCGCAAGCGAACGCGAGCGGCGCGCAGGCTCCGGCGGATCTTGCCGATACCGGCTCCGGCGAAACGTATCTGGGTTATCGCGAAGGACGCGGTTTCGCTTCGCCGCAATCGTTGCAGGCCGATACGGCCGCGAGTTACACGCTGCCCGCCGATCTGCCGCTCAACGCGTGGGCGCTCGACGGACGCTGGACGATTGGCGCGGAATCGGCGGTCCCGGCGGCTGCGCAGGCGGGCGTGGCGTATCGCTTTCATGCGCGCGATCTGCACCTGGTGGTGGCGCCTTCCGCGGATGGGAAGCCGGTGCGCTTTCGCATCACCATCGACGGAAGGCCGCCGGGCGCTGCACATGGCGCCGATGTTGCCGCCGATGGCACGGGCGTCGTGACCAGCGCGCGGCTCTATCAACTGGTGCGCCAGCGCGGCGCGATTGGGGACAAAACATTCGAGATCCGCTTTCTCGACGCGGGGGCGCGGGTTTATACGTTCACGTTTGGGTGAGTCGGCTCGGGGCGCGAACGGAAATACGCATGAGACGATCGGGCATGTTGTTGAAACGGCCCGGCATTCGCGCCGCGCCCGCCCGCGCATAAAGTCACTCCATCGACGGCGGCCTTCGCTGCCTCAAGTTTCGGGAGTGATGTCATGTACGCATGGATGACAAAACATGAACCGATGCCGGCTGGCTTTTTCGGCATCGCAGTCGGGACGCTGGCACTGGGCGGCGCATGGCGGGTGGCGGCGAAGCTGTGGGAAGTGCCGGCTTTTGCGGCATCGGCGCTGACGGTGCTCGGGCTGGTGGTGTGGGCCGCCGTGATGGCGATGTACGCGCTCAAGTGGGTCGCCCATCGCGAGGCGGCGCGCAAGGAATGGCAGCACGAAGTTCAATCGTCCTTCGTCGCGCTGGCGCCGGTTTCGACGATGCTGGCCGCGCAGGCGCTCAAGCTCTGGTCGCACGATCTCGGTCTGGCGTTGTTCGTGGCGGGCGCGGTGGCGCAGATCGGCGTTGGCGTGATGTTGCACGGGCGGCTCTGGCAAGGCGGACGTAACGCGGAACTCGTCACGCCCGCAATTTATCTGCCGACGGTGGCGGCCGGTTTCGTGGCAGCAGCAACGGCAGCGTCGTTCGATTTGCCCGAACTGGCGCTGATGTTCTTCGGTAGCGGCGCGCTGTCGTGGCTTGCCATCGAATCGAAGCTGCTTAATCGCGCCGCGCTGGCCGCACCGACTGCGCCGGCACTGCGTCCGACCTTCGGCGTGCAACTTGCGCCGCCGGTGGTAGGCGGTGTCGCATGGATGGCGATCATGAACAGCATGCACGTGTCGCTGGCGGGCGCAGCAGGATTCGTGGCCTACGCGCTGCTGGGCTACGGTCTGTATCAGGCGCTTCTGTTGCTGCGTCTGCTGCCGTGGATTCGTGCTCAGGCTTTTGCACCTTCGTACTGGGCCTTCAGCTTCGGCGTGGCCGCACTGCCGACGCTCGCGATGCTCATCGCCCAGCATGGTGGTCCGCTCTGGGAACATGAACTCGCATTCGCTCTGTTTGCTGCTGCGAATGGCGTGATTGGACTGCTGTTCGTCAAGACTGCTGCGTTGCTTTGGGAAGGCAAGCTGCTGCCGGCGCGTGTGTTGCAATAAGCGACCTGATACCCAGTGCGAAATGGCCTCACCCGACGGTGAGGCCATTTTTTTGCGTTACGGTTTTACATCACTGCTGTTGCTGCTTTTGCAGATATTGGCGCACGTCGTTGATCGATACGCGGCCCGTGTGCGCCGTATCGATCTGATCGAAATGCTGCGCAATGAAACCCAGGCCGTTGGTCTGCGCCTGGGTCTTGCTCACGGTCGCGCCATCGCTCAACACGGTATTCGCGCCAAGGCGGGCTTCAATGCGCTTTTGCGCTTCCTGCTGCAATTGCGTGCCTGTCGAGGGCGTTACGGCTTGCGGACGGTTCGTCGGGAAGAACGGTCCGTCCACGCCATGGCCGCCCTTGGGCAACTGGACCGGCGCGACGGATTGAGTTGCTGCCTGCGCCGTGCCGATCACGGCGAATCCCACGATGAGCGGCGCGATACGCCAGAGCTTGTCGGATAGATACATGATCACTCGCATTCAGAGGGTTGCATCGATTCGTTGTGCGGCCGCTGGTGCCGGGCCGCGCGTGCGTATGCCGTGATTAACGTTGTGCGGAAGTTTGTGCAATCGCCGTGGTCGAACCGGCGGGGTCTTCGTCGGGCCACGGCGAAGGCAGCGTCCACACCGAAAGCGCTTGGGGAATCGGCTGGCCTGCGTAGTACTTGATCAGATCGCTTTTCATCTTCGGGCGCGCGACATCGTCGAGATAA
Source organism: Paraburkholderia sp. Ac-20340 (assembly GCF_017104965.1). Lineage (GTDB taxonomy): Bacteria > Pseudomonadota > Gammaproteobacteria > Burkholderiales > Burkholderiaceae > Paraburkholderia. The sequence goes on from NZ_JAAGPR010000001.1 coordinate 443,042, forward strand.
ATCATATGTCCGCCCTGGAAGAAGTTGACCTCCAGATTCGCGCTCAATCCCGCTACGGTTTGCAAACGCGCGAGCTGCTTTTCCGTATTGAAGAACGGCGTGGCGAGATCGTGATAGCCGTTTTCGGACAGCACCTTCAATTGCGGATTGAGCGTGATCGCGCCGAGCAGATCGGGCAGGGTATCGGGCAGTGGCTGGCCGTCGTGCGAGAAGTCCCAGACTTCGATAATGCTGTCGTTCAGCGGCATATACGTCGCGTTAGGCGCGCTGTAGCCGAGATAATCCGGCAATTGCGTGGCCAGCGCAGTCGTGAACGGCTGCGAAATCAGGATGTCCGATGGATCGCCATCGGCCTGCAAACGCGGATCGGAATTCGGCAGCGAAACGCGTCCGTCATAGCGGCCAATCGTGGTGCCCGGGATCAACGAGTAGTTGAACCCATTCACGTTGAAATAGCCCTGCAAAGCCTGCTGCGAGAGACTCGACGGCCAGCGCCACGAATCCAGCGTGCGCGCCGGCGGCAAAACGGGCGTGCCGAGTGCGTCGGGAATGCCTAGCTGGCTGAGTACCCACGTCTGCGAGTATTTCTTGAAGTGGTTGTACTGGCCCGTTGCGAAGATTTCCGATTGCAGCGCGAATAGTCCCTGATCGATCAAAGGCGGCGAAACCTGATTGAAATACGCCGCCACTTCCGCATAACCGGGGTAATAGCCCGCTAGCGTATCGGTATCGAGTTGCAGACCGGCCGTGGAATCCGTGATGGCCGTGGCTTCGATCGCATCGGCGAAATAGTTGAGAATGGCCGATTGCAGCACGATGCCGCTCAGTTGCACGCCCGCGGTTTCCAGCGCGAGCGCGAGCATGTCGGTGCGTGGCGTTCCGTACGATTCGCCGTAGAGATAGATCGGCGAACTGCTGCGGTTATTCGCGGCCAGATAGCGCAGGATAAAGTCGCGCATCACGTCCACATCGGTATCGCAGCCCCAGAACTTCTGGTTGGTGTTCGGCAGGATCGCTTCGGAAAGGCCGGTGCCGGGCGGGTCGATAAAGACCATGTCCGTGGTGTCGATCAGGCTCTCCGTGTTATTGACGAGCGGGAAATTCGGCCAGTTCGTCAGCAGCGGATCAGGCGTGGCGACACGCGTGGGCGCGAACGAACCAAGCCGCAACCAGATCGAGGAAGAACCCGGGCCGCCGTTATAGATGAAGGTGACGGGGCGCGGCGAACCGTTGGTCGAAGGCGCGGTATAGGCGACATAGGACATGGTGGCCTCGGGATTGCCGTTGGCATCCGATGCCGTCAAATGCCCGGTGGTGGTCGTGTAATTGATCGTGGTTTTGCCAGAATTCCATTGGTAGTGCATGACGGCGGCTTTTTCCGCGACCTGGCTGGCGGACAGGCCGTCTTTGGCATTTAGCGAATAGGCGATAGGGTCGGTATAAGGTTGATTGGCATTCGAATTGGCGCTGGCGTTTTGCTGCGCGGCGGCCACCTGTTTCATTGCCGTGGCCGAGGCGCCTGATCCGCTATCGCCGCCACCGCATCCCGCCAGTATCAATACGCTCAGGATCAACGCGCCAGTCCCGGCGAGGCGCAGGCGGGCGCGGCGGCTGAGATCGAGGCTACTACGGCTGTCCGCATTCATATCTGTCCCTGTGAATGGTGAATACCGCAAGCAGATAAGCCGCGTTTGCCGGAAGGGAACGTTTTTAAAAGCCAATACGGTCCCACGTCGGCGCATACAGCGGCTGACAATTAACTTTCTATATCCGACATTTTTAATACAACTTGTTGCGGTGAAAATTAATCAGGATGCCTATGAAAAAGCAAAGCCAGTGCGGATAAAAAGACAAAGGGAAGCCCATGAAGCCTGAACGGCCTCTAGAGATTCCCCGTGGAAAGATTTGGTAATGAAAGAATGCGGAGGAAAAATAGAGTGTGTTGCAGCGCTTTGTCAAACACTGTTACACGCTATGCTGCATGGATGAATGAATGGCTTTAAAGATGCTTTAAAGCGATCAATCAAATTGCGGAAAAATAAATTGCCAGGACATCGCCCATTTCGACCGCAGTCGTTGCATGGACAATCAGATCGATATGGCGATGAAAAGAGGGAAACGTTGGCCGCTTTGCCCACCGTCACTGAAGACAGTGGGCAAAGGGTAGCGGCACGAACGACGTGCCGCGTGCAGGCTTGCGTGGCGACGCTTAGAAGTGAACCACGGTGCGGATCGACTTGCCTTCGTGCATCAGGTCGAAGGCTTCGTTGATACCCGCGAGATCCTTCGTGTGCGTGACGAACGGTGCAAGCTGGATCTTGCCGCTCATGGCGTCTTCGACCATGCCCGGCAGTTGCGAGCGGCCCTTCACGCCGCCGAACGCCGTGCCCAGCCAGCGGCGGCCGGTCACGAGCTGGAACGGACGCGTGGAGATTTCCTGGCCCGCGCCCGCCACGCCGATCACCACCGACTGGCCCCAGCCGCGATGCGCGCATTCCAGCGCCGCACGCATCACATTCACATTGCCGATGCACTCGAAGCTGTGATCCACGCCCCAGCCCGTCATCTCGACGATCACTTGCTGGATGGGCTTTTCGTGATCCTTCGGGTTCACGCAGTCGGTCGCGCCAAAGGCCTGCGCGAGTTCGAACTTGCCCGGGTTGGTGTCGACGGCGATGATGCGGCCGGCTTTCGCGAGCTTCGCGCCCTGGATCACCGCGAGACCAATACCGCCGAGACCGAACACGGCCACGGTATCGCCTTCCTGGACCTTGGCGGTGTTCTTCACCGCGCCCAGACCCGTGGTCACGCCGCAACCGAGCAGGCAGACCTGTTCCGGATTGGCATCCGGATTGATCTTTGCCAGCGAGACTTCGGCCACGACCGTGTATTCGCTGAACGTCGAGCAGCCCATGTAGTGATAGACCGGCTGGCCGTTGTAGCTGAAGCGCGTCGTGCCGTCCGGCATCACGCCCTTGCCCTGGGTGGCGCGCACGGCCACGCACAGATTGGTCTTGCCGCTCTTGCAGAACAGGCATTCGCCGCATTCGGCGGTGTAGAGCGGAATGACGTGATCGCCGGGTTTGACGCTGGTGACGCCTTCGCCCACTTCGACAACGATGCCCGCGCCTTCATGGCCCAGCACGGCGGGGAAGAGGCCTTCGGGATCATCGCCGGAAAGCGTGAAGGCATCGGTGTGGCACACGCCGGTATGCGTGATCTTCACCAGCACTTCGCCCTTGCGGGGCGGTTCGACGTCGATCTCGACGATTTCGAGGGGCTTGCCCGGCCCGAATGCAACGGCTGCACGTGATTTCATAGCAATCCTGGTGAGTAAGTCAAAAGGTCCGGACCCGCTCGGGCGGCCGCCGGCGCGATGAATGAACAGTCAGCGAACGATCGACGCTGGATCAGCGCAGATAGGAACGCACGAGAGAAACGACTTCGTCAATGGATTTTTGCGAGGTGTCGTTGGCGCTGGCGAGGCTCGAAAACTCCTCGCGCAGATGGCTTTCGAGCACCCCGGCCATCAGGCCGTTGATGGCGCCGCGCATGGCGGCAATCTGCTGAAGGATGGGCCCGCAATCCGTGCCCTCTTCCAGCGCGCGCTCGAGCGCGTCAAGCTGGCCGCGTACGCGGCGAACCCGGGCCAGAACACGTTTTTTCTCTTCGACGGTGTGGGGCATGATGGCTCCCGGTCACATACTGGACGGGAGTATGCCACAAGTACTGTGGGGGAGTATACGCGGAGTGACGCTTTGTAGCGTCTTATTCGGACGAATGCGCCCACTGCAGCAGTTCCCATTTCGTACGCACATTGAGTTTGGCGAACGCACGCTTGACATAGGATTCAGCAGTCGAGAGCTTCAATTCCAGCATCTGCGCGCTTTCTGGAATGGTCTTGCCGCTCAGCAGGCTACGGCAAATCTCGCCTTCACGGCGTGAAAGACGGATTTCCTCGCGCGCGATGCGTTCTTCGAAACGCGATACGGGCGTGCCCTCGCGGCGCGGCGTGCTGATGCGCCTTGCCGAGGCCGTTCGCGAATGCATTTCGCACAGCGGAAACAGGAATTCCCCCATCTGCTGCAACACGGCCAGTTCCCGCAGCGAAAACGCCGCGCGACCTTCGCAGCGCGCGAGGCCTAGCGAATAGCGCTCGTTACGCGTGCCGTGCGAAATCACGCATTCCTGCGCGATGCGCGCGGGCATGAAAATCTCTCTGCGCAAGCCGTCGTCGGTGAGGGCGCCCACGTCGCGCTGGATCAGCAACTTGCCGGTCGAACCGCGAATCGACACAAAGAGCGGATCGCGATCGCAATAACTCGCGTAGTAGCGATCCATGATTTCGCAGATCAGCGCGTATTCCTCGCCGGTGCTGCCGATCCATTCCGTCGTGTAGCCGGAAGGGCTGCGGGCATCGGGGCGCAATCGTTCGAGATGAATGGCGTCGGCCTGAATATCGCCGGTGACGAACTGGCCGAGCGAGCGCACGAAATCCGGCGTGCCCACCCGTCCGACAAGATCGCCCAGTGCGCGGGGCGAAATGGTGAGCGTCTGGAGATCGTGGGTGTCGGGGGCCATTGCGTTGCGCCTGCGGGTCGGGAATAGCGCCACCTTAACCGACCAGAAATGCGCTGTCTGCCAGGACAACCCAGGACAACCCAGGGCAACACCGGCAGCATGCCCCCCCAAAACAGGGCAGACCGCGCAATTACGGCTGGATACATTTCGCGCCACATCGAACGATTACGACTCAAAGGAGCGACAGGTGGCGACACAAACTCACAATCTCACTTCCGGCCACGATCTCGGCGTACCGTTTGCAGACATCGTGTTCCGCAACGCCAGGGTGTACACGGTGGACCCGCACAAACCTTGGGCCGATGCCGTGGCGGTGCGCGGCGATCGCATTGTTTTTGTGGGCGACGAAGCGGGGCTTGCGCGCTTTATCGGCGGAGAAACGAAAGTCGTGGACGTGGGCGGCCGTCTGATGCTGCCGGGTTTCGTGGAATCGCACTGGCATTTTTCGACCACGGCTTTTGCTTTTCAGGCGTTCGTCAATTACGAAGATCCGCAGAAAGTCCTCGCGGCCTTAGCCGACTATGTGAACGGCCATCCGGAAGAAAAAAGCATCACGGGCATGGGCTGGATTCAGGCTACGATTCCGCCGGAAATGCTGCGTAAGGAAACGCTCGATTCCATTTGCGCCGACAAACCGGTTTGCCTGCTTTCGACCGATTTCCACAGCATGTGGGTCAATTCGAAGGCGCTTGAAATTGGCGGTATCGACGCCGATACGCCGCCTGTGGAAGAGGGTTCGAGCTGGTTCGAGAAAGATCCGGTGACGGGCGAACCGACCGGCCTGGTCGTCGACGGCGCTGCTTATTCGCTGCTGATGCGGCGCATTAGCGATGCGGGGTATTTGCCCACCGGTATCGATCTGTATCTGCAATCGATTGGCGTGTGGCAGGAAAAACTGGTGGCTGCCGGCATTACGACGGTATTCGATGCGGGCTTTCTGGACCCGAGCGGCGATCAGACTCTGCTTTATGAAACGCTGCAGACGATGGAGCGCGCGAACAATCTCAAACTGCGCGTGGTGGGCAGTTACGCCGCGCTCGGGCCGGTCGAGGACCCCGTGGGCACGCTGGTGGAATATCGCGCGAAATACCAGTCGCCGCTTGTGAAAGCGCAGGCGCTCAAACTCTTTCTCGACGGCACGGAAGCGAATCACACGGCCTATCTTCTCGCACCGTATGCGGACCGTCCGCACACCTGCGGCGAGCCGACCATGCCCATCGATCAATTCAAACAATATTTGCTGCAGGCGGATAAGGAACATATCGACGTCATGGTGCATTGTGTCGGCGATGCGGCCGTGCGTACCGCGCTCGATGGCTTCGAACTCGTGAACGCCACCAATCCGCCGCGCGAACGCCGCCACGTCATCACGCACGCGTTTCTCACCCATCCCGACGATATCCCGCGTTTCCGCCGTCTGGGTGTGATGGCGAATACGCAATTGCAGTGGGGTGTCGTGGACGTCTATACCGAACTCATCCGCGAGCATTACGGCACGGAGCGCTGGAGCAATATGTACAAGTTCCGCACGTTTATTGAAGAAGGCGTGACGGTTTCGATCGGCATGGATGGGCTGGCGTGCCAATGCCGTTGCCAGCATCGGCCAGTCGAGCATATCGAATCGGGCCACACGCGCCAGCTTGCAGGCGAACCCGACGCGCCTGTGTTCCCCGATATCAACGAACGTTTGAGCGTGCCGCAACTGATTGCCGCGTACACGATCAACGGCGCGTACCAACTGCGCATGGAACATGAAATCGGCTCGCTGACCGTGGGCAAGCGCGCCGATCTGATCGTGCTCGAAGACAATCTGTTCGAAGTGAAAAAGCACGATATCGGCCGCGTCAATATCGGCGTCACGATGATGAATGGCGCAGTGACGTATGCGCAGGGCGCGTTGGGCGAGCAGTTGCAAAGCGCAAGCCTCAAAGCGATGGAATGCGCGTGATTCGGGCAACGACATTCCATTCGGAGGCCACATCGTGAATCAAGCTTCGTCTGAATCTGTTTCGCAAAACAGCGCTGTCTTTTTGCTGGCGATGCTCGCCCTCGGCACGGTCGCGCCGACCGTCTTCTGGGGGCTGCCCGCGATCGTCGGGCAGATCGCGCAGCAATGGGGATTCGGCGCGGCGCAACTGGGCATTGCGGTGCTGGGCGAGGTGTTCGGCATGGCGGCGGGCACCTTGTTGATGGCGTCGGTGCTCGCGCGCCAGCCGGTGCGCATCACGCTCACTGCGACGATTCTGCTATCGGCGCTGGCGAATTTCGTCACACCGTTTGCGCACACGCTAACGCTTTTTATCGTCGTGCGCGCCGTGGCGGGGATCGGATCGGGTGCGATGAGCGGCATTGCCATGACGTGCCTGTCCTATACGAAATCCGCGGAGCGCAACATCGGCTGGCTGGTGTTGTTGCAGGTGCTCTGGAGTATGGCCTTGCTCGGCTACGTGCTGCCCGTCGTCGGCGGGATGGCGCATGCTACCGGCACGTATGTGTGCATCGGCGTGTTGTCGCTCGCGTTTCTTCCGGCGGTTGCGCTGTTCGGAAAACAGGAGGCCTTTGTCGATGCCGATGCCAGCGAAAGTGCGCATGTCGATCTACGCGGCGTGATCTTGCTGCTCGGCAGTTTGTTCGCGCTGTATTTTGGCGTGGGCGTGCTGTGGACGTTTCTCGAACAGATTGGCATGCGTTCCGGCCTGAGCGAAGCGCGTGTGGCAACCACGCTGGTGATGGCGAATCTCGTGAGTCTGGCCGCATGCGTGGTGATGCCGCGGCTCGGGCGGGGCAACGGTTTGCGGCGCTGGGCCGTCGTCAACATCGGCGCATGCGTGGTGTCGGCGGCGGCGTTGACGATGCCGCAAACGCCTGACCGTTTCGCGCTTGCCGCGATCGTCTTTATCGTGGCCTGGACGGGCGCGGCCACGCTGATCTTCGCGACGATGCCGCGCGTGGATACGGTCGGGCGTTATGCAACGCTTTCGCCGGGGGTGCTCTCGCTGGGATTCGGCATTGGCTCGGCGGCGGGCGGCGAGTTGATCGAAATGCTCGATGCGCGTGCAGCGGTGGGGCTCGCCTGTGTGTTCTGTTGTGCGTCTTTACTGCTCTATATGAGCCTTAAGCGCGCTAACAATACGGCAGAAGAAGCGCTGTCACGCATGAGCCAAAGCTAGGCTTTAAAGCAAGGCGCGGTGGCGATGCCGCCGCGCCTCGATTCAGGACCGGCTGTTGCGATCGCCCAGCAGCCAGTCGATCGAAATCGCGCCCGGCCCCCAGGCCGCAATGCCCAGCGCCATAGCGGCCCACGTGATATGTATGGGCCAGCCATCGGGAACCGTCAATTCGATAATGCAGGTCATCAGGAACAGGCCCACCGCGGCGAAACGCGTGCCCAGGCCCAGCGCCAGCAACACGGGAAATCCAGTTTCTCCGCATGCGGAAAGAAAGGCGAAAATCGCCGGCGCAGGAAAAGGATAAGGACCGCCCGGCAAATGCAGTTTAAATTCGTCGGTGAATAAGGTAATGGCCGTATCGTTGAGATGAAGAAAACCACTCCATTTGAGGATGCCGGATCGCCAGAACGGCACGGCAAGCGCCAGGCGTAGCAGCAGTTGCACGAGCCACGGTTGCGCGAGTTTTTCGATTACGTGACGCGCCCGCGCGATCGTCGTTGTAACGAAAGCAGGCAAGGACGGTTTGAGGTCTTGCTGGGTCGACATCATGATGGTGCTCCGGGACGAATGGCAGTGAAAACGCCGGCGGAAATCATCGCCTGCAGATTGGTCTGAATATCGAAGGACTCATCGTCGGCGAAAGCGGTTTCAATGGCTTCGCCGAGCGATAAACCTGAAAGAAGCGCGAGCAGGAAGGCCGCGCCGCCAGCGGGCAGGCGCGAAACGATTACGTCCTGATCGGGACGTGTGATGAGCGCATCTTCCGCATCGCTCGAATGCAGCGGCTCGACAGGGCCTTCGCGTCGATTCATTGCGAAGATGGAAACCGCAGGAAAGCGCGAGCGGACAATGCGCGTTGCCGGATGCGCAACGAAGCGCACTTGCGCGAGCAAGCCGCTGTCGATACGAGCCAGATCGTGTGCCGATAAAGGCCCGGCATCTGCTGCGTGATAAGCGTCGAGCCATGCACGTTCGACGCGGGCAGTATCGGCGAGCCAGGGCATCGCGCGCGCGTATTCGTACGATTCGATAAAGGACGGGAAGGCTCGCCCGTATTCGAATAGCAATGGCGAAGACGGCGGCGTGGCACGCACGTGAAAGCGCGCCATCGCACGGAAAAACTCAATACCCGTGATGCGCTGAACAGCCGGATAAATCGCGGCGAGCGCGTCGATCAAACTCACCGTCACGTTGTTGCGATAGACGTTGTACCGGTTGACGACACCTTTGCCATGCGCGGCGATCACGTCATCCGGTGCGCAGATCGCTGGATCGATCAAGCCCGGTGTGAAAGCCGCCGGATACGACGTGTGCGGTTCAGGCTTCATGGCAATCTCGCTCGTGATGAAAGAGAATCTGATCCGTCATGATTTGCCGCGCCGTTTCGGCCTGCGCACGCAATTGCGAAAATGCAGGAAAATCACTGTCCCATTCGATCAGCGTAGGCACGGCGCCCGTTTGCCCGATCACCTTGGCGTAAAGATCCCAGACGCAATCGGCAACCGGGCGATCATGACTGTCGATCAGTAGCGGTGCGTTCTCATCGTCGTGTTGTTCGCTGTGACCGGCCAGGTGAATTTCACCTACGTATTCGAGCGGAAAGGCCGCGAGATAGTCGTGCGCCGAATAGCCGTGATTCACTGCGGAAACAAATACGTTGTTCACATCGAGCAACAAGCCACAACCGGTTCTTTGCGCGACTTCGCGCAGAAAGTGGGTTTCGCTGATCGTCGACGATGCGAACATCACGTATGTCGAGGGGTTTTCAAGCAGGATCGGTCGGCCAATGACGTCCTGCATTCTGTCGATATGCGCGCATACGTGGTCGAGCGTTGCGCGGCAATAGGGCAGTGGCAGCAAGTCGTTGAAGAATGTGCCGCCGTGCGATGACCACGCGAGATGTTCGGAAACGAAGGCCGGTTCGTAACGCGCAACGAGATCGCGAAAGCGCGCAAGGTGCGTGGCATCGAGCGCATCCGGTCCGCCAATCGACATGCACACGCCATGCAACGAAAGCGGATAACGCTCGCGAATGGCGGTGAGTGCGCGATGCGGCGGCCCGCCCGCACCCATATAGTTTTCGGCATGCACTTCGAAGAAGCCTTCAGACAAGCCTTCTTCGAGAATCGCATTCAGATGCGCGGGTTTGAAACTGGTGCCCACGAGAGCAGAACGACCGGGCACGTTCAACGCCATTGATCGGATTAAATCGCTCATGATCGTCCCGCTCCCATGGATCACGCAGAATCAGGACTTCATCGGCATGAGCGAGCCGTGGCCGCCGCCCGGCACCTGGATGCTCGTGCAGGTGCCGCCTTGAACGAACTTCCACGAGTTGCCCTGGAAGTCCATCGCCGAGGTGCCCTGGCAGGTCGTGCCGGGGCCCGCTGCGCAGTCGTTTTGCCCTTTCAGCGCGACGCCGTAGCACTTTTCCTTGTGCGCTGCGATAGCGGCGCTGGCTTCGGCCTGGGTGAGCGGCGCTGCGTGAACGGTGGAGGCGAGCAGGCTTGCAACAGCACCAGCGAGCAGGGCGGCATTGACGTTGAGCTTGGCGGACATGAGTATTCTCCAGTGGTAGAGGTAGTGGGTATCCGTCGCGGATACACCAGCTAATTCGCAGCCCTCCTGCCACGGGTTACAGCGCGCACGAAATTTTTTATTGGGTTGGCTGGGTGGTTTGTAATGTTGCCGCAAGCATCGCAGGACACGATGATCGAATAGCGAGTGGACCGCACGCCTTGATGCGCAAATAAAAAACCGCGCATCCCAGATGCGCGGTCATTCATCCCGGAGTGTGCTACGTCGATCAGAACTTGTGGCGAATACCCACGGTCGCGATGGCCTGCACGGTGTTGTTCGATGAATAACCGTAAGAGCCAATCGATGCCTCAGCCGGTGCGGTGCCGCCCTTGCCGTTGCCCTGCGTGCCGCTCGCGTGCTGCCATGTGCCCATCAGATAGACATCGGTGCGTTTCGAAAGCGAATAATCCGCGCCGGCGGAAACCTGATGATATGTCGCGGACGTATTGCCATCGGCTTTCGTATAGATATAGCCAAGGCCAAGCAACAGCGCAGGCGTGGCCTGATAGCCGACATACGCGCCGCCCACGTTATAGCGTTCCGTGCTGCCGAAAGCCGATTGCGCATCAGGACGATACTGCGCGTTGCTATAGCGCAGATTCATCTTCACCGGTCCCATCACGTACTGAACCGCAACGGAAGCAATGCCAATCGACTTCGCTGTGACATAGCCATTGTTCAGCGGAGTATTCGGATCGAAGTTACCGTCGAAGGTGCCGTCCGAGGTGCTGCTCCAGCCCGTGCGCTTGACGCTCGATGCTGCATTGGCCGCGTAGAAGTAGCCTGCTGCCGCGCTGAACTGGCCGATCGAGTACGTGGCCGCGCCCGACCACGTCTGGCCCGAGCCCGTTTGACCCGCCACGCCGCCGAGTGCGTAAAGGCCTTCGAACTGGAAGCCCGAGAACACCGGCGAAACGTATTTGATTGCGTTGTTCGTGCGCGAGCTGTTGTCGTTGTTATCGACGTCGCCCGGCGTGGAGAACATGCTGCTGAAGTCGTTATCGGCCGTAAGCGGCTGGATCATATCGACGAGCGGATCATACTGGCGCCCGAGCGTCACCGTGCCCCACTGGTCGCCGGAAAGGCCCACGAATGCCTGTCGGCCAAACATACGGCCGCCCTGGTGGAAGCCGCCCGAATTCGGATTGAAGCCATTTTCAAGCTGGAAAATAGCCTTGAGACCGCCGCCCAGATCTTCGGCGCCCTTGACGCCCCAGCGGCTGCCCGAGAGATTGCTGTCGGCCATGCCCCAGCGATGCTCGCCTTGTGAATTCGCGTGGTTCACATATTGGATCGACGTGTCGATCACGCCGTAGAGCGTGACGCTATCGGCTGCGAAGGCAGCCGAACTTGCGGCCGAACCGGCGCCGAGCAGGGCAAGCGAAAAACAGGAAAGGCGAAGCGTGTTCATCTGCGAGTTCATCGGTTATGTCGTTGTGTGACTGTGGTTGAGGTGAAACGGTCTTTTCATCGCGTATAGCGTGGACAGCGAGGCCTAATTGGCTGCGCCCATCGCCGGATCGCTCACGCTGTCCTTGCCGGTTTCGACGCGGCCCGCGAAGCGGCGCGTCACGCCGTTTTCGGCGGCGAGCGTGAAGTCGTACCAGCCATTCGATGCCGTAAGCGACCAGTACGGCTCGACCTGCATACCGGCGGGCACGCTGTAATTCCAGGGGCCATCGGCGCGATAGGCGTTGCTCGTGACCGTCACGCTCGTGGTGGTCGTGCCCGTGTTCATGATGGTCAGATACACGGCGTTGTTGGTTTCGTCGTAGCACACGCGCACTTCGGGCTTCGGACCCGTTGCGGCCGCAACGACATTGCCTGTGAACGCGCGATGAAAGCCGTTCGGGCCGAGCACCCAGAGGCTGTAAGCGCCGTTGTCCGTCGATACCGGCGTCCAGATATCCGAGAGTTCCTTGCCCGCTTCCACGGTGTAGCGGCGCGGCGCGCGATCCAGATGCAACTGGTCGTAGACATGGAACACCGCGCCCGCGCTGCCCGTATTGCTGAATACGAGCCACACGGCGCTGTTCTGTGTATCGACGTTGGCGCTCGTATGCAGGTGATAAGGCAGTGCGCGCGAGGGGCGCTGCATCAGCGCCTGCTTCGGCATCGTCTGCGTGGCGACGGATGGCACCGGCACCGATCCCAATGCGCTTTGCTGCGCACTTTGCGCGTCCGCAGCGGCTTTGGTCGGCGCGGACATTGCGGCGGGCGTGGCGTCGTTCGGCGTCGCAAAGTTGAAGCACGAAGTGAGATCGCCGAATACCGTGCGTCGCCACGGGCTGATATTCGGCTCGCTCACGCCAAAGCGCGCTTCGAGAAAACGCAGCACGGAAGTGTGATCGAACACCTGCGAATTGACGAAGCCGCCTGTGCTCCACGGTGACACGACGAACATCGGCACGCGTGGGCCGGGACCATAGGGCAGGCCATCGGGTTTGAGCGGCGACGAATCGCCGGGCGGGTTCGGCACCGTGAAGTATTCGTACTGCGTGGTGACGGTGGATTTGCCTGCATACGTGCCGTCGCCGTTGGGCGAAGGCGCGTCGGGCGGCGGCATGTGATCGAAGAAGCAGTCATTCTCGTCGTAGTTCACGATGAGCACGGTCTTGCTCCAGACGTCTGGATTCGCGGTCAACGTGTCGAGCAGCAGTTGCAGGTAATACGCGCCCTGGCCGGGTGTGGATGCGCCCGGGTGCTCGCAATAGGCTTGCGGCGAAACGATCCAGCTCACCTGCGGCAATTGACCGGCGGCGATATCGTCGCGCATGGCCTGCAGGAAGCCGCCATCGGGCATGGTATTGCCGATGCCCTTGTAAAGCGGCGAGAGCGCTTCCATTGCCGCCGTATAAGGCGCATTGGGCGAACCCGGCACGGTCTCGTTGACCTTGCGGAAGGAGGCGAAGCCGGCGAGCGGGTTGTCGGTGTAATTGTCGGGCTGGTTTTCATAGACTTTCCAGCTCACACCGGCCGCTTGCAGACGTTCCGCGTAGGTGGTCCATGTGAGCCCCGTTGCCGACGATCCCAGCCCGTCCCAGCCGTTGTTATTCACCACGGCGTAGTTCGAACCGGTGGGGCCGTTCGTGCCGGTCCACATGAAGATGCGATTCGAGTTCGTGCCGCCGTGCAGCGAGCAGTGATACGCGTCGCAGATCGTGAATGCATTGGCCAGCGCGAAATGAAACGGCAGGTCGGCGCTTTGCAGATAGCCCATCGACACATCGCCTTTCGACTTCGGCCATTGCGTCATGCGGCCGTTGTCCCAGGCGTTGTGCGAATCGGTCCACGAATGCGCGCCGCCTGCCAGCAGTGCGTTCCCTTTCGTGCTGTCGAGATAGAAGGGCAGCACCGTGCGGCTGCCGTCGCTTTGTTGCCAGACGTTCGCGCCGCCCGGTTGCGGAATCGTGAAGCGATCGGCGAAACCGCGCACGCCGGGCAGCGTGCCGAAGTAATGATCGAACGAGCGGTTTTCCTGCATGAAAATCACGACATGCTGCACGTCGTTGATCGTGCCGGTGGTGTTGTTCGCGGGAATCGCGAGCGCACGCCGGATCGCGGGCGGAAACAGGCTGAGCGAGGCGCCCGCCGCGGCGGCGCGCAGGAAATGACGGCGATCCATTGAAGTCATGATGGGCAGTGGTGTCGATGTGGGCGCGCGCGCAGGCAGACGCGACCGGGCAGGCCGGTGCGCGTCGCGCTGATGCGTGCGCTGATTCGTAGATTGATCGGCGATCTGTCGCGCGGGCGGCGAGGCCCGCGACGTTCAAGGTGCGCAGTCCAGTTGCGTGTTGAGAAAAGGCTGCGATGCCGTGGTGCCCGAGGCCGCACAGGCCCCCGATGCAGGCGCGGCGACGATCGCCACCGGCGCACTCGCGCCGCCCGCACCGGCTGCCGCAGCGCTCACCGTTGCTGCAGTGCCGCTGGCGTTGCTGCCCGCACCATCGCCGCAAGCCGAGAGAACAGCGAGCAGCGTGAAAGCGCCCAGGTTGCGCACGCGATGCAATGGCTTCATAGAGTCTTTATTCATCGTGGAATCTCTAGAACGAATCCCTTAGGGCAGGAGCGTGGAAAGCGGCTTGCCGGAACCGTAGACAGTCTGCAATTCGGCTTCCGTCACCGTGCGCGACCAGAACGCGAGATCGCCGAAAGACTGCACATCGGGCGGCGTCGCTGCGCATTTGCCGGCGGTATAGGGCGCGGTGTCTTTACAGGCGTTCATGTAGTACTGCCCCGTGCCGTCCTCGTTCAGGCCGAACGATCCGAGACCCGGCAGCTTCGCCACATTCGCCGTCACGGACGTGCTGTACTTCTGCTCGCCCAGCACCGGATCGAAGACGTAACCCGTCATCGTCTTGCCCGTCGTGTCGATGGTGAGCGCGACATACGCCCACTTGTTGGCGGTGACGGTCGCCGAATTCATATCGTTGCGCGTACTACCATCGCCGATATTGAAGCGCACGTTGCAGCTCGTGCTGGAGCCCGGGAACAGGCCGATTGCAATGCCCGCATTGCCGCCGGAGTAGTAGTTCTTGTTCGACAGGATCGGCGTGCCGTTGCCCGTGAGGTTCTGGCACGAGGTCATGAACCAGAAGCCGAGCGTGAACTGCGCCTGCTTCGTTACGTCGTTGGTCTGCTGCAGTCGATAGCCGTCGAAGCCATTCGTATCGACGACGCTGGTGTCGATCTTGAGTCCCTTGCCGCCGAATGCATCGGTGGTGAGCGCGCCGCCATCGGCGTCCGAGGCCCACGCGGCGAGCGTGCTTGCGCCCATTTTGTCGATTGCCGGCAGCGCGCCGAACGGGTAGTAGGTGGCGAGGCCGTTCGTGAGCGTGGTGGCGAGTGCGGGCGGCGGCGCCGGGGGCGGTGGCGGCGCGACATAGGCCACGCGGATCAGCGATGCAACCGGCGCGGTGCCCGCCGCCACGGTGTAATTGAACGTATAGGCGCCCGTTGTGCTCACACCCAGATTGCTGTCCGTATAGGTGGTCGTGCCGGCGGGCAGCGCAGCGATCTGCTGGCCGTCGCGCAGCACGGTGATCGCGCCGCTGCTGGGCGCGGTCCACGTGAGCACGGTGCTGGCGTTATCGCTGCCCGTCACGCCCAGCAGTTGCGATACCGGCGGCTGGCCAGTGAGTTCGCCGCCGTCGAGCGCATAGCTTGCAGCGGCGGGCAATGCGCCACGCCATGCCAGCAGCGTGGGCGCGATATCGGCGATGCTTGCACGCGTATAGAGATCCGCGAGCGACGTGGGCGCGGCGCTGCTGCCCTGACGCCCGTTGCTTTGCACGTTCATGCCGATAAAGCTGGTGGATTCCGGCGCGAGCGGCAGGCCGTCGGTGCCGCCCGCCGCGTTCAGACCGTGACTCGCGCTGACCATCACGAGCCAGTTTTCGTTGCTGCGCTGGGCCGTTTCGGCGATCAACGTGCCCACGGCGCTATCGAGTTGCGCGAGTGTGCTGGCATAGTTCGTCGAGTTGACGCCCCAGTTGAGCGCCGCGTCCTGCGCCGAATGATATTGCGCGACGACTAACGTATAGCCGTTGTCGATCATGCTGACGCCTTGCTTCGTTACGCAGCTATCGACCGATGCGCAATTGACGACGCTATCGAGGAAGCCCGCGTTCTGCTCGGGCGCGAGGATCGCGGCATAGCCCGGCGAATCGACTGCCGCGCCCAACGTGCCCGCACCCGCCGATTTGAGCATGGAGAATACGGTGGGCGCATGCAGCGCCTGTCCGGAGGCATCGGAATTGATCTGATGACGATCGGCCCAGGTGCCGGTCATGAGCGTGGCCCAGCCCGGCGTATCGAGATTCGGCTGCTGGCTGAGCGTGCTGTTCACCCCGCCGCTATACGCCGGTGCGATCTTGAGTCTGGCGAGGTTAGGCAGCTTGCCTGCCGCGATGGCCGTTGTGAGCGCGTTGTACGTCACGCCGTCGAGCTCGATCACGAGCATCTTGTTGACGGGCGTGGTGGTGGTACTGCTGTTGTTGCTCGTCGCGCTGTTGGCGGTGCTCGAATTGACCTGCGTACCAGGCGATTGCGCCGCATCGCCTCCGCATCCTGCCAACGCGCCTGCGAGCACGAGCCCGCATAGCGCCTGCACCGCTGTTTGCGCGGTTGCCTGCCTCGTCATCGTGTGTCCCCTGGTGTTCGTAGCGCCGGACAGTCCGGCGAGTGCAGGGAATCTTACGAAGCAGGTAAGACGGGCTTATTTCGTTTTACCAAAGATTACCTATGGGTGTATCGGCAATTTTTGGGTGAGGGGTAATGTCTCGGTGAGCGTCGCCATGAAGGCGCTGATGATGCGCGTGTTCGCGCGGCTGCGCAGATGATAGAGATATTCGTGGACCACCGGGCCTTCCGGCGCGATCGATACCGCCACCAGCGATGCGCCGCGCGGCACTTCGCCCGAAGGCATCAGCGAGCAGCCCAGGCCGTGACGGATCGCTTCGCAAATGGCTTCGCGTCCGCCAATTTCGATGAGCGCGGCGGGCTCGATGGCGTGACGCGCGAGCGCGGCTTCGGTGGCGTCGCGCGTACGCGAACCGGGTTCGCGCAGCAGCAGCGTTTGTGTTTCGAGCACGCCGAGTTCCACCTGGCCCTTGCCTGCGAGTGCATGATCGGGCGCGACGACGAGCACGAGCTTATCGTCGGCGATACGGTGGCATACGAGATTGGGATCATCGACGACATTCGACGAGACGGCGACATCGACGCGAAATTCCATCAGCGCTTCGAGCACGCCTTGCGAGTTGTCGATCTCGATGCCAAGCTGCACATGCGGATAACGCCGCCGGAATGCCGCGATGGTGGGAAGAATGTAATAAGGACCCGTGGCGCCGATGCGGAAACTCCCCGCAAAGAGTTCGCGCTCGTTGCGCAGCGTGAAGTCGATGTCGTGCTCGGTCTGCATCATGCGATCGATCATCGGCATGAGTGCTGCGCCGGTCTGCGTGAGATCGAGACGGCTGCCGCGCCGGTAGAACAACTCGACGCCATATTGCTTTTCGAGTTGCTGGATGCGCGAGGTGACAGTGGGCTGGCTTACTTCGAGCCGCCGGGCGGCAGCGGTGATGCTGCCTTGCCGGACGGTCTCGTAGAACGCTGCAAGTAACGAAGCAAGCATGATCGGCGCGTAAAATGGCCGTCACTTTACTGTGTTATTGCGACGTTTTTGTTACGGCTCGGTAAGACTTTTTGAATGCTGCGAGTGTTTTTCCAGAATTCGAATGCCTTGATTCGAAACCGCAAGCCCGGCGCTCGAATGCACCAGGACCTTGCGGAAGTGCCCAACGAGCGGCCGTCCGTAGTCAGACGAATACGCTGCCAGGAGCGCTCGAATAGCGTCAGGCCGAAACTGTACTCCTTTGAACCCGCCCGGAGTGTGATGCCTGGGACGGTCTGGCGGGCACTACGATCCACGGTATCGCTGAGCGATTGCAGTGCATTTGTCAGAGCTAAATAGCCTGACGAATACAAACAGACCGATTCATCGTATCGGGACGAAATAGATCATTTTCGTGATTCGAGTGCTAGCATGCAATTCAGCGCAATGGCTTCGCTCGCTCCGGAAATACAGGTCGTACGAATCAGTCCCAATTCGAGCCCTAACCCCGCATTGAAGGAAAGACACGCCATGCAGCAACTCAATACCGGCAATGCCTGGCAATACACGCTCACGCTGCTCGGCGGCGGCTCCGTGCTTCATGGCCTTGACGCCGCACACCACGAAACCGTCGACGCCGTTCCCGCGCGCCGCGCCAATCTGGCTTTCGTCGACGTGTGCAAGGACAATCTCATTTCCGTGTCGTGGAGCGATCCCACCAGCGGGCACTACACGGAACAACTGTGGCGCCTGTGCATTGCGCGAAAACGCGGCATCTGCGCGCTCACGGGTTCCGATATTCAGCGCGGCGACAAGATTTACCGGCCTTTTTCACGCGGCGCAGCGCCTGGCAATGCGAATTGGGCCGTGCTGGCCTCGGCGCTCGACGTCGATTTGAAGGGCTGAAAAAAATCCCCAAAGCAGGGCTTTGGGGAGAGTGAAAGCCTTTCTGAATGATCGGCTGTGCGTGTCGTGCAATACCTTGAGACACCTTGCGATAATTAACCGCCTGTCACTGGCGGGAAGAATGCCACTTCGCTGTCCTGTCTGAGCACGAACGTATCGGCCACCATTTCGTGATTCACCGCCACGCGTACCGGGCGCGCGCTATCCAGCACTTCGGCTTCGTGCGGCCCGCGCGCAATCAGCCGGTCGCGCAGACCGCTGATGCTGATAAGCGGTGCCTCGATCTCCAGCGTTTCCTGCGCCATGCCCAGCTTCTCGCGGATGCTGGCGAAATACTTGATGGTCAGTTTCATTGAGTCAGTCCAGTCGTTTCGATCAAGATCGTTGTGTTCTGTGCGCTCTTAACCCCAGCGCAGCATGGCCTGCTCGTCGCGCGAACGCGCGTCGACCCAATGCGCGCTGCCGTCGCGGCCGATTTCTTTTTTCCAGAAAGGCGCGTGCGTTTTCAGGAAGTCCATGATGAATTCGCAGGCCTCGAAGGCGGCCGATCGATGAGGCGCGGCCACGACGACCAGCACCACGGGATGACCCAGTGCGATGCGTCCCACGCGATGGACGATCTTCACGGCATCGAGCGACCAGCGCGCCGATGCCTCCTCGACAATGCTCCAGAGCGAATGCTCGGTCATGCCGGGATAATGTTCGAGTTCGAGCGCAACGACATCGTCGCGGTCGCCACTATGGCGCACGATGCCGATAAAATCCACGATGGCGCCCACGTTCGGATTGCGCATGATGGGCGCGACTTCCGCAACCACGTCGATGGACGTGGCTTGCACGCGCACTTCGAATCCCGCTGCGATGCTGCCTGACACCAGGGCGGATTCGGCGCTGGGCGAGTGATCGACGTGATGCGAAGTATCAGGCGCTGAATGTGTGGTCATCATGGGCGTTCCTCGATAAATGATGCGGTGAAGTCAGCCGCCGCTTCAGCGCCTATTCAGCCGCCAACGAGCGACATACGCACCGTAGGCCACGTCTTGCGCTGGCCGCTGCGCCGCCGGTCTGCATTGAGTTCCGAATAGTGATCGTCGCGCGTGTGCCAGCGGGTGTTGATCGCGTCGATCAATTGTTCGCTGGAGGTCGTTTCGCCAAGCCAGGGTTTCAGGTCGGCGCCTTGCGTCGCGAACAGGCACGTGTAGAGTTGCCCGTCTGCGGATACACGCGCACGCGAGCACTTCCCGCAGAACGGTTGCGATACGCTGGCGATAAAACCCACGGTGCCTTGACCATTCGCGATCCGATAATTCACTGATGTCGCCGAACCATCGGAATCGTCGACTGCAATCAGTGGAAATTCGCTTTCGACGATTGCGCGCATATCGCGTGCAGTGAGCACCGTGCTATTCGACCAGCCCGCTGCGCCGCCCACATCCATGAATTCGATAAAACGCACGGCGATATCGCTATTCATGAATTGGCGCACGAGCGGCAGAATCTGGCTATCGTTGACGCCGCGCTCGATGACGGCATTGACCTTGACCGGCGCGAGGCCCACCGCTTGCGCTTTCTCTATGCCGTCGAGAATGCGCGCGACCGGCATATCCACGTCGCTCATACGGCGAAAGATGGCGTCGTCGAGTGCATCGAGGCTTACCGTGACGCGCGAGAGACCGGCATCGCGCAGTCCACGCGCACGCGCGGCGAGTAGCGAGCCATTGGTGGTGAGCGCGATGTCGAGCGGCGCGCCGCGCAGTGTCGTGATGGCCGCGAGCCGCTCGATAAAGGTTTCCAGGCCGCGGCGCAGCAAAGGTTCGCCGCCCGTGATGCGGACCTTTTCGACGCCCAGCGCGACGAACGCCCGCACGAGCTTCAGCATCTGCTCGAACGAAAGCCGTTCCGATGCCTGCAGGAATCGGTAATTCGAATCGAATACCTCGCGCGGCATGCAGTACGTGCAGCGAAAGTTGCACTGATCGATGACGGACAGGCGCAGATCGCGCAGCGGACGGGCAAGGCCGTCACGTGCGGGCTCGGCGATGATGGCTTCAGCGATGGCGTTCACTTTCCTGGTCGGACCCGTTAAATACAGTCGGACTGAACGATATCGGCGTTGCGTGGAGTACGAACGGCAGTGCGGCGATATCGTTTCAGCAATGACCGACAGCATAGGGCCGCGCTGCGCCGCCGTCGGTGCACAGTCCGCGACGGTTTGAAGCAGTACAGTTGGGTGAGCGCCGGAACGCGTGGGTATCAGTGATAACCGTGATCGCCTTCGCGCACCTTGCCGCGGAATACGCGGTATTGCATGGCGTTATAAACGAGGATGATCGGCAATACGATCACCGTGCCAACCAATGCAAAGAGTTGGCTCGAATGACTCGACGACGCATCCCAGATCGTCAGCGAAGGCGGAATGATATACGGCCAGATGCTGATCACAAGACCCGTATAGCCGAGAAAGCAGATCGCCAGCGAAAGAATGAAAGGCATTGCTTCGTGACTGAGATTCAGCGAGCGATAGATGCCCCACACGCACAGCACCACCAGGATCGGCACCGGCAGGAAGTAGCCCAGATCGCCGCTGAGAAACCAGCGGTGGCGCACGGCGGGCAGGCCCAGCACGGTCCACAGGCTGACGATCGCAATCGCCAATAGCAGGATCGCCACGAGCGGGCGCATGACCATGCGCATTTTGCGCTGCAACTCGCCATCGGTTTTGAGGATCAGCCAGCCGCAACCTAAAGTCGCATAGGTGAGCAGCACGCCAAATCCGCAGAATATGCTGAACGGCGAGAACCAGTCGAAAGGGTCGCCGGCGAATTTATCGTCGACGATCTTGATGCCCTGCAAAAGCGATCCCAGCGTGATGCCCTGGCACATGGCTGCCATTGCCGATCCGCCAATGAAGGCGAGATCCCACGCATGCTGCGTGCGCGTGGCCTTGGCGCGCAATTCGAATGCCGCGCCGCGAAAGATCAGGCCCACGACCATCAAGATGAGCGGCATGTAATTGGCGGGCAGCAGTGTCGCATAGACCACGGGGAACGCGCCATACAGGCCTGCGCCGCCTAGTACGAGAAACGTTTCATTGCCGTCCCACACCGGCGCAACGGTGTTGAGCATCACTTCGCGTTCGGCTTTGCCTTCGAAGAAGGGAAACAGCAGACCAATGCCGAGATCGAAACCGTCGAGCATCACATAGATAAACACGCCGAGGCCGATGATGGCGGCCCAGATCACAGGAAGGTCGATTTGCATGGCCTTAGTCCCCCACCACGGCGTCGAGTGCGCGATTGTGCAATCCCGGATACTTGAGCGATTCCGTGCTTTCCACGCCGGTTCCCGGGCCTTTACTCATCATTTTCAGCATGTAATAGACGCCGGTGCCGAATACGAGGAAATAGACGATCACGAAGATCAGCAGCGAGACACCCGCCTGTTGTGCGCCGATAGGGGAAACCGAATCGATCGTACGCACCACGCCATATACGGTCCACGGTTGCCTGCCCACTTCGGTGGTGATCCAGCCCGCGAGCAGCGCGACGATACCCGATGGACCCATACAGAAAACCAGCCACTGAAACCAGCGGGCTTCATAGAGTTTTCCACCGCGCCGTAATAGCAAGCCGAGCACGGCGGTCAGCAGCATCAGCATGCCGAGGCCCGCCATCAAGCGAAAAGTCCAGAACACAATGGGCGAGAAAGGCCGGTCTTGCGGCGGAAACTCTTTGAGGCCGCGAATTTCTCCATCCCAGCTATGCGTGAGAATCAGGCTGCCAAGATGGGGAACCTGAATCGCGTAGCGAGTGACTTCGGCATTCATATCGGGCAGGCCGACGAGATTGAGCGCGGTGCCGCCATGCTCGGTTTCCCATAGACCTTCGATCGCGGCGATCTTCGCGGGCTGATATTCGCGCGTATTGAGGCCGTGCGCATCGCCCACCACGATCTGAATGGGCGCCAGAAACAGCAGCATCCAGAGCGCCATCGAAAAGCTGCGCTTGACCGGCACATCGCGACGCCCCTTGAGCAGATGCCACGCACCGCAGGCCGCGACGATAAAAGCGGCGACGATAAACGCCGCAATCGTCATATGTGCGAGCCGGAACGGGAAGGACGGATTGAAGATGATCTTCCACCAGTCCACCGGCACGATGCGGCCATTCTGGATCGCATAGCCTTGCGGCGTCTGCATGAAGCTATTCGACGAAAGAATCCAGAAAGTGGAAATGAGCGTGCCGATCGCCACCATCACCGTCGCAAAGAAATGCGCTTTGGGGCTCACGCGATTCCAGCCAAACAACATGACGCCGAGAAAACCCGCCTCCAGGAAGAACGCGGTCAGCACTTCGTAAGTCAATAGCGGACCGGTAATATTGCCCGCTATCGTGGAGAAGCCGCTCCAGTTGGTGCCGAACTCATAGGCCATCACGACGCCCGACACCACGCCCATGCCGAACCCCACGGCAAAGATCTTTACCCAGAAGCGATACATGTCCTTATAAGCGACATCGCCCGTAAGCAGCAGACGCCATTCCAGCACCGCGAGAAAGCTCGCCATGCCGATGCTGATGGCAGGAAACGCAATATGGAATGAAACGGTGAACGCAAACTGCAGCCGGGCCAGATGAAATGCGTCGAAGATATTCATGATTCTTGTGAACTCCTGGTGACGATTGCATTTGCGTGTCACGCACCAGCTAAGGGCTGGCTGGCCCGGCTACATTTCATCACGGCTGCGTCGACGCGCGTACCACATGAACTGGCACTGATTTGTATGAAGGTGTGCCGCTTTCCTTGTCGATATAGTCGAGCGGAACCAACAAGTTCGCTTCTGGATAATAGGCGGCGACCGAGCCTTTTGCGATGCTGTAAACGATGGCGGTGATGTTCTTGAGTTTGAGCACGCGCCCCGACGTCACCGTTTCGATATCGACGAGATCGCCGTGCTCGATACCGTGGGCGGCCATATCGTCGGCGTTCATGAAGAGCACATCGCGCCGCCCGAACACGCCGCGATAGCGATCGTCCATCGCGTAGATGGTGGTGTTGTACTGATCGTGGCTGCGTATCGTGATGAGACGCAGGACGTTTTCCGCGCCCAGCACGTCGGCGTCTTCCTTGACGCCGTCGTAGACCGAAAACTCGGCTTTGCCCGAAGGCGTGTGCCACTGGCGTTCGGTGGGCGGCAGCGGCAGGCGAAAGCCGCCCGGCACGCGAATGCGCTGGTTGAAATCCTCGAAGCCGGGCACGGTGCGCTCGATCAGTTCGCGAATCTTGTCGTAGTCGGCGACCAGATCCATCCAGTCGACTTTCGAGTTCGGCATCGTCGCACGCGCCATGCCCGCGACGATGGCGGGTTCCGAGCGCAATTGCTCTGAAGCCGGCTTGAGTTTGCCGGCCGACGCATGAACCATCGACATCGAATCTTCGACCGTAATGGATTGACGCCCGGTGCTCTGCATGTCGAGTTCCGTGCGCCCGAGGCACGGAAACACATACGTCTCCCTCGCGACCAGCAGATGCGTGCGATTGAGTTTGGTGCCGATATGCACGGCCACGTCGAGAGCCGCCATCGCCGGGAACGCCTGTTCAGGGTCGGGCAGGGCGACCGCGAAATTGCCGCCCAGGCAAAGCAGCGCTTTCGCCTTGCCTTCGATCATCGCCTGCATGGCTTGCACCGCGTCGTGCCCGTGGGCGGCCGGCGGCGTGAATCCGCAGGCGTCTTCAATTAGTTTCAGAAAAGCGGCCGAGGGCTTTTCGGTAATCCCTACCGTGCGATTCCCCTGCACATTGGAATGGCCGCGCAAAGGGCAGATACCGGCGCCCGGCTTGCCGATGTTGCCGCGCATCAGCAACAGATCGGCAATCAGGCGCACGTTCGCCGTGCCCTTGTTGTGCTGTGTCACGCCCATGCCATAGGTGACGATGGTGGCGTTCGATTTCGCGTAGGCGATGGCCACGTGTTCGAGATCGGCGCGCGCGAGCCCGCTGGCCTTTTCGATATCGTCCCATGATGTGGCTTCCAGATCGGCGGCGAAGGCGTCGAAGCCTTTCGTATGCGCGGCAATGAAAGTCTTGTCGAGCACGCCGCCTTGTTCCGACTCCATTTGCAGCAGCGATTTCATCACGCCTTTGATCGCGGCGGCATCGCCGCCCGCATCGACCTGGAAATACGTGGAGGCAATGCGCGTCGAGCCGAAGGTCGCCATTTCCATCATGCTTTGAGGATCGGCGAAGCGTTCGAGCGCACGCTCGCGTAGCGGATTGAAAACGATGATCGGCACATTGCGTCGGGCCGCTTCGTGCAGCGTGCCCATCATGCGCGGATGATTGGTGCCCGGATTATGGCCAATCGCGATGATCAATTCGGTCGAATCGAAATCGTCTAACGAGACCGTGCCTTTGCCGATACCGATCGATTGCGGCAGTCCCACGCTGGTGGGTTCGTGACACATGTTCGAGCAATCGGGGAAATTATTGGTGCCGAATTCGCGGGCGAACAATTGATAGAGAAATGCGGCTTCGTTGGACGCGCGCCCGGATGTATAAAACTCCACCTGATCGGGCGAGAGCGAGCGCAGAATCTCGCCGATACGCGCAAAGGCGTCTTCCCAATCCACCGGGCGCAGCGTATCGGTTGCGCGGTCGTACACCATGGGATGCGTGAGGCGGCCCATGTCTTCCAGTTCGTAATCGCTCTTCTGCAATAGCGAGGCGATCGTGTTCGCGGCGAAGAACTCCGGCGTGACGCGTTTCGTGGTCGCTTCCCAGGTGACGGCTTTCGCGCCGTTTTCGCAGAACTGGAAAGTCGAACGATGCTCCTTGTCCGGCCATGCGCAGCCTGGGCAATCGAAGCCGTCGGGCTGGTTGGTACGCATCAGCGTGATGGGCGCCTCGATGCTTTCCATCTGGTCATGCACGGCCTGCGCGGTGGCCTTGAGTGCGCCCCATCCGCCTGCGGGACCGGTGTAGGTATGAACGCCGGGCACATCACGTAGTTTCGTCATGGGAAACTCCTTGGGTCCTCCGCACGCCTGGCGGAGTGTCGGCTATGCGCTGCACCGCGATTGGGCACAAGCGTGGAATGGCAGCGCGGGCGTCAGGGTTTCAGTGTAGATAGTCAATAAATAGAGACAAGCAATAAATGAAAGGAATTTAAATGGATTCACGCGCTGTGTTTTTTTGAATATATCGGCAATATGTTTATTGAAATATATCGAAATCGGTTTTCGCAAAAGCGATAAGGCCGTGAATCGTCAGTGGAATGCCGTGTGGTGTTCCATGCAAAAAACCGCCACTTCATTTCATGAAGTGGCGGTTCGCTGGGAGTCTTCTTTGAACCGATACACGGTATCGGCTTCGGCATGAAGCGCCTTAGTGCTTGACCGGTACGACCTTGCCGCGGAACAGGTGATACTGATAGAAGTTGTAGCCAATCATGATCGGAAACACGATGCCGATGCCGAACAGCATGAAGGTGAGCGTCGTGGCATCCGAAGCCGCAGCGGCTACCGTGAGTTGTCCCGGCACGATATAGGGGAACATGCTCAGCGCGAGGCCCGCGAACGACAGCACGAACAGCAGCGTTGCGCCCACGAATGGCCCGTGCTCGCCACGCATATGAATCGAATAGAGCACATAGACAAACGCCAGTGCCGCGAGTACGCCGAGCGCGATCAGCAGATGGAAGACGCCTTGATCCTGCCAGCGCGTCATGCCAACCGGGCTCAGTTTGAGCGTGGCGATCGACACTACGAGTGCCGCGGCCACGGTCGTGAAGACGGCCACAATGGCGTGACGGCGCGAACGGTTTTCAATCTCGCCGGTCGTCTTTTTCACGAGCCAGGTGGCGCCCAGCAGACAGTAGCCCGACACCACGCCGATGGCAGTTACCACCACAAAGCCGGTGCTGGCGAGGCCCGGCACGAAACCCGTGAGTATCTTGCCAAGCACGATGCCTTGCGAAATCGCCGCAAGCAGGCTGCCGATGCCGAACACGCGGTCCCACACCGTCTTGCTGGTGCGAGCGGCGTGGCGGAATTCGATTGCCGCGCCGCGCATGATGAAGCTGGCGATCAGCATCATCACGGGCACATAGAGATCGGAGAGGATCATCGCGTAGGCGGCGGGGAAGGCGCCGAACAGCGCTCCGCCAAGCGCAACGAGCCAGGTTTCGTTGGCGTCCCAGACGTGACCGATCGACTGGATCATGAGGTCGCGGTCGCCTTCGCGGCGGCGCAGCAGCGTGAGAATGCCGACGCCCAGATCGAAGCCGTCGGTGACGACGTACAACACGAGCATCAGGCCGATAAGCCCGAACCACGCATGGTTGAGCAGGTCCTGAGTTGAAGCGGGATTCATGATGACTTCCTGTGCGATGAATGCGCCAGAGGCGTATTGAATGGAGCGGCGCTCAATAGTCGACGGTGTGGGGAACGGCTCGATGAGCGGTCTCCACTGGTGGCATCAGCGTGAGGTCCGGGCCATTGCGCAGCCAGCGGCGCGCGAATACAAAGAACGACGTAATGAGCACGACAAAGAAGCCGGCGAACATGATCATGCTGCCCGTGATTGCGCCGGCGGGAATGGCGGAGGCGGCGTGATCGGTGCGCAGCAGGCCATACACGACCCACGGCTGACGTCCCACTTCGCGCACGATCCAGCCGCATTCCACGGCGATATACGGCAGTGGAATCGCCAGCACCCAGGCGAGCAGCAGTTTGCGTTGCGCGAGCAGGGCCTCCAGATGACCGCGCGATTTACGCAGCGCATAGAGCGTCCAGAATGCGAGCGCCATGAACAGGAAGCCGATGCCCGCCATCGCGCGGAAGGCGTAGTAGAGCAGCGGCAACATGGGCGGCTGGTCGGCCAGGGGAATGTCTTTCATACCCGTGACTTTGCCGTGCAGGCTGTGCGTGCCCAGAATGCTCAGCATGCCCGGTACTTCGAGCGACCAGTCGTTGCGCTGCTTCGCGGCGTCCGGCCATGCAAGCAGCGACCAGCTCGCGCCAGTGCCCGGCGCATTGGTTTGCCAATGGCCTTCGATGGCTGCGCCCTTGGCTGGCTGCGTTTCGAAAACATCCACACCGCTCGAATCGCCGAGCCAGATCTGCACAGGCGCGACAAAGGCGAGCAGCAGCAGTGCGAGCTTGAACGAACGCACGAAAAACTCTGGGTTACGGCGCCTGAAAAGGTAGTAGGCCGAAATACCTGCGATCACGACCAGACCGGTTTCCAGCGCCGCGAACCACATATGCGAGACGCCCCATGCCATATCGGGATTGAAGATCGCTTTCACATAATCGGTCACGACGAGTTTGTCGCCCACAACGGCCACGCCGCGCGGCGTTTGCAGCCACGAATTCGCGACCATGATCCAGAACGCGGAAATCGACGAACCCAGCGCCACCATCGAGGTGGCGAACAGATGCACGCCCTTGGGTACGCGGCCCCAGCCGAGCATCATGATGCCGACAAAACCCGCTTCCAGCATGAAGGCCATTGCGCCTTCAAAGCCCAGAATATTGCCGAAGAACTGGCCGGTGTATTGCGAAAACGGTCCCCAGTTCGTGCCGAACTGAAACTCCATCGGAATGCCGCTTACCACGCCTACGGCGAAATTGAGAATCAGCAGTTTGCTCCAGAAACGTGCGTGGCGATACCAGATTACGTTGCTGGTTTTGACCCAGAGCGTTTCGACGACCAGCAGAAATGCGGAAAGGCTGATCGTTAAAATCGGCCAGAGTATATGGAAGATCGCGGTCATGGCAAATTGACCGCGCGCCAGATTGAGCGCTTCGAAAGACATGGTGATGACCAGGCAAAGGAGAATATCGGCCGCGCGGGCGCGTAGGCGCGCTACGCGCGGCAATGAGGCGTCGAGCGATGCAGCCTTAGAAAACCGGCAGTTCGAGCGGCTCGGAAGAAGCGTGCAGCAGCACCGGAATCGACTTTGAAGTCGGCGTATTGCAGACGTCGCCGACGCTGGAAAGCGGCACGAGCGGATTGGTCTCGGGATAATAGGCACCAATGCAGCCACGCGGAATGTCGTATTCCACGAGGCGGAAGTGATCGGCGCGGCGCTTGATGCCGTCTTCCCATACGGTGCTCATATCGACCCAGTCACCGTTCTTGAAGCCGAGCATGGCGATATCGGCGGGATTGATAAAGACCACGCGCCGCTGACCGAATACGCCGCGATAACGATCGTCGAGCGCATAGATCGTGGTGTTGTACTGGTCGTGCGAGCGCGTCGTCATGAGGGTCATGAGGCGGTCGCCGTGCTGCGCTTTTGCGCGCGAAATAGGCGTGTCCTGCTGCACCGCATGCACCATGAAATTCGCCTTGCCGGTATCGGTTTTCCAGTCGCGTTCGCGCGAAGCCACACGCAGATGGAAGCCGCCGGGATGCTTGATACGCTCGTTGTATTGATCGAAACCTTCGACCGTCTGTTCGATGGCATCGCGAACCTTCGCGTAATCGCCTGCATGCGCGAGCCAGTCCACTTTATCGTCGCCTAGCGTGGCGTGCGCAATGTTCGCGACGATGGCGGTTTCCGACATCAGATTCGGCGAGGCCGGTTTGTTCATGCCGTACGAGATGTGCACCATACTCATCGAATCTTCAACGGTCACGCCTTGCGCGACGCCGTTCTGTACGTCGATTTCGGTGCGCCCGAGCGTCGGCAGGATCAGTGCATTTTCGCCGTGGACAAGATGGCTGCGATTGAGTTTGGTGGTGATGTGTACGGTGAGCTTGCACGAACGCAGGCCATCGAAGGTGCGCAGTGTGTCGGGCGTGGCCATGGCGAAATTGCCGCCCAGACCCATAAACACTTTCACGTGGCCTTCGATCATGTGCTCGACGGTTTCGACCACGTCCAGACCGTGTTCGCGCGGCGGTTCGAAATCAAATACCTTGCCGAGGCGATCCAGAAAGGCTTGCGAGGGCTTTTCTTCGATGCCGACCGTGCGATTGCCCTGTACGTTCGAATGGCCGCGCACGGGGCACAGGCCTGCACCTTCGCGGCCGATATTGCCACGCATCAGCAGCAGATTGGAAAGCATATGCACGGTCTGCACCGAATGCTTGTGTTGCGTAATGCCCATGCCCCATGTTGCGATCACGCGCTTGCCGTTCGCATAGATACGCGCGAGCCCTTCGATATCTTCGCGCGGCACGCCGGATTCCGTTTCCAGCAGCGGCCAGCTTTCGTTACGCAGGTCTTCGGCGAAAGCGGTAAAGCCCTGCGTGTGCTGCTGGATGAAGTCGAGATCGAGCAGGCGTTCGGTGCCGTTTTCGATGGCTTCATCGTCGAGTTCGATCAGGCGCTTGGCCACGCCTTTGATCAGCGCAAAGTCGCCGCCGAGTTTCGGCTGAATGAAAGTCGAGGCAATCTTCGTGCTGCCGAAGGTAATCATTTCCAGCGGATGCTGCGGGCTGGTGAAGCGTTCGAGACCGCGTTCGCGCAGCGGATTCACCGAAACAATCGTCGCGCCGCGCCGGGCAGCTTCGCGCAGTTCGCCGAGCATACGCGGATGGTTGGTGGCCGGATTCTGGCCGAAGATGATGATGGTGTCGGCCAGTTCGAAATCTTCGAGCGTCACCGTGCCCTTGCCGATGCCGACTGTCGTGGGCAGCCCGCGGCTCGTCGCTTCGTGGCACATGTTGGAACAGTCGGGGAAGTTATTGGTGCCGTACATACGCACGAACAACTGGTACAGAAAGGCGGCTTCATTGCTCGCGCGGCCCGAGGTATAGAACGCCGCTTCGTCGGGCGAATCGAGTTCCTTGAGGTGCTTCGCAATCAGAGCGAAGGCGTCGTCCCATGCAATCGGCAGATAGCGGTCGCTGATGGCGTCGTACACCATCGGGTCGGTGAGGCGGCCATGCTGTTCGAGTTCGTAGTCGGTCTGCTTCATCAGCGACTCGACGGTATTCGCCTCGAAAAATGCGGGCGTGACGCGCTTGGTGGTCGCTTCGGCGGCCACGGCTTTCACGCCGTTTTCGCAGAACTCGAACGTGGAGGCGTGCTCGCGGTCGGGCCACGCGCAACCGGGGCAGTCGAAGCCGTCGGGCTGGTTCTGTTTGAACAGCGTGCGGTAATTGCCGCCCGACACGCGTTCCTTGATCAGATTGATGGCGACGTATTTGAGCGCGCCCCAGCCCGCGGCGGGATGATGATAGGCCTCGATTTTGCCCTTTGGTTTCAGCTTGTCCATTACGCCTGGCTCCGTTGTCGTTCGCGCGGCCCCGGGAGGGTTCCACAGGGCGTGCCGCGCGCAGTGCTTGGTTATGCGCAAGCGTAAAAGTTAAGGGCTGCGCGCATGACACACAGAATCCGGCGATCACTTAGAGTACAGTTTCGCGCGCCGCAGTACACTGCGCTGGCAGTGCTGTGAGAACGGGGAGAAAGCAGTGAAACTCTATGAAAAGCTCGCGGACGACATTGAAACGTTGATCCATAAGGGCGTATTCCGGCCAGGCGACCGTGTGCCTTCGGTACGCCAGGCCAGCCAGCAGCACCGCATCAGCATTACCACCGTGATTCGCGCCTATCTGCTGCTGGAAAGCCGTGGCGTGCTGGAAAGCCGCCCGCAGTCGGGCTATTTCGTGAGCGCGCGCGTGAGCGAAAGCGCTGTGCATTCGGACGAATTGCGCCCGAGCCGCCCGGTGGCGGCATCGGCGGAAGTGGATGTGAGCCGGCTCGTGCTGTCCACGCTGCGCTCGATTGGCGCTGACGATGCCGTGCCATTGGGTTCGCCCTATCCCGATCCGCAGCTATTTCCTTACGAAAAACTTAATCGTTATGGGGCTGCGGTTGGGCGCAAGAAATCATTGTGGGGTGTAACCAACGCTTTGCCGCCGGGTAGCCCGGAATTGCTGCGACAAATTGCCCGACGTTACCTGGAAAACGGCATGGCCGTGGACCCGAACGAGATCATCGTGACGGTAGGCGCAACCGAGGCAATCAATCTGTGTCTGCAGGCGGTCGCCAAACCCGGCGATGTGATTGCCGTGGAGTCGCCGACGTTCTACGCGATGTTGCACGCCATCGAGCGTTCGGGCATGAAGGCGATCGAGGTGGCGACGCACCCGGAATACGGCATGGATATTGACGCGCTGGCGAGCATCATCAAGGCGCAGCCGGTTGCGGCCTGCATGGCGATGCCCAACTTCCAGAATCCGCTCGGTTTCCAGATGCCGGATGAACGCAAGCGCGAACTGGTCGATCTGCTCGCGAAGGCCAATATTCCGATCATCGAAAATGGTGTGTATAACGAACTGTATTTTGGCGAGTCCCATCCCACTACGCTCAAATCGTATGACAAAAAGGGACTCGTGCTGCATTGCGGATCGTTTTCCAAGAGTCTCACGGCCGCTTACCGCATTGGCTGGGCATTGCCGGGACGTTTTCGCGATCAGGTCGAAAAGCTCAAGTTTCTGAATACGCTGACCACCTCGGTAATTCCGCAACTGGCGATCGCCGAATTCCTCGAACGCGATGGCTATGAGCATCACTTGCGGCGCCTTCGCAAAAGCTACGCGCAGCAGGCCAATCTGATGAAGGCGATGGTCACGCGCTTCTTCCCCGCAGGCACGCGCATGTCGAGTCCTGCGGGCGGTTACGTGCTGTGGATCGAGTTGCCGGCCAAGGTCGACTCAATGAAACTCTATCAGCTTGCGCTGGCACGCGGCATTACGATTGGGCCGGGGTATATGTTTTCGGTGACGGATAGTTATCGAAACTTTATCCGTCTGAATTACAGCATGCCGTGGTCACCTGAAATCGAGCAGGCGATCATCACGGTTGGCAAGCTTGCGGCGTCGTGCGCGAGATAGACGCGTCGGGCGCGAGGTATTCGACAAAGCCATCGCCACGGCAAAAACTCAGCAGACGGATGCCGGCTTCCTGGGCCACATTGATCGCAAGCGAGGTGGGCGCGGAAATGGTCGCGAGCGTATGCACGCGCACGCGCGCTGCCTTGCGAACCAGTTCGTAGCTTGCACGGCTGGAGAGAAAGACAAAGCCCTGCACGGTATCAATGCGCGTGCGCGCAAGCCAGCCGATCAGTTTATCCAGCGCGTTGTGCCGCCCCACATCCTCGAATACCTGCATGACTTTCCCATCGACATTGCACCACGCCGCGGCGTGAATGCCGCCGGTTTCATGCATCAGGTGCTGATGCTCGCGCAGTTCACGTGAGGCCCGTTCGACCGCGATGCTCGCGATCGTGGGCGTGTTGCAGGACGATGCAACGGGTGCGGGATGCAGATCGAGCAATTCGATGCTTTCGATTCCACAGACGCCGCAGCCCGAGCGACCCGCAAGCGCGCGACGCTTGCCCTTGAGCGCCATAAACGCTTCCTGGGAAACCCGCAAATGCACTTCCGCGCTTTCGGCGTGTAGCAAACTGTCGATTTCGAACACATCGCTCGCACGTTCGACGATGCCTTCGCTCAAGGCAAAACCCAATGCAAAATCGTCCAGATCGATGGGCGTCGCCATCATGACAGCATGCGAGATGCCGTTGAATACCAGTGCAACCGGGCACTCTTCTACGACATGATCGACGGCCGCAGTGGTTTCGTCACGCCGATGACGCAGTACGTTTCGAACGACGCTGCCGGTTCTATCGGCGCTCACGGGGCTGGACATCATGGTCACTCCGTTTTGTTTCAGGTCAGTTGAAAGTGCGGGCCGGGTTGGACGGGCGGCGGCATGGCTTCGTCGCACAGTTCGAGCACGGCGCGCTCGATCGTGCAGGTCATGGAATCGAGCGCGAGATTATTCGGTGCAAGGCCAAAGGGATCGGAGATCTGGCCGGCGATGGCTTCGAGCGCTAGGAGCGTATAAGAGACGAATACACAGATGAGTGGCGTGGCAAAACCAATCGAATCGATTAACCCGAAAGGCAGCAGCGCGCAATAGGCATAGACGGTGCGATGCAGCAGCACGCCGTAGGCAAACGGAATCGGTGTGGACAGAATGCGTTCGCAGCCGCCAACCGCCGCGCCCAGATCGTTCAGCTGGCGATCGAGCATCCAGAGTTTCGTATCGGAAAGCGCGCCCGAGCGATTGAGTGCCGCCAGATGGCGGCGTGCTTCGTCGAGTAACACAATGGGCTGAAATACGCGTGCCGTGAGATTTGCAGCCTGTTCGAAGCCGAGCAGGCGTTCGAGATCCGCACGAGGATCGGAGTGACGCAACTGGTGTTTCAATGCATAGGCGAACGCAATGAGCAGGCGCGGAATCCGGCGGTTTTCGTACGGCGCGGAACTTGCCGGGACGTAATTGCGAAACTGTGAAATGAGTGCGCGAGCCGCAATCAACACATTGCCCCACAGGCGGCGCGCTTCCCAATAGCGTTCGTAACTGGCGTTATTGCGAAACGCCAGAAAGATCGTTAGCGCTACGCCGCACAACGTAAAAGGCGTCGTATTCAGCGGGATTTTTTCGCCGAAAATGCGGCCGTGCGAGTACATCGCGAGCACGCTTACGAGTGTCATAAACGCCAGTTGGGGAATGATCGCCTTTAGCACGGAGCCGTGCCAGACAAAGAGCATACGAAACCAGTTCGGCGTGGGGCGAATAATCATGAAAGGGCGGTCGATTCAATCGTCGGTACGAGCGGAGTGTGAGTACGAAGCGTACTGGTGCTCGCGTGGCCCGAGGACGCACACTTTGCTGGCGATTCGAAGAGTACAGTTCCGGCGTGCACGGCGCGGCCGCGATCACTTGCCGCTCAGGGCTGGATCGGGATGTGAAGCGCGTAGGCGAGGGATGCCTACTTATGTCACCACCATTTCAAGCATCCGCCGCCCATGCAGGGACTTGAGGGTGGTGCGAGTGAGTATGCAGTCCACGAACGGTGGACCGCACGCGAATGAATCGGCTTCAGAAAATCACATAGATCTTGCGCAACGTTTCGTCGATCTGCCAAAGGCCTTCGGTATTGGCTTCGAAGAACATCGTGTCTCCGCCCTTGAAATGCAGCGTCTCTTCGCCGTCGGGCGTGAAGCTGCCCGATCCCGCGAGAAAATGCATGACTTCGGCCTCTTTCACCGAGCGGCGATACGTACCCGGCGAACATTCGAATACACCGGTATCCACGGCTTCGGCACCGGGAATGACCACCTGGCGACCGGTGACGCGCGCGGGCTCCGTATCGGGCAAGCCTGCCGTACCCCAATCTTCGAGTCCCGCGATATGCACTGATTGCTGGATCTGCTGAACTTTCACTGAATGAATTCCTGTTGACGTGAAGTGTGATCGAGACGTTGTTCGATGCGGCCGAGTCGCACCACGGTCACGCCGGGCCGCAGTTGACGCAGTGAAGGCATGACGAGCATGCAGTCGTCGTAAGGCGTGGTGACAGGCTCGCCATTCGACCAGCCGATGATCGTGCCGGCCTTGTCGAAGGTTTCAAGCCCCGTATAAGGCCCAGCGAAACGGAAATCCATGCTGGTCGCGACCACCGGTTCGGTTACGCGTACAACCGTCATCTGCGCGGGCAGAGGAGCGAGCCATCCGGCGGGCAGATCATGCACGTCGACGACGCCTGCGTTCAGCAGAAATCGCGCAGTACTGTCGCGCGCGACATCGACGGCACGCTTCTCCCAATGCTGCCCGCACTCGATCAGCAGTGCGTTCTTTGGGCTGTGTTTGTCGCCGAAACCTTCGTAGTCGCGCATGCGCCGGCCTTCAGGATGGCCTTCGTCGCAGATCACGGTCGCGGGCACGCCAAGCTGCGCAGAAAGCGCAATGCCTTTGTCGAGCGGTCCGGCAACGATCAGCGGCGCGCTCTTTTCATGCATCGAATGGAGGTCGAGCAGCAGATCGACGCTGTCGATCACGGGGCGCATCGCGCGCGCGCGATCGAGTTCGACTGAACGCCGCGAGGTATCGTCGAGCGTTGCGGCGGTCCAGACGCGGTTGAAATCCTGATCGACAAAGCGGGCCTTGTCGGGGTTGGCCGGATCGAACCGCGCGTAGGCGTCGACGTTCGCGAAGGCCAGCGTGAGACGGCCTCGGCGCGGACGTAGTTGCGCGCGCAACAAGGCATCGACGACGATCGCGCCACAGACTTCATTACCGTGTGTGAGCGCGTTCACCATCACATGCGGGCCGGGCACGCCCGAATCGAACGTATGCACATAGGCGATGCCCGTGTTGCCTTCGGCATGCGCGGAAATATCGGGGAACGCGACTTCGATCGGATAGGCGTCCATGCTCATGCGAGAGTTCTCTGGGAAGGATTTTCAGTCGATAAATGCGCGGCAACGCTGCGCATCAGGCCATGGCCTGATTGATGATGCCGTAGGCGCGCCAGGCGGCGTCGGGCTCGCCACTGTGCTGGGCGGCGCTGGCGTTGCGCACCATCTTGACGACAGCGTCGACCGGCACGAGGCCAACGGTGGGCAGCCAGGCTTCAATACCGGCTCCGCCCGGCACGTCGATACGCACGAAATTGCCCACATGTTGTGCGAGCCAGTGCGAGACGAGTGCTTTGGCGCGCGTATGGTCCGCTGAAGGTGCCGCAACCACGGGGCCAATGGCGTAACCGCGTCCGAAGCGGCGCGCGAGTGCAAAGCCGGTGATTTCGCCGTTGCGCTCGAGCACGACGCCGCCTTGCGCCACATCGAGCAGGGCAGGCAAGGTCGCGCTGCGATCGAGACCGCAGCCGCGCGAAGCGAGATCGATTAGCGCGGGCAGATCGGCGGCCGTCGCGACGCGCAGCGTTTCGCCTTGCAGGAGCACGAGTTCGGGTGCCTGCTCGACGGTGCCTTGATGTTGCGTGAGCGTGCCGCAGGCCGTAAAGCCGAGCTTTTCGTAAAGCGGCTGGCCAGCGGGCGTGGCATGCAGGAAGGTCACGCGCTCACCCAGTTCCTCCACCACGAGTTCCATCAGCTTGCGGCCGATGCCGCGTCCCTGCTCGTCGGGCGAAACGATCACCATGCCCAGCGTTGCACGGTCCGCGCCGAACTTCCAGCACAGCGCCGTGCCGATCACGACGCCATTTTCCTCGGCAACGAAGCCGGTGCCCGCATCCACGGCGAAGCGCCAGTCTTCCGGGCGATGCGGCCAGCGCACTGCCACGGACAGGCCATGGGCAGCGTCGATGTCGTCGACAGTGAAACGGCGGTATTGAGGGGCGGGCTTGACGGCGGTTTCGGACACAGCGGACTCCTGTAGGGCGGCCTGGACGGCTTGTTCAGATTCGACTGTCGCATGGGGTCTGGGGCGCTTCATAGGACAATCTTCCTGTCTTGCGCGAGCGCAACGATTCACGTCGCGCGGCTTTTTTATTGTTCATCGCATTGCGAGAAGTTTCAATATAATGAGTGGCATTGTGCGCGCTTTCAATGTTGCGCGCAGGACGCGCCACTGCATCGCTTTGCACCGCGCCGTGCACCGGAATCGTGCGCGAGCGATAGGGCACGAACCGCTTTCGCGCGTCCGGCACCGAATTCAACAGGAATCTCATGCGAACCCAGTCCAGCAAGAAAGTCGCCGCGCTGCCGAGCCATGCCGATGTCGGCGCGCGCCTGAAGGCGCTGCGCAACGCGCGCGGTCTGTCCGTGAATGAACTCGCGTTGCGCGCCGGCGTGTCGGTCGGCACCGTAAGCCAGGTCGAGCGCAATAAGGCGAATCCGTCCGTGCGCATTCTGGAGCGCCTGCGTCAGGCGCTCGATGTGCCGCTGAGCGCGCTGCTGGAAGAGGACGACGCGCCGTCCGATCCGCTCACGGGCGATTTCGTGCGGCGCTCGGCGGAACGGCCGCTTTTCGAAGTCGGCAAGAACGGCATGCAGAAAGAGCTGCTCTCGCCGCATGGCGAGCACGATCTGCAGATGATGGTCATCATGCTGCCGGCTGGGTCGGGGTCGGAAGAAGTGCTGGTGGGCGTCGGCGAGAAATGTGGCCTCGTGATGGAGGGCACGGTCATTCTGAACGTCGGCGATCAACGTGCGGAACTGCGTGCTGGCGATAGCTTCCAGTTCAAGAGCACGGTCCCCCATAGCGTGAAGAATGAAAGCAGCAAGACCGCGCGGCTGTTGTGGATCATGAATACGCGCCCGCCGGTTATCCATCTCTAAGTTGCTTGCCGGCGCTGGCTTTGTGCCTTGCCAGCGCCGCGTCCCTGCTGTTTCTCCCGCGCTGTCTCTCGCTGTCTCTCCCTTCGTTCATTCTTGTAGCCGCAACGCCTGAATGCATTGCGCGACTGCATTCGTCTGCCTATTCCAGTCGCTCGCCAATGAGTTACGGGTAAGCCCTGGCCCGATTCTCGCGTAAGCATCACGCATGAAAATGCAATTCGCAGAATTATTTTTGATCACTAGCCAAGCATCGCGTGTTCACTATAATGAACTTCATCGCGTGGTTGTTCATTCTGCCGCTTGGGCAGAACAGCGCCACTTGCTGAAGCGGCGAAGCCGCACTCGCTGAACATCGCGAGCGCTCCTGCGCCGATATAACCGGGTTTTCGAACAGGCTGAGCATGACTACTCCGTCGCTGGATTTCGATCCGTCCGCCATCGCGCTGCCCCAGGGCCATTTCATTGGCGGCGCGTATTACCAGACCGATGAAACGCCGATCGCCGTGCATCGTCCCTCGGATGGGCGACTGCTCGGTTACGTGCCCGACGGCACGGCGCAGACGGTCGATTACGCCGTGTCGAATGCGCTGCAGGCATGGAAGACCAGCGGCTGGGGCACGCGTTCGCCGCGCGAGCGTGCTCGTGTGCTGACGCGCTGGGCGCAACTGATCGACGAAAACGTCGTGGCGCTGGCGCAGCTCGAAGCAGTCAGTTCGACGCGTCCGGTCGCGGAAGCGTATGCCTCCGACGTTCCGTTCACGGCCGAAGCCATTCGCTTCTTCGCTGAACTAGCCGACAAACTCGGCGGCGATATTGCAGCGACGCGTCAAGGCAGTCTCGGTTTTGTCGCCTCGGAGCCTTACGGTGTGATCGGTGCGATTACACCGTGGAATTTTCCGCTTTCGATGTGCTCGTGGAAATGCGGTCCCGCACTCGCGGCCGGCAACGCCGTTGTGCTGAAAGCCTCGGAAATGACGCCGTTTTCCACGCTGCGTCTCGCGGAACTCGCGATCGAAGCAGGCATGCCGCCGGGCATTTTCAATGTCGTGAACGGACGCGGTGCGACGACGGGTTCGGCCATCACTCGCCACCCCGATATTTCGAAGGTCAGTTTCACTGGATCGACGCGCACCGGTGCGGCGATCATGAGTGAAGCGGCGTTTCATGGCACCAAGCCGGTCACGCTCGAACTGGGCGGCAAGAGCCCGCAACTCGTGTTTGCCCAGGTGCCGGACCTCGCGCATACGGCGCGCTGCGTGGCGCGTGGCTTTATCGCCAATGGCGGTCAGGCCTGCGTGGCTGGCACGCGGCTGATCGTTCACCGCCAGATCGCCGAGCCGTTGATCGACGCGATCCAGAATGAACTCGCGGGCATTGAGCCCGGCGCAATGTGGTCGAGCGCGACGCGCTATTCACCGATCATCAGCGGCGCTCAGGCTAGGCGTATTGAAACGCTGATCGACGAAAGCCGTGCGCAAGGTGCAGAAGTGCTGTGCGGCGGCGGCTTTTTCGAAGGCACCGACGATGGCTGGTTCCATCGCCCGACGCTGCTTGGCAACGTCAGCCAGGACACGCCTGCGGTGCGCGAGGAACTGTTTGGCCCGGTGCTCACGGTGCAGACCTTCGAAGACGAAGACGAGGGCATTGCGCTCGCGGCGCATCCGACCTACGGGCTCGCGGCGGGCGTGCATACCAGCGATATTGGTCAGGCCATGCGGGCGATGCGCCGCATTGCAGCGGGCACGGTCTGGATCAATCGCTATGGCCGCAGTGGCGACATGATTATCCCGACCGGTGGTTTCAAGCAGTCGGGCATCGGCAAGGATCTTGGCCGCCAGGCGCTGGAAGCCAGCCTGCGCCACAAGAGCGTGCTGATCGATTTCGACACCGTCTGAGTTTCAATTTCGCCTCAATGGCGCGCAATCCGTACTGGGTTCATTTCAATGAACACGGGTTGAGCGCAGCGCTTCACCGAAACCCCGGGCCGCGCTGATTTCGTCAGCATGACTTATCAGTTGGCATTCATACGCAGCTCGCCGTTCTCACTTGAATAGAACCTGAAAGCAGGTTCGCCACGACGACAGGATGCAGACCATGATCGATTTCGAGCCGAAGTACATCACCTTCGACTGCTACGGCACGCTGACCAACTTCCAGATGGGCGAAACCGCACGCCAGCTTTACGGCGACAAGCTCGACCCGGCGAAGATGAATGAATTCGTCGAATTCTTCCGTGGTTATCGTCTGGATGAAGTGCTCGGCGCATGGAAGCCGTATCGCGACGTGGTCGTCAATTCGATTCGCCGTACCTGCGAACGCACCGGCGTGCCGTTCGAAGAAGCCACCGCGCTGAAGATCTACGACGCCGTGCCCACGTGGGGCCCGCACGCCGACGTGCCGGAAGGTCTTGCGCGTCTGGCCACGAAGTACAAGCTGGTGATTCTCTCCAATGCCGCCGATGAGCAGATCGACAGCAATGTGGCGAAGCTCGGCGCGCCGTTCCACAAGGTTTATACCGCCCAGCAGGCTCAGGCATACAAGCCGCTGCGCAAGGCGTTCGAATACATGTTCGACCAGCTCGACTGCAATCCTGAAGACGTGCTGCACGTGTCGTCGAGTTTCCGCTACGACCTCATGACCGCCTACGACATGGGCATCAAGCACAAGGCTTTTGTGAACCGCAATCACGAACCGCTCACGCCGTATTACCAGGTCAACGAAGTGAAGAGCCTGCCGCATCTCGCGGAACAACTCGGCCTGTAAGCGTCGCCACTGTCCGTCATCAGGAACGCATCACGATGAAGCTCGAATCGTACTGGCTCGATACCGCGCCACGCTTGACGAAGCCCGCCCAGCACCCGCTAGCCGGTCGCGTGGACGTGGCGGTGGTGGGCGGCGGCTTCACCGGGCTTTCGGCGGCGCTGGCGCTGGCAAAGCGCGGTTTGTCGGTGACCGTGCTGGAAGCGGGGCGCATCGCGGGCCAGGCGTCGGGCCGCAACGGCGGGCACTGCAATACGGGCGTCGCGCAGGATTACGCGGCGCTCAGCGCGAAGCTCGGTAAGGAGCGCGCGTCGATGTTCTATCGCGCTTATGCCGAAGCCGTGAAGTCGGTCGCGCAGATCGTCGCGGAAGAACAGATTGACTGCGATCTGCGCAAGAGCGGCAAGATCAAGCTCGCCGCGAAGCCGCATCACTATGAATCGCTGGCCAGGACGTTCGAAGCGCTCAAGCGCGATGTCGATCCGGATATCGAACTGATTTCTGCTGACCGCATTCGCGACGAAATTGCATCGGACGGATTTTACGGTGGCCTTGTGCAGCGCGACGGCATGCAGATGCATATGGGCAAATTCGGCGTGGGTCTGGCTGAAGCCGCCGCCCGTCACGGTGCGCAGATTTACGAAGAAACTGCGGTTGTGGGCCTCAAGCCGCTGGGCGGTCACGCCTATGAAGTGCAGTGCAAAAGCGGCAGCGTGCGCGCCGATCGCGTGCTGCTCGCGACGGGCGCCTCGCAGACCGGTCCGCTGCAATGGTTTCGCCGCCGCATTGCGCCCGTGGGCAGTTTTATCGTCGTAACGGAGCCGCTGGGCAAAGACCGGCTCGATGCGCTGTTGCCCACGCGCCGTTCGTACGTGACGACGCGCCAGATCGGCAATTACTTCCGGCCGACTCATGACGATCGTTTGCTGTTTGGCGGCCGCGCGCGCTTTGCGATGTCGAATCCGCGCTCCGATGCAAAGAGCGGCCGCATTCTGCGTGACGGCATGCTGGAGTATTTTCCGCAACTCGCCGACGTGCGCCTCGATTATTGCTGGGGCGGTCTTGTCGATATGACGGCCGACCGGCTGCCGCGCGCAGGCGAGCATGAAGGTTTGTTTTATTCGATGGGCTACAGCGGCCATGGTGTGCAGATGTCGGTGCACATGGGCCGCGTGATGGCCGACGTAATGTTCGGCGCCGCCTCGCGCAACCCGTGGCGAACGCTTGAATGGCCTGCGATTCCCGGACATTTCGGGCGCGCGTGGTTTCTGCCGCTCGTCGGCGCGTATTACCGGTTGCAGGATGTGCTTCATTGAGCCGATGCCATGCGCCGTATTCATTACGGCGCGACCGCAGAGATAGTCCAGATAGTCCCCAAGGAAACCAGACCATGTCGCGTAACAAATTTGCATTCGCTTCCGCCGCTGCTATTGCTGCTGCAACGTTCTCGCTGCTGAGTGCCGCCGCCCACGCCGATACCCCGACGGTGACCGCCGGTTCGCCGCCGTCGAGCGCACCGACCACCTTTCTCGACGTCAAGACGCAGAAGATCGAAGGCATCATGCCGGATGTCGTGCGCGAGATCGGCAAGCGCGAAGGCTTCGATGTGT
Organism: Paraburkholderia sp. Ac-20340; assembly: GCF_017104965.1. GTDB lineage: Bacteria > Pseudomonadota > Gammaproteobacteria > Burkholderiales > Burkholderiaceae > Paraburkholderia. The sequence goes on from NZ_JAAGPR010000001.1 coordinate 484,867, forward strand.
CGTATCAGGCCGTGCCGTTTTCGGCGCTGATTCCGGCCGTGACCTCGGGCAAGATCGACATCATCGTGGCGGGCATGACGCCCACGCCCAAGCGCGCCGAAGTGGTGGACTTCTCGCAGCCGGTCACGGCATTCGGCGAAGGCATCATCGTCAAGGAATCGAACAAGACCAACTACAAGTCGGTGCAGGACATGAAGGGTATGTCGGTGGGTGCGCCCACGGGCACCGATTACGGCGACCAGCTCGTCAAGCTCGGCATTTTCAAGGAAGTGAAGATGTACGACAGCCCGGCCGATATGACGCGTGACGTTGCGATCGGCCGCATTGTGGCGGGCTTCAACGATTATCCGATTCTCAAGGCGCAGGAAGCCGCGGGCGCGATGGCCGGCACGCGTGTGGACGACGATTATGTGCCGATGGAGAAGTTCGATATCGCCGTGGGCGTGAAGAAGGGCAACACGGCGCTGCTTGGCAAAGTGAACGACGCGCTCACGAAGATGAAGGCCGACGGCACGCTCGACAAGATCCTGAAGAAGTGGCACCTGGCGGGCTGATCCGCGAGTGAATGACTGGAACGCCGCGCGGGCTGCACTTTCCCGCCGCTGCGTTCCGGCCCGGCCCGCCTTCGTGGCGCGGCGTATGTCCCCGCGAACGCTCCCGCGTTGGCGAACGAAAGCATAAGGCACACCATGCGTTGGCACGACATAGTCGATTTTGTACCGATCCTGCTGCAAGGCGCCGTGATGAGTATCGTCATCACGCTCGGCTGCCTGCTGCTGAGCACCGCCCTGGGTCTTGTCTGGGCGCTGCTCAAGATGTCGCGCTATCCCGCGGTGGTGACGGCGGTCAGCGCGATGATCAATGTGGTGCGCGGCCTGCCGATGATCGTCCTGCTGTTCTATATTTATTTCGTCTTGCCGGACTTTCATATCGAAGTGTCGGCGCTGCAGGCGAGCATTATCGGCTTGAGTTTCGGTTATTCGACCTATGTGGCGGAAATCATCCGCTCGGGCATCGAGGCGGTCGATCCGGGCCAGTATGAGGCGGCGCAATCGATCGGCATGGGCCGCGTGAAAACGATGGTGCGCGTGATTCTTCCGCAGGCGGTGAAAGTGGCGCTGCCGCCGTACAGCAATACGCTGGTGATGATGCTCAAGGATTCGTCGCTCGCTTCGACCATCACGGTGGCGGAAATGACGCGGCAAGGGCAACTGATTGCGGCATCGACGTTCCAGAACATCACCGTTTATACGCTCGTGGCAATTGGCTATCTGTTGATGAGCTTGCCGCTCATGAGCATGACGCGTCATCTCGAGCGCCGTTTTGGCAAGCACAAGGCGAAGAAGTGAGGTTGCGATGATCGAAATTACCGATGTCCACAAGAGCTTCGGCACGACGCCCGTGCTCAACGGCATCTCGCTCAAGATCGAACAGGGCGAGGTGGTGTGTCTGATCGGCGCGTCCGGGTCCGGCAAATCGACGCTGCTGCGTTGTATCAATGCGCTGGAATCGTACGATGCGGGCGAGATTAGATTGCTCGACCAGCGTGTCGAACAGCGCTCGCGCAATATCAACCATCTGCGCACGCAGGTGGGGATGGTGTTCCAGCGCTTCAATCTGTTTCCGCATCGCACGGCGCTTGAGAACGTGATGGAAGGGCCGCTGCATGTGAAGAAGGAGCCGCTGCATATCGCGAAGCGCGAAGCCGAAGAACTGCTCAACAAGGTGGGGCTCGGCCACAAGCTTCATTACTATCCGCATCAGCTTTCGGGCGGTCAGCAACAGCGCGTGGCCATTGCGCGTTCGCTTGCGATGAAACCCAAGGCGATTCTTTTCGATGAGCCGACTTCGGCGCTCGATCCCGAACTCGTCGGCGAAGTGCTCAATGTGATGCGCACGCTCGCGAAGGAAGGCATGACGATGCTGGTGGTCACGCACGAAATGGGTTTTGCGCGCGAAGTTGCGGACCGTGTGTGCTTTTTGCACGGCGGCCACATCATCGAACAGGGCAGCGCGAAGCAGGTGCTGTGTACGCCGCGTGAGGCGCGCACGCGCGAATTCCTGCGCCATGTGCTGGGCAATCACAGCAGCGAAACGACGCAGAGCGCGCCCGAAGGCGCAGCGGGAGCGGCCGCATGAACGGGCGATTCGTGCGGCTTGGCGAAACCGGGCGCGCCAAAGTCGATATCGTGATTGACGGTCAAGCCGTGCAAGCGCTGGAAGGCGATACGCTGCTGACCGCCATGCTGTGCAGCGTGCGCCATGTGCGTCAATCGGAATTCGGCGATGAAAAGCGCGCCGGTTATTGCCTGATGGGCGCGTGCCAGGATTGCTGGGTCTGGACCGATGCAGGCGAGCGTCTGCGTGCCTGCACGACCGTGGTTGAATCCGGTATGCGCCTTGTGACCACTCAACCGGAGGCGCAATGGGCGAACCTCGCATTGTGATCGTCGGCGCGGGGCCGGCTGGCGTGCGCTGCGCGCAGACGCTGCTGGCCGCCGGTATTCGCCCAACGCTCATCGACGAAAGCCGCCGCGATGGCGGGCAGATTTATCGCCGTCAGCCAGAGGGTTTTACGCGTCCTTATGCAAAACTCTATGGCACGGAGGCGGCGCGCGCTCAGGATCTGCACGAGACTTTCGCACGTGTGCGTGCGCAAATCGATTATCGCCCGCATACGCTCGCGTGGAATATCTGGGATCGCAAGCTGCATATCGTGCGTGACGGTCATGCGAGCGCACTCGATTACGACGCGCTCATTTTGTGTCCTGGCGCTACCGATCGTTTGATACCCGTGAAAGGCTGGCAATTTGCCGGGACGTATAGCCTGGGCGCGGCGCAGATCGCGCTGAAATCGCAGGCCTGTTCGATTGGGCGTCGCGTGGTGTTCATGGGTACCGGGCCGCTGCTGTATCTCGTCGCGAGCCAGTATGTGCAGGCCGGCGCACAGGTCGCGGCCGTGCTCGATACGTCGGTGACCAGCGCGCGCTTTCGCGCACTGCCGAAGCTGCTTGCGCGTTTCGACGTTTTGCGAAAAGGCAGCGCACTCGTTGCGTCGCTCAAACAGGCGGGCGTGAAGCTGTATAACGGCATCGAGCCGGTCGAAATTATCGGCACGCCGGATGAAGGCGTGCAAGCCGTGCGCTTTCGCAATGCGAGCGGCGCGATCGAGCAGATCGAATGCGACGCCATCGGCATGGGTTATCACCTGCGCCCAGAAACGCAGCTTGCCGATCTCGCGCGCTGCGCATTTCGATTCGACGCGCAAACGCGTCAATGGCTGCCGAAAATCGACGAGCTTGGCCGCAGCAGCGAACCCGGTGTTTATCTCGCGGGTGACGGCGTGCGCGTGCTGGGCGCGGACGGTGCGGAAAACGCGGGGCGTCTCGCGGCTTATGCGGCGCTGACCGATCTGGGGCATTCGCCCGATTCCGCCGTGATCGAAGCGCTCAAGCGCGAACAGCGTCGCATGGATCGCTTTCGCGAAGGGCTTGCGCAGGCTTTTGTCTGGCCCGCGCAGCAGGCGGCAAAGCTGCCTGACGAAACGATTGTGTGCCGTTGCGAAGGCATTACTGCTGGCGAATTGCGCCGCGTGATTCGCGACGAAGGCGCGCAGGAAGCCAATCGCGCGAAAGCGTTGAGCCGTGTCGGCATGGGCCGGTGTCAAGGGCGATATTGCGGCCATGCCGGGGCGGAAATCATCGCCGCGGCTGCGTGCGTGCCGCTCGAGCAGGTTGGCCGTTTGCGCGGCCAGGCGCCCGTGAAACCACTGGCAATTGCGACTGTGGAGGATAGCGAGTGAAACGCGCTCAAGCCGATGTATTGATCGTGGGTGGCGGTTTCATGGGTTCCGCCGCTGCGTTTTTTCTGCGTCGCCGTGGCAAGTCGGTGATTCTGCTTGAACGCCAGTTGATTGGTCAGCAGGCGAGCGGCACCAATTTCGGCAATGTGCGCCGCCAGGGGCGTTTGCTCGCGCAATTGCCATTGGCGAATCGCTCGCGCGAAATCTGGCTGCGGATGCCCGAATTGATCGGGCACGATGCCGAGTTTTTGATGTCGGGACATTTGCGCGTCTGTTACCGATCCGAACAGGCCGATATGTTCGAGACCTACGCTCAGGACGCGAAGCATTACGGTCTCGATCTGGAGATGCTGCACGGCGATGCCTTGCGCAAGCGCTTTCCGTTTATCGGCCCTGAAGTGCTGGCCGGTTCCTATGCGCCGATCGACGGACATGCAAACCCGCGACTCGCAGCGCCGGCTTTCGGTCGCGCGGCCGCAAAGATGGGCGCGCAGATTTTCGAAAATACGGATATCGTTGCGGTCGAAAAAGAAGGCAATGAGTTTCGCGCAACCAGCGCCGATGGCCGCACGTTTCATGCGCCGATTCTATTGATTACGGCGGGCGCGTGGGGCAGTACCTTGAGCGAGCAATTTGGCGAGCCGGTGCCGATTGCCGTGCACGGTCCGCAAATGGCCGTGACCGAGCCGGTGCCTTATAGCATTGCGCCAGCCGTGGGTGTGTCTTCGCCGCAAATTGCGGAAGTGGTGTATTTCCGCCAGGTGGCGCGCGGCAATATCGTGATTGGCGGTTGCGCGCGGGGTCCCGCGTTTCTTGATGCACGTCGCGCGAAAGTGCTGCCACAAAGCACGTTGCTGCAGTTTCGTCAGGCGCAACGCGTCGCGCCCGCGCTCAAGCGGCTCAATATCATTCGCGTCTGGAGTGGCGTGGAAGGCTATATGCCCGACGACCGGCCGATCATGGGCGCGAGCGGCACGACGAGCGGTCTGTTCTACGCATTCGGTTTCTGCGGGCATGGATTCCAGCTTGGGCCGGGCGTGGGCGATACGATGGCCGAATTGATCGATACGGGCGCGACATCCACGCCCATCGACCTGTTCGATATTCGGCGCTTTGCGGCGTTTCAATCGCCCGCAGGCGGTGCGCAAGCGGTGCCGCAGTCCGTACCGGCGACCTGATTGCCATGCATGCGATGCTGACTGCTTCGGGCTTGCACGGTTTGCCAACGGCGCGGCGCGCCGACGATCCGACTACCGCCACGCAGGATGCCGGCACGACGCGCGCCGTCCAGCGCGCGCTCGATTTTATCGACGCCTGCTTCGCGGAGACGATCAGCCTGACCGATCTCGCCGATGTTGCGGGCCTTAGCGTCTCACGCTTTGCAGCACGTTTCAGTCAGGAAGTGGGCGTTTCGCCGCAGCAATATGTGCGCATCGTGCGCGTGCGTCATGCGCAGCGCTTGTTGCGACGCGGCGTTTCGCCTTCGCTCGTGGCCGCTGAAGTGGGCTTCTTCGATCAAAGCCATTTGTGCCGCCATTTCAAGCGCGTGCTGGGGCAAACGCCAGTCGAATGGCTCAATGCACGCGCACCTAACGCGTAAATCGGCCGGGCACGTCGCCGCCTCAAACTCAATTTGCTCGATTTAAAAATGCCGCGAAACTCATAGAGAATTTCGCGGCGTTCGGCATTTTATTTCGAAAGCGCGGCGCGCACTTCGCTATCTTCGAGAACGTCGTCGAGCGTGCGCTTCAGGCGCGTAAAGAGTTGCTCGAATTCGTCTTCGCCATAGCAGAGCGCGGGCGCGAAACCCAGAATGTTGTCGCCGAATGCGCGGAATACCAGGCGGTTTTTATATGCCGCAGCGGCAATACGATCCGAAAGCTTGAGCGTCGCATCGAAACGTGCGCGGGTGTGTTTATTCGCCACGAGTTCAAGCGCGCCGAGCAATCCGCGATGACGCGAATCGCCCACCAGCGGATGATCGAGCAAGGCGTCGAGCCCAGCGGAAAAGCGCGGTGCGAACGCCTGCGCATTCGCGAGCAAACCGCCTTCGTGGTATAGACGCAGCACTTCAAGGCCAATCGCAGCACTCACCGGATGAGCCGAATAGGTTTGACCGTGACCGACAATCGCCGTATCGTTTTTGTCGCCCGAGATGCCTTGATAAATGGCATCGGACATCAACACGGCGCCCATTGGCGCATAACCCGCAGTGAGTCCTTTGGCGACCGTCATCAGATCCGGTTCGACGTTCTCCGCTTCGCAGGCGAACAGCGGGCCCGTTCGGCCAAAACCGGTAATGACTTCATCAGCGACAAACAGGATATCGAGGCGGCGGCAAGCATCGCGCATTGCCTTGAGCCAGCCGCGCGGCGGCACGATCACACCACCGGAGCCTTGAATCGGCTCGCAAAAGAACGCGGCGACGTTTTCCGCGCCGAGTTGCGCCACCTTCGCTTCGAGTGCGTCAACCGATGCGGCGATGAGCGCGGCATCATCGGCACCCTCTTCGCGACGATAGGCATAAGGCGAGGGCAGGTGATGCTGGTTCGGCAGCGGCAGATCGAAATTGCGGTGAAACGCGGGCAATGCGGTCAGTCCCGCTCCCACCGACGACGAACCGTGATACCCGCGTTCGAGCGCAATCATCTGCTTCTTGGCCGGGCGGCCGGTGGCATTGAAATAGTGCGTGATAAAGCGGATGGCCGAATCGATTGCGTCCGATCCGCCTAGCGTGAAATAGACGTGCTGCAACGAAGCCGGCGTCACGTCGACCAGTTTCTTCGCCAGTTCGATGGCCGGTTCGGAGGAAAAGTGGAAATAGGTTGTTGCGTACGGCAGGCGCGTCATCTGGCGCGTGGCGGCTTCCACGATGCTCTGCTGGCCATAGCCGACATTCACGCACCAGAGCCCGGAAAACGCATCGAGCAATTCATGACCGTCGATATCGCGAAGCCACGCACCGTGCCCCGATTCGAGCACGGTGGCGCCGCGCGCCTCGTGAGCGCGGTAATTGATGACGGGGTGAATCAGATGCTTGCGATCGGCTTCAATGAGCGGTGAGCTGGACATGGCGTAATGGCCCTGTTGAGTGACGTGAGAGATGAGTGGATTCAGCGTTGAATCCTTCAAGGACTGTCGCTCGATAGTAGCCATACACATGGCGCAACGCACAGCGAATTGCGCGTCCAAACAGCACGCAGACGTTATTTTTGCCGCGCGGACAGCATCTTCTACCGCTTATTTTTCGCGCATGAAAAGGCCCGCCTGCGTAGCTGGAAATCAGGCGCGGCAAACCACCTGATCGATCGTGCCGAATGGCGTAACGCCATGTTCGGATCGTGCCGCCATGCGTACCCGGTCGCCGAATTGCATGAAAGATGTGACAGGTGCGCCGCGGTCGAGAATTTCAATAACACGACGCTCGGCAATACATGCCGAACCGGCCGCGCGATCGGCATTGGAAACCGTTCCCGAACCGATAATCGTCCCTGCCGACAGCCGGCGCGTGCGGGCCGCGTGCGCAACCAGCGCACCGAAATCGAAATTCATTTCGGCTCCCGACGGATTGCCGAACCATTGCCCATTCCATTCGACGTGCAGATCCAGCGTGACGCGCCCGCTTTGCCAGTTCGCGCCCAATTCATCGGGCGTAATGGCAACAGGCGCAAAACTGGTTGACGGTTTTGCCTGCAAAAAACCAAAGCCCGTTTTCATTTCACGCGGGCCGAGTGCACGCAAACTCCAGTCGTTCAATTGCACGATCAGACGGATATGGTTCAGCGCGGCGCTCGAATCGATTGCCATGGGCACCGCGCCGGTCACCACGCCGAATTCGCCTTCGAAATCGATACCGTGCGCCTCGTCGGGCAACGGCACCGCTTCATGCGGCCCGAGAAAGTCGTCGCTCGCGCCCTGATACATCACCGGAATCGTATCGAAATCGGGAATGGGTTCGGTATTGAATGCGCGCTCCATCAGGCGCCCATGATTGAGAAAAGCCGATGCATCGCACCATTGCGGGCAGCGCGGCAAAGGCGCGGCACAAGCGTGCGGATCGAACGCAAACGCATCTTGCGCGCGGTTTGCGTTCAATGCGTCATAGCGGGCGGCGAGTTGCGGCTCGACTGCATCCCAGCGTTCGAGCGCGTCGAGTAGCGTCGGCGCGATATCCTGCACCGAAACGGCTCGTGTGAGGTCGCGCGAAACGATCAGCAATTCGCCGTCGCGGTGTGCGTTGCGTCGGGTGGCAAACTTCATGCTGCATCCTCTTCGACGATGGCAACGGCGCGCGTCCAGCCGGCCGACGCCTTGCGGATCTTGTGCGGAAAACAACTGATCGTGAAGCCGTGCGGCGGCAACGCTTCGAGGTTGTGCAGTTTCTCCAGATGGCAATAGCCGATTTCGCGGCCCGCCTTGTGACCTTCCCAGATCAGCGAGGCGTCGCCGTTTTCGGCTACGCGCTGTGCCGTGTACGAGAACGGCGCGTCCCAGCTCCACGCGTCGGTGCCCGTGAGGCGCACACCGCGTTCGAGCAGATAGAGCGTCGCTTCGCGGCCCATGCCGCAACCTGCGCCGAGGTAATCGTTATGGCCATAGCGCGAGCCCGCGCGCGTATTGACCACGACGATATCGAGCGGCTCCAGCGTGTGACCGATGCGCGCGAGTTCGGCTTCGACATCGGCGGCAGTCGCGACGTAGCCATCGGGAAAGTGGCGGAAATCGAGCTTCACACCGGATTGAAAGCACCATTCGAGCGGTACTTCGTCGATGGTGATCGAGGGACGCGGCTCGCCGAAACGGGCATCCATCGTCGAATGAAAATGCCAGGGCGCGTCCAGGTGGGTGCCGCTATGCGTCGTGAGCGTGACCCACTCGGCGGCTGCCGCTTCGCCATCGGGATAATCTTCCGCACGTGTGCCAGGCAGCATGGCCATGAATTCGGGCAGCGTATCGGCGTGCTTTTGATAGGTGATTTTGGGCGCGAGCGGCGGCGGATCGGAAAGAACGTCGTTCTCAAGATAGATCGACAGATCGATAAAGCGGCGCACGGGTTTCATCAGGCATGTCCTTTGGTGTGCGAAGTATTGTTCGCAGTTATGTCGATTGCGCGCGGTACGCGCGCGAAGCAGAGGCAGGCGAGCGCGCTGACCGCGAGCGCCGCGCAGCCCAGGCTGCCATAGCCGAGGTGCTTGACCAGTGCGCCGCCGAGCAGCGGGCCAGCGGCTGCGCCGGCCATCACCATCGCGGGCGTGGCGGCTGCGGCGCGCCCGCTCGAGTCGAGACGCGCGAGCAGGCCGAATGCGTAGGTGTGGCAGAAGATCATCACGGCGGGGAACATCGCGGTGGCCGCAGCGTAGGGCGCAAAGCCCCTGCCGAACGTGATCGTGAGCGCCAGTGCGGATTGCGCAAGCGGTCCGACAAGCACGACGCTGCGCGCATCCAGGCGGCGCTGCGTGAGCACAGCGAGCGGCGCGGGCAACAGATTGACGAGGCCCAGCGCGATCAGCACGGCTGTGACCGCCTCAAGCCCAAAGCCGCGTTCGACGCCGATGCGCGCCACGAAGCTGGCGATCATCGCCTGCGTGAGCGCCATGCAGATCACGCCTGCAATCGCGAAGTACACCGGCGCGGCGAGACGCGTTTTCGCGGCATGGTGCGCGCTTGCCTGCGCGGCGCGCAAGGTGGGAAACGCCACTGCGCTGATCAACGCCGCCATCGCCATCACGGCCGCCACGATCGTGAAGAATGCGCGCGCGCCGTAGGCCGCGACTGCGTGCGGCGTGCCACCGAGAAACGCAATCGAGAACACGCCGAGCGCGAAGCCCGCGAACGCGAACAGCCGGTGCGGATTCGCGCTGCGCCCGATCGTGCCGTGCGCGATGCTCAGGCTGCAGCCCACCGCAAGACCGGCCAGCAGATGCAGTCCCGCCATCGCGGCGTAACTGGATGCCGCGCCCGCGTTGTAGAAGGCGAGCGCCGCCAGTGCAAAGCTGGCCGCCACCCATGCGCGCGCGGAAAAACGCGCCGAAAGCCGCAGCAGCAACGGCGAGCACATCGCGCTGCTCGCCACCACGCCCGCGAGAAATAGCGTGGGCAAGGCGCCCGCGTGCTGCGCGTCGAGCTGCATGCCGCCGATCAGCGTCGCGACCCAGACCGGCAGCGCGACGAGATCAACCATGCCCGCGCAATGCGCCACCATCAGCGCGGCCAGGGCTGAACGGCCGTAGCCGGTGCGCGTTCGCGCCGAAGCGGATGCAGCGACTTCAGGCGTCAGCATGGCGTCATGATCCATGGCTGGTCTCCGCTCAAATCGCGCGCGCGAGATAGTGATGCGTCTCGTGCATGATGCGCGCATGTTCGGCGCGGTCGCCGTTGGCGATTTCAATCTCGCCCAGACGCCCCGAATTCTCGACCACCACGCGGCAGCGCTCGAAGCGGCGCGACTCGAACGCCGCAAGGGCTTCGGCGAGGGTGTCGTGACGCGCGAGCTCTTCTGCCAGCACGATGCCATCCTCGATGCCGATACCCGCGCCCGATGCCATATGCGGCGTGGTCGCGTGCACCGCGTCGCCGACCAGCACGATGCGTCCGTTCGACCACGGGCGTTGCATCAAGAGACTTTCGAGCGGGCGATAGATCACGCTAGACTGCGCGCCGATCTGCGCACGCACCGTTTGCAGCACCGGTGCGCTGAATCCCGCGAGCAGGTCGCGCAACATCTCCGGCGCGTTGACGGCTTCCACGTATGCGCGTGTGGGGCGGTCTTCGGTGACGAACAGGTACATCTCATCATTGGAAACGGGATTCAGGCCGGCCTTGACCTTATGGCCGAGCCACATCGAGGCGCACACGATTTCCTGCGGACGCGGCAACACCGCGCGCCAGACGCCCTGACCCGTATAGCGCGGCGTGGGCGCGTCGGCGAAGGTGGCGGCGCGGACCTTGGAGTAGAGACCGTCGGCGCCTACGACGAGGTCATAGCGCGCTTCGCTGCCATCGGTGAGCGTGACGTCGACGTGGTCGGCGTGTGCGTCCAGACGCTCGAACGTATAGCCGAGTTTGACGTTGACGCCCGCCGCGCGCGTGGCCTGCGCGAGGATATCCGCAAGCACGGGGCGCATGATCGCGCCGCCGCCGGGCACATCGTCGCCGGCCACGCGCGGTGTCGGCAGGGTGCCGAGCGGCGTGCCGTCGGGCGCGAACAGATTGACGCCGTCACCCGCAAAGCCGCGCGTGAGAAAGGTATCGAGTACGCCCACGGTGCGCAGCGCGCGCAGCGTCGGGCCGCCGATGCTGATGCCCGCGCCGTACGAGCGCCAGCCCGCGTCGATTTCGACGAGATCGACTTCGAAGCCGCGTTTTGCGCATTCGATTGCGGTCGTCATGCCGGAAAATCCGCCGCCCACGACGAGTACGCGACGCATTGGCTGGTTCATGATGATGTCTCCTGGTCTTGCTGTTTAATGTTCGATATTGATTCGGTATCCTGCATAAAAACGCGACCTTGCGCGTCGATATGCAGTGCGACCGGCGTCAATCGCTGGCCCATGCAGGGGCCTTTCACGCACACGCCGCTCTCGATGTCGAACCACGCGCCGTGCGCATGGCATACGATGCGCGTGCCGCCCGCATCGAGCCAGGCGTCCTTGCGCCAGGCCATCGGCGTATCGCCGTAATGCGGGCAGGCATCGCGCCAGGCGCGCACGCCGCTCGCGTGACGCACGACAAAAATCGTCGCGCGGCCCGTGTTATGCGGGTCAAAACCGCGCGAGCACGGTTCGGGCAGCGCGTCGAGATCGGTCAGATAGATCACGCCGGCGGGCCGCCCGGCGCCCACTTTTCGCGATGCTGCAGCAGGAAAAGCTGCGAAGCATCCGCGCCCATCGGTGCCGAGCGCGCCTGCCAGGCGTCGTCGTGCAGGTCCATATCGGCGTCGTATTCCACGTGGCAACCGAGCGGGCTGTTGAAGTACCAGAACCAGTTCGAACCAAAGCGATGACGACCCGGCCCCCAGAACGACTGATAGCCCTTTTCGACGAAGCGCGTGCCTGCCTGCACGACTTCGCTCGGCCCGCCCATATGGAACGTGAAGTGCTCGCAGCCCTTCATGAACGGCGGCGTTTCGATCAGGAACAGCGTGTGATGATCGAGCGTGCCGGCAGGGCGCAGGAAGGGGCCAACGCCCGCGAAGCGGTCCGTGCAGCGAAAGCCCAGACGTTCGACGTAGAACGCTTCGGCGCGTGCGGCATCAGGCACGAAGTACACGACATGCGAGAGCGTGCGCGGCGTGAGCACGGCCGCATCGTTCGCGGCGACCACGTTGGGCGCGCGCTGTGCAGGCGCGCCGGGCGCGTTGATGGCTTCGGCGGCGAGTTCGAGCGGGCGGCGCACGCTGATCTGGAAACCGAGCGTGAACCCCATGTCGTCGGTACTTTCGATCGAACCGTCCGCGAGCGTGCGGACTTCGCGATCCTTGCGCAGTTCTGCGGCGATCTGTTCGAGCGCCGCTGCATCGGCCACGCCGTAGATCGTTTTGCGCAGCATGCTCGCGGTCCCGAGCGGAGGCGGCAGGCGTGCGTCGTCAGCGCGGCGGATCTCGATGGATGTCCCATCGAGCGCTTCGAATCGACCGCCTGCGCTGGCGCCATCGGTGTCCTTCGCGTCCGCCACGACCGGCAGCAGGCCGTAATCGACGAGATACTGGCTGCATGCGGCGACATCGTCCACGCCAAAGACCAGGCGATCCGGGCCGATAATATTCATTACGTAATCCTTCGTATTTAATTTTATGATCGGCGGAATTTAAAGGCGGGTATTGCCGCCGAGCGTTTCCGCCACCCAATCGGCGATGTAATGGCCGGCGTTGATCGAGTTATCGAAACTCGCGTGCTGCGCGCCGCCTTCGCGATCGGTGAAAATCTTCAGTTCGCGTTGGGGACTATTGATCAACTGCTCATAGGTGCGATGGGCCCAGGCGAGCGGAATCTGCGTATCCTTTTCACCGTGCGTGACCAGGAAGGGCACGCGAATGCGATCGAGCACACCGTCCAGATGCACGTCTTCGGCAATGCGCATGAAATCGTCGATATCTTTTGCGCCCCAGACCCAGCACACGTGCTTCCAGTAATGCGGAACCGGGAAATCGCCTTCGCGTTGCAGGCGCTTTTTCTGCACGTCGCGCCAGTCGTGATTCGCGCCCCAGACTACGCCGCAAGCAAAGCGCGGTTCGAAGGCCACGGCGCGCGGGCAGTAGTAGCCGCCGAGCGACACGCCTTCCATGCCGATACGCTTCGGGTCCACGTCGTCGCGCGTTTCCAGCCAGTCGACGATGCGGCTCGCCCAGCGCTCGCTGTCATAGACGGCGGTCAGATCGTGCAGACGCAGCGCTTCGCCGGTGCCCGGTTGATCGACGATCAGCGAAGATACGCCGCGTTCCGCGAGCCACGCGGGCAGGCCGACGAAATATTTCATCTCCTTGGTCGAATCGAGGCCATTCACCTGGACGAGCAGCGGCGCACGTGCCGGGGCATTTTTTGCGCGCACATAGAGCGCTGAGAGATGGCCATCGCCGTACGGAATTTCCACGCGTTCGCAGTTGTCGCCGGCGAGTGCAATGCCTTTTGCAAACAGATCGAGTTCGCGGCGATACAGGTCGATGCGTCCCGGCGAATCGTGCGCGAGCATGCGTTCGCTCGTGATCAGATAGGCGCTCGCCCGTTTGTATTTCGCACCGGCGGACAGCAATCGGCCATGTGATTCGTCATCCTGAGCAAGTTCGCAGAGTGTGTCGGCCATCTTGACCCAGGCTTCGCGGAACGCGCGCGTACCTTCGGCATCGGGTTGCTTTGCGGCTTCCTGAAGCGGGGCGCACATCGCCTCGATTTCGCCGATGCGCGCACCCATTTCGATTGCGAGATCGATCGACAGATTCCAGACGTAATTGGTGGGGAAATAACGGAACATATCTTCAACGTTTCCTTGCTGACGGTTGAAACTCTGCGGCACGTCTTGCGACGGGTATCACATCAACGGGACCGCGATGTTGAGCCAGACGTTGTTGCTCTTCGAGGTATTGGCCGCGTAGAGGCCTTGCTGGTAATTCAGATTGATCTTCACGGGACCGGCGTCGTACACGATCGACGGACCGAAACCGAAGCTGCGCGTGCGGTAGCCGGCGCTCACGGTTGCGCCGTTCTGGGTGTCGTCGCTGTATTGATTGAGGTAGGAGCCCACCACGCCGAGCTTCCAGCGGCCGAGATGCCAGCCGGCTTCGAATTCGCCGAGCCAGGCATCGCCGGACGTGTAGTTCGTCGTCGAATTGCGCTGGTTGAGCAGGAAGCGGTTCGAGATGCCGATATCGAGTCCGCCGGGCTGGTCGTAACGCACGGCGAATACCGGCTGCAAGGACGTGTAACCCACGGCCACGCTGGCTTTGGTCGCGCTGTACGAGCCGGTTTCGAGCGCGATGTCGAGACCCGCGGCGAACGAGAGTTCGCGCGTCGGCCGCCAGTCGACGATCACCGGCGAGACCGTGATATTCGACAAACCGTTTTGCGACGAATGCTGGCCGGCCACGGTCGTATGCAGCGAGACCACCGGAATCACGAGCTGCGAATAAAAGCGCGCGCCGTAGATCTCGAACGGATAGGACGCAAGCAGACGCGTCACCGATGTCGCAACCGACGAGTGAAACGGCACCGCCAGTTTCTGGCCGTCGTTGCCGTAGAGGCCATTCGAAAAGCTGTAATTGAACTGCTGCAGCGCGAACAGGCCCGGGAACGGCGGCATCGACGCGATGTTGTCGCCGGTCGCGCTTGCGGGATAAGGCGAAATGCCGCCTTCGAATGCCTGCGCGTGCTGCGGCATCGACATGATTGTCGCGAGCGTTGCCAGCGCGCACGCGCCGCCGATGCGTTGGATAGTGCCTTGCATGGTGTCTCCTGAGCGATTCTGTGAACCGCTTCGTGTTGGTTTTTGTTGTGGGTGCGGCTAGGTTAAGATGCGTCGATCTATATGAAAAATGGATTCGATCCATTCGGCGAATCGATTTGCTGAATACCAAGGGTCAACCCTGGTCGGATCGGGAAGACTATTCGGAGACGGAACGCATGCGTTTCAACAAGCTGGATCTCAACCTGCTGGTGGCGCTGGACGCGCTGCTCAGCGAGCGCAGCATCAGTCGCGCGGCGGAACGCGTGCATCTGAGCCAATCGGCGATGAGCAATGCGCTCGCGCGTCTGCGCGAGTATTTCGACGACGAACTGCTCGTGCAGGTCGGCCGCAAGATGGAGCCGACGCCACGCGCGGAAGGACTCGCCGATGCGGTGCGTGACGTGCTGGTGCGCGTGGAGGCGACGATCTCGACGCAGCCCGCGTTCGTGCCCGCCGAGTCGACGCGCGCATTCCGGCTGCTGGTGTCGGACTACACCTTGACCACGCTGATGCCGCATGTGCTGGCGCGTGTGTATGAAGCGGCGCCGCATATCCGCATCGATCTACGGCCGCAGGTTCAGCATCCCGAGCGTGCGCTCGAACGCGCGGACGCCGATCTGCTGATCATTCCGCGCGAGTATTGCTCGGCGGATCATCCGGCAGAGACGCTGCTCGACGAGGCGTTTTGTTGTGTGCTGTGGGAGGGTTCGCCGCTTGCCGACGCGCCGCTCACGCGCGAGGCTTATCTGGATGCGGGGCATATCGTGGTGCTCCCCGGCCAGGGGCAGCCGGCGCTGGAGGACTGGTTCGTGCAGCGGCTAGGCGTTGCGCGGCGCGTCGAGGTGACGACGTATAGTTTTGCGGCCGCGTCGCAGCTTGTGGTGGGGACGCAGCGGATCGCTACGGTGCATCGCAGGCTGGCGAAGCTCGCGCAAAGGCATGAGCCGATCGTGATTCGCGATGTGCCGCTGCATATGCCGGAAATGCATCAGATGGTGCAGTGGCATAAGCATCGGTCGGCGGATGCGGGGCTGGTGTGGCTGCGGGAGCAGTTGAGGGCGGCGGTGGGGGGAATGGATGGGGGTGGGAAAATTTGAATGCCTAAATGCTTTTCTGTTGTCTGAATTTGGAATCGGGCCAATATTGACCAGATGTAGCCAATATTGGCCTATTGGAAATCGTTTAATTAAAGGGGGCTTACTGAAATCGAGCCAACGATGGCTCCGCGATCATCGGAAATCAGTTAACGTTAGTCGATCACGCATGACGCAAAACGCTTGATTTCAGGGCATTCCCGTTTCTCATAATTACTGGCACGGATACTGCATTAATAGGTACGTCATTTTTTGATGACGCGCGAAAAATCCGTTTCGCGCATCCTGATGAACTATTCAAGGATCGCACATGCCGACTCCCGCCTATATCAGCATCACCGGCAAGACCCAGGGCAACATCACGAAGGGCGCCACCACTGCCGACTCCGTCGGTAACGTCTTCGTTGAGGGTCACGAAGATCAGATTCTCGTTCAGGAAATTGAGCATCGCGTCACGACCCCGACCGATCCGCAAAGCGGTCAGCCGTCGGGCCAGCGCGTGCACAAGCCGTACGTGTTCACCTGTGCGCTGAACAAGGCTGTTCCGCTTATGTATCAGGCGCTTGCCTCTGGCGAAATGCTGCCGGTGGTGGAGACGCACTGGTATCGCACGTCGACGGAAGGCAAGCAGGAGCATTTCTTCACGACCAAGCTCGAAGACGCAACGGTCGTCGATATCAATACGGTGCTGCCGCACGCACAGGATGCGTCGAAATCCGACTACACCCAACTGATCAAGGTATCGCTCGCCTATCGCAAGATCACGTGGACGCACGCAATCGCCGGTACGGAAGCGGCTGACGACTGGCGCAAGCCGCTGGAATCCTGATCTTCTGATCAGATGTGGAAACGGCCTGCGGAATGCAGGCCGTTTTTTTGGGCTGGTTGCTGGTCCTATCTTTTGTATCCCGCTCGATGCGCTGGCCGGCGACAGCAGGCGACCATCCGTTTGCCTCGTAGAAGCTCGAATTAACGCCTGAGCATGGTGTCGAGCGAGTGCAGCACCTCATCCGTTGTACTGTGCAGACTGAGTGCATAGCCAGCGTAGACGAGCGCGAGAACCACAAGGGCGATGAGCCACGGTGTCCACCATGGCCAGGACAGACCCATGAGATAACGTCGCGAGGCAACCTGCGCGCGGGCCTCGGTTAGTGCTTCCGGAGTATCGCCCCGCAATCCACGCAGTGCACTGTGGAGCTTCGTGATCAAGGCCTGGAGTGCTTCCGACTGGTTGTGCTGCAAGCCGTACCGACCGCGAAACCCGAGGCAAAGACACAGATATTTGAACTCGAGCACGTCGCGGTATTTGCGCGCGTCCATCAGCATGCGCGAGAGAACGGTAAAGAACTTCTCTCCGCCCCACGTTTCATTATGGAAATTACTGAGTAACGAGCGCGCTGCCCATTTCGAATGCGATCCCCACGGCGTAGCCATAACGGCTTCGTCGATGAAGGTGCATAGTGCGTAACGAAAAGCGAGCTGGGTGGCACCGTCGTAACCTAACCCGTGCACTTCTTCATCGAGCGCTGCAATCTGGTCGCGCACTGTGGAGTAGAGATGCTCGACGTTGTCGTATTGGTCGAGCTTGCGCAAACGGATGACCAGTCCAAAGAGTGGCAAGGCTCCGTTCACGAGTGCGTTGTAACTCTGTCCGCGCAACGCGAAGCCGAGATCCGCATCGTGATCGATGCCCGCGATGGTTGAATAGCCGATGTCGCGCTTGTTAGGCACGATGGGCGCCGGCGCTGCATTCAGCATGCCGGGTTCGACGAGATTGTCGCGGGTTGACATATCATTCGCTCCTGATGGCCCAGAATTGCAGTTCCAGTTCTGGGAAGTCACCGGCGATGTGGAAGCCAAAGCCGGCGGTGTCGTGCATCAGCTTCCATGCAGGATGGCTTCGCTCGAGCTGGAAGTAGGTGAATCCGGCGTGGTACGGCAAATGGCGTGGGGCAACCGGCATCGGACTTAGTGGGATACCTGGTAATTGCAGACTCACCAGCTCGCCCAACTTTTCGATAGACGTGACCTTGGCCTGCTGGACGAATTGCTGGCGTAGCACTTCGAGTGGCATGCGCGCTCGTACGGCGAGGACAAAGTCCGCGCTCGCGAGCAAGCTGCGGTCTTGTACCGTAGCCGTAAGGACGCCATATTGCTGCCGCACGATTGGCAGCGATACCGCGCGCGGTTGCAGTACCGTGCTCAGCGAGCGGCGTAGCGTTTCCTCCAGCAGACGAAATGACAGACGGAGGTTGTCGTGCTGATAGGCTGGGTATTCCTGCGGCAGGCGTCCTTCGTCGGTAAACGTCACCAGTTCCCCGCACGCCTGGCTGAAGGCTACGTAGACCTGCTCTGGATGAACATGGCGCAGTCGTGCCAGATGCTGAAAATGCGGCTGCAGACGGTTGAGGGTTTGCAGCAGATTGAAGTCGGTGACATCGGCGACACCGGACTGTGCAGGCGAGCCGATGCGCTCTGCAATATTCCTCGCGCGCTCGCGCATCAGGCCGGCCGTTTCGCCGAGGAAGCGGTGCAGTGGCGGGACCGCGTTGAGCGAGAGGCTGGTTGGATAAAACGCCTCGTCGAGCACCAGACTGCCATCCGGGCGTCGGTCCAGAATGCGGGTGAGCGCGATGCCGGTAAACGCGCTCCGGTCGTCCCGCTCGAGGCTGAGTTGCAGGTTCGCACTGGCCAGTTCCATGGAGACGTAATCGCCTTCCTGGCTGTGCGTATCGCGCACTTCCTCTGACGCCACACGGTAGCGCGCATTGGCGTAGCTGTCCGGCCATTGCACTTCCAGCACGCCGTCGGAGCGTAACGGCAAGGTGAGGTACACCATCTGGTTCGCGGCTGAGCCATCGGTGATCGCAAGCGGTACAGGTGGCGGCTGGTCATTGGGAATGTCGAATACCGTCCCGTCCGGCATGATGCCGCGTGCACGCACGATGGCAAGCTTGCCGAAGCTCAGATATTCCTGGTTGAGTTCCAGTTCGGTGAACCCGTAAAGGTGTTCGCTGATGCTGCTCGCCCGCTGGTTGACAAGATGTTCGAGCGCGCGTGTCTGCTGCTGAAAATGCTGGGGCTTGACGAACAGACCTTCAGCCCAGATGACAGGATTACGTGATGTCATGATTATTTGCCCGGAGGTGGAGCGCGATAGCCTTCGTCGACAATGGAGACTTCCGAGTCGCGGAAGACCACGAGAAGGGCATAGCGGTAGCCGCGCTGTTCGAGGCGAAGAACCTGCTTCCAGGTCGCGCCATTCTGGTTATGGAAGTTGGCGAGTACGGCGATGTAGCGGGTTTTTTTGCTGATCGCCGAGTAGTCGATGTACTTGTATTGCCCTGGCTGGAGGACATAGTCCTCATCATCGACGTAGGTGCTGCCCAGTGACTTCTTCAGGTCCTTTGCGAGCTGGTCGTAGCCCGCATTCAGGAATACCGAATCGTCCTTGAGTTGCAGGATCTTGAACGTGACCGGCGTGGCCACCGCGCGTAGTTCGGGCGCTGCTGCGGGAGTATCCGGCGACAGCGCAACCGAGGCGCTGTCCGCATATTGGCCGAGCGCCGGTGCCCCGCTTGACTTGCCCGGAATGTCAAGTGGCAACGGCGGATTGTTGACGATGCGCGAGACAGGAGCGCCCTTCGGCAAGTTCCATTGCGTGGGCAGTGCGACGACCTGCGGGCCGAGCGCGTAATAGGGGGAGGGTGCATCGAGTCCCAACCCGGCGGAACCCGTCGCGTCCGGATTGAACTGCACGCGTGCGGCGAGTGTCTGTACGTCGCTCGCCTTGTTCTCGTGCTGCAGATAGTCGAGCAGGGAACGTAGTTGCGTGGTCAGATCGGCTTTGCTCGTGCTTTTGAGATTAAGCAGATAAGGACCGCCGCTGGCCGCAGGATCGACTGTCAACGCTGCGGGCTGCTGCGTCACATAACCCTGTGTCGATGCGTCGGCGGATGCGCTATCGGGATTTGGATTCACATCGGGACTGGCGTAAAGACCCAACCCAATCTGGGTAACAGGACCATTGTCACGGTTATTTCCGCTCGAACCGCCGAAGACGCTGCACCCGCTCGCGGCCAGACCTGACACGATCACGGCCAGAAGGCGCAATGACATCGGACTCATCATGGTGCTTCATTCCGCAGAGCCTGATCATAGGACTGCTCGAAGACTTCCCAGAACAGCTTCTCAAACCCTTTCTGTCGCGTAGACGCCAGTTCGTTGTAGTAGTGCGTGTACATCTGCCAGGCCCATTCCTGCGCGTCGGACTGCTGCGTTCCATCTGGCCGATAGCGACGGAACCGTTGCAGTAGCACATCAGGCGAAAAGGCCCGCAGGAGCGCCTGAAGACTTGCATTGATGGCTTCAATCAAGGCTGCGTTGTGTCGCCGGACTTGCGACAGGCTCTCGTCGATCGCTGCCATTGGCGAGAGATGCACCACACTTCGGTTGCTTGCCAAAAGCGCCTGGACGGTTTCCGGAAAACCCAGGCCCAAACGCAGCGGGTTGTCCTCGATGGGCTGGAGTGTGCGGTCAAGCAAGGCAGGGCCGCGCGCATTGCCCGGTTTGTTGTCGTAAAGCGCAGTCAGTCCCCGGATCGTGGCGCCTAGCGCTTGCCCGGCTTCGAGCAAAAGACGGTAGGCGGCCTGCTCGTCAAGTGTACCGGGCGAGATGCCCAAAGGCGCACCCAGACCACTTAGCAGAGGCGCGACAGTTTGTTGCGGTGTGCCGTGGGAAGAGGATTGGGCGTTGATCCATTCCTGCACCTCGGGTGAATCAACGGGTTGTGATGCCATGCGGTAATCTCCGGGTTGAGATCTGGGGGAGCCGGATACGGCCTCGAAGCGAGTGGCGGCGTGATCAACTTGTGATCGGGCCGGCGCCATTCCGTAGTGAACAGGGTCTAGACTGCGCGAAGCCGCGAACGCCGGTTGTGGCCGTTCGGCCGCATCGAGTGCGAGCAGGGGATCGAGATCGGCGTGCAAGCCGCCTGCAGCGCTCTGAGTTTCTTGTATTGCGTAGCCTTGCGGTCCGAGTTCATCGTCACCGGCTAATGGAAGACCTGCCGTCACGTCCCGCTGAACTGAGGAGCCAACGAGATCCTCAACGCTCTGATGTGCGAGCGAACCTGCCTCGGCGAGGTGAACGGCTACCTGATAGGGGCCGATTTCCAGCAAGTCGCCATCGCCTAACTGTGCAGCGACCTGAAGACCCAGTGGGCTGTCATTGCCGTTGATGCGTGTCTGGCCGCTACGGTCGACTACACAGAATCCACCGTCCTTCACGAGTATTTCGCAATGGATCGGATGGATGCGCTCGTTGCGATCGGCGAGCATCCAGTTTGCACCCCGGCAACCGATGGTGCCGCCGGCACGGTCGAAGCTATGACGCGGCGTACAGCCATGCTGCAACGCCTGCGGGTTGGTGACAACCAGCGCGATACGGCGCGCGGTAGCAGCAAGATTCATGAGCGCACCCTGATTCTGACGATGGAAGTACGGTTGAGGGCTTTGTTATCGATGAAACTGGTCCAGCCGAGGTTGGCGCCGCTAGTGCGCCCAAGATTGAATGGCGGCACTTCTTCGTGTCGCAGGCCCAACTCGAGATCCCATGCAGCGGGGTCGCGCAACAGAAAATCGATCAGTTTGCGCAACCGTGCATGGTCGATGCCGCTGGGCAGAAAATCGCGAAAGCGTTGCTGGCTTAGTCCGGAGATCACCACGGTAAACTTGCTATGTCGGGTGCGAACCCGTGAGCCAATCACAAAACTGTCGCCCAGCTCGCCGTTGTGTTTGCCGAGTGACAACTGCTGCTCTTTCGGAACATGGACATATCGCTGTTCGAATTCCCGGATATGGACATGCGGAAGATCGAAGCAATGCGCGATCACGCCCGAAACAATGGTCGGAGATCGACTTGGACTCGCGATCAGACCGGCATAGCTAAGCAGCCGGCTCCACGGTAAGGGAGTCGTGCCGCGCAACTGCGCGTCGTTCAGCCCGATTAGGGCGAAGACATAGCGCGAAAATCGGTCCTTCGCTTCTTGCCGGAAGCGCACGTAGTAGCGGTATTTACGCCACGCTTGATGCAGCAGCGTCAGCAACCGGTGATTGAAAAAGTCCAGAAACGCGGTACGAATGCCGACACCCTGGCCTTGCTCCCATGCGAGCCGGTCGAGGTAATAGCCGGGCAATGGCGAGTCCGCACCGTGCATGCCGAAGAACGTGGTTTGTACACGATAGGCACTACGCGCGTGCGCTGGCATACGTTCTGCCATCAGCACGTCCGAGGCAGGGAAACCCAAACCCGCATGGCTGCCCAGACGCACACGCTGATGCTCCGGCTCAAGGGTGTCCAGTGTTTCCAGATCATCGCCGTGCAAGCCATGCAAATGCTCGAGCAGACGGAAGAAGTCGTAATTTCTTGCGTCGGCCAGCAAGACATCGGCTAGATCAGGGGTTGTTTGCCCGTGTGCCATGGCCATTGATAGCGCTCGTTATTGCTGGCGTTGAGAATTTCCAGCTGATGGAATGAATTGATGCTTGCGTACAAGGCGAAGAAGTGGCTTAACACCGTGCCGAAAAGGTAGAGATCGCCTTCGCAGAGGAAGCCCGCCTGGTCGAGTGTGAGAAGCGTCTTGAGACCCCGGATCGGCAGGCCTTTGATCAACCTGTCTGCTGGCGCGGTGACCGCGTCGCCGATTCCGTCGAGACGTTTGCGTGTGGCACGCGCAAGCTGGATGTCATGCAGCGCTGCGAAATCGTAGGCTCGGATTACCGCCTTGAGCGGTTCCGTCGAAAGCAGCGATAAATAGTTCAGAGAGAGATTCGAGATCAAGGTCCACTGCAACTCACCGTCCAGCACAGGGCGGTAAGCAGGCGTCGGACGCGCGATATTGCTGAATCGGGCGAACGTAGGCGTGGTCTGCGTCGGTAGACAGATATCGCCAACGCCTAGTGACAGTGGCAGGTCGCGATTGGTGCACGTCAACGCGATTGATACGGTTTCGCTCTCGCCGATATAGCCCTGTTCGTCGCCGCGAACGAATGCAATCCGATGGGTCACGCCATCGCCATTAAGCGCCGGTTCAATGCGTGTGCGGTAGTAGAGCGCGGTCCGTCCGTGCGCATGTTCGATCTCGTGCTGGAACGACTCGAACGGATGAAATGTCCGCAATGGCTGCCCATGATGGATGTCCGAACCGCGGCGCCAGCTTTGCACCAGATCGATGCTGAATATTTCATGGCAGTCGGGCCGCTGCCCAGCCGGCCGCAGGCGTTGGTCGACCGAGCGTCCGTTCAGGCTGATGGGCTCCGCATCGTGCTCGAACAGGTTGACTGCCGGCGCGCAGTACAGCGAAATGTCGGAATCCCGCAGCCGGGTATTCGCCGGCATCGGGCGAGAGAAATGTAGCTCCAGACGTACCTGATCGGAGGTATCCGATGGCCACAACGATCGCAGGCCAGTCAGCGCGAAGCAGTGAAAGCGCTGAGGAAAAATAAAGTATTCCTGCAGGATGCGGTAGCCATCGAAAACGTTCTTCGGATACGGCAGCAGCGCTTCTTCAGGAGAGAAGCCGGGGAAAACGAGGTGGCGAGTAGCAAGCCGCTGGGTCTTGCCGTTGACTTCGACACGGATCTCGGACAGATACGACGCAAGCCACAGATATAGCGTTCGTGCTGTCACGTCGTCGCCGGTCAGGTGAAAATCCAGCCTGTCGCAGTCGATGGTGTCCAGCGCATTGCCTGCAATTGTCGCCAGATCAATGCGGACGATCGATTTTTCTCGCGAATGCGCGTCGCTTACCGCAGCCATTCGGAGCGGATAAAGTGCGACGTCGGTGCAGGTGCGAAACTGGCACGTCATGCCATCGACGGGCCGGGAAAGCATACAGGTCCCTTTGGGAATGACCTGGCGTTGCGTAATGGAACGTTCGACCGGATCGAAGCGCATCATGACTGCACTCGGCAGCGGGCGCAGATAATTGGGCCACAGTACCTGCAGCAGCGAATGCGTAAGTTCCGGGAAATCGTCTTCGATCTTCACCCGAATCCGGGCAGTCAGAAAGGCGAAGCCTTCGAGCAGGCGCTCGACATCCGGATCGGTTGCTTCATCGCCGAGAAAGCGTGCGAGTTGTGGATTCTCCCGGGCAAACTCGCGTCCGAGCCGACGGAGATAGCTCAGTTCCTCGCGAAACTTCTGTCGCAACGGCATGGTTTGCGGCGTTCCCTGGCAAGATATCAGGCGATATGCGCCTGTTGGTTCCGGTGGCTGATGACCAGGTCGATCTCGACCTGCTCTTCCGTACTATGGACGGGCACGATGCAATCCATCCTGAAATGCAGATCTAGTGGGCGTTCGGGGTGCGAGCACGCCCGCACCCCGAGCACGGTGACACGAGGTTCGAACTGCCGCACCATGACCTCGATCTCGCCTCGTAACTGCAACATGAGGTCGGCCGTGCCGGCCAGAGCGTCGTTGAAATCGCGCAGGCCAAGTTCCGGACTGCTGAGCGAGCAACCCTGACGGCTGTTGAGCAACCACTGCAGATGCTGCTCGATCGCCCGTACCCGCGCAGCGGCCTGTTGCTGCCGCGTGTAGATTCGGGCAGGTGAAGCATCAGCTTCGAGCCGCTCAAACAGACTGC
This sequence comes from Paraburkholderia sp. Ac-20340, assembly GCF_017104965.1. GTDB lineage: Bacteria > Pseudomonadota > Gammaproteobacteria > Burkholderiales > Burkholderiaceae > Paraburkholderia. Next base: position 509,348 of record NZ_JAAGPR010000001.1, read on the forward strand.
CCTGACCAGGCGACCGTGGCATGGTTTTCGTCCTTATTCCCGGTCGAGACGGCCGACGAGAGAGAGTTCGAAATTAGCGCCCATATATTTGAAGTGCGGGCGCACGGCCATCGAAACCTGATACCAGCCAGGATTGCCATTTACCTCCTGAACCTCGACATGCGCGGCGCGCAGGGGACGGCGGCTCCGTACGTCGGATGAAGGATTCTCCTGGTCGGCAATGTATTGCTTGAGCCACTTGTTGAGCTCTCGCTCGAGATCCTGACGCTCCTTCCAGCTGCCGATCTGCTCGCGCTGCAACACCTTGATGTAGTGCGCCAGGCGATTGATGATGAACATGTACGGCAACTGGGTGCCCAGCTTGTAGTTGGTCTGCGCCTGTTGCCCTTCAGTCGTTTTGGCAAAAAGCTTCGGCTTCTGGATCGAATTGGCCGAGAAAAAAGCAGCGTTGTCGCTGTCTTTGCGCATGGTCAGCGGAATGAAGCCTTCCTCGGCAAGCTCGAATTCCTTGCGGTCGGAGATAAGCACTTCAGTCGGAATCTTGGCCTGTAGCTGCCCGAGCGATTCGTATAAATGCACTGGCAGATCATCGACTGCACCGCCTGACTGCGGGCCAATGATGTTCGGACACCAGCGATAGCGCGCGAAACTCTCGGTGATACGGGTAGCCATAAGCCACGCAGTATTGCCCCAGAGATAGTTGCGGTGCTTGCCGTCGATCGATTCGCGATAGTCAAAGCTTCGGATCGGATTTTCGAGCGGATCGTAAGGTTGGCGCAGCAAGAAGCGCGGCATGGTCAATCCCAGGTAGCGTGCATCCTCGGACTCACGCAGGCTGCGCCACTTCGCAAAGCGCGGGCCTTCGAAGATATCCCGGACTTCCTTGAGATTCGGCAGATCCTCGAAACTTTGCAGGTTGAAGAACTCGGCGCCCGCCGCTGCAATGAAAGGCGCATGCGCCATGGCGCCTACCGACGCCAGATAGCCAAGCAGCTTCATGTCGGCGGCGGAAGGACCGAAGGTGTAATTGCCAACAATGGCTGCAACCGGCTCACCGCCGAACTGGCCGTAGCCAGACGTGTACACATGTTTGTACAGCCCGCTGCGGGTAATATCTGCCGAACCTTCGAAGTCATCCAGCAGTTCGCTCTGGGTGACATGCAGCATTTCGATCCGGTTGTTCTCGCGGAAATCGGTGCGGCTAACGAGAAGGTTGAGGCCGCGCCATGCCGACTCGAGTTCCTGCAACGCCGGGTGATGCAGGATGTCGTCCATCTGCAGGCTGAGCTTGCGATCGATCTCGGCGATCATCTGATCGACGAGGAGCTTGTTGACAGGCTGCTCCTGTTCGCCTGACTTCAGCATTTCTGCGATGAAGGCGGCAACGCCGCGCTCTGCCACCGCGTAACCTTCGTGGCCAGGTTCGATATGGGTCTGCGCCATGATCTGTTCGATCAGGCCAGTGGACGCAACGCCAGAACCACTGGCGGGTTGATCCTGCTCTGCAATGGGGCTTTCCTGCTGATTCATTGGGCGATGATCCTTAGGTCAACACGAGCAATTGAAAGTGGGGTAGAGCAGACGCCATGACTGGCGTCGATCAGTGCTTCTGCGTAGGGTCCAGGACAAGATTGAGTTCACTGGCGAGTTGCGCGCGAGCTTGATCGTCGGCGAGCAGCGCCTGAAGCTGTTTGCGAAACGCGGGTACGTTACCTAGCGGACCTTTAAGCGCAACGAGCGCTTCGCGCAGATCCAGCAGCTTGCGAAGTTCCGGCACCTGCCGTGCAATCGCGTCGGGCGCAAAGTCACTCATCGACCGGAATTTCAGGTCGACTGCGAGCGTGTCGTCCTCGCCGTTTACTGCCAGTTTTGCAGGCACATCCAGCTTGAGATTGAGCTCAGCCTTGGCCATGACGTCATCGAACGTGTCCTTGTCGATGCGGACCGCCTGACGTTCCTCCAGTGGCGTAGCTTCCTCATGCCCCTTGAAATTGCCTGTCACAAGGAGTTTCAGAGGGAGTTCGATTTCCGCCTGCTCGTCACCCGTAGCGGGAACATATTTGATATTGATGCGCTCCTGAGGCGCAACGGAAGTCGCTTTCTTGGCCATACGTTCAGACTCCTTATGAATATCGGAAACGACCTGCATACGAGACATGGTTTCGTCACAGCACGACTGTCATCCATCTAACCCGGCTGATTCCACATGCCAAAGCGTGCTGGTGTGGTCGAGATCATGAAACCGCGCAAACGATCGAATAGGCAACACAGAAAAATCAGACGACGATCCTAACGGTATTTTGGTAGCCGACGTTGAGTATTATTTCGATCATCTCTGTTAGCACAAAGGTATCGCTCTTATGCCTCAAATTTAAGAATGCTCTTATGTCATGAAAGTCCGTTAAATGTTTTTTTAACCCCTTTTGGGGAATGACGAAAAACTCGAATACATGGAGCAATGCCCGTCACATGAGAACAGTACGTTGCTAACACAACAAACTCTCATGGTCCTGGATGGAAGCCGTGAAATAACAGATAGATACTGACGATATGATCAGAATTGACTTGGCCGCTATCGTAGGAAAACTGAATCCTATTTGTAGGCATGGACTTGAGGAGGCGGCGAGTCTATGCATCAGTCAGCGTGGCGCAGAAGTGACCGTTTCCCACGTACTCTTCAAACTGCTGGACACACCAGAAAATGATCTTCGCATCGTCCTCGGACGATCCGGTCTGGATGTCGATGCAGTTCGTCAAGCTCTGGCGACAGCATTTTCGGTGCAGGACGAGAGTAGCGGGCAATATCCAGCGTTTTCGCCATTGCTGGTGGAGTTGCTTCAGGAAGCGTGGCTGATTGGTTCCGCAGAGCTCGGGCAGAGCGGTATCCGGAGTGGGACATTGCTCCTCGCGGCATTGCTGAATGCCGCGCGTTACCTGCCGCTCGCAGCAGTTCATCGGTTCGATACCGTCAACCGCGAAACCTTGCGCAAGCAATTTGCGGCGTTACTGGCCAACTCGATCGAAACACCTGACGGGGCAGCATCGAATCCAGCATCTCAAGCCGATACTGCCGACACCGCATTGGCGAAATTCGGTCATGATTTCACGGCCCAGGCGCGTGCGGGCCGCATCGATCCGGTGTTGTGCAGGGATAGGGAAATCGATCTGATGATCGACATCCTGTCGCGGCGGCGCAAGAACAATCCGATCGTTGTGGGAGACGCGGGGGTCGGTAAGAGTGCGGTCGTCGAGGGCCTGGCTTTGCGAATTGCGCAGGGGCGAGTGCCCGAACCATTGAGGCAGGTAGCGCTGTGGGGCCTCGATCTCGGGGCATTGCAGGCGGGTGCCGCGGTAAAAGGTGAGTTCGAAAAGCGGCTGAAAGCGGTGATCGACGAAGTTAGGGCGTCTACGCAGCCGGTCATTCTTTTCGTGGATGAGGCGCATACACTGATAGGCGCAGGCAACGCCACCGGCGGCAGCGATGCAGCGAACCTGCTGAAGCCCGAACTGGCGCGCGGTGACGTACGCATGGTCGCTGCCACGACATGGTCAGAGTACAAAAAATACTTCGAAAAGGACCCGGCACTTTCGCGGCGCTTCCAGCTGGTCAAGCTGGAACAGCCTGACGAGACCCAGGCAACGCATATTTTGCGCGGGTTGCGAGCACTCTATGAACAGGCGCATCAGGTCTACATCGGCGATGACGCAATCCACGCGGCGGTCGCACTCTCGGCGCGCTACCTCTCCGGAAGACAGTTGCCCGACAAGGCGATCGACGTACTGGATACTGCCTGTGCCCGGGTGGCCACCGCATTGGCTGAGCCGCCGCGACAGCTAGCGGCGCTTGAGCACGAGAAGCTGCAGGTCGAAGCCGAAATCGACCATCTGCAACGTGATCAACGTGCGGGACGCACCGTAGACACGCGCCGGATCAAGGCGCTTGTCGATCTGCGCAGCGATGGGGATGATCGCGCCGCCCGACTGCACGACGCGTGGCGCAAGCAGCGCACGCTGGTCGACGAAATCCTTTCGCTCCGTCAGGGCATGGAAGAACCCAGTGGGAATGCGGACGGTGCCGATGCTGGCGAAAACACGTGTATCAAAGTCGCGCAAGCCGTTGAGCAACTCGCCACACTCCAGCGCGACGGTGCGCTGCTGCATGCCGACGTGGGACACGAACAGATCGCACAAGTCATCGCCGACTGGACCGGCATTCCCGCTGCATCAATCAACAGCGACCGCATGGAGCGGCTCGAGTCGCTACCTGAAACGCTGCGCAGACGGGTGAAGGGACAGGATACAGCGCTTGATCGCCTCTATCGGCACCTGTTGACTGCGATGGCGGATCTACGCAGGCCCGGCACGCCGCTCGGCGCCTTTTTGCTCGTCGGACCGAGCGGCGTGGGAAAAACGGAAACAGCGCTCGCACTCGCCGATGCACTGTTCGGCGGTCAGCAGTTCCTGACAACGATCAATATGTCTGAGTATCAGGAAAAACACACCGTCTCGCGCCTGCTAGGCGCGCCGCCCGGATACGTAGGCTATGGCGAGGGCGGCATACTGACCGAAGCCATCCGCCAACGGCCATATTCGGTGGTACTGCTCGACGAGGTTGAGAAAGCGCATCCGGAAGTCCTCAACATTTTCTATCAGGCATTCGATAAGGGCGAAGTTGCCGATGGTGAAGGTCGTCTGATCGACTGCAAAAACGTCCTGTTTATGCTGACTTCCAATCTTGGCTTCGATCAACAGGACGAGTCACTCAGCGATCTCGGCGAAGACGCGTTGCGCGCGCGTTTGATGAAGTTCTTCAAGCCAGCACTCCTCGCTCGTATGCAGGTCGTGCCGTACCGCTATCTAGATGAAAAGGTGCTCGCCGAAATCGTCGATTCGCGTCTGAACCGGTTGAAGGCCCAGTTCTCGCAACGCTACAAGGCCAATCTGACGGTAGACGACCGCGTGCGAACCGAGTTACGTACGCGCTGCACTCGCCACGAGAATGGTGCGCGCATGCTTGACGCGAGCATCGATGGCGAATTGCTGCCGCCACTTTCTCTGGCCGTGCTCAAGCGTATTGCCTCGGGCGAGCCATTTTCCGGTGCGTCGCTCGCGTGGGATGGGCGTGCGTTCTCTGCGGATCTACATTGATGGCGAACGTGATAGACGCGCACGCGGTAGCAGCGATCGGGCTAACGCTCGTGTCCGCGACCCGGCTCGACACGATGACCCGTGGCTTTCTGCTGGCAGCACGCGACAATGCTGGACTGGCGGCTGCGTTCTGCTACAGGTCGGACGTGACCGGCAAGTGTTTAACCCCTCTGGCGGCCACCACAACCTCGCTCGAGGGCTGGCCAGATATAGAAATGGACGAGCTGGAAAATCCACTCGTCTACAGTCTGCTGGAGGGCAAGCCCTGTCAGATCGCGGACATCGGCAAACTGGTGGCAGTTGGAGCGAGCTTCGAGTTGCTTCGCGAACAGCTTCCTGCGCGCCACGCTCTTCTGGCACTTCCGTTACGCAACGCTCGACAGCAGGCACTGGGCGTCCTCGTCGTGGTTGCATCGGCAGACATACTGGATGCATGGCGTGGCAACACTGTGTGGGGACTGCTGATCGACACGCATGAGCGGCTCTTTGCCCGGCTGTGCGGCGAACTCGACGAAGCGGGGACGTCGCGTTATGAGCGCACGGTCCGGCACAAGCTCGAAGTCGAACAGGGGCACAGCCGCGCCACGCGTTTGCTTGCTTCAGGATTCGTTGGCGACAGCGCTGCTGCGAAGCGTATCCGCGAAGACATGCTCAGGCTGGCCGATTCCAGCCTGTCAACGTTGATTACCGGAGAAACCGGTTCCGGCAAAGACCATGTGGCCTGGCTGATTCATCAGGCCTCATCGAGGCGCGGCCAGTTCGTCCCGGTGAACTGTGCGGCCATTTCTGCCGAACTCATCGAGGCCGAGCTTTTCGGCAGCGTTAAAGGTGCTTTTACCGGCGCAACGCAATCGCGCAACGGTCTGGTTGCTGAGGCCGACGGTGGCACGCTTTTCCTCGATGAAATCGGTGATATGCCTGTAATGCTTCAGGCGACGCTCCTTCGCGTGCTCAACGAAAAACGGTATCGCCCGGTTGGTGCTACTCGCGAGCGCGAATCAAACTTCCGACTAATCTGCGCGACGCACCAGCCGTTACCCCAGTTGATCCGGGAGGGTCGCTTTCGTGAGGATCTGTACTTCCGCATTCGCCAGATGACGCTCGCGCTTCCGCCACTGCGAGAACGCGCTGAAGACATCCCAGCGCTGGCTGGTCATACGCTGCTTCAGTACAACCGGGAGCGGCAGTGCAACGTTACTGGGTTCGATCCGCGGGCGACAGCATGGTTGAAGCAGCGGCCGTTTATGGGCAACGTGCGTGAGCTGCGCAATCTCGTCATGGCCGCAGCCGAGCATGCTGGACGCAACGGGGTAATCGGACTCGACATTGTGCGTCGTCTGATGATCAGCCACGAGCTCGTCGCCGCGCCAGCAGAAGCGGAGACGGGTCTGCAGGATCTCCTCTCGATGGATCATCTACCAGCAGCAATGGATGCCTTCGAGCGGATACTGATCAGACGACGTCTCAAACTCTCGGATGGATCACGCACGCGTGCTGCCGAAAGTCTTGGTATCCCCAAACGAACATTGGCCAGAAAGTGCCAGAAGTGGAAGCTGGATCAGGAGATTAATGCCTCATGAGGTTATCTTGTTTATCAGGATTGCTGATTATGATGTTGCTTGTTTCAGGATGTCATCCGCGACAGGAGACGCCTGCGGTAACGCCCCCTATATCAGCCTGCACAGCTATCGTGTCGCCCATGCAACGTCTTGCGTGCTTTGATACCGTGGCGGGCACGCCAGCTGGACTTGCCAGACCGTCGGCAACAGCAGCAGCTACTGCGTCGGGTACGTCGGTGGTTACAGCCGCATCGAGTCCCGAGGCCATCGCGCAACCGGCTATTGCTGATCTGGTCCGGCGCAACGAGTCAACGCGACAGAAAGAAAGCTATCAGTTCCTGATGTCGCGCTCGCCCGACGGCGGCCCAGACCAGTCGCAGATCGTCATTTCGGCGCCAGCGTTGGGAGCCGGCGACAGTCCGCAGGGGCCCTGGCTCGCGATTAGTTGTAAGTCGGGCATCACTCGGCTGCAACTGCTTAGCCCGGAACTGCTGTTGGACAATCGCATTCGTGTGAGTCTTGCGATGGATGGTCGTGCAATCTCTGATGCCACCACATGGCAGGTGCTGGAAAGCGGTAACGTCGTCGATTCCGGAAGAGGGCTGGTCGCTATCGAATTGCTGCGCCGCATCGGCAATGGTGCTCGCCTGAAGATCGAGAGTAGCAATGCGTCGCTGGACGGACGTGAGTTCGATGCGACCGGGCTCAAGAATTTGATCGATCAGGAACGCGAGGCTTGTCACTGGTGAGTGGATATCGCCCCCTTGACCTGACGCATTTGCTGGAGCCCGTGGAGGCGCTCCATCCAGCCGGTCATTTTGATGAGAACGACGAGCATTTCCAGATCATGGACCTGGAGATGATCAAACTCGGTGGGCTGCATGAAGCAGGCATTGACTGGACGCTCATCGACACCACTGCGAGGGCCTATCTGACCCAGTAGTGCAAGCATTTCCGCGTGGCAGGCCACCTGATGACGGCTTGCCTACGTGAGGAAAGCTGGCTGGCATGGGTGGATGCGCTCGGGCTACTGGCTGGTATGGTGCAGTCCTACTGGGAAAGCGGTTTCCCCCGGCCTGGTCCGAGTGGACACACCGCCCGGCGCAAGCTGGTCGCCATGCTGCTCGGCCGACTCACTGAAGCGCAAGGTGCGCTCGATCCGCAAGCCTTCGCGAAAGATCTGCAGACGCAGGCGCAACAGGCACTTGCCAGTTTAGTGGCTGCGTGCACGACTGCGCAGCTCGACCCGGCGCCATTGGAAACGCTGGAACTCAGGCTGAATCAGAGCGTGGATGCGGCACGTACACCCGAACCGGAAAGCGTTCGCCCTTTGGGCTCGAGCCGTCAGTCCGCCACGGGGATCAGCGAAGAGTTTTTCAGTGGGGGCGGTGCGCTCCGCCTTGGCGAGGAACGCGAAAATCGTCGCTCCCTGCTCACAGTTTCCGACTTCGTCAATGTTCAGGATGCCTATGATCCAACCGGGTATCTGTTGCGTCGTTTCGCACTTTGGGGACATCTGCGTGCCGCGCCACCCGCGCGACGAGAGCAGTGCACCGAGCTGGCCGGTGTGCCCGTCGACATCGTGGATGGCTATCAGGAAGCGTTGGGACGAAACGCGGTGACGCCTGTGCTGCTGCAGCGTGTTGAAAAAAGCGTAGCTGGCTCGCCTTACTGGATAAGAGGCAGTTATCTGGCAGCCGGCATCGCCGATCGGCTGGAGATGAAGGAGGTGGCAGACGCGATTCGTCACGCCGCGGCCAGGTTCGTCCGACGCATGCCAATGGTGGCCAAACTGTGTTTCAGCGACGGACGGCCCTTTGTTGACGAGGAAACATTGCAGTGGCTCAGCGGGGTCGCTCAGGAGCAAAGCCCGGTTGACGCGGTTCAGGAATACACGAGTCTGCGTGACGAGCTCGTCATGCAACTCGATCGGGAAGGCATAGAGGTCGTGCTCAAGCGGCTACAGGATATGCAAACGGCGTTTCGTACCCCACGCCAGCGCTGTCACGTTACCGTCATTGCTGCCGACGTGCTTGCCTCGCGTGGGTTGTCATTTCTGGCCGCCGACCTGTATGCCAACGTCGCACGCACCATGCGGGGCACGCTCGCAGAGCAATGGGAGCCGGATCTTTTCGGCCACCTGGCAAAGCAGTTGCCGCCATCAGTAGTCCTTGAACACGGAAGGAAGGGGCAGGAAGGATCATGATGATGAGGTTTAAGTCGATTATTACGCGGTGCGGTGCCACCCTACGGAAGCATTTCCGCGGCGCAGTGCCAGCGCTGCTGTTACTTGGGCTTGTATTTGTCCTCGTCGCCATCTGGTGGCTCGGGCCGCAGTGGGTATGGCGCGCGGGCCATCCGCTGGCAGGTCTTGCAGCGCGAGTGTTGCTAACGCTCGTGGTGCTCCTTGTCCCGCTCGTTATCTGGCTGTTGAAATTGCGTAGCCGAAACCAGAAACTCGAAGCCGAGCGGGAACGCGAAATAGAACTGAAGCAGGACGAAAGACTTCACTACGTGCAGGCGCAGGAGCGTTCGCTCGACCGTAGTCTCGCAACGCTGCAGGCCAACCTGACAGGGCGCAACGCACTCTATCAGCTTCCATGGTATCTGGTGCTCGGCCAGGAAGGTGCTGGCAAGACGAGCTTGATCAACCGTTCTGGCCAGCAGTTTTCTGTCACCGGCGTCGCGAAGGCGGCGAGTCAGCCAGCGTCCCGCGATCCCTATCTGACCTGGGCGATTGACTGGTGGATCGGTGACCAGGCCGTCCTGATCGATCCACCGGGCGAAATCATCAGCCAGTCCGATCTGGTGAAGCCGCAGGCAGCGGATGCACAAGTCGAGAACGTATCCGAGGGCGCAGACGAGAGCGCGAAGGCAAACGGAGCGGCTGACGCGCTGTATGTGCCGCCGCCGGGTACGCAAGGGCGCCTATGGGAAAACCTGGTCGATTGGCTCGGGCGCAACCGCAGCCGACGGCCATTGAATGGCATTGTGCTGGTGATCGATCTTGTCACGCTGATCAACCAGAAGCCGAGCGATCGTAAGGCGCTGGCGATTGTGCTGCGTGCCCGCCTTACAGAACTTAGTCGTCGGCTAGGCACCCGGCCCCCGGTCTATGTCGTGCTGAGCAAGATCGATCAGCTCGAAGGATTCGATGCATTCTTCTCGCGGTTACCACGTGCTGCACGCGAGGACATTCTCGGCTTTACTTTCTCGCTCGACTCCGCTCAGCACTTCAATGCGTGGCAGAAGGAACTGGGCGACCGCTACGACACCTTCATTTCGCGGCTCAATGAACAGATTTTCGACGCACTAGGCGAATTGGCAACCTTGGAACAACGCGAAGGTCTTTTCTCGCTCGTGCGTGAGTTCGACGGCATACGGCCGGTCCTCTTCGCGTTTCTTGCAGACGTTCTAGCCAGCGATCGCTATGCCACTCCCGCGCTGCCACGCGGTGTCTATTTCTCCTCGGTCTATCAGCAAGGTCTGATGGCCAATGCTTTCGTCTCGGCCGCAGCGCAGTCCTATCGCGTCGATGCACCGCTCTCACGTGCCCAGCCAGCCGGGCGAGGCTCCGTCTATTTCGCACAGCAGCTGTTTCAGAAGGTGATTTATCCTGAAGCCGGGCTTGCAGGCGATAACCTGAAAGTACTCGCCGACAAGCGGCGCAGCATGCTCGTAGGCTGTGGTGTCGCGGCGCTCGGCAGTCTCGTGATCATCGGCGGCTGGCATCACTATTTCGTCGTCAATCGCGACATGGCATTGAGCGTGCTAACCAAAAGCCGCGAATTCAGTGCGCGAGATATCGATGGCCGTATTGATCCAACAGGCCGCAATCTGCTGCAGCCGCTGGATCAGATCCGTAAGGCCGTCTCCGTGTATGGCGACTACCGCTCAGCGTGGCCAGTGCTGGCCAACATGGGCCTGTACCAGGGACGCAGAATCGGCCCCAAGGTGGACGAGGCCTACCTGCAATTGCTGTCACGGCGTTTCTTGCCCGAACTGGCCGGCGGCGTCATGGATACGCTTAATGCTGCCGCTGCCAACAGTAGCGCGCAACTCGATGCATTGCGCGTGTATCGCATGATCGAAGATAAGGCCAACCGACGTGCACCGATCGTCGAAGACTGGATGTCGCGATATTGGCAAACCGCGATGCCGGATGATGGCGCGACCCAAAAGGCGCTGATGCGCCACCTCGACTATGCAATGAAGTATGCCGACACGAGTCTGCCGCAGTACAGCGCGCGCGTCAGCGAACTGCAGCAGCAGTTGCGGCAGTTTCCAATGCCTCAGCGCGTCTATCTGACGATGCAACAGCAGGCGCAAGAGATGCTGCATGCACCGCTCGATCTCCGCCAGGAGATTGGACCGGCATTTGACATCGTGTACAAGCCCGTCGTGCAGACTACGGCTCAGCCTGACGATGCGGCAAACGCAGGCACCGCACCCGGAACGCTCATTCCCGCACTGCTGACGGCACGGGGCTTTCGAGATTATTTCGGGCCGCGCAGCCACAATCTCACTGAGCTAGCCATGATTGACCAGTGGACGCTTGGCGAACGCAATCGTATCGATTACTCGAACGCCGACGAACAGGCATTGGGCGAGCGAGTACGCGCTATCTACAGCGCCGATTACGTCGGCACCTGGCGCCGTGCGCTCAAGCAGCTCGATATCGTGGATTTCAATGATATCGGTCAGGCGGCGAGCGTACTGGAAAGCCTCACCAGCCCTGCTGCTCCCATCCGGCGTCTGCTGGAAACAACGCGGGATAACACAATCCTCTATGCGCAAGACACGGAATCGAAGACCAAAAGTGTCACAGAACCCAGTGATGTCGACCGTAGCCAGGCAGCAGACATCGGTCGGCCGTTTGCATCGCTCACCGGCTTGCTGACGGTCAACGGTAGCAAGCCAGCCTACCTCGATGAACTGATGGCGGGCATCGCCAGCGTGCGTGACGTGGTGAAATCCGTTCAGGACAGCCCGGACCGCGGCAAAGCAGCGCTGACTGTCGTGCTCGACCGCTTCGCCCTCAAAGGACCCGATCCCATCACGAACCTGCAACGTATTGCGGCTGGTTTGCCCGAACCGCTCAACCAGCAAGTCAAGTCGATCGCAGATCAGTCCTCGCAGGTTTTGTTGGTCGAGGCGCTGCGCGAACTTGAGCGGCGTTGGGACACCGACGTCTATAGTTTCTACAACACTCATCTGTCCGGTCGATATCCCTTCGACCCGGCAAGCCGCACCGATGCATCGCTAGAGGACTTTGAAGCATTCTTCGGGCCGCAAGGCAGGCTGCAGCAATTCCGCGACAAGTATCTCAAGGTATTCCTGGAGGACAATCTCGACGCGCTGTACTCCGAACGTCGTGGCGGATATCTCGTGCGTACCGACGTGATGACCCAGCTCGAGGCGGCTGGCCGTATCCGCGATGCGTTTTTCAACAATCGAGGCGCGCTCGGTGTGCAGTTCAACGTCGAGCCGCTCGGCCTGACGCCGAACCGTCGCAGCAGCCTGCTGGGTGTGGAAGGACAACTGATTCCGTACGACCACGGTCCGAGTGCGAGTGTGAGCCTGATCTGGCCAAACAGCCTGGGCAGCAGTACCGAAAGCCGCATCACGCTTGTAAACGGAAGCGGCAACAGCAGCAGTCTCGTCTACCAGGGCGCGTGGTCGGTATTCCGGCTTGTCAGCCGCGCGCGGTTGAATGGTGCGACAGCCAATAGCGTGGATCTGAGTTTCACGGCCGAAGACGGTGGTGCAATGCGCTACCGCATTACGGCCGAGAAGGCCAATAACCCGTTCACTCAACGCATCTTCACCGGCTTCGTGTTGCCGCGCACGTTGTTAAAGGGCGACTCCGGACAGATGGGTACACAGGTCCAGCAGCCGGCGCCCCCTCGCGTACCAGCGCAGGCAGGTTGAGTTTCACGCAGAGAAAACTGTGCTTTGCCAGAGTGAGCTGAAATCGAAGTATCGGGCACGAAACCGAACTGCGTTCCGTGCCCGATACTGGACCTGCTCAATCTGGTTTGGCGCAGAGGCATAGGTTAGGGTGCAAAGCTTCGCTGAACTGTACGGCGCCCCCACTCACGCCCCAAACTGGCCTTTAAACCAATTCCCTCAGCGCCCCAGGCTCAAACCCCTTCAACCCATCAACATCCCCATCCCGCACTTTCGCGACCCAGTGCGAATCGCTGATCAGCGCGCGGCCCACAGCGATCAGATCGAACTCATCGCGCTCCATGCGTTCGAGCAAACGATCGAGGCCAACGCTCTTCGACGTTTCCCCGCCAAACGCCGCCATAAAATCGCCGGAAAGCCCAACCGAGCCCACGCTGATCGTCGCCGCGCCGGTCAGCTTCTTCGCCCAGCCTGCAAAATTCAGCCCGGATTCACCGTCGACTTCAGGAAACTCCGGCTCCCAGAAGCGGCGCTGCGAGCAATGCAGCACGTTCGCACCGGCCTCGACGAGCGGCTCGAGCCACTGCGCCATTTCCCGCGGCGTATGCGCGAGGCGCGCCTTGTAATCCTGCTGCTTCCACTGGCTCACGCGAATGACGATCGGGAAATCCGGCCCGACCGCCGCCCGCACGGCCGCCACGATTTCCGCCGCAAAGCGCGCACGCTCGCCGATGCTCGGGCCGCCATAACGATCGTCACGCTGATTGCTGCCGGCCCAGAAAAACTGGTCGATCAGATAGCCGTGCGCGCCGTGCAGTTCGATCGTGTCGAAGCCGAGCCGTTTGGCGTCGGCGGCCGCCTGGGCGAAAGCGGCGATGGTATCGGCGATATCGGCATCGGCCATCGCGACGCCGCGTTCCACGCCAGGCGCATCGAAACCCGACGGGCTTTCGACCGGCGCATCGGGCGTCCAGTCGCTCATGAAGCTCTTGACCGCGCCCGTGTGCCAGAGCTGCGGACCCATCTTGCCGCCCGCTGCATGCACTTCGTCGATCACGTGCTTCCAGCCCGACAGCGCTTCGTCGCCGTGGAAGAACGGAATGCCGGGATCGTTGCGCGAGGCCGGGCGGTTCACAACCGTGCCCTCGGAAAGGATCAGGCCCACGCCGCCTTCCGCGCGTCGGCGATAGTAGGCGGAGTTGTGCGCGCCGGGGATGCCTTCAGGCGCGAACGAGCGCGTCATCGGCGCCATGACGATGCGGTTCGGCAAGGTCAGCGAGCCAACCGTGAACGGTTGAAACAGGATATCGGTCGAAAACGACGGCATGGAAAAGTGGGCTCCGTGTCGATTGAATCGGGTTGGATCGGGTTGTATCGAGTGGAATTGGCTGAAATCCAGCGGAATTTCGTGAAATTCAGCCGCAACCCGAATGGTATATTCTGGATACCAGACGTCAATAACGCACTTTGTTTCGCCCAGGTATCTTTGAGGAAACCATGCCCGACTGCCGAGAGCATTTTTCTGTGAATTGTCCGAGCCGGTTGCTGTTCGACCAGATCGCCGACAAGTGGTCGATGATGATCCTGACCGTGCTCGATGGCGGCCCGATGCGCTTCAATGCCATCAAGCGCCATCTGGAAGGCGTGACGCAAAAGGCGCTCACGCAATGTCTGCGTCGGCTGGAGCGCAATGGGCTGGTCTCGCGCCGCGTGATTCCGGTGTCGCCGGTTGCGGTCGAGTATGAGATCACGCCGCTCGGGCGTTCGTTGCAGGCGCCGTTCAAGGCGCTGTATGGCTGGACGCTGCGCAATATGGACGCCGTCGAGGCCGCGCGCGCCGAGTTCGATGCGCGGATGGAAAGCGCGGCTTAGTGCCGTGTGATGCCGCGTCGCGTCCCAGAAACATGCGTAATGCGGCAAGCGGTTTTTCTGTCCACGAGCGCCATCGGCATGCGTGCTGATCGCACGGGAAGACCGTTATAGCAACATCCTCAAAATCCAACCTTCGCCGGTGTTCCGGCGCGCTGAGCCCCAAGCGAAGGCACGCTTGATCCGCTTAGCGCGCAATCCCTTCGCACAGAACCGTGAACACCTTGCGCATGTACTCGCCATGCGCGGCCATATCCGGCTCGTCCTGCGCAGCGAGGCGGACAAACGCGATGTTCGCCCAGTCGTTGATCATGCGCGCGACCAGTTCGACATCGAGATCCTTACGTAGGACGCCATTCGCGCAGAAGTGCTTGAGCAGCACCTGCGCGCCCGCCACGACCGCATCGTTCCACGCACGGAACACCTCGGGCGCATCGCCGTTGAGCCAGATCGGGATGATCTCGCGCCAGAGCGAGGCGGGAATCGACTTGACCTGATTGCCCGTGACCGTCATTTCGAGATCGCACAGGGCATCGACCGGGTTGGTGAAATCGCGCACACGCAGGCTGGATTCCTCGATCGAACGATGATCCGGTTCCTGGAGCAGCGCGAGCAGCACGCCCTGTTTGCTGCCGAAGTAGTTCACCACGGTCGGCGGGGAAACGCCTGCTGCATTGGCGATGTTCTCGACCGTCGTCGCGGCAAAACCGTTCGACTTGAATTCCGCAAGCGCCGCGCCGGCAATCAACGCCCGGCGTTCCTGCTTCTGTCTTTCTCGCAGACCGCTCATCGGTCCCTCTGCAAAGTTTCCTGAAGCGTAAGGATAAGGGAGGGGCTTGCGTCGAACAAATATTTAATTGACAAAAATATTTTAGACGTAAAAACTTATCAGCATTCAAGGAGACAGTCTTGCAGGCGGGCCATGGTTCGGTGCGGCTGCGGGCTTCGCGCGATTTCCATCACAACACTTCAGGATGCTTTATGAACGCTCCCCAGGCCGGGCTTCGTACGACCCGTGATTTCCAGCGCGCCGACGCGGCGCACCACATCCACGCGTTCGTCGACCAGAAGGCGCTCAATGCCGAAGGCCCGCGCGTGATGGTGCGCGGCGAGGGCAGTCATCTCTGGGATTCCGATGGCAACCGCTATCTCGATGGCATGTCGGGTCTGTGGTGCACGAACGTGGGCTATGGCCGTCCCGAACTGATCGAAGCCGCCGCGCGCCAGATGAAGGAACTGTCGTACTACAACATGTTCTTCCATACGACGCATCCTTCGGTCATCGAGTTGTCGGAGCGGCTGTTCGGTCTGCTGGGCGATCCGTTCAGCCACGTCGTCTATACGAACTCGGGTTCCGAGTCGAACGAAGTGCTGATCCGCACCGTGCGCCGTTTCTGGGACGTCGTCGGCAAGCCGAACAAGAAAATCCTGATTGGCCGCGTCAATGGTTATCACGGATCGACGGTCGGCAGCGCGTCGCTGGGCGGCATGAGTTTCATGCACGAAATGGGCGATCTGCCGATCCCGAACGTCACCCACGTGGACGAGCCGTACTGGTTCGCCAACGGCGGCGATCTCACGCCCGAAGCGTTCGGTCTGAAAGCCGCGCAATCGCTCGAACGCAAGATTCTGGAACTGGGCGCGGATAACGTCGGCGCTTTCGTTGCGGAGCCGTTCCAGGGCGCGGGCGGCATGATTTTCCCGCCCAAGGGCTACTGGCAGGAAATCGAGCGCATCTGCCGTCAGTACGACGTGCTGCTGTGCGCCGACGAAGTGATCGGCGGTTTTGGCCGCACCGGCGAATGGTTCGCGCATCGCTATTTCGGCTTCACGCCCGATCTGATCTGCGTCGCCAAGGGCTTGACGTCCGGCTATGTGCCGATGGGCGGCCTGATCATGAGCCGCCGCATCGGCGAAGCGCTGGTCGAGAAGGGCGGCGTCTTCGCGCACGGCCTGACGTATTCGGGGCACCCGCTTGCCGCAGCAGTCGCGCTGGCCAATCTGGACGTGCTGCAGAACGAGCAACTGGTCGAGCGCACGAAAACGGATACCGGTCCTTACCTGCAAAAGCTGCTCGGAGAAACCTTCGCGGATCATCCGCTGATCGGCGAAATCCAGGGCGGCGGGGCGGTCGCGGCGATCCAGTTCGTCAAGGACAAGAGCACGCGCGAGCGTTACGCCAATGAAGCCGATATCACCTGGCATAGCCGCTCGGTGGCGTTCGAGCAGGGCGCGATCGTGCGCTCGACCAATGGCCGCCTGATCGTGGCGCCGCCGCTGGTGATGACGCATGCGCAGATCGACGAACTGGTCGCAACGATGCGCAAGGCCGTCGACATAACGGCGGACTGGATCGTGCAACAGGGTTTCTGAGCGACCGTGTCGACGTTCTAGCCATTTAGCCGCGCCGATAGCGCGCGGTTTTCGCCGCTATTTCACCGGCGTTTTGCGATTGAGCCCATCTCGTCATCGACGTCGTGTTCTGGAATTGCTCGAACGCGCATGCCGATGCCTTAACCGCATGGCGGTCTGCGCCATGTCTCGCAACCTTGCAGGTGCCAGTCAATGTCAGACACGATCTACCACAATGCCCGGGTGTACACGGTGAACGACGACCAGCCATGGGCCGAAGCCATCCATGTGCGGGACGGCAAGATTCTCGCGATCGGCAGCAGCGCGGAGGTGCTCAAGGCGGCGGGTAACGCGCAGACGATCGATCTTGCCGGGCGCATGGTCATGCCCGGCATCCACGATGCGCATTCGCACCTGATCTGGGCCGCGCGCCGGCAACTGGAACATTCGTGTCAGCTCGACGATCCGCAGACGCTGGACGAACTCGCCGCCCAACTGCGCGCTTACTGGCACAAACGCGGGGACAAACGCGGCGACAACCACGGGCATAAGCATGCGGATCGCGGCTGGCTGTTCGGCAGCGTCTATAACCCGCTGGTGTTCACCGCCGATGTGCTGACGCGGCAATGGCTGGACGACGTGCTGCCGGGCGTGCCCATCGTCATCCACGATTTTTCGTATCACAACGTCATGGCCAACAGCCTGGCGCTGGCGGCGGCGGGCATCGATCGCGACACGCCGAGCACACCGCGCGGCACCGTCGTCAAGGACGCAGTGAGCGGCGAACCTACCGGCGTGCTGCGCGAGCAGGCGTGGGCGCCGCTCTACATGGTGGCGCCGGAATTCACGGCGCAGGAGAACGCGCTCGCGCTGCACAAAGCCGCGGCTATCTGCAACGCTTATGGGATTACGTCGGTGCAGGAGGCCTCGGCGAACCGGCCGTTTCTGGCGGCGGCGAAGTGCCTCGACGATGCCGGCAATCTCAACCTGAACCTGACCTGCCATATCCCCTGGGGTTCGCTGATCCTCGCGCAATGCGAACGCGACGAACAGGAGCGTGTGATTGCCGAACGCGCGCAGTACGCGGGCAAGCGCGTCAACGTGAACGCGATCAAGGTCGCGCTGGACGGCACCTCGATGGCGCCCACCTTCAGCCACGTGCCGCTCGATCCGCACACCGATGTGCCCATCACCTACAACCTGCTGCTCGATTCCGACGAACTGAGCGCGAAGATCAGGGCGTGGACGGCGGACGGCATGATCGTGAAGTCGCACTGCACCGGTTACGGTTCGGTGCGTATCGGGCTCGATAACTACGAGCGCGCCAGCAGCGTCGAACGCAAGCCGGGCCAGATGCACGATATCGCGCACGCGCACTACGTTTCGAACGCCGACCGCGAACGCTTTGCCGAACTCGGCGTGATCGCCGAAATGTCGCCGGCGATCTGGCACATCCCCGAGTATCAGGAAGCGCTGGGCCGCGCCTATGACTTTCGCACCTTGCACGCGCATGGCGCGACCATGACAGTGGGATCGGACTGGCTGCTGCCGCCCACGCCGAACCTCTTCCCGGCGCTGGCGGGCATGCTCGAACACGGCGACGAAAGCGTGCCCTTGTCGGTGGGCGTGCGCATGCTCACGCTCAACGGCGCGATTGCCGTGGGCCGCAGCGCGCAGTGCGGCAGTCTCGAACCCGGCAAGGACGCGACTTTCATCGTGCTCGATCGCAACCTTTTCGAGGCGTCGCCGGAGCAGATCGCTGGCACGCAGGTGCTGACCACCGTGCTGCAGGGGCAGCGCGTGTTCGAACGCAACGAAGCCTGGCAAGCCTGATTAGGGCCACCGATCGTCTGGAGCACACGAACATGTTCGCCAATCGCGTTCCCGTCACCTTGCTGACGGGCTTTCTGGGCAGCGGCAAAACGACCTTGCTCAGCCGCCTGCTCGCCGACCCGCGCATGCAGCGCACCGCCGTCGTCATCAACGAGATTGGCGAAATCGGCCTCGATCATCTGCTGGTCGGCCGTCCGGACGACGACACCTATCTGCTCAAAAGCGGCTGCGTGTGCTGCAACATGAAAACCGACCTGTCGGAAACGCTGAAGTCGCTGCGCCGCCGGGCGGCCAGCGGCGAGTTGCCGGCGTTCGATCGCATCGTGGTCGAAACCACCGGTCTCGCCGATCCGGTGCCGATGCTGCGCCATCTGCTGGCGGACGAAACGTTGAACGCTGCGTTCCGCCTGCAGACCGTGCTGGCGACCGTCGACAGCGTGCTGCCGCTCGATGCATCGCGCGACCGGCCGGAGCGCCATCGGCAGATCGGCGTCGCCGACAAGCTCATCGTGACCAAGACGGATCTGTCCGGCAGGTTCGAGGTGATGAGAGCGGTACTGGAAGCGCTGAATCCCGGCGCGCGGATTCTGGATTCGCAGAATCTGGATGCGGTCATGCAGGCGATTTTCGATCACGAACGTTATGCGGTCGTGCGCCATCTGCCCGATGTGTGCTGGGAAAAACCCACGAAGGGTTTCGGGCGCGAAGGGCAGGCGCCGCACGATTCGGTTTCCACGCTCGCGCTGCGCGTGGACGAGCCGCTTTCCTGGCCCGACGTGACGGCGTTCCTGCAGCAACTCGCGCGGCGGCATGGCGAAAAATTGCTGCGCACCAAGGGCATTCTCAACGTAAAAGAGTCGCCGAAGCCCATCGTCATTCACGGCGTACAACAGTATCTGTACCCGGAAACGTATCTCGACGCGCACGAAGCAGGCGATACAACCTCGCGCATCGTCTTCATCTTCGAAGGTTCCATCGAAGCGGAAATCCGCGAACTGTTCGCGCGCCGCGTGTCTCGATCGGCCGAACCCATGCCCGCGTAAACCGCTGCTGCCCGACAAAAAACACGCACTTCAACGGCGCAGTTAATCAGTCATCCTTTTTAAGGAGACTCATGAGGATACGAAAAAGTCCTCTGGCGGACGCACCGACCGTCAGGCAGCCGCCCGCTTTCCCAGCGCCTCTTCGACAATGCGACGCCCCACGCTATAACCGCGCATCAACGCATCGACTTCCGTCCTGAACCAGCGGTCGCCGAGATCCATCAGGCGCATGTCGGGAAAGCAGGGCGTCGCGCTGTCCGGCTTGAAAATCGAAACCATGGCGATATAACCGCTGTCGCTCATCCGCATTTGTCTGAGCACAGGCTCCGAAATAGAATCCGTGCTGACGCGAATCGCATAGCCCATGTAGTCGTAATTGCGTTCCATGCCTGTTTGCTCCCCGTGAAGCGAATATCAGCCAACGATTGAGTCCCGTTCCCCGGAGTGGGGAGCGCTATTGCCCTCGCGGCGGCCATGCCCTGTTGGGTCTTGCCTTGGTTAACGAGCGCCGCCAGCAAAAATTAAGAGCAAGGACCGTGCCCTGATATTTGTTTTTCTTCAGTTGTCCCTTGCGGGCAGGCCGATATTGGGGAACGGGCCGCAACGCGATGCTAGTATGTGCGCCGAAATCGTAACTTCGACGTACTCATGAGCCACGAAAGCATCGACCGCGCCGAGGGTCTGGCGCGCGCATCGAATTCCCCGCGTTTCCTGCTGATCCTGATCTGCCTCTTCGCCTCGGCCGGCCAGTTCGCCATCGACGTTTATGTGCCCGCGCTCCCCGCAATGGCGCATTACTTCTCCACCTCGTCGCAGGCCATCCAGTCCAGCGTGTCCGGCTATATGGCGGCCTACGCGCTCGGCCAGCTGATTTTCGGCCCGATCGCCGACGCCTACGGGCGCAAGCGCGTGCTGGCCGGCGGCCTCGTGATCTACACGATCGGCTGCGTGCTGTCGCTCGCCGCGCCCAATATTGGCCTGTTTCTCGCGGCCCGCTGCCTGCAGGGCTTCGGGATCGCCACCACCAATCTGCTGGCAAAAGCCATCATCACCGATTCCTTTACCGGCCTGGCGCTGATGCACGCCTTCACCTATATGTCGATCGCGTGGGGCCTTGCGCCGATCGTCGCGCCGGTGATCGGCGCGCATCTGCAGACGTGGTTCGGCTGGCAGGCGTGCCTCGTTTTCCTGCTCGCCTGTTCGGTCGTGATGTGGGTGTTTTTGTGGCGCTACCGCGAAACCCTGCGCCAGCCCGTGCACCTGGAACCGCGCACGCTGATGCACAACGCTGGCAAGGTGCTGTCGAGCCCGGTGTTTCAAAGCTGCTTTCTCGCCCAGGGACTTTGCTACAGCATCCTGCTCGTTTTCAACATCGTCGGCCCCTTTATGGTGCAAAACACGCTCCACAAACCGCCGACCTTTTTCGGCTACCTCGCACTGGGCATCGGCATGATGTACTTTCTGGGCGGGCTGTCGAACCGCCTGCACGGCCCGCGCCTGCCGACGCCGGAGCAGCGCCTGCGCATCGGCACGCGCGTGATGGCCGGCGCGGCGATCGCCATGCTGGTGCTCGCGCTCACGGTCGGCCTGAAGGTCTGGACGCTCGCCGTGCCCGTTCTGGTGATGGGTCTGTGCGCTGGCGCGATGTATCCCACGCTGATGGCCAAAGGCAATTCGCTGTTTCCGCACATTGCCGGGCTGACCAGCGCCATTCTGGGCTGCGCGCTGCTGCTGGTTTCATCGGCGATGATGGGTCTGGCCGGGTTCGTGTCCGTGCAGACCTTGACGCCGCTCGCGATATTTTTCGTGATTCTCTCGCTCGTCGTCTCCGTCATGGTGACCAAACTGCTGCGGCATCTCGCGCAGATGCAGGCCGCGGCCTGAGCGCGGAAATAATCAGTAAGCCAGCCTGGCAGTCTTTGTCGCATCATCGGTCGCTCGGTCGACGATGCGATCGACATCGATCGGCAAGCCAGACGCTTTCCGACATCAAGCATGTCAACAATAACTTCTCGCACCCTTGGCATTTTTATGAAGGCAAATCACTCTCTGCGGCAAGGGGCGGCGCGGCCACGCGTTGCCATCAGGACGTGCGCCATTCTCGTTGGCGCGTGCATTGCGGCGCTGGCCGGCTGCAGCAAGCAGCAGGCGCCCATGGCGGCTCCGGCTGCCGAAGTCGGCGTACAGACCGTGCAGCCAACCCATATCGTGCTGACCACCGAACTTTCCGGGCGGCTCTCGTCGCTCAAGGTGTCGGACGTGCGCCCGCAGATCAGCGGCATCGTGCAGAAGCGCCTGTTCGTCGAAGGCTCGGACGTGAAGGCCGGGCAGCAGCTTTATCAGATCGATCCGGCCTCCTATCAGGCGAGCTACGACGAAGCGCGCGGCACGCTCGCCAAGGCAAAGGCGACGCTGGCATCGGCGAAAACCAAGGCCGACCGCTACGTCGATCTCGTCAAGATCAAGGCCGTGAGCCAGCAGGACTACGACGACGCGATCGCCGCCGTGCGCGAAGACGAAGCCGATGTGATTGCCGACCAGGCCTCGCTGGAGTCGGCGCGCGTCAATCTCGACCGCACGCGCATTACCGCGCCGATTTCCGGGCGTATCGGCGCCTCGTCGGTCACGGAAGGCGCGCTCGTCACCTCCGATCAAACCACGGCGCTGGCGACCATCCACGCCTTCGACCAGATGTATCTGGACGTCACGCGCTCGAGCGCGGAGTGGCTGAAGCTGCGCCGGGCCCTGGCGTCCGGCAAGCTCAAGCGCTCGGGCGAGAACGGCGCGGAAGTCAGCCTCGTGCTGGAAGACGGCACGGCCTACGCACACACGGGCACGCTGCAGTTCTCCGGCATTTCGGTCGATACGACCACGGGTTCGGTCACGCTGCGCGCGATCTTCCCGAACCCCGAGCGTGAATTGCTGCCGGGCATGTTCGTGCGCGCGAAGCTCGAAGAGGGCGCCGACGACAACGCGATCCTCGTACCGCAGATCGCTGTCACGCGCGGCTCGGACGGGCAGGCGAGCGTCTATGTGGTCGATGCGTCGTCGACCGTGCGTCAGGCCAGCGTCAAGGCCGACGATGCCTACGGCGATCAATGGATCGTCACCGACGGCCTGCACAGCGGCGAGCGCGTCGTGGTGAGCGGCCTGCAGGGCGTGAGCGTGGGCGCGAAGGTGAAGGTCGCGGCAGATACGGCTTCTGCGGTGCCGACGGCTTCCTCCGCATCGGCGGCATCGGCGGCATCGGCAGCCTCGACAGCCGCCGCCCCGGCAGCTCGATAAGGAGCGGCGCATGGCGGACTTCTTTATCAAGCGGCCGATCCTCGCATGGGTGATCGCCATCGTCATCATGCTGGTGGGCGCGGCGGCCCTGACCACGCTGCCCATCCAGCAATATCCGACGATCGCGCCACCTTCCGTGCAGGTGACGGCAACCTATCCGGGCGCTTCGGCCGACACCGTGGCGGCCACCGTCACGCAGGTGATCGAGCAGAAACTGAGCGGCATCGACAACCTGCTCTATATGTCGTCGACCAGCAGTTCGGCTGGACAGGCGACCATCACGCTTACCTTCAATGCGGGCACCGATCCCGACATCGCCCAGGTCCAGGTGCAGAACAAGGTGAGCCAGGCGACGTCCTCGCTGCCCGAGACCGTGCAGGAGCAGGGCATTCAGGTTGCGAAGGCGTCGAACAACTTCATGATGATCGTTGCGCTGTCGTCGCCTGGCGGCAGCTATAACTCGATCGACCTCGGCAATATCATCGCCACGCAGATCGAAGATCCGATCTCGCAGTTGAACGGCGTGGGCGACGTGACGCTGTTCGGCGCGCAGCATGCCATGCGCATCTGGCTCAATCCGGTCAAGCTGCGCAGCTTCGGGCTGATGACTTCGGACGTCACCACGGCGATCACCAACCAGAACATCCAGCTTTCGGTGGGTCAGGTGGGCGGCGCGCCCGCGACGGACTCGCAGGCGATCAACGCGACGATCCGCTCGTCCAGTCTGCTGACCACAGCCGATCAGTTCGGCGACATCCTGCTGCGCGTCAATACCGACGGCTCGAAAGTGCGCCTGAAGGACGTCGCGCGCGTGGAAGTGGGCGGCGACAGCTACGACACCTCGTCGCGCTACAACGGCCAGCCGTCTTCGGCGGTGGCGATCAAGCTCGCGACCGGCGCGAACGCCATGGAAGTGGCGCGCGAAGTGCGCGCGAAGCTCGCGGAAATCCAGCCGCAACTGCCGCACGACGTGAAGATCAACTACCCGTACGACACGACGCCGTTCGTGCGCATCTCCATCGAGGAAGTGGTCAAGACGCTCTTCGAGGCAATCGTGCTGGTGTTCATCGTCATGTATCTGTTCCTGCAGAACGTGCGCTCGACGCTGATTCCGACCATCGTCGTGCCGGTCGCGCTGCTGGGCACATTCGGCGTGATGGCGGTGATTGGCTTCTCGATCAACGTGCTGTCGATGTTCGCGATGGTGCTGGCCATCGGCCTGCTGGTCGACGATGCGATCGTGGTGGTGGAAAACGTCGAACGCCTGATGAGCGAGGAACGGCTTTCGCCGCGCGAAGCCACCCAGAAGGCGATGAAGCAGATCACCAGCGCGCTGGTGGGCGTGACCACGGTGCTGACCGCCGTGTTCGTGCCGATGGCGTTCTTCTCCGGCTCGACTGGCGCGATCTATCGCCAGTTCTCGATCACGATCGTTTCGGCGATGGTGCTTTCGGTGCTGCTCGCGCTGACGCTCACGCCCGCCCTGTGCGCGACGCTGCTGCGTCCGGTCGAGGAAGGCGAACACGAAAAACGCGGCTTTTTCGGCTGGTTCAACCGCAAGTTTGCGTCGGGCAACGACCGTTACAGCAGCGTCGTCGGGCGTGCGATTTCGCGGCCGGTGCGCTGGATGCTGGTCTATGCGTGCATGGGCGGTCTCGTCGCGTTGCTGTACGTGACGCTGCCTTCGTCGTATCTGCCGGATGAGGATCAGGGTTACTTCCTCGTGTCGATCAGTACGCCGGTGGGCACGCCTGCATCGCGCACGCTCAAGGCTGTGGAAGCGGCGGAAAACTACTTCCTGCACGACGAGCCGGGCGTGGCGCAGATGATTACCGTGAACGGCTTCAGCTTCAACGGGCAAGGGCAGAACAACGCGCTGGCCTTCGTCGCGCTGAAGGACTGGAGCGAGCGCGGCGCGCACGATAGCGCGGCCGAGATCATCGCGCGTGCCAATCGCAAGCTGGGCGCGAATCGCGATGCGCAGACGTTCGTGCTGAATCCGCCCGCGATTCAGGAACTCGGCACGCAAAGCGGTCTGGACTTCGAAATCGAGGATCGCGCGGGGCAGGGCCACGACAAGCTGCTGGCCGCGCGCAACCAGTTCATGGCGCTGGCCGCGAAGAACGGCGCGCTGGCGATGGTGCGGCCTTCGGGGCTGGAGGACACGCCGGAACTCACGGTCGATATCGATCGTGAAAAGGCTTCTGCGCTGGGGCTTTCGGTATCGGATATCAACGACACGCTGCAAACGGCGTTCGGCTCCTCGTATGTCAATAACTACATCGACACGGGGCGTATCCAGAAGGTGTATGTGCAGGGCGAGGCGCAGTACCGCATGATGCCGTCCGATATCAACAACTGGTTCGTGCGCGCGAGTTCGTCTTCATCTTCGTCGAGTTCGTCGTCCTCTTCGACGTCTTCTTCGAGCAGTTCGTCGACTTCGGATTCGTCGAGCAGCACGTCGAGCTACGACGGCCAGATGGTGCCGTTCTCGGCGTTCGCGACCAGCCGCTGGTCGTTCGGCCCGCCGCAGATCGAGCGCTACAACCGGCAACTCGCGATGGAAATGTCCGCGCAGGCCGGCGGCAGTTCGAGTACCGGCGAGGCGATGACCGCCGTGAAGGAGATCGCGAAGAAGCTGCCGGCCGGTTTCGGCGTGGAGTGGACCGGGCAATCGTTCCAGGAAGTGGAGGCGGGTTCGCAGGCGGCGTATCTCTATGCCATCTCGATCATCGTCGTGTTCCTGTGCCTGGCCGGTCTCTACGAGAGCTGGTCGGTGCCGCTCGCGGTGATTCTGGTGGTGCCGCTGGGCGCGCTCGGCGCACTGGCGGCGGCGCATCTGCGCGGCCTCGACAACGATATCTACTTCAAGGTAGGCCTGCTCGCGACCATCGGCCTGTCGACCAAGAACGCGATTCTGATCGTCGAATTCGCCAAGGATCTGCAGGACGAAGGGCACTCGTTGCTCGATGCCGTGATCAAGGCCGCGCATATGCGTTTGCGGCCGATCCTGATGACTTCGCTGGCCTTCATCTTCGGCGTGCTGCCGCTCGTGATCAGCTCGGGCGCAGGCGCGGGCGCGCGTCACGCGATCGGCACCGGCGTGACCGGCGGCATGATTTCCGCGACCGTGCTGGCGATCTTCTTCGTGCCGGTGTTTTTCGTCGTGGTGCGTCGCCTGTTTGGCGAGCATGGCCACGCTGCGCAAGACGATCAGGCGCAAAAGGGGGAAGCATGAAACTCAAATGGATGAGCGCCTTGATCGCGAGCACGCTCTGCGCGTGTTCGCTCGACCCGGCGTATCAGCGGCCCGCCGCGCCCGTCGATAACGGCTGGCCGACCGGCGACGCGTATCGAAGCAGCACGACACAAAACGCCGCGCAAGGCGCTACGCAGAACAACCCCGCGAACGCGCAAGCGCCGCTCGCGGCGGACATGGGCTGGCGAGATTTCTTCCGCGACGCGCGCCTGCAGCGCCTGATCGAACTGGCGCTGGAGAACAACCGCGATCTGCGCGTGGCCGCGCTCGACGTCGAGGAATACGAAGCGCAGTACCGCATCGCGCGCGCGAATCTCGGACCGGCGATCGAGGCCTCGGGTTCGCTGACGCGCGAGCGATCGGCGGGCGTGATCAGTTCGTCGAGTTCGGTGAGCGTGGGCATGTCGTCGTGGGAGATCGACTTTTTCGGCCGCCTGCGCAGTCTGAAGCGCCAGGCGCTCGAACAGTACCTCTCGACCGATGCCGCGCGCACGAGCACGCAGTTGAGCCTGGTCGCCACGGTGGCGACGGACTATCTGCAACTGCTCGCCGATGAAGCCAGCCTCGAAATCTCGCAGCGCACCGTCGAT
Organism: Paraburkholderia sp. Ac-20340; assembly: GCF_017104965.1. GTDB lineage: Bacteria > Pseudomonadota > Gammaproteobacteria > Burkholderiales > Burkholderiaceae > Paraburkholderia. Next base: position 536,196 of record NZ_JAAGPR010000001.1, read on the forward strand.
GCCGATCAGCAGACCTTCGAGCTGACGCTGAAAATGATGGATCGCGGCAGTTCGTCGATCCAGGACGTGCAGCAGGCGCGCACGACGCTGGCGAGCGCGCGTTCGGATCTGGCGGCGTACACGCGTGCCGTGGCGCAGGATCGCAACAATCTGGTGGCCGCCATCGGCTGCCCGTTGCCCGACGATCTGCCGCCGCGCACGACGCTGATGCAAAGCCAGTCGATGCTGGCCGATATCGGCGAGGGCGTGCCGTCCGATCTGCTGACGCGCCGGCCCGATATCGTCGAAGCCGAACATACGCTGAAGGCGGCGAATGCGAATATCGGCGCGGCGCGCGCGGCGTTTTTCCCGAAGATCGAGTTGACGGCGACGGCGGGTACGTCGAGTACCGGTTTGTCGGGGCTGTTCAAGGCAGGCAGCGGCGCGTGGGCGTTCGCGCCGACTATCAGCGTGCCGATTTTCGAATGGGGCTATAACCAGGCGACGCTCGATGTGGCGAACGTCGAAAAGAAAATCGAGATCGCCAATTACGAGCAGGCCATTCAGACGGCGTTCAAGGAAGTGGCGAATGCGCTGGCGGGACGCAGCACGTATGTCGCGCAGACGGCAGCCGACCGCGAATACGTGACGGCCGCGCAGGAGTATTACGACACTGCGCAGGCGCGATATCAGCGCGGCACGGATAGCTTTCTGACTTTGCTCGATGCGCAGCGTTCGCTGTATACGGCGCAGCAGCAGCTTGTGACGGACACGATGTCCCAGCTTTCGAACCTGATCACGCTTTATAAGGTGTTGGGCGGCGGCTGGAGCGAGACGAGTGTGCCAGCGCAGGCGGCGGTGAATTAAGGAACGATTGGCGTTTATGTCGACGGCGCGGTGCCTGCCTGGTGTGGGGACCGCGCCGTTTTGTTTTGGGTTTTGTGGCGCGACCCATGACTTAACATAATCTTAATTATCGCATCTTCATTAGGGTCGAATGTTATAATCTCAACCCCGTATCGCTGGCACGGCGCCTCGTCTGCCAGTACGCTGTGCACGTGTTGCTCCTGATTTTCACAACCGCAGTCCGACCAAACCGCGCATGACCAACGAACCAGCCAATCCCGCCTGGGCCGAAGACTATCGCCATTGGCTCGCCGAGGTGAAACAGCGCGTCGAACATGCGCGCCAACGCGCCGTCGCCAGCGTGAATCGGGAATTGGTGACGCTGTACTGGCAGATCGGTCAGGACATTCTCGAGCGGCAACTGGCTCAAGGCTGGGGTGCCGGGGTTATCGACCGGCTCGCGCGCGATCTCAAGGCGGCGTTCCCCGACATGCGTGGATTCTCGCCACGCAACCTCAAGTACATGCGCGCGCTGGCTCAGGCGTTCCCGCAGCCGGAATTTGTGCAACAACCCGTTGCACAATTGCCGTGGTCCCACGTCGTCACCTTGCTCGACAAGCTCGACGACGCGCCTTCGCGCCTCTGGTACGCCGCAAAATCCCTCGAACACGGCTGGTCGCGAAGCGTTCTGGTCATGCAGATCGAGACCGCGGCGCACTCGCGCGCAGGCAACGCCGTGACGAATTTCGCCGATCGCCTGCCGTCGCCGCAATCCGATCTCGCGCGGGACGCGCTGAAAGATCCGTACATCTTCGACTTTCTGGGCCTGACCGAAAGCGCGCAGGAACGCGACATCGAGCGCGCGCTCACGCAACACATCACGCGCTTCCTGCTGGAACTGGGCGCCGGCTTCGCCTTCGTCGGGCGCCAGTACCGGCTGGAAATCGGCGGCGACGAGTTCTTCATCGACCTGCTGTTCTACCACCTGAAGCTGAGATGCTACGTGGTCGTCGAATTGAAAACGACGCCCTTCAAGCCGGAATACGCCGGGCAACTCAACTTTTATCTGTCCGCGATTGATGCGCAGGTGAAGGCACCGGACGACCAGCCGACCATCGGGCTGCTGCTGTGCAAGGAGAAAAACCGGCTTGTGGCCGAATATGCCTTGCGAGGCATGGCCAAGCCGATGGGCGTGGCCGAATACCAGTTGATGCGCGAAGTGCCGCCGGCGATGGAAACAGGCCTCCCGACGATCGATCAGATCGAAGCCGAACTCCGTCCGGATTTTCCGGATTCGGCGAGCTAGTTCTCACCGGTCCACGGACGGTTAAGCGGAAGCGATCGACGTGCTCACGGTTCGATCGCGCGCTCAACACTCATTCGCCGTGCGGGATACCTTCGATCGGACATTCCGCGGTTCCGGGCGTCGCGCGCGTCAGGGCTTCGACGCTACGGCGCGTGCCCTCCGGGTCCTCGACCCAGCGCCGATAGAAGCCAAACGGACAGGCCGCCACGCCGTTAGCGCCATCGCCGGAATTGATCGTGCCGGTATAGCCGCGATGCAGCAGCTTGTACAGATGGTTCTGCGACTGCATGTTGCGCCGCGCGTCGCGAATCATGCCGACAGACAACTCCGCGTATTGCACGCCCATTTCCTCCTCGCCGCATTCGCCGAGCGTGCGCCCATCAAAACCGACAATCGCGGAGTGGCCGAAGTACGAATACACGCCATCCCAACCCGTGGCGTTGGCCACGGCCACATAGGTGTTATTCATCCACGCCATGGCCTTCGCGACCATCACCTGCTGCTCCTTGGCCGGATACATATAGCCCTGGCAGCGCACGATCAATTCCGCGCCGTTCATCGCGCAGTCGCGCCAGATCTCCGGGTAGTTGCCGTCGTCGCAAATGATCAGGCTGATTTTGAGGCCCTTCGGCCCGTCCGTCACATAGGTGCGGTCGCCCGGATACCAGCCTTCGATCGGCGTCCACGGCATGATCTTGCGATACTTCTGCACGATCTCGCCGTGGTTGTCGATCAGCACGAGCGTGTTGTACGGCACCTTGCGCGGATGTTCCTCGTGGCGCTCGCCGGTGATCGAGAACACGCCCCACACGTTGGCCTTGCGGCACGCCGCCGCGAAAATATCCGTCTCTTCGCCGGGTATCGTGGACGCCGTCTCGAACATCTCCTCGCGGTCGTACATGATGCCGTGCGTGGAATATTCGGGGAACACCACGAGATCCATGCCCGGCAAACCCCGCTTCATGCCGGTCACCATGTCGGCGATACGGCGCGCGTTGTCCAGCACCTCCGCTTTGGTGTGCAAACGCGGCATCTTGTAATTGACCACCGCGACGCCCACGCAATCGCGGCTGCTCGAAATATCACCATGTCGCATGACGCTTTCTCCTTGAACGCGTTGATGCCGCGCGCAAAGTCCCCGGCCTTTGAGTGGCAGACTCGCGCGCGGCGCAACTCAGTGGCTGATCATCCAGGGCCGTCCCGCCGGCCGTTTGAGGCCGTCCGACGCCGCTCCGGCAAGCTTCGCCGCGCCGCCCGAACAGCAACTGCAACCGGCGCGATGACGCAGCGGCGGCCCGTCGCCGGACTGACGCGGCGCATGTGCAGCACGCTCGTTGGTCGCGTGCGCGGCGCGGCTCGTGCCCGCCATCAAGGCCAGCGCGGGCGCGCCGATAACGCGGCCGCCCTCCTCCCCGCACGCGGGACAACGGCACGGCTTGTCGCGCTCGGCGATGCGGCGCATGACGGAGAATGGCCCGCAATTCGCGCACTCGAAGTCATAGATCGGCATGACAGCCTCCTTTTAAAAACATCCGCAGACTCAAGCCTTCGCGAGATCCGGCGAACACGGCAGATCCACGCCGCCCTTGATGTGCTGGATCGGGCCATCGGCGTTAGGGCGAATGTCGAAGTCGAATATCTGCGTCGGCAGCCACAAGGTCGCGCAGGCATTCGGAATATCGACCACGCCGCTGATATGCCCCTGCACCGGCGCGCAGCCCAGCAGCGAATACGCCTGCGCACCGGAATAGCCGAACTTCTTCAGATACTCGATGGCGTTCAGACACGCCTGGCGATACGCAGTGGTCACGTCGAGATAATGCTGGCCGCCCTGCTCGTCGACGGAAATGCCTTCGAAAATGAGGTAATCGTTGTAGTTGGGCGTGATCGGGCTGGGCTGGAATACGGGGTTGCGAATGCCGTATTTCGCCATGCCGCCCTTGATCAGATTCACGCGCATATGCACCCAGCCCGCCATTTCGATCGCGCCGCAGAAGGTGATCTCGCCGTCGCCCTGGCTGAAGTGCAGATCGCCGACCGATAGGCCCGCGCCATCCACGTAGACGGGGAAAAACACCTTCGAGCCGCGCGACAGATCCTTGATATCGCAATTGCCGCCATGCTCGCGCGGCGGCACCGTGCGTGCGCCCTGCGCGGCGGCTTTATCGCGCGCCTCGCCCGCGAGCTTGCCCATGTGCGCGGTGGCCGCGAACGGCGGATTCGCGAGCGGCGGCACACGCTCGGGCTCGGTCGCGATCAGCGCGGTTTCGCGCGCGTTCCAGGTCTCCAGCAGCTTCGGATCGGGCAGGCAACCGATCAGGCCCGGGTGAATCAGGCCTGCGAAATTCACGCCCGGAATATGGCGCGAACTCGTATAGACGCCGTGAAAATCCCAGATCGATTTTTGCGCGCTGGGGAAATGGTCGGTCAGAAAGCCGCCGCCGTTGGTCTTCGAAAAGAAGCCGTTGAAGCCCCACTGGCTGTCGTCTTTCGCGCCGATGTCGAGCAGATCCACCACCAGCAGGTCGCCCGGCTCCGCGCCGTGTACGCCCACCGGGCCGGAGAGAAAGTGCACGATCGACAGGTCGATGTCGCGCACGTCGTCGGCGCTGTCGTCGTTCTTGATGAAGCCGCCGGTCCAGTCGTAGGTTTCGAGGATGAAATCGTCGCCGGGCTTGACCCAGCAGGCCATCGGAATGTCGGGGTGCCAGCGGTTGTGCACCTGTTCGTTTTCGTAGGCCGACTGGTTCAGATCGACCTTGATGAGAGTGTCGGGCATTGCGTTCGCTCCTGGTTTCGCGGATTGACATACGGCGCGGCGCGCGAGAGCCGCGCCGCGCTCAGACGGAGAGGTATTCGCGGATGCGCTCGGTGTCGCCCGCATCGCGCGTGCTTTGATGCACGAAGCGCCCGCCTTCGATCACGAAGAGCCGGTCGGCGACGTCAAGCGCAAAGCTCAACACCTGCTCCGAAACAACGATGGCGATATTGCGGCTCGTGCGAATCTGGTTGAGCGCGCGGGCGATGTCCTTGATGACGGACGGCTGAATGCCCTCGGTGGGCTCGTCGAGCAGCAGCACCTTCGGGTCGGTCGCGAGCGCGCGCGCAATCGCGAGTTGCTGCTGCTGACCGCCCGAGAGATTGCCGCCCTTGCGCTTGCGCATGTCGAACAGCACGGGAAACAGCGCGTAAAGTTCGTCGGGCACGCGCTGGCTCTGTGCGTTTTCGAGGCCCGTCTGGATGTTTTCCTCGACGCTCAGCGAAGCGAAAATCTGCCGTCCCTGCGGCACATAGCCGATGCCTTTGGACACGCGGCGATAGCTCTCGTCCTTCGAAACGTCGGCGCCGCCCACGCGCACCGTGCCGCGGCTGGCGGGCAGCATGCCAATCAGCGCCTTGAACAGCGTCGTCTTGCCCATGCCATTGCGGCCCATCACGGCCACGCTTTCTCCTTGCGCAACCGAAAAGCCGATGCCGTGCAGCACTTCGCTCTGCCCGTAGCTGACGACGAGATCGTCGACTTCCAGCATGATGTGTTCTCCGTGTTGTCGTTCGATGCTCAACTCAGTGGCCAATTCAGTGGCCCAGATAAACGTCGATCACGCGCGGATCGGCCTGCACCTGCGCCATCGGCCCTTCCGCGAGAATCTTGCCCTGATGCATGACCGTGACCTTGTGCGCGATTCGCTCGACGAAGGCCATGTCATGCTCGATCACGATCATCGAGCGGTTGCGGCAAATCCGGTCGAGCAGATCGGCCGTCAATTCGCGCTCGCGCACACTCATGCCTGCGATCGGTTCGTCGAGCATCAATAATTCGGGATCCTGCATAAGCAGCATGCCGATTTCGAGCCACTGTTTCTGGCCGTGCGAAAGCAGCCCCGCTTCCATATCGAGCGACGCCGCCAGCCCGATCTCGTCGGCCACGGCGCGCACGCGGTCGGCCACTTCGGAGTCTTCGCGGTAAGCCAGCGCGCCGAACACGCTGCGTCCGCGCGGAAACGACACTTCCAGGTTCTGCGCCACGCTCAGGTTTTCGTAGATCGACGGCGTCTGGAACTTGCGGCCGATGCCTTTACGCACGCGGCGGAATTCCGCGAGATTGGTGATTTCCTCGTTGCGAAACTTGATGCTGCCCGCCGTTTCCTTCGTCTTGCCGCAGATGAGATCGAGCAGCGTGGTCTTGCCCGCGCCATTCGGGCCGATCACTACGCGCAGTTCGCCGCGTTCGAGATAGAGATTGAGCGCGTCGATCGCCTTGAAACCGTCGAACGACACGGTCAGGTCTTCGATCGCGAGCAGAAAGTCGGTATTGCTCATGCTTCACGCCTCCTTGTTCGCCGCGCCGAGCAGGCGCCGCACGCGCGGGCGCACATGCTCGTCGTAGAGGCCCGCCAGCCCATTCGGAAACACCATCACCACGCCGATGAACATCGCCGCCATCAGATAGAGCCAGAGATTGGGGAAGCTCTCCGAAAACCAGCTCTTGCCGAGATTGACGAGAATCGCGCCATACACCGCGCCAACCAGCGACATGCGCCCGCCGATGGCCGCGTAGATCACCATTTCGATCGACGGCACGATGCCGACGAACGACGGCGACATGAAGCCAACCTGCAGGGTGAACATCGCGCCGCCAATCGCCGCCAGCAGCGCCGCGAGGCAGAACGCGAACACCTTGAACATGGCGACGTCGTAGCCGGAGAAGCGCACGCGGTCTTCCTTGTCGCGCATCGCCAGCAGCAGCGTGCCGAGCTTGCTGCGCTGGACCCAGCGGCAGGCAAGCAGCGCGCCGATCAGCAGCACGGCGTTCACGAAATACAGCACCAGCTTCGCGTGATCGGATTGAATGTCCCAGCCGAGCAGCGTGCGCAGATCGGTAATGCCGTTCACGCCGCCCGTATAACCCTGCTGGCCGATGATCAGCACCGAGAGAATCAGCGCGACCGCCTGCGTGATGATCGCGAAGTACACGCCGCCCACGCGCCGCTTGAACATGGCGTAGCCGATCACGAAAGCAAGCGCCGTGGGCACGACGAGCACCGCGAGGATCGAGAACGGTAAATAGTGAAACGGCTTCCACCACGCCGGCAGTGCGGTGAGCTGGTTCCAGTCCATGAAGTCGGGAATGCCCGGCGTGGTCTGCGTGCGCGTGGCGGCCGGACTGGATGCTTCGAGCTTGAGAAACATCGCCATTGCGTAGCCGCCGAGGCCGAAGAACACGCCCTGCCCGAGACTGAGCACGCCGCCATAGCCCCACGCGATCACGAGGCCGATCGCCACGAACGCATAGGTCAGGTACTTGCCCATCAGGTTCAAGCGGAACGTGTCGAGCGCGAGCGGAAACACGACCACGATCAGCAGCGCGAGCAGCACGATGCCCGCGTAGCCGGAGGCGTCGAGCCGCGCCACGCGCGCGCGCCAGCCGGCTGGCGGCGCGCCGCGGCCGGAGCGCGGGGAAACGCCGGCGGCCGTGGGTTGGATGGGTTCCATGTCCATCTCTCCATACGAATGAAGCTGTGAATGAGGCTGGTGCGGCTTGTGCGGCGTGTGCGCCATGTGCAATACCGCGCGCGCTTAAACGCGCCGCACCTTCGAGGCGAACAGGCCTTGCGGGCGCAGCATGAGAATCACCACGACGGTCAGCAGCGTGAGCACGCGCGCAATCGAACCCGAGAGAAAGAACTCGCTGATCGACTGCATCTGCGCGATGCCGAACGCCGAAGCCACCGTGCCGAGCAGACTCGCCGCGCCGCCGAACGTGACCACCAGAAACGAATCGACGATATAGAGCGAGCCGCTCGTCGGTCCGGTCGAGCCGATGGCCGTAAACGCCGCGCCCGCCACGCCCGCGATGCCGCAGCCAATCGCAAAGGTCATGCGGTCGGTGCGTCGCGTGTTGATGCCCGCGGCGTTCGCCATCGGCCGGTTCGCGACCGTGGCGCGCACGCGCAAGCCCCAGCGCGAGCGATAGAGCATGAGCAGCAGGCCGCCCGTCATCAGCAGCGCGAGGCCCATCACGAACATGCCGCTCACGGGAATGTCGAGGCCCGGCTTCGGCTCCCAGGAACCCATCAGCCAGTCGGGCAGCGCCGGGCTCACTTCCTTCGGCCCGAAGGTCGAGCGGAACACCTGCTGCATGCCGAGGCTCAGGCCCCAGGTGGCGAGCAGCGTGTCGAGCGGCCGCTTGTAGAGATGGCGGATCAGCGCCCATTCGGCGAGCCAGCCCGCGGCGAAGGACAGCGCGAACGCCGCCAGGATCGCGAAGAAGAAGTACACGGGCGTGAATGCATGCCAGACGTTCTGCGAGAACCACGAGAACATGTAGACCGTGTAGGCGCCGATCGTCATGAACTCGCCGTGCGCCATATTGATCACGCCCATCTGGCCGAAGATCACGGCGAGCCCGAGCCCCATCAGGAGCAGGACGCTGAACAGGCTCAAACCGGCGAAGCCCTGCATCAGCGTGATGTTGAAAATATCGGTAGCGGACATCGAACGCTCCTCGCGCGGCGGCGTCATGCGTCGCCGCGCCGCTGCGGTTGACGGATTACATGTAGCCCTTGGGGAACGGATTCGGCTGGATCGGCTGCGCCGACTGCGCGACGACCTTGAACTGGCCGTCCGCCTGCCCTTCGCCGATCAGCGAGCGGCTCCACAGGTGATGGTTCGGATCGACCTTCGCGTAGCCTTGCGGCGCGTTCGCCACCTCGATACCGGCCGAATGCGCGACCACCTTGTCCACGTCGAAACTACCCGCGCGCTCGCACGCGGCCTTCCAGATCCACGGACCGAGATAAGCGGCCTGGGTCACATCGCCGATCACCGACTTCTGCCCGTAGCGCGCCTTGAAGGCCGCGACGAACTTCTTGTTGTTGTCGTTATCGAGCGACTGGAAGTACTTCATCGACGAATAGAAGCCCGCGAAGTTGTCGCCGCCGATGCCGAGCACTTCGTCCTCCGTGACCGACAACGTCAGCAGGAACTGCTTCTGCGGCGTGATGCCCGCGGCCTTGAGCTGCTTGTAGAACGCCACGTTCGAGCCGCCCACCACGGTCGCAAAAATACAGTCGGGGCGCGCGAGCTTGATCTTGTTCATCAGCGAGGCGAATTCCGTCGTGCCGAGCGGGTAATACTCCTCGCCCACCACTTTCGCGTGCAGATGCTGTTCGATATGGCGGCGCGCGATCTTGTTGGAGGTGCGCGGCCAGATGTAGTCGGAACCGATCAGGAAGAAAGTTTTGGCCTTCTTCGTGTTCGAGGCCCAGTCGAGCGCCCAGAGAATCTGCTGGGTCGCTTCCTGGCCCGTGTAGAACACATTCTTCGACTGTTCGAGCCCTTCGTAGAAGGTCGGGTAGTAAAGCAGGCCGTTGTCCTTCTCGAACACCGGCAGCACCGCCTTGCGCGAAGCCGAAGTCCAGCAGCCGAACACCGCTGCGACGTGATCGTTCTCCAGCAGCTTTTTGGACTTCTCCGCGAAAGTCGGCCAGTCGGAGGCGCCGTCTTCCTGAATGATCTGCACCTTGCGGCCCAGCACGCCGCCCATTGCGTTGATCTGCTCGATAGCCAGGCGTTCGGCCTGGATCGAGCCGGTCTCGGAAATCGCCATCGTGCCCGTGGCCGAGTGAAGCTGGCCGACCGTCACCGTGGTGTCCGTCACCGCGAGGCCCGTGGTATTGACCTTCGCCGTGGGCGGCGTCTGCGCAAACGCGCCGCGCGGCAGGCCCAGCGCCATCAGCGGCGCGGCGGCGAGACCGCCGAGCATTTTCCGGCGCAGCAGCGAAGGCATCTGGGCATCGTCATCGAATCGATCGTCTGCGGACATCACGTTCTCCTTATCGGGTGCCCGGTGCGGGTCGCAGCGGGCTGGGTCGAGTGTTGGACGCAATGTAGAAAGCCAAATTGACGATCGGAATACGTCGATTGACGTATTCCCGGCGCATGAACTGGAATGTAATTTGCATCGCATCCCGCTCTTGCCGCCCGCGCACCAACACGGATCATCCTCATGCCCCAGAGCCCCCCGTCAGCGGGCGCGACCAGCACGCAACGCATCGTCAAGGTGCGCCGCGACTACAACGCCTGGGTCGGCGACGAGACCCTGGAGGACTACGCGCTGCGCTTTACGCCGCGCTCGTTTCGGCGCTGGTCGGAATTGCGCGTCGCCAATACGGCGATCGGCGCGGTGTCGTTTCTGGTGCTGGAGGCCATTGGCGGCAGTCTCGTCGTGAACTACGGCTTCACGAACGCGTTCTGGGCCATTGCGGCCGTGTCCGTGCTGATCTGGCTCACAAGCCTGCCGATCAGCTATTACGCGGCGCGCTACGGCGTGGACATGGATCTGCTCACGCGCGGCGCGGGCTTCGGCTATATCGGTTCGACGGTCACTTCGCTGCTGTACGCGGTGTTCACTTTTATTTTTTTCGCGCTCGAAGCGGCCATCATGTCGCTCGCGCTCCAGCTCTATTTCCATCTATCGCTGGCGATCGCCTATGTGGTGAGTTCGCTCGTCGTGATACCGATCGTCATGTTCGGCATCACGCTGATCAACCGCCTGCAAAGCTGGACGCAGCCGCTCTGGCTCGTGCTGCTGGTGCTGCCTTATGCGGCGGTGTTGTGGCATCACCCGGATCTGCTCGCGCAATGGACGACCTTCGCGGGCTTCGCGCCGCAAGGCCGCGCGTTCAGCCTGATTGCATTCGGACAGGCGTCCACCGTTGTGTTCGCGCTGATCGTGCAAGTGGGCGAACAGGTGGACTATCTGCGCTTCCTGCCGCCGCTCACGGCGAAAAACCGCACGCGCTGGTGGCTGGCGCTGCTCGCGGCGGGACCGGGATGGATCGTGCCGGGCGCGCTCAAGATGCTCGGCGGCGCGTTTCTCGCCTTTGTCGCGCTCCAGTACGAAGTCGATGCGAGCCACGCGGCGCAGCCCACGCAGATGTATCTCGTGGCCTACCATCTGCTGCTCGATCCGTTCGGGCTCGCAGGCTGGGCATTGCCCGCGATGACGCTGTTCGTGATCGTCTCGCAGTTGAAGATCAACGTGACGAATGCCTATGCTGGCTCGCTCGCGTGGTCGAATTTTTTCGCGCGCCTCACGCACAGTCATCCCGGGCGCGTGGTCTGGCTCGTCTTCAACGTGATGATCGCGTTGCTGCTGGTGGAAATGGGCGTGTTCGACGCGATCGGCAAGGTGCTGTCGCTCTACGCGAACATCGCGATTGCGTGGGTGGGCGCGCTGTTCGCCGATCTCGTCATCAACAAGCCGCTCGGCTATAGCCCGCGTCATATCGAATTCAAGCGCGCGCATCTCTACGATGTGAATCCCGTGGGCGTGGGCGCGATGCTGATCGCGGCGGCCGTTGCCATGCTCGCGCACAGCGGCCTGTTCGGCGTGCTTGCCAAGGCGATGTCGTCGTTCATTGCTTTTGGCGTGGCGTTTGCGTGCGCGCCCGTGCTCGCCATCGCCACGCGCGGGCGCTACTACATCGCGCGCGAAGCGCAACCGACCGGCGACGCCACCTCGCTGCGCTGCGCGATCTGCGAAAACAGCTTCGAACCCGACGACACCGCTCACTGCCCGGCCTACGGCGGCACCATCTGCTCGCTGTGCTGCTCGCTCGACTCGCGTTGCCACGACCGCTGCAAGCCGCACGCGCGCTTCGTTTCGCAAGCCGACCGCGCGCTCCATCGCGTGTTGCCGGGCGCACGGCTCGGCCCCGGCGCATTGCGCCTGATTCACTACGCGAGCCTTGTGCTGGCGATGCTCGCCGTGCTGTCGAGCGTGCTCTATCTGATCTGGTCGCAAAGCGCGACGTCGATAGCCGCCACCGACGCATCGATCGGCTCTGCACTCGGCAGCAGCTTCCTGAAGATCTTTCTCGCGCTCTCGCTGGTGGGCTGCATCGCGGCGTGGTGGTTCGTGCTGGAGCGCGAAAGCCGGCGCGTCACGCAGGAAGAGTCGCAGCGGCAAAACGAACTGCTGATGCTCGAAATCGACGCGCACCAGAAAACCGATGCCGCGCTCAAGCGCGCGACGGCCGCCGCCGAATCGGCCAACCAGGCCAAGAGCCGCTACGTTTCCGGCTTGAGTCATGAATTGCGCACGCCGCTGAACAGCATTCTCGGCTACGCGCAATTGCTGCTGCAGGCGAAGGAAGAACTCACGCCCACGCGCTACAACGCGGTACGCACGATCCACCGCAGCGGCGAGCATCTGCTGGCGCTCGTCGACGGCCTGCTCGACGTCGCACGCATCGAGGCGGGCAAACTGCAATTGAATATCGCCAAGGTGCCTTTGGCGGATTTCGTCGCGCATGTCACGTCGATGCTGCGGCCGCAGGCGCTGGAAAAAGCGCTCGCCTTCGATGTGCAAACGGTCGGCCGCCTGCCCGCCACGGTGCGCACCGACCAGAAATGCATGGGCCAGATTCTCACCAACCTGATTGGCAACGCGATCCGCTTCACGTCCAGCGGCACGGTGACGCTGCGCGTGAGCCATGTGCTCGACACGCTCAAATTCGAAGTCGCCGATACCGGTCCCGGCATTCCATCGGCGGAAATGGAGCGCCTGTTTCTCCCCTTCGAACGCGGCGAGGCTGCGCACGCGCACGATCGCGGCGCGGGCCTCGGCCTCACGATCTGCCAGCTGCTGACGCAGGCGCTCGGCGGCAGCCTCGAAGTCGACAGCGAGGTCGGGCGCGGCACGCGCTTCGTGGTGCGTCTGTTCGCGCCCGCGGTCGAAAGCGGCGTCGCTGCGCCCACCGAGCTGGCGGCGATTCGCGGCTATACGGGGCCGCGCCGCGCGATTCTGGTGGTCGACGATTTCGCCGATCACCGCGGCATCGTCGTGGAGTTGCTGACACCGCTCGGCTTCGAAGTCGCGCAAGCCGCGAGCGGCACCGACGCGTTGCGCTGGCTCGCCACCCACACGGCGGACGCGATCATCATGGATATTTCCATGCCGCTGCTCGACGGCTACGAAACCAGCCGGCTGATTCGCGAAAACCAGTTGTCGAACGCGCCCATCCTGCTGCTGTCCGCCAATGCATTCGCCGACGATCGCGAGCGCGCGAGCGCCACCGGTTGCGCCGGCTATCTGGTCAAGCCGCTTCAGGTGAGCCTGCTCGTCGACAAACTCGCGCAGTTGCTGGAACTCGACTGGATTGCATCCGAAATCTCGATGCCCGCGCTTCCACGGCCTACCGAACCGCCTGCCGTCTGGCCGAAGGCGGTCGTCGAACGCCTGCGCGCGCATCTCGATGTCGGCTATGTCGAAGGCGTGATCGAGCAGCTCGACGCGACGCGCGCGACCTGGCCCGCCCTGCAGCAGCAGATCGATGTCTTGCGGGAATTGGCGGAACGCTTTCAGCTAAGGGAGCTTGAGCATGAACTCGACCTGCTTGCACGCGCCGACGGCGCGTGACGCATGCAACCCGAGCCGCGCGGACGCGATGCCCGCGTGGGTCGGCCATCGTCCCGTCGTGCTGATCGTCGACGATACGCCCGACAATCTGGCGTTTCTCTCCCATACGCTGCAGGCGAACGGCTACGCGGTGCTGGTCGCGCTTTCGGGCGAAGATGCGCTCAAGCGCCTTGCGCGCGTCACGCCCGACGTCGTGCTGCTCGATGCGATGATGCCGGGCATGGACGGCTTCGACACCTGCAGCAGCCTGAAACAGGACGCGCGCCACGAACATCTGCCCGTGATTTTCATGACGGCGCTGACGGAGAGCGAGCACGTGGTGCGCGCTTTCCGGGTAGGCGGCGTGGATTATGTGACGAAGCCGGTCCGGCCCGAGGAAGTGTGCGCGCGAATCGGCGCCCATGTGCAGCGCTCGCGTTCGCAGCTCTATGCGCAGGCAGCGCTGTCGATCGATGCGCGTGCGGCGTTGGTGGTGGGCGCTGACGGCGCTGTTCATTGGCAAAGTCCGCACGCGGCGCGGCTCGTTGCGGCCTACCCGGACGATGACACGGAGGGCTCGGCGAAGACGGGTGTGTCCGCCTTCCTGCCACCGCTCCTGCGTGCCTGGTTCGTCGATTGGCTCGCACGCGGAAGCCCCGCCGATGCGGTTCACGAGATCGTCGCGGGACACGTGCGGCGCACGGCGAGCGTGACGCCTGCGCTTCAACCAGGCGAATGGATGATTATCCTCGCCGAAATCGACGACCATGTGCACCGTAACTCGCTTGCGGCCCGCTTCGCGCTGACGGCACGCGAGGCCGAAGTGCTGTTATGGGTGTCGCGAGGAAAAGCCAATCGCGACATCGGCGATATTCTCGGCATGGCGCCGCGAACGGTGAACAAGCACCTCGAACATCTGTTCAGCAAGCTTCACGTGGAGACGCGCGCAGCGGCGACGGCGCTGGCGATCAAGGCGTTGGATCGGGCTTGATTTGTGGCGCGGGCTGGTTTGACTGGCCGGGTCGATGCTTATGTAATGTAAGTATAAGGATAATTATTATTATCATAATGTATACGTTTTCCGATAAAACTCCGATGTATGAAACCGCGTCACACCTCCCTGCCTTTCCTTCCTTAAACGTGCTCACGAGCAACCGTGCTCCGAATCGGCACTCCCGAATCCCGTGCGCTTCCTGATCGCGCCTGACGGTCTCATGTCATCGTCAGGTTGGGAATCGGAAAAGTTTCGGAACATGGACTGGAGTTCGTCCGTTTGCTACTTTTGATTCAGGCGCCAGCTGCAGTTGGTTAATCGCCAGAAACCGCCAGGCATGCAATCCTGCTGGACTTAGCCATGATCAAGCGCGTCACGCTGATTTCAACTTCGATTGCACTTGGATTCCTGGCCACGATCGGCCCTGTGTTCATCAGCGTCTATATCGCCAACAAGGATGTCGAAAGCCGCGAGCGAACGGAATTGCTCGAGTTTGCAAACAAGGCGGTCATACGCGCGGAGCTGGTGACTTATCAGGCGTTTGCCGCGCTATCCGACCTTGACCGGCTCCCTGGTGCTGCCTGCTCGGCAGCGCGACTGCATCAGGCAGCACGTGTGATCTACAACTATCGCTACGTTCAGGATGCGGGCGCGTATGCCAATGGCCGCTATCTCTGCTCGCCCCTGCTTGGAGACGTACGCGCAAAGGAACTCGAATTGCCGGCGCCGGACTATCGCAGCGAAGACGGGTATCTCGTCTGGTTTCAGCAACAGAGTCCGCTGAGCGAGGTACGTAAGGACATCCAGATCGGCCGCAATGGCAATTACGTGGCGATTGACTCAAGCTCCTATGTCGATCTTATCGATCCAGCGCGACGCCCCATCGCGGCGATCCAGACGACGACCAACACGCTCCTGGCCATCTCACCTGGCGCCGACCGTGGCGAAATGCTGGACGCATGGAGGCATGACGGAAATCTGGAGAGCGACCAGTGGTATTACGCTGTCGCACGCTCATCGACACGTCCGTTGGGCGTCGTTGTCCGATCCCCGCGCAGCAGTGTTCTCGCAGACTGGCCCAAAGTGCTGGCGACGTGGCTATCGATTGGCGTCGTTGTGGCCGCAACGTCAGGCTGGCTCACCTACCGGCGCGTCACGCGGCAACTTTCGTTTCCCGCGACGCTCGAATGGGCCATTGCAAGGCGCAAGATCGATGTGGTCTATCAACCCGTCGTCCGGCTGGCTGATGGCGAATGCGTGGGCGTTGAAGCCCTGGTGCGCTGGACGTTGAACGGGAGAAGCGTATCGCCTGAAGTCTTCGTGCGGGTCGCTGAGGAGAATCAACTCATTCAACCACTGACCGATCTTGTCTTGAAGAAGACCATCGCGCAGTTGGGCGCATTGCTGGTCGCCACCCCCTCCTTCTACGTGACGATCAACCTGAGCAGCGAAGATCTGTCGACGTTCCGCTTCCTGAATCTCGTGGATTCTTCGCTCAACGGGACTGGCATCGCGCCAAACCAGATCCGCATTGAGGCTACAGAGCGCAGCTTGATGAACGCGGACTCCACGCGGGGCGTCATTGCTGCATTCAGGGCGGCAGGCCACCCGGTCTACATCGACGATTTTGGCACCGGCTATTCCAGCCTCGCGTACCTCCAGACCTTCGAGGTCGATGTCCTGAAGATCGACAAGTCGTTCGTCGATACGGTTGTGCAAAACAGCGTTTCGAGTATTGTTGCGCCTCACATCATTGCCATGGCTCACGAACTCAATGTAGAGATCGTCGCCGAAGGCGTCGAATCGGCCGCTCAGGCGGCGTGGCTGCTGGAGCGCGGCGTACAGTACGCCCAGGGCTGGTACTACGCGAAAGCGCTGGCACCCAATGAGCTCGTACGCTGGCTTGGCCAGAAGCGCGCTGCGCATGGGCAAAAGGGATTCCCGGCAAGCTCGCAGGAAACTGTGTAGAACGAAACACTGCGTCACCGATCGCAATCAAGTCCGGGCTGCGCCAGGCTCCGGGGTTCGATGCCCGAAGCCTGGCGGCCGACGCTTGCCGCATTACATCTGAACTGCCCCTCCGGCGCGCGTAAGCGGTATTTCGATTTGCATGAAAGCGTCCTGGCCTTCCCAGCGTATTTCCAGCTTGGCACCCAGACTCGTCGCCAACGATTTGACGAACTGCGGATATTCAATCGACTCGCCGGCCAGATGATCTTTACTGGCGGCACGCGGGCCAATGACCACGCGCAACGCCACCAGGCCACGGCTGACATCGCGCGCCGACACCTCCACATCGAGCCTGTCCAACGCCAACTGCTCCAACGCGAATTCGGTCGCGCGTTCAAGAAGATCCCGAAACGGAAACTGGCGCAACCCCACGTACAACATCTGCAACAACACCTATGCGAACGTGGGCGATGCGCTGACCAACATCGATGGTCGAGTCACGAACATCGAAGATAGCGTAACGACCTTGAACCAGCAGATCAACAACGGCGAAATCGGGCTCGTGTGCCAGGACGCGACGACAGGCGCGATCACCGTCGCGGCGGACACCAACGGCTCGGTTGTCGACGTCGCGGGCACCGACGGTGCACGTATCGTCACTGGCGTAGCCGATGGCGCCATTACCAGCGGAAGCACCGACGCAGTGAATGGCGGCCAGATCTACGCATTGGAGCAGCAACTGGGCGTGGTGAACAACCAGTTGTCGGTGCACGCACAGACCGTCACGCAAAGCACCGATCAGGCTGCGGCCTACACGGATCAGCAGGTCGGCGCAGCCCTGCGCAGCGCCAATATCTACACTGATAGCCGCATCGACACGTACGACGCCATTGTGCAGAATCGCGTCTATTCGAAGGCACGCACTCACCACACAGCCTTGAAAATCATCTCCGATGGCCGACGAAGCCTGTTCGATCCATGGGTCGCCGACACCTTTATCCGAATCGCAGAACGAGCCAAAAGCGGGGAACTCAACGAGTCCGGATTGCTCCGCTGATCAGGGAAATACGATCAGCGGGCGTGACGTTCTGTGGGAGTCGCTTTCGCGCAGTGGGTTTTACAATCACGGGAACCAGAGAGGTCCGGAATACTACTTACCGGAAGCTTCTCCGATATCTTCAAGCTTCCAGGTCTTGTCAAACCACGGTTGTAGCGGCCCGTACAAACGGAAGATGGTGAACCACGATTTGCCCGGGATCGTCTGAATCCAGTTGCTGTCTTTCCCGGCCGGTGCTTTCGGCCCGAAATACACGTCGTATGAACCATCGGCATTCGCTTTCAGGTCTTTCTGGCTCGATACGCTGGGGAACTGCTGGTCCGTCTGGAGCATCGATCGCGTCTGGGTGTCGTAGACGACGATCGACCAGAAGTCCTTCGCCGGCACGTTTGCCGGAACGTGAAGCACGTAATCCTTGCCGCCGTCGAAGGGCCGTCCGCTGGCGTCAAGGTTAGCCGACGCATACTGAGACCCGACGCCCGGCATTGCCACCGCCATCGCCGGCGTATCGACGGTGGCAGCATAGAAGAACATGGTGCGCGCATCGAAATTGCGCGCGCCGTTCGCGAGCCACTGATAACTGCCGCCAATGAATGGCGTGTTCCAGTGCCGGTCCGGATAAATGCGCGCTGCCGGATCACGCGTCGCGAAGTCGATCGCCCGGGCCGTCGCGTTACCCACCGCCACTGATTCAGTAAGAATCTTCTTCATGCGCGCGTCCGGCGCAAATGGCTTGCCCTTTTCAATGCCGATCGACCGGAAGATTCCCGTCATATCCGGCCCATACGCCCCCGCCGGCTCCTCCTGAACAATCTGATTGATTTCCTCGTAAAAACTGAAATCGTTGGAATGAATCGTGTTGATGGGCGCGCCCGAGGAATTCACGAAATGCGTCTGCGGCGGGTTATTGCGCTGGGAATACGGATAGACACGCAGATGCGCCTTGATGTTCGCAGCAGTTGGCGCCGGTGAGCCATCCTTGAGAAAGCCGCGTCCGACGACCACGTTCCCGTAAGTACGCGATTTGACGATGAAGTAACCACTCGTGGGTAATTCGCCTTTGTAGTCGGGCGGAACGACGAGGAATTTGCCACCCTTGCCACGATCGGGCCCGGCGTTACCGAAATCGGCAACGTATCGGAACCAGAAGTCGTCAATCACGCCGAGTACGTTCGGCGGCCCTTCGACCACGACCGGTCCGTTCTTCAGATCAAGCCAGCCAAAAAAATAGACAGACTCTGTGTTTGCGGTCAGCAGCAAGGTCCGCGAGTCCGTCAGTGTCTCAGCCAGCGCGATGGTACCGTTGTCGGCTCCGAAGGAGCGTATGCCTTCGCGCATGGCCACGAGCGATGCACCAGGAATGCCGTTCAGGAACGCCTCGACACCACGCTGAAAATCGAGGTTGTCATACACGAGTTGCGCGGTCGACGGGGTAGGCACGCCATCCGTGAACTCCAGCTTGCCGATGCGCGTTTCGACCGTCGATGGCGTCAGGATCTGAGGGGGAAGCGGTGTTGTCATCTTGTACCTTGCATCGGCAAAAACAATAGATGCAAAACCCATTGCCGTCATTGCCGCGGCGAGGCGCGAAAGGCGTGCCAATTGCTTCATGCGTTCACTCCAGCGAAGGATTGTTGGTATCTGGCTTCAAACTGGTTTTAAGCTCACTGCTAACGGGCTGAATAGCCGCGCCCTTGCATGAACCGCCGTCGGGCCGGAATCGTCACCGAGTTGCTGGACGATGCCCATGACAACCCCGATGAATCAAGGTCATCGCAGCAAGCTGCGTTAACCATGCGGAACAGCCCTTTTTGACTTCCATAAGTCTGCACTCCCCTGAGCGCCAAGGCGATTTGCCGTATGAAAAACTCAATGCAGAGGAAATCTATGGATATGGGACATTGCACGAATAAATAAATTCGCAAAATCCGTCTTTATGCATGCGTTGATGGCCAACATATGCAACTCAGATAATTCATTGCTTCGATAATGTTAACTAACAAATCAGGGAAATGAATTCACATGATCTGAATTAAGTTTCGCGAGCAACGAGATGGAGCATATCAAAACACAGAAAATTCCGGCAGGCATCAATCAATTCCATTCCGCCTGCATGAAAAATACATTGAAAACACAATGATCAAATTCTGGTGTTATAAACATCAAAACAGGAAATTATCGGGGCAATATTTTCATGTTCATGATTGATGAACTTCGGCGGCTTCGCTACGCCCGAGAGGCAACGCGTGTTCGACCTCAACGTCTTCGATGAAGTCGCGGGCAGTCGTTGGTAATTATCGGTAATTACTGCAGGTCCGTTGCCTCCTCAACGAGGCAAACTATTTAAGCACCTTCTGAATAGACGCTAACAAGCTTTCTATCACCCTTCAGAAACGCCGGATGATGCCGTAACCACAGACATAACCATACGTCGACAACGTTCGACACATGCCTGGGAGGCCTATGCGCAACATGAAGCTATCGACCCGCCTGATCGCGGGCTTCTCCTTGCTGACCTTCTTGCTGGTTGCGGTAGCGGGCCTGGCGTTTTATGGCCTTTCCGAACTGAACGCGAAACTCGACGAGATCGCGCGCGTCAACAACACCGAATCGCGGCTTGCCAATGTATTGAAATCGTCGATTCAGGACCGCGCTATCGCCGTGCGCAATCTCGCATTTCTGCAGGATCATCAGGAACTGCTTGGCGAAGTCGATCGAATCCACAAACAGAATCAGATTTACGCCGATGCCGCCAGACAGTTGCGCGACATGTTCGCGCACGAAACCAATACGAGCGATGCCGAGCGCACGTTGATCGCCGATGTCGATCGCGCCGAGGCGCTTGCCATCCCGCCGATGAACAAGGCTATCGAACAGGCGCTCGCCGACGATATCGCCACCGCCACGCACACGATCATGACCGAAGCGCGCCCGCCACAGCGCGCGTGGCTGGCGAAGGCCGTTGAACTGGCTAACCGGGAAGACGATGCGAACGCCGTCGCGCAAAAGGACGCGGTTGCGACGTACCGCAATATCCGCACGCTGGTGGGGTCGCTGGTTGCGCTGGCAATTGTGGTGGCGATCGTGACGGCGGTTGTCCTCACGCGCAGCGTGTTGCGTCAATTGGGTGGCGAGCCCAGCGACGCGCAGCAGATTGCCGGGCAGATCGCAGCAGGCAACCTGCTTGTGCCGATTGCACTGACGCCGGGTGACGAGCACAGTCTGATGGCCTCGCTCAACGCCATGCGCTCGAACCTGACAAGCATTGTTCAGGATATCAAATCATCTGCTGAATCGATTTCCTCGGCGGCCGGCGAAATTGCGCAAGGCAACCTCGATCTCTCGCAGCGCACGGAGGAACAGGCGGCGTCGCTCGAAGAAACGGCGGCCAGCATGGAAGAGCTGACCTCGACGGTCAAGGCGAATACCGACAACGCGCGTCAAGGCAGCACGCTTGCAGCGACGGCATCGCAGACGGCCGCTGCCGGCGGCGACGTCGTGCATCGCGTGATCGGCACCATGGAGGACATTTCGTCCAGTTCATCGAAGGTGTCCGAGATTATCGCGGTGATCGAAAGCATTGCTTTCCAGACGAATATTCTTGCGCTCAATGCGGCTGTGGAAGCGGCGCGGGCTGGCGAACAGGGGCGTGGGTTTGCTGTGGTGGCTGGCGAGGTGCGCACGTTAGCGCAGCGTAGCGCGAGTGCGGCGAAGGAAATCAAGGAGTTGATCGAAACGTCGGTGCGGCATGTGCGAAGCGGTTCTGCGCTTGTGCAGGATGCTGGGCAAACGATGAGCGAAGTCGTGCGTTCGGTGCAGCGTGTGACGGATATTATGGGCGAGATAGCTTCGGCTTCGGTCGAGCAGAGTACCGGTATCGAGCAGGTTAATGTCGCTGTGACGCAGATGGATGAAGTCACTCAGCAAAACGCTGCGCTGGTCGAGCAGGCGTCTGCTGCGGCTCAGGCTATGGCAGATCAGGCTGCTTCGTTGCGGGCCGCTGTGTCGATCTTTAAGACTGGGGGGGAGTCGCTGGGGGCTAAGGGAGTTGCTATTGCGGCGGATGTTAGGCGGCGGGTTGGTGTTGTTGGGCGTAGTGCGCTTGGTGGCAGTTCGGTGTCGTCTGGGTCGATGCAGCTTGCTGCTGTCCCTTCGGGGACGGATTGGCAGAGTTTTTGATGGTTTTTTGTGGCCGAGTTGCGGAATTGGTTGTGCTTTAGGTGGTTTTTTTCTTTGGCATTTCCTTGTTTTCGTGTCGGTCTATTAGCGTCGCCCCTGTGCGGGGCGGCACCTACTTTTCTTTGCAGCGGCAAAGAAAAGTAGGCAAAAGAAAGCCGCTACAAACGCCAGAATGACGCAGTCCACAAACAGCCTTACGCGGGGAATGGTATAGGGGCGTCTGCCATCCCGCACCTTCAAACTGAGTGACAAAGCCGTCATTCATCCCGTTGCTCGCTGCGCGTGCAACGGCCGGGTATGCGTGGGAAACCCCTGAAATTCAAGCGTTTTCGTGAATCCAGCAAACCTTCGGTTTGCGTTTGCGTTATGCCCCTCGGGGCGCGCAGCGCCCCCGGGTGGGCGGGCGCCTTGTCACTTAGTGGTAGGGTGCGAGGGACCGGATGCTCCTATACCTTTCCCCCTAAAAGGCGGTTTGCCGACTGCGTCACACTGGCGGTGTGAGCGGCTTTCTTTTGCCTACTTTTCTTTGCCGCTGCAAAGAAAAGTAGGTGCCGCCCCGCACAGGGGCAACGCTAATAGACCGACACGAAAACAAGGAAATGCCCAAAAAGCAGCACAAAAAAACCAAAACCTACCCCCGCTTCCGCAACGGCACCAGCAACTCCCGCAGCCCGTTATGATCCATCTCCTGCATCAGCGCGAGCAGCCTGCCAATCTCCCCCGGCGGAAATCCCTCCCTTGCAAACCAGTTGAGATAATGCCCAGGCAGATCGGCAATCAGCCGACCTTTGTACTTCCCAAAGGGCATCGCAAGCGTAACGAGGCGTTCAAGATCTGCAGTATCCATGCGCGCTATTGTGCACGACTTTACCCACGTGCATACCGGTCAAATTAACCGACCACCCACACACCACTCCACAAATTACCGCACGCATCACCCGCGTTCGCATCAGCAAAAAATTCAAGCGAATCAACATTTATTGCAGGGACTCCGCTCCTTCAATTTCCTACCATGGGCTGGCCTTGCGATTTCGTCAGGGTGCCGACAATAAACAGACATGGAGATAAATGAAGAAGACCCTTCTCGCCGCGTCCGCCGCGATCTCGTCGTTTTCCTTCCAGCCCGCCCATGCCCAGTCTTCCGTCACGCTCTACGGCATCGTCGATAACGGCATCGAATATCAGAGCGGCGGCGGTGCGAATCATGTGATCCGCGCTTCGTCGGGCGGTCTGTTCGCAACCGTCTATGGTTTCATCGGCCACGAGGATCTGGGCGGTGGCCTTCATGTGAATTTCCAGCTGGAACAAGGCTTTTCCGCCGTAAATGGCGCAGCACAGAATTCAGCCGATGCATTCAATCGTCTTGCCTGGGTCGGTTTGTCGGGAAGCTTCGGCGAATTGCGCTTTGGCCGGCAAAAGAAGCCTCAATATCTCTATCTGGACGGCGAAATCGATCCGCTGGCCGCGAAATCCATTGCCTCGCCGCTCAACGATTTCGACGATGTCTCCGTGCGGGCAAGCAACGCCATTACCTGGTTTACGCCAGACTGGCACGGCCTAACCGCGCAATTTTTGGTGGGCCTGCGCGACTCCACCACGCAGCCCTCCAACGGCATTCAAACCTATAACGTAGTGGTGAAATACATCAATGGACCGTGGCACGTTGCGGCCGGCTACGACCAGCAGGACAACGCAACCGGCACGTCGATGCAGAAGGTTTTCACCGCCGTCACGTCGTTACGGGTCAAGGCGGCACGCTTTTATCTGGTCTATCACACGGAAACCCAATCCGATCATAGCCAGAATGAAGCCACCTATTCGGCTTCTGCTTCCTACCTGTTCAATCCGGCCAATGAGATCGCAGTGATGTACGGTTATCTGCACGATCGCACCGGAAAGGGCAACAACGCGCAACAGATCGGTCTGTCCTATGAATACTTTCTCTCGAAGTCGTCGATTCTCTACGCTGCGGCCGGTTTGATCGATAACCGCAATCAGGCCAGCTACACGCTCAACGGCACGGAGTATTCCGGTATCGCCATGACGCCGGGCGCGACCGCGCGCGGCGTCATCGTCGGCATTACGCACAAGTTCTGATGCGTATTGCCGCGCCATTCGCTCAGGACTTGCAGGCCTCGTACAAGGTATTGAGCCGGCGATCCGGTTCCGCCACATACGGATTGCTCTCATCCCATGCGTAACCGGCGAGCACCGAGCAGATCATGCGTCGAATCAAGGGCGTCTGGCGCGGGTAATAAATGATGTCCTGCAACTCGCCCGTGTACCAGCGCTCGACGAACGCACGGAACGTATCGATCCCCTTGCGCAAAGGCACGTCGTAGTCGGCGTGCCAATCCACAGTCTCGCCTTCGAGCACGCGCTCCAGCACCTGGACTGCCTGACGCGCCGAACGCAATGCGATCGTAACGCCCGACGAAAATACCGGATCGAGAAACTCTCCCGCGTTGCCGAGCAATGCATAACCGGGCCCGTGCAGACGTTCGACATTGGCCGCATAGCCGCCGATCTGCCGCACCGGCATCACGAAAGGGGCGTCGCCGATCAAACGGTTCAGCGTCGGTTCCTCGCGAATCAGCGTGCGCAGACGCGCCTCGCGCTCGTCTTCAGGCATGTCGTGAAACGCGGCGTCGGCCACGCAGCCCACCGACGAGCGGCCGCCCGCCAACGGAATCATCCAGAACCACACATCACGATGCTCAGGATGCGTCGCGACGCAGATCTTGTTGCGATCGAAGTCGTCGAGTGCGAGGCCGTCGCGCACATGGCTGAAGATCGCCGCGCGCGTGGGCATGCCGGTTGGCGCTTCCAGATTCAACAGACGCGGCAGCACGCGGCCAAAGCCGCTCGCATCGAGCACAAAGCGCGCGTGAACGTCGTAGCGCGCGCCGCTTTCGTCGGCCACTTCGAGCACCGGCGCGTCGCCCGGATGCATCGCCAGCACCGTATGACCGAAGCGCACTTGCGCACCCTGCTGAGCCGCGCATTGAATCAGCACGTCGTCGAATTTCGCGCGCTCGACCTGATACGTCGTGCCCCAGCCCGGCGAATGTTTATCGCGGAAGTCATAGGCCGTAGCGCGATCGCGCCACACGAACTGCGCACCGTTCTTGTACTGAAAGCCGGCTTCCACAACGGCCTGCAACATGCCCGCTTCTTCGAGGTACGCCATGCTCTGCGGCAGCAGACTTTCGCCGATCGAAAAGCGCGGAAAATGCTGACGTTCGAGCACCAGCACCGAACGGCCGGACTTGCGCAGCAGCGCCGCCGCAAGCGCACCCGAAGGACCCGCGCCGATGATGGCCACGTCGACCGTTTCACGCTGGATCGCAGCGTCCTTTACTGTCTCTTCCTGACTGTGTTCCATAATTCCTAAGCTCTTCCTGCGTGCGTCGCACGAATGCGCGACGCGATGACCGCTTTGACGTCGACCTCACGCCATTCACGCCGCCCTTGCCATTACAATGCCCCTTCTCTTCCAGGACCGGAAATGCATCGGGGAAAAAATATGTCGGTTTCCGAATCAAAGCAGGTGCCGTTCGTGCCGGAGACGGCCTTCGGCATCTGGTTTCTCCGCACGCACACGTGGGAACATCATGTCCTGCGTGTCGCGATCAACGACCTCAAACGCCTGATCGACCCGCCTCTGCCCACGGCTCCTACGATCGTCGATGTCGGCTGCGGCCAGGGCAAATCGTTTCACCTGCTCGCAGAGGCGTTTCACCCGCGTCGCATCGTCGGTATCGACTATCACGAAGATTCGCTCGAACTTGCGAGGCAGGCCGCGCGTGCCTGTCCGAATCCATCGCAAATCGCATTCGACGTACTGCATGGCGACTGCGCGAACCTGCCGCTGCCCTCGGCCAGCGCGGACATCGTGTTCTGTCACCAGACCTTTCATCACCTGGTCGAACAGGAACGCGCGCTCGCGGAATTCCATCGTGTGCTCAAACCCGGCGGCATCCTGTTATTCGCCGAGTCCACCGAGGCCTACATTCGTTCATGGGTGATCCGCCTGCTGTTCCGCCATCCGATGGAAGTGCAGAAAAGCGCCGACGAGTATCTTGAAATGATACGCCATGGCGGATTCCGCTTCACAAAGCGCAATGTCTCGCTCCCCTATTTGTGGTGGAGCCGTGCCGCCGACTTCGGGCTGTTCGAGCGTCTGGGTCTGCATCGTCCGAAGCCCGGCAAGCGGCGCGAAACGCTTGTCAACGTGGCAGCCGTGAAAGCGGACGCAACGGTCTGACAAATAGCGATCAGGCCGATTGAAGCGGCAGCCCGTGCTGGCATGGGCCCCCGCTTCAACAACTCAGGCCGTGCGTTTCCGCGCTTACTTCGCTTTCAGCGTCACGACGTCGCCCACCAGCGCGACGCCCGCCACCACGGCGCCCGCGCCGCAGGTGAATTCCGTGGCGCTCGCGCGCAGGTCTTTCTTGTAGTTGCTCTTGATGTTGATGACCGCGTTGCCGCCTTCCTTGCGCGCGCGTTCCTGCAGTTCCAGCACGGCCGAAAGAAACACGTGCTGGCAGGCCGCTTCATCGCTCTTGCCGAACGCATTGGTCTTCTTGTTGGTCGCAAACTCGCCGATGGTTTTCTGCACGGCCGGATGCGACTGGCCCGCAAAATACAGGCCGATATCGTCGCTCACCTTGCCTGGCTCGCTCTTGAGCGCGGCGTCCACCGCATAGGTACTCACCGAATCGCGCGCGTAGACGTGCGACGTTGCGAAAGCCGCGCACAGCGCGCTCAGCATCCAAAGCTTCTTCATCTTTTTTGCTCTCCGTTGGGTCAATGAATCAATTGGCTTGCAGCACGACAAGATCGCCCTTCACGACGATCGCCGCGGCGCTGCGGCTCAGACCGCAGTTGAATTCGGTGGACGATTCCGAGTGGCTGCCATGAAAGCGCGTGGTCACGTTGATGACGGCGTTCGCCTTCTTCTCGCGGGCGTCGTTGCGCAGCTTGTCGAGTCCTTCCGCGAGCGCCTTGTTGCAGGCGACATCGCCGTCGTCGGTTGCGCGCGCGACACGGATAGCGTGCGACGCATCGCCGATACGGTGCACGACGTCGGCATGCGGCTGCGCACCGAAATACACCGCCACATCGGAGACCGCATTCGGCGTAGCCGGTGCGGCATTCGCGGTATTCGTAACAGACGTAACGGGATGCAACGCGCCCTGCAACGGCAGCGTCTTCAGTTCCGTGCCGCAAGCGGCCAGCGTCAGGCTGATCAGCGCGGCTGCGCTCAGTGTCAGGCTCGGTGTTCTCATGGTTTTCCTCGTCATTTTCAGGGTTGCCTGCAACGTCACTTGTCGTTCCAGGCGCGAAACATCAGGCTCGCGCAACTCCCGCCGAACCCAAACGAAACCGACATCGCCGAAGCCATGCGCGCCTGCCGCGTCGCCCGCACGAGCGGCATTTCCGCCGCGCCCGCATCGAGATCGTCGATACCCACGGCGCCCGCGATAAAGCCGTCGCGCATCATCAGCAAGGTGTAGATCGCTTCGTGCGCCCCGCAGGCGCCAAGCGGATGGCCGCTCAAGGCCTTGGTCGACGAAAACGCCGGCACTGCCGCGCCAAACACGGCGCGCAGCGCGAGCAGTTCCTCGACATCGCCCGAAGGCGTCGAAGGCGCGTGCGTGTTGATGTAATCGGGCCACGAGGCCGCTTCGTCGAGCGATGCACGCATCGCGCGCGCAATCCCGCCCGCCTGCGGCGCGACCAGTTGCACGCCGTCCGTGCAATGGCCGAAGCCCGTCAGTTCGGCGTAGATACGCGCGCCGCGCGACTGCGCGTGGGCAAGCGATTCGAGCACCAGCACCCCCGCGCCGGAGCCGATCACGAAGCCATCGCGGCGCACGTCGTAGGGCCGCGACGCCTGCCCAGGCGTGTCGTTGAAGCCGCGTGACAGCGCACCCATGGCGTCGAACATCAACGTCATGTTGTCGTGCAGCGCCTCGCTGCCGCCCGCCAGCACCACATCCTGACGGCCGGTCTGGATCAACTGCATCGCCTGACCGATCGCCAGCGCCGATGTCGTGCAGGCCGATGACGGCGAATACGTCACGCCTTCCATGCCGAACACATGCGCGAGATTCGCCGATGCGGTACTGCTCATGGCCTGCGGCACGGTATAGGGCGGCACGCGGTCCACGCCGCGCGCCTGCGCGCAGGCCATGGCCGCGTCATACGCCGACATCGTGCC
The DNA here is from genome assembly GCF_017104965.1 of Paraburkholderia sp. Ac-20340. Lineage (GTDB taxonomy): Bacteria > Pseudomonadota > Gammaproteobacteria > Burkholderiales > Burkholderiaceae > Paraburkholderia. Next base: position 564,137 of record NZ_JAAGPR010000001.1, read on the forward strand.
GACGCCCGAGCCGACCACCGCGCCAACACGCGGGTGCCGCAAAGCCGCTTCGTCGATACCCGCATCGGCGATGGCGCTGCGCGCGGCGTGGCAGGCAAAGCGCGCGGTATCGCCCATAAAGCGTTCGGCCTTGCGCGCAAACGGCGTTTCGCCCTCCACGGTTGCGACCGCCGCCACCTGACTCGCGAAGCCGCGCGCGCGCCAGGCCTCCACGCGCGTGATGCCGCCGCGCCCTTCGCGCAGGCGCGCGGCTACGCCGTCCAGCGTATTGCCCAGGCACGAGACGATCCCCATGCCGGTGACGACCACCCGCTGCAATCCAGCCGATCCGGTCGATCCAGCGAATATCGAGGATTCCTGCATGCTCACCGCACGCGCGCAAAAAGGGTGAATCGAGATAGACAGATCGATAACGTTGTGATTGCAACGTTCCTGTTCAATGCACTCGCGCGCTAATGAGATGTGCCGCTCCGCCTGAATTCCGCTGAATATGACTGAATGCGGCCGCGGGTGCGAAAGCCTTAAAATGTCGCCCGACGGCTGTGATGGCGCACCGATCCAGTCTGAATGCTCTTTGATTCCTGTCCGGTTTTTGTTTGACCCCACTTATCCTCCCATGCTCTCCTTTTCCACCGCCGCGCTGATGGCGTCGGGCAGCGCGATCGTGCTGCTCATGCCAGGACCGACCAATACCCTGCTCGCCGCCGCCGGCCTCGGTCAGGGCTTCCGGCGTTCCGCCCATCTGAGCGTCGCGGAACTGGCGGGCTATCTGGTATCGATTTCGTTGTGGGGCCTCTGCTTCACACACGCGTCACAGTCGCTGGCATGGCTGCCCAGGACCTTGCGCCTCGCCAGCGCGCTCTACCTTGCGTGGCTCGCCATCCGCCTGTGGCTCACGGCTAATTCGATCGAAACGTCCGCAGCCAGGGTTATTGGCGCGCGCACGCTGTTCAGCGCAACCGTGCTCAATCCCAAAGCCATTCTGTTTGCCGGATCGATTTTTCCGCCCGAAGCATTCACGACATTCGAAACGTGGCTGGAAGCCATGGCGATCTTCGCGCTGCTGCTGATTCCCATCGGCTGCATCTGGATCGCAATTGGCGCCGCGCCGCGCGAAGGTCGGCTGCCGCGTATGCGCCCCGCCATGATCCAGCGATGCGCGTCGATCGTGGTCGCGCTCTTTTCAGGCTCGCTGATCTGGACGCTTGCGCGTTAGCGGACCGCTATTTCAGCGGTGTGGTGTATAAGCATGAACGCGCGCAAATCACGCCAATGACGCGCAAATCACGCGCTATTTAAAATGAATATCAGCGCGACGCTTATCGAATAGAGACCATGACGCTACAGGAAGAACTCAACGAGTTTTATCGACGCTGCGGTTTTGCGCCGTCCTCGAAAGGCCCGCATCCGCGCACAGTGCCGGTATTTACCGGTTGCCTGCTGGTGCCATTGCCGAATATCGAAACCCGGCATCGCTACCTGAAATATCACGATCTGCACCACATGATCACGGGTTACAGCGTGGGGCGAATTGGCGAAGGAGAAGTCAGCGCGTGGGAGCTGGGCACCGGATCGATGCTGGCGTCGCCGATACTCGGCATCATGAATCTGATTGCCTTGTCGACAGGATGGATTTTGCAGCCACGCAGAATGTGGCGGGCATTTTCACTGGGTTGCCGTAGCCGCAATCTCTATCGCCGCACGACGCGCGATGAAATCGACCGTGCGCAATGGAAAAACGTGGCGTCGTTGCAGGCGGCCTTCCTCGGCGACAAGGAAGGCCGTGCTCCCGGTATGCTGCGGCGGCTGGAGTTTGGTGTGTATCTCGCGATAGCGATGGTGATTCACGCGATCATCGCCGTGCCTGCCGTAATTGTGCGGGTTGGCAGCGAGATCGCTACCGGCAAACCGCTGCTGGAAGCCGTCAAGCCTACCAAACCCGAGCGCATTTTCTAGGCCAGCGCCTGGCGGCCCGTCTCGAGATACGCGTTCATTTCCGCGGGCGGCACCATGCCGCCGCCCGTCGCCCAGATCACATGCGTGGCATTTTGCATGGCCGTATCGTCGAGCTGCATGCGCGCGCGATAGTCCTGCGGCGCCTTCGAAACGCGCGCGAAACCTGGCGCGCCCGCCAGCGCAGACGGCTCCAGACGGATATCCTGCGTTTGCGCCATCAGCGCGAGCAGCGCATAGAGTTCGCGGTCATCGACCGTGTAATAGCCGTCGATCATGCGCTGCATCGCGCGGCCCACGAAACCGGACGGACGCCCCACCGCAAGACCGTCGGCGGCCGTCACGTTGTCGATGCCAAAGTCCTGCACGGCAAGCGCTTCGTGCAGCCCGGTGAGCACGCCCATCAACATACAGGGCGAATGCGTCGGTTCCGCAAAGACGCAATGCACGGCATCGCCGAACGCGAGTTTCAGACCGAACGCCACGCCGCCAGGACCGCCGCCGACACCGCACGGCAGATACACAAAGAGCGGATGCGCCGCATCCACGCGCACGTTCGCGGCGTCGAGCTGACGCTTCAAACGCTCGCCCGCGACGGCATAGCCGAGGAACAGCGTCGTCGAGTTTTCATCGTCGACGAAATGGCACATCGGATCGTTTTCCGCGAGACGCCGCCCGCTTTCGATTGCCTCGCCATAATCGCCCGCGTATTCCACCACTGTGACGCCATGCGCGCGCAAACGGTCCTTTTTCCACTGCCGCGCATCGGCGGACATATGCACGGTCGTCGCGAAGCCCAGCGTTGCGCTGGCAATGCCGATCGACATACCCAGATTACCCGTCGACCCCACCGCGATACTGTGCTGGCGAAACAGCGCACGGCATGCGTCGCCCGCGAGCACGCGGTAATCGTCGTCTTCTTTGAGCAGGCCGTGACGGATAGCGAGTTGCTCGGCGTGAAAGAGCACTTCGTAAATACCGCCGCGCGCCTTGATCGAACCGGAAATCGGCAGATGGCTATCCTGTTTCAGCAGCAGACGTGCAGGCGTTTCGACGTCGTAGCGCTGGCTCAGTGCCTGTGCAAATGCGGGCACTTCCGTCAACGGCGATTCGATGATGCCGCCCGCCGCGCGCACATCGTCGAAAGCCTCGGCGAGGAACGGCGCGAATCGCTGCAGACGCGCGCTCGCGTCGGCGATATGGGCGGCGTCGAGCGGAATGTCGTGAATCGCTTCAGCGAGCGGCGCGACGGCCGGATTGAACCACTCGACAGGTTCGAGCGCCATGAGTTCGCGCAGGAGCGGGTATTCGTGCAGCCAGGTGTCGAGCGGCTTGCCGTAAATCGATTCGATCATTTTGAATTCAGACAGCGGAGGCGGAGTGATGGGAAGACGCGACAGCATCGAGCACGGGCGGATGCGTGACGATGGACTTCAGGTCCACTTTCGATGCGCGCAGTTTCGCGGCGTCGGGAATAGGACGTCGCGTTTCTTCGGAAGTTTCGAACAGCGTTTCAAAGGCACGCGCGGCATCGAGCAGCGCGAGATCGCCGCGAAATGCGCCGATCATCTGCAAGCCGAATGGCATGCCGCGATGATCGACACCGCACGGCAGCGACAAGGCCGGATTGGTCGCGAGCGTCACCACATAAGTGAGCGAGAGCCAGCGATAGTAATTCTCCAGCTCGACGCCATTCACCGATTTCAGATACGGCTGCACCCACGGGAACGGCGAAACCGGCGTGGTGGGCGAAAGAATCACATCGTAGCGATCGAATAGCGTCTGGAAGCGGCGGAACAGGCGCGTCTGATCGCCATGCGCGCGCACGCAATCCGCGAGTCCGAGGTTGATACCCATTTCATAGTTCGCGCGCGGATTGGGTCCGAGCGAATCCGGGTCGGCTTCATAGGCTTTTTGCAGGCCCGCGACAAAGGCTTCGGCGCGCAGCACGTCGAAGCAACGATGCGCGCCGGCGAAATCCACCTCGATCGGCTCGCATATCGCCACCTCGCGGCGCAGGTATTCGATCTTGCGGCGAAACACGGCGCGAATATCGTTATCGACTTCGCACACGCCGAAATCTTCCGTGTAGCCGATACGCAGTTTCGATACATCCGTGAGCGCACGGCCGTCCATGGTCGGATTCATGGCAAACGGATAGCCGAGCGGATCGCTGCCCGACTGGCCGACTGTCGCCGCGAGTTGCAGCCAGGTGTCCTCGACATTGCGGCCCATCGGGCCCACGACCGCAATCGGCGTCCAGCCGAGCGGTTTGCGATCGCTCGGCACGAGTCCCGGCGAGGTACGCAGACCGACGACACCGCATTTCGCAGCGGGAATGCGCAGCGAGCCGCCCGTGTCGGAGCCGCTGGCGAGCGGCACCAGATCGAGCGCGAGCGCCGCCGCCGATCCGCCCGAGGAGCCGCCCGCATTCAGGCGCGGATCGAAGGGATTACCCGTCGCGCCCCAAACCGGATTGAAACTGTTTGCGCCCGCACCCATTTCCGGCACGTTGGTCTTGCCGACGACGATCGCCCCGGCTGCACGCAGACGGCGCACCAGCGTGTTGTCCTGCGCCGGCACATTCGCGCGATAGATCGGCGAGCCGTACGTTGTGAGGAGGCCTTCGGTCTCTTCGAGATCCTTGATGCCGATCGGCAAACCGTGCAAGGCGCCAACGGATTCGCCACGCGCGAGTGCCGCATCGGCTGCGCGGGCTTCGATGCGCGCGCGCTCGAAACTCGTGGCCGTGATGGCGTTCACATAAGGATTGAGTGTTTCGATTCGCGCGATACAGGCTTCGAGCAATTCAACGGCGGAGATTTCGCGCGTCTGCAACAGCGCGCGCAGCGCGACAGCGCTATGACGGGTGAGTTCGTGGCGATCGTTCATCGGACAGTCCATTTAGCGGCAAGCAGGAGTTCGCCCAATGTAGACGACGACCAATACCACCGCCAGTGATGATTATCGAAAGGTCAATTCACTTTTGATCACTGCTTTTTCAATCGACATGCGACGACAGTTCGCCGCTCAAACGTTCGATAAACGCTTGCAGCAAGGGCGGCAATGCGCGCCGCGCAAGCGTCTGTATTTCCACCGTGCGCTCGCTCGCAGTCAGTTCCGGCACGGGCAACGCCACCAGTTCCCCGCTCGCGAGACGCGGGCGCACGAATAGTTCGCCGCTGAAAGTGACGGCGTCGCTGGCAAGCGTAAAACCCAGCAGCGTTTCTAGCGTGGCGCTGCTCAGCACGCTTTTGCACGCCACGCCTTCGCGGCTGCAATAGATATCGATCAGCTTGTGCAATGTGGATTGAACGCCCGGCAAGGCAAGCGGATAAGCCAGCAATTCCCGAAACGACACCTGCGCCGATTGCGCAAGCGGATGCGAGGCCGCCACGATTGCGAAGATCGGCGAAGGCGCGGCAAACGCCACCTGAATATCTTTTTCCGGCCCGAAACTGAATGTGAGGCCAATATCACATTCGGCTTCGCGCACGCGCTGCGTGACGCCTGCCGCCGTATCGAGCACGACTTCAAACGAAGCGGGCGCAACCGTGCGGCGAAACTCCGCCATTGCACGCGGCAAAAATGCGGCCGAGAAACCTTCTGTGCAGGCAATACGGATCGTGCGTTCGGCTTCGCCGCGCAAGGCGTCGATTTCCAGTGAAATCTGTTCGGCGTCCAGTTGCGAGCGGCGCGCGTAGGCGGCGAGCATTTCACCCGCCTTGCTCGGCACCATGCCGCGCGATTGACGCACGAAAAGCGGCGTACCGAGTTCGCTTTCGAGCCGCGCAATCTGGCGGCTCACCGCCGACGGCACGACATTGAGCCGGCTGGCGGCATCGGCAACGGAACCGGTGTTGACCACTTCGAGGAAGTAGCGAACAGCGGCTTCCTGAAGAATACGGGCGCTCATGATGGATCGATGGGAATACGCGGAATGCTCCATCATAGCGCCTCATTGTCCGCCAATGCGCTCAGGCCTCGCCGGGCGCGCCCAGTCGTGCATCGGCTTCGGGCGAGAGACGGATCGACAGACTGGTCACGAGCGCAAACGCCGTCGCCACGATCAGGAAACCAAATACGGCGTTGTAGTTGCCGGTAACGGAGACCAGCAGGCCAATCACCGCGGGCGCAACGAATCCCGCGACCTGTCCGCCGAAATTCACCATACCCGCGCCCGTGCCAATGAGTTTTTGCGGCAGGAATTTAGCCGGCAGCGCGAATACGCCTGCAAACACGAACGACTTGAAGAAGTAGACGATCGATTGAAACGCAATCACGCCCGTCACCGTTTCAGCCGTATACATCTCATAGAGAAAGAAGCCTGAAATCGCGCAGCAGGCCGCCATCAACCACTTCTCGCGGCCATCGAACCAGCGCGTGAGAATCCAGCCGCCCAGCGCCGTCGAAATACTCGCCGCCACGAATGGCAAGGGCGTGAGCATACCGACCGCCTTGAGATCGAGATGGCGCTCGGTCAGCAGATAGGCGGGCATCCAGGCATCGAGTCCCTTGTTGACGATGCCCATGCCGAACCAGGTCAGCAAAATCTTCCACATCAGCGGCATTTTGAGGAGCGCACGCGTGGCGGCGCCGTCGATGCGCGCGGTGCGGCCCGTCGAATCGCGTTTCTGATGCGTATCTTTTACCGCGAACAGATAAAAGAGCGCGAACACCAGACCGGCGCAACCCGCCACGACAAACGCATGACGCCAGCCCAGCAGCAAAATGAGGGGCGCAATGGCGAGCGGCGCAATAAAACTCCCCACGTAATTCGACGACATCAACAACGCGGACATCTTCGGACGATCGGCGCGCGCGCAAGATTCCGTCACGCCCTTGACCGCAGCGCCAGGATAGCCGCCTTCGCCCAGACCGAAGATAAAGCGGATCGCGATCAGCGAGGCCAGCGACCACGCGAGGCCGGTCATCAGCGTGAACACGGACCAGAACGCCACCGAAACGACAATGACTTTCTTGCTGCCCCAGCGGTCGGCAATCCAGCCGCCAGGAATCTGCATGGCGGCGTAGCTGATGTAAAAGGTGCTCATGACCACGCCGAGCGCCGCCGAGCCTACGTGAAACTCCTTGCCGATCGCCACCAGCGACAAGGCAATCGCCGAGCGATCGATATACGAAATGCAGTAGCCGAGATAGAGCAGCGCGAATACCGCGAGGCTGGCGCGTCTGCTTTTATTGGGGTCGATCATGCTGGGCATCCGACGAGAGAGTGAAGACCGGGCCCGCGTCGGCTGTGCCGAGCGCTCCCACCGCGACTAGTCGGATTGATCCTAAGTAGCCACAATTGGGGCGACAAGTGACATATTCCGATGCCTGCGTTCGCGAAAACTCATCGGAAAGGCTTGCGGCCCTCCTCTCGGCTTTGCCCTGGCCGCCGGCTTATTGATAGCGATGGTCCGCGCTCGACCATTTAAAGGTGCGACGCCATTTGCCGCCCGCTTTCTCCCGCAGCTGGAGATCGTGATAGCCCGCCGTTGTCGAAGGAAGCACGGTCAGCGCATTGGCTCCGTCGTCGACGTCGTGGCTGCGCGTGCCGTCCTTGTGCCAGTCGCCAGCGATCATCTTGTCGAAGGCCATTGGCTGCGCGAAGACGACATGTAGTGTGTTTCCGTCGATGGCGAAAAGATAGAGCGCTTCGAAATCGGCTCCGCCGCCCGCGTAACCCACGCTCCAGCCGGCACGCACACCGAATGCGTATTCGCCCGTGCGCAGTTGATAAGCGGCGAGATCGAAACGCGACCAGCTTGTGGGCATGGCCTTCATGTCGCTTCCCGCAGCGCCTTCTTCAAGGCTATCGGGCAGTTCGATATTCGTGTCGTTCCAGTCGGTCGGTGTTGCGACCGGCGATTCGGTGCGCGCCACCAATCGCGGTGCGCCCGCCTCCGTACTTTCAAAAACGCCGAACCAGACACGCCGCGCGTCCCTGGCGTCATCGCCCAAAATATCGCATGGAGGTGCGCCATACTTTCGGGCCTCGGCGGCATCGGCGGGATTATCGGCGAGGCAAAGCATCGCGACGTAGCTATGCGGGCGCAGCGGCCAAGGCTTCGCGCCCGCCATCACAACGCTACCTGCGTCTTCCCCCGGCGCCATCTGTGCGACCAGAAACGCCGTCGTAAAACCGGCCGGCAGCCTCGTGCCGAACCCGTCGTTCTGCTTGCCGCTCATCGACGCGTCGAACATCTGGCGGGTGTCGCTCGAATGTAACGCACCGCGCACGCCGTCGATCGAGTGCACGGTTTCGTCGGCCTGCGCGAGCGGGCCGTGCGCAAGGCTAAGGCACGTGGCAACGCCAGCGATCAACCGGCGGGAATGGTACAACGATGCGCGACGTTTCATCGGAAGTGAGCAAGTTAAATGGGCCACCAAACGGGCCATCATTATGATGTAGAAAACGCGTGACTCCGATGCGTCATGAATGAATTGATGGCGCAAAAACGACCTGGTACGCCGCATTGGCATAAAATAGCCGCCGTTTTTAAAATCAGCGCCCGCTCGCGCATCCTTTCACTTCGAGTCGATATGAATTCAAAAACGCATTCGTTATATGCAGGGATGAGACGGATTTCGCTGCGGGCTGCGCTGCTTGCGATGATTGCCGCGCCCTCCTTCGCCTGGGCGTCCACCAGTTGCGTCGATGCGGAAGCGGCTGGCCGCCTCGCAATCGAAGCACAGCATCGGCTGCAGAACGCCCCGGCCGACAAGTCGGACCCGGACGGCGAATCGGTATCGGCACAGCAGCGCACCGAAATGCGGGCGTTCAAGGATGCGCTCGTCAACGCGATCGACGCGCGCCTCTCGTGCAGCGACGCGCGTGCGCAACCCGACGCCTTGCAGCGCGCGTTAGAGGCGTCGTTCGGCGTAGTGAAAACGCCGCCTGCCGCCGATAGCAGCGGCACAATCGGCGGCGCGATCAATGTGAGCGTCACGCGCAATGCGGCTAGCAAGCCGCTCATGCTCGTACGTGCGGGCTTCGGCATTCCGTGCGGCGACGACAATCTGCTCGTTGCGTACGCATGGGACGGCGCTACATGGCGTCGCGTGCTGCGTTGGCAGAGCGACAATTACGACAGCATTTCGGGCGCTTTCGGCGATACGTTCCAGTACGCCGTGCTGCCCGGCGGGCAAATTGCGGTGGCACATGGCGGGCCGTGGTGTTCGTCGCGCTGGCATAACTTCGGCCTGGATGTACTCGCGCCCGCGGACGACAAGCAGGCGCAGCGCAGCCTCTTTCATCTCGATCATGCCTATGCCGAAGATCTGGACGTCACCGGCGGCGGACTGACACTGAAGGCTCGCCCGGATGGTTTCGAACTGCGCACCAGCATCTCGCCGCTCGACGCCGAACTCATTACGCGCAAGGCGGTTTATCGTTACCGCGTCAAGGGCGATACGGTCGAGCGCGTTCAACCGGCTGCCATCAACGGGCGCGATTTCGTCGACGCATGGCTGACCGTGGATGACGCCAGCGCACGCAACTGGAGCGACCCGCACGCTGCGGACGCGCTACTGGCCGCGCGCCAATCGCTGATGGCCAGCATCAAGGACCACAGCAAGTTGCTCAACTATGGTCCCGTGCGTGCGTGTGCCAGCGGCAAAGACCGCTATCAGGTGGAGATCGGCTTGCAGACGAAGAAGCCCGGCGACGCCGATACGCAATATGGCGTCGTGCGCCAGGAACGTAATGGCTTCACGATGCTTTCGCTCGGCGAGAAACCCGATCCGGGTTGCAAAGGCGCGGATCTGATGGCGCGTTAAACAGCAAGCGACACGCCATAAACAAAAAGCAAAAAGCGCCGACGGTTTTAAATCGAACCTTACCGTCGGCGCTTTTTCTATTGCATCAATTCCATTTCACAGTTTAATCGTCGGTATCTTCGTCATCCGACGTTTCGAGTCCCGGCAGCGTCTGCGTCCCTTCGCGCTGAACGGCCACCAGCCTGCGCGGATCGAGCCCAAGCGCCCTGAGAATGGTCGGCGCCACCTGCATATTGGTGACCGGCGCATTGACGACATTCTTCTTCAGATGCGGATTGGAGAGCACCAGTAAGGTGTTCGTATCGTCCGCCGACAGGCCGCCGTGTTCCGCCAGTTTGGCCGCGCTCTTGCTGTAAATCGTGCCTGGTATCGGTTGAACGATGAGATCGGGCACGCGCCCGCCGGCAGGATTGCCCCAGATCGTCTTCAAGGTTGCGTCGTGATAGAGCGTCTGGATATGGGTGGTATTGCTGCCTGCCTGATCGGCGCTCAGGATCGACACCGCCTTGGCCGCATCGCCGTGATTCTTGAGCCAGATGAGCGAGACGTCGTCCGCTGTTTCCTGCGCAACCGGCACGCCGCCATTGGTCAAGAGGTCCGCCACATCGCTGACGTCGGCCTTCGCATAGGCATTCTTCGAGCCGCTCAGCATCTGAAGTTTGCTGACGTCGATTGGCGACTGACCGTGTTTGGCGCCGACGATAAACAAGGTCGAATGCAGCAGATGGCTCGCTTTCAGCGCGTCGTACATTTGCCCCAATGCGCCATCGACATAATCGAGCGATTGCGTGACCGGCAGTGTCGGCGTGGCGGCGGCATCCAGATAACCGCCGCGGGTCGTGGAAGCGCCCTCCATCGCCACCGTGACCTTCTGGGCCACGCTCACCGCCTGAAAATTCATGCCGAAGATGGCAGGCACGCCCACCTGTTTCGTGCCGGTCTGATCGAGCCCGTGAATCCAGTTCAGCACGACCTTGACCTTGAAGCCGTCATAAGTGCGCGTATAGAGCGGATCGGAAGTCCAGTCGTCGCCGGCGGGCGCAGCCGGAAAGCCATTGGTCTGCAGTGAAGTCGAATTGATTTCGGGCGCATAGAGTTCGTCGAGCCCCACACCCGAAGGTCCATTGATGATTTCGTAAGCCGGATGTTTGTCCGACCAGGCCGTGCGCAGACCCGCCTGATGAATGACTTCGAAAATCGTATTCGTGCCGTTCTTCATATACCGATGCGGCCAGACCGGTTCGCATCCGCTGGACGTTTTGCGCAGCGCCAGCTTCGCCGGATTAATGTGCGGATTGCGCGGATCATAGGTTGCGCCTGCGGGCGGCGACCCGCCATCGAGTTGGCTCAGATCCCAGTCTAGGGCTTCGAAATTGCTGACTTCCGTACCGGGCGTGCCGGTGCAATTGCTGCCCGGCGGATAAAGCGTGGCATCGTAGGTATCGTCATAAAAAACGCCGTGGCTGAGCGGACTGCCGCCCGTTGCGAACGCCAGAAGCCCAGGAAACGAATCCGAAGGTCTGGACGTGGAGGCGTGCGTGTATTCGACACCGTGTTTGACGAGCTTTGCGAACGTGGATTGCGGATGCGACCTGATGTAGTTTTCCAGATCGGCCTCGTGCATGCCATCCACGCTGATCAACAACACATGCGTGTATTGCCGATGGCGATCGCCATCCTGATCCTGCGCTATCGCGCTCATGCTCGCGAATGCCAGCATGCTCGCACCGAAAATCGCCCTGGCTACAAACCACTTTCTCGATTCGCTCATTCTTCACCTCTTGATTGGAATTCTGAGTGAGGCACGAATGTGCCCCAGAGGAGATAAGGAGCCGAATAAGAAAATGCCGTGAAGCGTTACTTTCGATTTCCTTTTAGGATTCCGTGAAAGACGCGTGGAGCGCGGGTTAGCGTAATTGAAACAGTTTGTATCCTGGCCGTTAAGCAATACTTTGATCCTGAATCAAAACAGTAACGTTTATCATTTAAATGGGAATTTGAATCGTTATTAAACGATCCCGCTTTACATGTCCTATCCATTACGGCGCGGCTGTTTTTGACGCTCATCGAGCAACGGTGCCGGGCGCTGGCTTTGCGTGCGGCTCGTCATCGCCATGGCAATGCCGCCAAGAATTGCCGCCGATGCCAAAACGAGGCGCATCGTGATCGCCTCCGAAAGCAGCAATACCGCGCCAAACGCGGCAATCGGCGGTACGGAAAGCTGCACTGTTGCGGCGCGCATGGCTGAGAGGCCTTTGAGCGCGGCATACCAGATCACGTAACCGATCCCCGATGTCACCGCGCCGGAAGTGATCGCCAGCGCGATACCGGCGGGCGTGGCGTGAGAACGGCCCAGTAAAAACAGGCTCAGCACCAGCGCCAACGGCGCCGCGCGCAAGAAATTAGCCGCCGTGGCCGCCAGCGGATTCGCCACGCCACGGCCGCGCAGCGAATACACGCCCCAGCACACGCCTGCCACGCTCATTAGCGCGGCGCCCACCGAAGTGGGCGCGGTAATGCCAGGCGAAACCAGATAGATGAGACCCGCAAGCGCGAGCACGAGACCCAGCCACGCGGGTGTCGCGAACTGCTCGCCCGCATGCAGACCGGCCGCGAACATCGTCAATTGCACCGCGCCGAACAGAATCAAAGCGCCCGTGCTCGCGCTCACCGTCACATACGCAAACGAGAAAAATGCCACGTAGCCAAACAACATGACAGCGGCGAGCCAGTCGCCTTTCGCGGGCAGCGTGCGGGCCGCGTTCGCGCGCGCGAGTATCAGCAGCATGACCGCACCGGAAACCAGCCGGATACTGGAAAAACTGGCGGCGTCGATGCTGCCGTGCTGCAAAGCCAGCCGGCACAACAGCGAGTTGGAAGCGAATGCCACCATCGTGACGCTGGTGAGCAACACGGTGCGCGCGGCGGGTTGAAGAGGGTCCATATCCGCACTCAGGCATCGAAGATTGAATAGAAGCGCATCAGGCATGGCTCGCGACAATGCATGCCGCCCAGATCAGCAGCACGGCTCCCAGCGGTGCGCCAAGCCGCTGTCCCCAGGCGAAGTTCTTCTCGATCGCCATGACGCACGCGAGCACCAGCATCCAGCCGAGACTGCCGGTGCCGACCACGAACATCAGCAACATCAACGCCCAGCAGCACCCGACGCAAAACAGCCCGTGATGCCAGCCTAACGAAAGCGCCTCGCGACCAGGCGCTGCGCCATGCCAATGACCGATCACGAAACCCAGCGGCATGCGGCACTTCTCCAGACACCGATGTTTAAGTTGGCTGAACTGAAACGCACCGGCACTCGCAAGCGTCACGGCACCGATCAACCAGCCGTTGCCGATCATCGCCGGGACGCGCGCGACGCCTTCCAGCAGCAGCGCGTGCAATCCATGCGCCAGCAGCCCGAAGGCGCTCCACGCCGCGATATAGCCGAGGTAAAGCATCGACAGCACACGCGAGCGGTCAGGCCGCCCCGCGACGATACGCTCGACCGCGTTGAACAGCGCCAGCGTGGTCGGCAGCATCATGGCCATGATCATCAGCGTCCACGAGAGCGCGTACAGCACGGCTTGCAGGACCGGCGAGCCGCCCGGAATGGCGCGGCATAGCGCGGCAGCGGGCCCAGCGGCAAGCGGCTCGCCATGCTCCAGATAACGCCCGTACGGACTGCGCGCCCAGAGCCACAAGGTCAGCCACGCGAGCAGCACCATCGCGCCGAGCACGGGCACGAAAATGCGCCGATGTCGCGCAGTGTCGGGCATGGTCGACCCGCGCGATGCGCGCGAATCACACGCTCGTCAAGAATCGAAACGGAACGTGCTTTGCAATGCGTTATGGTCCTTCAGACTCATATCGATGCCCAGCGCCGCATTCTTCGAACGATAAAGCGGCGCCTTGCCGACGAATACCGGCGCACCCGGAACCGTGGAAAACACCGTATCCGACAAGGTCGTCTTTGCACCCGAGGGCCCCATGTAAGGCTCCAGATCCGCGTGATAATCCTGGCCGATCTTGAGCGTACCCTTGCCGCCCACCACATCGAACTGGATCGGCGCGCGCTCGACGGACACCACCGTGCCGATCAGCTTCGCGAGATCGGCAATCGGGCCGCCCGCCTTGCCCGTGTAGACCTCGAGCAACGCGTCTTCCTGTTCCTTCGTGGCATCGTCGTTGAGATAGATCGCGACGGCCCAGTTGCCCTGCAATACGTTGCCCGGAATATTGCACACGGCGGCCAGCGTGCAGCCGGCGACATCGACGCCTTCGATCGCACCCTGATCGAAATGCCAGGCCACGATCGACTGGCAGGTTCCGAAATCGGGATCTTCGCCAATCCAGCACGGACACAGCACGCGACAGTTGCAAACCTCCAGCAGACGGCCTTCAAGGTGATAGCTCATGGTTGCCTCCGTTGGGCACTGTCGACAGGACGGACGGCCGCCGGTAGCCCATCGCTCGTAGCCAATGGCCGGTAGCAGTCGAAAAAGGAAATGGCGCGACGAAAAGAGAAAATGTAGACGGAGAACTGAGTGAATCGCTGAAGCGGGCGTGAGCGCGCGGCAAGGCAAAAATTGCGTATCGCCTTATATTGTAGAAAGCCGCAATGGGGATGCAAGGCGATTGCAGACGCCTGCACAAATTTGTTTTAAAAGGCGCGCCTTGAAAAGCGCGCATGAAGAATGTGACAGCCGGGCGCGGCCAGTAGTCAGGCAAATACGGTCAGACAAATACGGTCAGACGAATTCGTCGTAGATAAGACCTGCTGGCGAGCGCGAGCGCTCGTCGGCCATCAGTTTGCCGCTCAATCGCTGGATAAAATCCTGCGCCGTGGCCGTCAGCAGATCCTCGCTCGAATACGCCAGATACACGCCGGAGCGCGGCAATGGTTCGTCGACGTCGAGCAGAATCACACTCCCCGCGCGTTCGCGCTCGGCCAGATAAGGCCGCGCGAGCGAGGTCCACACGGCGACCGCTTCCATCCGCATCGCCAGATCCAGATAGAGATTCATCGAGCTGCAGCGCAGCGTCTGTTTCGGCAACGGCAGTCCATAGCGGCCGAAGAACGTGGCGACAAAACCCGCGTCGTCTTCAGGCGCATCGAGCACGATCCAGGGCAGCGCGTGAATCTCCGTCACGTTCATGGTGCGCTTGCCGCGCCAGCTCGCGGGAATCGACAGCACCACATCGAGTTCATAGAGCCGAACCCATTCGAACGCCGTCGTGCGCGGCTCGCGATACTGCGTGAAAACGCCGACGTCGATCGTGCCGTCGTCGAGACCATCGGCGATATTTTCCGCACGCCATTCGATGACTTCGGGCCGCACGCCGGGTCGCGCCGCCACCAGTTCCAGCAGCGTATCGGCGAGTGCGCGCGTCGAGGCGGGCGGCGTCACGGCGATCCGCAACTGCCCCGCCAGTTCGCCGCGCGCGGCAGCGGCATCTTCGAGAATGCGGCCCACTTCGCGCTGCACGACCTGGCTGCGCTTGAGCACCTGATGCGCGAACGGCGTGAGGCTTGCGCCGCGCGCCGAACGCGTGAGCAGCGGCAAGCCCAGTTCGATTTCCAGCTCGCGAATCGACCGGCTGATCGCGGGCTGGGTGAGGAACAGGCGGCGCGCCGCTTCGTGGAGGCTTTTCGCCTCGGCGATGGCGCGCAGCGCCTCGAGTTGTCGCAGCTTCAAGGTAACCCCGCTCGATGATCGGTCACGGGGCAGCATAACAAGCCATAAAGCCGTTGCGCTCAGTTTGCTTTAGTTCGCTTCAATTTGCTTCGGTTCGCGTCAGGCCGCACGCGGCAACGGCGGCTCGACATCTTGCGGAATCGGGCACACGTAGGGCTCGGTCGCGAGACGCTCGCTCAGTTCCGTGCGCGCGGCCGCCAGCAGCAGCGGATTCGAGAACAGTTCGAGCGCCGTCGCCGCCATGGTTTTCGACGCCAGCACCATGCCCTTGTGCGCAATCGCGCTCTTGCCCTGCGCGACCCACTGCCATGAATGCGGCGAGGTGCCGAATGCAAAGCACGCAGTCATGCACTGCACGGTGGGCGTCACCCAGCTCACATCGCCGACATCGGTCGAGCCATGCATCTGCGAGGGACGATCGTTATCGAGCGAGTCGATGCGGTCGAATAGCGCTTTGGGCTCTCGCCACGCGGCTTGCAGCATGCGGCCCGCCATTTCGATCTCGTCGGGGCGTGTGGTGCGATGCATCGAATCGGCGAAATCGCGTTCCTGGCGCGTATAAGCCGGCGCGCCCAATTCCGCGAGTTTCGCCTGCATCAACTCATTGAGCGTGTGATTGCGCAGCAGGTTCGAGCACGCGGAATGCACCTCGATTTCAAGCTGGCAATCGGTCATCAACGCAGCGCCGCGCGCGATGTTGCACACGCGCTCGTAAAGCTCCTTGACGTCGCGATTGCGCGGCGCGCGAATCATATAGAGCGCGCTCGCATTGGGCTGCACGACATTGGGCGCGATACCGCCTGAATCCGTGATCGCGTAATGCACGCGCGCGTCGGGCAACATATGTTCGCGCAGGAAATTCGTGCCGATATTCATGAGTTCGAGCGCATCGAGCGCACTGCGACCGAGATGCGGCGACGCGCCCGCATGAGCAGCCACGCCCTTGAAGCGGAAATACGCCTGTTTTACGGCCAGGCTTTCCAGATTCATGATCGTATTGGCCACGCCGGGATGCCATGTGATGGCCGCGGACACATCGTCGAACAGCCCCGCGCGCGTCATATAGGTTTTGCCCCAGCCGCCTTCTTCCGCGGGACAGCCATAGAAACGCACCGTGCCTTCGATACCGGCACGCGCGAGCGCGTCCTTGACCGCAACCGCTGCAAGATGCGCGGCCGTACCCAGCAGATGATGGCCGCAGCCATGACCGTTGCCATTGGCAATCTCGCTCGACGGGCAGCACGACAGCGCAAGGCTTTCCTGGCTCAGCCCGGAAAGCGCATCGAATTCGCCGAGAATGGCAATCACCGGGCCGCCCGAGCCCGCTTCCGCGACAAACGCAGTCGGAATGCCTGCCACGCCTTCGCGCACGCGAAAGCCCTCGCTTTTCAGCAAGGCGATATGTGCGGCCGCCGATTGCTGCTCGTGATAGCCAAGTTCCGCGTATTGCCAGATATCGTCGGATAGCGTGACGTAGCGTTGCTTGCTGCTTTCGATGAAATCGTCGACAAGCTCGATCGACATGGTGCGCTCCTGATAGTGAAGATTGATTTATTGATGCCTGGTTGTGCTACGCGTTCTTTTTCAGAACGTATGCGTCATGCCCAGCGTGATGCTCGAGAACGTGCGGCCCGGTGCTGCGGATGGCGAGCCGCTGTCGTAGTTGTAAGTGATGCTCGAATGCGGACCGTTTCGCATCACGCCCACGCGGCCGTAAAGCGAAGTGCGCTTCGAAAGAAAATGATCGATACCGACGGTGCCGCCGTAAGCGTAGTCGCCCGAAATCGTCGTATCGCGCATCGCAGCGGAAGCGCGCACGAGATCGACGCCCCACCACTTCTGCACGCCCAGCAGATAAAGATTCGCAATCGCACTCGTTTGCGCCTGCGGCACGTAGCGGATATACGCACCCTGCGCGATAAACGGCCCGACATCGAACATCACGCTCGCGAGATAGGTGTCGGTGCGTTTGCCCGGCGCATCGTTGGCCGTGCTGCTGCAATCGCCCGACATGCCCGGATCGCACCAGCCCTGCCCGAACGCCGCCGAAATAATCACGCGACGCCCGGAATAGGAGACCATCGCCGAGCGCTGATGCACGGCCGGTCCCACTTCCTGGTCCTGCTTGAACGAGTAGCTCAGGTCGATACCGAAGTGGCCGACACGTGGCGAGATATAACGAATCGTGTTCGGCAGACGACCGAGTGCATCGCTGTTCGCGCCGGTGCCCAGATCGGAAGTGGCCAGCAAATACGTATAGGCGGATTCGTGCGCCGGGCCGAGAAACGGGTCGGCGCCCAATGCCGCCGCGCCGCCCGAGGTGTATTGGCGGCCAAACGTGAGTTGTCCATAGAACGGATTCTGCATACCCACATACGATGCGCGATTGAACATCGACGTCGAATCCTGCGTCGTGCCAGTGTTCGCCATAAAGCCATTTTCAAGCCGGAATAACGCGCTCCAGTTATTGCCCAGATATTCCTGGCCGTAGAGGCCGAATTTCGACGTCAGCGCCCCGCCCGACTGCACGCGCACGACGCCCTGCGAGCCGCCGCGCGTGTAGTTGAGGCCTTCATCCACGGTGCCGTAGAGCGTCACGAAGGTGCGTTGCGGCGCGACGCCGAGTGTCTGCGGCCCGAGTCCCGATCCCCAGAACGCAAAGGTCGATTGCATCTGCGATCCGGCCGTGCTGGCCGTGGTGGAGGCAGCGTCGGAAGGCGCACCCGGCGAGACTTCGGCGAGTGCGTGCAGGCAGGTGCCCGTGGAAAGCGCGGCAACAAGCGCGCGCAAAGTGCATTTCATTCGGAAGCTCCGCTGGCGTGGGGTCGTTAAAAATTCGAATGTCGGGACGAGCGGTGTCCCGCCGCCCGCATTTCGCGAGCGCGCGACACAGCTACGTTCAGGAATCGTCAGTGCAGCGGAAGGCGCGGCGTTTCGCTGGCATCAGCGCGCCGCGCGGAGTGTCATGAAGCGCGTGTACGCGTCTCGGGCAGGCTGGAAATGGCGCAGACGGTGATAAAACCGCAAACCACCATATAGAGCGCGAGCGACATCGGGTTGCCGGTTTTGGCAAGCAGCCAGGTCACGATCAGTTGCGCCGTACCGCCGAACAAGGCCACGGCGATGCTGTAAATCACGGACAATCCGCTCGCGCGTACGCGCGCCGGGAACATCTCCATGAGCAGGAGCAGCAGATGCGCGCCGCCCAGGCTGCTGATCGCCGTCAGCACCGCGACAATCGCGAGGGCCAGCGGCACGCCCGGATGCGATGTCATGAGCGCGATCGCCGGATAGATCAACAGCGCGGTGAGCACGACCGAAGTCAGCGCCATCGGCTTGCGTGAACGCATGCGGTCGGCCAGCAGGCCCGATACGATGCACATCACGGCCATGGTCGCGCCGGAGACGCAACCCGCCATCAGCGAAAGCGATGCGGGCAGATGCAGCACACGCACCAGAAACGTCGGCATGAAGAACACGATCAGATACATGCCCACCGTGCCGGATACGATCGACAGGACGCCACGCACGATCTTGCTCTTGTGCGAGGAAAAGAGTTCGGTGAGCGGTTGCGCTTCGCTGCTGCTCTCGCGTTCGAGCGTTTCGTCCAGATGCGAGCGGATATAAAGGCCAACCGGCGCGATCAACAGGCCGAGCAGAAACGGCACGCGCCAGCCCCAGCTTTCGAGCGCGGCCGCGTCGAGGCTTGCATACAGCACCGCGCCGCTGAGCGCGCCGAGCACCGCCGCGAAGCCCTGGCTGGCGCCTTGCCAGCCGATCCGGAAGCCACGGCTGCCGAAGCCGCCCGACTCCATCAGCATCGAAGTGGAGGCACCAATTTCGCCGCCCAGCGAAAAGCCCTGCACCATGCGCGCGCCGACCACCACGAGCGAGCCCCACGTACCCGCGCTGGCATAAGTTGGCGCGAACGCGAGGCCAAGCGTGCCGACGACCATCAAGGCGATGGTGAGCGTCATCGCCGCCTTGCGCCCGCGCCGGTCCGCGAAACTGCCGATCACCAGCGCGCCGAGCGGACGCATGACGAAGCCGATGCCAAACGTGCCGACCGCCAGCAGCAGCGAGCCGTAAGCGCTATCGGTGGGAAAGAACAGCTTGCCGATCAGCATCGCAAAGAAGCTGTACACCGTGAAGTCGTACATTTCCAGCGCATTGCCGATCGAACAGGCGGCGATCGTCCGCACGTTGCGACTGGCCGGTGTGGCGCGTGAGGGTGCGTCGGCTGGCGCGGCGGGCAGAATCACAGGGTTCATAAAAGCGCTCCGGCGTAGACGTTGATGAAGGTGTGATTGAGTATTCGTTCATCAAAAATATCCGCCAAATCACTTTTTCTTAGCGTGATAACTTTTCCTTATCGCGGTTGACCAACGCAATAGCGATTAAACAGAAGGCGCTCGCCAGCGCAAGTCGAAAAAAATCCGCGCCGTTTTGGGGCGCGGATTCATGGGGTGACTGCAGTCGTGATTCGAGTGATGATTCAACGCGGTTCGGCAAGCTCCCACGCGATCGCCAGATCGGTTTCATCGCAATTCGGCTGCGTGCCGCTGCGATCGATCACGAGGAAGTCGCTCACGCGGTCGAAAGCGAGCAAGGGATGGTGCCAGACGCCTTTTGCATAATTCACGCCCTGCGTGCCGTCCACCCAGAACGCACGCAGTTGCGTGGCATCGAGTTCGCCTGCGGGCGCCACGACTACGGCATAACGCGTGGGCGCGAGCGGCACGAACGCCTGACTGCCGAGCGGATGCCGCTCCATCATCGTGATCGCCACGGGCCATGTGCGCGGCTGCGCGCGAAACACGCTGACGAGCGGCCGGCCGCCCGCTTCGCCCACGTCGATATGTGCGAGGTCGTGAAAGCGTTCGGTCGTGCCGCCATTGATCGGAAAATGGCGCGCGCCGTCGAGTTCGATCACATCGCCAAACGGCGCGAACGCTTCACGCGTGAGCGGTTCCAGTTGCAAGGCCTGTACGGTTTGCATGGCACGTCTCCGTTCAGGCGAGTTCGCCCCACAGACGCAGACGCGATACACCGCCGTCCGGAAAGATATTGAAACGCACGTGCGTGACCGGGCCGAGCGCCGCAAGGCCGCTTTCGAAGATGTGCTGTTTGTCCATCTCGAGCTTTTGCTCGTCCAGCAGCACCGGCCAGAACATCGCCTGCGTGACGAGCGAATCGTCGGTGCCGCCGGTTACGGTAGCGGCCTGCAGTGAGCAACGGTCGGGATAATTGCCCTTGAAGTGCGCCGTATCGACTTCGATCTTGTGGATGATGCCCGGCCGCGCCAGCGCCACGATGGCCCAGTCGTTGCCCGGCTCGCGGCGGCGGCGCGTTTCCCAGCCGTCGCCCATATTCACGCCGCGCCCCGGCATCAGCAAGGTCGACGCCATGCCGAAGTGCTGGTTGTTTGCCGCCACCAGATACGCGCCGTTTTCGACGGCGGCCAGATCGACGAGACTGCCCTTCTCCACACCGTTCCAGTCGCGTTTGGGCTGACCATAGACGCGCAGGCGCGCGAGACCGCCATCGGGATAGAGATTCACGCGCAGATGCGTGAAGGCCCGCGTATCGCTCACTTCGATGTAGTGATGCTGGTTGCCTTGCAACGTCGTTGCGGGCACAACGGTTTGCCAGTCGGCGTTGGCGGGCGGCGCGTCTTCGCTGCTATCCGCATGGCACGCCTCGATCGAAGCCGCCGGCGGGAAGTTGCCGGTGAAATGGCTGGTGTCGAGATCGACGCCATAAATCACGCCCGGTCGCGCCAGCCGCACGATGCAAAAATCGTGGCCCGTCGTGCGCTTGCGGCGCGTTTCCCAGCCGTCCATCCACTTGCCGTGATCGTCGTATTTGCCCGGAATAAAGACCGCGGCCTGCGGTTCCAGCATGCGCTCCTTCGGCGCGAAAAACTCATCGCTTGCGACCAGCGCGCGGGCGCCAAGGCGCGAATCCGCAAGGTTCATGTAGCGGCGCGTGAAAGCCGGTGCATTGGGATCGAGCGTCGGAATCGCCATGATTGTGTCTCCTGCAAATAAAATGTTCAGTTATTCGAATCGATTACAGCGGGTTCGGCATGTTCATGCATGGGCGGGCTTGCCGCCGAGCAGACCGTCGTGCGCATCGGCCTGATTCGCGGCTTCTTCGTTGCCGCCCGGCACAAAGAGAAAACCTTCGTCGAAATTCAGCACGCGCTTTGCACGCGCCTTGTCGATATCGCGCTCCCAAACCGCCACCACCACCGTTGCCACACAGTTGCCGATCAGGTTCGTAATCGCACGGGCGATGCCGACAAACCAGTCCACCGGCAGAATCAGCACGAGGCCCAGCACGGGAATGGCGGGAATC
This sequence comes from Paraburkholderia sp. Ac-20340, assembly GCF_017104965.1. Lineage (GTDB taxonomy): Bacteria > Pseudomonadota > Gammaproteobacteria > Burkholderiales > Burkholderiaceae > Paraburkholderia. Next base: position 585,925 of record NZ_JAAGPR010000001.1, read on the forward strand.
GCGGAAAGCGTCGCGGCCAGAATCACGATGGCCGAGCCCGGAATGCCGTGCGCGCCTTTCGATGTCACGAGCGAAACCAGCACCACCACGATCAGGTCATGCACGGAAAGCGGCGTATTGGTGGCCTGCGCGATAAAGATCACGGCCAGCGTGAGGTAGATCGAGAAGCCGTCGAGGTTGAACGAATAGCCGGTCGGAATCACGAGGCCAACGGTGGAATCCTTCACGCCCATGAATTCGAGCTTGCGCATGACCTGCGGCAGCACGGCATCCGACGATGCGGTGCCCAGTACGATCGACAGTTCTTCGCGCAAATAACGAATCAGTTTGAAGATATTGAAGCCCGCAAGACGCATCACGATACCCAGCACAACCGCAACGAACACGATACAGCTCGCGTAGAACACAATCACCAGCAGACCGAGTTGCTTGAGCGAAGCCACGCCATACGTGCCGGTCGTGAAAGCAATCGCACCGAGCACGCCCAGCGGCGCGAGCTTGATGATGAAACCCATGACGCGGAAAAACACCTGCGCGAGTTCATCCACAATCGCATTCACGCGCTGCGCTTTCGGCCCGAGCAGCGAAAGCGCGCTGCCGAACAACACGGAAAACACCAGAATCTGCAGGATGTCGCCTTTCGCGAAAGCATCGAATGCGGTATCGGGAATAATCTTCAGCAGGAACGCGGCCGTGTCTTTCAGGCTCTTTGCGTTCTCGGTGTACGTGGCGAGCGAAGCGGCGTCGAGCGAATGCAGATTCACATTCATACCTGCGCCCGGCCGCGTCACGTAAGCGAGTATCGCGCCGATCACGAGGGCAACCGTCGTCATCGCTTCGAAGTAAATCACCGACTTCAGACCGACTCGCCCCACCTTCTTGAGGTCGCCCGCGTGCGCCATGCCGCTCACGACCACGCAGAACACGATCGGCCCGATCACCATCTTGATGAGTTTGAGAAAGCCATCGCCTAGCGGTCTGAGCGACTGGGCGAAATGGGGGAATATCGCCCCGACCGCGATGCCCGCGATGAGCGCAATGACCACCCGACCAAACAGCGAATTGAAGAACTTCGTCACGACTTTCTCCTTTGTCGATGGGACGTGGCGCCTGATCGCCGAGTCCCGTCCCATGCACAGCCTGCAAGGGGGGCGAGCAACTGTTCCGACTGGTCTGACCAGTGCTGTTATGTTGGATAGTAGGAAGCCGATATAGTGGAGTCAAGGCGCCAAAAAACCGTGTTTACCCTCGACAACACGGTAGAGGCCACCACGCGGCGCCTGTGCGGCTCGCGCGCCGGACTACAATACCGGTCAGACCACGTGAGCGCCCCACCCCAATGAAGAACGTTCCGCACACCGTCACCGACGCCGCCATCGCCACGATCCGCGAACGGATCGAAAACGGCCTGTATCCGGTCGGCAGCCTGTTGCCGGCGCAGCGCCAGCTTTCCGAGGAACTGGAGATCAGCCGCGCGTCGCTGCGCGAGGCGCTATCCACGCTGGAAGCGCTCGGCATGCTGACGATCCGCGCGGGCAAGGGTGTGTACGTGACGAGCGCCCAGGCCGCCAGCGAACATCCGTGGCGATTCGCCGATCAGACCTCCCTGCCCGACACGTACCAGATGCGCTACGCGCTGGAAGGATTCGCGGCGCGCATGGCGGCCTTAGCGATCGGCGACGCAGACATGGCGTGGTTCGAGACGAATCTGGAAGCGCTGCACTCGGCGCTCAGTTGCGACGAACTCGACGAAGCCGCGCAACTCGACTTCGACTTTCATATGCGCATCGTCAGTCTTGCGGGCAACGCGGCGATCGAATCGATTCTGCGCAGCAGCGCGGACATCATGAAGGAAAGCCAGCGCATGCCGTTCTACCGGCGCGAGCTTGTGCTTTCGACCTACCGCGAGCACAGCGCCATCGTGGCGGCGCTCAAGACGCGCGATCCGGCCATTGCGGGCGAGGCGATCGAGGCGCATATCCGCGCTGCCGCACAACGCGCCGGCGTGCATTTTCCCGTGCCTGGCCGGACGATTGCCGACTAGCACCCGTTGCGCGAACAACCATTCAAAAACTGCAAAAATCGGCAAAAGACGTCCAATTGCAGAATGCAATTGAAACCACGCAGAAATTGAATTGAAATATTTCCATAAATTAATAACACGTTTTTTACTTTTTATTTCACCGCCTGAATCTGTCATTCACAGTGATTTATCAATGATTTATTGATCGACCAGGAAGCCATTTCCCATTCGGCGATCCATTCCACGCTGTAACTTCTTCTTAAGCCCCGCCTCGCTCATTGCTTTCATTTACCTGCCTGATGCAGGGCGAAAGTCACGCCTATTCCGCTTGTTTATCGCAACAATTGCCGAATATTACTCGGCAATTATTCGAAATTATTTATAAAAGTTTCACAATGAAATGCTTCAATGCGGCCACTTTGACGGCGCCATCAAAGAGCAACCATTGCGTTTTCTGCAAATACACAACCGCCTGCTTTCGACCCATAAGACGAAGCGCCATATTAAAAACCCTGGAGTGCGCTAAATGCATTCAAGAAAGATTTTGCTGTCCGTTTCGATCGCTGCTGCTGTCGCCGTGATCGCTGCTTGCGGCAGCAGCAATAACAATCCGTCCTCGACGACTGCCGCTGTATCGACGCAGGACGCCCTCAAAACGGCCACGCCGATCAAGCACCTCGTCGTGATCTTTGGCGAGAACGAGTCCTTCGACCACTACTTCGGCACCTACCCGAACGCGCAGAATCCCGAAGGCGAGCCGGTCTTCACGGCCGCCTCGGGCACGCCCACGGTCAACGGCCTCACCTCGGCACTGCTGACCAGCAACCCGACAGTCTCGAACACGAACAACCCGAGCGGCACGAACATCAACCCGTTCCGTCTCGATCGTTCGCAGGCCGCCACGGAAAGCCAGAACCACAACTACACGCCCGAACAGCTTGCAGCCGATGGCGGCAAGATGGATCTGTTCCCGCTCAACACGGGTAACAACGCGGTGGGTTCGGCCAATACGTTCGGCGAGCCGGGCCTCGTGATGGGCTATTACGACGGCAACACCGTCACAGCGCTGTGGAATTACGCGCAGCACTTTGCGATGAGCGACAACGCCTACACGGACACCTATGGTCCCTCCACGCCCGGCGCGATTTCGGTGATCTCAGGCCAGCACAACGGCACCGTGGTGACGAAGAACGGCGCGGTGGTGACAGGCAGCGCCACGTCGAGCCCGTCGACCGATGTGGTGTATGACCTGCAAGGCGGCTGGACGCTGACCGGCGACCTCGACCCGACCGGCGACGCCTGTACGGTCGCAGCCGGCTCGACCACCACGGCGGCGCTGAAGTCGAAGAACATCGGCGACCTGCTCAATTCGGGCGGCGTCACGTGGGGCGGCTTCATGGGCGGCTTCAATCTGCAGACCGTGAACGCGAACGGCACGACGGGCTGCAATCGCTCGACGTATTCGTCGGTGCTCGGGGCGAGCGAAAACGACTATGTGCAGCATCACGCGTGGTTCCAGTACTACACGAGCACGCAGAACCTCGCGCATACGCGTCCCTCTTCGGTGGCGGCGATCGGCTACACCGATCCGCTCGACAATTCGGCCACGCCGGTGCATCACCAGTACGACGTGAATGACTTCTTCACGGCCGTCAAGGCGGGCAACTTCCCGTCGGTGAGTTTCCTGAAGGCACCGGCCGTTGCCGACGCGCACCCGGGCAACTCCGACCCGCTCGACGAGCAGTCTTTCGTCACGAGCGTGGTGAACTTCCTGCAGCAGCAGCCGGACTGGAAAGACACCGCCGTGATCGTGACCTACGACGATTCGGACGGCTGGTATGACCACCAGTACATCGCGCCGACGACCTCCTCGTTCGATTCAACCTCGGCGGAAACGACCGGCCAGACGACCAAGACCGCGGTGACGGGCGCCGACCAGCTCAACGGCGCGGGCGTCTGTAACGCCACGGGCGCGGTACAGGGCGTGGGCGTGAACGGCGGCGCGGTGAACGGCCGCTGCGGTCCGGGCACGCGCATTCCGTTCCTCGTGATCTCGCCGTATGCGAAGGCGAACTTCGTCGATAGCACCACGGTCGTCACGCAATCCTCAGTTGTCCGATTTATCGAGGATAACTGGTTGGGTGGCGCGCGGATCGGCCAGGGTTCGAACGACGCGAATGCGGGCAGCATCATGAACCTGTTCAACTTCGCGAGCACGTCGCCGAATGCGACGCTGTACCTCGATTCGAACAAGGGCACGCAGCTTTCGGCCGCACCGGCAGCGATCACTGGGCCGTCGCTCTAAGCGTAAAACCTGCGCAAAACGTCTGACCATCGATGCGCGTTCCGTTGCGAGACATCCCATCAGGACGCTCCTTTGTGCATCGGTCCGGCCGCGGTCGGATCGATGCATTTTTTACCCGGCTCGATCGCCCCGGTTTTTCAAGGGCTTCGCCGGTATCGCTTATCACCCGCTTATGTCAACGCAACCGTACAGCACGTCGTCTCCTGCCGATTCCACCGGGCCTAACGGACTTAAAGGACCCTCGCGCGGCCGCCAGCGCCTGCTTGCAGGCTGCGCGCTCGCACTGGTCGCCGTCGCCGGGCTGGCCGGCTATGCGCTCGCCTGGCCCGAACGCATGCCCGAGCAAGTGGGCGACGCCGTGGAAGATCTCACCGGCGCCAATCCGCATCCCGTGCAGCTCGTGCTGCCGCCGCAGGCACCGCTGAGCGCGGTCGCGAAACTTGGCAAGCAGATTTTCTACGACACGTCGCTGTCGGCCTCGGGCAAGCAGTCGTGTGCGTCGTGCCATAGCGCGACGCGCGCCTACGGACCGCCGAACGATCTCGACGTGCAACTGGGCGGGCCCAACCTCGATCGCCAGAGCTACCGGCCGCCGCCCTCGCTTGCGTATCTGTACCGGCAGGCGCCGTTCAGCATCGGCCCCGATGCCGCCGATGCCGCCGCCCCGCCCGATTTCAACGCGCTCGCGCAAGCCGCAATGGGCACGCAGCGCGCGGACAAAGTAGCGGGCGCCACGCCCACGACAGTCGCGATGGTGCCCGTAGGCGGCCTGTTCTGGGACGGCCGTGCCGATTCCTATCAGCGCCAGGCGCTCGGGCCGCTGCTCAATCCCACCGAAATGGCGAACCCGGACGCCGCCACGGTCGCCGATAAACTCGCGCACGCCAGCTATGCGGACAGCTTCCGCAAGCTGTTCGGCCCGCGCATTTTTGCCAATCCGACCATGCTGACCGCCGAGGCGATGTTCGCCGTCGGGCGCTACGAATTCGAGGAACCCGACTTCCACGCCTTCACCAGCAAATACGATTACTGGCTGCAAGGCAAGGCGCGCCTCACGCATGCGGAACTGCGCGGCCTGCGTCTGTTCAACGATTCGAAGAAAGCCAATTGCGCCGGTTGCCATTTGAGCCAGCCGACTTCGGACGGCCTGCCGCCGCTTTTCACCGATACGCAATACGAAGCGCTGGGCGTGCCGCGCAATCCGCGCCTTGAAGCGAATCGCGATCCAAAATTCTTCGACCTCGGCCTGTGCGGACCGATTCGCCAGGACCTGTCGAAGCAGACGCAATACTGCGGCATGTTCCTCACGCCGACGCTGCGCAACAGCGCGATTCGCCATGTGTACTTTCACAACGGCGTGTATCACGACCTGAAGCAGGTGATGGACTTCTACAATCTGCGCAATACCGATCCGGGCAAGATCTATCCGCGCGATGCCTCGGGAAAGGTGCAGGTGTACAACGATATTCCGAAGGCCTGGCAAGGCAATGTCGATTACGCCGATGCGCCATTCGACCGCAAGCCCGCGGATAAGCCTGCGATGTCGGATCAGGATATTCAGGACATCATAGCGTTTATCGGCACGCTCACGGACGGCTACAAACCGCATTGAACCTGTGCTCACTGTCTCCGGTTACGGCGATGACCGCTCGCCGGAGGCAGTCAAGGTCAACGTATGCACCGGCGTGCCGGGCAGGAACGGCGTCGCCTCGCCATGCACCCACGCTTCGTGTCCCGCGATAAAGTACGGCGAAAGCGGATTCCCCGACTGTCCGCCCGGCATCTCGAAGATGCCCTCCTGCTCGCGCCCGGGAGACACAACGAAGCGCTCGGACGCGCCAAAATTCGGCGTCTGCACGCGCGGCATATTGATGTCGCCCGGTAACGCATCGGGCGGCGTGCTGAGCCAGCCACGCACCCACGGCAACCAGGCCGGCACCATGCGCGCGAACGGATGCGCAATTTGCGAGCGATTGCGCTCGCCCCAGCGCGCGTCAGCCAGACTCATACCCTTCGGCAATTGCGCCATCGAGTGATCGATGCGGTCCAGCATGAACGCCTGCCAGTTCGCAAAACCCTCGGGTATCCACGCGTGATGATCGGCGAGTGTTTCCATCGTCGCGACATTGCGCGTATTCGCCGCGTGATAGCTCAAGCCAGGCGCCATCGCGCCGAGTTGCTTGTCGAGCGCGCCGAACCACGCATCGTAGAGCGAAAACGTGAACGCACGTACCAGGCGGTAACCGACTGCATCGGCATCGGCGCGCCCATTCCATGTTTCGATCAGACGACGAAATTGCGCGCGCTGCGGATGACCTTCCAGTGCGTGCGCATCGAGTGCTTCGAGCGCGATGCGCTTCCAGTGGTCGATCCAGAAAGCGCGATCGTCGGTCTGGATCGCCAGCATGTCGCTCGCACGGGCCTGCGGCAGCGCGAGCAGATCGTTGCGGATCTGCGTGGCGCGCGCGCCCAGGTCAGTGCCCGCGTCGCCTATATGTGCCGCTTCCTGCAAAGGCAGCGTGCGGTTATTCGCGGTCCAGAGCCGGCCCACTGGCGGATTGATACGCATGGGGTACGCATCGCTCGCGCGATAACCCTGCCAGCCGATATACGTACTGGAAGCCGTTGGCAAACTGGCGAGCGCCGTAGTGTTCGCGCCGATATCCGCATCGGCGAAACGCGGCAATGGCCCAGCGAGCGTCCAGCCGATATGGCCTTGCGCATCGGCCACCGTGAAGTTTTGCGTGGGCACGCCGAAGGTCGTGGCGGCGCGCAAGGCATCGGCGACGGTTGTCGTGCCTTCGAGCAGCGCGAGATTCAGATTCACTGCCTGCGGGTCCTGCGCGACCCAGTGCAGCGCATATGCGTGCGAACCGGCCGTGATTTGCGGGCCCCAGCGCGTTTGAACGACGGGTAGATCGACGCTCGCACCGCCGTTCACCTCGAGGCGCTCGTGAATCACTCGCGCCTTCTCCCACGTATTGCCTGGCACGCGGTAACGCAGCGAATCGGCCGGATCACGCTGCAATTCGACCAGATCGACAAAGCGGCCATAGCTGTTCGTGAATGCCCACGCAATATGACCATTGCTGCCCGCCACGACCAGCGGCGTGCCCGGCAGACTCCCGCCCGTGATGTGCCGTTCGGTGCCATCCGCTGCGGGATAAATCAGCGACATCCGATACCAGATGTTCGGCAAGGACAAACCGAGGTGCATATCGCTCGCCACCAGTGCGCCGCCTTGCGCGCCGTGAGCGCCATCGACGGCAAAGCTGTTGCTGCCGACCATCGATCCAGCAGGGCCGGTTCCATCAATGAAGCCAGGCAGATTACCTGGTATTGCTAAGGTTTCCGGCTTCGTTGCGGCGGTGTTTATCGCGCTTTTAAGCCACGGCGGCGACGCAGGCACCGCTACAGGCCATGACGCCGATGCCGGTTCGCCATCGAGCGGCGCATCCCAATGCGTAGTCGCCGGGAGCAGGAACGTATAGAGATCGGCGGGAACGCGCTCGCGCAATGCCGCACGCGATAACGTGTGCGCAACCTGTTCATACTGAAGGTCGAAATACATCGCATAGACCGTCAGCAAGGTATCTTCGGCGCGCCACGGCACCGGACGCGTGTGCAGCAGCCAGTATTCGAACGGCCGCGCGCGCAGCGCCTGAAGTCCGTCGTTGACACCTGCGGTGTAACGCTCGATCCATTGCCGCTGTTCCGCCGGCAAGGCCGCGAGCGCAGCCCGCGCATGCTCGCGAAAGCGCAAAGGCCGGTCGCGCCGGTCCAGCGCAAGCGCCGCCGGTCCGATCAGCGCCGCCACTTCGCCCGCCGCAACCCGGCGTAGCAAATCCATCTGGAAATAGCGGTCCTGCGCGTGAATGAAGCCGCTCGCATAGGCCACGTCGTCGCGTGTGCGGCCGGTCACGGTGGGCACGCCCAATGCGTCACGCTCGATCGTTACCGTGGCGGAAAGCGGCGCGGCATGCGTGCCTTCGAGTTGCGCCAAGCTGGCCCGCAAGGTCAGCCAGCCGCCGATGCCCGCCGCGGCGAGCGCAATGACCAGAACGCTGAATAGAATCCGTGCCCATCGATAAGGGCGCCTGGAAGTGAATACTCTGGGCGGGTCATTGCGAGTCATGCGCGGCACGCTTCAAGGTTATTGTTAGCGGTGTGCTGCTCTATTCACATCCGGGCGCAATCCTGCTCGCCCCTTACTCCTTCTGAAGCACGAAATTCGCCGCGGCATAGCGTGCGTTGCAATTCCAGATCTCCTCGCCGTCGCGGTAAAACGTGGCCCAACCGTCCTTCACGATTACCAGCGCGCGCGGGAATACCTCGCTGTGACCATTTGCAGCCGCCGAAAGCGGATTGTTTTCCTTGCAGATCGCTACGTATTCGCCGTTTTCAGGCACATCGTCTTTTGCTTTGTCCATCCTTCATTCCTTGATTCACTGCTTAAACATTGAACTGCTTGCCCACGTAATCGATATGCAGATACATCGCCTGTTGTGCCGCATCGGGATTGCGGTCGCGAATCGCGTAGTAAATCGATTCGTGCTGATCGAGCCTTCGGCGCGCCTGAGTCGCCGCGTTCGCATTGTTCACCGTGGCATCGTAAGTATTGCTTGCGATATGCTCGCGCAACATCGAAATCACACTCGCGTAAAACTGGTCGAGCAAACGGTTATGCGACGCGGCCGTCAGCGCCGTGTGGAATTCGCCATCGGTTGCGGCTTCGGCATCCACATCGGCGCGTGCTACGGCATCGCGCATGCGTTCGAGGATGGTTTCAAAGCGCTCCAGTTCATGCCCCGACGAACGAAGCGCCGCAAAACGCGCCGCCGCGCATTCGAATACCAGCCGGAATTCGAGTGTTTCCGAACGCAATGGCGGCGTATCGGCAATCAACTGCAGCCACGGCGCCGCCAGCCCAACCGGTTTCGCGCGCAACAAATATACGCCGCTGCCGCGCCGCGTCTCCAGCACGCCTTTGCTCGCGAGCCGCGCGATTGCCTCGCGCACCGTCGCGCGCGACACGCCATAGGTCTCGGCGAGCGCACGCTCGGAAGGCAAGCGCTCCTCAGCCAGCCAGAGCCCCTCCTGAATACCTGTCTCGATGCGCCTGACCGTCTGGGCCAGCGCGCCTGTGTTCTTTAAACGACTTTCCACTTTCGACTCTCTGTTCGCTTTGCCTGGATGGCGCGGAATAAAGTGGCCTGACCAATTTGCGCCTGTCTCCTGGCCGCCCGATCATGTGTCCACGCCGGTCAACGCTCGCAAGCCACTACGACGAGACGTGCCCGGCACCCCGACCCCACATTCAGGAGGACACGATGAGCCAGGCTACGCTCGCCATCAAACTGCACGACCTCGACGACGTGCTGATCGCACGCGGCGCCCTTGCCGCCGGTACGATTCTCGCCGATTTCGACAATCTTGTTTGCGCCGCCGATATTCCCGCCGCCCACAAGGTCGCCTGCCGCGACGTTGCCCAGGGCGCGCCAGTGCGCCGCTACGGCCAGATCATCGGCTTTGCCACACAGCCGATTCGTGCCGGCGACCACGTCCACGTCCACAATCTCTCGATCGGCGAATTCGACCGTGATTATGCCTTTGGCCAGGACGTCACGTGCGTCGAGCCGGCCAGCATGCCGCTCACGTTCAATGGTTTTCGCCGCGCGGACGGCCGCGTCGCGACCCGCAACTATATCGGCGTGATCAGCACGGTGAACTGCTCGGCCACCGTCACCAAGCTGGTTTCGCAGCATTTCAGCACGCCAGGCGCGCTCGACGCGTATCCGAATGTCGACGGCATCGTGCCGATCACCCACAGCTTCGGCTGCTGTATCGACCATCATGGCGAAGGGATCGCGCAATTGCGCCGCACGATTGGCGGCTATGTAAAGCATCCGAATTTCGCGGGCGTCGTGATTATCGGCTTGGGTTGCGAGGCCAATCAGATGGGCGCGATGTTCATTGCCGAAGGCGTCGAGCCGGGCCCGCTGCTCGTGCCGCTCGTGATGCAGGAAGAAGGCGGCACGCAAAAGACCGTGGACGCCGCCATTGCGGCCGTGAAGGCCATGCTGCCGGTCGCGAATCAGTCCGTGCGCGAGCCTTTGCCGGTTTCGCACATCAATATCGCCCTGCAATGCGGCGGCTCCGACGGCTATTCGGGCATCACGGCCAATCCCGCGCTGGGCGCCGCCGTCGATTTGCTCGTGCGACATGGCGGCACCGCCATTCTTTCGGAAACGCCTGAAATTTACGGTGCGGAACATCTGTTGACGCGCCGCGCGATCAGCCAGGAAGTGGGCGAAAAAATCGTCGAGCGCATTCACTGGTGGGAAGCTTACGCGCAGCGCGAAAAAGGCAGTATCGACAACAATCCGACGCCCGGCAACAAGGCCGGCGGCCTCACGACGATCCTCGAAAAATCGCTCGGGGCCGTTGCGAAAAGCGGATCGTCGCCGTTGATGGGCGTTTATCGCTACGCCGAGCCGATCGACACGAATGGCCTTGTTTTCATGGATGCGCCGGGCTACGACCCGATGGGCGCAACCGGCCAGATCGCCAGCGGCGCGAATCTCGTGGTGTTCACCACGGGCCGCGGTTCGTGCTTTGGCGCGAAGCCCGCGCCGTCCATCAAGCTCGCGACCAATTCGCCGATGTATCGCCGCATGGCCGACGATATGGATATCAATTGCGGCGACATCATGGACGGCACGGCCAGCGTCGAGCAAAAGGGCGAAGAGATTTTCCGCATGATCGTCGAAGTCGCCTCGGGCGGTAAAAGCAAGAGCGAGGCACTCGGTATCGGCAATGAGGAATTTGTGCCGTGGATGATTGGCGCGCAAATGTAATGCGGCGTGCAGTATCGCGTTGACCGATGAAACCGGCCGGGCGCCATGAGCAAAACATCAGGCAAAACCGCGCGCCCGCGCCGGACAATAACGAAGGAGACTCAAGATGAAAATCAAAAAGGCCATTGAGCGCTTTCCCGGAGGCATGATGGTCATTCCTCTGCTTTGGGGCAGCGTGCTCAATACATTTGCGCCGCGTGTGCTCGGCATCGGCAGTTTTTCGACGCAACTCGCGCACGGTGCTCTGCCGATTCTGGCGGTGTTTTTTGTTTGCATGGGCGCGGAAATTCAATTTCGCACCGCGCCGCGTGCACTGCGCAATGGCGCGGCCATTACGATTGCGAAACTCGTGAGCGGCGTGCTGATTGGTCTGGTCGTCAGTCGATGCTTTGGCGCGGAAGGCTTTCTCGGTTTGTCGGGCATGGCGATCATCGCGGCCGTCACCAATGCGAATATGGGCCTTTACGCGGCGCTTACACGGCAATTCGGCGACGAAATGGATCGCGGCGCGCTTGCCGTATTGTCGATTCTCGAAGGGCCGTTCGTCACGATGGTGGCGCTCGGACTTTCCGGCCTCGCAAAAATTCCCGTACTCGATCTGGTCGCGACAGTCTTGCCGATCGTGATCGGTATGGTGCTCGGCAATCTCGACGCCGACATGCGCAAGTTCCTCAAATCGGGCGGCGACCTGCTGATTCCGTTTTTTGCCTTCGGACTGGGCGCACAGATCAATCTGCACGCGATTCTCGGCGCCGGTCTTTCGGGCATCGTGCTCGGGCTGATTACGCTGGCTGCGGGCGCGCTTTTCAACGTGCTGGCTTCGCGTCTGATGGGCGGTTCGGGCGTGGGCGGCATTGCCGCCGCGACGACGGCTGGCAATGCCGTCGCTACTCCTACGGCCATCGCAGCGGTCGATCCGCGGCTGGGCGCGCTCGTAGCCGTGGCCACGCCGCAGATTGCGGCCTCGACCATCGTGACGTCCCTGCTCGCCCCGCTGCTGACCGCCGCCTACGCACGCTGGCGTGCGAAGCGTGCGCCGCGTGTGAACGAAGTCGCGACGCACGCGACGCAATAAACGGCGCTTTATCCAGAAGCCGATGTAAGGCACCGCAGCGCCGAGTGCTGATAGACTTCCGCCCGTGCCGGTGAAGAGAACGCAAAAGCTCAACGCAACGCAGAACGCAAAGCTGAAAGCAATAAAGCGCAAAGCCGGCCGTCGTTTATCACGCGGGGTTTGACATGCACATTCGTACTCTGGCGATCCTTCTGATCGCCGCTACCACGATCGGCCTGACCGGCTGCAATACGATTGCCGGCTTCGGCCAGGACATCACGGACTCGGCACGCACGGTCCAACGCGTGCTTTAAAGAGCCCGCGTTCCAGACGCGTCGCGCACCAACGTGCGCGGCGCCTTTCACTGCCCAACGCTCCCTCCGAACGCCGCGTTTTCACGCTGCGCACACTTGCTTGCGCCTTGCGTTCAGCTTGTGCTGGTCTTCCATTTCGCTGCTTTTCGTCCGCTCAAAAGCGGAAAAGACCTGCATTTCCGCCCTTTTTCGACGCTTTTGAATCGCCCTGCATCGCGGACAATGCCCGTCATAGTCCGAAACTACGGCTATCGCACGCGACGCCCGACGTCGTAAAGCGAACTATTCGATATCAAGAAAAAATACGGGGTGACCGACTTGCTAGCCAGAATCGCACTGTTATCGATTGCATCGTTGATGCTGGCGTACGTCGGTTTTCGCGATCCCAACGCGGATTCGCCCTTCTTTTCCGGCAGCGCTGGTTTCCCGGCCGTTTCGCTGCAGGAACATCCGGCGTGGCAGCCCGACGCGGAACTCGATCCGCCCATGCGAGCGGAAGGCGTGGTGGCGGCCGTATCGATCAAGCCGCATATGGTCGATCTCGAGCGCGGCGTCGCACCGCATCTGCGCGACGCGGTCTGGGCCACGGACGCCGAATCGGCTGCAGGCGCCCTGCATCTGAACGATTCCGGCGCGTCTGGGTTCGCCAGCGTGCAAACGTTGGCGCACTGGTTCGACGCGCGATTCGCCGCCTGCCTGCTGGCGTTCTGCGCGTTTCTGGTGGCGCTGCGCGGCTACTGGCTGCGCGAAATCCGCGACGATCTGCATGAACTCACCGCCAGTTTGAGCCTGCCTTTGGGCCACGAAGTCACTGAGCCCGCGTGCCATCCGCGCGAACTGCACGGCCTGGCGCGCGCGCTGGGCGACCTCCTGCAACGCCGCAGCAGCATGCTGGAAGACCAGTCGGAATGCTTCGGCGGTTTCCTTCGGCAGATCGAGTCGCGCGCCGCCCGGCTGCGCGCCTACGCCATGAATGTGGCGCGCTGGAATCTGCGCGTGGCTCTGGTCGAAGATATCGATCACTTTCAGGATGTGGCGCGGCAGTTCGTGGAAACGGCCGGCGGCCATGGCGCCATCCATGCGCCGGTGGGCGTGGAAGCCTGGCTGAAGGACCGCTTTATCTATGGCGCGATGGCGGACGATGCCCGCATCGTCGTCAAGCTCGAAGCCGGCGACGCGTTCCAGTTGCCGCGTTCGGCGCTGACGCGGCTGGTTGAAAATCTCGTCGGCAATGCGCTTGCACACGGCGCGCCGCCCGTTGAAATTCGCACCGCGCGCGGCGCGCGCGCATGGGTCCTGAGCGTGCGCGATCACGGCAGCGGCATCGGCGCGGGCACGCTCGACGATACGCCGCTCACCACGCCTTCCAGTGCGGCTGGCCTTGCGCTGGGCGCGCATTGGGGTATCGGCCTGTCGATCGTGCGTCGTCTCGCGCAACGGTGCAACGCAACGCTCAAGATTGGCGATCATCCCGATGGCGGCCTCTGCGTGCGCGTGATCGTGCCGATGGATCACGCGCAGCAGGATTGAATAGCGCCTTTATTTAGCGCCGATTTCGCGTTCGGCCAATTCCAGTTGCTGTTCGCGCGCCAGCGATGCCTGTGCCGACGTTTGCGCAACCGGCGGCCCGGCAAAGCGATTGCGCACGCCGCCCACGTACCAGATCGCCAGCAGCACGAACAGCAGCCCGCCGATCAGATACAGCACTTTCTCGTTAGGCGGCTGAATGCCGACATACGCGAGAATCAGCGCCCCGACCACCGCCGCAATGGCAAACGGCTTCGACAGTTTGCCCAGCTGGAACGGCCCCTTCTCCGTCCACGTGCGGCCTTCCGCGCGGATACCCGCGGCAATCGGCATCGCATACGAAACGAACAGGAACACCGCGCTGCCTGCGCTCAGGACCGTGAATGCATCGCCGTAAAGCGTCGCGGCAATCGCCAGCACAGCCGACGTCCAGATCGCCACGCCCGGCGTGCGATGGGCCGGATTGACCTTGCGCAGCCATTTCGATCCCGGCAGGCCGCCATCACGTGCGAATGCGAACATCATGCGCGAAGTCGAGGTCACGGCGGCCAGACCGCACGCGTAGTTGATGAAGAACATCAGCAACTCGATGGTGATGCGCAAGGGCGTGGGAATCGGCGCGAGGATGGCCTGGAAGAAGCCGGTGCCCTGCTTCACGGCCGCGGCGAGATCCGGCATGACGAGCACGAAGGCGCACACCATCACATAGCCGAACGTCGTCGACCAGAACACCGATCCGACGATGCCGCGCGGCACGTTACGCGCCGCCTGATGGGTTTCTTCGGAGGTGTGAGCCGAAGCATCGAAGCCCGTAATCGTATAAGCGGTCAGCAGCAGGCCCGAGAGAAACGCCATCGCCATGGTCTGCTTCGGCCATGCGCCGCCGTCCGTGCCGGTGAAGTTCGTAAAGGTATAGAGACGCGAAAGATCCAGTTTCACTGGCGAATACGCGAGCAGGGACACCACGAGCACCACGGTCACCACAAAAATCAGGTAGCCGGAAAGATCGGTGATCTTGCTCGTAATGCGGATGCCGCGATGATTCAGAAACGCCTGCGAAGCGGTAATCAGCGTGAGAAAGATCGTCTGATCCCACCAGCCGAGCGAATCGGGATTCACGCCGAACATCGGTGCAATCAGCGTGCGAAAGAACGGGTCGTAGGTGCCGTAATTGATGGCCGCGACCACGAACACCAGCCCGAGCAGATTCAACCAGGCCGTGAGCCAGCCCCACGTTTTCCCGCCCAGAATCGAGCCCCAGTGATAGAGCCCGCCGGCGGTGGGATACGACGAGGCAATCTGCGCCATGGCCGCCGCCACGACCAGCGCGAACAGCGATCCCAACGGCCAGCCCAGCCCGATCGACGCGCCGCCCGCAGCGGAAAAGCCCATCTGGAACGAGGTAATGCCGCCGGACAGAATACAGATCAGCGAAAACGACACAGCAAAATTGGAGAACGCACCCATGCGGCGCGACAACTCCTGGGCGTAGCCCATCTTGTGTAGCAGCGAGACGTCGTGGTCGGCGTTTTCCGCCGCCGGTTCAATCGTATTCGCGTCCATGTGACGATCCTTCAAACGAGGTGGTTGAAGCGTCGAAGCCGTTATCCATTGATCAGGATTCCGTATCACGCAGCCGTAAAGCAGTTATCGACAAAAAGATGCGCGCCGTTGATGAAACTGGCGTCGTCGCTGGCGAGGAACAAGGCGGCCTGCGCCACTTCTTCCGGTTTGCACAGACGCCCTTGCTGGAGCGACAGCGCGGCTTCGCTGGCATCGAAGCCATATTTCGCGAGCGCGCTGATTTCGCGCTGCCCGTGCGGCGTGTTGATGAAGCCCGGACACACCGCATTGCAGCGTATGCCGCGATCGCGGTACTCCACGGCAATGGCGCGCGCGAACATCGCACAGGCGCCCTTGGTGGTGCAGTAAAGCACTTCCAGCGGCGTGGCCGCCACCGAGGATATCGACGCCGTACACACGATCGAGCCGCGCCCCGCCGCCAGCATGTGGGGCAAAACGGCCCGCGTCATCATGAACATGCTCTTCACGTTGACGTTCATGAGCCAGTCGTATTCGTCGTCGGTGGTGTCCAGAAATGGCTTCACCACGATACTGCCCGCGTGATTGAACAAGGTGTCGATACGGCCGAAGCGTTCGACGATTCCCTCTACTGCAGCGTCCACGGCGGCGCGTTGTGAAACGTCCGCCACAAACAGTTCGGCCACGCCGCCTTCCGCGCGGATGCGCGCCACCACTTCCTCGCCCGCGCCGCGATTGACGTCGACCACGGCAATCTGGGCGCCTTCGCGGGCGAACAGCAGCGACGCCGCGCCGCCCGCTCCGGTTGCTCCGCCCGACACAATCGCGATCTTGCCTTCCAGCTTTCTGGACCTTTCACTCATGCCTGGCTCCTGTTCGTATGCAAGGTATGCACAAGTTAGGTGCGCCAAAAAACGGGAACTATCCAAATTTGGCAAAAAAATAAAATTGCCGTAAAAATCAGGAATCGCGCAGTGAGCGGCAGCAGGGTTGCGAAGCGCGAGCGCGGGGCCACATTGCCGGCCTCACCCATCTGGAGACTCAATGGAAGCGGGCCACTGGCCGGACGAGGCCATACAGTTTCGAAGCTGTCACAGCGTCGACGAACAGGCGGCGCTGCTCGACACATGGAACCAGAGCTATTGCCAGCTTTCGCGCGGCCTGTTCGACGGCTCGGTGCGCTGGTTCATGGCGGGCGGCGTGAAAGTGCTGGTCGAGAAGCTCAACCGCACGGTCTATCAGCGCGGCTGTGTCTCGGAACACAAATTCGCGCTGGGCATTCCGTTTCAGCTCGAAGGCCACGCCCTGCTGTCGGGACAGACGAGCCATCTCGACGCGCTTCACGTGTTCTCCGGCAAGGACGGTTTCGAATTTCTCTCGCCCGACCAGCATCTGTTCGTCAATCTGGAAATCGAGCCCGAGGCCGTGGCGGATCTGGCCACGCGCGCTCAATTAGAAGCGGTGATTGCGCGCATCGGCGCGAAATCGGGCATCGTCAACATCGCGCCAGAGCGGCTCGAACGGTTTCGCGCGGTGCTAAGGGTTTTGCTCGATAGCGTGAGCGCGGCGCCACGTCTGCTCGCAGATCGCGCAAGCGTGGCGTCGTTTGAAAAGTCCATCGTCTATGGACTGAGCGAAGCGCTTCATGAGTTTCCCGATATCGCCCCGCAGCAGCGCGGCGAGGCGCGCATCGCCCGGAACTGGCAACTGGTGCGCAGCGTGCGCGATATCGTCGAAGGATCGCCCGATTGCCCGCTTTCGGTGGCCGAGCTTTGCGCGCGCATGCATGCGAGCCGGCGTACCTTGCAATACGCCTTCGAAGAGGCCACGGGCATCAACCCGCTCGCCTATATGCGCGCCGTGCGGCTCGCGCGGGTGCGCCAGGAATTGATGCACGCCGCGACCGTTACCGAGGTCGCGACGCGCTGGGGTTTCTGGCACTTCGGCAATTTCGCCAGCGAATACCGCGAGCAGTTCGGCGAATTGCCGAGCGAAACGTGGCGCAGAAACCGGATGTGAACCAGGCGTGAGCCGCGGCGTATTGCGCGTTGCTCACTTTCCTTCGAGCACGGCGGGATCGATATAAGCGGGCACCGGCAGTGAAAGCGTCGCTTTCAGCGTGCGGCTGCCCTCGTCCGCCAGCACTTCGCTTTCATTCGCTTCGAGCGCATCGAATGCCTGCCTGACGACATCGACGGGACTGGCCTTGGGAACGTCGAAGTCTTTCGTGAGATCGGTATCCACAAAGCCGACATGCAGCCCCACCACGCCGATGTTGCGCGTCTTGAGCTGGGCGCGAAGCGTGTTGGTGAAACTCCAGGCGGCGGCTTTGGATGCGGCGTACGGTGCGAGCATCGGCACCGTGCGCCACGTTACGTCGGACAGCACGTTGACGATGCCGCCGCGTCCGTCGCCGGGCAGCGCGGGCTCGAATGCGCGCGTCACGCGCATCACGCCGTAGTAGTTCGTTTCGAACACGCGGCGCGCGTGCGCTTCGGCTTCGTGCGCCAGCGGCGAGCCGGTCACTTCGGCAATGCCCGCGTTATTGACCAGCACCGTGACATCCGGCGCTGCTTTTGCGGCGGCTTCGACCGAAGCCGCATCGGTGACGTCGAGCGCAATCGGCACGATGCCTGGCTCGTTGAAGCCGGCCGGATTGCGCACGCCCGCGTAGACCTTCGCCGCACCGCGCGCCAGCGCTTCGCGCGCGAAAGCCAGACCCAGACCACGGCTTGCGCCAGTGACGAATACAACGGAATTTGCGATTTTCATGTTAATCACCTTGATAAGGATGCCGTAATGAATCAGGACTGAAAAAGCTGACGATGCGCGCGAACGAATTCGGCCACGGTTTGCGGCGCCTGGCCGGTCACGCGTTCGATCACCTGGTCGGTGCCCTTGAAGACGCCGTTCTGGTAATCGACGGCAACTTCAATAAAGTGCTGGATCGTGAATTCAGAAAGGCCATACTGCTGCAGATGCGCGCGATATTGATCGAGCGTGTCCGGGCGATACACAATCTTGCGGTCGATGATCCGGCTGATTTCATCGGCGATAGCGTGGTGATCCATCTCGACGGGACCGCACAACTCATATGCCTTGCCGATATGCGCTGCCGGTTGCGTCAGCACGGCGGCAATGAAACGCGCCTGATCCTCTGCCGCGATCGGAGCATGACGCCCTTCGCCATACGGCAGCGCAATCCGGCCTTCCTTGACGATGGTGTCGCGCACCCACGGGAAAATCAGCCATTCGGAAAAGAACGTCGGGCGGATATGAATCGTGGGCACGCCCGACCAGTCGAGCAGGCGCTCCGCAATCCAGTGATCGCGCGCGGCGTGGCTTTTCGCATTCTCGCGTGCGGAAATCTGCGACATCTCCACCACGACTTCGAGTCCTGCGCGGCGTGCCGCCTCGGCGAAATACGCGGTGCCCTGAATAAAGCCCGGCGACACCGGATAGCAAAGGTACGCGCCCGTTACGCCCGATGTCGCGCGAATCAGGTCGTCGTGATTGAGCAGATCGCCCACTACGACTTCGGCGCCCGCTGCGCGCAGCGCTGCGCTACGCGCGTCTTCCTGGCGCACCATCGCGCGTACTGCGTGCCCGGCTTCGAGCAGGATATTGACGATATGCACGCCGGTTTTGCCCGTGGCGCCAGTGATGAGGTATTTGCGTTGTTGCATGACGGTTCTCCGTTACATGAGTTCAGAGGGACTGCATTTCTAATCTGTGCATATGCACATTTTGGAGCGAGTAAAGCGGCATCCGTAGATGCTTATTATTAGATTGGTTCGATTGGTTCGATCGGTGCGATCGCTTCGATCTGCTGCCGGACATCGCTCAACAGCGCGTCCGACGCTTCGGGATCGTTCAGGATGCGCGCGACGGTCAGCGCACCGATCATCGCCGAGAGTGCGAAAACGGCCTGCGAGCGGTTCGCCTTTTCCTGCGGATCGCCGGTGCGCGAGGCCAGCAGGGTCACGAGCGCCTCGACGCTACGCGATGCCGCGGCACGTGTGCCTTCGTCGCCGCGAGCGAGTTCGCTGCCCATGCCGGCAAGCGGGCATCCCGCGCCCGGCGCATCGCGATGCGCGCTGGAAAGGTAAGCGTCCACCACGGCGCGCAGTCCTTCTGCCCCCACGCTCGCCCCGGCGGCATTTTCCAGCGATTCGAGAATGCTGACCGTGCCGGCTTCGCAGGCCTCGGCCACCAGTTGATCTTTCGACTCGAAGTGCCGATAAAAACCGCCGTGCGAAAGCCCGGCTGCGGCCATCACATCGGCGAGGCCCGTGGCGTGGATGCCGTTGGCGCGAAACGCTTCAGCCGCGACTTCCACGATGCGGCGACGCGTTTCGGCGGTTTCGGCTTTCGACTTTCTCATGGCGGCGGCTGCTTCCAGATTTGACGTTAATTAGATGGTAGTCATCATCTAATTGGAAAGCAAGGCTGCCCTGTGAGATTTTTTACGGGGTCGGACGCCACCTGAAACGCCGTCGAGCCAAGAAGACGAGGAGTTCCACCCCCCCCAAGTTCATGCTTTCACTGGCGCTCACCCGGTTGGCATTCCGTGGTGAACCAGTAATCGACGATGCGCTGCGCTTCCTGCAGATCGTCGGGATAGTACGGGTCGTCGTTCCACGGCGAAGGGTTGTAGCCCGCTTTCCTGAGCGCGGCCAGTTCGCTTTGATGTTCGGCCATCGTGGGCGGCGCGTTGGTCCTGAGCGCCGCCAGATCGCGGCACTCGGTCGGGCTCAGATGCGGACCGTTCTGCGGCACGCCATAGGCGGCACACCCAGCCAGCAACAGCGCCAACGCAGCAAGCGCCAGGCAACGTAGCGGGAAGTTTTCCATAGCGCATCTCCACATTCCGATGAGAACCACAGAGACTGGGCGATGCCGCCACCCGCGTCTCGACGCGCCTATTTTGCCCGATGCGGGTTAGCGGGAATGGCAACTGGCCGGGCAAGCTTCGGGGCAAACCCCGGAACAGATTCCGCACCAGCAAGCACACGGCTACCACAGCCGGCGAATGTCACCGTGATGCTGACATCGATTTTCGAAATATGATTTTTCGAAAATACGCATTCCTTATTCAATTATCGAAAAAGTAAATTACTGAAATTGGCCAATCACGCCAATCCAATTCGATTGAATGCCTGCAGCATATCCGTCAACCGCAACCCTAACTATCTACCTGGATAGGAAGCCCTTTTATCGCCCTGCCAGGCACTGCGAATCGCCTATATTTTCCTCAGAACAAAAGACAGAGAACCGGCCCTGAAAACCACGAATTTTCACGGCGCGCGAGCCCATTCAAAGCACGCAAAAAACTCCCACGATCATCGCTTTCGAAGCGTCCAATGCATTGCCGATAACGCAACGCAGGCGCCATCACGTGTGCTTTTTTCCAGATTCCAGTCATAGCGGGCGCGAACCGCCGCGCGCCTGCAGAAGTCGTGAAATACCGGCGGCAGCCCGAGGCACCTTACTTTATTAAGGATAGCGAATCATGGCTTACAAGAAGCTCATCAACCAAAGCGGCCTGTCACTTTCAATCGAACTCGTTTCCCGTCTGGGATCGGAACCCAATCAAGCCGGTCCGATCGTGACGGTTACGTTGCCGCCGGGGGGACGGCAAACGGTGGAATACGGCAATTCGCAGAATCCGTTCCTTAACGGCCTCGTCGTTTCTTCGGGTTCGGACGGCGCGTTTTCCAATGGCTCGCAGGTCGTGACGACGCGCGGCAGTTCGTGGGACAACGTGCTGAACACCAACGACACGCTGACGTTCAGCGGCGCCGGCGGCCTGAACGTGATCGGCTCGAATACCTGATCCGCGCTACGCAACGCAATTCCACCGGTTCCACCCAGTTCCACCGAACCGCTCGCTGGCCGGTCCGCGCCAAAGCCAGCGAGCGGTTGCCGAAGCGGCCCGAAAACCGCGCACGCGCCCCGCAGACGGGGCCAGAACACCCCTTCCCGCTCATGCCTTCGGGCATCCCGCCAGTTTTCCGCACAAAAACCATTACCGTCGCTACATCCATGATTTTGAAGGCTTTTTTAACTCTTATATAAGACATAAGACATTTGACGCGAGCGCTCAATCCCGTTAAAATCGCGGTCAAAGCAGTGCCTGGCACAGCCTCGGAGTGCCGAAGAGCCTTCCCCTGAAACGCAATATCAGCAGGTCCCCCATGCTTGAAAATTACCGTGCTCATGTAGCCCAGCGCGCCGCGCTCGGCATTCCCCCTCTGCCGCTGACGGCCCAACAGACCGCCGAGCTGGTTGAACTGCTGACCAACCCGCCCGCAGGCGAAGAGCAGACCCTCGTCGATCTGATCACCAACCGCGTGCCGGCTGGCGTGGACGAAGCGGCTCGCGTGAAGGCTGGCTTCCTGGCGGCTGTGGCCAAGGGCGAAACCGCCTGCGCGCTGATCTCGCGTGCCCGCGCGACCGAACTCCTCGGCACCATGCTGGGCGGCTACAACATCGCCCCGCTGATCGAGCTGCTGTCCGACGCCGAAGTCGGCACGGTTGCAGCCGACGCGCTGAAGAAAACCCTGCTGATGTTCGACCAGTTCCATGACGTCAAGGAACTCGCGGATAAAGGCAACGCAAACGCCAAGGCCGTGCTGCAAAGCTGGGCCGACGCAGAATGGTTCACGAGCCGTCCGGAAGTGCCGGAAAGCCTGACCATCACCGTCTTCAAGGTCACCGGCGAAACCAACACCGACGACCTGTCGCCCGCTCCTGACGCCACCACGCGCCCGGACATCCCGATGCACGCGCTGGCGATGCTCAAGAACGCGCGTCCTGGCATCACGCCGGAAGAAGACGGCAAGCGCGGCCCGATCAAGTTCATCGAATCGCTGAAGGAAAAGGGTCACCTGGTCGCTTATGTGGGCGACGTGGTCGGCACGGGTTCCTCGCGTAAGTCGGCAACCAACTCGGTGCTGTGGTTCACGGGCGAAGACATCCCCTTCATCCCGAACAAGCGCTTCGGCGGCGTGTGCCTGGGCGGCAAGATCGCTCCGATCTTCTACAACACGATGGAAGACGCCGGCGCACTGCCGATCGAACTCGACGTGTCGCAGATGGACATGGGCGACGTGGTCGAACTGCGTCCGTACGAAGGCAAGGCCTTCAAGAACGGCGAAGTCATCTCCACGTTCCAGGTCAAGTCCGACGTGCTGTTCGACGAAGTGCGCGCCGGCGGCCGCATTCCGCTGATCATCGGCCGTGGTCTGACCGCCAAGGCGCGTGAAGCGCTGGGCCTCGCACCGTCGACGCTGTTCCGCCTGCCGCAACAGCCGGCCAACAGCGGCAAGGGTTTCTCGCTCGCACAGAAGATGGTCGGCCGCGCATGCGGTCTGCCGGAAGGCCAGGGCGTGCGCCCGGGCACGTACTGCGAACCGAAGATGACCTCGGTTGGCTCGCAGGACACCACGGGCCCGATGACCCGCGACGAACTGAAGGACCTGGCCTGCCTGGGCTTCTCGGCCGACCTCGTCATGCAGTCGTTCTGCCACACGGCAGCGTATCCGAAGCCGGTCGACGTCAAGACGCACCAGACGCTGCCGAACTTCATCAGCACGCGCGGCGGTATCGCGCTGCGTCCGGGCGACGGCGTGATCCACTCGTGGCTGAACCGCATGCTGCTGCCCGACACCGTCGGCACCGGCGGCGACTCGCACACGCGTTTCCCGATCGGCATCAGCTTCCCGGCAGGTTCGGGTCTGGTCGCCTTCGCGGCTGCTACCGGCACGATGCCGCTGGACATGCCGGAATCGGTGCTCGTGCGCTTCAAGGGCAAGATGCAGCCGGGCGTCACGCTGCGTGACCTCGTCAATGCCATCCCGCTGTGGGCCATCAAGGAAGGCACGCTGACAGTCGCCAAGCAAGGCAAGAAGAACATCTTCTCGGGCCGCATTCTGGAAATCGAAGGTCTGCCCGATCTGAAGGTCGAACAGGCATTCGAACTGTCGGATGCATCGGCAGAGCGTTCGGCAGCCGGTTGCACGGTGCACCTGAACAAGGAACCGATCATCGAATACCTCAACAGCAACATCACGCTGCTGAAGTGGATGATCGCGCAAGGCTACCAGGACCCGCGCAGCCTCGAGCGTCGTATCAAGGCGATGGAAGCGTGGCTGGCCGACCCGCAACTGCTCCAGCCGGACGCAGACGCAGAATACGCAGCCGTCATCGAAATCGATCTGGCCGAAGTGCATGAGCCGATCGTCGCCTGCCCGAACGATCCGGACGACGTGAAGACGCTGTCGGATGTCGCCGGTGCGAAGATCGACGAAGTGTTCATCGGTTCGTGCATGACCAACATCGGTCACTTCCGTGCGGCTTCGAAGCTGCTCGAAGGCAAGCGCGACATTCCGGTCAAGCTGTGGGTCGCTCCGCCGACCAAGATGGACCAGAAGCAGCTGACCGAAGAAGGCCACTATGGCGTGTTCGGCACGGCTGGCGCGCGTACCGAAATGCCGGGCTGCTCGCTGTGCATGGGTAACCAGGCACAAGTGCGCGAAGGCGCAACGGTCATGTCCACTTCGACCCGTAACTTCCCGAACCGTCTGGGCAAGAACACGAACGTGTATCTGGGCTCGGCGGAACTGGCAGCGATCTGCTCGCGTCTGGGCAAGATCCCGACCAAGGAAGAGTACATGGCCGATATGGGCGTGCTCACCGCGAATGGCGACAAGATCTATCAGTACATGAACTTCGACAAGATCGAAGACTTCAAGGAAGTCGCCGACACGGTGCAGATCTAAGCGTTGATCGCATCGCTACGGTGTGAAGCTGGCACCGTAGTTTTGCTGATCGTGCAATGCGTAATGGCGCTGCGGGCTTCATGCCTGCAGCGCCATTTTTCTATCGGCTCGCGCAAAAGCGCGCGTTATTCGCGTGGCGGGTGTCCGGCCCAGGCGCGCTGCAGCAGTTCGCGCAGCGGTGCCGCTTCAATCGCACGCGGATTCCAGTACGGATTGGACATCGCCACTTCGCACGCGCGGTCCAGATCTTCTTCGCGCAGCCCGATTTCAGCGAGGCTCGCGGGCACACCCAGTTCACGGCTCAGATCGTAAAGTCCTTGCGCGGCGTTCGTCGTGTCGAGCGCACGGGCGATACGAAGCATCGCGTCTTCCGCCGCCGTGCTGTTATAGGCCAGTGCGTGAGGCAGCACGATGGCATGCGTTTCGGCGTGCGGCAGGTTGAAGGTGCCGCCCAGCGTATGGCAAAGCTTGTGATGCAGCGCCATGCCGACGTTACCCAACACCATGCCGCAAAGCCACGCGCCGTACAGGGCATCGCTGCGCGCTTCCATGTTCCGGTGACGCTTGTTGATGTCGCGCAGCCCCTTCGCCAGCGAACGGATGCCCTCTTCGGCCATCAAGGCCATCACGGGATTGCCGTCTTTCGCGTACAGCCCTTCCGCAGCGTGCGCAATGGCATTCAAGCCGCTGACGAACGACAACTGCGCAGGCAACCCCGCCGATAGCTCTGGATCGTAGAGCACGGTTTTCGGCAGCACTTTGGCATCGCGGCCGGTGCGCTTCAAGCCATCTTCAGTTATGCCAAAGATCGGCGTCATCTCCGATCCGGCATAGGTCGTGGGAATCGCGATAATAGGCAGCGACGACTCCAGCGCGATCGCCTTGCCAAGGCCAATGGTCGAGCCGCCGCCAATCGCCACTGCGCAATCGGCGCCAGCTTCTTTCGCGAACTCGCGCGCACGGCGCGCATTTTCGATCGGCACGTGCATCTGTGCGCCATCGAATACGCCTGCGCTTTGCGGGCCAAGCAAAGCGGCCACTGCCTCCGCCTGCTCGCGCTGCTGCGGCGTACACAGAACAATCGCGCGGCGCGCGCCCAGCGCCTCGACTTCCTGCTGGACCAGATTCATGCTGCCCGCGCCAAACACCACGCGCGCGGCATGTGTCGTATAAGTGAACTCGTACATAAGCCGTTTCTCCGCGAAGTGTCAGACGTAATCGACCTGATGTCGTGCGATGCGGCAGTCGCCGAGCACCTGCTTGACGCGCATATGTTCGGGGTGCGAAGCATAGGCTTCGAGATCTGCGTGACTGGCGAATTCCGTATACAGCACGACGTCGCACGCATAATCGACCTTGCTGACATCCATGCCGACTTCCAGCTTCGTCAGTCCGGGAATCCTGCCCGCCAGACTTTCGAAAGCCGTTTTCACGAACTGCGCGGTTTCCCTTTTCTGCTCGGGCGTTTCGCCGCGAACCTTCCACATTACGATGTGCTTGATCATATCGGCGCCTTAAGCCTTGTTCTTGTTGTAGACATCGACGAACACCGCGGCCAGCAGCACGATGCCTTTGATCACCTGCTGATAATCGACGCCGATGCCCATGATGGACATGCCGTTATTCATGACGCCCATGATGAATGCGCCCACCACGGCACCCACGACCTTGCCCACGCCACCAGATGCCGACGCTCCGCCGATAAAGCACGCGGCAATCACATCGAGTTCGAAACCGGTCCCCGCTTTAGGCGTACCGCTATTGAGGCGCGCGGCGAAAATAATCCCTGCCAGTGCGGCGAGCACGCCCATATTGACGAACGTGAGGAAACTCACGGCCGGTACGCTCACGCCGGAAAGGCGCGCGGCCTTGGCATTGCCACCCACCGCGTAGACACGGCGGCCGATCGTCGTACGATTCATCACGAAGGTGTACACGCCAATCAGCACGCCCATGATGACGAGCACCGTAGGCAAGCCGCGATACGACGCCAGCAGATAGCAGAAATAAACGATCAAGGCGGTAAGCACGACGTTCTTCGCCACGAACATCGAAAACGAACCCTTGGCCATGCCGTGCTTCGCGGCGCTCGCGCGGTGGCGCCACTCGATGGCGAAAAACGCCGCGCCCACCAGCACGCCAAGCACAATCGACGTGATATGCAGATCCTGACCGTTGAATACATCGGGAATGAATCCCGAACTCACGGCAGCGAAGCTATCGGGAAACGGGCCGATCGACTGGCCTTGCAGCACCAGATTGGTCAGCCCGCGAAACACCAGCATGCCGGCCAGCGTGACGATGAACGATGGCATCTTCCAGAACGCGATCCAGTAGCCCTGCACGGCGCCGATCAGTGCGCCGGCTGCAATGCAGATCAGCGTGGCCAGCACATAGTTGACATTGAACTGCACCATCAACACCGCAGCCAGTGCGCCAACGAGCCCCGCCGTCGAACCCACCGACAGATCGATATGCCCCGCCACAATCACCATCAGCATGCCAAGCGCCATGATGACGATATAGCTGTTTTGCAGCACCAGATTCGTCAGGTTGAGCGGCTGCATGAGCACGCCGCCCGTCGCCACCTGAAAGAACACCATAATGACGATGAGCGAGAACAGCAGCCCATATTCACTGGCGCCGCGCTTGAACGCCGCCACGATTTCGCTTTTCTTGACTTCCACTTCCTGCTCAGCCATGGGCGAGAGAGCTTTACGCATTTCAGATGCCTCCATTACGCATGATTGCCCGCATGATCTTTTCCTGCGAGACTTCTTCCGAGCTGAACTCGCCGACAAAGCGGCCTTCGTTCATGACATAAACGCGATCGCACATGCCAAGAAGCTCCGGCATCTCGGAAGAAATCATGACGACGCACTTACCCGCCGCAACCGCCTGATTGATGATGCTGTAGATTTCGTATTTAGCGCCGACGTCGATACCGCGTGTCGGCTCGTCGAGAATGAGTACATCGGGTTCGGAAAACAGCCATTTGCTGAGCACGACCTTTTGCTGATTGCCGCCCGACAGGTTGCCCACCACATGGGACACGCCCTGCGCGCGAATTCTCAGTTTCTTGAGGTACTCCGCTGCAATGCTGGCTTCACCGTGTTCATTCAGGACACCATATTTTGAAACGCCCGCGAGATTGGCCAGCGAGATATTGGTCTGAATATCGTCGTCCAGCAGCAGACCATTGCCTTTGCGGTCTTCGGTGACATACGCCAGGCCCGCATCGATCGCCTTACGCACGGAAGAAACATCAGCCGGCTTTCCATGCAGCAGCACCGTCCCGCTGATGTCCTGACCATATGTGCCGCCGAACACACTCATTGCCAGTTCGGTTCGCCCCGAACCCATCAACCCCGCAATGCCGACGATTTCGCCCGCGCGCGCCTGCAGATTGACGCCCTTGATCACCGCACGATCGCGCTGCGTGGGATGCTGGACGCGCCAGTCCTTCACCTCGAAAATCACTTCGCCGATATTAGGCGTGCGCTTTGGATAGCGATCCGACATTTCGCGTCCGACCATCGCCTTGATGATGCGGTCTTCACTCACGCTTTGCGCGCGGCAATCCAGTTCATCGACCGTAGAACCATCGCGAATGACAGTGATGCTGTCCGCAACGCGCGAAATCTCATTGAGCTTGTGCGAAATGATGATGGACGTCACACCGCGCTCTTTCAGATCGAGCAGCAAATCGAGCAGCGTTTCGCTGTCTTTCTCATTCAGGCTTGCCGTAGGTTCGTCGAGTATCAGCAGCCGCACTTCCTTCGACAACGCTTTCGCGATTTCCACCAGTTGCTGCTTGCCGATACCCAGCGTGCCCACTGGCGCGTCCGGCGAATCGTTCAGCCCGACTTTCTCCAGTAGCGTCCTGGCGCGCGCACGCGACCCCTGCCAGTCGATCACGCCGCGCCGCGACTGCTCGTTGCCAAGAAAAATGTTCTCGGTAATCGAGAGCATCGGCACCAGCGCCAGCTCCTGGTGAATGATGATGATGCCCACGTCCTCGCTATCGGTGATATCCGAAAAGGCGCGTTCCTCGCCGTCATACACCACGCTGCCGGCATACGAACCATGGGCATAGACGCCACTCAGAATCTTCATGAGCGTCGATTTACCGGCACCGTTCTCTCCGCAGATCGCGTGAATCTCGCCTTTCCTGACGCGCAGGTTGACGTTATTCAATGCCTTGACCTGGCCGAAGGTCTTCTGGATGCTTTTCATTTCCAGAATCGTGTCCATCTCTCTGTTCCTCGCTTCTCACAGGCTCGCGCTTTACACGCCCGATCACGTCACCGCACTGCCGCCATTACTTGACTTGCGCTTGCGTGTAATAACCGCTGTTGATCAGCATGCTCTGCACCGAATCCTTATCGACCAGCACCGGCTTCACGAGATAGGTGGGCACGACCTTCACGCCGTTGTTGTAGCTTTTCGTGTCGTTGACGGGAACCGTCTTGCCGGCGAGCGCGTCGTCCACCATATCGGCGGTGACGCTCGCAAGCTTGCGCGTGTCCTTGAATACGGTGGTGGTTTGTTCGCCGCGCATGATCGCCTTGACGTTCTGCACGTCCGCATCCTGGCCCGTGACGACCGGCATACCCGCCTGGGCCGTCCCATAGCCCACGCCCTTGAGCGAAGAAATCACGCCGATGGCAATCGCGTCATTGGGCGTCCACACGGCGTCAAGATGCTCCTTGCCGTAGAAGGCGCTGAGAAGATTGTCCATGCGCGATTGCGCCGTTGCGCCGTCCCAGTTGCGCGTCGCGATCTTCTCGAACGCCACCTGCTTGCTACGAATCACGAACTTGCCGCTATCGATATAAGGCTTGAGCACCGACATACCACCCGCGTAAATCATGTGTGCGTTGTTATCGTCGGACGAACCGCCGAAGAGTTCGATATTGAACGGCGTCTTGCTGCCCTTCTTCTGCCATTGCGCCACGATGCTTTGCGCCTGCAGCACACCCACGCCATAGTTATCGAACGTCGCGTAGTAATCGACATCCCTGGTCTGGCTGATCAGGCGGTCATAGGAGATGACCTTGATATGTTTCTTCTGCGCGTAGGCCAGTGCATCCGAAAACGTCTTGCCGTCGATCGGCGCGATGATCAGCGCTTTCACGCCTTTGGCCAGCATGTTTTCGACCTGATTCACCTGGGTCGGCACATCGTAGTTCGCGTATTGCAAGTCGGCGCTATAGCCCTTGGCCTTGAGCGCCTCGACCATGCTCTTGCCATCGGTCAGCCAGCGCGACTCAGTCTTGTCCGGCAGCGAAATGCCGATCACGCCCTTGTCCTGCGCGTACAAAGAAACCGACATGGCGGAAAGGCCGATACCGATAGCCGTAGCAATTACGGCACGCTTGACGATGTTCATGCTTGTCTCCTGATCAGTATGACTAATTATCTTTGATTGAATGATTCTGGATGAACCGGCCTCCCACGAGACCGGTTTCCGCTGACTCCGCTTACTCGATAAAGACCTCGGCGCCTGCCTTTTTCGACGAAGCGAACATGGCCTCGATCACACGGCTGATGTTGTAGGCCTGACTTGCTGGCACGACAGACGGCGTACCATTGCGCAATGCGTCGAAGAACGCAGTCGATTCGCGGTCGAAATACACCGGGTTGCCAATTTCAGCGATATCCGGCGAATACTCGGTTTTTTTCGTGGCCCAGATTTCGGGGAAGCTGGTTTCCTGCCACTCGGTCCAGCCTTCGGGATAATCGCCCTTGCCTGCGTCGTAAATCTTGTAGCTGGCCGGCAGCGAACGCGACGACATAATGCCTTCGGTGCCATAAGCCGTGATGTCCCAGCTTTCCGTCCATGGCAGCACGTCCCACGACATAAAGTCGATGGTCACAATCTTGTCGCCGTAATTGAGCACTGCGCCCGCGGCATCTTCACGCGATTCGTCGCCGTGGAAATCGGGGAACTTCGTGATACGCGCGTTGACTGACTTCGGCGTACCGAAATGCAGCAGAATGCGATCGACCAGATGGCAGCCGATCACGAACACCGCGCCACCAATATCGCCTGGCTGCGTCATATGCGCCGTTCCCGCTTCGTCGTGCGAGCAGCCGCCGTGCGCACGCACCTGCACGACCTTGCCAAGACGCCCACTTTTCAGCGCAGCCTGCATCGCGTCGACCGACGGTGCAAAGCGCCAGCAATATCCCACCTGCACGAGCCCACCTGTGCGCTCGACGGCCTGCATGATGCGCCTGGCGTCTTCGGAACTGCGCCCGGCCGGCTTTTCGCACAGCACTGCCTTGCCGGCTTCGAGCGCCTCGATGGTCAGTTCCGCCATCTTGTCGCTCTTCGAATGCACGAGCACGACATGTACGTTCTTATCGGCAAGAATCTCTTCTTTCGTGCGCGCCTGCAGTCCTAACGCATCCACGAAGGGCGTAAGCAAGGGGCTGGTGTCCCACGCGCCGAGCATCTTCGCGTCGCTTCTGCGCTGAATCGCTTTCACCCGGCCCGATGTGTGCGGATGCGTAATGCCCAGACACGCTACGCCAATCGTTTCTGCAGAATCAATGTTGTGCGCCATGACTTTTTTCCTCCTGCTCGTGAATTAGACCGTAATGGCTTTGCCGGAACGGGCGGATTCAAGCGCACATTCAGCAAGGCGCAGCGCCTTCAGGCCGTCGTCAACCGAAGTCGGCAGCGGCGTGCCGTTATTCAACGCATCGACAAAAGCCTGCAACTCATTACGGTAAGCATCGACATAACGTTCGAGGAAGAAGTTGAGCAGCGGCTCGCGCACATCGGTCGCTTCCTTGCTCCATCGGCGGATCGTGGACGGGCGCAGATTTTCCTGTAGCAGCATGCCTTTCGAGCCCGACACTTCCATGCGCTGATCGTAGCCATAAACCGCTTCACGACAGCAGTTGATATGGCATTGCTTGCCCGATGCCGTGCGCAACTGGACCATCACCGTATCGAAGTCGCCGAGTTCGGAGAGCGATGAATCGACGAGACGGCTCGCCATCGCCATCACTTCCACCGGCTCTTCGCCGAGCAGCCAGCGCGCCATATCGAGGTCGTGAATTACCATGTCGCGGAAGATGCCGCCCGAGTGCTCGACGTAATCGCGCGGAGGCATGCCGGGGTCGCGGCTCGAAATAATCACCTGGCGCACTTCGCCCACATCGCCCGCGTCAATGGCCTGACGAAACGCCTGCGACGTGGGATCGAAGCGACGATTGAACGCCAGCATCACGCGGCCATTGCGACGCTCGACTTCGCGCGCGGCGGCCAGCGACTTCTCCATGTCGAGATCGATGGGCTTTTCGCAAAGCACGGCTTTGCCGCGTGCCACCGCTTCGAGCATGAACGCAATATGCGTGTCGGTCGGCGTGCCGATCACGACGGCGTCGATATCGCTGCGTTGAAGCACGGCCATGCAATCGGTGGATGCCTCGCAACCCAGACGTTCCGCGAGTGCATTGGCCGCAGCAGGCACCGGATCGGCCACCACGACGAGCTTCGCGTTCGGAATGGCAGCGGCATTGCCGGCGTGAATGCGGCCAATCCGGCCAGCGCCAAGGACGGCGATTCGAATCATGTTTGTCTCCAGAGATATTCAGTGGTTTCGATCGGCGAAAATGACCGGATCAGGCCAGGGCACGATTCGTGGCAGAAAATTGCGCGATGGTGGTGTCATACGCGCGCTTCGCCATTTGCTCCAATGGCAGCTTGCGGAACGACTCCGAAATCAATTCGACGCCGTAATAAGGCAGATCGCAGCCGGCCTGTTCCAGCGCCTGAACGAATGCCGGGCAGTCGGCGACGCCTTCGCCGCACAACTGCCGATTGAAAGTCGAGTCGTCCAGCAAGGTGCCGCGAATCTGTGCGGCCACGTCATCCAGTTCGACGCCCTTGATAAAGCGTGCGGGAATAGCCGCAACTTCGCTATACGGGCTGCCGAAGCGCGCGACGTGCCAATGATCCACCATCAAGCCACCATTGGGCTGGTCGGCGCCTTGCGCGATCTGCAAAGCGTCGCCGATATTGCGAATGACCGAGAACGGCATGAATTCGATCGCCACCGTTGCGCCAATCGTTGCGACGTCTTCGCAGAGCGTCGCGAATTCGGCGGTCATGCGCGGGAAATCCGCTGGCGTCGTATCGAAGGGGTTCGCGCCTATCTTCAGATTGCGCATGCCGAGTTGCGCGCCCAGTTCAATCACACGGCGGCGGAAATGATCGGATTTAGCGCGCACTTCGCCATCGAGATACCAGTCCATCAGGATTTCGAGTTCGAAATACTTCATGCCCGTATCGTCGAGAATCTGCTTCACGCCCGCGACGCCATATTGATCGACGCTGTGTTCGAGATCGTCGAGAATCAGACCGATGCCTCGCCAGCCCGCTTTCGATGCTGCCTCGGCGCGTTCGCGCAGCGTGTAGGGGCTGATTTCCGTCGGGGCCCCCGGATAGACGTCGCCAGCCAGCGTCCAATAGGCGGCCAGAAGCTCTTTGCTTTTCGTGCTCATTTCCAGTATCCAGTGGGTAAATTAATTCGGAATGCCAGGAGAAACCGAAACCTTCAGGCCGATTTCGTGACAGGTGCCAGCGTAAAATCCCACGTCACCGACCAGAAAGGCGCTGCCAGACCGGCTTTTTCTGCGGCCTCGGCATCGTCGATCTGTTTGAAATCGGCGATCAGATCGCTCTTGACGCCAAACACGGCGTCCTCCGGGAGATACGGGCAATCCGGCGTAAAGATATGCGTAATCACGGGCTCGTAGCCCGGTGCCGTCACGATGAAATGCAAATGCGCCGCACGGTTCGGATGTCGGCCCATCGCGCCCAGCAGTTTGCCCACCGGGCCATCGGAGGGAATCGGATAGTGGCGCGGCTTGACTGACCGGAATGAATACGCACCGGTAGCATCCGAGGTGAACACGCCGCGCAAATTCGAGTCGGGTTGAATACCCTTCTGCTGGACGTCGTAGAAACCGTCGTCGTTGGTCTGCCAGACTTCGAGCTTCGCGTTCGGCACCGGTTGGCCGTTAATGTCGGTGACACGTCCTGCGACGATCAGCGGCTCGCCTTTGCCATCAAGGCAGATGTTCGCGCCGTTTTCATATTGCGGCGCGTTCTCGACATAGAACGGCCCGAGAATCGTGTTCGGTGTAGCGCCGTTCGGCCGGCGATGATTAATCGCATCGACCAGCATCGACACGCCGAGAATATCGGACAACAGGATATATTCCTGCCGCCATTCGTTGCACATCTGGCCGGTTTCAGTGAGAAAGCGTATGGCGGCAAACCATTCTTCGTGAGTCGGCTCGATTTCCTTGACCGCGGCATGGAGGTGCTTGACGAGCACCTCCATGACCTGCTTGAGTCGCGGATCGACATCCGCGCCCATGCGAGCGTTCACAACATCCGCGGAACGTGCCTCGTCGAAATACGAGGATGCCGATTGAGAGGCGTGAGATCCAGCTTGTTGCATTGAGCGTCTCCTTCCGTGTTCTTGTACTGCTTTGAAGGAAGTCTATATTCGCTCGCGCCGGCAAAACAGAGTTGAAAAGGGAATCTATTTCGCGTTTCGCGGGAAAGTCGCTGGCTGCAGCGCATTCACGCGATGGTATATGCCATTACTCGGACCAAAGCCGCTCGAAGTCGTGCTTGCGAAAGCGTTCCGCGAGCGCTTCAATAAAGAGGCGAACCTTGACCGGCATATGCGAGCGCGTCTGAAATGCGATATTCATGGTCAGGCGCGGCAAATCCCATTCGTCCAGCACCGGCACGAGACGGCCAGCGACGAGATCGTCGTAAATGATGTATTTCGGCTGGACCAGAATGCCCATACCGTCTAGCGCGGCAACTCTCAAGACCTGGCCATCGTTCGATTCGAGCAACGGCCTGACTTTCACCACCACGCATTCGCCGTCGCGCTGAAAAGCAAGATCGCGTGGATTATCGGCAAGGCCGTAGTTCAGCACCTTATGCTTGCCTAATTCAGCGGGAAAGCGCGGCGCGCCGTGCGCGGCAATATAGCCAGGCGACGCCGCCAGAATGCGTCGCGTAGAAGCCAGCCGGCGCACCGTGATATTGCTGTCGGCTTCCAGCACTTTGGTGCGGATCGCAACATCGATACCGTTTTCGATGATGTCGTAATAGCGATTCGCGGCCACCACATCGACACTGATGTCCGGATAACGTGCATTGAATTCCGGCAACATCGGCGCGATATGCAGCATGCAAAACGATAGCGACGCAGTCACCCTGAGCAATCCGCTCGGGCGCGCCACGGCGTCTTTCACGACCAGTTCCGCTTCGCCCAGATCCGCAAGAATGGATTTGCAGCGCCGGTGGAATTCCGCGCCCGCTTCCGTGAGATAGAGATTGCGCGTGGTTCTGCGCACCAGTTGCACACCCAGGCGCGACTCCAGCGAAATCAGATAACGGCTCGCAGCAGAGATCGACAGTTCGACGGCCTCCGCTGCCCGGCTGATACTCCCCGTCTCTGCAACCTCGACGAAAAGCTGAACTTCCTTGAACTGGTCCATCTCCTGCCATCCGGGTCATGTCAGTGGAAGAATACGGCAATCGATGTGTTTTTGATGCGTCAAAAACACATCAGCAATCAATCAAACTAGGGGATAACCCGAGATTTTATTCAAACATCCCGGCATAACGCTATGCTTCTGCCATGCGTTCAATGCTCAATTCGCGTAGGCGCGGCTATCATCGGATCATCAGCAATCCATCAATGAGGAGATGAGTTCGTGGCCCATCGCTTTCTGATCAAGGAAATCGCGCTTCAGGCAGGGGTGGGCGTCGCGACCGTCGACCGCGTAATCAACGATCGCGGCAACGTGCGCGAGCAGACGCGCAAACGCGTCGAGCAGGCCATCAAGGAACTGGAACAGCAGGAGCACTATGCGCATTCGTCCGGGCGCAAACTCATTGTCGATGTGATCGTCGAGGCCCCCAATCGTTTCGCCGATGAAATCCGCGACGCACTGGAGGCCGAACTCCCTACACTGCAGCCCGCTATTTTCCGCCCGCGCTTTCTGATGCAGGAGACCATGACCACGGCAGAAGTGGTCGCGGCGCTGCGCTCGATTGCCCAGCGCGGAAGTCATGGCATTTTTTTGAAAGCGCGCGATGTGCCCGAAATCACGGAAGCCATTGGCGAACTCAAACGCAGTGGTATTCCCGTGGTCACGATTTTCACCGACATACCGCTCTCGGGAAGAATCGCTTATGCGGGGCTCGATAATCGCGTAGCAGGAGCGACGGCGGCCTGGTTACTCGAACGCTGGCTTGGCGATCTTGCCGGCAGCGTGCTGATCACCATGAGCGACGAGCGCTTTCGCGGCGAAGAGGAGCGCGAAATCAGCTTTCGGCGCGGGCTTCGAACCCGCCATCCGCGCCTTGATCTGATCGACGCGAGTGGTGGGCACGGACTCGACGGTCCCACAGAAAAGCTCGTAAAAAAAGCCCTAGATTCGCGTCGCGACGTGCTTGCGGTGTACTCCATGGGCGGCGGGAATCGCGCAATTCTGCGCGCGCTAGAGATTCACGGGCAGACGCCGAAGTGCTACATCGGGCACGATCTGGATCGCGACAATGTCGAACTGCTTCGTGAAGGCAAGATTCACGCCATTCTCTATCACGACTTGCGCCAGGACATGCGCTCGGCATGCCAGCACATCATGCACTTTCACCGCTTGTTGCCGGAATCGGCGGTTTCTCCTTCATCGTCGGTCGTCGTGGTGACGCCCGAGAATATTCCCGAGCATGTGGCCACACGCTTCCGTAGATAGTGCTGCGCGCTTTTCTCCCTCAAAACAAAGGGCGAACGCTTCGTTGCTCGCCCTTCCCCCTCACGTTAAAACTGCGTTGCGATCCCCGCAATCACGCCAAACTGACTCTTGCCGTAGTTCGGATTCGTACTGGACGCACTCGCGCTCGTTGGGTCGAAATTCGTATTCGCACCGTACAGACCGCCATCCAGGCCGAGATTCGACGTCGAACTGTTGCGCACATAGCCCAGTTCAGTGTAGAGCAAGGTCCGCTTTGACAACGAGTAATTCACGCCCAAGGTGAACAAGGTTGCATTGCCATTGCCGTTATTGGCGTTGGCATGATAAACCGCACCGGTAATCGCAAGGGCCGGTGTGCTCTGCCAGATCGCGCCGATCCATTCATGATTGACCGCCGTGGGCAACGATGTACCGGCAGGCAAGGCAGTGGGCGTGGCGCTGCCGAAATAACCTTCATTCGAAGCATTGGGTGCGCTCAGATGTTGATATCCCACGTAGGCGACCACGGGCCCGAACGCATAGGTCAAGCCCGTGAGTATCGAGCGCGAAGCCAGATAGACATTGCTGAACTGACCGTTGGGATCACGCACTTCGTCGTACGTGGCCTGCCAGAAGAGCCCGCCGCTCTGGAACGACAGCTTGATGCCGTCCGTGCGGCCTTGCGCGCTGCCCAGTCCCGTGGATGACCCGAGTTGGCCTGGCGCACTGCCCGGCGTTCCGGCATTCCATTTAGGCGAATTGGTCAGATCGTACTGGCCTTGCACAATGAATCCGCCCATCTTCGGCGAGAGGTATTCCACGCCATTGCCAGCCTGCGAAAAGATCCGGCCGCGCACCAGCGTGCCAATCGCATATTTCTTGGTCTGCTGCGGATCGACGTCGCCAGAATACTGGCTGATCTCCGCCGAACCCATATTGCCGAATTTGAGTTGCCCCCAACTATCGTTCTGCAAACCCACCGTGGCCTGGCCTTCGAAAAAGCTGCCATTCGCCAGACTGCCGTTCTGGGTATTCAACCGCGATTCGAGCTGGAAAACGGCTTTCGTTCCGCCGCCGATGTCTTCAGCACCTTTGAGTCCGAAGCGGGACTGCGCCCAACCGCCACTCTGCGCGCCGAACACATGCCCTTTGGGCTGACCCGTTTCGTATTGAATCCCGTTATCGACAATGCCGTACAAGGTCACGCTGCTTTGCGCATGCGCCGACGCCGCGACCGCAGCCATTGCGATCCCCATCCACATCTTGTTCATTGAATCTCCGCTCCTGTAGGTTGCATCGTTGTTAGATTTTTCAGGCAAGGCAAATCCCTGCGATCATTCGCACGATTATTTCGGAATACATAGGAATCATCATACGGATTGATGCAAGCAATGGCCGACTCATGCGAATGGCTCGCGCCTTGTGTCTCCGCCCACTTCATTATTTTGCTTTTGGGCGAGTGTATATTCGCAGGCCCGATCGAACCTAGAGCGGAAAGAGGAATCTATTTCCCGCAATGCGGGAAAGTCACGGCGATCAACGGCATAGGCACTTAACGCAGAGACGTCATCAGCTTGCGGCGACGATCACATGTGCCTGAATCCGGCCACTCACCTGGCCTTTGCCATGGCGGCTTGCGATTGCCCTGGTTGCACAATCGATCGCGAGCTGAAGCAAACTGGCGTCGCGTGTTTCGATCTCATTGCGTAGCGGCGTTCCCAGACAAAAAGCAGTCGCGGCTTCCCGTGCGGATTGCGCGCGACTCGCTTTCGTGTACGTGTTGATTCGAATATCGGTGAACCCGGCACAGCGCAAATCCTCGCGAATCAGCGCGACATCGTGGTAGCCGTGCGGCGTTCTCGCCAGGAAGCGCGGCTGATCGTGCGGAAACAATGTGGCCAATGCACCGGTCACTTCATCCGCAAATTCGTTTTCTTCGATGCGATCCCAGACACTGAAAACAAAGCGCCCGTCAATATTGAGCACGCGGCGCGCTTCGGTATAACCCGCGGTCCGATCGGGAAAGAACATCGCACCGAACTGGCAGAACACCACGTCGAACGATGCATCGTCGAATGGCAGCGCGAGTGCATCGGCCTGTTTCCATTCGATTCGCGCGTCTACGCCCTGCTTCGCGGCGGCGTAGTCGAGCATGGGCTGATTGAGATCGGTGACCACGTAGCGCGTGTCGGCCCGCAGTTGGGGCGCGAGCACGCGTGTGACGGCGCCGCTGCCGGCGGCCGTTTCCAGCACGGATGCCGGCGACATGGCGGCGACGATTGCCGCTACCTCCTGGGCGTAGACATCGAAGATCAGCGGAACCATCAACGAGTCATAGAACTGCGGAATCGAACCCGCAAACACCTTGTCTCGTTCGCTCATGATGCCTCCCTGATAGCGCTCTATGACGGCCATCGCATCATGGTGATCGCGTCCGCCATTCCCGTCAACGGAAAGCAGCCGACACAGCGACTCAATAGTCTCGCTTTCACTACCAAGTCATTTCGTTACCCTAAATTACTGAGCGCATCACCCGAGATTTACTCAATCAACTTCATGAGAACCGAAATGACAAAGATCACATGGAATCATGCAGCCGTTATCGCCCTGTTCGCAGTGGCGAGCGTCGCACAGGCAAAGACGCCCAGCGTCGGCAGCCGCGAATATAAAGTCCTGTTGAACCCGGCTACTTTCACGGGCACACCCGTGGATACGGCGAACCGCTTTCTCACGGATCTTCAGGCCAGCCTGGCGGCCAACGGCTTCGATCGCACCGTCACGAAAACCTTCAAGGCCGACGACGACCGCACCGTGCTCTACTACGACACAGCAGGCACCTGCCCGCTCAAATCGATCGGCTATTCCATGCGCGAGCGCGACGAAAGCGGCGACCGCGAAATCGAACTCAAATTTGGCTCCGCAGATGAAAGCACCTCTGCCAATACCGATGTAACGGGCAGTTCATCCAAAGCCAGCAGCAAACTCGAAGAGGACATCACGCCGCCGTCGAATCATGTTTTCTCGCATTCGACCAAGGAACCGCTGGCCGATTCGAAGAACATCAATCACCTCAGCGACATCAAGGATTTGTTTCCCACCACCACCGCTTTCGACAGCATCAGCAGCCAGTCGCTCGTGCCGGTGAGCGGACTTTCGATTCATGAACTGACGTACAGCGGACCGACCAGCGATCTCGGCCAGGAAGATGCCGATTTCACCATGACGGTGTGGTACACGAATGGCTCGACCACGCCGACACTCGCGGAAATCTCATTCGAAGTAGACGTCAACGACGACGGCGTATTCACCGACAAGGTGACGTCGCGCTCGCAACTGATTTTCGACACGCTTCAGGGCATGACGAATTGGGTACTGTCGCCGAGTACGACGAAAACGGCGTGGGTCTACAAGTATCAAACGGGGTTTTGCAGCCAGTAACGTCGTGATATAAATCGACAATAGCCGGACCAGAATGGTCCGGCTATCCACTCCGCTTGATATGGTTTGATCCTTTCAGGCCGATGTATCGATACGTCCAGCCAGACGCGAAGCCAGCGCCAGCAGCGCGCCGCTAATCAGTAGCAGCATCGTGCCCATCGCCATGCCGTCGCCAATCGATCCTTGTTCGAACTGCTGCCAGATATACACGGCCGTCGTCTGCACGCCGCTCGGCGAAAGCAGCAATGAAGTCACAAGCTCGCGCGACGCTACGGCAAACACAATCATCATCGATGCCGCGAGCGGCGCCGCCACCAGCGGCAACACAATGCGCCACAACACCTGTACACCGCTCGCGCCATGCACGCGCCCCGCCGCTTCAAGACTGCCGCCAATCTGCCGCAGCGCCGCGCTCGCATAGCGCACGGGATAAGGCAGCATCAGACAGTCGTACGAGAGCAGCAGAATCGTCCACGTGTTATAGGGCGTGACTGGCCATATCGGCAGATTCCACGCGAGAATCAGCCCCACGCCGATCACAATGCCCGGCATGGCATGCGGTATCAGCGTCATACCGTCGAGCGCCGCGCGACCCGGCGTGCGCGTCTTCACCACGACCCACGCGGCGAGAAAACCCAGCGCACCCGTGACGATGGCCGTAGCCGCCGCAAGCCCCAGACTCGTGAGCAAGGCGCTTGCGCCCTCACCGGCAGCGAAGAGGGAGCCGTAGTGCATCAACGTCAGGTTGCTCGCCGCGAGGCCACCCGAGAGCGTGCGCATGAACGAAGTCACAACAATTGCGCCGATAGGCGCGAAGGTCGAGCAAAACGTCGTCACGAGAAACAGCAGCACGAGCGGCACGCGCCAGCGGCCCGGTTCGATGAGTTCGAGCGCAGCAGGCTTGCCGGTTTGCGTCTCGAAGTCGCGGCCTGCGAGCAAACGCCGTTGCAGCACGAAGGCAAACATCGCCGTCAACGCGAGCAATGCGGAAAGCACGGATGCGCCTGCCAGATCGATTGGCCAATCGGAAAAGCGTGCCTCGATCGACGTCACCAGCACGCTGACGCCTGCGCGCGCGCCAAGCGCTGCGGGAATGCCGAATTCCTCGATGGCCATCGTGAACGCGAGCAACGCACTCGCCGCAATTGCGGGCGCGGCGAGCGGCAGCGTAATGCGCACGAACGCGCGCCACGGCGTCGCGCCATGCACCCGCGCGACTTGCGCGAGCCGCCCGCCGGCCGCCATCAACGCGCGCGATACGGAGAAGTACACCACCGGAAACACCGTCATCGTCATGGCGAAGACAATGCCCGCGAACGAGAACAACGCAGCGCCCAGATCGAAACCGGCAATTTGCGCTAAATAACCATGAGGCTGTAAAAGCAACATCCAGCCAAGCGCCGCGAGATAAGGCGGAATCAGAAACGGCGCAAGCAATAGCACGTCCCAGCAGCGCGCGAACGGCACGCGCACGAGGCCACGCAACGCGCCCAGCGGCACACCGATCGCAAGACTCAGCACCGCCACCGTAACGCCGAATCGCAGTGTATTGCCGAACAGCGGCCACGTTGCCGGATCGCCGAATGTGGCACGCACGGCAGCGAACGGATGCGCGAATGATCCGCGATTGAGTTCAGGGAACAGCGCCTGTAGCGCAACGAAGGCGATCGGCAACACAACCAGCAGCGCAAGCACGGCATACAGTGCGCCGATGCCCGCAAAGCGGCTGGCGCGCACCGGCAACCACGCGCGCCGCATCGCGTGGTTGCGTGCGGGCACGCTTGCCATCAGTGTTCGCCAAAGAGTGCGTTAAAACGCTTCAGGACGTCGGCGCGCGATTTCGTATTGCTGCCATCGTCTTGCGGCAACAGCTTTAGATCTTTCAGGCGCGTGCGCGGCGTGTCGATATCGTCGCGAGCGGGAATCAGATAAGCCGCCGCGACAAGATTCTGCCCTTCATCAGAAAGCACATAATCGATAAACGCACGCGCTTCGGTCTGAACACGCGACGTTTTCAGAATCATCATCGGACGCGGTGCAATGACCGTGCCGCTGGTCGGGAAAATGACTTTGATCGCTTCGCCGTTTGCCGCGGCCGCATACGCCACATAATCGACGGCGCCGAATACGGCCGATTTCGCGCCCTGCAGCACGGGATTGATTGCCTGCGCATTCGGGCCGAGCACGACCATACCGTTCTTGTGCAGGCTATCGAATAGCGACCATGCGCCTTCGCCCAGGCGATCCTGCAAACCCAGCAACAAATCGAGCGATGCACCGGAGAGCGCCGGGTTCGGCGTCGTCACCTGATCGCGATACGCGGGCTGGGCCAGATCGCGCCAGTCGCGCGGCTCGGGTTTGCCCGTGTTCTTGTTCCAGACAATGCCGAGCGCGGAAATACCCTGCGCCACATAGTCAGGTGTTTTAAACATCGGCGGAACGTGTTCGGCATTCGGGCTCGTATACGGTGCGAGCCAGCCGCGTTTGTCGAGATCCTGTGCGGTATCCCACGAAGCGGAAATCAGCACGTCGGCGTGCGGATTGCTGGCCTCGGCTTCGATGCGCGCCATCACCTTGCCAGTGGTGGCCTGGAAAAGATCGACCTTGATACCGGTCTTGCGCTCGAAACCCTGCGCCAGTTTTTTGCTGAGA
Source organism: Paraburkholderia sp. Ac-20340 (assembly GCF_017104965.1). Taxonomy (GTDB): domain Bacteria; phylum Pseudomonadota; class Gammaproteobacteria; order Burkholderiales; family Burkholderiaceae; genus Paraburkholderia. The sequence goes on from NZ_JAAGPR010000001.1 coordinate 628,207, forward strand.
TTGCCGGGGCCGGCGGTATAAACAGTGAGAGCGTGCACGGAAGCATTCAGCCCGAAGGCCAGAAAAAGGGAACAGAGAGTTGAAGCAATCAGTCTTGGCATTGTAGCGATTCCGTTATCGATGGACAGTATGTTCAACCCTGCCGTGCGACAGCGTGACGATGGTATGCGCGAGCGCATCGGCTTCGGCGCGATCGTGCGTCACGTACACGGCGGTTGTGCCCAACTGCGCGAGGACCGCGCGGATTTCTTCACATAGGGACGCGCGCAGCGGCGCATCGAGATTCGAAAGCGGTTCGTCGAACAGCAGCACGCGTGGCCTCGCGACAATCGCGCGCGCCAGTGCCACACGTTGCTGCTGTCCGCCCGACAAAGCAGAGGGACGGCGCGATGCCATCTCCCGCAAACCCACCAGGGCGAGCGCATCAGCGACCGCCGTGGCGCGTTCGGCGCGCGGCACACCGCGCATTTCGAGCGGAAAGGACACATTGCCCGCCACTGTCATATGCGGCCACAAGGCATAGTCCTGAAACACCATGCCAAGATCGCGCGCTTCGGGCGGCACGCATTGCGATGCATCGGCAACGGTTTCGCTGCCGAACATCACGCGGCCTTCGTCGGGGCGCAGCAATCCCGCCAGCAGCTTGAGCAAGGTGCTCTTGCCACAACCGGACGGCCCGAGCAGCGCGAGCGTCGTTCCCGCACGCACGTCGAGATCGATACCGTCGAGCACGCTCACGCCGTTAAAGCGCTGCCGTAATCCACTCAAATGGATCGAGATGCTGTCGCCCTTCATGCCCGCTCCTAGAACTTGTGGCGAATGCCAGCCATCAGACCGAACTGGTTCTTGCCCGCCACCACATCCGAACCAAAGCCGTTCAAGCCCAGATTCGAGCCGTTACGATTGAGCGCATAAGCAAGGTTCAGATAGAGATCGGTGCGCTTCGAAAGGAAGTAGTCCGCATCAATCTGGAACGACCACGGATCGCGCGAAGAGCCATAGAAGTTCTGGTACATCGCGGTGCCGGAAAACGCCACATCGGGCCTCGCGAGCCACGTTGCGCCCAGCCAGTAGAGGCTGGTCGACTCCGCCGGCGACGCGCTATCGAGCGTCGTCAGATGGATGGCATGCGAGTTGAGATAGCGATAACCCGCGTAGGTGGTCACCGTCGAGATCTTGTAGCTCGCCGCCAATGCCACGCGACGGTCGATATTGCCTTCGTAGCCACCGCCCTTGGTTGTCATCGCTGCGGTGCGATTCGTGCTGCCGCCGTTCTTCTGGTCGTATACGAGCGTCGCGCTAAATGGCCCGTGCTTGTAGCGCAGGCCCGCTTCGATCACGCGCGCAAGGCGCGTATCGCCAGCCGGTTGCGCGCCATACGTCACGCTATCGTAGCCGAAGCTGTACTGCACGATGGCCGCGAGATCGCCGAAATGCTGCTCGTAGCGTGCGGTATTGTCGAGGCGGTCGGAAAACGCCGGGTCTTGCATCTTGATCGCATAGACCGCGTTTTTCAGCGGATTGTATTCGCTGACCCAATCGAGAAACAGGCCGCCTTGACGGCCCAGCGAGAACGAGCCCCAGGTCTGGTCGGCGATCCCCACGTAGGCAAGACGCCCGAATTCGCGGCTGCCTTGCAGCGAAGCACCGCTTTCGACGTTAAAGCCGCTTTCGAGGCGGAAGAACGCATGCGTGCCGCCGCCAAGGTTTTCGGTCCCGGTCACGCCCCAGCGCGAGCCGGACATATTGCCGGACGTGAGACGTTCGACGCTATGCGTCTGCCCTTGCGAGCTGGATGCATTCGTCAGGTATTCGATGCCTGTATCGATGATGCCGTAGAGCGTGACGGAGCCGTCACCAGTGGCGTTGGATTGAGCGAGCGCGCAGGCCGGCAGGCTGGCCGCGAAGGCCAGACAGCAGCCCACCGCCGTAGAGCGGTAGGAGTGATTCACGGGTTATGTCCTCTTTGGGATTCAATTTGAGCCGTGAATGTAAGCTTTGCTTAAGTCAACCGCATGACAGTCCTTCAAGCGTTCATTGCTGGGTGATGGCGGCTGCGCCGCCTGGGGCGCGCTTGCGAGTTTGCGCTTTTGCCATCATTTTTCCTTATCGCGATGTTAGCCGCGTAGTGCGTTTGGCCGGCAGCCAGATCGCCGTGAGAACGAATGCGGTGCGGCATGGCGTGCGCTTTCGCGTGTCGTTCCCATCGCATCCGCATACTTTTCTCTCGCAAGCCGGTAAGCCAATCGAGCGGTTTGATGGTTTACCCGCCCGTTGATCGGGCCATGCCGACTCGATATCTTTCCTTCCATAACCTCTGGCGGAATCTGCATCGATTAACCGCTGTACCGCATCGCCATTTAGACAGGATTACTGATCGTATAAGAGCACGACAAATCCGCTATTCAACAACGATAAAACAAGGAGATGATGCATGAGAGGAATACGCCTGGAGCGCCTGCCCCGCTCAACGCACGCGCGCTTTACATCGTGGTTCGCGCGTATTGCAGCCACCTTCGCAGCCACCTTCGCGGCTACCCTCGCCGCCGGCCTGCTCGCGGCCTGTGGAAGCGGCGGTAGCGTGGGCAGCACCGCCAATACGCCTTTGGCCGTAGTGGCGCCGGTGACGGACTGTTCGAAGCTGGCCGCAGTCGATATAACGGATATTGGCGGAAGCGGCAGCACGATTACTTCGGCGACCGTCACGACCGCCACTATCAATGGCGCTTCGGTCAACTTCTGCACCGTGAAGGGCACGCTCGCGCCGTCCAATACCTTTGAAGTCGCGCTGCCGGTCAGCACCTGGACACAACGCTTTGCCGAATTAGGTTGCGGCGGCCTGTGCGGCACGTTGAGCGATCCCACGCAGCAGAGTTCGTTCAGCTTCAGCTATACCTGCCCGCTCGTACAGCAAGGCGGCTTCGTGACCGCCGCGACGGACATGGGCCACTCGGGACAAAGCAGCACGTGGACAAGCAACGAACAGCAACGCGCCGACTTCGCCTATCGCGGCCAGCACATCACCACGCTCGCCGCCGAAAAACTGATTAAAGCCTATTATGGTCAAACGCAGAAATACGCCTATTTCATTGGCTGCTCGGACGGCGGACGCGAAGCACTCATGGCCGCGCAACGCTACCCCGCCGATTACAACGGCATTATCGCGGGCGCACCGGCTGCGCATTTCCAGATCCAGAATTCGCTGTATCACGGCTGGAGCGTAAAGTCGCAAAGCACGACCGGCGACAGCACCGGCAACGCCATTCTTTATGCCGACAAGGCACTCGTGCTGCACAAGGCCGTGGTGGCGGCGTGCGGCGGTCAGACAGGTGTGGCCGACGGCTTGCTGGCCGACCCGCGTACCTGCAATTTCGATCCCGCTTCAATCGAATGCGCCAATGGCGCGACCAGCACGAGCAACTGTTTGACGGCTGCCGAAGTGGCCACCGCCAGCAAGATCTATGGCGGCCCGGTCGACGCTACAACCGGCGAGCGCATGCTGGCCGGCTCGCCGCAATTTGGCTCGGAGGCCAACTGGATCGGCGTGGAAGTGCCCACCACGAATTCGACGGATACGCCCGTTCCCGTGACGAGTCTTTTCAGCTACCTGATTGTTTCGGGCGCATATAACCTGATTTTCACGGGCTCGCCCACCATGCCGACGGTCGATACGTTCGGCTTTACCGATACGAGTTTCTACGCCAACTACCTGCAGGCGAATCACGCACTCAACGACGCGACCAACCCGGATCTCTCGGCATTCAAAAAGGCCGGCGGCAAGCTGATTCTGTGGCACGGCTGGGCCGATCAACATATCTCGCCGCTCTTCACGATCCAATACTACGAGGCGATGCAGAACACCATGGGCGCGTCTACGGTGAGCGATTTTGCGCGCCTTTACCTCGTGCCAGGCGTGGGTCATTGCGGCGGCGGCGAAGGCTTCCCGAACATCGACCTCGTTTCGCAGATCACCGCCTGGGCCGAGCACGGCACCGCGCCGAATGCCGTCATGACGTATCAGACCGATTCGTCGAATGCGGTCACGGCAAGCCGCCCGGTTTATCCGTATCCGGCCGTCGCGCAATACAGCGGCAGCGGCGACTGGCATAGCGGCGCGAACTGGACGCAAGGCGCGGCGCTCTATAACCAGCCGACGCACACCTGGGCCGGCGCAAGTTTCTATACGCCATACACCGCGGCAACGCTGGGCGTTGCGGCGCCGTAATGAGTCATTGAACGGGTGCGGCAACGCACCCGTTTTCGCACAGCAATGCCTAAGGTTTCGCCGCGGAAATATACGCCATACGCGTAGCCGTACGCATTCGTTCGGCACCAATATCCGAACGTAAAACCTGCTCGAACAATTGCCTTTCTTCTACGCTGAATTGTTCGTCCATCACGCGGCGCAATGTCGGCGCCCAGGGAAATGGCGTGCTGTCCAGCATGCTGTCCCACGAGCGGCTGATTGCGGCGCCAATATCGATATGAAACTCCATATGGATATCGGTGAAGCCGCTCAGCATGGCGCAACTGACGAGATCGCGCTCGCTGAAACTGGTCATCGGCATGGTGGCGAGCGCTTCTTCGGTATCGGGAAACTGCGTACGTTTCCAGCGATGCAGCAAGGAGAAAAAGCGATTCTCCGGCGCGTCGCGCCCCGCTTCCACGAGCTTTCTGAGTGAACACACTTCGAAGGCTTCGTCGCGCCGGATCGGTTCGGCCAGCGAGATTCGGCCGCCCGGTTTGAGCACGCGATAAAACTCGCGAAATACCGCGAGTTTATCCGGCAAATAGCCGATGACCGCGCGCGTCGTCACGGCATCCACGCAAGCGTCTTCGATGACGGTTAGCGCCTGCGCATCGCACAGCGAAAACCGGCATTGCGATGCCACGCCCGCATCGTGCGTGCGCTGCTTCGCGTGATCGAGCAAGGTGGGAGAAACATCGCTCATGTGTACGTTCAGCGCTGCGCCTACGCGTGCGATGGCACGTAAGCCGACGGTGCCGTCACCGCTGCCTACATCGAGCAGCGTCATGCCCGCTTTCAATTGCGCATGATCGAGCATTCTATCGACGTCAGTTTCAATGCTGCTTCGCAATGCGCTTTCGACATTCGCGTCGTTTGAAAAGCGCTTATGCAATAACCAGTCCGCCCACAGATCGGGGGCCGCTGCCATCTCGGTTGGGTTCACGACGAATTCCTGTTTGCGAATCGGGCACGCACAGTCGCGCCGATTTCACGCATGCCGAAGGAATTCTCTGCGTTACTCGCTTAGGGGAACCTTAATGTGATTTCGCATTGCAAGCTAAGCGTTAGCTAAGTCTTTCGACCGTAAGCTGTGCGTAATCGAAGCCATCCCGGCGGATTCAACTTTCGCGGAACGCGCCATGACGACTACGCATTCAACCCCTTCAATACCCCTGCAAAACAAGGTGCCGGCAATCACGCTGTCATTCTGGGTCGTGAAGGTGCTGTCCACGACCGTCGGCGAAACGGGCGCCGATTCACTGGCTGTCAACGCAGGCCTTGGACAAGGGCTGACCAGCGCCATCATGAGCGCCCTGCTTTGCGCGGTTCTCGTGCTGCAAGTGGGTTCGTCGCGCTTTCGTCCCTGGCTTTACTGGCTCGCAGTCGTACTGGTGAGTATCGTCGGCACGCAGATCACCGATCTCTTGACCGACAAACTCGGCGTGAGTCTTTATGCCAGCACCGCATGCTTTGCAATCGCACTCAGCGCGATTTTTGCGCTCTGGTATCGCAGCGAACGCACCTTGTCGATCCACACCATCGTCACGCGTAAGCGTGAGGCGTTTTATTGGGCGGCCATTCTCTGCACCTTCGCGCTGGGAACCGCAGCGGGCGATCTCGCAACCGAAGCGATCGGGCTCGGCTTTACGCGAGGCGTCCTGGTATTCGGCGCGTTGATCGCACTGACCTGGCTGCTTTGGCGCATGGGTGCGAACGCCATTGCGACATTCTGGATCGCCTACGTGCTGACGCGGCCATTCGGCGCGGCGCTAGGCGATCTGCTCACGCAGGCGCAGTACTACGGCGGATTGGGCTTTGGCGCCCAGTGGACGAGCGCGCTGTTTCTCGCCGCCATTATCGGACTGGTGAGCGCCGCGCAATGGCACGCGCGCATTGACCACACGCATTCCCTCACGAAATAACCCATCATCGAGTAAGGAAACATCATGTCGATTCGTTTCGCCCGTCTTTCTGCCCTCTGCGCTGCGCTCCTCGCGCTCACGCTGGCGATGAGCGGATGTTCCCGTTCAACCGATTCCGCCAGCACGAACGCGGCAGCGGCCAGTTCCACGCAAACCGTTTCGTCGCTCGGCGATCTGGCGGCGTTTCGTGCGATTGCTGCGGATGTAACCACCCAGGTCAATAACGGCGATCTCTCCGCCGCAAAGACCCGCGTGAAAGCGCTCGAAGTAACGTGGGACGAAGCCGAAGCCGGCCTCAAGCCACGCGCGCCCGCCGACTGGCATCGCCTCGACAAAGCCATCGACCGCGCGTTAGAAGCCCTTCGCGCCAGCACGCCGAATCAAACCGATTGCAAGGAAGCCATGCAGGCGCTGCTCGGCACGTTGGACAGCCTTCAGGCGCGTGGATAACACGTGGAAGTAAACGCAAAAGGCCTGGCGCGATAGCCAGGCCTTTTTCATTAACGAACCGGCAAACTCAATCCTTCACCGGGAAATACCAGAGATTGCGATCGCTATAGCCAAACTGTTTAAGAATCGAAGCGAGCGTACCATCCGCGCGCATTTCGTCGAGCGCGCGCGAGACAGCATGATTCAGATCGACATCGTTCTTGCGCACGGCGTAGCGCGCATAGCCATATTCCTGCGGCAAAGGCTTATAGTCGGCCACCATTTCCATGCTCGACGACGGATGTTGCTTCAGGAATTGCGCGATCTTGATGCCGTCTTCCATCGCCACATCGATACGCCCGGCCATCAGATCGGCGAATTCCGCTTCGCTGCTCGTATAGAGCTTGAGTTCCTTAAGATCCTTGCGCGCCTGCAAAAGCTGGTGATTGATACTGCCGCGCAACGTACCAACGGTATGACCGGCAAAGCTGTCCCAGCCGTGAATATTCAACGGATTGCCCTTTTGCACCGCAATCGCCGATCCATACCAGTACGCCGGGCTCGTGAATGCCACGACGCGCAGCCGCGCTTCGTTCTCGTGCAGATTGTCGACAATCACATCGGCGCGCCCGGAAAGCAAAGCCGGAATCATCGCGTCGAACGGCATGATCTGCCAGTTGACCTTCGTAACGCCAAGCCGCTTCATCACTTCGCGAAAAATGCGTACATCCGCGCCATCGAATTGATGCGTCTTGTCGTCCTGAAAGGTCGAGGGCGGATCGTTGGCGATAGCCAGCGTCACGCCGTCGCGCACCGCCCGTGTGTATGAACCGTCGCCGCCGTCGAAACGCACGCCGCTCATTGCAGCGCCGTCATCGGCATAGGCATTGGACAACCCGACAATCCCCGTCAATACAGTGACAACCGCCAGTATTATTTTGCGCACGAAACGCTCCAGTGTGATTGGTTTGGCCGACGTAATAATTAAATGGTGTTTGTGTTACCGGTTTGTTTAGCCCTTGCACGAAAACGTGCAATCCATCGCGGTCCGGTCGATACATTCACATGCCGGGGGCTGCCCATCTTGCGCTCCAGCCATCGCACGACGAATGCACTCGGCCACGATAGCGACAAATATATTGCACCAATTATCGTGAAGACCGTCGCGTACTGAAAGTTTGTGGAAGAAACAATCTGCCCGGTGAACATCAATTCCTTGACGGTCACGATCGAAACCAGCGAAGTGTCCTTGAATAGCGAAATCGCATAATTTCCAAGCGGCGGCACGACAATACGCAGTGCCTGGGGCAGCACGATCAGCCGCAAGGTCTGGCCGCTCGACATGCCGAGCGCCTTGGCCGCCGCGATCTGGCTTTTGGGCACCGCCTCGATGCCAGCGCGATACACCTCGGCCAGATAAGCGGAGTAATTGATCGACAAGCCAATGACCCCGGCGATAAAGGGTGCGAAGCGAATGCCGAATGAAGGCAACACGAAATAGATATAGAAAAGCTGCAGCAGCGCGGGCGTGCCGCGAATCAGTTCGATATAGGCGCTTGCAAACAAACGTGGCACGCGTGCGTGACTGATGCGGGCGATCGCCAGCAGCAGGCCGCACGGCAGCGCAAGCGCCAGAATACAGAACGTCAGTTGCACGCTCGTTAGCGCGCCCTGCAGCAATTCAGGCAGATAGCCGCTAACGTCTTGCCAATCGAACAGATCGAGAAAATGAGTCGACATGAAATCCCCGGACGTCGCGGTGAGTGCGGTGGCCGGCGATCGATTGCGCCGGCCCCGCCCATCAGTTTATGACTGCACTTGAGCGCCCAGCATCTGGCTAATGCGCTCTGCATATTTACGCAATGTGCGTCCCAAATCGTGCAAATAGTCGTCGCTCAAATCGCCTTTTAGCGTGGTCACGCTGATCGCCGCCACGCCGGCTCCATCGCGATCGGTAATGGCCGCGCCCACGCATACCACGCCGATGTTGTCCTCTTCGTCGTCGAAAGCGTAGCCGCGTTCGGCAACCAGAATCAGATCGTTCATCAGTTCGCCCGGCGTCACGCGGGTAAATCGCGTGCGGCGCGGCATGCCGGTATGCGCCAGCAGCTTGACGACGCGCGCGGGCGGCAGCAGCGCAAACAACGATTTACCGAGCGCCGAACAATGCGGCAATTCACGCTGCCCCAGCGACGACGCAATGCGCACGATGCCCGGCGCCTCGACACGATTGATGGCCACGGCGTAACCGTTTTCATCGAGGACGGCGAGCCGCGATGTGAGGCCGGTCACTTCCGTCAACTCCCTGAGCACCGGCATCGCCAGTTGGGACACGCCCACATCCGCTGCCGCGCGATCGCCAAGATGCACGAGCGCAAATCCCAGCCGATAGCGCCGCGAACCGCCCAGGCGCACGTCGATTACAAAATTACGCGCCAGCAGCGTCTGCAATAAGGCAAATGCCGTGCTCTTTGAAACGCCAATGGCTGTGGCGATTTCCGCCACCGTCGATCCATCTGTTGTGCCGGTCCCCAGTGCTTCCAGAACATCGAGCGCCCGGCTGACGCTGCGAAGTGCATATCGGTCTTCAGTGCTTTGTGCGGTTTGGGTCATTTTTATTTCATGTTCTTACCGTTAGCGAATCGGACAATGGTTTGAAGCGATGGACCGCTTCGCACATTCGACATTGACAGTCATTAGTGTGCAACCTACCATAAATAATCCTACCGAACAGCGTTCGGTAGTGCCGAACGAATAAATTCATCGGCTCCCGGCGAAAAGGGCTCGCCAGGCGCTGAATCCAATCAGATGGCAACTGGAGGCCACAAGGCCGGCATCGCGCTCAGGGCTTGCGCGTGACCGTTTCTGCGGCAAAAAACAATGGGAATAATCTCTGAACGGGGTCTGGAAATTGGCGCTCGACCAAAAATGTCGGGCGCTACCTCATCAAAAATCGCGCACGACGATATTTTGCATATCAAGTCGATGCTGCAGCGATTGTCTATCCAGGATATGAATACTTTAGGTTTGCCGCCGGCTTATTGGCGCAAGCGTTTGCGCGAAATTATGCAGACTCACCAATTATCGAAAATTCAGTTCGACGAAATCGATCTTTTGCTGGCGAGATTGCTGGAAGCGTAATGTTTCATGTCGGCTTCACGTCGGCTTCACATCGGCTTCATGTCGATTTATGCCTGGCACATCAATCCACTTAACTTTTTTAAATAAAAGATTTGTTTGCCGAAAATGTGCGTAATGAGTTTTTCGCTCAGCGCGATTCGGCAATTCGGGGCGATGCGCTTTCATCGTCTTGCGACGACACAATGACGCGATTACGCCCCGCCGCCTTCGCCACATAGAGCGCGGCATCAGCCCGCACCATGGCGCTTTCCAGCGTATCCGCGTACATCACGCCGCCCACGCCCGCGCTCAGCGTGCAGCTCACGCCATCCGCAGCCGATCGCTCGACGGCAATGCGCAGTGCATTCGTCATCGCCACCGCGTCGTGCTGGCCCGCGCGCGCGAACAGCACGGCAAACTCTTCGCCGCCCAGCCGCCCGAACAGATCGCCGGGCCGCAAGTGCGCGGATACGACCGCGGACACGTGCGCTAGCAACCGGTCACCAACCGCATGACCAAAGCTGTCATTAACGCTTTTGAACTTGTCGATATCGAGAACGGCGATCGACATCAGCGCGCCCCGCTCGCGCAACTCCACGAGCCGCGCATGCGCTTTTTCCATGAACGCGCGCCGCGTGAGCGCGCCGGTGAGTTCGTCGATCGTCGCGAGCTTTTCCATCCTGCGCAAAATCTGGTCGTGCGCGAGCATCACCATGCCCGTCGAAATACAGGGCAACGAGACGATCGCCAGCCCGAGCAGCGCCACGTTCCACGGCGACGGCTGCAGGAACGATAGCGTCGGCGCCTTGCCGAGCAAGATTACGACGATGCGCGCGGCATAGACCAACGCGCCCAGCCATGCAGCCGCCGCGATCAGCCGGCAGGCGTAGCGCGAGCCTTCGCGCGGCGCGTGGCGCAGCGCCAGCACACCCAGCACGATGCGCCCGTAAATCAGGCCGATGGAGATCAGCACGCCGCGCGCATCCACGTTCGGCGAAATGCAGGTGAAGTACAGCAGCGCTGCGCAGACGACAATCAGCGCAATGCACTCGTCGCGTCGCACCGGCTGCAGGCCGAAGAACTGGCGTGTGCCCTGCACCAGCACGAGCACGGCGGCCAGCGTCGTGAACGACACGCCGATGATGGTGATTGCGCCGGCACCCATCCCGCCGACCAGAATCCAGCACGACGATACGGCCAGCAGCCCGTAACCGACGCACCAGCGGCTGACACCCGGCGCCGTGGTACGCACCAGCGAGCCCAGCACGGCCACACTCATTAAACAAGAGACGATCAGAATCCCCAGGAGTGCGAAAGCGCTTGGCATAAGAATAGTTGTAGCGGCGAAAGGTCCGATGCGTATCGTATCGCACGACACCCGTGAAAAATTACCGTTTATCGCTAACGCATTGTTTGCCGCCGAAGGCGTTGGACGGATCGGCGCTGGGTTGGCAGTTAGTTGCAAACAGAGCAATGCCTGGTTCGTCCTGCTTGCTCAGTGCCGGGCACCTTCGTCATCGGCCAGCGCTTCGGCGAGATGCTGCGCAAACGCCCGCACCTTCGCCGAATTGCGCCGCTCGCGCGGGCTGACCAGGTGGACGGGAATGGGCGGCGGCTGCCAGTCGGTCAAGAGCGTCTGCAATTCGCCGCTGGCGATTTCCTCATCGAATAACCAGTTCGGCGCGTAGGCAATGCCCATCCCCGCCAGCGTCGCCGCGCGGATCACTTCGCTGCTGTTGGTTTGCAGATTGCCCTCGACGCGCACGACGCAAGTTGCGCCCTCGGGCTGCGCCGCTCCCGCGCGCGCAGTGAACGGCCAGTTGTTGCGCATCGCCAGCTCGGTGTAGACGATGCAGTTGTGCTGGGCTAGGTCATCGGGTTTGCGCGGCGTCGTCACGCCCTTGGGCAGCGCGCGCAGATAACGCCGGTGCGCCACGATCTGCCGGTGCGAGGTGCCGATGCGGCGCGCAACCAGGCTGCTATCGCCCAGATCGCCGATTCGCACCGCTGCGTCGATGCCCTGCTCGACCAGATCGACGAAGCTGTCATGCAGGCGCAAATCGATCTTCACGCCAGGGTTGGTTCGCCGCGAGAAAGGTCTGGACGATCGGCATCAGCTTGAGGCGACCGAATCCCACCGATGCCGCAATCCGCAGCCAGCCGGTCAACTGCTGCTCGCCGCGCTGGAGCGCGCCTTCGGCCTCGGCGATTTCGGCCACCAGCCTGCGCGCTTCTTCGAAATAGCGCGCGCCTTCTTCGGTCAGCGAAAGCGAGCGCGTGGTGCGCGTCAGCAGCTTCACGCCTAGCGCGCGCTCCAAAGCCGCCACCTGTTTGCTGATCGCGCTCTGCGTCGTATCGCGTTCGTGCGCGACCGAAGAAAAACTCCCCGCTTCCACCACCCGCACAAAAGTGGCCATCGATTGCAGCTTGTCCATTTCGGCTCGCTCATTCATTCCTGACTGGACTGAATGATAGGCCTGCTACACGGCTACTGCAAATCATCGGAATCAATCAAAGTTCACCCATCGCATCCGCGATTGCATAAGTGAATGAACAGAATCGAAACCCACCCAGGAGTCTTGCCATGAACTCACCCGTCGTCCTCATTACCGGCGCACTGACCGGCATCGGCCGCGCCACGGCGCTCGCCTTCGCCCGTGACGGCGCCCGCGTGGTCGTCAGCGGCCGCCGCGAAGAAGCCGGTCACGCGCTGGCCGCGGAACTGCGCGCCCTTGGCGCCGAAGCGGAATTCGTGCGTGCCGATGTGCGCTACGAAGCCGACGTCCGGCAACTGGTCGAGCAGACCGTGCATCGCTTTGGCCGTCTCGATGTGGCCGTCAACAACGCCGGCACCGAAGGCCACATCGCGCCGATCGTCGAGCAATCGGCCGCGAATTACGAGGAGACGTTCTCGGCGAACGTGCTGGGCACGCTGCTTTCGGTCAAACACGAAATGCGTGTGATGCTGGAGCACGGCGCCGGTTCGATCGTGAATCTTTCGTCGATTGCGGGGCTGGTCGGCATGGCGGGCGCGTCGGTGTACGTCGCCTCCAAGCACGCGGTCGAAGGCTTGACGAAAAGCGCGGCACTCGAAGGCGCCGCAGCGGGCGTGCGCGTGAACGCCGTGGCGCCTGGCCCGGTGGCGACGAATATGCTCGATCGCTTCACCGGTGGCAGCGACGACAACAAGGCCGGCCTGCTCGCCACCGTGCCCGCGCGCCGTGCCGCATCGCCCGATGAAATCGCCGAAACCATCCTGTTCCTCGCCAGCGACAAGGCGCGCTTTCTCACCGGCCAGTCGATTGCTGTCGATGGCGGATATGTCGCGCAATAAGCACAACACGCGCAACAATCCCATCACTTCATTTATTTCGGATAACTAACATGAACACGATCGACATCCCGACTCGCGACGACGTTTCGCCCGAAAACCAGGCCCTGTTCGACAAGCTGAAAGCGGGCATCGGCATGGTGCCGAACCTGTATGCAACCTTCGCGCATTCGGAACATGCACTCGGCAATTATCTGCAACTGCAGAATGCCAAAAGCAGCATCACGGGCCGCGCACGCGAAGTGGTGAATCTCGTCGTCAGTCAGGTCAATGACTGCGCGTACTGCCTCGCAGCCCACACGGTCATCGGCAAGATGAATGGATTCAGCGACGAGCAGATTCTGGAGATTCGCGCCGGCACGGCAAGCTTCGATCCGAAGTTCGACGCACTCGCCCGCCTCGTGAAAAACATCGCAGTCGAGCGCGGTCATGCCGACCCGGCACTCGTCGATGCGTTCTTCGCGGCTGGCTGGACCAAGGCGAATCTCGTCGACACGATCATGGTGATTGGCGACAAGATTATGACCAATTATTTACACGCCATCACGCGTGTACCGGTCGATTTCCCGGCGGCGCCCGCGCTGCGCGCTTGATCGCCAGGCGGGGAGCGACAGATCGGTTCTGGCACTCCCCGCCGCTCCGCAAATAAAGCCCAAAGTGCATCGGCTTGCCCCTCAAGTTAGCTCCGTTAGCTGTCGATAAGCCGTGGGCATTGATGGCGGGAAACCCGATGACGAGCAGTCAAAAAAGCGACACACAGACGAGCGATGATAGCCATGATCCGGTCCTCAAACGACCGGCGGCGGCGTTGCGCGCGCGGCTTGTTGCGCCTCTTGCCGTTGTCGCGATTCTGGCGGCCATTGCCCTGAATACGACCCTCGCGCTCAAGCAGGTGCACGAACAGCGCAACGCGCTGACCCAGCAGCACGCGGTCGAGTCGGTCAAACAGAATCTCGACGAGTTGCAAAATACGCTGCTCGACGAGCACGAACAGCTTTACACGGTGATCGGCACGCGGCCGTTTTACCGGCGCGCGGCTTATATTTATCCGCTGCCCGCGCTGATCGACCACGCCAACGCCGCGCAGAAAACCTGCGAAGGGCGCGAGCGCTGTCTCGCGCTGCTCGACGAACTCAAAGACATGATTCGCCATCTGGGCCAGTTGAGCAATGAACTGGCGATGCGCGCCCTGCTCTATCCCGGCAGCGTGACGGTGGCGACGCCTTCGCTGGGCGAGCTCGATGCACGCTTTTTCCAGACCATGGAAAAGATCGGCGAAATCCGCGTGGACGAGGATGCGCATCTGGAACAATCGGTCACGCAGGCGTCCAGGGATTCGCAGCGCGTCGCTGCCCTGCTGCTCGGTTCGGGTCTTGCAGCGGCATGTCTGCTGCTTGCGTTTTTGCAACGCAATGCGCGCGTGACTGCCTCGCTGCGCGAAGCGTTGCGCACGGCGGACAGCAATCGGCAGAAATATCAGCGTCTGTTCCAGCAGAATCCATTGCCGATCTGGATCGTTGACGACGCAACGTCCGGTCTGGTCGCCGTCAACGACATGGCGGTCAAAGCGATGGGTTATCGCGCCGACGAAATGCTGCGCATGTCGCTCGCCGATCTGCGCATGGACGAGACCGCGCTGCACGGTGCGTCGCTCGCGCCCGGACGCGCGCAGCACGGCGGCACGGCCATTTGGGAGCATCGCACCCGCAACGGCGAATTGCGCTCGATGAATGTGTTTCACCTGCAGACGGATTTCGATGAACGCAGCGCGACGTTGTGCGTGATGGAAGACGTCACCGCGCAACTCGCGGTTCAGGCCGAACTCCAGCATCGCGCCGAATACGATGCGCTCACCGGTCTGTCGAATCGCAAGCATTTCGACGAACGCATCGCGCTCGAATTGCAACGGGCGGGCCAGTCGGCCAGAACGCTTGCGGTGATCTTTCTCGATCTCGACAATTTCAAGGAAGTGAACGATTCGCTCGGCCATCGCGTGGGCGACGCCTTGCTCGCCTTGATCGCGCGGCGTATCGAGCGCGTGGTTGGCGAGAGCGGCACCGTGGCGCGCTACGGCGGCGACGAATTCATGATGTTCTGCGACGGCACGCGTCCCTTGCTGATGCCGATGCTCGACGCGCTGCTGGCCGCCATGACCGAACCGATTCAGGTGCTCGGCCACGAACTCTTTATCGAAGCGAGTATCGGCATCAGTCTTTATCCCGTCGATGGCGACGACGCCGAAACCCTGGTGCGCAATGCCGATGCCGCGATGTACCTCGCCAAGCAAAATGGCCGCAATCAGTATCAGTTCTATCGCCCGGAATTGAGCGAAGCCGCAACTTCGCGTTTGCGCATTTCCACGCGTCTGCGCCAGGCGTTCCGCAGCGGCGGACTGAACGTGCTGTATCAGCCGCAATTCGATATGGCAACGGGCGCGATGATCGGTGCGGAGGCCTTGCTGCGGTGGACCGATGCGGAACTGGGCAGCGTTTCGCCGGCGCTCTTTATTCCCATTGCGGAAGAAACCGGGCTGATTCGCGGTATCGGCGAATGGGTGCTGCGCGAGGCCTGCCGTGAAGCGGCGCAATGGAATCGCGATCCGGCGCGGCCCACGCGCGTATCGGTCAATGTTTCGCCGTTGCAACTCGAACATGGCAATCTGATCGCCCAGGTGAGCGACGCACTCGCCGATTCGGGCCTCGCGCCCGAATTGCTCGAACTGGAAGTGACGGAAGGCGCACTCATGCGCAACCCCGAACTCACTGCGCGAACGCTCGCGACGCTGCGCGAAATGGGCGTGCGTATCGCCATCGACGACTTCGGCACGGGTTATTCGAGTTTGGGTTATCTAAAGCGCTTTCGCGTCGATCGCCTCAAGATCGATCGCGAATTCGTGCGCGAAATCGGTCATGACGCGGAAACGGAAGCCATTGCGCTGGCCGTGATCGCGGTGGCGAAGGCACTGGATTTCGAATTGATTGCGGAAGGCGTCGAAACCTATGGACATCGCGACTTCCTGCTGCAGAACGGCTGCACGCATGCACAGGGCTTTTTATATAGCCAGGCGATAAGCGCTGGCGCGATTGCCGACATTGCCGCAAACGCGTCCCTCCAGGCAACGACGCTCGCGGATTGATTGTCCCTGCAGCCGGGCATGGTATTCGCGCGCGGAAACGGCGTGTGCCCGCTTTCGGAGATCGCCATGAAAATGACAGCGCCACGTTTGCGCTTCGCGCTCGTTGTCGCCAGCGCTGCGCAGATACTGTGCAGTGCGCCCGCTATCGCGCAGTCGCCCAGCACGCCAGCCGAACCGCCCATCACGCCCATGGTCAAACCGCCCGCTGCCGCGCCCGGCGCCGCCAGCGCGACGAATCCCGACAATATGCCTGTCAGGAAGCCTCAGCAGCCCACCAACGATCGGATGATCCGCAGCGCACCTGCCAGCGCGGCCAAAGCAAAATAGGATCGCGGGCATGCGCGCTGCGCAGGCGTAGAGGTTTTCACACGGGAGAACGATCATGCCGCTCAGCAAGGGAAAGTCGCGCGAAGCCATTTCGAAAAACATCAAAACGGAGATGAAACAGGGCAAGCCGCAAAAGCAGGCCGTAGCGATTGCGCTCAATGAAGCGCGTAAATCAGGCGCGAAGATTCCGAAGAAGCATTCGAAGTGATTCAAGTTTCACGCTGAAGCGCCAAGGCGAATCGCTCGCCAAGGCGCTTCAGACACGCAAAGCTTATGCAGGCACCGATTCAGCCAGCGCAGCACGCGACCAGATACGGTGCTGCCCCGCCGCTTCAATAAACGCATCGATCACTCGCTTCAGATCGGCGGCATCGCCCTGTACTACGCCATCCGCATGATCGGGCAGTTGCGCGGCCGCCAGCAGCAAGCGCCCCGTATCCACCGCAGCAATCGCCTTCAGATGCTTGAAAGCCTCGTTCACGAAGTGACGCGCATCGCCCGATTGCACGAGCGCCTGCGCCGCCTTCTCGCCGCCGGGGATAAACACCGCGTCGAACATGACCGAAGGCATGCCCGCCAGCGTCGCATCCGGTGCGAGGCCGTCGATGGGTTCCAGCGTTGGCGCAATCAGCAGTGCGGTCGCGCCCTCCTTCGCAAACGCGTCGCGTAGTTGCTTGAGCGTCGCGCCATCCGCGCCCGGCGCACTCAGAAGCGCAATCTTGCGCGTGGCAATACCGGGCTTGACGCGATTCAACAAACTCAGCGCGGGCGAACTCGCGGGATGCGGCTTGCCAGGCTTGCGGCCCGCCTTCGGCTTGCTCAAACCGAGCGCCTTCGCGACCTGCGCCGCAAGATCCGCATCGATATTCACGAGGATTTCATTGACCACGCGCTCGCGAATTTCCGTGCGCTTGACCTTACCCAGTTCGAACGAATAGGCCGCAAGAATATGCGCCTTCTCCGGCTCGGACATGCTCTGATAGAACATCGTCGCCTGCGAAAAATGATCGGCGAAGGATTCGCTGCGCACTCGGACCTTTGCGCCATCCATGCGCTCCTGATAGCTTTCGAACCCGCCGTCTTTCGGCGGCGTTTCCTTCGGCCAACCCTCGCCCACCGAATTCGGTTCGTAAGAAGCCTGGCCTACGTTGATCGTCTGCCGATGCATGGCGTCGCGCTGGTTATTCTGAAACGGACAAACCGGCCGGTTAATCGGAATCTCGTGAAAGTTCGGCCCGCCAAGACGGCTGATCTGCGTATCGGTATAGGAGAACAAACGCCCCTGCAAAAGCGGGTCGTTGCTGAAATCGATGCCCGGCACGATATGCCCAGGATGAAACGCCACCTGTTCCGTTTCGGCGAAGAAATTGTCCGGGTTGCGATTGAGCGTCATCTTGCCGATCAACTGAACCGGCACGAGTTCTTCTGGAATGAGTTTGGTCGGATCGAGCAGATCGAAGCCGAATTTGTGCTCGTCGGCTTCTTCTATAATCTGCACGCCTAATTCGTACTCCGGATAATCTCCGCGTTCGATCGCTTCCCAAAGATCTCGCCGATGGAAATCGGGATCCTTTCCCGCGATCTTCTGCGCCTCGTCCCAGACCAGCGAATACGAACCCAGCACCGGACGCCAGTGCCACTTCACGAAACGCGCGTGACCTTTAGCGTCGATCAGCCGGAACGTATGCACGCCAAAGCCTTCCATCGTACGCAGGCTTTTGGGAATCGCGCGGTCCGACATGGCCCAGATCACCGTATGCGCGCTTTCCGGCACCAGAGAAACGAAGTCCCAGAACGTGTCGTGCGCGGTGCCGCCCGTCGGCATTTCGTCGGGCGCTTCGGGTTTTACCGCGTGCACGAAATCGGGGAACTTGATCGCGTCCTGAATGAAAAACACCGGCACGTTATTGCCGACGAGATCGAAATTGCCTTCGTCCGTATAGAACTTGGTGGCGAAGCCGCGCACGTCGCGCACGGTATCTGCCGAGCCGCGCGGGCCCTGTACCGTCGAAAAGCGTACATAGACCGGCGTGGTTTTAGCGGGGTCCTGCAGAAAATCGGCGCGCGTGAGCCTGGCCTGCGATTCATAGACCTGGAAATAGCCGTGCGCCGCCGAGCCCCGCGCGTGCACGATGCGTTCGGGAATGCGCTCGTGATCGAAGTGCGTGATTTTCTCGCGCATAATGAAATCTTCGAGCAAGGTCGGGCCGCGCGGGCCGGCGCGCAAACTGTTCTGGTTGTCGGCGATCTTCACGCCCTGATTCGTGCGCAGCGCTTCGCCATCGGCGTGCGCGCGGAACGTTTCGAGACTTTGCGACTTGGCGTCCACTGCGCCGGCATTCGCAGGATGCGCGGCGTTGGCCTTACTGGCTGGCGCCTTGCCAGCGGGACGATTGCGATGGGGCATGGGTGGCTCCTCAGGTTCTTCGAGCGGTTTCGGGCCACACTCAAGCGCAATCGATGTGCCGATGCCTGATTGATATCGATCCAAGCCCGATCCATACCAATCCCGCGCAAATCGGTATGGAAATTGCGCTGACGAATCACTTCAGCATGTGACGCCGCAAGCTCGCACCCTTTCAAGCAAGCTAACGAGGAACTTCCATGACCGAGCCGAATTCCACGCCATCGCACGCCGTGCCCGCGCCGCGCGATCCGCATCTTCGCGCGATGGCGAACTGCATCCGCTTTCTTTCGATGGACGCGGTCCAGCAGGCCAATAGCGGACACCCCGGCGCGCCAATGGGACTCGCCGACGTGGCGACAGTCCTCTTCAAGGACTTCATGCAATTCGATGCGTCCGATCCGCATTGGCTGGACCGCGACCGCTTCGTGCTCTCGAATGGCCATGCGTCGATGCTGCTCTACAGCCTGCTCTATCTGACCGGTTACGCCGATATGACGATCGACGAAATCAAGCGCTTCAGGCAGGTTGGCAGCAAGACGGCCGGGCACCCGGAATATTCGCACGCCGAAGGAATCGAACTCACGACCGGGCCGCTCGGGCAAGGCATTGCGGAATCGGTGGGCATGGCGCTGGCCGAACGCATCATGAATGCGCATTTCGGCGACGATCTCGTCAATCACCATACTTACGTTTTTCTTGGCGACGGTTGCCTGATGGAAGGGATTAGTCAGGAAGCCATTTCGCTGGCTGGCCATCTGAAACTGAACCGGCTGATCGCGTTCTGGGACAACAACTCGATTTCCATCGATGGCGCGACCAGCCTCGCCGTCTCGGACAATGAAATCGAACGCTTTCACGCCTCGGGATGGCAAGTGCTCGACATCGACGGGCATGACACCGACGCCATTCGCAACGCAATCGAAACCGCGCGCGCCACGCACGATCGCCCGACGCTGATCGCCTGCAAAACCATCATCGGCTTTGGCTTTCCTACTAAAGCGGGCACACAGAAGGCGCATAGCGACGCGCCTGGCGAAGCAGAGATTGCGGGCGCGCGCAAGATTCTGGACTGGAATTCGCCGCCCTTCGAAATTCCCGACGATTTATTGAAGTCGTGGCGCGAAGTCGGCGCACAAGGCCGCGAAAAGCGCAGCGCATGGGCCGAGCGCGTCAAGCAGGCGCCCGAGCCATTACGCAGCGAATTCGAGCGCCGCACGGCAGGCAAATTGCCGGATGACTGGAAAAAGGCGATCACTGCGGCGCGCCAGGCCTTCGTCGCCAGCGGCGAAGCGATGGCCACGCGCAAGGCCAGCGGCGACGTGCTCAATCACCTGTTCGCCGCGATTCCAGAACTGCTCGGCGGTTCGGCCGATCTCACGCCGTCGAACAATACGAAGGCTAAAAATCAGGTCGAAATCACGCCGGGCCACTATGACGGTTCCTATGTGCATTACGGCGTGCGCGAGCACGGCATGGCCGCCGCGATGAACGGCATCGCGCTGCACGGCGGCCTGATTCCTTATGGCGGCACCTTCCTGTGTTTTTCCGACTATTGCCGCCCCGCCATTCGCCTGAGCGCGATGATGCGCGTGCGCACGATCTACGTGATGACGCACGATTCGATCGGTCTCGGCGAAGACGGCCCGACGCATCAACCGGTCGAGCATCTCGCCGCGCTGCGGGCGATTCCGCAGCTTGCCGTGTATCGTCCCGGCGACGCGATCGAAACCGCAGAATGCTGGGAACTGGTGCTCGACCATCCACGCCAGGCGGCGCTGCTCGCGCTGTCGCGCCAGCCCTTGCCGCTGCTACGCCATGACGCCGATGGAGAAAACCGCTCGGCGCGCGGCGCATACATCCTGCACGATGCCGAGGGCGGCCCGCGTCAGGTCACCTTGCTCGCGACCGGTTCCGAACTGCAACTGGCCGTCGAAGCGCGCGACGTCCTGCAGGCCGAAGGCGTGCCCACCGCCGTCGTATCGATGCCCTGCCGCCTGCTGTTCGAAGCGCAGGATCGCGACTATAAGCGCAAGGTGCTAGGCGATTCGCCCGTGAGAGTGGCGGTCGAGGCGGCGGTCGAACTGGGCTGGGATCGCTACCTCGGCACCGAAGGCCGGTTTGTCGGCATGCACAGCTTTGGCGAGTCCGGGAAAATCCAGGACGTGTACGACAAATTCGATATCACCGCGGATGCCGTCGTGCGCGCCGCACGCGATCTGCTCAAGGAGATTGCAGGCTGATGCGCTAGCGAATCCGCACCACCGGCTTGCCGCCGAAACTGCGCTGCCGCAGTGCGTCCAGCAGGTGCGCCAGATCCTCGAAGTCGCGCACCACGCGTTCCGGCGGCTGCAAACGGGCGTGCGCGATGGCGGCCAGCATCTGCTCGCCTGCGGTGCGCAACTGCGTCCACGCGTCGTCATCGCCATGCTGATGCAGCGCGCCCAGCGCCACTTCGTGCATCGACAGCGTCAAGCCGAACGGATCGCACGGCCACTGCGCCACGCGATCCTGCACGCAGACCAGATGACCGTTGGCCTTCAAGGCATCGGCCATGCGCGTGGCGTGCTCGCCGCTCACCGCATCGATCACCGCGAAAAAGCGGCGACCGCCCGTCCACGCGCCACTATCGGGCAAGGGTCCGTCGATGCAATCGGCTGCGCCCAGCGACCGGAGGCGATCGCGATGCCGCGCGTTCGCCATCGCCGTCACCACGAAGCCGCGCGCGGCCGCCAGTTGCACCAGATACTGGCCCACCGCACCGCCCGCGCCGCTGATCAGCAAGGTCTGGCCCGGCTTGACCGGCACTTTTTCGATCGCGAGCCAGGCCGTCAGCGCCGGACACGGCAGGCTCGCGGCGAGGTCGAAATCGAGCGTATCGGGGACGCAGAGCAGCGCGCGCACGTCGACTCGCGTGTGCTCCGCGAAGCTGCCGTGCGCGTGCAGGCTCGTGTGCCAGGCCACGCGGCGCCCCAGCCAGTGCGCCGACACGCCCTCGCCCAGCGCCACCACCACGCCCGCGCCATCGACGCCCGGCACATGGCCGTCCTGCCAGTCCACCAGCGCGCCGCCCAGCACCTTCCAGTCGACCGGATTCAGCCCGATCGCGGCATTGCGCACCAGCACCTGAGCGGCGGCCGGAACCGGCATCGGCACCTGCTGCAGCGTCAGATCGAGCGGATTGGCGCTGCCGTGCCAGGTCCAGGCGCGATGGGTCGGCGCGACCGCGTTCGTCACGATTGATACGCTCCGGCCGAATAGGTCAGCTCGTAGCTGTGGCTATAAATCTCGACGATATTGCCGAACGGATCTTCCATATAGACCATGCGGTACGGCTTCTCGCCCGGGAAATACTCGCGCACCGGCATGCGCTGCTTGCCGCCCGCCGCGACGATCTTCGCCGCCAGCCCTTCCACATCCGGGTCCTGCACGCAGAAGTGAAACACGCCGGTCTTCCAGTACTCGAAGTTGTTCTCGGGCTTCTGCGCGTTGCGGAACTCGAAAATCTCCACGCCGATACGATCGCCCGTCGACAGATGCGCGATGCGGAACGAACCCCAGCCCGCGCCGAACACATCCGTGCACATCACGCCGATGGCGCTGTCGTCTTCGGTGATGGTGGTCGGCGGCATGATCAGATACCAGCCCATGACGTCGCTGTAGAAACGCACGGCGGCGTCGAGATCGGTGACCGACAGGCCGATGTGGGAAAAGCTGCGCGGATAGGGCCGGTTCATGACAGAACACTCCTGAAAACGTTGACCCGACAAGCGTAGCGCGTGCGAGCCCACATCTGCTCTAATGGAACCTTATCGCTTTGATAAGAGTTCGTTATGCTCAATCCTCAATGGCTGCGCTCCTTCGCGGCGGTGGCCGAACTGGGCGGCTTCACGCGCGCGGCCAATCAATTAGGGCTGACGCAGGCGGCCGTGAGCCAGCACATGCAGCATCTGGAGGCGCAACTGGGCCCGTTGCTGGTCCGGCGCGGCCGCCAGATCGAGTTGATGCCGGCCGGCGTGGCGCTGCTCGACTACTGCAACGCCGTCGAACAGGCGCATAAACGGCTGCAACTTCAGCTATCCGATCGCACCGTCGACAGCGGCGAAGTCAGTCTCATCACGCCGGGCAGCGTCGGGCTCGCGCTCTATCCGCTCTTGCTGGACTTGCAGCAGGCGCATCCGGGGCTCGTGATCCGCCATCGTTTCGCGCCGGATACGGAAACGCGCGAGGCCGTGCTCGACAAGCGCTATGAAATTGGCGTGGTGACACTGCGGCCCGACGATCCGCGGCTTGCGGCCGAACCGTTTGCGGAAGAGCCGCTGGAACTGGTCGTGCCCGCCGGCGAAGACGTGCAAAGCTGGGCCGATCTCGAACGGCTCGGTTTTATCGATCACCCCGATGGCCAGGCCATGGCCACGCGGCTGCTGGCGCGGCGTTTTCCGGCCAGTCCGGGCGTGCGCGCGCTGCCCTTGCGCGGCTTCAGCAACCAGATATCGCTGATTCTTGCGCCGGTGGCGCGCGGCCTGG
Organism: Paraburkholderia sp. Ac-20340; assembly: GCF_017104965.1. Lineage (GTDB taxonomy): Bacteria > Pseudomonadota > Gammaproteobacteria > Burkholderiales > Burkholderiaceae > Paraburkholderia. The sequence goes on from NZ_JAAGPR010000001.1 coordinate 651,652, forward strand.
GTTTTACGGTGATTCCGCGGCATGCGCGCGAAGCGTTCGCCGATGCGGCCGCGATCAAGGTGATCGAATGCGGCGCGCCCGTAGTGGATACGCTGTGGCTGCTGCATCGCGCGGAATGGCCGCTTTCGGCGCGGGCGAAATGGGTGGTGGAGCGGATTCGGGAGCGTTTGAAGTTCAGTGCGCGCGCGCACGAAACGAAATAGAAAGTTGCGCGCGCATCCATATTGGCTTCGTTCGCCGCGCGGCGAAAAGCGATTTATCGTCGATTAATCGCTCACGCATCGTTTTGTCATCATATTGAAACGCCTCGCGCGCTTCATGTAGGCCGACAACAAGAACGCGCGCGCCGACGAGAGCGGCTGCGCGCATCCGGCGCCAGCCATCGCGCCGCCTTCTCGATTAATCGTCGCCTATGGACTCTTTCGCGATGCTCCACCGCCCCGGTTCGCCGTCGACCGTCGCCACGCGCACCATCTTCGCGCATGGCCTTCCGCTTCCTTTTCGCCACGCAGCCGGATTACGCATCGATTTAGTGCTTCGAGCGCGTTGAGCACCGCTTCAGGCGTCCGGCGCGATGCAAGCCGCATCGCGCGCCACGGGCGCCGAACCGGTGCACCGGCCAATCAAGCCGCGCCGCATGAGTTTGCGCGCATCGGCATGGAAGTTGCATTGCCTCTTTCAGCCCGATCACCCAGCGCAGCCATGCCGGCCTCGTTGAGCAACGCTCATGCAGCGCTCATGCAACGCTTAGCCACGTGCATCCGGCGCGCGTCCACCCGACGTTGCGCCCTGCACCGATGTTTCGATCAGGCGAATCCACCGACGCCGCGCAGCGTGCCCTTCACGGGCCCGCTGCACGCCCCGGCGGAATTCCGGCGTCACCGATCGGAGCAGCACGCTTGCGTACAACGAGCCAGCGCGGGTCAGGGACAACCTGCCAGCCAGCAGTGAACGACAGCAGCGGACGGAAGAACGGATATGACGCAAACATTCTTCAATGAGATGTTCGAGTACGGGGAGTTCGATGTTCGGGGCCTGACTGCCGCGGCGTTTCCGCAGGCAGGCGAGCCGCGCGCGCATTACCGCGAGTTTCTCGCGTGGATGCGCAGCCAGAGCGAGCATCAGATGCACAAGAAGCGCGCGGAAGCGGACACGATCTTCCGCCGCGTGGGCATCACCTTCGCCGTCTATGGCGAGAAGGACGTCACGGGCGCGGGCACCGAGCGCACGATTCCCTTCGACGTGATTCCGCGCATTTTCCAGCGCGATGAATGGACGCAACTGGAACGCGGCCTGCGCCAGCGCGTGAATGCGCTCAACCGCTTTATCCACGATATCTATCACGGCCAGGACATCGTGCGCGCGGGCATCGTGCCCGCCGACCAGATTCTGCGCAACGCGCAATATCGCCCTGAAATGCAGGGTGTAAACGTCGCGCGCGATATCTATGCGCATATCGCCGGCATCGACATCGTGCGCGCGGGCGAAGGCGAGTTCTACGTGCTCGAAGACAATCTGCGCGTGCCTTCCGGCGTCTCGTACATGCTGGAAAACCGCAAGATGATGATGCGGCTGTTCCCCGATCTGTTCGTGCGCAATCGCATTGCGCCGGTCGCGCATTACCCGGATCTGCTGCTCGATACCTTGCGCGCCGCCGCGCCCGCCGGCACCGACAATCCCACCGTCGTGCTGCTCACGCCCGGCATGTACAACTCGGCGTATTTCGAACACGCGTTTCTCGCGCAGCAAATGGGTATCGAGCTGGTCGAAGGCCAGGATCTGTTCGTCGAAAACGATCACCTCTATATGCGCACGACGCAGGGCCCGCAGCGCGTGGACGTGATCTACCGGCGCGTGGACGACGATTTCCTCGACCCGCTCGCGTTCCGCTCCGATTCGACGCTCGGCGCAGCGGGCCTCATGAACGTGTACCGCAAGGGCAACGTCACGCTCTGCAATGCGGTAGGCACCGGTGTCGCCGACGACAAGTCGATCTACCCCTACGTGCCCGACATGGTGCGTTTCTATCTGGGCGAAGAGCCGCTGCTCAACAACGTGCCCACGTGGATGTGCCGCAAGCCCGACGATCTGCGTTACGTGCTCGATCATCTGCCCGAACTGGTCGTCAAGGAAACGCATGGCGCGGGCGGCTACGGCATGCTGATCGGCCCGGCGGCCACGCGCGCGGAGATCGAGGAATTCCGCGCCGTGCTGATCGCGCATCCCGATAAATACATCGCCCAGCCGACGCTTTCGCTTTCGACCTGCCCCACCTGGGTGGAGAGCGGCATCGCGCCGCGCCATATCGATCTGCGGCCTTTCGTGCTGTCCGGCCAGGAAGTGCGCATGGTGCCGGGCGGGCTCACGCGGGTGGCGTTGCGCGAAGGTTCGCTGGTCGTCAATTCGTCGCAGGGCGGCGGCACCAAGGACACCTGGGTGCTGGAGCGACAGGCGAGCTGAAACCTATACACTCATCAGCAATCCGAATTAACTGGTTCAACCAAACGAATCATCAGCCGATCGCGCCACTCCGGAGGCCCCATGCTGAGCCGCACTGCCGAACATCTGTTCTGGATGACCCGCCACACCGCGCGTGCCGATCATCTCGCGCGTCTGCTCGACGCCTGCTATCAGCGCTCCTTGCTGCCCGCGTATGCCGGCGCCAGCGAAGCCGAAGACAGCGCCGCGCATAGCTGGCTCACGATCCTGTCGATCGTGGGTCTGGCCGATCACTATCGGCTTTCGCATCACGGCATCGAGCGCCGCGAGGTGATCGCGTATCTGGGCGCCGATGCGGCGAATCCGTCGTCGATCGTCAGCAGCCTGCGGTTTGCGCGCGAAAACGCGCGCGCCGTGCGCGGCTGTCTGGGCGCGGAGTTGTGGGAAACGCTCAACGCCACGTGGCTCGATTTGCAGCGTCTTCTCGCCGACGATCTGCACGAGCACGATCCCTATGCGTTCTTCGAGTGGATCAAGCAGCGTCTGCATCTCGTGCGCGGCGTGCAACTGGCCGCGCCGGTGCAGAACGAGACCTCCGCGTTCCTGCATCTGGGCGGCTGCGTGGAGCGCGCCGATCATATGGCGCGCACGCTCGAAGCCCATTGCGAATTGCTCAAGCCGCACGCCTTCGATTATCACGGCGCGAATGCGCTGCTGCGTGCCGTGTCGGGGCTCGACGCCTATCGCGAGGTGTATCGCGACGCCATCGCGCCCGCGCGCGTCGCGGCCCTGCTGGTTCAATGCCAGGACTGGCCGGGTTCGCTCGCCGCGAGTCTGGAGGAAATCCGCCGCATTGCCGTGCGGCTGCGCAACGGGCAATCGGCGCAAACCGAACGGCTTGCGCTGCAACTATGCGAGGAAGTGCGGCAGGCGCCGCTCGACGCCTGGTTCGCGAACGCGCAAACCTCGGCGCTGCGTAGCTGGCTCGTTGCGCTGATCGCGCGCGTCAACGAACTGGCGCGCCGCGTCGGCCGCGATCTCGTGCGCCCGGCGATTCCCGAGCCGGTCGCGGCGGCCGCCTGACGCGCGCCGTCGGACCATCCGCAATCAGGTTTGCGCCGCCGCCGAGATCACGCGATGAACGAAACGCAACTTGTCGATGACCGGCGGGGCCAGCGTGAACGGATAGCCGTCCGGCATGCCCAGGCTGCGGTTCAGGCTGTTGAGCGCATAGGTCAGCGCAAACCAGCGCGCCATCAGGTTGTCGAAGCTGGCTTCGTCCACCGGCGTCTGGTCGAGCAGCACGGGTTCGTCGGGGCTGTCGGGCAGGAGCGTCACGCCGCAGGCGGCCGCCGTATCGAGCGTATCGACGAGATGCAGGTAGTGCGCCCAGGTTTCCGCCCAGTCCTCCCACGGATGCACCGACGCATACGCGCTCACGTGACGCCCGGCCCAGTCGGGCGCGGGGCCGTTCGCGTAGTGCGTGGCGAGCGCCGCGGCGTAGTCGGCGCGCTCGTCGCCGAAACATTGCCGGAACGGCTCGATCCAGCGCGTTTCGGCCACCAGCCGGTCGAAATAGTAATGGCCGACCTCGTGCCGGAAATGCCCGAGCAAGGTGCGATACGGCTCGTGCAGCGACACACGCGTGCTTTCGCGATGGGCGTCGTCGGCTTCGGCGATGTTCATCGTGATGAGGCCGTGGTCGTGGCCGGTGAGCACGTGCTGGCCATCGCCCATCTCTTCGAGAAACTCGAACTGCAGGCCGTGTTCGGGGTCTTCGGCGCGCGTGGCCAGCGGCAGGCCCAGCGCGCCCAGCGTGTAGAGCAGGCGCCGTTTGGCCACTTCCAGCCTGTACCAGTAGAGCCGGTTTTCCGGCCGCTCCAGATTGGGAATCGTGCGCGTGAACTGGCAGGCGCGGCAGAGCGTGTCGTTGGCGTGCGCGGCGTCGTCGGGGATCATGCCGTTGCAGACGTTCTCGACCGCGTAGTTGTGGCACTGGCGAAACAGCGTGCCAGGCGCCTGCGTGTTCAGGATGCGCCAGCGGCCCTCGCCCGCCTGTTCCAACGCGTCCAACGCTTCAAACGCATGCATTTCACCACTCTGGGGCACATAGCCCAGACGCGCGTCGCAACGCTCGCAGCGCTCGTTTTCGAAGAACACCAGTTGATTGCAGTGGTCGCAGTGAAACGTCTTCATGGCCGCTTTCCTGTGTTGGGCGCGAACGGCAGAGCACGCCGCGTGCCGCGTCACACCCGGCGGCACGTTGCCGACGATTGTCATCACCGCCACTCGCACCGTGCGCATCATAAGCGCGCGTCCAGCCTTTCAATTCATCCCTGTCGAACGAGGAGTCGGGTGTGTCCATCCGTGTCGCGTTAAACCATGTCACGCAGTATCGCTATGACCGGCTCGTGCGCCTCGCGCCGCATGTGGTGCGTCTGCGTCCCGCACCGCATTGCCGCACGCCCATCCTTTCGTATTCGATGCGCGTCGAACCCGCCGATCATTTCGTGAACTGGCAGCAGGACCCGTTCGCCAACTATCAGGCGCGGCTCGCCTTTCCGGAGCCGACGCGCGAATTCCGCGTCACGATCGATCTGGTCGCGGAAATGGCGGTCTACAACCCGTTCGACTTCTTCCTGGAACCGAGCGCCGAGCAGTTCCCCTTCGCCTACACGCCGGAGCTGGCGACCGAACTCGCGCCCTATCTCGCACGCAGCGAGCCCACGCCGCGCTTCGCCGCCTTCGTCGAGACCATCGACCGTTCGCCGCGCGCCACGGTCGATTTTCTCGTCGATCTGAACCAGCGGCTGCAACGCGACATCGGCTATCTCATCCGCATGGAGCCCGGCGTGCAGACGCCCGAGGAAACGCTCGAAAAGCGCTCGGGTTCGTGCCGCGACTCCGGCTGGCTGATGGTGCAGACGCTGCGCCAACTGGGTCTGGCCGCGCGCTTCGTGTCCGGCTATCTGCTGCAACTGACGCCCGACGTCAAGGCGATCGACGGCCCGCAAGGCGCCGAAGCCGATTTCACCGATCTGCACGCCTGGTGCGAAGTCTATCTGCCGGGCGCGGGCTGGATCGGCCTCGATCCGACTTCGGGGCTGTTCGCGGGCGAAGGCCATATTCCCGTCGCCTGCACGCCGGAACCGGGCAGCGCCGCGCCGATTTCGGGCGCGCTGGACGACTGCGAAGTCGAGTTTTCGCACTCGATGACGATCACGCGCGTGGAGGAAACGCCGCGCGTGACGCTGCCCTACACCGACGAGCAATGGACGCAGATGCAGGCGATGGGCGAGCAGGTGGACGCCGCGCTCGCCGCCTCGGACGTGCGCCTGACGATGGGCGGCGAGCCCACTTTCGTGGCCGCCAGCGACCGCGACGCGCCCGAGTGGAACACCGAAGCACTCGGCCCGACCAAGCGCCGCTACGCCATTTCGCTGATGGACAAACTGCGCGCGCAGTACGGCGCGCGCGGCTTCCTGCACATCGGCCAGGGCAAGTGGTATCCGGGCGAGCAACTGCCGCGCTGGGCGCTCTCGCTGTTCTGGCGCGCGGACGGCGAGCCGTGCTGGCACGACCCGTCGCTGTTCGCCGACGAGCGCAGCAGCACGCACCACACGGCCGCCGACGCGCAACGCTTTATCGGCCATCTCGCCGCGAAGCTCGCGGTCGATCCGCAACACGTGCAGCCCGGCTACGAGGACACCTGGTATTACCTGTGGCGCGAGCGCCGCCTGCCCGTGAACGTCGATCCGTTCGATTCGCGTCTGGACGACGAACTCGAGCGCGTGCGCCTGCGCCGCGTATTCGATACCGGCCTCGATGCGGTCACTGGTTACGTGCTGCCGCTCGAGCCGCTTTCGGCGCGGACCGGCATACAGCCCGCCCTGCAAGGACCGCGCTGGGTCAGCGGCCCGTGGTTCTTCCGCGACGAGCGCATGTACCTGATTCCCGGCGATTCGCCGATGGGTTACCGGCTGCCGCTCGACTCGCTGCCTTGGGTGTCGGCGGGCGACTATCCGTGGCAGCACGCGCATGATCCGTTCGGCGCGCCCACGCCGCTGCGCAGCGCCGCCGCATTGCGCATGCAGTATCGCGGCGAAGCGGCCACGGTCAAGGGTGATGTCGATGTCGCAACCGCGTACGCCGATCGCGGCGAACGCAATAGCGAACACCACAGCGAACGCAACCCCGACACCGCCCGCCAGCCCGCGCGCGGCGAATCGGCGGCGTGGATTCGCCGCACGGCGCTGTGCGTGGAAGTGCGCGATCCCGCGCGCGCCGCCGGCCCGCAAGCCGAAGCCGCCGCGTTCGGCAGCGCGCAAGGCCAGATCCACGTGTTCATGCCGCCGCTCGCGCAACTCGACGATTACCTCGATCTGCTCGCCGCCATCGAAGCCACGGCCGCCGATCTCGCGCTGCCCGTGGTGATCGAAGGCTATCCGCCGCCGCGCGACCCGCGCCTGAAGATGCTCCAGGTGACGCCCGACCCCGGCGTGATCGAAGTGAACATCCACCCGTCGTCGAACTGGGGCGAACTGGTCGAGCGCACCGAATTCCTCTATCAGGCCGCGCACGAAACCGCGCTTTCGACCGAGAAGTTCATGCTCGACGGCCGCCACACCGGCACCGGCGGCGGCAATCACCTGGTGCTGGGCGGCGCGACGCCCGCCGACAGCCCGTTCCTGCGCCGCCCCGACCTGCTCGCGAGCCTCGTGGCCTACTGGCACAACCATCCGTCGCTGTCGTATCTGTTCTCGGGGCTCTTTATCGGCCCGACCAGCCAGGCGCCGCGCGTGGACGAAGCGCGCAACGATCAGGTCTACGAACTCGAAATCGCCTTCGCGGAAATCCAGCGTCAGGTCGATCTGCTGCGCAGTTACGGCGCGCCGGATCAGGCGGCTTCGGCCGATAACGGTGCGCGCGTGCCGCCCTGGCTGATCGACCGCGCGCTGCGCAATATCCTCATCGACGTGACCGGCAATACGCACCGCGCCGAGTTCTGTATCGACAAGCTCTATTCGCCCGACGGCCCGACCGGCCGCCTCGGTCTGCTGGAACTGCGCGGCTTCGAAATGCCGCCGCACGCGCGCATGAGCCTCGCGCAGCAACTGCTGCTGCGCGCGCTGGTCGCGCGTTTCTGGCACGCGCCGTACACGCAGCGTCTGACGCGCTGGGGCACGGCGCTGCACGACCGCTTCATGCTCTCGACCTTCGTGAAGATGGATTTCGACGATGTGCTCGCCGAAACCGCCGCGGCGGGCTTCGCGCTCGACCCGGCGTGGTTCGCGCCGCATGTCGAGTTCCGCTTCCCGCTGGTGGGCGAGCTGCACACGAGCGGCATCGCGCTCACGCTGCGCCACGCGCTCGAACCGTGGCACGTGATGGGCGAAGAAGGTGCGGGCGGCAGCACGGTGCGTTATGTCGATTCGTCGGTGGAGCGCATGGAGGTGAGCGTGCTCGGCATCAACGAAAGCCGCCATCGCGTGAGCGTGAACGGCCACGCGTTGCCGCTGCAACCGACCGGCCGCGCCGGCGAAAGCGTGGCGGGCGTGCGTTATCGCGCGTGGCAGCAGTCGGCGTCGCTGCATCCGACCATCGGCGTGCATGCGCCGCTCACGATCGATATCGTCGATACCTGGAGTGGCCGCGCGATCGGCGGATGCCAGTATCATGTAGCGCATCCGGGCGGCCGCAATTATCAGACGTTCCCGGTCAACGCCTACGAGGCCGAAAGCCGGCGGCGCGCGCGCTTCTTCACGACCGGCCACACGCCGGGTCAGGTCGAATCCGCACCGCCCACGCGCAGCCTCGAATTCCCGTTCACGCTGGATCTGCGGCAGCCGTAATCGACCTCACCCACAAGCCTCACTGCGAACGCGCCCGGAAGACGGGCGCGCCACACCATCTTGCCGATCCAGACCTCCCTGCCGTTCGATGCCGCCGCCCACGATGACGAGGCGCGCGCGCCGCTACGCACGCTGCCGGTGCGCAGCGGGCACTGGGACGAGCTGAGCGCGCCGGACGGCAACTGGCGCGAGCCGTGGCAGCAGTTCTTCGGTCTGCTCGACGAGGCGGGCGTGGCGGGTCTGGACAGCGCGGCGGCGTCGGTCGCGCGGCAGGTCCGCGAAAACGACATCACCTATAACGTCTACGCCGATCGCGGCGGGCCGCGTCCGTGGGCGCTGGATCTGCTGCCGCTCATCATCGGCGAGGACGAATGGGCACATATCGAGCGCGGCGTGGCACAACGCGCGCGCCTGCTCAACGAGATCGTCGCCGATGTCTACGGGCCGCAGACGCTGCTCTCGTGCGGTCTGCTGCCGCCCGCGCTGGTGTTCGGCCATCCGGGTTATCTGCGCGCCGTGAAGGGTTTCGTGCCGCCCGACCGGCAGTATCTGCAGATCGTCGCGCTGGACCTGGCGCGCGCGCCCACCGGCCAGTGGACCGTGGTGTCGCATCGCACGGAAGCGCCTTCGGGCCTCGGCTATCTGCTGGAAAATCGCCTGATCGTCTCCAGCCTGTTCGCCGAGCCGTTTCGCGCGATGCGCGTGCACCGGCTCGCGCCGTCGTATTCGCAACTGGTCGCCACGCTCGCGGCCGCCGCGCGTGCACTCATGCGCGACGATAACGAACGCGGCGCGAACGCCTCGCCGCATATCGTGCTGCTCACGCCGGGGCCGTTCAGCGAGACGTATTTCGAGCACGTCTTTCTTGCGCGATATCTGGGCATCACGCTGGTCGAGGGCAAAGACCTGACCGTGCGCAACGACATGCTGTATCTGAAGACGCTCGGCGGCCTGGAGCGCGTGCATGCAGTGCTGCGGCGACTGGACGATACCTTCTGCGACCCGGTCGAATTGCGCGCCGATTCCACCATCGGCGTGCCGGGGCTGCTGCAGGTGATGCGCGCGGGCAATGTGATGGTGTCGAACGTGCCGGGCGCGGGTTTCGCCGAATCGCCGGCGCTGCACGGCTTCATGCCCGCGAGTGCGGCCGCGCTGCTGTGTTACGATCCCGCGACACCGTTTTCGCAATTCACTCTAAAAATATGGCGACGCTCAAGGCATCCGGCGCACCGGCGCGCCGCCCTCGCAATACCGATTCCGCC